>CAVYFO010000036.1:0-18628 GCA_963767755.1 uncultured Acidobacteriota bacterium | reverse complement strand
GCGTTCATCCAGGGATGGCTCCGGTTTTCGGGCTCCTGCTGCCCATGCATCCGGTGCTGCGCATTCACAGTCTTGCCGAATCCCAGCAGCCCACCGATCACTCCAGCCAATGCAAAAGCTATCGCCGCGACTCGGCCACGCTGCACGCACCACGTCTTATTGATTTTCATTTTTATCCATTCCCGAGAAAAGTGAACTGCGCCCCGACACAACGAAACAAATGCCCCTATAATATCGATTTTCCTGATTTATGCCAGAACCAAAACAAATGATCGGCCTCGTCTCCCTTCTGGAGCCCCCTAGGTGATGCCCAGGATCTTGCCGCCGCTCTGGAACCGCTTTCTGCTAGGCAAGGGGACATTTTAATCGAGGTAAACCAGGGGACATTTTAAATGAGGTTTGACAATAGCCCCCGATTTCCCTTGACAAATCTGTAATTTCTGGTACCGTATCTCCTAGGTAATACCGTATTTTGTCTCGCACCGTCGGCATCTTGCCGGCGTTTTTTGTTTCTGTCCTTTGTAGGGGCGCAGCACACTGCGCCCTTCTAGGCATAGGCGCTGCCTTGACGCGAATATTGACGCCACATCAAGCATAAGTCCTGTGTTTGCCGCTCTTACAGAAAAACACCGGGGGTGGCGGGCCTCGCCCAGGCTTTCGTTTCGCTGCCGTGTGGCCCACACACCAATTCCCTGCAAGTCAAATCGTTTCATGGGTTTACTTCACACTACTCTGTATACCGGGGGGTGGGGTTGGAACCACCGCTCAATTCCGGAAACACGAGGGCAGCAGGCCGAGTCTTTACTTCTTTACGTCGCATAACCCTTCGTTGCAGTACACTCGACGTTCGCCCAGGAGCCCCCTTGGACAAGCGCATCCCCTCCGCCGACGCCAGTGGCACAGGCTTCAGCCTGTGCGCTTTTCCAACACGCCACCGGGACCCTCGCCATGGATAAAAGGATCTCCAGCGCCGACGCCGCCATCGCCAAACTGACCGACGGCGCCACCATCCTCATGGGTGGCTTCGGCCTATGCGGCATCCCGGAGAACCTGATTGCTGCCGTCCGCCGCAAAGGCACCAAAGACCTCACCATCGTCAGCAACAACGCTGGCATCGACGACTTCGGCATCGGCCTCCTCCTCCAGAATCGACAGGTCAAGAAAATGGTCTCGACCTACGTCGGCGAAAACAAGCTCTTCGAGAAGTTAGTCCTAAGCGGCGAGCTGCAAGTCGAGCTAAATCCGCAAGGCACTCTAGCCGAACGCCTCCGCGCCGGCGGCGCAGGCATCCCCGCGTTCTACACGCCCACCGGCCACGGCACCATGGTCGCCGAAGGCAAAGAAACCCGCGACTTCGACGGCCGCCAGTACGTTCTCGAGCGCGCCCTCCATGGAAATTTCGCCTTCATCAAAGCCTGGAAAGGGGACCGCTGGGGCAACCTCATCTATCGCAAGACCGCCCGCAACTTCAATCCCATGATGGCCACCGCCGCCGACTACGTCATCGCCGAAGTCGAAGAAATAGTCGATCTGGGCCAGCTCGATCCCAATCAGGTCCACACCCCCAGCATCTTCGTCAACGCCATCTTGCACGGCCCCAGCTACGAGAAACGCATCGAGCGCCGCACGATACGGAGGACATGACCTGATTTCCCAGAGCGCGGGCTTCAGGCCGTCAGCTGCGACCGCACAGGACGACGTGCCTAGTGTTAGTGGTGAAATGAGGGAACAAGGACTTATGGCAAGACAGATACTCGCTTTCGCAGTGGGCCTCGGCCTCAGTGTCCTCGGATCCGCTGTTGGTGGCTACGTCCTTTATCGACTGTCGAACACATTTCCCAATGAGGTGACCTTAGGCAATTTCGCCCGATATTTCTTAGACCCCGTTGTTGCTCTGCTCGTCGGAGCTTCGGTGGGCCTGTTGGCCAAATACAAATCGGAGTTGATTGCTGTTCTCAGCATACTGCCATCGCAGATCCTGACCCTTTTCAGTCGAAAACAAAATGTAGCACACACGCTTGTACTTGTTTCCCTTGCCCTCGTTTACTTGTTCATCGGAGCGATTACTGCGAGCGCAGTCTTCCGCATTCGGGGAAGGAAAAGGGCCGCCTGAGGCGGTTAGACTTCCAATGCTGCTGACCGACGAACAAAAACGGGAACGGATTGCGCGGCGGATTGCGCTGGAACTGCGCGACGGCTATTACGTCAATCTTGGCATCGGTATGCCCACGCTTGTCGCGAACTATGTGCCCGAAGGTATGGACGTCATGTTGCAATCGGAAAACGGTATGCTCGGAGTCGGTCCGTATCCGCTTGAATCCGAAGTCGATGCGGACCTAATCAACGCCGGCAAAGAAACTGTCACCGAGTTGCCGGGCAGTGCGTACTTCTCATCCGCAGATTCGTTCGCGATGATTCGCGGCGGCCACGTCGACCTCACCGTTCTCGGGGCGCTCCAGGTCGATGAAAAGGGAACTCTCGCCAATTGGGCCATTCCCGGCAAAATGCTGAAAGGCATGGGCGGCGCGATGGATCTCGTCGCCGGAGCCAAGTGTGTCTTCATCGCCATGGAGCACGCCACGCGCGACAACAAGCCAAAAATTCTCAAAAAATGCACGCTGCCGCTTACCGGTGTCGAAGTCGTCGACCACATCGTCACCGAGCTCGCCTTCATCGACGTCACTCCCGATGGCCTGGTCCTCCGCGAAGTCGCTCCCGACGCAACCTTCGAGCAGGTCCAGTCCCTGACAGAACCCAAGCTCCTTGTTCCAGTCGCCGGCCCCAAGCCAATGCCGATCTGAAAGGCGATTTTTCTCTGTGTCCTCTATGCTCTCTGCGTTCTCTGTGTCAATGTTTTTCTTAAGCCGAAGAACTGCTGAGGCTTCGCGTGGTCATAAAGGAATAGTGAAACGCGGAAAAGATGCTGAAAAAGGTAACGCCGTAAATGAGGAGGTGGATGATTTTTCCCAGATGAAAATCCGGAAATGCCGCGGAAAACACTACGGTGAAGACCAAGATGATCTGAAACGTCGTGGTCAGCTTGCCAAAAATGCTTGGCGGAAACGGCCGATACCCGGAGATCAGCAAAATCACGACAGCCACAACCAAAATCAAAATGTCGCGGCTGAAAACGATAATCGTCAGCCACCACGCAATTTTTTTCTTGAACGCCAAAATAATAAACGACGAAGAGAGCAGCAGCTTGTCAGCGATGGGATCGAGATACGCGCCAAGAGAGGACTTTTGATTCAGACTGCGCGCAAGCAATCCGTCGATGCCATCCGAAAGGCCCGCCACGACCAGCACCAGCAGCGCCCATTTGTAGCTCTCATACGATATAAGAATCAGAAAAAACGGCAAAAAGCCGAGCCTCAACAGCGTGATTTGATTGGGAACCGTCCAGATGCGGCCTTTCATTCTCATTGAGGATAACGCAGTTCCGTGGTCACTGGCCGGGCAAAATCCATCTTCAAGGTGTGGGCTACGCGAATTGCGAAAGATAGTCGGTGAGATTGCGCCCGATTTTGCGCGCGAAAAGCTCGTTCATGGAGGGAATTGAGCCGCTCGGCTCATCGAGCGAGACCCGCTCGACGCGATTCATCGGGAAGAAAATCGTGGGCAAGCCGATGCGTTCCCCATCGGGCTCGTTAATCTGCCGAATAAAATGGTCGAAAGAGTTCAGATCGATGCCGCGCAGCGTTACGCCGGACGGGTTAATGTCCAGCAGCTCGCCCCAGACTTTTTCTTTGGGCGAGTGCAAACTCACAACCACGATGGAATGCGGATCCACGATGGGCGTCTCGTACCGACAGTAGAGTAACGCACTTTGTCCACGCGCGGGATACGATTGTGCGGATTCTCCAGGCAAAGGATCGCGATAGTGCATAATCATCAATACAAAACTGGCTACAATCGCCAGCCCCGCAAGCCACCCCATCGCGTAGGCTCTGCGCCGTTCATTTGCTGTAGCCGGCTGCCGGTCCGCAAAGATCTTTCCTAACACGAATCCCGCCGCCAAGCCGCCGCCATGCGCCCAATTGTCCATGGCCATGAATCCTGTAAAGCCAATGGCAAACAGGATGACGAGCGAAGTGATGATTCGCGAGCGCAATTCGCGCATCTGCGACCCGCCCCGTTTGGAAGTGATCGCCAGCATCAGGCCGATGAGCCCGAGCAAACCGGCGCTGGCCCCAAGCGAGAAATGGCCGGTGATTGAGCTCAGTACGTAGCCGAACGCGCCCGTAACGATGTAAAGAAACAGGTACCGCGCGGATCCGTAGACCTCTTCCACTGCCGGGCCAATTTGCATCAGCACCATCATGTTGAAGCCAATGTGGATCAGCCCGCCATGGAGGAACTGGGCAGTCACCAGCCTCCACCACTCGTTGGTCGCGACTAGATACGGCAAGGGGACGCTCATGCCCAGGTGATACTGAGGTACGCCGCTCAATCCCCACAAAATGGTGAGGCCCCCACCCTTTCCGACGGCCGCAAAAGCAAGCCAACTCACGCCAAGCATCAAAAAGTTCGCGATTAGGAGCGCCGTGGTCACCGGAGCAACGTGCTCACCGAACACTCCGGAAAATTTCTTGCTCAGAGCCGCGAGAGAAAAGCGCAAGTTCGTGCCGCAGACATGGCATTTCGTCGCATGAATGCCGACGAGCGAGCCGCAAGCCGGACAAATCTGAGGCCGCGGTCCCTGCTCGCCGCCTCCGCCACCTCCTCCAAACCCCGTGAGTTCCCGTAACGAATTCTTCCAGCGCTCCAAACGACGCTGCCACTCATACGAAAGCGCCAATTCTCCTCCTTGCGAGCCGCGTACCGCGTTCCTATAATACAGAATCTCCAGGTTTTTACCGTGAACGAGGAACCGGGGGCATCCACATGGACAAATTCGAGGAATTCGGCCGCCGCATCGACGAGGAGGTTTCGCGCTTGAAAAACATAAACAGTTTTGAGGATTTTGGAAAACGCGTCGACGAAGAACTCACGCGCGTGAAAAATTTTGTGAAAGAAGACGTCGCGCCAGAAACGGAAAAGCGCACAGCGCAATTCCTGCGCGAAGTTTCCGAGAAAATTACCGAAGCCGCCGCGTGGATCGAAGCCCGCAATGCTGCGCGCGCCCAAAAAGATTCGCAGAAGCCGCCATCGCAATCCTGATGCGAGCGAACTTGTGACCTACCCAAGGGCCAAGTTCCGACAGACATTCTTACTGCTATTGTTGGGCCTCGCTGGCTATCTTTCACTGACCGGTTGTGCTGGGCGCCGCGTCACGGCCAACCCGCCACCGTCGCAACCCGCTGCCGCGCCGCCGGAAACCATCGAGTCCTCAAAAAGTGCTACGTCAGTCGGAGCGCCGGCTCCGGCGCGTTCGCCAAGACGGGGCAAGGCTTCGGGCACTCCCGCGCCAGAAGGCTACATCGAAGAAGGGAATGCTTCGTGGTACGGCGTGCCCTTCAACGGGCGGCGCGCCTCGAACGGCGAAATCTACGACATGAACAAATTGACGGCGGCGCACCGCACGCTGCCGTTCGACACGATGGTGCGAGTCACGAATCTCAACAACGGAAAATCGACCGTTGTGCGCATCACGGATCGCGGGCCGTTCGTCGAAAATCGCATCATCGATCTTTCGCAGGCCGCCGCGCGCGCCATCGAATCGATAGGACCTGGAGTTGTCCCTGTGCGCCTTGAAGTCATCACGCCCGGCATCGATCCGACGGCGGGCTACTTTACGGTGCAAGTCGGCGCGTTCCGCGATCCCGCGAACGCGCAGCGATTGCGCGACCGCCTGAGTCTTTCCTATTCACCGATTTTCATTCAGCAATACGATTCGCCTGACGGAACGTATTACCGCGTGCGCGTCGGTAAAGTTTCCGGAGAAGACGCCGCGCGGCAATTCGGCGAGCAATTGCGCGACCGCGAGGGAGTTACGCCGATCGTCGTTCGCCTCGATGAAGGCGCGCCCGCAGGAGGGAATTGATGAGCGCTGACTGCCTGTTCTGCAAAATTGCCGCGAAACAAATACCGTCAAAAATCGTTTATGAAGACGCGGACATTCTTGCCTTCGAAGACATCAGCCCGCAAGCGCCGACGCACATCCTGCTTGTCCCACGAAAACATTTTGTCTCGCTGGATGACGCGACCCAGGAAGACCAAGCGCTAATCGGCAAGCTGCATCTAGTCGCCGCGCGGCTCGCCCGCGAACGCAATCTCCTGGCAGGCTATCGCACCGTCTTCAACAATGGCACCGGCGCCGGCCAGTCCGTATTCCATCTCCATCTGCACCTGCTAGGCGGCCGCCAATTCCGCTGGCCCCCGGGGTAACGCTAATCAAAGCAGCTCGATGAAATCGGCCGCACCAGTTTCTTGAGGCAGCAACGACAACACGCCTTGATCCATCGTCGCGAACTTTCCATTTTTGTGGATCGCGAGTCCCAGCAGATAGGCATCCGTCACTTGTTGATGGCCTTGCAATCGCGCTTTCATTGGCTCAAGTGCGTCGATGAACCCGATTTCGTCCGGCCAGAACTTGTGCGTGGGATGGCTGACGTAAGCCTGCAGAAGAGTCATGGCATCCCCAGGCGTGAGCGCGTCCGGAGAGAACGAGGGGTTCGAGATTATTCTCACGAATGCGGTTTGTGTCAGCGGACAACTCGCCCACTCATCACGCGCGTGACGCGAAAGCCATTCCTCGACTTTGGCATGGGCGCTGTGGGCGGGCCAAGCCATGGCGATCAGGACATTGGCATCCAGCAGAAAAGAGGCTTTCACTCCAGTTCGTCCTGGAGCCTCTTGACGTCCTCGGATGTAACGGTAGGCGAATCCGGCGGGAGTTCGACAACATGGAAACCGTTGACGATGCGGGTCCTTAATGGAGCGCGCAGCCCCCGGCGGACCAGGTCTGAAACGGCCTTGCCGATGGAGACATCACGGCTTTTGGCGTATGTCTTAATTTCTTTGACGACATCATCGTCCAGGGAGATTGTGGTTCTCATACTCTCATGATGCCATGCACAAGAAACGATGTCAATTGAACACATCAAGCGTCATTTACGAGCGCTGATGCTATTCCAAGCTTGAAGAACATCATCGAACTATCTACGGCATGTTTATGATTTGAAGCTCTACAAATTTATTCCTTAGAAAATCACTTCTAGGCGACTTGAGCTGAGGGCTCCAGGATCACTTTGAAGCCTAGGCCTTCGAGTCGTTTGGTTAAGCGCCTGCGCAGGCCTTCTGGGTTCAGGCGATCGAAGTAGTCTGCGCCGAGGTCGCTGTAACAAGTCCCGTCTCGCAGGATGTAATAGGCAATGACCAGGAGCTTGTGGGCCACCGCGATGGTCGCGCGTTTCGATCCCCTTCGCACTGCTAGCCGACGATAGAGAGCCGACAAATAGTTGTTCTTCTTGGTCGAGACGGCCCAGGCTCCTTGGCATAGGCAGCGACGCAACCATAGGCTCCCTTTGCGGATCTTTCCGCTCTTGCGCTTGCCGGCGCTCTCGTGACTGCCCGGACAGAGTCCCGCCCAGCTTGCCAGGTGCTGTGCATCGGAGAACTGCTTCATGTTCATCCCGATCTCCGCCAGCAATCCCCAGGCGGTTACGCGGTCCACTCCGGGAATGGTACACAACCGCGCGACCTCACTCTGAAAAGGGGCCAGGCGCTCCGCGATCTCTTCCTCGATCCGCCCCATCTTCGACTCCACAAAGTAAAGATGATCCAGCAATTCGCGCAGCAGAAATCGATGATGTGCGGTAACGCGTCCTTCCAGAGCCTGCTGCAATTGGGGAATCTTGTTGCGCAGCAGACCGCGGGACATCTCCGCAAGCCGCTGGCTGTCTTGCTCGCCGTTCACGAGCGCTTCCAACATGGCCCGGCCGGAAGCGCCCAAGGTGTCGGTAGCCACCGAAGCCAGCTTGATGTTGGCATCTTCCAACACCTTCTGGATCCGGTTGGCGATGCGGTTGATCTCCTGTGCCAGGCTCGCCCGATAGCGCGTCAGATCGCGCAGCTCCCGTGTGGGAGTCGGCGGCACAAAACTGGCGCGCAGCAGCCCGTGTTGCAGCAGATCGGCGATCCACTCACTGTCCTTCTGATCGGTCTTCCGTCCTGGCACCGCCTTGATGTGCTGCGCATTCACCAGCAGTACCTCGAACTGTCCTTCCAGAAGGTTCCACACCGGCTTCCAGTACACTCCCGTGGACTCCATCGCCACATGGGTTACTCCACAGGCGCGCAGCCAATCGCCCAACTCTAACAGTTCTCGCGTAAACGTCCCGAACGCCCGCGTCTGTCGCCGTCGGCCAGAAGCCCACAGCACACACGCCGTTACACTCTTCTTGTGAACATCCAAACCGCAACACACTTCATGTACAACTTCCATCGCCAAACTCCTTCCACCGCCTAGCGGAGGACGTCAGCAAATTACCGAAATTCCTTAGCGTGCTCTCTGTCTTGCGACAGAGGCAACAGTTCGTTGTGCCCATCGACGTCCAGGTCATATTCATACTCGGGCTCGAATCGCGCCAGAATAGCTCGGCCTTCGTCCACTTGACGGTGCTCCAAGATACCTCCATCTCTAGGTTATTTTCATGGTTCGTTGTGGTTCGCAGAACCATGATTTATTCATAGCGCAGGGCGACGATGGGGTCAACGCGCATTGCGCGGCGGGCTGGGATGCAGCAGGCGAGGCAGGCGATCACGAGGACTGCCGCGGATGCGGCGATAAACGTGGCGGGGTCAGCGGGCTGGACGCCGTACAATTGGCTGGCGATGGCGCGTGCGAGAACGAACGCGCCTCCAGCGCCTAATGCGACGCCGATAGCCACCGACAGGAGGCCTTGGCGAAGAATCATTGCAAGAATGTCGCGCTGAGTCGCGCCGAGAGCCATGCGAATGCCGATTTCCTGGACGCGGCGCGCGACCGAATAGGAGATGACGCCGTAAACACCGAGAAGCGCCAGCGCAAAGCCGATGGCGGCGAAAACGACGAGCAAAACGCTGCGCAGGCGCTGGTCGCCGACAGATTCGGAGATGACGCGCGACATGGTGGTGAGGTGGGTCACAGGCTGGTCAGGAAATACAGACCAGATTTGGCGGGAGATTGCCGTGGCAAGAGCGTCCGGGTCGGCAAGCGTCCGCACGAAGAGGTGGATCGAACCAGTGCCGCCTTGCAGCATCGAAAGATAGTATTCCGGGCCGGGGGCGTCGCTGACGTTGGTCTCGCGCACATCGGAGACGACACCGACCACTTCATACCATTCCCGATTTCTTTTTTCGTCCTTGAACATGCCGATGTGCTTTCCGAGCACATTCGTCGAGCCCCAATATTGCCGTGCCATCGCTTCGTTCACGATGATGGCGCGTGGAGTGCCTTGCGCGTCGCGGTCCGTGAAATCTCTTCCACTAAGAAGGGGCATACCGAGGGTTTGGAAATAAGAAGGGTAAACATACCGCGCTTTGGCGTAGCGCTGTTCACCAGTCTTGGGTGGGAGAGCTCCTTCAGCCTCCAGACCGGCTTGCATCATCGTCGTCCCCGTCAAGAGAGCTTGATCGGAAGCGGTGACGGCAGCTGCCCCGGGAACGAGCTGAACTTGCTCGACGGTTTGTTTCAGGCGCGCCACATATTGCTGCACGAATGCGGGGCCGGGAACGTCATAGATGGGCGGAGTCGGAAGATCGAAAGAGAGAAGGTGGTCCGTGCGAAAGCCGGGATTTTGATGGAGGAGGTTGTAGACAGTTTGCGTCATGAGCGCGGAACCGATGAGAAGAATGAAAGCCAGGGCGACTTCGACGACGACGAGAGCGTTGCCGAGTTTCGATTGATGAGCCGTGCGGGCGGCGCCGAGATTCGTGCCGGTGCCTTCCTTGAGAGCCTCATTGGGATCCATGCGAGCGGCGCGGCGGGCAGGTGCCAGGCCGAAAATTAAGCCGGCGACGAGCGAAGAGAACAGGGAAAACAATAGGAGAGTGGAGTCGACGGATACTTCGTTTAGACGGGGCGTGCCAGCGGGAGCAATTCTGCGGAACAACTCCACTCCGCCGGCGGCCAGAAGCATACCGAGCGCGCCACCGAGAAGGGCAATCAGGCAACTTTCCACCAATCCTTGACGGAGGAGGCGGCCGCGAGAGGCCCCTAGCGCGGCGCGGAGAGCCATTTCGCGCTGGCGAGCGGATCCGCGGGCGAGAAGAAGGCTCGAAAGATTCGCGCAGGCGATGAGCAGGACAAGCGTGGATGCTCCAAGAAGGATGAGGTAGGCAGTGCGAACGTATTGCACGCGAGACTCGAGAAGCGGCTCCGCCGTGAAAGTGAGGCCAGATTTCAGAACGGGAGAATCTTTAATGAGGCGCTGGGCGATGGTGGCGAGCTCGGCGTTGAGCTGAGTGATTTTTCGGCCGCGCCGCAATTTGCCCAGAAGTTGAAACATGAAAAAGGCTGGTTGATGCTCGATGTCGGGAGTGATCGCGACGGGAATCCAGACTTCGTTTTTCTCCGGGGAATCGAAATTGCGGGCGGCCACGCCGACTACAGTGTAAGACTGCTTATCGAGAACCAGAGCGCGACCGAGAATCGCAGGATCGGCACCGAAACGCGTGCGCCAAAGTGAGTCCGAAAGGACGGCGACGAAGTTTCGTCCGGACTTTTGGTCCGAAATGTTGAGCAAGCGCCCTCTCTGGGCGCTCGCGCCGAGTTCTTCAAAGAAGCCGTCAGAGACGCTGGTGACGCTCAGTTGTGCAGGAGCACCCTGACCGGTTAAGGTCTTGTCTGATTGGGAGTAGACGGCTGATTCCTCGAGGGAGGAAGCTTGCGAGCGAATGAGCTGAAAGGCCGGCCAGGAGTTCCCGAGAGAAAACGCGGGAAACATGGCCGTTTTCGTGGAAACAATCATGATGCGGGAAGAATCTTTGAAAGGGAGCGGGCGGAGCAGAGCGGTCTCGACGATGCTGAAAATGGCGGTGTTTGCGCCGATGCCAAGAGCGAGCGTGACGGCGGCTGTAATCGTGAAGCCTGGATTTTTGCGCAGCATGCGAAACGCATAGCGCAAATCTTGGAAAAACGTTTCGAGCAGATTGCTGCGGTGGGATTCGCGGGTTTGTTGCTTGATGGATTCGAGGCCGCCGAAATCGAGGTGGGCGCGGCGGCAGGCTTCTTCGGGAGGCATGCCTGACGCGATGTAGTCGGAGATTTGTTTTTCGAGGTGGAAGCGGAGCTCGGCGTCGAGCTGTTTTTCGGACTGATCTTTGCGGAAAATGCGGTTGAGCCAATGCATGGAGGCGCCTCCTATTCGGCAGTGCGCAGAATTAGAGCCACGGCGTCGGAGAGACGCGACCAATAAACAAGTTCCGTCTCGAGCTGCCTGCGGCCCTTTCTGGTGAGCGTATAAAACTTTGCGTTGCGGCCGGTTTCGGATTCGCGCCAGTCCGCGGAGAGCCAGCCGCGGTCTTCGAGGCGGTGAAGCGCGGGATAGAGCGAGCCTTGCGGTACCTGGAAGAAATCTTTCGAGATTTGCTGGATGCGCTGCGAGATGGCGTAGCCATGGATCGGGCCGAGCGCGACAATCTTGAGAATCAGCATGTCGAGAGTTCCTTTGAGGAACTCGGATTTTTCTTGCGCCATCGGGACACCTAGAAGACCTACCGTTAAGCCTAGAAGTTCTACCTATATGAAAAAAGCGAACCGTTGTCAAGGGTTGAGGGAGGAGAAGCAAGCGGCGCGTCAAGCGCAACATCGAGAAGCAGAACAGGATCGGAGAATGTCAGGGCGCGACAATATCTTTGAGCTTGGGCTTGACCTGGATGGCCGCGAGGCTGGAGGCGTCCCAGCCGCCGCCGAGCGCTTTTACCAGGAGAACGCTGGTGACGAGGCGCTGGCCTTGAATGACGGCGGCTTCCTGTTCGTCGATGAGCAGATTTTGCTGCGCGGTAACTACGTCGAGATAGCTGACGAGGCCGCCCTTGTAGCGATCTTCGGAAATGTCCAGAGTGCGGCGCGCGGCATCCACGGCGAGTTGCTGCGTATCGCGCGCCTTCTCAAGAACGGTGAGTCCGGTGACGTCGTCCTGGACTTCCTGAAAGGCGGCGAGGACGGACTGGCGGTAATTCGCGACGGTCACGTCGTAACCGGATTTTGCAAACTCGACCTGAGCTCGGCGGGAGCCTCCTGTGAAGATACTTTCCGCCACGTTTGCGCCGAGCGCCCAGAAAGTGCTGGAGACGTTGGCCAGCTTTAGGATGTCAGCGGCCTGCCAGCCGCCAGTGCCGAAGAGATTCAGAGAAGGGTAGTACGCGGCCTTCGCAACCCCGATTTGCGCATTGGCCGCGGCCATTTGGCGCTCAGCTTCGGCGATGTCCGGGCGCCTCTCGAGCAAATCGGAGGGAAGGCCGAGATCGATGGCGGGCGGTTCGGCGTTCAGTTCTTTAGTTGGGATTTGGAAGTCCGGAGCGGGTTTTCCGACGAGGACGGCAATCGCATCCTCAAACTGTTTTCGTTGTTGTAACAAAAGAGTGGCTTGCGTGCGCGTGGTTTGAAGCAGAGTTTCTTCCTGCGCGACGTCGAGGCCGGAAGCGACGCCGCCTTTGTGGCGCGAGTCGACGAGTTCCAAGCCCCGGCGCAGCGTTTCCACCGTGCGATTCAGTATTCCAAGCTCGCTATCGAGCTGGCGGAGAGTGAAATAGTCGCCCGCCAGATCGGCGGTGATGACGAGACGGACATTTTCGAGATCCGCGGCGCTGGCCTGATAGGAAGCTTCTGCCGCCTCGATCGTTCTGCGGCGCTGACCGAAAAGGTCCACTTCGTATCCGGCCGTAAATGGCAACGTGAACGCGTTTTGTGTGACGGGCTGCAAGGGGCCGATGGCGCCGTTAGGCGGCCGGTTCCCAGAGACGCGCTGGCGCTCGGCACTTGGAGAAACACCGAATGTGGGGAAATTTGTCGCAACCTGAAGAGCTGCCGCGGCGCGCGCTTGATGATAATTTCCGATCGCGGCTTGCAGGTTTTGGTTCGCCGCGAGGGCGTCTTTTTCCAGGCTATTTAATTCGTCGTCGTGAAAAACGCCCCACCACTTTCCCTTGGCAACAGCATCTTTGGGATCGCTTTGCCGCCAGGGTGCTTGCACATCCCACTTCGCGGTAGTTGGGGCGGTTGCGCGTGCATAATTCGGCCCGACCGTGCATCCAGCCAGCGGCGAAATTAGGGAGGCTACAAACACACAAAGCAGCAGAGGCTTTCTCTCGATCATTAACGCTTGGCTCCAGGCGCTCCATTCGCGGCGGGAGCTTTCGATTGCGGGGCGGAGGCCGGGGCACGGTTTGCGCCCGGCAGCGCCAGCGCGGGAGGCTGCGTAACTTCTTTGACCCGCACGCTTTCATCATCGTTGATGGAGTCAGGAGGATTAACGACAATCCAATCGTTCGGCTGTAGGCCCTGCAGGACTTCCAAAGTTGTGCCGAAGTCCCGCCCAATCGTTAGCGCGCGAAGGTGAGTTTTATGATTGGCGTCCACAACCACGGCGCGCAAGCCTTCCGAGCGGAAGAGCAGCGCGTTCACCGGCACTTGCACTCGAGAAGCAGCGACTTTCACTTGCAGATGCACCTGAGCATAGCCGCCGGGGAAGAGCCGGCCGTCCCGGTTGGGAACATCCACTTCCGTCAGCAGCGTTCTCGTATTGGGATCGATGGCTTCCGCAGTGCGCACCACTTTTCCCTGGAAATTCTGGCCGGGATATTGCGCCAGCTCGAGGTAGGCACCGAGACCGGCGCGGACGGAAGGCGAATACATTTCCGGCACATTGACATAAACGCGAATAGGATCGGTTTGCGCAAGAGTGAAAAGCTCCTGCTGAGCTCCGCCGTTGCCGGCGTTAATCAGCGTACCGATATCGATGTTGCGGCGCGTGATGACCCCGCTGAACGGCGCGTAAACGTGCTTGAACGATTCCAACTCCTCGAGGCGGCGCACATTGGCTTCCGAGGACCTCACGGTGGCCGCTTTCGCTTCGTAGTCGCCTACGGCATTGTCGACTTCCTGTTTGGAAACTCCATCCGTCTTAATGAGGTCCTGATAGCGCGTCGCGGTAATTCTGGAAAGATTCGCGTTCGCTTCTGCGGTGTTTAGATCGGCGCGGGATTGCGAAAGCTGCTGATCGACTTCCGGCGTGTCAATATCCGCCAATAGTTCGCCGTTCGAGACGCGGGCTCCGATATCGTGGTACCACTTTTTGAGGTAGCCATTCGTACGGGCATAGATGGGTGATTCCACGTAGGCCTGGAGTGTGCCCGGGAGCACAAGGTCTTCCTGCGTGGCCTCGGTATCGGGATGGATCACGGCCACGGTAGGAATGGCCAGCGTTTCCGTTTCTTCGGCCAAAGCGTGATATTGCGCGCGGCGCTGGAAAAGCGTGAATGCCCCCAAGATTACCAGGAGGATTACGCCGCCGATGAGATAGGTAAACAGCTGGCTGCCTCTGGCCGGCTGTTGCCCTCCCTGTTCAGGTTCCATCTGTGAACCACCTTCCTTCATAATCCCGTTCACCCCCTACTGCCGCAAATAGTTTTGATCTAGGCAAGCGTTGGGGATGATGTTGCGCCGTGATGCCTTCTCCGCTCGCGGCGTCCATGGATCATGGAGAACACACAAGGCACAAAAAATAGCGTCGCGAACGTCGCGAAAATCAACCCGCCAATGACGGCGCGGCCCAGCGGAGCGTTTTGCTCACCGCCCTCGCCGAGGCCGATGGCCATGGGAACCATGCCGATAATCATCGCCAGGGCGGTCATCAGAACGGGGCGGATGCGCACAAAGCCAGCCTGCAGGGCCGCTTCGCGCGCGGACTTGCCTTCGCTCAGTTGTTCACGCGCGAAGGACACCATCAAAATGCTGTTGGCGGTGGCCACGCCCATGCACATGATTGCGCCGGTGAGCGATGGCACGCTGAGGGTCGTGTGAGTCAAAAGCAAAATCCAGCAGATGCCGGCGAGAGCGCCCGGCAACGCGGTGATGATGATGAAAGGATCGAGCCAGGATTGGAAATTCACGACGATCAGCAAGTACGCCAGGATGATCGCGCCAAGCAGTCCGATCGCCAGGCCGCGGAATGAAGTTCGCATGGTCTGCACCTGGCCGCGCACTTCGATGTGGCTGCCTCGCGGAAGCTCGCGCTCGGCGTTGTTAACCAGCTTCAGCACCTGATCGGAAACACTGCCCAGGTCCCGTCCATCCACGGCGGCATAGACGTTGATCATCCGCTGCACGTTGTAGTGAGAGATCTCTGCCTGTCTTGCGGTCGTGGTGACGTTGACCAAATTTCCGAGGATCTGAGGAGGTGTTCCTGCTGCAACGCCGGTCACTGGTGTGTTCTCCAGTTGTTGATAGGTGTCCACGCGATACTGCGGTGTTTGCACGGCTACGTTGTAGTCAACGCCGTTTTTCGGATCCAGCCAGAATGCAGGCGAAGTCTGAAAGCTTGAGCTCAGAGAGACCAAAAGGTTCTCAGCCACGTCCTTGGCCTGGAGACCGACGGATTGCGCGCGCGTGCGGTCGACGTCCAAGTGGAGCGTTGGCTCATCGAGAGCCTGTTGGACGTGGACGTCCACGGCTCCGGGAATATGCTTGATCTCGTTCGCGAGTTTTTCCGCCACCACATAGTCGCCGGGCTGGTCTGCTCCCGTTACCGCGATATCGATGGGAGCGGGCGTCCCGAAGTTCAAAATTTGCGTGACGATATCCGCCGGCTGGAAGAAGAACTGAACTCCAGGGAAAAGTCGCGGCAGCTTTTCGCGGAGATCATTGATGTAAGCACTGGTCGGCTTCCCGCGTTCTTCTTTCAACTGCACCATGATTTCGGCGTCGGATGTGCCAAAAGTGCCGGAGTTGCTGTAGCTGAGGTTGATGCCGCTGTACGGGACTCCGATATTGTCCAGAATCGTTTGCAATTCATTGGGAGGAATGGTCTCGCGAATGGCGGAGTCCACTTCGTCAGCGAGACGGGCGGTTTCTTCGATGCGCAGGCCGGTGCGAGCGCGGAAGTGCAAACGAATTTGACCGGCATCGACCTTGGGAAAGAAATCCCTGCCGAGAACCGTGACTAGCCCGACGGAAAGCACGCAAAATCCAAGAAAACAGCCACCGAACAATAGAGACCGGTCCAGAGCCGAGGCCAAGCCCCGATGGTAGCCTTCGCGGAATCTCTCGAAGGCGCGCTCAAATCCCTGCTGATAGCGGCGGAAAAAGCCCTGTTTTTCACCGGCATGCTTTTCGGGATCGTATTCGTCCTCGCTGCTCAGGAGGTACATGGCCATCGTGGGGACGATGGTCCTCGACCATCCATAAGAAGCCAGCATGGCGAAGATGACCGCTTCGGCCAGTGGCACGAACAGAAATTTCGCCACCCCCGACAGGAAGAACATGGGAATGAAGACGATGCAAATGCAAAGCGTGGAAACAAAAGCTGGGACGGCGATTTGCGCGGCGCCATCGAGAATGGCCTGGACGGTTTCTTTGCCCATGGCCAGATTGCGGTTGATATTTTCGATTTCGACGGTGGCGTCGTCCACCAGGATGCCCACGGCGAGCGCCAGACCGCCGAGAGTCATGATGTTGATCGTTTCTCCCAGTGCGCTGAGCATCAGAATGCTGACGAGAATGGATAGTGGAATGGAAATTGCAATAATCAGCGTGCTCTTCCAGTTCCCGAGGAAGATCAAAATCATCACCGCAGTCAGACACGCGGCGATCAGGGCTTCGCGCAAGACGCCTTGAATCGAAGCGCGCACAAACACGGATTGATCGAAAAACGTGGTGAGATGGAGGCTCGGCGGCAACGAGGATGAGTAATCCTGCAATACTTTCTTGACGCGATCGACGATATCGAGCGTCGAAGCTCCGCCCGTTTTATACGTACTCATCAGCACGCCGCGCTGTCCGTTCATGCGGACGATATTGGTTTGCGGGCTGAACCCATCGCGAATATGAGCGACGTCTTTCATGTAGATCGTCGCGCCATTGACGGTCTTGATGGGCAGGTCGTTCAGACCCTCGATGCTCACAGGGCTGCCATTCAGCTCGACGAGATACTCCAGCGAGCCCAGCTTCACTGTTCCACTGGGCAGGATCAAGTTTTGCGCGTCGATGGCGTTTACGATGTCGACGGGGGAGAGCCCTTTCGATTGCAGCGCCGCGGAATCGATGTCCACCGAAACGACTCGTTGTTTTCCGCCATAAGGGTACGGAAGAGCAGCGCCCTGCACTGTGGCCAACTGCGTGCGAATGAAATTGTTCCCAAAGTCGAAGAGTTGCTGCTCGCTCAAGCTGTCGCTGGTCAATCCAATTTGGATGACGGGAACGGTCGAGGCGGAAAAGATACTCACGAGAGGAGGAGTGGTCCCGGGCGGAAGGGATTTCAGGATGGTTTGGACAATGGCTGTGGTTTGCGCCAGCGCCGTTTGTACATTGGCGTTCGGCTGAAAATAGATTTTGACGACGCTGATCCCGTTGATGGAGATCGATTCAATGTGCTCGACGTCGTTTACCAGCGTGGTGACGGCGCGCTCGGAATTCGAAGTGATGCGCTGCTCCATCTCCAGAGGCTCGAGGCCGTCATATTTCCACACCAGGCTGACCACCGGGATGTTGATATCAGGGAAAATGTCCGTCGGCGTGCGCAGAAGTACCACGGGCGTCAGCAGAACAATGACGAGAGCGAGAACCACGAAGGTGTAAGGTCTCGCCAGCGCTAATCGGACAATCCACATAAGATTTCGACGATTCCTCTAAAGGGCAATACGCCCGCAGGCCCAATTTGAATCGGTTCTGCCGTCAAACTGCTCTAGTCTTAGATTCCCGAGGCCGATTGTTTGGGTACGCCCCCCCGTCAGGGCACGATGCATTGTCCAGTCAGACCTGCCGGCTTCGAGTCGCCCCAATCTGGGTTGCCATCTCGCGGCGTTCGCGGCGCATTCGCCGACGCAAGACCGAGCCCCGACCGCAGCCAAGCCTTTATGATTGAGCCTGCTAGCCATCGGGCGAGACAGCGATGCTTTTATCTTACCTCTTTTTGGATGTCGCTAATTTAGCGTAGGTCACTTTGAAGAGTCGGCCAAATTGGGCTGGCGTTTCCGCGTCTCATCAAATGAATTGATGCAATGAATTCATGCGGTCGTTCGGTCCGTCTTTCGCCATGAAGGCCATTCAGGTTTTCTCCCAAATGGTGGATCGCTCGTGAGAGTGCAACGGGTGCCCCGGCGATGGGCTGTGCACTGGCTGCTACTTATGCGTCATGACGAAGACACCGTCCCAGTTTGCCGGCGGCTCCTCAAAAAGATAATTCTGGCAGCGCTTCCAATATACGCGGGAAGGGCCGTCGGCAGGCCACTTGTCGAGAATCTCCTGAAAGGCCCGCTGGGCCGCTTCCCACTGCCGGTGCTGATAGAGTTGGCGAGCATGGGCGAACAGCTCTACTTGCAGGCGCACGTCTTCCGCCGAGCCGCCGGCGTCGAAATCCGCTTGGCGTCCCATTAATTGGTAGATCGTGACGGGTTGCAGCTTCCCCTTGACCTGAATCAAGTCCAGCTCGCGAAAAACAAACCCGTCGTCCTTCGCCGACTGATACGTCGTTTCATTCACAATGAC
>CAVYFO010000035.1:0-81912 GCA_963767755.1 uncultured Acidobacteriota bacterium | reverse complement strand
GGGGCCGCTGCCCATGGGGAAAGTGGCTTTCGTGGAAATGAGCACCCGATTGCGTTTGCCGGCGATGGCTTTGCCGAGGATCTCTTCAGAAACGCCGCGCGAATAAACGTCGGCGGTGTCAAAGAGATTGACGCCGGCGTCGAGGCAGATGTCGACGAGGCGCGCGGCTTCGGCGACGTCACTGCTGCCCCAGGCTTTGAAGAATTCGGTGGCGCCGCCGAAAGTGCCGGTGCCGTAGCTGAGAACGGGAACTTGAAGACCGGAATAGCCGAGTTGTCTGAATTCCATGATGGACTATAGATGCCATAAGAAAGAGTGCGGATACAAGCGAATGAGGTGCCGGGGTCAGACGAGGGAAGTGCGCGCTGAGCAGCGCGTTGTTCAGGAGGGTTAAAGTCCCTCTGGTGCTCAAATGAGGGGCGCCATATCCAAGAAGCGGGGTTCGTAGCCTCGCTGGCCGGAGAAGCGGAAGGTATGGAGACGTCTAAACGGGCACGAAAGCGAAAGCTGGATACAGCCAAGACCGACCTAAAGCCACCGCTTGCTGTACTTCGGAGGGCAGGGTGTCCATCGAGAGATGGAATCCGAAGGGCATGAGGAGAAGTACCGGGCCGTAATCGATGGGGGCAATCCTCAAGATGAACCGGTCGGCCAAACGTGGGGCAAGGTCGAGTCTGCACTTCCGGGACGAAGGCGTTCTCATTCACCCACCGCACCACGGTGATTGCGGACGGCACGGTACGGAAGAACAGCGCGTGACCTCAGGAGAACTGACAGAGTCCCCAGTGGCATTGGGGTAAGCAGACCTATAAGCGCAAGCGAAGTGGCGAGCGATGCTTTGTCAGTAGTCGGACTGCCCAATAGTACCTGAAGCGTGATGAAAGTTACGTGACCGAGCGATCGGCGACCAGTGTGGGTCGGGGAAGGTGGCAGGCGAAGGCAGGAAGGAAGAGGCAGGCAGCCAGAAGAGTAAGGATGATGAAGGTGGATCAGTTCGCTTAGCGAAAAACCCGTACATCATCGTCCGAGGATACTGGAAGCCGGCCTCAACCTGACGGATGTAAGAAAGGTCCACTTGGTGTTTGCCTTTCCCTACATCTCAAATCATGTGTCTTCGTGAAAGCTGCATGCGGGAAAACCGCACGTGCAGTTTGAGCGGCGGACGGAGGCCAGCGCGCAAGCGCGCCTCCTCCGACCCGACTGAGGAGCGGCGCCGGCGGAATCGGAACCAGAGGCAGAGACCGGCGGTGGCAGGGAGTGCGCTGATGGAATCGGTCGAACCCTGGAGGGTTTGTTAGAGAATCCTTGGAATACCCCACCCTGACGGCGCGAGACGGCGAGGACCTGCATTATCCCAAACGGATATTGTTTATGTGCGCACAGCTATTGCGAGTGTGAATTGATTTGCCCAGAAACCGCAACGTACCCTAAATGGGCAAGACGCGAGGCTTCGGGGAATCACTGCGGACGCGGTGACTCCAAACTCAAATCGTCGGGAACCCAGTTCGAGCCCAGCACGGTCGAATCCGGTGCAGCAGGGTAAGTCGAACGGGCTTCAAATTCTGTCGGAGCCTTTAGTGGCGAGGAAGCCAAGGAGAGAAGACATTTATGAAAGCCGCCCTAAAGCCTTTATTTCTTCTGAACGTGATGGCGATTTTGGCCTTTGTCGTTGGTTGTAGCTCGTTACCGAAGGGTGCCGGGGGCGGCGGCGGTGCTGCAGGCGGACCCTATACGATTAGCGTAACGGTCACCGGGCTTTCGGGCACCGGGTTCGTTCTAGAGGATAATGCCACGGATAAGCTACCGATCACTGGGAACGGTAACTTTTCCTTTGGGACGACCATCGCCAGCGGCGGTACGTACGCGGTAACTGTTCTAACACAACCCAGCAATCCGACGCAGACTTGCGCGGTGGCTACAGGCAGTGGCGCGGCCAGCGCTAACGTCAACCTCACGGTCTCCTGCACCACAAATCCGGTCACGGCCACCATCGGCGGCACGGTTGCCGGGCTCGTCGCTAACACGAGCGTCATCTTGCAGGACAACGGCGGCGACAGCCTGACGATTACGGCGAATGGGCCTTTCACCTTCAAGACGCCCGTAACGGGCGCGGATGTTTACGCCGTCACGGTGGTTACGCAACCGGTCAACCCCAACCAGATTTGCACGGTGACGGGTGGAAGCGGAGTCGCCACCGCAAACGTCACAACCGTTGCAGTGAACTGCGTATTGAGTTACTCGATCGGAGGCACCGTCACCGGGCTTGTGGGCACCGGCCTGATCCTCGAGAACAGCAGCGATTCCGAACAGCTTACGATCAGCCCTGCAAATGGCAATCAGCCGTTTACGTTTAAAAACCTCGTTCCGACTGGTACAGCCTACACCGTAACAATCTTTGCGCAGCCCACCACGCCGACACAGACTTGCGTTGTCAGCGCTGGAACAGGCAGCGGCACTGCCACCGCCAACGTTACCAGCGTTGCGATTGTCTGCCCGGCGGTAACGTATAGCGTGGGTGGAACAGTCGTTGGATTGGCCGGGATCCCCCCAAACAATGGCGTGCTTACGGACGGCAGCTTCCTCTTGCAGAACAACCTGGGCAACACCCTGACGGTCACGGAAAACGGACCTTTCACGTTTGCCACGCCAGAGGCGCTCAACGACCAATTCCAGATCTCGGTATTTCACGCGCCCAGCACCCAGAACCAGGGCTGCACGCTGTGGAACTATAAGGGCGTGGTCACCATGAGCATAAACAGCATCGTAATCGACTGTGCGCATAATGACTGGACCTGGATCGACGGCACAAAAACGGCCGGAACGATTTCGGCACCGCAGTATGGCTCGTTCCCATCCAGCGCGCCTACGCCACCTGGGACGTTTCCGAATCCTTTCACCAACACACCTGGAGCACGATATGGCGCGGCTGGCTGGACGGACAAGAACGGAAACATGTGGCTGTTTGGCGGCGACGGCTGGGAATTGATTGGCGGTACCCCGGCAGACACGCTGGATGCACCGATGAACGACCTCTGGGTGTGCGTCAACCTTGGGGATTACTGTCAATGGCAGTTGCAGGGCGCTTATGACCCGACAGTGGTCAACACCGTGCCACCCACCACAGTTGGCAAGGAAATTATAGCCAACGCGCAGCACGAGGGCCAGGGCGGTGTGTATGCAACTCCTGGCCTGCCGCCAGCAAGGCTGGGAGCGGCTACTTGGACCGACAACACCGGAAATCTTTGGTTGTTCGGTGGTTCCGATGGCGGCCACTATCTAAACGATTTCTGGATGTTCAATGCAAGTGCCTTGAGCCCCGACTTCACGACACCCGCCGGCCAGTGGACCTGGGAGAGTGGCGCTGCCACTGCCAATGTTGACCAGAACGGTGTCTACCCGCCTAGCGTCAATCCCTACCCGGGGGCTCGAACGAACGCGGTCTCCTGGACGGATGCTTCAGGGAATTTCTGGCTCTTCGGCGGATTCGGCAAAGACGGGGCCGGAACCTTGGGATTCCTCAACGACCTGTGGGAGTACTCGGCTGGCACGTGGACTTTCGTGTCTGGCTCGAGTGTGGCTAACCAGATTGGCGTTGGCTATGGCACCCCTGGGGTTGCATCAGCCAGCAACGTGCCTGGAGGACGCCAGGAAGCGGTTGGCTGGGCGGACACCGCTGGAAATCTGTGGCTCTTCGGCGGAGAAGGCGAAGATGGAAACAATCCGCCGACGGCAAACGGAATTCTGGACGATCTTTGGGAATACAACATCGCCAGCAAACAGTGGACTTTCGTAATGGGTAACATCACGGCGAACCAGACAGGCGCTTACGAAACACAAACGGTGGTGGGCCCGGTGAGTACCACGGGTGCGGCGAGCACTTGTGGCCTTTCTGTTGGCCTCACTGTCGGCAGCAATGTTGTTTGTTCTCCTGTTATCACAACTGGCGCATTTCCCGGGTCGCGTTGGGGTGCTAGCAGCTGGATCGACGCGGGCGGAAACCTCTGGCTCTTTGGTGGCTGGGGTTTGGATTCCACCGGAACGAATGGCAACGGCGCCCTCAACGACCTGTGGGTTTACACGCCAAACTCGACCGCTGGCCAGCCCGGCACATGGGCCTGGATCAAGGGCTCAAACACCGGTAGTCAAAACGGTGTCTATGGGAATGAGGTGCGCCCCTATGAGACATACGAGATATGGACCCCGGGTGGGCGCAGCAATGCCACGCACTGGGTCGATAGCAACGGCCAGCTCTGGCTCTTCGGGGGTGAAGGCTACGATTCGACGAGCACCAGCGGAAGCGGCTATCTCAACGACATGTGGAGATATCTGCCTTACAAGAATTGATTTGGGGAATGAGGGAGTAACCCTTTACGCGAACCCCAGATAGGGTGAGCGATTTCTGACGCAATGTCGCCCGCTGCGGATCGCCGCAGCGGGCGATTTGCTGTTCAATCGGGCTGGCGGTACGGCCCCCCTCCCCGGTTTTTTTGAAAGTGTTCATTCGAGAGAGTTTAGAAGCGAGTTTTCTGGAAGTGCGGATCCCAACGGAGTTGTGCTTCTGCCTGGTCTCGGGACACGGATCGCACTTTTTGCCATCAAAGTCCCTACCCTGCGATTCTCAACGTCGGATTACGCTGTAACCGGACAAAGCCCTCCCTGCCGGGCGCGTTCTTCATACCACCACGCCGTTCGCCGCTGATGTTCAGGTTCCTTCCTTGTTCCCGAGCAAGCGCGAGACTGTTTTCAAGCAACGACAGAAACAAACTGAATTCGTACAGTTCGAGGGTTAGTCAGCGCTGGCCAGTGCTTCAACTGAAGCATTATAAGGGGGAGTTTCTGAAACCTTCGTCGATCCGTATTCTCGTGGTGGATGATTCCGAACTCTGGCGCCGCTTTGCTTATCTAACCATACACAAAGAGCCAGGATTGCAGGTCGTCGGCGAGGCTTCAAACGGATTAGAAGCATTTCAAAAAGCGGTGGAGCTGGAGCCGGATTTGATTCTGATGGGCATCGAGGTCTCATCGGCAAATGGACTCGAAACCGCTCGCCAAATTCGTGAAATGGTCCCTGAAGCTAAAATAGTATTCTTCAGCGAGGAATCATCGTTTGACATAGTCCAGCAAGCTATGAAACTTGGCGCATGGGCTTACGTTTCTAAAACAATGATTGCCAGCGATCTGCTCACCACCGTGGAAACAGTCCTCTCCGGAATGAAGTTTGTGAGTATTTAAACGGCAAATTACAATTCCACGGTCAGCCCGCTGCCATGGTCATCCGCCCCTTTGGCGGACTACCGGTGGTAAGCGACGCTAATTCAGTTTTCGAGACGTTAAACCGCACAATTCCACAATCCAAGCAGGTCACAAGCTTTGGGAATACCCAGACGCCAGGACAATCTAGATTTGTGAGACCGCCGAGGTGGATGACCATCTCTGCAGCAAATTCTGCTTCATTACTTGACCCACATAATAAGCAAGCCATAATCCCTCCCAAGCTTTATGGTCCGGGCTGGGAGACAGCCCTACTTACCGTTCGGCGCATTGTAAACAATTAAAGGGAACCTGACTGTGCAATATTGCACACTCTAAGAAGTTGTTGCGATTCGGCCCCGCCACGGTCTAGCTCTTTACGGATTTGTGGCGCTAGAAATACCGGAATTGTGTTTCCAAGCGCGGTTTCCAGTTGAGCCCGCACGACTAACCTGGACTTGAGCAATTGAATTAACCACGCCGCAACTTCCAACGGGCGAACTGAGCCGTCAAAGCGCGTCTGGCTTTTCAAAACTGCACGCGGTACTTTTACGACTAGACGCTGGCGCATGGTGGGTATACCTCTTAGTGTAAACACGACTTGCCGAGCCAAACCCCAGTTTGGTGCTTCCCTCCCCAACTAGGTCTTTTGCCCGAGCACCTCGCGGCTAGATGCGACCTAGGTGCGAAAAATGCGAGTGTTGCTTGCCGATGACCATCGGGGCCTTTTAGAGATAATCCAAAGTCTGCTGAAGATCGAAGTTGAGATTGTGGGGTGCGTGGGTGACGGCGAATCTCTGTTCGACGCTGCCATGGAACTGGATCCAGATATCATTGTCACCGACATTTCGATGCCTAGGCTCAGTGGTCTAGAGGCTGTTGACCGCCTCCGCGAATCTGGTTGCTCGTCGAAGGTCGTATTCCTGACAGCGCATAGTGACCCTGATTTCGTTGCTGCGGCTCTTAGGACCGGTGCATTTGGATACGTGCTTAAGACCGTTGTCGTGAAAGACCTTTTGTATGCCATCCGAGAAGCTAGCGAGGGGCGTGTCTTCGTCTCCAGTTAGGATAAGGCGCGCGATCCCTCGCGGGGGGATGCGGTATCGCCAACGCTCTCTGCATGGCTGCGGCAAGACAGCATGACCTGGCCAAGGCAGGTGAGGATAGCCGTTTTGCGAGGGGATACGGTTCTGGACGACGCCGGTGAAGAGTTTGCCCAGGACGGGGTTGATTTCGGGATGACAATTACGGACTTTCTCAGGCAGCCCTCAGAGGACCGATGGAGCCATCAAACCTGACCATTGCCCGTGGAGATGCGAGAAGGCAAAAAAATGGCCGCCTGGAAAGACGGCGGCAAAGGCTAAATGGGTCTAATTCTCCGACAAAAAGAGTACCACCAAGGGTGTGGGTCTGTCAATAACTATTTTTGGGCGCGAGAACGCGACGCCTAGCCGCGCCGGGCAGAGACTTCTTGGGCGCTGGCTGGCTTTGTTGAATGGAAGCGGAACCAGAGGAAGAGCACGGCGAAGGCGAAGAGGGCGCCGATGGAGTCAAGGAGGGAATCGTAGGGGGAGGCGGTGCGGCTGACGACGAAGGCCTGGTGGATTTCGTCGAGGCAGGAATAAGCGGCGGCCACAAACCAGGCGGAAAAGCCCCAGGACCAGCGCCAGCCTTTGCGGTCGCCGCGAATGCCACGATAGAGCAAAAGACAGAAGATAAAATATTCGGTGAAGTGGGCGCTTTTGCGGATGAGATGGTGAATGAGATCGAACCGATCGTCGCTTAGGTGGGGGAAAAGCCAGCGGATGAGGGGGGAGAAAATCATCGCGGTGTGCTCGGAGGAGAAAGTGTCGGTCGAGAACGTAAAAATGAGGCAAGCCCAGAGGAGAGCGGGCCACCAGGCGCGAAACCAGGCGGGGATGAGGAGTTTGTGCAGGCGGGGTTGCATTTCGGGCAGTTCCGGAGCGGGGCGAGGGTTGCGCCAGGGTTGCGAGTCGGACAAGTCTAGTTCTCCAGGTACATTTTCAGTTTAGCTTATTGACGGCCATTTTCCCGAGATGAGTTGGATGCGGGAAGAAGAATAGTCAACCGCCGGAAAGGCGGGAGCTAGGCTCCCGCACTCCACATTTACTCGATGCGATAGTTCGGGGCTTCGCGCGTGATGATGACGTCGTGGACGTGGCATTCGCGGAGGCCGGCGGCGGTGATGCGGACGAAGCGGGCTTTTTCCGTGAGTTCGCGAAGCGTGGGGGCGCCGACGTAGCCCATGCCGCATTTGAGGCCGCCGACGAGCTGGTCGGTGAGCGCGCCGAGCGAACCTTTGTATGGGACGCGGCCTTCGACGCCTTCGGGGACGGACTTGCCACGCTCTTCGGTGTCTTGCACGGTCGCGTACCGGTCGGAGCCGGCGTCCATCGCGCCGATGGAGCCCATGCCGCGGTAGGACTTGAAAGTGCGGCCCTGGTAAAGAATCGTTTCGCCGGGGGATTCTTCGGTGCCGGCGAAGAGGCTGCCGATCATCACGCAGGACGCGCCTGCGGCGATGGCTTTGGTGATGTCGCCTGAATATTTGATGCCGCCGTCGGCGATGATGGGGACGCCGGTGCCTTGCGGCGGCGCGCGCGGACTTCCATGATGGCGGTGAGTTGCGGCACGCCGGCGCCGGTGACGACGCGCGTGGTGCAAATCGAGCCGGGGCCGATGCCGACTTTGAGGCCGTCGATGCCGAGCGAGATGAGGTCTTTCGCGGCTTCGTAGGTGGCGACGTTGCCGGCGATGAGTTGCATTTCGGGAAGGCGATGGCTGGATGGCTTTGATGGCTTCCATGACGCGGGTGGAGTGGCCGTGGGCGGTGTCGACGGCGAGGACGTCGACTTTCGTTTTGGCCATTTCGACGGCGCGTTCGAGGAAGTCGCCGGTAGCACCGACGGCGGCGCCAACGCGGAGGCGGCCCTGTTCGTCTTTTGCGGCGCGCGGGTAGGCGAGTTTTTTCTGGATGTCTTTAACGGTGATGAGGCCTTTGAGATTGAAGTCCTGATCGACGACGAGAAGTTTTTCGATGCGATGCTTTTGCAGGATGCGTTCGGCTTCGTCGAGCGTGGTGCCGACGGGCACGGTGACGAGATTTTCTTTCGTCATGACGGAGCTGACGAGCTGATTGTGATTTTTTTCGAAGCGCAGATCGCGGTTGGTGAGGATGCCGGTGAGGCGCGAGCCGCGCGTGACGGGAAGGCCGGAGATGCGGTACTTCGCCATGATTTCGAGGGCCTGGCGGAGAGTGATGTCTGGCGAGATGGTGACGGGGTCAACGATCATGCCGCTTTCGGAGCGCTTGACGCGGTCGACTTCCTCGGCTTGGCGGTCGATGGGCATGTTGCGATGCACGATGCCGATGCCGCCCTGGCGGGCGATGGCCATGGCGAGGTTGGACTCGGTGACGGTGTCCATCGCGGCGGAGGCGAGGGGAATGTTGAGCGAGAGTTCGCGCGTGAAGCAGGTGCGCGTGTCGACTTCCGCCGGCAGCATGGAGGATTTGCCGGGGAGCAGAAGCACGTCGTCGAATGTAAGACCTTCGGGAATGGGACCTTCGATCATTCCAACCTCATTTCAAGGGAGTGGGGAGCGGCTTAAAACAGCGCAGCCCAGCGGGTGGCCGCCGGGCTGGAAGATGAATTCATCAAATCGAAAAAATGAATCACTGTGAAGTTTCTATTGTAGGGGGCAGAGAGATTGCGGTCAAGTTGGAGGTCAGGTTGCTTGAGTTGCGGGCGTGAACTACAGTGATTTCATGGCTTGGGAAAGGGAAAAATTTGAGCCGCATTGGCTGCGGAACCGGCATGCGATGACTATCGCGGCGGCATTTGTGCGGCGCAGGTTTGAATTGCCGCCGGTGGAGGAGCGGTTATTCGAAGTCGAGCCGGAATCGAAGATTATTGGACGCTGCCACTGGCAAGTGGGAAAACGGCGAGATGCGCCGGTTATGGTGATTTTGCATGGGCTGGAGGGTTCGAGCGAATCGAATTATGTTTGGGGCATTGCGGAAAAAGCGTTTCGGCTAGGTTTTCACGCGGTGCGGCTGAATCAACGAAATTGCGGGAGTGAAGAAGCGCTGAGGCTGACGCCGACGCTCTACAATTCAGGGATGAGCGGCGATTACCGGGCGGTGCTAGAAGAGCTGTCAGAGCGGGATGGATTCAAGCAGATTTTCTTTGTCGGTTATTCGATGGGCGGAAATCTGGTGACAAAGATGGCGGGCGAGTATGGAGACACGGCGCCGCAAGCGTTACGCGCAGTCTGTGTTGTCTGTCCGGCGATGGATCTTGGGGCGTGCGCCGACGCGCTGGAGCGCCGCGAAAATTATTTTTACCAGCGGCATTTTGTGAAGGGCTTGATGTCACGTTACGCAAGGAAGACGAAGCTCTTTCCCGAGCGATACCGCCTGGATGGAATCGGGCCGGTTCGTTCGGTTAGGCAGTTCGACGACAAGATTACGGCGCCGCAATTTGGCTACCGGGACGCGCAGGATTATTACGACGCGGTGGGAGCGAAGAAGCTTGTTTCGCAGGTCCGAGTCCCCATGCTGATGATTACCGCGCAGGACGACCCGTTTGTTCCCTACGACTTATTTCTCCGCGCTAACCCGGCTCAAAATCCGGCGATAAGATTTGTCGCGCCGGAGCACGGCGGGCATTGCGGCTTCATTTCAAATCACGACGGCGCCGAGCGATTCTGGGCGGAGCAGAGGATCGTCGAGTTTTGCAACGCAATTCGCACGGGCTGAGCTCAGCCCATCGGCTTTTCGAGCGAGACGGCGAAATGCGGCGTCAGGAGTTGTGCTGGGCCGTCGGGCATGATGACCATGTCGTCTTCGCAGCGCATGCCGAACTCGTCGCGGACGTAAATGCCCGGCTCGTTGGAAAAAGTCATGTTGGCTTCGAGATTTGTTTTGCTGCCCTTCACGAGATAGGGATGCTCGTGGCCGTCGAGGCCGATGCCGTGCCCCAGGCGATGCGTGAAATATTTGTATCCTGGGCCGTAGCCGGCATTGACGATAACAGCACGAGCAGCATCATCCACAGTGCCGGAGAGCCGGCCCGCGCGCGCCGCGTCTAAAGCGGCGTCCTGAGCCCCGCGGACGTATTCATACGCCTTCGCGATCTTCTCCGAAGGCTTGCCGAAAACGGTCATGCGGGTGACGTCAGACTGGTATCCGTCGACTGCACACCCGCCATCAATCAAAACAACGTCACCTTCCTTGAGTGTTTGCGGATGGACGGTGCCATGCGGAAGGGCCGCGGAGGGCCCGAGAAGAACCAGCGCGCCGCCCCGCAAGCCCATTTTCGCGAAGCCCGCCTCGACAAGATGGGCGATATCGTCTTGCGAGATGCCTTCGTGCAATGTGGCAAAGACCGGTTTATAAACCTCGAAGGTGGCTTCGCAAGCGAGTCGCATCAACTCAAGTTCGTGCGCTGATTTGCGGCCGCGGCAGGCAATCGTGACGGGATCGGCCGAGACATATTCGAAGCCGGGAGCGGCCGCGCGCAAATGATCGTAGTAAGTGAAATACGCCGTTTCTTCGACACCGAGCCGGCCGTTGCGGATGCCTTGATCGGCGAGCGCGTTCGCAGCGAGTTGCGTGGGACTCTCGTCTTCTTGCCACACGCGCACTTCTATTGGAAAACGCAACTGTTCGCGAAAGCGCCCTTCCTCGAATCCAGGACAAAAGGCGACCGGTTTGCCAGCGCGCGGCAAAACCATTCCTGCGAGGCGTTCGCTCAAGCCCCAGTGGATGCCGGTGAAATAGTAAAGAGAAGTTCCGGGAGCGAAAAAGAGCGCATCAAAGCCGGGCTTCAGCTCGTTCATGAGCTTTTGCGCGTGCTCCAGTCGTGCCTGAAATTCCTCCGCCGTGATGGGTTTCAGCCGAGCGCCGAGGGGCTTCAAACCGGAAAAATCCGCTGCAGGAGGGTGTTGGGATGAGCTTGCGGCAACCTCCAATCCTGGCGCGAGTGCGAGCGATGAAACTGCCGCGGCGCTCTGCAAGAAGCGACGGCGGTTCGTGACGAGGTTTATGGGCATTGATGTTTTCTCCATGGTGGAGATGACCTTTATCTGGCGAGGGCATGTCTTGTCAAGGAAGATGAAGGAAAAAACAGTCAGGGAAAAACGCGCAGGGATTTCTTTGAAGAGATGCGAGCTGGCTACTCCATGCGAATGGCCTGGATATTCTTTCCCTGAATGTTCAGTTCAATGCCAAGCGGTGGCCTGAGGTCCGAACCTTGAACGATAGCGCCACGCACCCAGACATCGCCAGGCAAATTGGTTAATTTCAGAGGATCGTACACGGTGCGGCTGCAGGGGTTGCCCACCATAGGGTGTCTAGCGGCCTTGAAGTCGTAATCGTTCTTCAGTTTGGCAAGCTCTTTTACGTATTCGAGCTGGCAGTCACCATAAGGAGCATCCAGCGAAAGCGCCCAATAGCCGTTCGGCTGCGATGCAGAACTTGCGGGCAAACGAATCAGCAGGGCCGGAACGTTTTCTCCCGTGAGACCATTCCGGATGAAGAACTGTTTCGATGACCACGGTTCCGCCATTTCAGATACGGTCGCGATGTCGGGGTTTTGCTCGGTAGCATGCGGCATTGCCGCCTTCGGATCAGGCGCGGGTGCCGGAACTTCAATCTGGGGCGGCGGTTCCGCCGGCGGTGGCTCGGTATGCCGCGGGCGCAGCATCCAACGCGCCCCCAAAAAAACGATTAACAGTACTGCGAGAAGGCCGCCAACCAGCCGCAAAGTCGGATTGTTGAGAGCAGAGCCGCGCGCGCCCGCCGCGGAGACTCCGGGTATCTGCGGCATTTCTGCCTTATAGCGGTCAGGTGGGGACTGGTCCGACATGTTGATTTGTACTGCTTTTGGTTTTTGCCGAATCCGCACCAAAAAACGGTACGCGTGCGGTGGCGGCGCCGCGAAGAACCCGTTTCTCGGGTATTCTAGAGCGAGCGGCAATACCCAGCAAGACAGGGTATTCCGGAATGGGCGTAAGACGCAACCATTCCAGCGAAGCAGACCAGCAAATTTCGTGCCCTTCTTGCCAACACTCCGTTATTGATAAGGTTACAATGAATGCCGCAAAGCTTGTCTCTAGCGCGCGAGGCCTCTACTGTAGTAGGAAGCATGGGGAGGACCGGCTTCCTCGCCGGATGAAATGAGTCCCGAATCACGCGGGGGCGCGCGGGCTTTTGTCCGCAGCCTCAACATTTTGTTGAAATTCGCACGCCTCTATGAATTTGGACACGTGCGAACGGCGGCGCAGTTTGAGACCGCGTGGAAAGAGCTTCGAAGTGCGCTCGATGAGAGCGTCGGTAGCGGCCTCCTGCTCGGTGCCTCGGGGAACCAAATCTTGCTGGATGGTGTGCCGCTTGGCGCATCGGCCGGTGAAAAGAGTTTCGCGCAACTCTTGACCGGTTCCGGCATTGCCAGCATCCACTTCTCTCCCAATTTGACGCAACCTCAGTTCGCCCGATTTGTGCGCGCATTTCCCAGTGGTAACGCCAAGCCCGCTTCTCTCGCCGAGCAATTAAAATCCGCGCTTGCGGGCGAAACGAGCATCAAGGTCAACGAAATCCGATACGTTGCGGAAGATTCTTCCATCGCCGGGATTAAAGTCGCCGCGCAACTTACCGCTAAGGCTCTAGGTGCGCAAGGCGACAAGTTCAAGGACTTCTTCGAAGACCCCAACAAACTTCTCCAGATGATTCTCGCGGCGGAGAGTTCGCGCGGTGGGAGCGGTGGGGGCGGAGGGGGAACTGGCCCGGGTTTCGGCCCCGGTGGCGGTGGCCACGGTGGGGTTCCCGGAGGGGGTGGGACGGGCGCTGGAGGAGTTGGCTCCGGCGGCGGTGGGACGGGTGCGGCGAGTCAAGGCGGGAGCCTGTGGGAAAGCAGCGGAGGAAGTTCCGGTTCGGGAGGCGGTCTAGGAACCGGCAACGCCACGGGTGGCGGGCCAGGTAGCGGCTCCGGAGGTGGTTCGGGATTCGGAGGCTCTGGAGGTTCCGGTGCGGGAGCTGGTGGGGTCGGAGGAACTGGCGGGGTCGGCGGCCCTGGCGGGCCCGGTGGTGGGGCAGGCGTGGGTGGCGGCGCTGGAGTCGGTGGCCCAGGCGGGCCCGGTAGTGGCGCAGGCGTTGGGAGTGGCACCGGAGTCGGCGGCCCAGGCGGCGGGGCTGGCGCTGGAGGCGCCGTCGGAACAGGCGGAGGTGGCGCTGGAGTTGGCGGAGGAGCAGGCGGCCCAGGGGGTCCTGGCGGCGGAGGTGCTGGAGTCGGAGGTGGAGGGGCGGGCGGAGCTGGAGAGACTGCACCAGGAAAGTGGCTAACCGCATCGGCGTTGCTCCGCGGTTCCACGCTCGGCGGCGGTGCTGGGTTGCCGGGCGCGCCCGGCTCGATGCCCGGAGTTGGCGGTGGAAGCGGGTTCAACGTCGCGGAAGAGGATGTCCGAGCCATGTTGGGGCTTTTTGCGCAGCTCGGCAAATCCCGCAAAGACCCGGAAGCGAAGATGGACGTTCCAACCTTTCAGTCGCGCCTAAGCGCGATGCCGGTGCGCGCCCAATATACCTTGCAGCAAGCGCTGGCAGGATTGGCGGCGCAGGCACCCAACGAAAAAGCCGACAAGCCGATGTTGTTGAAGTTGGCCGAGCACGTGGCCATTCGATTTGCGCTGGACAGCTACGAGAGGGGCGAGCTGCGAGTCAACGCCGTCAAGCAACTGCTGGATCGCATGAACTCCGAGATTGAAGCGCTGCGCAAGATTCTCGGTTCCCAGGAAGAAATGATGGCCCAGGCCGGGCTTTCGGTGCAGACCTATACGGAGCTGCTCGATCAAGAATTTTGGGAGCAAGTGCCGGAAGAGAACAAGAAAGAAGTGCTCACGTCGGACGAGGCGTGGTGCGTGCCTCCGCGCAACGTGCGAGCTTTCCTCGAGGAAATGTTGCGCCGCGGCGAGCTCAAGACAGTGAACGAAATTTTGATGAAGTATGCCGCATGTATCTCGCTGGAAGCACCAGAAGCGCGCCGCACCACCGCGATTGGGCTCTCCGATTTAGCGGAGTTGTATGGAAGCGGCGACGGCAGCGCCCTAATGGAGTCGATCCGCCGCCTGGGAAATCAGCTGGCCCTCGAACGCGAGCCGGAGCTGCAAACTTTGATCAGCGCCGCGTTCGTCCGCATGAGCCAGGAAGCCGCTTCCAAGCGTTGCTATCCCGCCATGCAGCAGGCGCTTTCATCTCTCGATAATATTGAGCAGCAGCGCCCGGGGTCGACGCAGAGCCTTCGTCCGCGCATCGGCGCCGAAGAACGCTTGCCGGAATTCATCGAAGAAGCCCTGCGCGGCGGGCACATTGCCGACGGAATGATGGAAATTCTGGGACTGATGCCGAAGGCGACGCTCCATTACGTGACCAGCCGTTTTGGCCACTGCGGGTTCCGCGAAGATTGTGAAGTCCTGGGCCAAATCGTTCGAGGGCTCGGCGAGGATTCTACGCAGCGGCTTCTCGAGATTCTGCAAACCGCCCCCGCGAATGAAGCCGCGGAGACTATCGGCCTGCTCAGCCACTTTGCTCCGGACGCCGTTGAAAAAATTCTGCCCGTGCGGCTGAGCCAATGGCCTCGATCCTCTCATGACCGCGCCGTGCGCCAGCTATCCTCTGCACCGCCCGAACAGCGCGCCAAACTTCTCGTCGCTCTTTACGATTCGCTCGACGCGCTTATCCGGCCGTTGGCCCTGGACGAAATGGGCATGAGCGGCCAGCCCGAGTGCATCCCCAAGCTGCTGGAATTGGCGCAGAACGATCACACTCCGCCTTTCCACCGGTTGAAGGCCGTGGAAGCGTTGGGCCGCTTGCGGGCCTCAGCTGCCAGTCCCACGTTTCAGCACCTCATGGATGCGCGGCAGGTATGGCGTTGGGTCTACCCCACGGAGTTGCGAATCGCCGCAGCGCAAGCGCTGACGCGGCTCGATCCCACGATGGCCCTCGAAAAACTCAATGCCAGCGGACTCGATCGCAAGGATTTGTCTCTCGAACCGACGGATCCAGAGCCTAATTCCTCAGTGATGCGCCAGCGAAGGTACGCGCGCCTCAAGCTCTCAAAAAATATGATGGCAGTAACTACGAACCTGCGCGAAAACTTCCGGCTGTCGATCCCGGAACTAAACCTGGGCGGCGGAATCGGCTCCGGCGAACGCCATTTGGCGCCGGGTTCACTTCTCTCTCTGAAATTTTCGCATGGGGTGCGAAACATCAAAGCGCAGGCCATCGTGCGCGGCGCGCGTCCACAAGCGATGGCATTCGAGTTTGTCGATATGGACTTGGAAGACCGCGCCAGGCTGCGTAAAGAACTATTGGAGCTTGGCGGGCTCCCGCAGGTGGCGGCCCTCACCAATCGCAGCAAGCGGCGCGGCCGCGTGGCGGCATACAGCAAGAATTAAGCCAAGAATTTGACGGCGTGAAAAAGCGCGCAACTCCCCCTTCCCACCTGTACTCGTCCGGAGCAAGGCCGTCCGGATGAGCAGGTCTCGCACCCGTCCTCTCGACGGCTTACCAGGAGGGGCACATAGAACCTCTGTACCATTGCTGCCAACGAGTCATAACCCTACGGTACTAGTCAGGTAGTCCCATTGAGGGACGGACGTGGCGAAGAATGTTAGCGGATTCTAAGTCGACAGCAGGACGAGCCTTCGTAAGAAGTCTCAACATACTTTTGAAGTTTGCCCGTTTGTACGGGTTCGAGCACAGCCGTACTAGCGAACAGCTCGATATCGCCTGGAACGAGCTGCGCACCGCCATTCCCACGGGTACGGACGCCGGCCTGATGCTTGGCGCGACTGGATCCCAATTGCTGCTGGATGGCGTTCCCCTCGAAGGCGCTCCCGCCGAAAAACAATTCGCGCAATTGCTCTCCGCCGCGGGTCTGGCGAGCATTCAGTTTTTTCCTGCCGTCACTCAGGAGGAAATTGGCAGATTTGCCCGGGCGTTCCCGACCGGCAAGGCAAAACCCATCGAACTCGCGAGGCAGTTGAAAGCCGCGCTTACCGGCGCTCAAGGAATCCGCCTCAACGAAGTCTGTTTCGTCGCCACGGACTCGCGCCTAAAAGACGCCAGTGTGGCCGCGCAACTCGCCGCAGCATCACTTGGCGAAGACCAGAACGAGTTCAAAAAGTGGCTCAATGATCCTCAGAAACTGCTGGAACTGATTGCCGCAGCGCAAGGTTCGCGAGGCACAGGGGCCGTAGGACAAGGCGCGGGGACCGGGGAGTCACCCGCTGGTCTCGCTGACGGCGCGCCCGGAAGCGGCGGCGTCGAAGTCGCCGGTGGACCGGGGTTTGGAGAATCAGGTGGCGGCGGCGCCGGTGTTACGGGAGCAAATATCGGAGGCTCCCTGGCGGCTGGTCCGTATTCTTCAATAGCCGGAGGTGGCGGGACGACGGGCGGAGCAGGTAGTGTTCCAGGAGGCGGCCTCGGACCTGGGTTTGGCGTTGGAGCAGGCGGCGGAGTTGGGAATGGCCCCGGACTCGGAAGTGGTGTCGGGAGTGGCGCCGGACCGTGGCGTGGAACGGGGCGTGGCAGTGGACCGAGCGAGGACGAAATTTATGGAATCCTCGGTGCCCTAACCAGTTTCGGCAACGTCGGTGCAGGCCAAGGGGGCGCCGCTGCCGCTGGAGTGTTCCAGGAGCAGATGTCGCAATTGCCCGGGAGCGCGCAGGACACGCTCAAACGAGCCATCGCCGGACTCGCGGCACAAGCCCCCGGAGGCCAGCCGGATGAATCAGTTTTGGTGAAACTGGCAGAGCATTTGGCGATCCGGTTTGCTCTCGAGCGTTTCGAGAGCGGCGAGGTCAAGGTAAACGCCGTGCGGCAGATGCTCGACCGCATGAATCAGGAAATTGAAAACCTCCGAAAAATCTTGGGCGCCCATGAAGACAAAATGACGGATGCCGGAATGCTGGTCGAATCTCACCGCGAGATTCTCGACCGGCAATTCTGGGCCGCAGTCCCGGAAAGCGGGAAGCAGGCCGTGCTTCTCTCGGGAGACGCCTGGTGTATTCCTCCGAAAAACGTGCAGTCCTATGTGGCTCATTTGATCGAAACCGGCGATGTGGCGCAAGCCATCAGCATCCTGCAGAACTACGCGTCCTGCGCGGAGAGCGATGAGGCCGATGCGCGCAAGAAAACCGCGCTCGGACTTTCCGAGCTAGCCGAGCTGTATTCTAAGGCCGATCCCAAGCTCCTCGGCGAAGCGCTTCGTCATCTGGGCCTGCGGCTGAGCGTCGAACAGGACACCGAGCTGCAAACGTTGGTGAGCGCTGCATTCGTGAGGCTTAGCCAGGAGGCTGCGACCAGCCGATGCTTCCCGGTGATGGAACAGGCCCTCGATCTGATTTCTGGAGTCGAAGCGCAGCGGCCGGGAATCGCCAGGACTCTGCGTCCGAAGATGGGCATCGAAGAGCGCGTTCCGGAATTTGTCGATGAAGCCTTGCGCGCGCGCCAAGCAGCCGCCGGCATGACCAATGTTTTGAAAATGCTCCCGCAAACAGCGATGGAGCAGCTCTCGATGCGGTTCAACCGCTGCAGCCTTCGAGAAGATGCCGAACATATATCGAACCTCGCCGCCGATCTCGGCGAAGAAGGCTTGCAATATCTGCGCAGCACCCTGAGAGGCGGCCCCATCGCGGAAGCCGTCGAAACGGCCGGACTCTTGAGCAAGCTGGATCCCGAGGCAGTGGAAGTGTTCTTGCCCACGAGAATGAAAGATTTTGCCAGATGTTCGCAGGACCGCATCGTACGGCAAATTTCCGCAAGCGGCGCGCCGGGACGCTCGCGAATCCTTCTCGAACTGCTCGATCATGTCGATCCGCTGATCATGCCGTTGGTCATCGACGAAATTGGCGTCAGCGCCGACCGCGAAGCGCTGGGCCGTCTGCTAACCATTGTCGATGGCGACTTGCCTGTCGGCGGCGGGCCCTATCTGCAAGTCAAGGCCATCGAGGCGCTTGGCCGCATCCACGCGCCCGAATCGATCGCCACGCTCAAACGTATCGTCGATGCCAAAAAGATGTTCGGTTGGCTCCATCCTCAAGAGCTTCGCATCGCCGCGCTGCAAGCGCTCATGGGGCTGGACCCGGACTGGGCGCGCCAATTTGTCGCCAAGAGCGGAATCGACCGTGAAGATTTGGCCTTGGCTCCCCTCGAAATCGTTGCCAACTCAAAGTTCGTCCGCCAGCGCCGCCACACCCGGGTGCGGCTGCACAAAACGGTGACTGCCATCAGCACCAACCTTAAGGAAGCCTGCCGCCTCGAGATCAAGACGGCCAGCCTTTCCGGTGGCCTGGCCACGGTGAGCCGCCATCTCGCCCCCGGCACCCATGTGCAGCTCAAGCTCCAGCTCGGTCTGCGCAACGTGCTGGCTACCGCCCTGATGCGCGATTACCGTGCACAGGACGTGGCCTTTGAAATTGTCGATATGAATCTAGACGAGCGCAGCAAGTACCGCCGCCTTCTCGCCGATAATCGTTCCGCATCTTCCCCTGGTGCGGATGCCAAGAGCCAGGCCTTACCCCCAGAGTCCTCGATACCCAACTGACGCAGCCACATGTCAGAGCACATCTCCAGCCGTGTCGCGGTTTTTGGCGCTGGCGCATCCAAACAGATACAATAGAATGTTTATATCGTTTGCGGCAGACCCGCCAGTGCGGTCATGCTCGCACGGCACCGCCAGGAGACGGCGAAACCTTACATGGATGTAACCAAGTTCATTGACGATGTAATTGCGTTCTTTGTCGGCACCAAGCATGAGCGCGACATCAAAAAATTGCAGCCGCTCGTAGTTGCCATCAATGAGCGCGAAGCCGAAGTCAAGGCGCTGAGCGATGCGGAGCTGAAATCGCAGTTCGGCGAGCTTAGAGCGCAAGTCCGCGAGCGGCTTAAGGACGCCGATCCCGCCGACACCACGTACAGAGAGCTCTTGAAGCAGGCGCTCAATCCCATGATCGTTCCGGCGTTTGCCCTGGTGCGCGAAGCTGGCCGCCGCTTTCTGAACATGCGGCACTTTGACGTCCAGTTGATCGGCGGAATGGTGCTGCACGAGGGCAAAATCGCGGAAATGAAAACGGGCGAAGGCAAAACGCTCGTTGCTACTTTGCCTGCCGCGCTGAATGCTTTAGCGGGTCGCGGCGTGCATCTCGTCACCGTGAACGATTACCTGGCGCGCCGCGACGCGGAATGGATGAGCCCCCTCTACCACGGCCTGGGGCTTTCCATCGGCGTGATCGTGCACGATTTGGATGACGCTCAGCGGCAAGCGGCTTACGGCGCCGATCTCACCTACGGCACGAACAACGAATTCGGTTTCGACTACCTGCGCGACAACATGAAATACGATCTCGCGCAATGCGTTCAGCGTGGGCATCAGTTTTGCATCGTGGATGAGGTCGATTCCATCCTCATCGACGAAGCGCGTACTCCGCTGATCATTTCCGGCCCGTCGGAAGAATCCACGGACAAGTACGCCCGAATCGACAAGATTATTCCCAAGCTCATTCAAGACATCGACTACTCGATCGACGAAAAGCTCCGCACCGCGACGCTCACCGAGGAAGGCTTCAGCAAGTGCGAACGCCTTCTCGGCCTGCAAAATCTTTCCGATCCCGTGAACATCGAGCTGATGCACCACGTCTATCAAGCTCTGCGCGCGCATTCGCTCTACAAAAGCGATGTCGATTACGTCGTGAAAGACGGCGAAGTCATCATCGTCGATGAATTCACGGGCCGCCAGATGCCTGGCCGCCGCTGGTCGGACGGCTTGCATCAAGCCGTTGAAGCCAAGGAAAGCGTCAAAATCGAGCGCGAAAACCAGACGCTCGCCACCATCACCTTCCAGAACTATTTTCGCATGTACAAAAAACTCTCCGGCATGACCGGCACGGCGGAAACGGAATCCGAGGAGTTCCGCAAAATCTACGGTCTTGATGTCGTCGTCATTCCCACGAACCGCAAACTGATCCGCGAAGAACACCGCGACGTCGTCTACCGCACCGAAAAAGAAAAGTTCGAAGCCGTGGTCAACGGAATCATGCAGGAAGACAATTCGTTCGCCAACGGCATTCAGCACTACAACGAACGCGGCCAGCCCGTGCTCGTCGGAACCATCTCCATTGAAAAATCGGAAGCCATTGCCGAAATCCTGCGAAGGGCCGGCGTCCCCCACGAAGTGCTCAACGCCAAGCAGCACGAACGCGAATCGCGCATCGTTGCGCAGGCCGGCCGCAAAGGCGCCGTCACCGTCGCCACCAACATGGCCGGGCGCGGCACGGACATTCTTCTCGGCGGCAATCCCGAGCAGATGACGCGCGATTATTGCTTGAAAAACAAGCTGGCCATGCCCTACGCCGCCGCTCCCGCCGTGATCCCCGCGGACGGCGACGGCGATGCCCAGCCCGCCGTGCAGATGGTGCTTTTCCAGAACGAAGGAAAAATTTTTCAAGTTCCCGCGGACCAGTGGAAACCGATTTACGACCAGTTCGCCGAGCAGTGCAAAGCTGAGCACGACGAAGTCGTGGCCCTCGGCGGCTTGCACATCCTCGGCACCGAACGCCACGAAGCTCGCCGTATCGATAATCAGTTGCGCGGACGCGCCGGCCGCCAGGGCGACCCCGGTTCCTCGCGCTTCTTTCTCTCCCTCGAAGACGACCTCATGCGCATCTTCGGCGGCGAACGCATCAAGCAGCTTATGTACCGCTTCGGTATGACCGAGGGCGTGCCTATCGAATCGAAAATGATCTCGAATCGCATCGAGAAGGCCCAGGAATCCGTCGAAGCGCAGAACTTCGACGCCCGCAAACACCTCCTCGAATACGACGATGTGATGAACAAGCAGCGCGAGACGATTTACGGCATTCGCCGCTCCGCGCTCGAAGGAAAAGATCAGCGCGATTACGTTCTTGGCATTGCCGAAGATCTGGCGCGCGAACTCGTGGATACCTTCTGTCCGCGCGACAAGCATCCCGACCAGTGGAACGCCACGCAATTTCTAGCCGAATTCAACGCCCAGTTTGGAGTTGACGCCAAAGCCGCCGGCGCCGATCCCGTCACGCTCAGCCACGACGAGCTTGCGGACGCCGCTGTCGCCGCGGTCACCAAGCGCTACGAGGAAAAGGAAAAACAGTTCAGCGCCGACCTCATGCGCTGGCTCGAACGCCGCATCATCCTCGATGTCGTGGATTCGCAGTGGAAAGACCACCTTCTCTCGCTCGATCACTTGAAAGAAGGCATCGGTCTCCGCGGTTACGGCCAAAAAGATCCGCTCGTCGAGTTCAAAAAAGAAGCCTTCGTCCTCTTCGAAGACATGATGGCGCGCATCGACAACGAAACCATCCGCTACCTCTTCCACATCCAGATGCAGCAAAACCAGCAGCCTGGAGAAGGTGGACCAGGACAGCCCCGGCCGCAACAACCGCCGCCTTCACGTTCCGGAGGCGCACGCGCCGCCGTCGCCAGCGCCGCCGCCCGCGCCGAAGAACCCGCTCCTCAGCGCTTGCCCGACTTCGCCCGCGATATGGAACGCAAACAGCAGCGCCAGCAAAAAGAGCTGCAGTATCAAGCAGGTCCCGCACAAGCCGAAGCCCCCAAGCCCGTGCGTGCCGGCGCCAAAGTCGGCCGCAACGACCCCTGCCCCTGCGGCTCCGGCAAAAAATACAAAAAATGCCACGGCGTCAACGCATGACAGCTCTGGCCCCAGTGGCACAGACTTCAGTCTGTGCTGTATTCAGTCACAGAGCTTTCGAACTGTTCGCTTGCGCAGATATCGAGTCTCATTTTTCGAATTTCATTTTTCGAGTTTCGCTTTTCGAGCTTCGTTTTGCCGTGGAGAAAACTTAACCCATGCCGCCCGCCCCTATGCAACAACCCGAACGTCATCCAATCCCCGGCGTAAAAAATCTAGTGGCGGTCGCCAGCGGCAAAGGCGGCGTAGGCAAAACCACCGTCGCCGTCAATCTCGCCCTCGCCCTGGTAAAGCTCGGCCACAAAGTCGGCCTCATGGACGCCGACGTCTACGGGCCAAACGTCCCCATCATGCTCGGCACTCTGCAAGAGCCCCAAGCCACCGCCGAAAAGCGCATCATTCCCGTGCAAGTCGCTGGCCTCAAAATGATCTCCATGGGCCTGCTCAATCCGGGCGACAAGCCCATGGTCTGGCGCGGCCCCATGCTGCACAGCGTCATCATTCAGTTCCTGCGCAGCGTCGAGTGGGGCGAGCTCGATTACCTCATCATCGATCTCCCGCCCGGCACCGGCGACGTCCAGCTTACCCTCATCCAAACGGTAGCCGTCACTGGTGCGGTAGTCGTTACCACGCCCTCCACCGTCGCTCTCGCCGACGTCCGCAAAGCTATCGAAATGTTCCGCCAGGTCAACGTGGAAGTCCTGGGCGTAGTCGAAAACATGAGCACCTTCAAGTGTCCTCACTGCGACAAGCCCATCGATATTTTCGGCCACGGCGAAGGCGCCAAAACCGCCATCGCCTACGGTGTCCCCGTCCTCGGCGAAATCGAAATCGACCCCCGCATCCGCATCGGCGGCGACACCGGCAAACCCGTAGCCGGCCAAGGCGAATCCGCCCCTGGCACGCAAAGCCTTTACGCCCTAGCCCGCGCCGTCACTGCCCGCGTAGCGGAAGTCAGCGCCACCTCTTCCGGCCCCGCCGTCACGATCGACTGAATCGGAGCCGAGTATTGCGTGTTATCATTAGATCTTGGTCGATAGTTCTTCTCGCTCGGAGCGACGTTGTAGGGTTAGAGGCGTCGCGATGACCTTGCTATGTGAACTTAAGTCTTTTAGAATCAGCGCTTACGGGAATCTCTGCAAGTGTTGCATCTAAAGGGCTTACGGAAAATCTAAGTCTTGTGTTTACAACGTTTACGGCAAACTGGGGGTGGGCAAAGCACAATGTCTAACCAAAATTCCGGCTCGAACCCCGCGCGCGGCTCGCTCGAGTTAGGCCGCCAGCCAGATATTCGCCCCTACCGCGGCAAGCGCCCGCAAATCGCCGCCTCCGCTTATATTGACCCGGCCGCCGTCATCATCGGCGACGTCGTCATCGGCGAAGACTCCAGCGTCTGGCCATGCACCGTGATTCGCGGCGACGTGCACCACATTCGCATCGGCGCGCGCACCAACATTCAGGACGGCTGCGTCCTCCACGTCATGCGAGACGAGCACGCGCTCGTCCTCGGCGACGACATCACCATCGGCCACAGTTGTACGCTCCATGGCTGCACCATTGAGTCGCGCTGTCTAGTCGGCATGGGCGCAGTCATCCTGAACGGCGTACACGTCGGCGCCGGCAGCATTGTCGCCGCCGGCACGCTCCTCCTCGAAGGCGCCAAAATCCCGCCCGGCAGCCTCGTAGTAGGCCACCCCGGCAAGGTGAAGCGCGTGCTCACCGGCATCGACCAAGCCAGCATCGACGCCTACGCCGCCCGCTACGTCGAATATAAGAATATTTACGTGAAAGAAGTGATGAGTGGCGAGTGATGAGTGGCGAGAATATTCCGGAAAGCGCGAAGGCAAAACACTATAAGGAATTGCTGGTCTGGCAGCGTTCGATGGCTTTGGCCAAGCTTGCTTATCAGTTGACGGACCACTTTCCTCCCGATGAGAAATTTGGGTTAACATCGCTCATCCGTCGGACCGCCGTCTCGGTTCCTTCAAGCATCGCCAAGGGCCAAGCTAGACACGAAACACGCGATTTTCTGCAGCATCTGTCCTATGCCGATGGCTATTTAGCCGAACTCGAAACACAGCTGCTGCTAAGCATCGAACTCGGTTTCAGCGCGGCTACCGACGTGGAGGATTCTTTGAAGGAGATCGACGAGTTGCAACGCATGCTTCATGCCATGGTCCGCAAACTCGCGTCTGGCTCGCCACTCGCCACTCGCCACTCGCCACTTCCTCCGGGCGAAGCAAAGGACTCTTTCTAGGACCAATGTCCAGCAAAGCAAAATTCCAGGCCATCCGCGGCACGCGCGACCTGCTCGCTCCAGACACCTCCCTCTGGAACCGCGTCGAACAAACCGCCCACGAAGTCTTCTCCACCTATGGCTACGGCGAAATCCGCCCGCCAATCTTCGAGCCCAGCGAACTCTTTGCCCGCGCGGTCGGCGGTGACACGGATATCGTCGGCAAAGAGATGTTCACGTTCTGGGACCCTTTTGATCCGCGTTTGGGACATGATGCACTGCGGCAAGAAGCAGAGCGACGAGGCTTCGACGTGAACGCGCCGAATTGGGCAGCGACGTTGGGTCTAGCAATCGGCTTTCAAGAGCTTAGCCTTCGCCCTGAAGCGACTGCTTCGGTTTGTCGCGCTTATATCGAGCACAACATGCAGCAGATGCCGCAGCCGGTGAAGATGTACTACATGGGCCCGATGTTTCGGCGGGAGCGGCCGCAGAAGGGGCGTTACCGGCAGTTCTATCAGATTGGCGCGGAAATTCTTGGCGGGCCGGATGCTCCGGCGATCGACGCGGAACTGATCGAAATGTTGATGGCGTTCTTCGACAAGTGCGGTCTTCAAGGCACCGAACTCAGCATCAATTCGATCGGCCACGCTGCCGACAATTGCCGCCGCGGCTACGTTGCCTTGCTGCGCGCCGAACTCGAAAAAGTGAAAGTCCAACTCGGCGCGGATTCGCAACGCCGCATCGAAACGAATCCGCTGCGCGTTCTCGACTCGAAACTCGAGCACGAGCAGCCCATCATCGAAAAGCTTCCGCGGATCGCTGGTCATCTTTGTGACGACTGCAAAACGCATTACGCCGCCGTAAAACGCGATCTCGATCTGCGCGGCGTCGCGTATCGCGAAAACTGGCGCCTCGTTCGCGGGCTCGACTACTACATGCGCACCACGTTTGAAATCACCGCGCGCGGACTCGGCTCGCAAAACGCTGTCTGCGGCGGCGGTCGCTACGATGGCCTTCTCGAACTGCTCGGCGGCCCTCCCACCAAAGGTATCGGCTTCGCGATCGGCGAAGACCGGCTCATTTTGTCGCTGCGAGAAGGTGGCAAAGCACCTGCCGCGCAAGGTCCTGACGTCTTCATTGCCTGGATGGGGCAGGACGCGTATGCCACCGCGATCCGCGCGGCCAAAACTTTGCGCAACGCCGGATTTCGCATCGAGCTGCCCGCCACCGAACTGAAATTCGGCAAAGCGCTTGAGCGGGCCAGCAAGCTCGGCTCGCGCTTCGCCCTCATCCTCGGCGATAATGAGGTCCAGAGTGGCGAGTGGACTCTGAAAACTCTCGCAGACGGCTCGCAACAGAAACTCACCGAACCAGCTCTGCTAGAATATCTGCGTAGCCATTAGTGGCACAGGCTTCAGCCTGTGCTGGTCACATGATCTTGGCAGTCATGAGCAGGCAGCACAGATTGGACCTTGTGCTGATTGCAGCAGGCTCGTCATGAAGAGCACAGACTGAAGTCTGTGCCACTTGGAGAAAACAACCCTTGCTCGATTTTCTCGGCAATCTCGAACGCACACACTATTGCGGGGCGCTGCGCGCTTCGGACGAAGGGCGCGACGCGGTCGTCATGGGTTGGGTTTCCGGCCGACGCGACCTTGGCAATTTGCTCTTTCTCGATATTCGCGATCGCACAGGTATCGTGCAAGTCGTGTTCAACAAGGAGTCGCAGCCCGCGGCGCACGCGAAAGCGGAACAGGCGCGCAGCGAATTTGTGGTTGCGGTCGAAGGCAAAGTGTCGAAACGCCAGAAGGCGAATCCGCATATTGCCACCGGCGAAATCGAGCTGATCGCTACGAAGCTGCACATTTTAAACAACGCCAAAACGCCGCCGTTTCCCATCGAGGACGAAATCAACGCCGCCGAAGAAACGCGCCTGCGCTACCGCTATCTCGACCTGCGCCGCCCGAAGCCGCACCGCAACCTGCTGCTACGCCACAAAATCGTCCTCGAGATTCGCAAGACCATGGACGAACTCGGATTCATTGAAGTCGAAACGCCCATGCTCACGCGCTCGACGCCCGAAGGCGCTCGCGACTATCTCGTGCCGAGCCGCGTGCATCACGGGCAGTTCTACGCGCTGCCGCAGTCGCCGCAAATCTTCAAGCAAATCCTGATGATTGGCGGGCTCGACCGCTACTTCCAGATCGTCAAATGTTTTCGCGACGAAGACTTGCGCGCCGACCGCCAGCCGGAATTCACGCAGCTCGACCTCGAAATGTCTTTCCCGCGGCAGGAAGATATTTTTCACGTCATCGAAACGGTGATGGTGCGCGCGTGCGCCGTCGCCGGCGTTACGACGCAAGGCCCGTTTCCGCACATGCTTTACAAAGGCGCGATTCGCAAGTACGGCAGCGACAAGCCCGATCTGCGCTTTGGCATGGAGTTGCATGAAGTCACGGACTGCTTTCCCGATGAAGTGAAAACCAAGCTGGGGATCCAAGGCAGCGTGTTCGCGCTCGCTGCTCCCGGCGCGGCGGGATATTCGCGCAAGCAACTCGATGAGCTCACTGAAAAAGCGAAAGCCAGCGGTGCGCGTGGCGCGTATTTTGTGAAGCTCGCGCCGGAAGGAACAACTTCGACCGTTGAAAAACTTATCGGCGCGGAAAACGTGAAGAAACTTGCCGACGCATGCGGCGCAAAGACAGGCGATCTCGTCGTCGCCGTGAGCGCGAAGCAGCAAATTGCAGGCACGCACGCCGCCGCGCTCGTCGCTGGGCAAGTGCGTTTGCATCTGGGCGAAGCGCTCGGCCTGATCGACCGCACGCAATGGAAATTTCTCTGGATCACTGGCTTCCCGCTCTTTGAATGGAGCGAGAACGACAAAGCGTGGGTCAGCGCGCAGCATCCCTTCACCGGCATCGTCGACGAAGATTTGGAAAAGCTTGAATCCGCGCCGTGGGAGGTGCGCTCGAAGGGCTACGACCTCGTCCTCAACGGCAACGAGCTCGGCTCCGGCAGCATTCGTATTCACCGGCAGGATATTCAGGAGCGCCTCTTTCGCGCGCTCGGTCTTACGGAAGAACAACTGCGCCGCCGCTTCGGTTTCTTCCTCGACGCGCTTACCTACGGGACGCCGCCACACGGCGGCATCGCGCTCGGCATCGACCGCATCGCCATGCTCCTAGCCGGTGAAAAGTCCCTGCGCGAGGTCATCGCCTTCGCGAAAACCACCGCTGCGGTAGATCTCATGGCAGATTCTCCATCCGAGGTCGATACCGACCAGCTCGACCAACTCGGCATCGCCATCAAGCAAAAGGAGAAGAGCGCGGGCTAAGAACAATGGATCGCCTTTGCGCACAGAGGACCAACTATAATCTGTTCGGAGTAGGGGTTCCTCGGAGCGGCAACTTGTGGAGTGTTCTCCGTTGCACAGTCTATCGTCGCCCTTATTGTCGCTGGATTTTCAAAATTACTTGGGGAGTTGTAAACCCATTTCTTGGGCCAGGTGATAGAAAGTGTTGGCATTGCAAGCTCGATTTCTCGGACCTATCGAAGGAGTGGTTAGAAATGAGTAGGGACGAACGGCAGAGGTTCCTTCTCCCCGTAATTATTTCGGGGGACATAGCTGGCTTCCTCTTGATTGGGATTCTCTGGGCATATTCAAAATTTGTTGTCAGAATGCCGATTGATCTAAAGTTTTCGGCGTTCTTTCTAGTCTTCTTGTCTCCGCTCGTGTTCTGGTTTTCTTTTCGTGCTGCGCAGGTGTTTCGCTCCGTGCATCGGTATAATGCGAGAGAGAACACACCAGCCAAATGAGTCGGATTCGGATACTGCCGGAAGCTGTCGCGAATAAAATCGCCGCGGGCGAGGTCGTCGAGCGGCCGGCTTCGGTTGTCAAAGAGCTGCTTGAAAATGCGCTGGATGCTGGCGCGAAGATGATTCGCGTTGAAACCGAAGTCGGCGGCAAGCGGCTGATCCGCGTCATTGACGACGGCCACGGCATGACGCATGACGACGCGCTGCTGGCTTTCGAGCGCCACGCGACTAGCAAACTGAAATCCGCCGACGATTTGCTTTGCATCTCGACGCTCGGCTTTCGTGGGGAAGCGCTTCCGACGATTGCAGCGGTTTCGCGGCTGCTGCTTGAAACGCGCGACGAATCGGAAGCCGAAGGCACGCGCCTCGAATTTGCGGGCGGAAAGCTGGTCAGCGTGAAGCCCGCGGGCTTGCCCGTTGGCACGACCATCAGCGTCGCCGATCTTTTTTATTGCGTCCCCGCACGCAAGAAATTTCTCAAGTCGGATACGACCGAGCTTGGTCACATCGCCTCGCTCGTTACGCACTACGCGCTCGCGAATCCCGACAAGCATTTCGTTCTGACCACGCCGACGCAGGAAATCATCAACAGCCCGCCCGCGGAAAAACTTGCGGACCGCATCTATCAACTTTTTGGCCGCCAATCGATGGAAGAGCTGGTCGAAATTCCGCCGGCGTCGGCGGCGTTTCGCGCGGCTATCACCGAGCCGGAACTCGAATCGGGCGAAGAAAGCGCCACGCTGACGGTGCGCGGCTTCACTTCGCGCCCCGAAGTGCAGCGACCTAACCGCAACGGTATTTATGTTTTTGTGAATCGCCGCCTCGTGCGCGACCGCTTGATCCTGCACGCGATCCACGAAGCCTACCGCAACATCCTTCCTCCCACCGTTTTTCCCGCCACGCTGCTGTTCCTCGAAATGCCCTACGACGAAGTCGACGTCAACGTCCATCCCGCAAAAATCGAAGTGCGTTTCCGCCGCTCGCAATTCGTTCACGATTTCGCGCGCGACTCGATTCGCCAAGCGCTGATGAGCGTTCGCCCCGTCCCCAGTTTCGCCGCCGCTGCTGCGGCAATTCCAGCAGGTTCTCCGCCCGCTGCGTCAAACTTTTCTCCCGCTGCTTTCGGTGCCTCAGCAGCGTACGGCGGCGCCGCGGCTACCGGCGTTCCGCGCGCAATCATTCCCGCGATGGAAGAAATCGGCGTTGGCTCGGGAGTCGGCTCCGATGGCGGTTTTGATTTGACGTCCGATGCGTTGCGGCCCATCGAGCAACGCTTTGCGTTCACTGCTGGTCTTGAGCAGCCGATCGAGTCCGGCATGGCTTCCGCTGCGGCCGCCGCTGCTCAAGCACTTGCGGCGTCGAACTGGGCGGGAAATCTTGCCGCGCCGAGCGCGAGTGCGCCCGCAACGCTTCCTCGCCCGGATCAGATCGCCGACTTGAAACCGCTTGGGCAAGTGAGTTCGAGTTTTATTGTTGCGGTAAATGGCGAAGGGTTGTGGCTGGTGGACCAGCACGTTGCCCACGAACGTGTGCTTTTCGAGCAACACTTAGAGGCGCGGCGCGCGGGAAAAGTGGAAGCGCAACGGATGTTGATGCCGCTGGTGATTGAGCTTTCGCCGCGGCAGATTGTGATTTACCAAAAAATCGCGGAGGAGCTTGCTGCAAACGGTTTCGAGGTCGAGCCGATGGGCCCGCGCAGCGTGGCGATTCAGGCGATGCCCGCCGGCGTGGCGTCTGGTGACGCGGAAAAGCTTTTGACGGAAATTCTTGATGGCATCGAACGGGAAAATGCCGCCATTTCCATTGATACATTGCAAGCGAAAATCGCAGCTTCGACAGCTTGCCACGCGGCCATCAAAGTGAACATGCCGCTCGATCAAACGAAAATGGAATGGCTGCTTGGGGCGCTGGCGAAAACGGATTGTCCGATGAGTTGTCCGCATGGACGACCCGTGGTGCTGCGGTATTCCGTGAAAGAGATTGAGAAGGCGTTTCATCGAATTTGAGGTTGCGAGGCCGAGAGCCAGCTTGCGTTGGAAGGTGTTTCTTAACACAGAGGTCACAGAGGGCGCAGAGAAGACAGCGGAGAGAGGAAGCGAATGAGCGAGGGGCAGAAGACGGCGGTGATTTTTGGGCTGGCGAACAAGCGCAGCATCGCGTGGGCGATTGCGCAGAAGCTTGCGGCGGCGGGCTGGCGACTGGGCATCGCGTACATGAACGAGCGGCTTGGGTTGGAGGCGAAGGATCTGATAGCGGAATTGCCGGGCGCGGACGGGTTTATGTGCGACCTGACGCAGGATGATCAGATCGCGCGCGTGTTTGAGGAGATCAAGGCGAAATATGGAGTGATCCATGGATTGGTGCACAGCGTGGGGTTCGCTCCGCCGGATGAATTGAAGAAACCGTTCGTGGAGACTTCGCGCGAAGGGTTCCGGATTGCGCATGACATCAGCGTTTATTCGCTGATTGCCGTGGCGCGCGGTGCGGCGCCCCTGATGGTGTCGGGCGGCGGAATTGTCACGTTGACTTATTACGGCTCGGAAAAAGTGGTGCCGAATTATAACGTCATGGGCGTCGCGAAGGCGGCGTTGGAAGCTACGGTGCGGTATTTGGCGTACGATTTGGGGCCGAGGGCGATTCGCGTCAATGCGATTTCTGCGGGGCCGATCAAGACACTTGCGGCGCGGGGCATCGCGAATTTTAGCGACATGCTGAAGGCGCAAAGCGAGCGTGCGCCGTTGAAACGGAATGTGGATGCGGGCGAAGTGGGAGCGACGGCGACGTTTTTGCTGTCGGAAGCCGGATCGGGAATTACCGGCGAAATTATTTACGTGGATTGCGGCTACAACATCATGGGATTTTGAAAGAGCTGACAGCCGACAGCTCACAGCCGACAGTTAAGAAACAGCCGATACGAATTGTGCGCGCCCGTGTTTGTGCGTGAAGATTGGAATGTTGGCCGAGAACGAGCGCATGCCTAAATTGACGATAGCCATCGACGGACCAGCGGGCTCGGGGAAGAGCAGCCTCGCGAAGCGCGTCGCGCAGATTCTCGGATACTTGTATTTGGATAGTGGGGCGATGTATCGGGCGCTGGCGCTGAAAGCGCTGCGCCAACAAATCGCGCTAGACAATTTTGCCAGCCTCGAAGATCTCGCACGCGGGACGCACATCGAGCTGAAACCTCCCACGCCAGAGCAGGAAGTTGCGGGATCCAAGAATCGCGTGTTTCTCGATGGCGAGGAAGTGACGCGAGCGATTCGCACCGCGGAAGTGGCGCAGGCGGCGTCGCGGTTGGCGACAATTGCAGGGGTGCGCGAAATTCTCGTGGCGGAGCAGCAACGCGCGGGAGCGGGAGGCGGCGTGGTGATGGAAGGGCGCGACATCGGCACGGTGGTATTTCCACGCGCGGAGTCGAAGATATTTCTGGAGGCCTCGCCGGAAGTGCGGGCAGAGCGGCGCTGGAAAGAACACCAGGAAAAAGGCGAAGCGATGACGCTTGCGCAAGTGCTGGAAGAAGTGCGCGAGCGGGATCGCCGCGACCGCGAGCGAAAAGTGTCCCCGCTGGTACGCGCGTCCGATGCGGTGCTGGTGGATAACACGGCGATGGATGTGGAAGAGACTGCGCGGCTCGTCGTGATGCTCGCGCGTGAACGTGAAAAAGAATTAGTGAAGACGGCGGGCAGGGAAGTGTAGTGTAGTGTAGTGCCGCATTTGTCCTGGCAGCCTTGACTTGAACTGGCTTCTCTCGCTGAGCAGTGATTCCCTCGCGATGAACCTCCCGCGATAAATCTCCCCACATGAACAGGAAACGAGCTTTGCAGCCCGGCACAAAACTCTGCGGCGCGGTGTCTATTGAACGCACGGAGTTGAAACGACGCGAGGATCACATGGGCGAATGGAACCTGCTCGAACTGTGGCGTTCCATGGGAACGCTGTGCCATGGAGTGGTGATTGTACTGGCGATTATGTTTGTGCGGTCGATGAGCGTGAGCACGGGGCGCGCTTTGCGGTTTCGGCTGGCGCGCGAGCAATCACAGGCGTATATCGCGGAGACAATTGCGCCGCTGCGCGAAGGCAAGCTCGATCAGGCGATTGTGTTGGCAGAGCGCAACAAGAAGAGCCATATCGCGAGCATTGTGGCGGCGGGCCTGCTCGATTATCAGGCGGCGCCAGAGGGAATGCCCGACAAGCACGTGATGGAAGGCGTGCAGCGGAGCCTCGAGCGCTCCAGCGCGGAAACTGCCGAGGAAATGAAGCGCGGCTTAAGCGGACTCGCGACGATTGCGGCGACGGCGCCGTTCGTGGGATTGTTCGGCACGGTGATTGGAATTTTGAATGCGTTCCGCAGTATTGATATTGCACACGCGACGGCGATCAAAGTGATCGCTGGTTCGATTTCGGAAGCGCTACTGACGACGGCGATTGGATTGTCGGTCGCGGTGCCGGCGGTGTGGTGCTACAACCTGCTGACGAACCAGATGGATGCCTTCGCCGTGGAGATGCAAAACTGCGGGCTGGAACTGATGTCGTATCTGCGCGCGCGTCAGGCGGGGGCGCATCGAGATTTGGGAACGGCGCCGGCTTCGCGCTGAAGAACAATTTGGAAAGACAGGATGCGCGCGGGTTCGCATCGACCGATGAGTGACAAGCGTAAGAGATCCGCGAAAAATCGGAACGGCGGGACACTAGGTACTTGAGAATTAACAAGTTACGCGAAAAATGGGCCAAAATGCATGTTTTTGAAAAATAGAGCTTGACAGGAAAACGGAGTTCGTTTACTTTCGGGATACCTCAGTCGTACCCTGCTGCATATTAGGGCAGGCCCTCACTGAGCGTGAAGAGCAGAGATGACACACGAAGATAAAAACCAAGTCGAAACCGCACCAAGGCGATTGGGTCTCGTGGACTGCTATTTCACGCGACTGCAGTAAATCCGCCTAAGTCGTTTCGATACAACATTATTCGTCGCCCAAGTATTTTGCTTGGCGGGGAAACTGTCGCACGGAACTAACGATTCCGAGCTGCAGGGCCGGCGTAAGTTGTTTTGTCACGCGATTTTGTTGCGAAAGATTCCCGGGATGGCGAAGTTCACGGATACTTCGATGGTAGGGGGCCGCAAGGCTCTGGGTTCGAATCCCAAAGACCGTGAGCGCTGATTCCTCCCGGAAGTTTCAAGAGTACTGATTTGGCGGGCTAAGCGACGTTGGCACGCGAATGCTATTCGTGTGAGCGCAAGATGAAATTAGGAAGTAATGAAGTAAGGAGGCAAAGAAAAGATTGCAGAGTTTGCGGCGTGGTGAAGGTTCGGGTTACATCGGGCTCCGACTGTCGCAGGTTCGATTCCTGCCGGTGACGAAAGTTACCGTAGCTCAGTGGCAGAGCAGCGGACAAGTAGTACGACCCGGGCCGGCGATTCCCGCCGCAGAGGACTTGCAGAGTGGCGCAGGCGCGAGCTACTTCGTGGAGCGGTTGCGGGTTCGAATCCCGCCGGCGGCGGAAGCTGCTGTAGCTCAAATGGCAGAGCAAAGTCGCGCTCGGGCCGAAGGTTCCCTCTGCAAAGAATTTCCGGTGTGGTGAAGGTGCGCGTTACTTCCACCAGAGCGTACCGATGCAAATCGGGAAGGGATGCGGGATCGGGAAGCCCGCCTGTCTCGCGAGAGACGGAAACTCAAATCAATTTACGCGGACCGACGGTTCCCACCGGAAGAAGACAAGACACAGCCCGGATTGGCTGTGCCACTGGGATGAGCACAGGCAAGAGTGCCTGTGCTACCGGGATGGTGGAGAGCAGGGATACTTCTCGCCACAGATGCGGGGATGAATTCCCGCGGCCCTGAACGATGATTCCTCCCGGCAAGAAGTTGTCCGGCGCGAACTACGAGCCAGTCGGCGGTTCGCGCCGGGGCGATGAGCACAGACTGAAGTCTGTGCCACTAGAGAATGAGTTGGACGTGGTGTAGGACAGGGTTACTTCGCCTGTTAAGTGGGAGGTCGTGGGTTCGATTCCCACCTGGCGCCGACGAAGGCTGGGGCTGAAAGCCCGGGTCAAGCCGGACCAGTAGCTCAATGGGTAGAGCGCCTAATGTCCATGGCCGGATGTTCCCGTCCAGCAGTTTTTCTGACAAAGGAAAGGAGATGCGACGTGGAAAACGTAATGTCCCTGGAAGGGCGGGTCATGAAGGTCATGGGTGAATTGATGCTGTTGATTCCCCTGGCCGACGGTGGCTCGGAAATGGTCGAGAGTTCGCGCGGCATCTCCGAAGTTCAGGGAGAGTTTTTGAAAATCGTGATTCCTGAATGGCTGGCGGGAATGCTGCGAATCGAGGAAGGCGACTTGGTGTGCGTTCAGAGCGACGGGAAGCTGCACATTCGAGCGTTGCATCCGGGAACGGTGCATTGAGGCTTGAGGCGTTGCAAGAAAAAGCAGATTCCTCGCTCCGCTCGGAATGACAAGCGGGTGGAGTGAGCGGATGACAGGATCGCGGATTTGCGGGTAAGAGTCCGCGGAAAGGAGGGAGGTCGAGATGGTGAAGATGAATGTGTGGAAGCGGATGTTTCCGGAACGAGCGATGCCGGTGCGGACGCACGAAGGGGCGGTGGCGCAGCGCGTGGATGTGAAGCGCGAACTGCGTCGGACCGTGCTGACGTGCCTGCTTTGGGAAGATACGTTCTACGAGAAGGGCAACGACATTGCGAAGCGAATCGCGGAACTTGTGGGGCAGAGTGAGCCGCGCGACGTGGCGGCTCTGGCGCGCGAGGCCCGCGACAAGATGCAGCTTCGCCATGCGCCGCTCTTTGTGACGCGCGAACTGGCGCGGCGCAAGGGCGCGGGGCCGCTCGTAGCGGAAATCGCTCGAGCACGTGATCCAGCGGGCGGACGAACTCGGCGAGTTCGTGGCGCTCTACTGGAAGGAGATGAAGCAGCCGCTGTCGGCGGGAGTAAAACGCGGGCTGGCGCAGGCGTTCACGAAGTTCGACGCCTACCAGCTGGCGAAGTACAACCGCGATTCGGTGGTGACGCTTCGCGACGTGCTGTTTCTCTGCCACGCGAAGCCAAAGGATGCCGAGCAGGAAGCTGTTTGGAAGAAGCTCGTTGAGAACACGCTCGAGCCTCCCGACACTTGGGAAGTTGCTTTGTCCGCAGGGAAGGACAAGCGCGAGAACTTCGAACGGCTCCTGAACGAAGGGAAGCTGGGCGGCCTGGCCGTCCTGCGAAACCTGCGCCTGATGCTGGCTTCGGGCGTAGATCCGAAGCTCATTCGCGAGCGGCTTGATAAGGGAGTGGCGCGAGCGCTGCCGTTTCGTTTCGTGACGGCGGCACGCTACGCTCCGAAGCTCGAAGACGCGCATCGAGAGCGCCATGCTTGCTGGAATCGTCGGACTCGAAAAGTTGCCGGGATTGACGGGACTCGTCGTGGACGTGTCCGGGTCGATGGACGGCGTGCTTTCGAAGAAGAGCGAGACCACGCGCGTGGACGCGGCGGCGGGGCTGGCCATTCTGCTTCGCGAGAAGGCCGAGGAGTTTTCGATTGCGACCTTCTCGGAGGCTTGCGTGGAACTGCCTCCGCGGCGTGGATTCGCGCTGCGGGACGCGATCGTGGGCTCGCAGGCGCACTCGGGGACGTACCTCAAGCGCGCGCTGACCGAGCTTCACGAGAAGCGGGAGTGGCGCGGACTCGACCGGCTGATCGTGATTACCGACGAGCAGTCGCACGACGGAATCCTGCCGGCGTGGACGCCGCGGGCGTACTTGGTGAACGTGGCCCCGTACAAGCATGGCGTAAGCTACGGCAACGGGTGGACGCACGTGGACGGATGGTCGGAGCGGATCGTGGACTACATCGCGGCGGCGGAGACGGAAGCCGTGGGCTGAAGAGGACCACGACCACTAAAAACAAAAACCTCAGGCCTGAGGGCTTGAGCTACAGATAAACGGCGCAGCTGGGAAACTGGCTGCGCCTTTTTTGTAAGCGGGCATTTGCAAAGAAACATGCAGAGGGGAGGTCCTATTGGGCATGGCCAAATGTAGAGTGGTGTGAGTCGCTGAGAAAAGCGGCAGCAGGGCTGCCGCACTCCAAATCGCTGCTTCGCAAGATTAGGCGGGACTCAACAGGCTCGTTCGGTTACGCCGGTGCGGACATCGACCCGAGGAATTCGGCGTTGGTCTTGTTTTTCGTGAGGCGGCTGAGCAAGAGCTCCATGGCTTCGACAGTTGAGAGAGGGCTCAAAACCTTGCGCAGGACCCAGACACGGCTGAGCTCGTCCGGCGGGAGGAGCAATTCGTCCTTGCGGGTGCCGGAACGCTGAATATCGATCGCGGGGAAGACGCGCTTATCGGCGAGGCGGCGGTCGAGATAGATTTCCATGTTGCCGGTGCCCTTAAACTCCTCGAAGATGACGTCGTCCATGCGGCTGCCGGTGTCGATCAGCGCGGTGGCAATGATGGTGAGCGAGCCACCTTCTTCGACGTTGCGGGCGGCGGCAAAGAAACGGCGCGGACGCTGGAGAGCGTTGGCGTCGATACCGCCCGAGAGAACTTTGCCGGAAGGCGGGGTGACGGCGTTGTAGGCGCGCGCGAGACGCGTGATGGAATCGAGCAGCACGACGACGTCGCGCTTGTGTTCGACGAGGCGCTTGGCTTTTTCGAGGACCATTTCGGCGACTTGAATATGGCGCTGCGGCGGCTCGTCGAAAGTCGAGCTGATGACTTCGCCCTTCACGGTGCGCTGCATGTCGGTGACTTCTTCGGGGCGTTCATCGATGAGAAGGACGATAAGCGCGACTTCGGGATGGTTGGTGGTGATGGAATTGGCCATGGACTGCAGAATCATGGTTTTGCCGGTGCGCGGCGGAGCGTTGACGAGACCACGCTGACCTTTTCCGACGGGGCAGAGAAGGTCAAGCACGCGGCCGGTCATGTTCTCCTTGGTGGTTTCCATTTTGAGGCGGCCCTGGGGATAGAGCGGCGTCAGGTTATCGAAAAAGATTTTGTTGCGCGCGACTTCGGGATCTTCGAAATTGACGGCTTCGACTTTGATTAGAGCGAAGTAGCGTTCGCCGTCTTTGGGCGGGCGAACCTGGCCGGAGACCGTGTCTCCCGTGCGAAGATCGAATTTGCGGATTTGGGACGGCGAAACGTAGATATCGTCCGGACCGGGGAGGTAGTTATATTCCGGAGCGCGGAGGAATCCGAAGCCGTCGGGGAGGCATTCGAGGACACCTTCCGAGAAGATCAAACCGTTTTTCTCCGTTTGGGCCCGGAGAATCTGGAAGATCAGCTCCTGCTTGCGCATGCCGCTGGCGCCGGGAATGTTCAATTCCTTGGCGATCTTGGCTAGGTCGGTGATGTTTTTTTCTTTTAACTCGGCGAGGCTAATGCTCATCTGATTGGTTCCTTCAACGTTTGTTTCTTTCATATATCCTTAACTTTGATGGTGTAAATTGACCCTCTTTTTTGCGTGGCCGCAGAGCGGACAACAAAATTCCGGATTGTTCGTGAGGTGGCGCACCGCACTGGCGGACAAACGAAAACATGCCAGGATGGGTAAACCAGACTTTCTGCAACCGGCGGCAACGCGGAGCCCCGACATGCCTGGAAAATCGCACGGCGTACTCACATCTTCGCTGCTTAGTTGGTCAAACTCTTGTCTTTCTCGGCGCTGGCAACGAAAGGTTCCGCAACGGGCGCGACCTCAGGATGCTCAATGGGCACGATCACGCGTTCGAGCGCTAGCTGCAGCACTTCATCCATGGTTTCAACAAAATGAACCTTGAGACAGGAGAGGATCTCCTGCGGGATATCTGCCAGGTCCTTCTCATTGTCCTTCGGAAGCAGCACTGTACGCAAGCCCATTCGATGGGCGGCCAGGAGCTTTTCCTTGACGCCGCCGATGGGGAGAACTTTGCCGCGAAGGGTGATTTCGCCGGTCATGGTCACATCGCGCAGCACGGGATTTTTGGTGAGCGCGCTGACGATGGAGGTGCAGATAGTGATTCCGGCGGACGGGCCGTCCTTGGGGATGGCGCCTTCGGGTACGTGCACGTGAATGTCGATATTGCGGTAGAAATCTTTGGCGAGGCCGAGTTGCGCGGAGCGCGAGCGGACATAGCTCATGGCGGCTTGCGCGGATTCCTGCATCACGTCGCCGAGTTTTCCGGTGAGCGTGAGGCGGCCTTTGCCTTCCATGAGAGTTGCTTCGGTAGCGAGAACGGAGCCGCCGACTTCGGTCCAGGCGAGGCCGGTGGTCAAGCCGATTTCGTTGTGCTTTTCGAGCCAGTATTCGCGGTATTTCAGAATGCCGAGGAAATCGTTCGCGTTGGCTGGGGAGATTTCGACGCCGACGGTGTTGCCTTCCGTCACGACCTTGCGCGCCATCTTGCGAGCGATGTTCTGGATTTCGCGTTCGAGGTTGCGGACGCCGGCTTCATGCGTGTAGTGGCGGATGATGTGGAGCAGGCCCTCGTCGGTGAACTTGAGGTTTTTCTCGCTGATGCCGGTGGCTTCGCGCGCGCGCTTCACGAGGAAGCGCTTGGCGATTTCGAGTTTTTCCTGCTCGGTGTAACCCGGTAGCCGGAGAATCTCCATGCGGTCCTGCAACGGCTGAGGAATGGTGTGCAGCACGTTGGCGGTGCAGACGAACATGACTTTCGAGAGGTCGTATTCGACATCGAGATAGTGGTCCGTGAAAGCGTGATTCAATTCCGGGTCGAGGACTTCCATCAGCGCGGCGGACGGATCGCCGCGGAAATCGGTGGACATTTTATCGACTTCGTCGAGGACGAAAATCGGATTCACCGTGCCGGCCTTTTTCATCATTTGAATGATCTGACCGGGCAGTGCGCCGATGTAGGTGCGGCGATGGCCGCGAATTTCGGCTTCGTCACGGACGCCGCCGAGCGAGACGCGGACAAATTTGCGACCGGTGGCGTGGCCGATGGACATGGCGAGCGAAGTCTTGCCGACGCCGGGAGGTCCGACGAAACAGAGGATCGAACCCTTGGGATTTTTCACGAGCTGGCGGACGGCTAGAAATTCGAGGATGCGCTCTTTGCTTTTTTCCAAGCCGTAGTGCTCTTCGTTGAGAATTTTTTCCGCGGCCAAGATGTCGCGAATTTCCTTGGACTTCTTCTTCCAGGGCACAGCGAGCAGCCAATCGAGGTAGTTGCGGCTGACGGTCGATTCCGCGGACATGGGCGGCATCAACTCGAGCCGCTTCAATTCCTGAATGGCTTTTTCGTGAACTTCCTTGCTCATCCCAGCAGTGTCGATTTTCTTTTTTAGTTCGTCGATCTCGCTCTTTTCGCCACGGCCCAGCTCTTTCTGGATGGCTTTGAGCTTTTCGTTGAGGTAATACTCTTTTTGGGCGCGCTCCATCTGGCGCTTAACGCGCGTGTTGATGTTGCGGTCAACGTTGAGTTTTTCAAGCTCGATTTCGAGAATGTCGCCGATGCGGTTGAGGCGCTCGATGGGATCGACGGTCTCGAGCAGATCCTGCTTTTCGTCGACGGGGAGCTGCAGATTGGCGGCGATGGTATCGGAAAGGCGGGCAGGGTCGTCACCGCGCGCCGCGGCGATCATAGTGTCGTAATTCAGGCTTTGCGAGAGCTTGATGAATTGTTCGTAAAGGCTGGTGATCTTCTGCACGGTCTGGTCGACTTGCGGGGAAGGCTCGACGCGGGCATTCAGCAAACGGACGGTGGCGCGGAAGAAGCCTTCTTCGGAAGCGATGGAAAGGGCGCGGGCCCGCTCGACGCCTTCAACCAAAACTTTGATATTGCCATCGGGGAGCTTGACGCTTTGCACGATGTTCGCCAGCGTGCCGACGGCGTAAATCTCCTCGGGCTTGGGGTCGTCCACGGAAGCGTCATGTTGGGTGGAGAGGAAAATCTTTTTGTCGCCGGCGAGAGCTTCTTCGAGAGCGCGGACGCTGGCTTCGCGGCCAACGATGAAGGGCGTCATCTGCTGCGGAAAGATGACCATGTCGCGCACCGGCATCATGGGTACGCGCTTCAATTCCTGTTTTTCGCGAGTGAACATTAAGGCCCCTGAAAAGCGATCATGGCTCGAAGCGGCCTATCCGGCCTTTTCGAGCAAGCTCCAATTAATTTCCCGGCTGCGAACCATTTCCGCCGTGACAACGAAATCGCGCACCTTGCGCTGCATCGGGAGGTGGTACATGAGTTCGAGCATAAGGTCTTCGAGAATCATGCGCAAGCCGCGCGCGCCGACTTTGCGCTGCATGGCGAGCTCGGCGACGGTGTCGAGAGCGTCGTCCGTGAAGCGCAGGCGGACATTTTCGAACTCGAAGAGGCGCTGGTATTGCTTGAGCAGCGCGTTTTTCGGTTCCGTCAGGATCCGCACGAGGACATTTTTGTCCAGGTCGTTCATGACACCGGCGACGGGCAGGCGGCCGACAAATTCCGGGATTAGGCCATAGCGAATCAGATCGCCTGGTTGGACCTGCTCGAGCAATTCGGTGTTGCGGCGGCTCGGAGTGGAAGGCGCGGCGTCGGTATGAAAACCGAGCGAGTGGCGGCCGGCGCGCTTCTCAATAATTTTTTCGAGGCCGACGAAAGCGCCTCCGCAGACGAACAGAATGTTCGTGGTGTCGACCGGAGTGAACTCCTGATGCGGATGTTTGCGGCCGCCTTGCGGCGGCACGTTGGCAATAGTGCCTTCGAGTATTTTCAGCAGCGCCTGCTGAACGCCTTCGCCGCTCACATCGCGGGTGATCGACGGGTTCTCGTCCTTCTTGGCGATCTTATCGATTTCATCGATATAGATGATGCCTTGCTGGGCTTTCTGGACGTCGCCATCGGCGGCTTGCAGCAGCTTGAGGATGATGTTTTCGACGTCTTCGCCGACGTAGCCGGCCTCGGTCAGCGTCGTGGCGTCGACGATAGCGAACGGGACGTCCAGCATGCGCGAGAGCGTTTGCGCCAGAAGCGTTTTGCCCGTGCCGGTGGGCCCGATCAAAAGAATGTTTGATTTGCTCAACTCGACGTCGCCGGGCTGCTTGTTCAAAAATATGCGCTTGTAATGGTTGTAGACCGCGACGGCGAGCTTCTTTTTTGTGCGGTCCTGCCCAATGACGTAGCTATCGAGAAATTGCTTAATCTCCGGCGGACGCGGAAGCCTGCGCGCTGGCGCAACGGCCTGTTCGCGCTTTTCATCTTCGAGAATGGTCTGGCAAACGCCGACGCATTCGTTGCAGATGTAGGCGCGCGGATAGTCCGAAGGAGAGCTGATCAGCTTTTCGACCTGTTCCTGCGTCTTATGGCAAAAGGAACAGCGCAGTGGCTCGTCTGGGTTGAATTTTTTCACTGGTGTGAAGGCCTCGTCTCCGCTGGGCTTCGACGGAGTCTCTAATCCTTATTCTAGGCCGATTTTTCCCCGGAGCAAATCAGAAACTCGAATCGCTACTAACTCATAAGCACCAGCAGCCCATATGTGTCGCCCCCGCGGCAGACGTGCGCTAACGGTGCTTGTAAATAATCTCGTCGATCATGCCGTATTCCTTGGCTTGTTCGGGATTCATGATGAAGTCCCGCTCGACGTCCTTCTCGATCTTATCCACAGGCTGGCCGCTGTGCTGCGAAAGTAATTGGTTGATGACCGTACGCATGCGCAGAATCTCTTTCGCATGGAGGTCGATGTCGGTGGCCTGGCCGCCAAGGCCGGACATCCACGGCTGGTGAATCAAGATGCGCGCGTGCGGCAGAGCGAAGCGCTTTTTCGGCGTGCCGCCGGCGAGAAGAACCGCGGCAATCGAAGCGGCCTGGCCGACGCAGGTAGTAACCACATCAGGCTTCACAAATTGCATGGTATCGTAAATTGCAAAACCCGCGGTAATCGAGCCGCCCGGCGAGTTGATATAAAGCTGAATATCTTTTTCCGGATCTTCCGCTTGGAGAAAGAGCATTTGCGCAGTGGCCAGATTGGCGACATGGTCGTCTATCGGCGTACCGATAAAAATGATGTGCTCTTTCAGCAGCCGGGAATAAATGTCATAGGCGCGTTCGCCGCGGCTGGTCTGTTCGACCACCATCGGAACGAGCGTTGTGCCGCGATATTCAGGATCTTCGAAATTTTTCATTTAGGTGGTTGAGCGACCGGAATGTTTCACTTTGCATCTGCCGCTGCGGCGCTTGCTGCCGCGACAGTTTTGACCTGAGCATTCTGCGCGAGCCAGTCGAGAGTTTTGTCACTCCTCAACTTAGCTTTCATCCTATCGAGCGCCCCCTGCTTTGTCAAACGAGCACGGACGACTTCGGCGGATTCGCCACTATGGGTGGCCATGTGCTCGAGTTCGTGCTGGATTTCTTCGTCTGTCACGTCGATATTTTCTGTGGTTGCGATGCGGTCGATGATCAGTTCGGCTTTCACGTCATCGGTGGCCCGTTCTTGTTGGCGCTTGCGCAATGAGACCCAATCCACGTTTACGGCTCGGGGATCGACGCCTTGCGCCGCCAGCGAGCGGACCACGCGCTCGAGACGCACATCCATTTGATGCTCGACGAGCGAATCCGGTACGGGGAAGTTGTGCAGCTTTACCAGCTCGGCAAGAACCTTTTCTCTTTGCAGATCCTTCTGATGGTGATCGCGCTGGTGCTCAAGGTTTTCCGAGACTTTCTTTTTCAGCTCTTCCAGGGTAGCGGCATCGCTCACGTCTTTGGCAAATTCGTCGTTCAGCTCCGGAAGCTTTTTGTTTTTGATGCCGAGGACCTCGACCGCGTAGTTGTAAGTCTTTCCAGCAAGCTTGGCATCGGGATAGTCGGCGGGATAGGCGACATCGAAGTTCTTATGGTCTCCGATATTCGCGCCGCGCAGGTTTTCGTTGAAAGGTTCCATCGTTTCTTCGGCACCGATGTGGCACATGACACTGTCCGCTTGCAATGGTTCGCCCCCGCCAGCGGGAGTTCCCATTAATTTCAATTGGACGTAATCGCCGTTTTCGACGGCGCGGCCTTCGACCGGCGCAAACGCCGCGGCTCGCTCGCGCATTTCCTCGAGAGCTTTCGCGACGTCAGCCTCAGTGATGTCCATCGCGGGCATTTCGATATCGAGACCTTTGTAATTACCAAGCTCGAATTCCGGAAGGACCTCGAAGACGGCGCGGAACTTCAGCGGCTGGCCTTCGGCAAAATCCAGCTTCTCTACTTGCGGCTGCGAAACGGGTGTCAGCTTTTGTTCAGAGACAGCTTTTTCGACGCTCTCCGGGACGAGCGATTGCAAGACTTCGCCCTTGATGTCTTCGGCGAAGCGGCGGCGGATAAGAGAGACGGGCGCTTTGCCAGGCCGGAAACCGGGCACGCGGGCGACACGGGCAAATTCCTTGGCTACACTTTCAATCTTTTTGGTGACTACGTCCGCGGGAATTTCCAGATCCAGCTCGCGGCGACAAGTTTCTTCAGCCATGGAACAATTCTCTCCTCGATATAGAGATACGGCAACGATCGCGCCTGCATGAAAGTACTCGCTGGCCTCAACGGCACGCGCTCCAGTCTTTCGCGGAAAGACCCAGCTTGCCGGCCGTTTCTTGCGGCCGCCCATGAACTCGGATGAGGTCAGACAGGGAAGAGCTTACCCGGCAACGCAAAATAAGAGTATAGGCGACGCTACGGAGAGCGTCAATTGCAGCGGCTAGGCAAGAATGGGTCGATTTCCGATTATGCGAGTAAGCAGGAGTCAGATTCGCGCGGCGGCATCGATCGGAGCGCTACCTCAGCGCGGCGTACAGAGCTTGCTTCCAGCGCGCGTTGTCGATGTTCCAGATCACGCTCGCCTTGTGGCCTGTGGTAAGAGCTGAGGCCCAGACATCGCGGTTGCGTTCGTTATGCGAGACGTTTAAACGGTCTACCACGGTCATGCCGTGGGTTAGTTCACTCTCTGTTTCCACGTCCACGAAATGCGCTGATTGCGAAGTCACGATAGACGGATCCAAAGCGATGGCCATGGCGATCGGGTCTGGCAGCGATATCCCATGTTCGCCGGACTGTTCGAGAAACGCCTCTTGCGCACGGCTGTTGCACTCGATGGCAAATTTGGCGACGGGTGTGCCGAAGCTAAGAATTCTCTGAATGTCGCATGGATTCAACACCGCTTCGCCGCGGCAGAGGTGCCAGCCGACAAGTTCAATGGGAAGGCCGCTTCTCACCACGATGCGCGCCGCCTCCGGATCGCACCACATGTTGTATTCGGCCGCGGGAGTGACGTTGCCTTCGCAACACGGCGCGCCGCCCATTACAACGCAGCGGCTCACTTTCGCCGCGATCCCGGGCCTTTTTTGCACCGCGAGCGCGACATTCGTCAGTGGCCCCAGTGTAACGAGTATAAGACCAGGATGAGCCTCAATCATTTCAATGATCGCATCGACGGCGCTCTGCCTTTCAGGCGCGCGTCGTGGCGGCGGGTATCCGTGATCACCCAGGCCATCGCGTCCGTGAAACCAGGACGCGCTTACATGCGGGCGCTTCAACGGTTGCTCTGCCCCCGCAAAAACCGGGACTCTCGAATCGCATAGTTCCGCAGTATAGAGCGCGTTACGGCTGGCTTGACGGACGTCCACGTTTCCCGCGACGGTGGTGATGGCCAAAACCTGAATCTCGGCAGAGCGCAGTGCCATGATCAATGCAACGGCATCATCGGAAGCGGTGTCAGTGTCGATGAGAAATGGACGTCTCACGCGACGCAGGATAACAAATTGCGCCTCGAAACTTGGCACAAAAATCCGTGCGGGCTCTGCAAGGGCGCTGCGAGCGCCGGAACGCGCCGCTAGTTTGTATTTAGGAATTGGCCGTAGGGGACGGGTTCAGGGCTGCGGTGAAATCGGCGTGGAGCAAGCGGTGGAAAAGATGTTCGCCGGCTTCGCGGCGCACCGAAAGGCGTCCGGCGACATAGGCGCGCGAGCCAAGGCCTCGCTGAACGGAATCGCAGATGGCCATGTCCTCGTCTTGCACTTTTTCGCTTACGGCGATGCTTTCTCTGTGACTGGCTTCCGCGGCCGCGCTGACGTCGGCAAAATAATAGTCGAAAATGACGGCGCAGCGGTCGACAGCGAGAGGCAGAACCAGATTCGTGTCCATCACGCCTTCATAGGCGTTGATCATAAAGTTGGGATAGAGCCAGAGGTAAAAGGCGCGACCCTGCCTTGTGGCTGCGACACCAGCTTCCGATGACGAGTCCGAAGAGAGCGGACTCGACTGCAGGCAGGCGCGCTCAAAATTCTCGATCGTGTATTTGGTGTATTCGATGACGCTGCTCAAGCCCTTGTGCGCGTGCGGGACGTGATAGCCGCCATCGAGATAGTTATCGACGTAAACTTTCCAATTGCAGTTTAGCGTGTAGAAGCGCCGGTCGAAGAAGTGAAGCTTTTTTGAGAGCTCGAGCGGCGCCACAAGTTCCGGCACGACGCCGAGGAAATCGCGCAATGGCGCGGCGCGTCCATCGAGGTTCACAAAGACAAAATTCTCCCAGGTGTCCACGCGAACGGGCATCAAACCATTTCTCGCGCGATCGAAATTACAGACGCCGTCAAATTCGACCATGCCCTTCAGCGTGCCATCGATGCCGTAGGTCCAGCCATGATAGGGGCAGCGGAATTGTTTGGCGTAACCATTGGGATCGGTGACGACCGCGGCTGCATGATGGCGGCAAACGTTGTAAAAGGCGCGAAGCTGGCCGTCGTCTCCGCGAACAACGACAAGGGGTTCCCCCGCCAGCTCCGCCGTAAAAAAATGGCCAGCGTGGCGCACCTCATCCACGCGGCCGACCACTTGCCAAGTCGAGCTGAACACGCTGGCGCGCTCCAGTGCAGCGATGCGCGGATCGAAATACCATGGCGCGGGAATGGTCCAGGCTTCTTCCAGCGGACTGGCCGGATTGTAAAGGCTCACTACTTCGAGAATGCTGCGCTCCATGCCTGCTCCTTGAAGAAGCGATTGCTGCTATGAAAGTTTACGAATGGCGCTAAGGGACTTCATATCGCGAAACAGGGGGGAATTAAAGAGTCAAATGCTCACGCACGAGAGGACCTCTGCTTGCTCCCGGCTAGGAGGCAAAGAAAGAGTATGACGCGACCAATTCCCTCTCTGACGCTGCGCGACCGGCGTCGTCAATCTCTTTATTTGTGAGCAAAGGATCTTTCCTCGCTATCCCTTCGTTCGGCGAGCAGGGCGCTCGTAAGCAAGGTCAAGCAGCCCCATACTCCGAGCTCCCACCAAAACTGTTTCCGTTCGGCGGCCTCGAAGTTGAGAGCATCTCCCATAGCGTCGCTTGCAGCCTCAGCTTTCGCGACCGCCCGGTCGTTACTGCGTTCGAGCTGCGCGACGGCGGCGGAGTCATCGGCGGCGCCTGTCGTATCGCTGGCCGCTGAGCTTACCACGCCCGCGCTGGCATTTTTCTGCGCGATGAGGGCTCGCTGAACCTTCACTTGCGTTATGGAGCTTGCTGCGGACCATTACAGCGCCGTTCCGACGGTCACGGCCGTGAGGCCAATCCAACAGGCCAGCACCGTGTACGCGAGAAATCTATGCAAGTTCACGTTTCAAACCTCTGCCTCGCGGCATGCCACCGGAAACGGCTTCTCACTTTCAAGGACGGGTGAAAACTCCTCAAATTTGTTGGTGCGGAAGGAGGGATTTGAACCCCCACGGCCTTTCGGCCACAAGATCCTAAGTCTTGCGCGTCTGCCAGTTCCGCCACTCCCGCAGTGGTTCTGCCCATGATACCGGGAATGGGCCGCCAGCCGCCACATCAACGATAGCGCTGGAATGTGGCGATCCTTGAGAGCATAATGTCGTTGCATTCAGAGTCACAACCGGCCATCCCCGCGGCCGAAAGTTCCGCCTCCCCAGCAGGCGCGAACAAGAGGCCCCGCTGCGAAAGAGGGCAGCGCCATGATCATTCAAGAGCAGGGCGATCAGCTGATCCTGATCCGGCAGACGGACCATGCCATGTTGTCCGGATTTTTTGCGCGCGCGCTGGGGAACAAGCTCTTCAGCCGGCCGGAGCCTTTTGAGTCTTTCTGCCTTGCCGCGGCGGAACATGACAACGGCTGGCAGGAATGGGAACTGCTCCCGCAGATCGATCCAAAGACCTTCAGTCCCTACAACTTCATGTCAATTCCCACTGAGGAGCATATCGCTCTCTACCAGCGGGGCATTGAGCGCGTGGTCCGGGCAGACCATTACGCAGGCCTACTAGTGAGCTTGCATGCCTCAGGACTTTACGATCGGACGCGCGCCACCATGCCTGGCTTTTCCGCCAAGTACGTCAAGTCGAGTGAGTCGGCGGTTGTCACAGACTTTCTTCAACGGCTGAGACTCCAGCAATTGCGGCTTAAGGTAGACCTTCGCGCAGATCCCGTGATGAAGCGTTTCGCGGACGACCACGCATTGCAGGCGAATCTGCAGCGCCTGGAAGCGCTCGATCGCTTGTCGCTCTATTTCTGTCTCGCGCCTTTGGACGGCTCGACGATCGATGCCGTGCCGGTGAATGGCAATGGCACGGAAGCGGACTGGGATCTGCAGCCCGCGGGGAATAATTTTGTGACGGTACAACCCTATCCGTTCGCGAAGGATCCGCTGGAGATCAGCATTCTTGCGCGACGCGTGCCGCGGCGGCCTTATGCGGACGAAAACGAATTTCATAAAATCTTGGCGCAGGCCCCTTATTTCGCATTGAATTTCACGCTGAGCGAAGATGGTGCGCGCATTCATTCGCGGTCCGCGGTCGCATAGTCAATTCCTCATATCAATCCAATATCTGTCCGCGCGTCTCTGGCAGAGTCAGCGCCAGCAGCGCCGCCATCAAGAAGGCCCCCGCTTGCAGGAAGAAAGCGGGGCCGATCCCGTAGCGCAACGCCAGCGCGCCAACGGCGAACGGCGCAATAGCGGAAATTCCACGGCCAATGTTGTAGCTCAGTCCCATGGCGGTGGCGCGGATTTCGCCGGGAAAAAGCTCGCTCACAATCGCTGCGTATCCGGAGAAATAGCCCGTGCCGAAAAAGGCCACAAATGGTCCGAGGACCAGCAGCCAAAAAGCGCTTCGCGACATTCCATAAATTGGCACAAGCGCTGCCGCGATCAACAAATACAAGAAGTAAGGTTTGCGCCGCCCGTACGTATCCGAAAAAAAACCAAACATCGCGTATCCCAGCCATTTTCCAAAGCACATCACCAGATAAAACGATGTTGTCTTCACCATACTGAGTCCTCGCCCGCCTTGCGCCGGCGAAAGCGACAAATACGCGGGCACCCAGTAGAACAACCCCCAATAGCCGAACATCGTGCAAGTATTCATCGCCGTGGCCAGGATTCCGTTGCGCAGGACTCCTTTCTCCAGCAGCTTTCCGAGAGGAACCTTGTGTTGCCGGTCTGCACGTTTCCTCCACAATTCTGGCTCGGGCACTTTGGCTTGAATCCAGAAAACCAGAAACGCGGGCAGCACGCCGACAAAGAAAACCGCGCGCCATCCGTACGCCGGCAACACGAACATCACCACCAGCGCAGCGATCGCCTCCCCGACCGCGTAGGACGATTGCATGAACCCGAGCGCCTTGCCGCGGTGTTCCGCGCGCCACGTCTCCGCGATTAACGCCGCAGCCGTGGTCCACTCGCCTCCCATGCCCAATCCAAGGACGAACCGGAACACAACGAGTTGCGGAATCGTATGCGAGAAGCCGCACGCAGCGCTCGCCAATGCGTAGACAAGAATCGAAGCCATCAGCGCGCGAACGCGCCCGATCCGGTCCGCCAAAAATCCGAAGAGAAATCCTCCAATCGCAGATGCCACGAGCGTCACGGAGCTCAAAATCCCCGCCGTCTTGGTGTCCATGCGGAATGCGCCGACCAGAACCGCGAGGACGAGCGAGTAAAGAGACACGTCCATCGCGTCGAGCATCCAACCCAGGCCGCCGGCGGTCAGGGACTTTCGCTCAGGCGAGTTTGCATCCCGAATCCAATCGAAACTAAAGAGGGAAGTCTTCTCGTTTCCTCCCGCGGATTCGATGGAAGCGGGAGAGCGCGGAGGGGCAGAGTGTGAGTTCGTCACGCGGGGATTGTACCCAAAAGCACTCTGCCGTGCGTCGAGAACAGAGGGGGCGGAATTCAACAACTGTTTCTGGCGAACTTTGCGGAACAGGGTGTACCATTCGGCCTCGCGGATACTACCTGCCGTAGTACGGGTGCAATAAAAAGATTTTTTGGGGCGAAAACGATGAGCTGTCTGAGAAGTGTGACGAGAGTCTGTTCCGTTTTTGTGGCGCTAATTCTGTTGGGACTTACTTGCACGGTGCTTCGCGCGCAAACTCTGAGTGAAAACACCTTGAAAGCAATGAAATGGCGCCAGGTCGGGCCGTTCCGCGGCGGGCGCGCCCTCGCAGTCGCCGGAGTCGCTGGCGATCCGGAGACATATTATTTTGGTTCCGTCGCCGGCGGCGTCTGGAAAACCACGAACGGCGGACTGACGTGGACACCGATGACCGACAAGACCGGCATCATGTCGGTAGGCGCGATTGCCGTTGCACCTTCAGATTCGAACGTCATCTATGTCGGCACCGGTGAATCCTGCTGGCGCGGAAATATCGCGTTTGGCGACGGGATGTATAAGTCTCTCGATGGCGGCAAAACCTGGAACCATATCGGCCTTAAAGATTCGCGTCACATCGCCCGCATCCTCGTCAGCCCTACAAATCCGGACATCGTCTACGTCGCGGCCATGGGACATGCCTATGGTCCGAACGAAATGCGTGGGGTATTCAAATCCACGGACGGCGGCAAGACTTGGCAAAAAGTTCTATACAAAGACACGAAGACCGGCGCGATTGATCTCACCTTTGACCCCTCGAATCCGCACATTCTGTTTGCCGCTCTTTACGAAGCACAGCGCTATCCCTGGAGGGCCGTAAGTGGCGGGCCCGGCAGCGGCCTCTACAAATCAACCGATGATGGCGCGACCTGGACACATCTCGAAGGCCATGGGCTTCCTTCCGGAGTGCTTGGCCGCATCGGCGTGTCTGTGTCCGGCGGCGACGGCAACCGGGTCTACGCCATCATCGAAGCGGAAAAGGGCGGCATTTATCGCAGCGAAGATGCGGGCGAGACTTGGCACCTCATCAATCCGGATCACCGCTTTACGCAGCGTGCCTGGTATTTCCATCACATTTTCGCCGATCCCAAGAGTGTCGATACGGTCTACGTGCTCAACACAGGCGTCTACCGTTCCACCGATGGCGGCCATACGTTCAGCGTCATTCGCGCGCCGCATGGAGACAATCACGGCCTGTGGATCGATCCCACGCACACGGATTGGATGATCAATTCCAACGACGGCGGCGCGACCGTTTCCCACGACGGCGGCAAGAGCTGGACCACGCAAGCGAATCAGCCAACCGCGCAGTTCTATCACGTCGCCACGGACAACGCTTTCCCTTATCACATTTATGGCGCGCAACAAGACAACTCGACGGTAGCGATCGCCAGCCGCAGCGATGACGGCGTAATCGACCGCCCGGATTGGTACGAGGTCGGCGGCGGCGAATCAGGCTTCGTCGTTCCAGACCCCAAGAATCCCGACGTCGTCTACGCGGGCTCTTACGACGGTTTGATCACACGTTTCGATAAGAGAAACCATCAAGAGCAGGACATCTCTTCTTGGCCTCTCAATCCCATGGGTTCCGGCGACGCCGATTTGAAGCATCGCTTCCAGTGGACCGCCCCGATCATGATGTCCGCCAACGATCCAGGCGCTCTCTATCACGGTGGCGAGGCGGTTTTTAAGTCCACCGACGAGGGAATGAACTGGACGGCCATCAGTGGCGACCTCACGCGCAATGATAAGAGCAAGGAGCAATCCTCCGGCGGGCCCCTCACACAAGACAACACCAGCGTCGAGTATTACGGCACCATCTTCGCCCTCGCTGAATCGCCCATCGAGAAAGGCCTGATTTGGGCGGGCAGCGATGATGGATTGGTTCATGTGACGCGCGACGGCGGCCAGCATTGGGAGGACGTTACCTCAAAAGAATTCGGCGAGTGGAGCAGAGTGAAGAGCATCGATCCCTCGGCCCATGCCGCCGGCACTGCCTACCTCGCCATGGATCGTCATCAACTCGACGATTTCCGTCCGTACTTTTACAAAACCACCGACTACGGCAAGACGTGGACAAAAATCACGAACGGCTTGCCGGAGAATAGTTACGCCCAAGTCGTCCGCGAAGATCCCAAGCGCAAAGGCCTGCTCTACGCCGGCACGGAAACGGGCATCTACATCTCGTTTGACGACGGCGGTCATTGGCAATCGCTGAAACTCAATCTGCCGACCACGCCCGTTCACGACCTCACCATTAAAGGCGATGATTTGGTCGTCGCCACCTACGGCCGCGCCTTCTGGGTTCTGGATGACATCGCTCCCCTTCGCCAGATGAGTGCGGCGGACGAAGGCGCCGAGGTGCATCTCTTTCAGCCTTCTCCCGCGGTTCGTTTCCGCGGGCCGGGCTTCACTCTGCCAGCCACGGTTCCTGTGGGCGCTAATCCGCCTTCCGGTGCCATCATTTATTATTCGCTGAAGACCGCGCCAAAAGAGCAAATCAGCCTGGAAGTCCTCGACGAGCATGGCAAGCTCGTTCGCAAGTATTCCAGCAAGAAAACCGGTGCTGGCGCTTCTCCGGAGGAAGAAGAGTTCGGCTTCCGAAGGCAATCGGAGGAACTTCCCGCTGAAGCGGGCTTGAACCGCTTTGTCTGGAATTTGCAATACGAATCCCCCACCACAGTTCCTGGCTCAGTCGGCTGGGGAGGCCGTCCGGAAGGTCCGCTCGTAGTACCCGGCACCTACGAAATCAAGCTGACCGTCGGTGGAAAAAGCGAATCCGCCAAAGTGGAAATCACCAAGGATCCGCGCGTCTCTGCGACGCAAGCCGACTTCGATAAGCAGGAAGAGCTTGCCAAGCGGATCAGCGAACGCGTGGACGCTGGTGATGAAGCCGTGAACCAGCTTCGCAGCGTACGCACACAGCTCGAGGCTCTGAAGAAGCGCCTCGCCGCCGACGCCAGCGCAAAGCCTGTGGTCGATTCGGCGGACGCCCTCATCAAGAAAATGAACGCTGTCGAAGAAAAAATCATCCAACCGAAGGCCACCAGCGGCGAAGACGCGCTGAACTATCCGATTCAAGTTGCGAATCAGCTCGCAGCTTTGCAAGAAACCGTGGAAAGCGCGGACACCGCTCCCACCGCCGCGTCCTTCGAGGTCTTCGACGTGCTCAACAAACGGCTGGACGTTCAATTGGCCGCTTGGCATGAACTCGAATCGAAGGATCTTGCCGCGCTTAACGCTGAAATTCAAAAAGCCAAAATACCAGCGATTGCTCCTGCTGCAGAAAAGCCGGAGGCTGGCGCTCAGTAGCGTTTAACTCGATTAACCGCAGGTGCCGAGGAAGACACCACTGCGTCTTCCTCGGCGACTTGTTTTGTCACCCGGCCCCATCAGAATATAGATTGCTCTGGAAAGCCGGTTTTGTTACTCTCCGCCCAAGGTTGAACCCTCCGGGAGGTGTGTTCATGGCATTTTGCAAAGCGTGCGGTCAAGATGCAGGCGAAGCAAGTTTCTGTCCCAAGTGCGGTGCGCCGCAGGGCGCCACTTCGGCCGGATCCCAGGGCGGAGTGGTTGCCGCTCCTGCTGCAGCCTCTGCTACCGAAGGCTTGGATGAAAACGTCGCGGCTTTAGTTTCTTATCTAGTTGGATGGGTTACGGGCCTCATCTTCTTACTCATCGACAAACGCCCGTTTGTTAAATTCCACGCGGCCCAGTCAATCGCGTTCAATATAGCGATCGTCCCCTGTTGGATTGCGTTGTGGATTGTCGAGTTCATCCTGGCGCATATCCCGATTATTGGATTTCTCGGGCTAATTATGTTTCCGATTTTTGGTCTCGCCATCTTCGCGGTTTGGATTTTCTTGATGTACAAAGCTTACAGCCACGAGATGTTCAAGCTGCCCATCATCGGCAATATTGTCGAAGGGATGGTCAACAAATAGCTTTCGTTTGCGGTTTGTTTGCTTCGAGAGCCGCCCGGCCATGCCGGGCGGCTCTCTTTTTTTCCTGCTACGCTATCCGCGCTTTCCGCTTGACTTCTTTTTCGCGTCACTCCACCCTAAAAGGCTTTGTCCCTCTTGGGGCAATGCAGGATTAAAATCGAAAGGCGCTATCGCGATCACATGACCCGAGTCCGGCTCTGCTTCCATGACCACTGCTTTGATGGGACCGCGTCCGCAGCTCTTTTCTACCGCTTTTACAAGGAAAAATTCGATCCCGCCGCGGAATTCAGCTTCACCGGCATGACCCACCGCGCCTCGCAGCCGTGGACTCCCGGCCTTTTCGACGGCGATGAAAACGCCATCGTCGATTTCAAGTACTCCAACTCGCCCAAAGTGACCTGGTGGTTCGACCATCATCAAAGCGCATTTCTCACGCCCGCAGACGCCGAACAATTCCGCAATCATCCCGGCCCGCGCATGTTCTACGAGCCCGACTACAAATCCTGCACAAAGCTGATCGCCACCGTCACGCGGGAAAAATTCGGATTTGACACGAAGCCGCTCGAGGAATTGATTCACTGGGGCGATATCATCGACGGCGCGCAATATCCCACGCCCGAGTCCGCCGTCGAGCTGACCGAGCCCGCCACGCAGCTCGGCTTAGTGATCGAAGCGGCCCCCGAAGACGGATTGCCCGCGCGCATGATTCCCGAGCTTGCCTATCGTCCGCTCGCCGAAATGGTCAAGCTTCCGCTAGTCGCAAAATACCTCGGCCCTCTGCTCGAACGCCATCGCAAATCCATCGAGATCCTGCGCGAACGTTCCGAAGCCGTCGACGGCGTCATTTTCTTTGACGTCAGCGATCTCGACCTCGAGGGCTACAATAAGTTCATTCCCTACCTTCTGCATCCCGAGTGCGTCTATTCCGTAAGCGTCAGCGCCTCCGCGGTCCGCGCCAAAGTTTCGCTCGGCACAAATCCCTGGAATCAAGCCACCGCCGACAAGAATCTGGCCTCGCTGGCCGAGCGTTTCGGCGGCGGCGGCCATCCGCGCGTTTCCGCCATCTCCTTCGATCCGGCTGATCTTCCGCGCGCTCGCCAGGTCGCCCGCGACCTTGCCGCCGAGCTCCGCGCCAAGTAAAGCTGAATTCCGCGCCAAGAAATCGCCGAATTTCCACATGAGCGCAGCAATCGACAAAAATGTGCGTCCCATGTAAAATTCCAACATTGCTGTGGACCGGTAGCTCAATGGTAGAGCAGTTGACTCTTAATCAACGGGTTGGAGGTTCGAGTCCTCCCCGGTTCACCAATCCTTCGGTTTTGTTCTTTCTTTTCAACTAACTAACTCCCGCTGCTCTTCCTCCACCTGCTCTTGCGAGGGAACAGAAGGGAACAATAAGGCTGCAACGTTCGCTACAGCCCGTCGTTTCGAGTCCGGCACGGAGTGCGTGTAGACACGAAGCGTCGTTTCCATATCAGACTGCCCAAGGATGTCCTGAGCGGCTCGTATGGTCGCACCTGACTCGCTTAACCAAGTCGCATGGGTATGGCGCAGCACGTGCCAACCGATTGGTCGCAAGCCCAGCCGCACACACGTCGGCCGAAGAACGCGATGTGCCATGTTCTTCGGACTGATCGGTGTATTTGCTTTGCTGGCGAAAAGGAAAGCCTCTCCACTGGTGTCCGAGCAACGGGCACGATGCGCCAGTAACGCGACTCGAACAGGCTCACTCAAGGGCACCTCTCTAACGCTGCTCCGCGTCTTTGGTGTGCCAAAGCCGGTTTCGTCCGAGTAGGTCTCTTTGACTTGTAGGACACGTCGGATGAAATCCACTCTGTTCCAACGAAGCGCGGCAATCTCACCGATCCGGAGGCCGGTCAACACGGCAATCAGCACAACGGTGCGGCAAGGTTCGGACAGCGAGACAATGAGCTTGAGTGCTTCGCGGGGTTCAAGGAAGACGGGTTCCTTCTTCGGAACACGCTCTCCGATACGAAGTCCCCGCGCTGCGTTCTCCTCCAGGTAATTCCATTCGACGGCCTGTTGCAGGAGTTTGCTCAGTGTTGTGCGAACGCCGTGCAATGTCGAAGAGGAATAGCCCTGCTGCTTTTTGCCAACCACAAACGCCTGCAAGGTCTCTCGATCGAGATCACGCAAGCGTAAGGGGCCAAACGTGGGCAGCAAGTACTTGTGAAGTTGGAAGCGGTAGTATCGAGCTGTTGATGGTTTGATGGTTGTTAAAGCCAGAGGTTCCCACTTCTCAGTTGCAAATTGCTCGAAGGTGAGAGTAGCAAGTGGGCGCTTCTGACTCTGATTTCTTGAGCGAAGACAGTTTGCCAAAAGACTGCGGGCTTCACTTTTGGAGATCATGCTTACAGGGCCGAGCACCCTTGAGCGAAGCACCTTGCTCAACGTATTGTCCGGCTGCAGCATGGTCTCACGCCACCGTGCGACCCACATCTTTTGACCTTTCCCTTTCACCGTTAGACAGCCATTCTGGAATCTGCGTCGAATCACGATTCTCCCTTTCGTGATTCGTCCGCTCGTTCTCGCGTCAATGTCCAGTTTAGTCCCGGTGTCAAGACGCACGAGTCCCCCCGTGCTGACATTTGACCCACGCAAGCACTTCGTCCTCACTGAAGCGCCAGTACTTGCCCAACCGATAGCCGGGTAGTCGTTCCAAAGCGCGCCTGCGGGTTCTTCCGTACACCCAAGACACGGGGACGCGGAGCAGTTCGGCCACTTCTTTGATAGTTAAGAGGCGACCCCTTTCCGCTCTTTCTCTCCCTGTGGCCCCTTTGTCGAGCTGCACCATGAGTGAAGCTGGTGGTTTGACTGTGGAGATTTCTGACGGCCATGACGGTACATTCTGCATCGGGTCCCGGGGCAGAGGATCAGACCTCGACGGCGACGAGCTGACTACAGGGCGCGGGGCATGCTGTCGTGAGGACGCTGTATTCTCGCGCGCACCGAATTGGATTGAACGGCGATTCATGGTTTCTATGCAGTCTTCGAAAGCACGTCTCCTTGAGTTTGTTCTTGGTTGTAGTTGTTGGCGTATCGGCTCAGCCAGCGCTTGAACTCATCATCTTTCTTGAATAGCAGCTTGAGCGCCTCACTGACGACGTAGGAGGGATTCGCATCAATGAACTCGGCGTATCTGTCCAAGCTACGTCTCACAACTTCCTCCAATCGCACTTGAAGGGTTGTAGGCTTCGGTTGCTTCGATGGTGCTTTCAAAAGTGCCAAGTGTTTCTCCTCCATTTCGTTATTGGAGTTCATTACATCCCGCATTACAAATTGCATGCTGCGACTCCTGCACGCGGGCAAGACACGGTCCCGAGCGGCTCGGGGCGGGCGGGAGCGACCCCACCGAACTTTGGGCGGCTGAAAGCCGTCAAAAGTGGGGTCGCTCCCGCCCATCCTAGTGTTTTGCCCGCGTGCATCTGTCACCCCTCTGCTTCACGTATCCGTCGTTCTCTGAAGACCTTGGGTTGGCCTTGGGGGTGACCCGCGAGGTGAACTTGCGCCTTCCAGCCCCCTTATCTGCCAGCCGTCACCCCATCGCATCGTACTGTTCCCGAAAATGGTTTCATGACCCTGCACGGTGAGCGCTCTGAAGAGGATTTTCTGTGTTGGCGATGACGTGGCCGCTTCATCAGTTTGAATATCTTTTGGGAGCTGATTTCGTTTCCAGAGGTAGTAGAGCGTGCTCATGCTATCTCCCGTGTATCGCTTCTTGGCCTCGCTCAAAAAGATCAGGTCTTGCTCGGTCAGCCGCCCATATTGCTCGTTGTCCCACTTGGTCTGGAGATCGAAATATCGCGTCAAATCGCTTAGCCCCTTGCCCTCGACAATCAGCGAAAATAGTTCGGTCGCTTCCCTGTACAAGCCCGCTCCGGTCGAGATATAGAGGAATTGGAAACTCGGAAGCAGCCGAAAGAGGGGCCGATATGTGCGCAAGTGCGCGACATACGCATCCAGGTTTCGATGCTCGGGATCGATGTAGGTAAAGGTGACCACAGGCATGAAGGCGGGGGAAGGATAAGCAATGCAGAGCGGGAATCCGTCGGCGAACGTAATCCCTTTGCCATGTTCTTTGGAGGAAAGAAACAGACTCTCGGGAACGTTGAATCGCTGCAGGAAATACTGGCGTTTGGTTTCCGCTGACTCGAAATAATCGTCCCCGTGGTGAGCAAGGATGTAATCGAGTGCCAGAAGGCGGGCTTTGATGTAGCCGAGTTCGTGGCCCCTACGATTGCGGAGATCACCTTTCCCAATTGCGTCATAGATTGGTCGAGAATGCAGGTGGTAGACCATGCTCCGCCGGCGATATCTTTGCGCACTGGCATGGCCCAATCCGAACAACTTCTGGATCAAGCGGGCATTGCGCTTGCCACTCCGAGCATGGGCAAAGTCGAGAAACTGGCGCACCGTGAAGTAGCCCGAATGGGTTGCCACAAGGCAGAGAAAGCGGGCTTCGACCTCGGTGTATCCGAAGGCGCGGAGGTTCGAAATTTGGGCTTCGTGGATGGTCATTGGTTATAGGCTGAAGATCGCCGCAGTGAGTTCTCGCTCATCTCGAATGCGCCGCAGCCTGCCGGTCTCGCCCCGTCTGGCATAAATCTGGAAACCTGCGCGGGCCTTCTGCGAGAGTCCTCGCGGACGGTAATGGTCCGTAGCGAGCTCAAGGTCGCGATGTTGGATTTGGTTGTCGTTCTCGTTCACAAACTCGACGCGCAGATCGGGGATCGGAATTCTGCCCGATACAACCTTGAGGTAGTATCTGTCGGCTACTTCATCACGGACGGTGCGCGGGTTTCTAGTCTTGTCCTGGGAGGCGCGGGCAAGGCGTGAGTACAGCTCCTCTTTGATTTCGTAATCGAGCTGCACGCGAACGACTCGGCCACCGCAGCTCTCAATTTCATCGTTGACTTTGTGATAGAGCCGGTAGAGGTCCGCATCGTGGGAAGCTTCTCTGGGTTTTTTGAGGCCATGGTAGATGACTTGGCTACGAGGGAGAACCTGGCCACGAGAGAGAAGCTTATGACCTTCCTTTGTAAGCGTGACGACCCGGGAGGGGTTGTAGTCTATGTCGGGGATGGCCGTCACCTTTGCGAGACCCTGACGCACCAGATTCTCCACATCGTTTTCCATCCGACTCCGATTCTGGTTGTAAGCAAATTCGGCTAGGTCGTTCTTGGCGACAACGCGGAATTTGCCAACCTCCGAAAGAGCGTGAATCTCGGAATTTCGAAGGGCGTAAGTTCTATTCCTCTCCGAATAGATGGTTCGTGCGCGTTGCACAAGGATCGCCAGAATGCGCTGTTCGCGCGCCACCGGAGGGCGGTCCTTGGCGGAGCGGTCTTTCGCTTCGCGACCGAGATTGTCGGTGCGCTCTTCTTCGCGGTAGATCTCTTGGAGTTCTGTCCATTTTTCCCAGGACGAAGTCGAGCTCCCACCCAAGTCACGCTCTGAGCCAGAATCCGAGCCGCGAAAATCGTCAAGTTCGAAACCGTCAAATCCTCGAGACATGGAATCAACCCCTAAAAAATTAGTGACAAGGATTCCAACGCGCGTAAGACAGCCGAAGAGGGAGACCGTGCTGAGTATCGTGCCAACTCAAAGAGGAAAGGATAGAAGAACGAGTGGGTGCACATCATCTTGCCTCTGTCAGCTTTGGGAACTGCTGGGACTCGCTGGGGCGCCGTCCTGATACAGAAAGACCTCTTCGACGTTTTTGCCGAAGACACGAGCGATCTTAAAAGCGAGCGGGAGACTTGGATCGTAACGGCCGGTTTCGATGGAGTTGATGCAAGCTCGCGAGACTCCTACGCGCAGTGCGAGCTCAGCTTGAGACCACTCCACCTCCGCACGAAGGACTCGCAGGCGCGTTTTCATTCTTCATGCCCCTCATTTGCCCTTTGCCAAGCGGCGGCAAGCACCAAGCCGAGCGTCCACAAAATAATCATGCCGATGGGAACCCCGAAGGTTGGGACAACCGGAACGCGCAAACCGAGACTGCGCAGAAAATCTAGGACGACTGCCAGAGAGAGAAAACTTACGAATCCAAATGCGAGCGCCCAATAGTTAATGGCTCTAAGGGACTCATCGACCGTGGAGAGAAACCGGGCGAAAGAGGCAACGGCAATTGCTGCCAAGAAAAAAGCTGCGCCGAGCAGCGCGGTGCGAGCAAGGTGCTCGAATCGGTAGCTCAGGCTTAGTGTGAATGCAGATAAGACGGTAAAGGCGTAGATGTAGATGGGGATGAGGGTCATTGGTCGAACGGGACGCACAAAGCGGTTGTCCGGTAGATTGGGCATTGCGGCCCTCCCGAGGGCAAGAGTGGGAAAACTGTAGTCTATAAGCATTCTTATGTCAAGTACGAATATCTAGTTGAAGTGCATAAGGAGCATTTTCTGAAAAACCGCATTCGCCTGGATTGACGCGAGGGACGAGAAGAACCTGAGATGGCTGGGAATCTAGGAAAAATGAATTGCGAAATGGCCTTGGAGAAAGTTTCGGGGAGCGATGGTCGGGATCTTCTTCTGGTGATGTGCCCAACGTTGGTGTCGGGCCCGTAGTGCTGACTGCGAGCATGTCGCCGTGAAGATTTTTAGCCGCTCGCGGAAGTGGATCTACCGAAGACGCGATAAGAATAACTGCAAGGATCGTCAGGCGTGAGCATCAGAGAGGTCTCGGCGCCCAGGCCTGAACTAATTGGCAACTCCACCATACTCGTCGGTCTGCTCAAAATATCCGGGATGGTTTTTTTCACAAGTTATTCACAGATTTTTATCGTGGTTCTATTGACAGGCAGTGGAAGATACTCCAGGAGTGATAACCGCAACAAGTATTAGCCAATTGTAACGTAATTTTTCTACGAGGCGACGGTACGGGTGTGCTTGCACCCCCTTGCGTTTCGCTGGAAGTGCGTGTTTCGCGGTGCATGGAGGTGAGTCGTGTTCAACAAAATGCTTTTCGTGCTTTGCGCGCTTGCAATAGTGACTCTCGCGGCGAATGAGAATGCGATGGCCCAATCTGGACCCTGCACAGCTTGGTATGTTGGCGGCAGCAGTAGCATTTATGGCGGCGGGTCGAATGGCAACAATCTCGCGGCTGGATCGTTCAACTGCATGCCGTTTGGGCCGTGGATGGTTTTGTGCGAGATATGGACCGCCAATTGTCCTCCACCCGCGCCAAAGGAGCCATGCCTGGCCTGCGCGGCTGCGGCGGCTGGCAAACCCATCAATTTGGCCACCGGCAATACTTACATCGAACAGTCGGACATAAGAGTTCCTGGTCTTGGCGGTGGATTAAGCCTAGCCAGAACCTGGAATAGCGCCTGGCCAGCGACTCAGATCGCGTCCTCCATCGGCATGTTCGGGCCAAATTGGCGGTCGACTTACGAAGAGCGTGTGTTCGTCGGCAGCGATAGCTACATCAGGTACGCCCGAGGCGACGGCAGCTATTGGGCTTTTGGATACGGAAGCGGTGGATTGGTTACAGTTGCCCCCGCAAATGTCAACGCTACGCTAACTGCGGGCAACACGTACACCACGCTCACTTTTCAGAATGGGGAGCAGAGGCACTTCGACAATACGAGCGGTTCCTTGATTGCCATTGTGGACCGCAACGGAAACACAACACAACTGTCATACGACTCGTTGGGACGCCTTGTGACAGTTACCGATCCGGCGTCTCGGCACCTATACTTTGCCTACACGAACCCTTCCTTCACCCTCCAGGTCAGCAGCATTACATCCGATATTGGGATTACATTGAGCTACGCCTATGACGTTCAAGGGCGGTTGAGCCAGGTCACCCAACAGGATTCGACAACTCTAACGTTCGCATACGATTCTCAATCGCGGATCACATCCGTCACCGACCAGAACGGTAAAATAATAGAGTCACACACCTATGACAGCTCTTCGCGCGGACTGACCTCGTCGAAAGCCGCAGGCGTCGAAGCAGTCACTGTTACCTATTCCAATCCGTGATCGCCCAAGATAGTCACTCACTCACTCACTCCTGAATGCGGAAGGTGCTTGGTCGGTTTTGAATCATTGCTGGAGGCCAGTTCTTATGCATGCGAACATTCGGAAGCCGATCCTTCTCCCCGCACTTTTCTCTCTTTGCTTCTTCGCTTCGACAATTCCAACTACAGCGCAAACCATCACGAGTCTCTCCCCAAGCTCCGGCGCGGTTGGAGCGCTGCTGACAATCGCGGGATCGGGGTTTGGTGATATACAAGGAACAAGCACAGTGACGTTCAATGGGACAGCGGCGACACCGACGAGCTGGAGCGCGGATACCATCGAAGTTTCGGTTCCGTCAAGTGCAACGACGGGAAACGTAGTGGTAACAGTATCAGGAACGGCGAGCAATGGCGTCAGCTTTACGGTTGTTCCCGCACCAAGTATCACCAGTCTATCAGTGACCTCAGGTGTCGTCGGAACTTCGGTGACGATCACGGGAGCAAATTTTGGAGCGATACAAGACACAGGGACAGTGAGCTTCAACAGCACGAACACGACGCCAACGAGTTGGAGCGCGACGAGCATCGTGGTCACTGTGCCAGCAGGAGCAACGACGGGAAACGTGGTGGTATCCGCGTCGGGCGTGGCAAGTAATGGCATCAATTTCACTGTGGTCGAAGGTCTGGGAATTACGAGTGTCTCGCCGACTTCAGGAGTTGTGGGTACAGAGGTTGTTGTTTCTGGCGCGGGATTCGGGGCTGCGCAGGGGAGCAGCACGATCTCACTAAATGGAACGAACGCGGTAGCTGCAAGTTGGAGTGATACCAGCATCATCACCTTTGTGCCGCCTGGAGCATCGTCGGGACCGTTTGAGGTAACGGTGAACACTAACACGGCGAACAGCAGCGCTTTCACGGTCACGACTCTCCCATCTGGTTGGTCAGATGGCGACATTGGTTCAGTCGGGGTTCCCGGGAGCGCGGCGTATGCCAATGGCACATTTACTGTAAAGGGATCGGGGAATGGAATTGCGGGAACCGCGGACTTGATGCATTTTGTATATCAGCCACTGTCGGGCGATGGATCCATTGTGGCGCGGGTGGTGAGCAGTTCAGGTGGGCAGGCAGCTGCGATGATCCGAGAGACACTAAATGCGAATGCAGCGGATGCGTATGAGGTGTACCAGTCCTCCTATCTTTACTTCTCAGATCGACCAAGCACCGGAGCCTCTATCGTCAATCAAAGTGATGCGTATCACCCCCTGCCTTCATGGGTGAAGGTGTCGCGCAGCGGAAGTACCTTCAGCGCCTATACCTCCCCGGACGGAGTGAACTGGACGCAACTCGGATCGAATCAGACGATTACAATGGCGCATAACGTGTACATCGGACTGGGTGTGAGCAGCCAGAACAACTCAAGTTTGGCCACGGCGACCTTCGACAGTGTGTCGATCAATTCAGCTGCCAGTCCGGCACCGGTAATTACAAGCGTTTCTCCCACTGCGGGAAGTGTAGGCAGTCGGGGAGTGATTTCCGGTTCAGGGTTCGGAGCGACGCAAAATGGCAGTCTTGTAACGCTTAACGTAACGCCAGCGCTAATCAACTCATGGAGCGACACCTCGATTAGCTTCACGATTCCCGCGGGAGCCACGTCGGGCTCGATACTGGTTTCAGTCGCCCCGAGTATGAACAACAGCAATCCATACCCTTTCTTTGTGGGCTCTCAGACCCTGCCATCATGGCTCGACGTGGACATTGGGTCGGTGGGCTTGGCTGGAAATGCCAGCTACTCAAATGGAGTATTCACGGTGAATGGATCGGGCACCGGAATCGCTGGCACAGCCGACGAGGCAAACTTCCTTTATTTGCCGTTCTCCGGTGACGGGACAATCGTTGCACGGGTGGTGGGCGTCCAAGGAAGCCGGGTGGAAGTGGGAGTGATGATTCGGGAGACGCTCAATGCCAACTCGACGCTGGCATGTATTTGCTATTACGGATACGGGTATTTCTACTACCGCGCGAGCACGGGCGGAAGCATAAATTACCCGGGCGATGCGGTAATTCCCTCGCTTCCATATTGGTTGAAGCTGGTGCGCGCAGGCAATACGTTTAGCGCTTATCTATCCGCGAACGGAATGTTTTGGACCCAACTGTCCTCAAGTGAAACGATCACGATGGCTTCGAATGTATACGCCGGGTTGGTTGTAAGTAGTCAGAGCAATTCGAGTCTAGCGACCGCGACCTTCGATAACGTGTCGATTAGTTCGGCTGTAGCTCAAGCTCCCTCAATCACGAGTCTTTCTGACACTACCGGATCAGTCGGCAGCCTGATTGTGATTTCCGGTTCCGGATTTGGAGCTTCTCAGGGAAATAGCGTCGCGATGCTGAACGGCACATCGCTGCCTGTGAGTTCTTGGAGCGATACGGCGGTAGCTGTGACGATTCCGGCTGGAGCTACGTCGGGGCCGATCGTGGTTTCCGTTGCGCCAAGCATGGACGACAGCAACCCCGTCGAGTTCGAGGTAACGACGCAACCATTGTCAATTGGATGGCAGGATCTGGATATTGGTTCGCCCGGCGGCAGTGCGACCTATTCGAGCGGGACGTTTGCAGTAAAAGGCGTTACGAACGGCTCGATTGGCAGTACAGCTGACGAAATGCATTTTGTGTATCAGCCGCTGTCCGGCGACGGCACAATCATCGCAAGGGTTGCGAGCCTTCAGGGAAATTATAGCTATCAGCAAGTGGGAGTGATGATCCGGGAGACGTTGGCTCCAGGCGCGACGAATGCGTTTGTGTTTTTCCGTCCGAACCAGGCATTTCTGTACTACCGTCCGAGCACCGGCGCAAGCACTTCGTCCCAGGCTACGGGTTTTGGTGCGTCGGCATATCCATACTGGGTGATGCTAACGCGCAGCGGGAACACATTCAGCGGGTATGTATCGCTGGACGGAATGACCTGGACGCAAGCTGGAACGACCCAAACGATAACGATGGCCCAGAGCGTGTACATCGGCATGGCGGTAAACTCCAGTACGGTGACCGCTAATTTCGACGATGTCTCGGTGAGTTCCACTGCAGCCGCTGCGCCGGTGATCACACAAGTGTCCGCCACAACCGGGGCGGTTGGGAACCAAGTCGTGATTTCAGGCTCGGGTTTCGGAGCCACGCAGGGCAGTAGCGAAGTTTTTCTCAGCGATGCTCCCATGACGATCAACTCGTGGAACAACACGTCGATCACGGCCACGGTCCCCGTAGGGGCAAACTCCGGATACCTTGTCGTATCGGTTGCACCGAGTATGAACGACAGCAACGCAATCTATTTCACCGTGACCACTCAACCGCTGCCCAGTGGATGGTTGGACCAGGACATTGGCAAACAAGGAGGGAGTGCCACCTATTCGAGCGGTGTGTTCGTCGTGAAAGGTGTCACAAACGGCGGGATTGGCGGCACTGCCGATGCGATGCACTTTGTGTATCAACCATTGTCGGGTGACGGCACGATCATTGCCAGGGTAGCGAATCTTCAAGGAAGCTACCCAATGGCAGGGGTTATGATCCGGGAGACGCTGGCTCCCGGAGCCTCTAATGCTTTCGTATACTACACGCCGAATCTGGCGTATCTGTTCTACCGACCGAGCACTGGCGCGAACACTTCAAGCCAGACTACATTCTTTGCGACTTCAGCATATCCGTATTGGGTAAAGCTCACAAGGAGTGGAAACACTTTCAGCGGGTACGTGTCGATAGACGGAATGACCTGGACGCAAGCTGGGACAAGCCAGACGATCACGATGGCTCAAAACGTCTATATCGGCTTGGCAGTGAACTACAACACGGTAACCGCCGCTTTTGATGACGTGTCGGTGACTTCGACTGCAACCGCTGCACCGGCCATCACGCAAATATCCGCCACGACGGGGGCGGTGGGTACGCAAGTGGTGATCACGGGGACGGGTTTTGGGACTACCCAGGGGAGTAGTTCGGTATTGCTGAGTGATGCTCCGATGACGATAAGCTCGTGGAGCGCCACATCGATCACAGCCACGGTTCCCTCGGGGGCGGTCTCAGGATACGTCGTGGTGTCTATTGCCCCGAACATGAACGACAGCAATGCGATTTATTTCACCGTGACTACACAGCCGCTGCCAAGTGGATGGCTGGATCAGGACATAGGCGGGACGGGTGGCAGTGCAACTTACTCGAACGGGACCTTCGCAGTGAAAGGCGACACGAATGGCACGATCGGAGCCACGGCCGACACAATGCATTTCGTATATCAATCCCTTTCAGGTGACGGGACAATTGTTGCCAGGGTGGCGAACCTTCAGGGATACAGTCCGCAGGCGGGAGTCATGATCCGGGAGACGCTGACTTCGGGTGCAACGGACGCGTTTGCTTATTTCCAGCCGAACCAGGCGTATCTGTTCTACCGGCCAACCACGGGCGCAAGCACCTCCAACCAATCAGCTGGTTTTGTTGCATCCGCATATCCGTACTGGGTGAAAGTAACGCGCAGCGGAAGCACGTTCAGTGGTTACATATCGCCGGACGGAGTGTATTGGACACAAGTGGGGTCGAGCGAGACTATCTCGATGGCTCAGAATGTTTACATGGGCATGGCGGTAAACTCCAGCGCCGTAACAGCCAGTTTCGACAACGTTTCCGCAACTGCTGGAACTCCGTATCCCATCCCCGTTGTCACAAGCGTAAGTCCGACCGTTGCTGGTCTCGGATACTCGGTCACTATCAATGGTTCAAATTTTGGAGCGACCCAGGGCACTAGCGCGGTGTATTTCAATGGAACACAAACTGCCTCGATCAGTAGTTGGAGCAGTACTCAAATCGTTGCAACCGTGCCGAACGGCGCGACAAGCGGACCTGTTACTGTCGTCGAGAATGGAGTAGGCAGCAACCAAAGCGTCGTGCTGACGATCTACAACCCGGTTGTCAGCAGTATGACACCGCCTGCTGCGCCGGTCGGAGGTCACATCACCGTGAATGGCAGCGGTTTCGGAATCGCTGCAGGCATTGGACAAGTTCTCTTTAATGGCGTGGCCACCTCCGCTTACCCTTGGAGCGACACGAGCATTTCGGTCACGGTCCCTCCTGGGGCTACCAGCGGTCCCATGACTGTCACTGTCGGCGGTGTCCCAAGCAACGCCCTTTCATTTACGGTGCTCGAAGGTCTCTCGGTCACGAGCATTTCACAGAACGTCGGGCCCGTCGGTACATCGGTCACCATTTCTGGCACCGGCTTCGGTCCCACACAAAGCAACAGCACCGCCGCCTTTTACGGTGCGGCCGCGACCGTGAGCAGTTGGAGCGACACGCAGATCGTGGTCGCTGTGGCTGATGGGTCATCGAGCGGACCGGTTTCCGTCAACGTGGCCAATGTCACGGCTCAAGGCCCGTGGTTCACGCTCAGCTCGTCATCCAGCTTGACGGATTCGTTGGGCAATCCAACGACCTACACCGCCGAGGTGATCGGTGCGCGATGGCTGCCCGTAACCTCGCAGGGGTCGGGGTGTTCCAGTTGTACGATGCGCGGCACGATCCAGCAAACCTACGACACCCGAGGCAATGTCTTAACAAAGACAAATGAACTCGGCGCTACAACCAGCTATACCTACGATTCCAATAACAACGTGACTTCTGTCTCCGTGCCGATAGCTCCAGACACCTACGCCACGACCAGTTACACCTACAACAGCTTTGGCGAAGTGCTTACAACCACCGATCCGACGGGGAACGTCACGACGAATACCTACGATGCCAACGGCAACCTGCTGACGGTTACCACTCCCGCTCCGGGCGGCGGCGTCTCCGCCAGCGTGACGCAGTTTGCTTACAATTCGCTGGGAGAGTTGACCCAGATCACCGACCCGCTCAACAACATGACCACGCTCACCTACACTGCGGTGGGATTGATTGCGACCATCACTGATGCGCAGAGCCATGTGACGACCTACGGGTACGATTCGCATGGGAACCGCACGTCTGTGAAAGACGCAAACAATCAAACGACCACGTTCGCGTACGACGTGGGCGACCGGCTGACAACCATTACTTACCCGGACAGCACGACGAGCACCTTCACCTACGACATTCGAGGGCGGCGAACGTCTGTCACCGACCAGAATGGCAAAACGACCAGCTATGCGTATGACGACGCGGACCGCCTGACCACGGTGACCGACGCGGCCACCAACGTCACGACGTACAACTACGACACGGAGAGCAACCTAACGAGTATTCAGGACGCGAACGGCCACACGACCACGTTTGCGTACGACGCTTTCGGCAGAGTCACGCAGACCACGTTCCCGTCAACCCAGAGCGAATACTACTATTACGACGCGGTCGGCAACCTAATCACGAAAACTGACCGGAAGAACCAGACCATCGCCTACACTTACGACCAGTTGAATCGGCTGACGCAGAAATTGTATCCTGATACCACCACGGTGAATTACACCTACGATAACGACTCGCGCCTGACGCAGGTGACCGATCCCACCGGCACGTACCAATTCACGTTCGACAACATGGGGCGGCTCACGCAGGCAAACACGCAGTACACCTTCCTGACCGGACGGAACTTCACGACATCGTATAACTACGATAAGGCCTCGAATCGGACAGGACTTACAGACCCCGAGGGCGGCTCGACGACGTATGTCTACGACACTTTGAACCGCTTGCAGACCTTGACGCCGCCAACGGCGTTCAGCGGAGGCAGCAGCTTCGGCTTCAGCTACGACGCTCTGAGCCGCCGCACGCAGATGACGCGCCCGAACAGCATCACGACCAACTACAGCTACGACAATCTTTCTCGGCTGCTGAGCGTGCTGCACCAGAGCGGCTCAACCACTCTCGACGGCGCGAGCTACACCCTGGACAACGCCGGGAACCGCACGGCGAAGACGGACCAGTATGCAAATGTCACCTCGAATTATACGTATGACCCGATTTACGAACTGACGCAGGTCACCCAGGCCACGAACACCTCGGAGAGCTACACCTACGACGCGGTCGGCAATCGCTTGAGTTCGCTCGGCGTTTCGCCCTACAGCGTCAATGTGTCCAACGAACTGACTTCGACGCCAAGCACAACGTACACCTACGACAACAACGGCAACACGCTGACCGAGGTGAATTCCTCTGGCACGACCACGTTCGCGTGGGACTACGAGAACCGGCTCACGACGGTCACGTTGCCCGGAAGTGGTGGGAGCGTGAGCTTCAAGTACGATCCCTTCGGCAGAAGAATCTACAAAGCCTCATCGGCAGGCACCAGCATCTATGCCTACGACGGATACAATCTTCAAGAGGAAACCAACTCGTCTGGCGCAGCAGTTGTGCGCTACGCACAGGGACCTACGATTGATGAACCATTGGCCATGCTTCGTAGCGGAGCAACGAGCTTTTACAACGCGGACGGGCTTGGCTCCATTACGTCGCTATCGAGCACTACGGGCTCCATAGCCCAGACCTATGGTTACGACTCGTTTGGAAAGCAGACAAGTTCATCCGGTTCAATAACGAACCCCTTTCAATACGCAGGCCGCGAGCTTGACCCTGAATCGAGCCTTTATTACAACCGCGCACGATATTTCGACCCGGCATCGGGGCGCTTCCTCGCCGAAGACCCGGAGGGGTTCGACGCAGGCGTGAACTTTTATGCGTATGTGTTAAATAACCCCATTGTTTTCACTGATCCTTTTGGACTTGATGTGATCGTCTGCTTCTTCCCGGAACCGGCAATGGGAAATGGCCACGTAGGTTTTGGCTTCCCAGGCGAACCGTATAGCATCGGCTTCTATCCTAGTCCGAACTCAGGACGAAACTGGGGAAGGCAGGCGCAGCGTCTCAGCGGACCAGGCGGGCTTTTTCCAGACGTAGGAGATGGCCCAAGGGTCTGCAAACTCATACATACGACGCCGAGTCAAGACGCATGCATGCTGCAAAAACGTGTCGAGCGTTTGCGGAACCCGGGGGACTATAACGTCGTCAAGCGCAATTGCACCGCTTTTGTCAAGAACAGTCTAAATGGCTGCGGAATTCCCGCTGGGACCTCAAACGACCCGAGGCCAAAGATTTGGTTTCCCACGCTGCCGGGTCAAGTGTTACCGAACCTACCGCCAAATGCGCCCCTGCCACGGAGCACGCCATGACGATCAAAGGTGAAGCAGCGTTGTTGCCCGCAGTGGCTCAGTGGAGGCAGTCACAATGATACGGCGCACTCTCGTGTCGCTCATCGCGTTCTTCCTTTTTTCACTCGTTGGCCCTCTCACGCGTTTGATGTTTCCTCCCACTGCTAACAATGGGCGCTTCGATTTGATCGTTGACAGGGTAGTTCTCTACGTCTGGCCCACGGCTCTTCTTGGTGAGGGTCCAGGAATTATTCGGCAAGCTACGGTCAATCTCGTGGCCGCCAATGTGTTGTTCTTCGTGGTACTCGGTTTTTTGATTGGCCTAATCGCTTGGCGACGCTGGGTCCCTATGGTGCTCTATGCTCTGACGTGTACAACGGTTCTTTTTGTCGAAGCTTGGGAATTTAAATCAAACCTAAGTTTTCTCACTTGGTGTGCACTCGCGATCATTTTTGTGCTGTATGCGATTCCGTTTTGGGCCGTCAGGCATGTGGCCGAGCCGGGCCGGACGGCGTCTCGGGCAGTGGCGTGAGGTGTTGCACGGTCGACGCAAACGGCAATTTGCTCACAACCGTGGACGCACTGGGCAAGACCACTACAAACACGTATTCCCCCAACGGCTTACTGGCCACAACGAAGGACCCGCTCGGTAATGTCACCAGCTTCGGCTACGACGGATCAGGAAACTTGACTTCGCAGACCGACACCATGGGCACCGTGACAACCTACACCTACGACAACAACGGCAACACCGCTACGAAGGTGGACTCGACCGGGACGACGCAATACTTCTGGGACTTTGAGAACCGCATGAGCAGCGTCACGTTGCCAGGCAGTGGCGGCACAGTCAGCTTCAAGTACGATCCCTTCGGCAGAAGAATCGAGAAATCCTCATCCAGCGGGACTTCCATCTATGCCTACGACGACAAAAACCTCATCGAAGAGGTGAATTCCGCAGGCTCTGTTGTGGCGCGGTACACTCAGGGTGAGAACATCGACGAGCCGTTGGCCATGTTGCGCAGCGGCGCGACCAGCTATTACGAGCAGGATGACCTCAGCTCTGTCACTTCGCTTAGCAATGGTGCAGGCTCGCTAGCACAGACCTATACGTTCGATTCGTTTGGAAATCAAACCGCATCCTCAGGCTCGCTGACAAACCCATTCCGTTTCGCAGGACGCGAGTTCGACACGGAATTGAGTCTCTACTTCATGCGAGCGCGGTATTTCGATCCGGCTACCGGCAGATTCATCAGTGAGGACCCGTACGACGCGGGGTCTCTGTACGACGACCTGAATCGTTACGTCTATACCGAGAACAATCCTACCAATTGGACCGATCCCTTGGGGTTGTACACGTTGAAAAAAGGAGGAAAGCATCCGCCTCTTCCGCCTTCGCCGGAGATCGACAAGCTTTTGAACTGCATCGAGTCGAAGACGGGGCTCAATCTGACGGTTACTTCAACCTCTGAGGATATTCCTCAACATCCGCCGGGCACTCCGCACAGGAGAGGTGTCGCTGTCGATCTGAAATACGATCCAGGCAATGCCGACAAAGTTCTGTGTGTGGCTGCGGGTTGTGGCGCTGGTTTTGGGCTGGATGAGGCAAAGCATCCGTCGGCACAGTCCACCGGCAATCACATTCATCTTCAAATCCCGGCTGGTAAGAAGGGCGGGCACGGCGACCTTCCGAAGAACACGTGCAGCGGAAATGGTTGCAAACCATGAATCACACTGGGACAAACTCGATGAACGCGTTACGAATAATTTTTTCGGTCGCGTTCTTGCTTACGGCTGCTCTGGCCTTCGGCCAGCAAGGATCGTCTCCGTCAGCGCCCGCTAAACCCATCGAAGGGTCTACGCTCTGCAAACCGGGATCTCTGCCCCCGGATGTACAGAGTCGCCTTAAAGCGGAGTTCAGCTCTTGGAAGGTTCAGGAACCCACAGACCTCAGCCCGCGTGCCCACGAACGATGGGAATCTGAGAAGCCACTCGCGTGCCCAGGTATCGCCGTGGGGCAATTCGAGAACGCCAAAACGCCCTCTTATGCTGTTCTGCTGGTCCCCCAAGGTCACACAAACGCAGGCTACAAATTCCTCGTCTTTAGTCCTAAAACCGGGCAGCCGTCTTACGAGATGAGGGCCGCCGATTCGGGAGATAGCGGAGCGGCTAACTTTTTCATCCACAAGGTGCCGATCAGCAAGTTCTTTGATGAACCGTCGAGAAGGAAATTCCAGGTGCAAATGAGCGAGGGCATTTTGCTCGCGGACGCAGCAGAGAAGGAATACGAGACCGACGTGTACTTCTGGTCGAATGGAAGCTATCAGCACCAGCCGGTGGACTATTAGCCGCTCGCAGCTCGGTTAACCCAGAGCGCCCGGTAGCGCCGGAAGAGCCATGCCTCCGGCATGGGGATGGGGTATGACACGTCACCCCTAAAAGGGTGCTGCAGAGCAACGTTGGTTGCTGTATAGGAACCATCGAGAAATCAGCGGCTAAGAATTTTTCGGGCGCTCGGGAGCGCCGGAAGTTCCTATAAGGGAACTTGTTGAAAAGAGGGACAGCTAAAAAGGGAAAAAGAGTGGTACCGAAGCGGCACCACAGTCTGTTCGAAGTGGTGCCGCTCCAAGCGCCTGAAAAAGGAAGCAGTTAAAGCAGAAACCCACGAGCAAGCGGCCCCAACCCTTTATGTTCCAATACCCATCTTTCGCCAACGAATCCGTCTGCATTCGGTGCATGCAGCTGCTGTTGTCGAAAAATGTTGCATAGTGATGACAACTGTTGAACCGCGTTGAAAAGCGTGGCCGGCAGCAGTGGCTAAAGAAAAAATCAGCGGTAAGCATCCTTGCGGTGGCGGACGGCAGTGACTTCGATGGCGTCGTCGTTTTTCAGATCAAAGAACACGCGATAGTCGCCGCAACGGAGACGAAAGCCGGTCAGCGGGGGCTTCAGCTTTTTGACATCGCCGGTGCGGCTGGCGAGATAGCGATCCACGCAGTAAAGGATCTGCAGAGCCGGTTCGCGGTCGATGACGCGGAGATCGACGCGGGCCTCCGGTGACCAATGAACTGCGATGCGTTCGGGCGCGGATGGTTCGGTCACTTCTTCAAGCCGAACTCGCGCAGAATTTCCTCGTGGGGAATGCCTTCACCGCGGGCGAGCGAAGCACGGGCGCGCTCCAGCGCCGCGGCTGTTTCAGGTGTGAGTTCTTCCTCTTCCACAGGGGCGTTGGCGAGAGAGAAGGGATCGAGCATGGCTTCGAGCAGGCCGACGACGGCGGAGAGCTGCGTTGGCGGAAGCCGGTTGATCAGTTCGTAGGCGTGGTCTTTGGTGTCGGCCATGAATCTTCCTTTCCTTCCATTCTCACACAGAGTTTCGAGGGTTGCTTATGTGTCCTGTGCCGTCGCGATGAATTTATCAATGGTGGTCAGCAAAGCGCGCTGCTCATAGGGCGGCAGCTTTTCGATCTCCTCGACGCGGCGCATAACTCTGCGACTGGGCTTTTTGCCAGAAACTTTCTTGGCCTTGGGATGCAGTAGTTCATCGGTGCTGATATCGAGGGCCAGGGCGAAACGAATGGCCATCTCGACGGAGAACTGCCGCCGGTCCGTTTCGTAGGAAGAAACCAAGACCTGCGTAATCCCGACTTTTTTTGCAAATTCGACTTGTGTGTAGCCGCGTTGGTTGCGAAGGCGGGTTAGCCGCTGACCAAGAGTCTCGCCGCCGAAATCGAGGGGCGGCTTCCTAATCGTTGCTCTCTTCATGGCGGTAGTCTAAGGCGTACCCCAGAAACATCTTGACGTTATATTACTACAGGTAGTATTTTACAATCATTTCCGAGATGCAGAATCTACTTGACAGGGTTCCCGGAAAAAGACCCAAAACGATAAAAAGTGAGGTGCAACGTATGGCACGCATCCCAGAGGAGGAGATCAAGCGGCTGAAGCGGGAAGTCTCGATCGAGCGCCTGGTCGAGGCGCGTGGGGTGAAACTGAAACGCCATGGCGCGGACCTGGTAGGGCTGTGTCCCTTCCACGAAGACCACTCGCCATCGCTGGTCGTCAGCCCGGAGAAAAATCTCTGGAACTGTCTGGGAGCGTGCGGGAAAGGTGGGAGCGTGATCGACTGGGTAATGCGCGCCGAAGGGGTGAGCTTCCGTCACGCCGTCGAACTGCTGAAACAGGAGCATCTTCCTTTAGCCGCGAGGCCTGCCGGACCGCCGCCGAAGAAATCCACGACGGTGAAGCTGCCGCCACTGGCGGAACGCAGTATCGATGACCAGCGGCTGCTCGAAAGTGTGGTCGAGCACTATCACGAGGCTTTGAAGCAAACGCCGGAAGCGCAGCAGTATCTCGCAAGACGTGGTCTGCAATCGGCGGAGATGGTGGAACAGTTCCGCCTGGGCTTTGCCAACCGCACACTCGGATACGGACTGCCGCAGAAAGATCGGAGCACAGGGGCGGAACTTCGCGGACGGTTGCAGCGCTTGGGCATCTTCCGCGAGAGCGGGCACGAACACTTCAACGGTTCGGTGGTCATCCCAATCTTCAATCGCGAAGGCGAAGTGGTGCAGATGTATGGACGGAAGATCACGCCAGGACTGCGGCCTGGCACACCGCTGCACTTGTATCTACCCGGCCCGCATCGCGGCGTGTGGAACGAAATGGCGCTCGTGGCTTCGAAGGAAATCATCTTGTGTGAATCGCTGATCGACGCGCTGACGTTCTGGTGCGCGGGGTTCCGGCATGTGACGGCGAGCTACGGGGTGAACGGGTTCACGGACGATCAGAGAGCAGCGTTCCGAAAATACGGTACCGAGAGAATCTACATCGCCTATGACCGGGACGACGCCGGCGAGCGAGCGGCGCAATCTCTCGCCGAAGAGCTGATGGCGATGGGGATCGAATGCTTCCGAGTGCAGTTCCCGAAGGGCATGGACGCAAACGAATACGCGCTGAAAGTGACGCCAGCGGCGAAGAGTCTCGCTGTGGTGTTGAATAACGCGGTGTGGCTCGGCAAAGGCAAGCAGCCCACAGTGGGAGTGATCGAACCGCAGAGCGTCGAAGAAAAATCCGAAGCAGCAGCTAAAGAAAAAATCACGGAGACCATCGATGCCAACACACCCGATGAGAGCGATCTTCCTTTAGCCGCTGCATCTTCCGATCCCGTCGAGGAGGTTCCGGTTGTGGCGATGCCTTCTCCCCTGGAAGTGGCTGTCGAGACGAGCGGCGACGAAATCAGAATCACACAGGGGGACCGCCGCTATCGCGTGCTGGGCCTGGAGAAAAACACCACCGTGGGCCTCTTGCGGGTGAATCTGCTGGTCACGCGGGGCGAGAGCCTGCACGTGGATACTTTCGATCTGTACTCCTCGCGGCATCGCGTGATGTACAGCAAGCAGGCGGGCGAGGAGCTGGGAGTTAAGGAAGAAGTGGTGTCGCGGGATCTCGGCAAGGTGCTGTGGAAGCTCGAAGAGCTGCAACGGCAGATGATCCAGAAAACGCTCGAACCAAAAGAACAGGAAGTCACGCTAAGTGCGGAGGAAAAAAACGAAGCGCTCGCGTTGCTGCGCGATCCGCGCTTGCTCGAACGCATCCTCTGTGACTTCGAGCGATGCGGGGTGGTGGGTGAAGAGACCAACAAGCTCGCGAGTTACGTGGCCGTGGTGTCGCGGCTGCTCGATGCGCCGCTGGCCATCCTGGTGCAATCAAGTTCCGCCGCAGGAAAATCGGCGCTCATGGAAGCAGTGCTGGCGATGCTGCCCGAAGAGCAACGCATGCAGTACTCGGCCATGACCGGGCAGAGCTTGTTCTACATGGGTGAGACCGATCTAAAACACAAAGTGCTGGCCATCGTGGAAGAAGAGGGTGCATCCCGCGCGGCCTACGCGTTGAAACTTCTGCAGAGTGAAGGCGTGCTGAGCATCGCTTCGACCGGCAAGGACGCCACGACGGGACGGCTCATCACGCACCAGTATCGCGTCGAAGGCCCGGTGATGCTGTTCCTCACGACGACGGCGATAGACCTCGACGAAGAGCTGCTCAATCGCTGCCTGGTGTTGACGGTCGACGAGGACCGCGCACAGACGCAGGCCATCCACAAAAAACAGCGCGAAGCGCAGACGCTTGAAGGGTTGCTGGCGAAACGGGAACGCGACGAAATCCTCCGGGTGCACAAGAACGCGCAACGGCTTCTGAAACCACTCTTCGTGGCCAATCCCCACGCGAGAGAGCTGACCTTCCTCGACAGCCAGACGCGCACGCGGCGCGACCACATGAAATACCTGACGCTCATTCGCTCGATCGCGCTGTTGCACCAGCACCAGCGGCCACGGAAGACCGTGACGCATCGCGGCCAGGCGCTCGAATACATCGAAGTGACGCTCGACGATATCGCGACCGCCAATCGCCTCGCGCATGAAGTGCTGGGCCGCTCGCTCGACGAACTTCCGCCACAAACAAAGCGGTTGCTCTTGCTCACCGACGAAATGGTGAGCGCGGGATGCGAGCGGCAGAAGATCGAGCGCGAGGACTTTCGCTTTAGCCGCAAGGATGTGCGGCGGTTCACGAAGTGGAGCGACTCGCAGTTAAAGCGGCATCTCAGCCGACTCGAAGAGCTGGAATATCTCTTGGTGCATCACGGCGGACGCGGTCAGAGCATGGTCTACGAACTGGTGTTCGAGCGCCGGGATGACAGCGAGAAATCCGTGCTGCCGGGGCTGATCGAGATCAAAAAGCTCTCTGGCTACAGCTACGACACGAAGAAGTCTGGCCTCGGAGGGGAGAAGTCCGGGTCAAGTCTGGCCCAAGTTCGGGGGGTGTCCGGGGGTGGTACGGGTGAAGAATCGCCAGTGCTGGCGCGGCGCAATGGCGAAATGGGCCTCGATCTCGAAAAAATCACTACCAGGGTGGATAGAGAAAATCCTGTCGTACGTACCGCTGCCGGAGGGCGATGATGGCGCGGAACAGGACCGTCAAGCCGCAACCAATGCCGCGGAATCGCATGGGGAGCCTCATCGAGGAGTTCATCGCCTGGATGCGCGTGCGCAACACGGCGGAGTACACGCAGCACAATCGCCGTGCGTGTGTGGCGCAGTTCGTGCGCTGGGCGGGTGAGCGCGGCATCGAAGACCCTATGGAAGTGACGCGCCCGGTGCTGGAAAGCTATCAGCGGCATCTCTATTACTACCGGCAGAAGAACGGGAAGCCGCTGACGTTCCGCACGCAATATGCGCGCCTCGTGCCGGTGCGAACTTGGTTCCGTTGGCTGGTGAGGAACAATCACATCTTGCACAATCCGGCGTCCGATCTGGACATGCCGAGGCTCGAGAAGCGGTTGCCACGCGCGGTGCTAAACGAAGAAGAAGTCGAGCGCGTGATGATCCAGCCGGACTTGCGCGATCCGCTGGGAGTGCGCGACCGTGCCATCCTCGAAACGTTTTACTCGACGGGAATCCGCCGCATGGAGCTGGTGCATCTGAAACTCTACAACGTGGATCATCTGCGCGGAACGCTCTCGATCTGGCTGGGCAAGGGAAAGAAAGACCGCGTGGTGCCCATCGGCGAGCGGGCGCTCGTGTGGGTGGATAAATATCTTCGCGAGGTTCGGCCGCAACTGGTGATGGAGCCGGACGACGGAACGCTCTTTCTGAGCATCGAGGGCGGGCCGTTCCATCTGGACCGCATGAGCAAGCTGGTGCGCGACTACGTGGAGCAAGCCAATCTCGGCAAGAGCGGCGCGTGCCACATGCTGCGGCACACCATGGCGACGCTGATGCTGGAGGGCGGCGCGGACATTCGGTTCATCCAGGAGATGCTCGGACACAGCGAACTGCAAAGCACGCAAATCTACACGCAAGTGTCCATCCGGCAGTTGAAGAAAATACACTCAGCCACGCATCCGGGGGCAACGCTCGAAAAGAAAAATCCCGCGAGCACGAACACAGTGACACAAGACGAAGAATCGCTGCGAGCGAATCTCCTGGCCTCGCTCGACGCGGAAGCGCAAGAAGAATCCGAATCGATCGAACGTGGGGCAGGAAGGTAACATAAAGCAGTTTATGTTGAGTGCAGCACGGGAAGGCTCGCGGTGTTCGAGGCCGCGTCGGATAATGAGCTCATTATCGGATGCGCCGCGCGGAGCGTCCTTCGCGTGCCCCACGGAGCACACCGCTCTCGAAAATCCCTACCCAGGTCCATCGCTCAGCACTTAAAATCCGAGTAATGCCGCCGGCAGCTAAAGAAGGAACGTTCTCTGCGTCGAGCGATCCGTGTGTGTTTTTTCCTTTAGCCGCTTCTGTTCCTGACTCTGGGGTGTACCCAAAAACTCGCGTCTGGGGTTCAGAGCCCAAAAACATGCACTGTTCTAGGGCAACGGCGCGGCTAAGAATAGAACTGCGTTGGGGATGCGAGGAGTCTAGCGAAAAAACTGCGGTAGGGTCAGGAGTTAGCTTCAAGTACGATCCCTTCGGCAGAAGAATCGAGAAATCCTCATCCAGCGGGACTTCCATCTATGCCTACGACGACAAAAACCTCATCGAAGAGGTGAATTCCGCAGGCTCTGTTGTGGCGCGGTACACTCAGGGTGAGAACATCGACGAGCCGTTGGCCATGTTGCGCAGCGGCGCGACCAGCTATTACGAGCAGGATGACCTCAGCTCTGTCACTTCGCTTAGCAATGGTGCAGGCTCGCTAGCACAGACCTATACGTTCGATTCGTTTGGAAATCAAACCGCATCCTCAGGCTCGCTGACAAACCCATTCCGTTTCGCAGGACGCGAGTTCGACACGGAATTGAGTCTCTACTTCATGCGAGCGCGGTATTTCGATCCGGCTACCGGCAGATTCATCAGTGAGGACCCGTACGACGCGGGGTCTCTGTACGACGACCTGAATCGTTACGTCTATACCGAGAACAATCCTACCAATTGGACCGATCCCTTGGGGTTGTACACGTTGAAAAAAGGAGGAAAGCATCCGCCTCTTCCGCCTTCGCCGGAGATCGACAAGCTTTTGAACTGCATCGAGTCGAAGACGGGGCTCAATCTGACGGTTACTTCAACCTCTGAGGATATTCCTCAACATCCGCCGGGCACTCCGCACAGGAGAGGTGTCGCTGTCGATCTGAAATACGATCCAGGCAATGCCGACAAAGTTCTGTGTGTGGCTGCGGGTTGTGGCGCTGGTTTTGGGCTGGATGAGGCAAAGCATCCGTCGGCACAGTCCACCGGCAATCACATTCATCTTCAAATCCCGGCTGGTAAGAAGGGCGGGCACGGCGACCTTCCGAAGAACACGTGCAGCGGAAATGGTTGCAAACCATGAATCACACTGGGACAAACTCGATGAACGCGTTACGAATAATTTTTTCGGTCGCGTTCTTGCTTACGGCTGCTCTGGCCTTCGGCCAGCAAGGATCGTCTCCGTCAGCGCCCGCTAAACCCATCGAAGGGTCTACGCTCTGCAAACCGGGATCTCTGCCCCCGGATGTACAGAGTCGCCTTAAAGCGGAGTTCAGCTCTTGGAAGGTTCAGGAACCCACAGACCTCAGCCCGCGTGCCCACGAACGATGGGAATCTGAGAAGCCACTCGCGTGCCCAGGTATCGCCGTGGGGCAATTCGAGAACGCCAAAACGCCCTCTTATGCTGTTCTGCTGGTCCCCCAAGGTCACACAAACGCAGGCTACAAATTCCTCGTCTTTAGTCCTAAAACCGGGCAGCCGTCTTACGAGATGAGGGCCGCCGATTCGGGAGATAGCGGAGCGGCTAACTTTTTCATCCACAAGGTGCCGATCAGCAAGTTCTTTGATGAACCGTCGAGAAGGAAATTCCAGGTGCAAATGAGCGAGGGCATTTTGCTCGCGGACGCAGCAGAGAAGGAATACGAGACCGACGTGTACTTCTGGTCGAATGGAAGCTATCAGCACCAGCCGGTGGACTATTAGCCGCTCGCAGCTCGGTTAACCCAGAGCGCCCGGTAGCGCCGGAAGAGCCATGCCTCCGGCATGGGGATGGGGTATGACACCTCACCCCTAAAAGGGTGCTGCAGAGCAACGTTGGTTGCTGTATAGGAACCATCGAGAAATCAGCGGCTAAGAATTTTTCGGGCGCTCGGGAGCGCCGGAAGTTCCTATAAGGGAACTTGTTGAAAAGAGGGACAGCTAAAAAGGGAAAAAGAGTGGTACCGAAGCGGCACCACAGTCTGTTCGAAGTGGTGCCGCTCCAAGCGCCTGAAAAAGGAAGCAGTTAAAGCAGAAACCCACGAGCAAGCGGCCCCAACCCTTTATGTTCCAATACCCATCTTTCGCCAACGAATCCGTCTGCATTCGGTGCATGCAGCTGCTGTTGTCGAAAAATGTTGCATAGTGATGACAACTGTTGAACCGCGTTGAAAAGCGTGGCCGGCAGCAGTGGCTAAAGAAAAAATCAGCGGTAAGCATCCTTGCGGTGGCGGACGGCAGTGACTTCGATGGCGTCGTCGTTTTTCAGATCAAAGAACACGCGATAGTCGCCGCAACGGAGACGAAAGCCGGTCAGCGGGGGCTTCAGCTTTTTGACATCGCCGGTGCGGCTGGCGAGATAGCGATCCACGCAGTAAAGGATCTGCAGAGCCGGTTCGCGGTCGATGACGCGGAGATCGACGCGGGCCTCCGGTGACCAATGAACTGCGATGCGTTCGGGCGCGGATGGTTCGGTCACTTCTTCAAGCCGAACTCGCGCAGAATTTCCTCGTGGGGAATGCCTTCACCGCGGGCGAGCGAAGCACGGGCGCGCTCCAGCGCCGCGGCTGTTTCAGGTGTGAGTTCTTCCTCTTCCACAGGGGCGTTGGCGAGAGAGAAGGGATCGAGCATGGCTTCGAGCAGGCCGACGACGGCGGAGAGCTGCGTTGGCGGAAGCCGGTTGATCAGTTCGTAGGCGTGGTCTTTGGTGTCGGCCATGAATCTTCCTTTCCTTCCATTCTCACACAGAGTTTCGAGGGTTGCTTATGTGTCCTGTGCCGTCGCGATGAATTTATCAATGGTGGTCAGCAAAGCGCGCTGCTCATAGGGCGGCAGCTTTTCGATCTCCTCGACGCGGCGCATAACTCTGCGACTGGGCTTTTTGCCAGAAACTTTCTTGGCCTTGGGATGCAGTAGTTCATCGGTGCTGATATCGAGGGCCAGGGCGAAACGAATGGCCATCTCGACGGAGAACTGCCGCCGGTCCGTTTCGTAGGAAGAAACCAAGACCTGCGTAATCCCGACTTTTTTTGCAAATTCGACTTGTGTGTAGCCGCGTTGGTTGCGAAGGCGGGTTAGCCGCTGACCAAGAGTCTCGCCGCCGAAATCGAGGGGCGGCTTCCTAATCGTTGCTCTCTTCATGGCGGTAGTCTAAGGCGTACCCCAGAAACATCTTGACGTTATATTACTACAGGTAGTATTTTACAATCATTTCCGAGATGCAGAATCTACTTGACAGGGTTCCCGGAAAAAGACCCAAAACGATAAAAAGTGAGGTGCAACGTATGGCACGCATCCCAGAGGAGGAGATCAAGCGGCTGAAGCGGGAAGTCTCGATCGAGCGCCTGGTCGAGGCGCGTGGGGTGAAACTGAAACGCCATGGCGCGGACCTGGTAGGGCTGTGTCCCTTCCACGAAGACCACTCGCCATCGCTGGTCGTCAGCCCGGAGAAAAATCTCTGGAACTGTCTGGGAGCGTGCGGGAAAGGTGGGAGCGTGATCGACTGGGTAATGCGCGCCGAAGGGGTGAGCTTCCGTCACGCCGTCGAACTGCTGAAACAGGAGCATCTTCCTTTAGCCGCGAGGCCTGCCGGACCGCCGCCGAAGAAATCCACGACGGTGAAGCTGCCGCCACTGGCGGAACGCAGTATCGATGACCAGCGGCTGCTCGAAAGTGTGGTCGAGCACTATCACGAGGCTTTGAAGCAAACGCCGGAAGCGCAGCAGTATCTCGCAAGACGTGGTCTGCAATCGGCGGAGATGGTGGAACAGTTCCGCCTGGGCTTTGCCAACCGCACACTCGGATACGGACTGCCGCAGAAAGATCGGAGCACAGGGGCGGAACTTCGCGGACGGTTGCAGCGCTTGGGCATCTTCCGCGAGAGCGGGCACGAACACTTCAACGGTTCGGTGGTCATCCCAATCTTCAATCGCGAAGGCGAAGTGGTGCAGATGTATGGACGGAAGATCACGCCAGGACTGCGGCCTGGCACACCGCTGCACTTGTATCTACCCGGCCCGCATCGCGGCGTGTGGAACGAAATGGCGCTCGTGGCTTCGAAGGAAATCATCTTGTGTGAATCGCTGATCGACGCGCTGACGTTCTGGTGCGCGGGGTTCCGGCATGTGACGGCGAGCTACGGGGTGAACGGGTTCACGGACGATCAGAGAGCAGCGTTCCGAAAATACGGTACCGAGAGAATCTACATCGCCTATGACCGGGACGACGCCGGCGAGCGAGCGGCGCAATCTCTCGCCGAAGAGCTGATGGCGATGGGGATCGAATGCTTCCGAGTGCAGTTCCCGAAGGGCATGGACGCAAACGAATACGCGCTGAAAGTGACGCCAGCGGCGAAGAGTCTCGCTGTGGTGTTGAATAACGCGGTGTGGCTCGGCAAAGGCAAGCAGCCCACAGTGGGAGTGATCGAACCGCAGAGCGTCGAAGAAAAATCCGAAGCAGCAGCT
>CAVYFO010000034.1:0-446387 GCA_963767755.1 uncultured Acidobacteriota bacterium | reverse complement strand
AACGATCTCGGCTCTTCGCGCCACCACCTCATCGAGGCCTGCGAAAACAGTCTCCGCCGCCTCGCCGTCGATTATATCGACATCTACCACATGCACAGCTTCGATGCCCTCACGCCCGTCGAAGAAACGCTTCAAACGCTCGACACACTCGTCAAATCCGGCAAAGTCCGCTACATTGCCTGCTCTAATTTTTCCGGCTGGCATTTGATGAAATCGCTCTCGGTCTCCGAGCGTTACGGCTGGGCCCGCTATGTCGGCCATCAGGTCTACTACTCTCTGATTGGCCGCGAATACGAGTGGGAGCTGATGCCCCTCGGGCTCGATCAAAAAGTCGGCGCGCTCATCTGGAGCCCGCTCGGCTGGGCTCGCCTCACCGGCAAAATCAGCCGCACTCGTCCCATCCCCGAAGTTTCGCGCCTGCACAAAACCGCCGACGCCGGTCCGCAAGTGGACAACGAATATCTCTACAAAGTCGTGGATGCTATGGAAGAAGTCGCCAAGGAAACGGGAAAGACCGTCCCGCAAATCGCGCTCAACTGGCTCTTACAGCGCCCCACCGTCGTCAACGTCATCATGGGCGCGCGCAACGAAGAGCAGCTCCGCCAAAATCTCGGCGCGGTCGGCTGGAATCTCACCAAAGACCAAATCGCGAAACTCGACGCCGCCAGCGCCACGCAACCGGTCTACCCCTACTGGCATCAGCGCATAACGTTCGCCAATCGCAACCCGATCCCCGTTTAGGGACGCGTTCTCTCCGCGTTCGTACGCGGCTCGCTTGCCGACAAGTCTTGCCGGCTCTTCTGGCTCGTTTTTCGCTTGCGTGCGGAGATCGGTCTCGCTTCGGGACGCGCCTGCGCTTTCCAAAAGGAATCGACGGCCCCTTCGGCCAGCCAATCCAGGCTCACGCTCGACCCAAATATATGACGGTACATCATGGGCCCTAGCAAAAGCGCCACGCCCAGGTCTTCATCCAGCCCGGCAGGAAAGACGCCTCGATCAACTCCCCGCCGCAAGAGCAGCTTGAGGCTGGTGCGCGCGCGGTCCATCACACGCGTTTTCCACGCTCTGCCGAACTCCTCGTTCCGCGCGGAATACGCAATCAAGTGCGGCGTAAGTTTTTTCAGGATGGCGGCCTTCCTGCGGGAAGGCTCGTATTTCAGATAGGCTTTCAGGTCCGCCTTTAAATCCCCGGAATCCACTTCCGGCGGCCCGTCGTCGAGCTCGTGCAAGTACTGCAGCACCGCCAGACACAGCGCGTCTTTGTCGGCCCAGTGTTTGTAAATTGTGGCTTTGCTTACACGTGAAGCTGCCGCAATGGCGTCCACGCTCGTCGTGTCGATGCCCTTTTCAGCAAAAAGCTCCGTCGCTGCTTCCAACACCTTGCTATGTGCGCTCGCGCTCAATCCGCGTGACATTCTCTAAATCTCGATCTTCGAAAACCGCCACGCTCCGAGGCACAACAGCCCCGCCCCCACAATCACAAGCACCACCGCGTCCAGCAGCGCCCCGAAATGCGCCGTCCCGATGAGCGCCGCCCGCAGTCCATCCACCCCATACGACAGAGGATCGAGGGCCGTCACAAACGCCAGTGCCTTCGGCAGATTGTTCAGCGGGAAAAGCGCTCCCGACAAGAAGAAAATCGGCAGCACGAGAAAATTCATAATCAACTGGAATCCCTGCATGTCCTGCAAGCTCGATCCGATCGACGTTCCCAGCGCCGCGAAAACGATCGCGATCATGGCCATGAACCCAATTCCCACAGGTATTCCCACCCAACTCACCGGCCGGAATCCCGCAATCAAGCAGACGATCACAATCAGCAGGCCTTGCAGCATCGCCACCGTCGCTCCGCCCAGCGTCCGCCCGATCATCACGTTGATCCGCGGCACCGGCGCCACGAGCGTCTCTTTCAAGAATCCAAATTGCCGGTCCCACAGCAGCGCGATTCCGGAGAACACGGATGTGAACAGCACCGCCATCCCAATAATTCCCGGCGCCATGAATTGCAAATAGCTTCCGCCGCCCGCTTTCTTGAACACTGGCCCCAGGCCAAATCCCAGCACCAGCAAATATAAAAGCGGCTGCCCGAGCGAGGCGATAATTTGCACTCTCGAGCGCGAATATTTTTTTACTTCCCTGAGCCACAAAATGTAAATCGCGTTCATCGCCGCGCTCCTCCACGAAACATTTTCGCCATTTGCCGCATTTGATCCGCCGATGTCGCCGCTTCTTCGCGGATCGTCGAGCCGGTCAACGCCAGAAATGCTTCTTCGAGCGACTGCGTGTTCGTTTTCTCTTTCAGTTGCGTGGCCGTTCCAATGGCCACGATGCGCCCATGATCGATCACGGCGATGCGGTCGGCCACGCGGTCCGCTTCATCCATGTAGTGCGTCGTCAGAAACACCGTCACGTTGTCCGCCTCATTTTGCCGCTTCACGTGCGACCACAACTGGTTGCGGCTTTGCGGGTCGAGCCCCAGTGTCGGCTCATCCAAGAACAAAATCTTTGGCGTATGCAAAAAGCCGCGCGCGATTTCCAGGCGGCGCCTCATTCCTCCAGAAAATGTCTTTACTAGTGCGTCTTTCCGTTCCCACAGCTCGAACATTTTCAGCAGCGTTTCCGCGCGCTCACGCCGCACCTTTCCCGGCACATGATAGAGCACTCCGTGCAGATCCATGTTCTCCCAGGCGGTCAAATCCTGATCGAGGCTGGGGTCCTGGAACACAATGCCAAAGCGCTTCCGCACTTCGTTTTCGTGCGTTGCGGGATTCATGCCGTCCAGTTCCACGGTTCCGCTGGTGGCTTTAAGCAGCGTGGTCAGCACCTTGATCGTCGTCGTTTTCCCCGCGCCGTTGGGCCCGAGAAACGCGAAAATCTCGCCCTTCGGCACCTCGAACGAAATGTTGTCCACGGCCGCGAAATCCCCGAATTTCTTTACCAGATTTTCCACGCGAATCATTGCGCTCACGCTGCCCTCCGTTGCGCGATTTTCGGAAGCCGCCATACTAAACGGTTTAGTTTAGTTTGTCAACACGAACTACCTCCCCGCCAGGAACTTCGCATGGCGCATTTCAGTGGCGTTTAAAAGGTTGTCAGGACGGCACAAGAGCATGGGAAGGGGTGTTGGGCAGATTCGCACTGCGTTTTTCGTGCCATGAGCAGCATACCCCAGGGTCGGAGCGGGTCAACGAGGCGGCGAAAGGGAATACGCGGCCGGACTCAGTGGATGAGTGAAAGAAAGAGAAAGATGGAGAGGGGTGGCCGGGAAGCGACACTCCACTAAGGTGCACGGGTTGGCGGCTGCTGCCAGACCGAGCGGTACAACTGCCGGGCGACCTCGCGCAAGGAAAGATGATAGCGACGAACCAATTTGGAATGGAGCAGGCAAAAGGCCGAACAAACGGTAAACGCCAACAGCAGAACTAGCGTGACGGCGGCCAACCCTCGGTTGGGGACCACCTTCGGAGGGCCATCCGCGGTAGGCTGTTTGGGGCGGTGTTTGCAGGCGTGCAGGAAGCCATGCTTCCAGGCCCAATTCTGAGTTAGATCGTTCCAGCCATTATTCTCCTGCTTCCAGCGACTATGCCCGAGTCGCCACACGACTCGGGGAGAAAATACTTGGGGATTCAGTGTGTCGGTCCACACCCATTTGTGGAGTGTGGTTTCTGTCTGGAGTTGGCCCCGGCGGTAATGGTTTTCGGTGACCGCTTCTTGGGAGTGGACCACACGGACGGGCTTCGGGCACTCCTTGGTAAAAGGAAGGTTAGCCTCGCTCCAAAGCTGCACCTCCCGTCTCTGACTTGGGTTCTGTTCGGTGAAACGATCATCGGCTTCTCGGGTCGAGAAGAGTCCGAAGGCATCCTGGTATAGGTCGCGGTTTTCTTGTTTCAGCGTGATGACCAAACCCCAACCAACTTCCTGGGCCAGATTCAGGACCGGGGCCTGGGCATAGAGGGAATCCAGCAACAAGATGTCGAAGAAGCGGCTGCCGTAGAGATCCGGCAGGCGTGCCAGCAGACGGAGCGCGGCTTTGTCTTCGCCTTCTCCGGGCGCGACCCACTCCAGGCCTAGAAAGGCTTTGACCGGACTGCTGACCATCTGGCAGCCGACCGCACGATGATAATACTGGATGCGCTCGACCGGCTGGCCATCGGCGGCGGTGCAGTTGACCCGCCGTTGCAAACAATCGGAACAGCAACGGCTGAAACTGGAAAGGACCTCGATGCCATCTAGGGCGGCGACGAGATGGCCTTGCACCCGGCCGGGATCCAAGGCCTTATTGCGCTTCAGCTGGCGATTGACGGTCACCAGCATCTGTTCGAGCGGCTCGGTAGCAAAACTAGCCAGGCTGTAGCGCAAGGTGTCGTCGCGAAAGGGGCGCGAGGCCCCGAGGTGTTGTTGGAGCTGGGGCTGGGCCAGATCGGCCTCGAGTTCTTTGAAGCTGCGCAAGCGGAAGACGAAGCCGTAGAACAACGCCCGGAACACAGCGGCGGGAGGGATGTCGGGATGCTGGCGGGCATCGCGGAGTGAGGAGAGGGCCTCCCGAAGATGGAAGACTTTGTCGACGTATGCGTCGAAAGATGGCAACGTGTGGCTTGGTCTATCTTGCATTCTAATGACTGTAAGAAATGCAATCCACCAAAACAACCCTTCCTGATCGGCCCCCGTTTACTTTTTGCGTTTCTTCTTCCGCTCGCGGCGCAGCAATTCGCGGTTGATTTCCGAAATCTTCTCCAGATCGCCTTTAACCTTCCGGTAGTTCTCAATCCAGCGGCGTACCCGTTCCAGAAGTTCGGGCGGCACCACCGCGCCAGTCGTCCGGCCCGGACCCAAGGTGATCGTCAGATACCACACCGGACCATGCCGCTCGCCGCGAGCGCACTTGCAAGATGGATTTCCGCAGGTAAGATAGCGCTCGATCAACGACCCTCGCAGCGTCTCCTCGGCCGGTGGTAACATCTTGGCGAGTCCACGCCGGCGCTGTTGCAACGCCAGGTCCGATAGCTTGGTCAACGACCTACTTGCTTTCATATGACTGTAAGATAATGGCACGGACACACCTAAAGCGCAAGTCCGAAAGTCCTCCGTGCGAATTTCCCTGGCAAGGCTTTGCCAATGAGTGGGTTACGATTTACGTGCGAAGACTCTGACCTCCCCGCGAGACCTCCTTGCACGATCGTTTCAATTCAAAAAATAGCTATTGCAAAAACTAGACGATCTGTTATCCTGTTCTCAGGGCGAATTGCGCACTGCGTAATTCGCCTTTTTCTTTTGCGCATCCCTCTCGGCATTCGCTCCTTTCCCCGCAAAAACGAAAACCTTAGCCCTAAGGGCTATCACTATCAACGACAAGAGCGTGCGGCCCCATCCTGAGCCCCTGCCCAGGACCGCTGCCCTCTTCAGGAACCTAACCATGAAAACCAAAATGTCCAACGCCGCCCCCAACGCGGCCGAAGTCTGGAAGCAAATGGAAGACTCGCTTGTCCCACGGCTGCGCTTGTCCGTACTCGACCGCTCTGTCTATTCCTATCTCCTGCGCTACACCCGCCTCGAAGGAAAATCCCGCCTCCACTTTTCCATTCAGTGGCTCGCCCGCGGCATCGGCCTCTCCGCCGGACCGGCTCGCGAAGCCCTCCGCCGCCTCCTGGCACTGGGCGCTTTGCGTCTGGTTCAACGCAACCGTAACGGACACCTCGTCGAAGTGCTCTTGCCCACGGAGATTCCTGCCCGCCGCGAACCAGCCGCCTTCCCGGGTCGTACGCGCGCGCGCTACTCCGTCTCTACGCCGCTTCCTTCTCCGATAGGCCGCACGCAGCCCCGCGCGCTCCACCTCGACGGCATCGACTTCCTGCAAACCAGGGCCCTCCGACAGTCCATCCATACCCGCGAGCGCGGCCGCTGCTTCTACTGTCTGCGCCGCCTCACCCAGGCCGAGAAGTGCCTCGACCACGTCGTCCCGCGCGCCCGCTTCGGCCGCAATTCCTACCGCAACCTCGTCTCTTCCTGCGTCCAATGCAACTCCCAGAAGGGCGCAAGACCCGTAGGCGATCTCCTCCGTTGGCTCTACCGCGAACGCTCCCTCACCGCCGTCGAGCTCAAAGCCCGCCTCCGCGCCCTCGACGCCCTCGCCGTCGGCAAACTCCGCCCTCCAGTCCCTTCAGTCTGTAGGGGCGCGCTTCCCTGGCCTGAGCTTCGAAGGCCGCGCGTCCCAGTTCCACCCGGCGGCCCCGCCAACCCCTTCCCCCGCAAAGGCCGCCCACGCAAAACCGCCGTCCTTTAGCCGGGACTTCCCCGTAGGGGCACGGCATGCCGTGCCCTCTTCTCTCAAGCATGTAGCGGAGGCTGCGGGGAGGTTTTGCGCAGGATGCAACATTTAGCCAGTGGGTACATTCCTTCATAAGGAATTAAGACCCTGTGGAGTGCGGCAGCTCTGCTGCCGCTTTTCCTCTGGCGTGGTCCCAACTCCTGCTATTAGGTTCGGCCCTCTAAGCCGGAACGACCTCGCGCCGTTTCAGGCGAGGGAGAGACTTAATGGCTCTCCCAGTTTTCTGCTGAGCGAGCCGCAGGTCGTAGAGACTTTGTAGATTGAGCCAAAACTGCGCGCTAGTCCCAAAGAAATGCCCAAGCCGCAGCGCGCTGTCGCCCGTGATCGAGCGCGTGCCATTCAAGATTTGCGTCACGCGATTGGTGGGCACGCCCAGCTTTCGCGCCAGTTCGGCGGCGCTCATATCAAGCGATTCCAGTTCTTCGGCGAGGTGTTCCCCCGGATGGATAGCAGTGACGGGCATAACGAATCTCCTAGTGATAATCAACAATCTCGACGTTTGACGGACCCTGCGAACGGTCCGGCCATTCGAAACAAATCCGCCACTGATCGTTAATACGGATGCTGTATTGGCCCTTGCGGTCGCCATGCAGCGCCTCAAAACGATTGCCGGGCAATGCGGCCAGGTCTCTCAGCGACGTGGCTGCCTCAAGACGGTCGAGCTTCAGCCGCGCGGAGCGGTCAAAACCAGAGAACGCCTTGACCCATTTTCCAGCGGCGAAGTCCCCGGTCCTCTTGTCCCGGTAGCTGACGATCACTGGATCAGAGTATCGTTAAGTACGCGTTACGTCAAGCGTAACGAATGAGAGAATACCTCGCGGGCGCGTTCCATACAGCGAGGAGAGTCAAAACCCGCACCCTTTGTAAAACCAGAACCCAAAGGGTGCGCCACCCGCCCGTTTATTGCTCATCCAGTACTTCAGCTATCTTCTTCACCACGGCGTCGACACCCAGCTTAGAGGAGACAGCAAGTTTGTCAGCTAGCATTGGCGAACGTTCTTTCACCTCTTCATGGGTTATGTTGTGCCAAACGGGCAGGATTACGCTTTTACCGACGCTCTCTCGCGTTGATAAGCCGTTTAATTCCTGAATAGGCCAATGTTTGTCGAAGAAGCTTTTACTGAGGACTACTACGCCATAGCGCGAGTTCGCCAGCCCAAAATCTATGGAAGCTCTTAGGCTGTCGCCCATCTTCAGCGTGAATTCGTCAAACCAGACCGAAACTCCACTGTCCCGCAGTGCATTTGCAAGGGGGCGAACGAAGTCAGCTTTGTCCTCGGTTGAGTGGGATATAAAGACATCCCATTTTTTTGAGCTCCCCAGACTTTTGCCCAGAGATTTTATTCGTGTAGGACTGTCAACGACTTGGGGTTTTCTTGGGGGACTGCCCCTAACAGGTAGCCCAATTTCTGCGACCATTCCAGCCGTCGCAGCGAGTTGCTCTCGCCGCTGATTGAGAAGAGCTTGCACTTGACTGCCAATTTTTGCGTTGAAGTCAGACCTCAGGGGTCACCCAAATCCGGCCATGCAGGGTCACCTCAAAACCGGCCATGAGTGAAGCCCGGGACATTGACTCCGACAGGAGCCCTTATAGGCTCGGTCGGCATGAGCAATGTCTTGAGCGAAGAAAAGAAACAACAAGTCATCGCACTGGGGAGGCTCGGATGGCCGTTACGGCGCATCGAGCAAGCCACTGGTGTCCGTAGAGAAACAGCAAGTGCCTACCTAAAGTCAGCCGGGGTGGTGGTGTGCCTGCCCGGATGGGGACGCCGAGCGCCGTCAAAACCGGCCATAGGGGTGACCACCGACCCCGATCCGTCAAAACCGGCCAACGAGGTGACCACCGACCTTGGCCAGCCGATTTCACCTCCGACTGACAAGCAAGATCGGGCCACCAGTGCCTGCGAGCCGTACCGCGCACTGATCGAGCAGGGACGCAGTCGTGGCCGGAATGCCATGGCCATCTGGCAGGACTTGGTTTCCGATCACGGCTTTCCCCACGGCTACCAAACCGTGAAGCGCTTTGTTCGCAAGCTGCGCGGATCGGAGGGGCCACAAGCCGTGGGGATCATCCTCACGGCCGCCGGAGAAGAGGCCCAAGTGGATTACGGAACCGGTCCGATGGTACGTGATCCGCAGAGTAGCAAGTACCGGCGGACACGCTTGTTCGTGCTGACCCTCGGCTACAGCCGCAAATCGGTACGCTTGCTGGTGTTCCGTTCGAGTTCACAAACTTGGGCGGAGTTGCACGAGAAAGCTTTTCGCCGACTTGGCGGGTGTCCACGTGTGGCGGTCCTGGACAATCTGAAAGAGGGAGTGCTGGTTCCCGATATCTACGATCCTGCGCTGAATCCTCTCTATCGGGACGTGTTGGCGCACTACGGCGTGGTGGCCATGCCTTGCCGGATAAAAGATCCCGATCGAAAAGGAAAAGTAGAAGCCGGCGTCGGACATACGCAGAAGACCCCGCTCAAAGGTCTGCGCTTCGAGAGTCTGGAGGAAGCACAGGCCTATCTGGATCGCTGGGAAGAACGCTGGGCCGATACGCGTATTCATGGCACCACGAAACGGCAAGTGGCCACCATGTTCGCCGAGGAAAAACCGTCGTTGCTTCCTCTGCCGCTGGAACCCTTTCGCTATTACCAGTACGGAGAGCGCGTCGTTCATCTGGACGGTTGTGTGGAGGTCGAGGCGGCTTATTACGGCTTGCCTCCGGGATGGATCGGGCGGCAGGTAAAGGTGCAATGGGATGCGCTGCACGTGCGCATCCTGCATCCCAGCACCGGTCAACTTCTTCGCGAGCACCTACGCCAGAGACGCGGCGGATATCGCATCCAGGAAGAAGACCACCCCAAGAAAATGCCGCTGAGCACGGCGCAACTCTTGCGGCGCGCCGAACACGCCGGAACCCAGATCGGCCAGTTTTGCCAGTTGATCTATCAGCAGAAAGGAGAGACCGGCATCCGCGGCATCTTGGGAGTGTTTTCCCTGATCAAGAAATACGGGGCGGCGGCGGTGGAAGACGCCTGCGCCACCGCTCGCGACATCGGCGTGCGGGAATACCGCTTCGTGCGCCGTTATCTGGAGCGCCGCCCGCACCCGCAAATGTTTCTACGGCAGATCGATCCCCTGATTCGCGAGCTCACCGAGTATCGCGATTTCATCAATCTCAAAATCAAGGAGCAACCCGAATGAATCTGATTGAATTAAACCGTTCCTTACGGCAACTGCGTCTCGGCGGGATCGCTGCGGTGCTGGAGACGCGCCTGCAGCAAGCCCAAGCCGAACCAATGGCTCCCATCGACTTCCTTTCCTGTCTGGTAGCCGATGAACTGACTCGTCGGAGCGACCGACTACTGGAACGGCGCCGGAAACAAGCGCAATTTCGCGATCCACAGGTGACGCTCGACAACTTCGATTTCAACTTCAACAAGAAGATGAATCGCAGCCTGGTCTTCGATCTGGCCACGGCCACGTTCATCGGTCGCCGCGAAGATGCACTTTTTCTAGGTCCACCCGGCACCGGCAAAAGCCACTTGGCCCAGGCCATCGGGCAGGCGGTCATCGGCCAGGGCTATCGTGTGATCTACCGTGAGGCGCACGTCCTGCTCGAGGAAATCGCCGAAGCGGCCCTCGACGGAAAGCGCAAAGAGCACATGGAACTGCTGGCCACCGTGCCCCTGCTGATCATCGATGACTTGGGGATGCGTAAGCTAGGACCCACAGCGGCAGAAGAGCTGCTGGAGATCGTCATGCGCCGTTACGAACGCGCCAGCACGCTGGTGACTTCCAACAGACCTGTCGAAGACTGGGGAAAGCTGCTGGGCGACAGCGCGGCCGTCACCGCCATGCTCGACCGCCTCCTCCACCACGGCCATATCCTCAAATGCGGGCCGCGGAGTTGGAGGACCAAGTTGCCGGCGGAACAATGAGCACCGCGCCGAAAACCACCCGAAGCTCCGGCCAACGGCCCAGTAGCCTCCGCTCGGACAGCCGTCAAAAGCAGGAAGGCCTGTGGAAACTGACGTCGCGACGGAAATCCGCAAAGAACGCGGATTTCCATCGCGACTTGAAAAAGCCTCGCAACGACGCTCGGCTTTTTCACAGTTCCCACAGCCCAACAATCACCATCAAACTCAAAACAGAACCAGACAAAACCGTCAGGCGAATTATCTTGATCGATTAGGCTTGCCCGAAATGCGAACGACAAGGTACAACATCTAAGTCCTGGGCCACATCCATTGGCCGGTTTTGACGTGACCACCGTTGGCCGCTTTTGACCTGACCACTGAGGGTCAGAAATTGAGGCTCCCAACCAGCTCAGGTATTGGTTGATCGACCTTAGCGACTGGTCATACTCAGATTTTGCGACAGCGGCATTGTTGTCTGTTCTGGTTTGGACCAGGTGAATTTCTCGCCCTCGTACTTCACCTCGGGGCGGATTCGTGTCAAATGTTGCTGGTCGAACTTGAAATAGGCTCGGGTCGCCTTTAAAAGGCACCGTGAAGGTCATCTCGGTGCCTCTGATATAGAAGGGCCGATTTCTGTCCCAAATCATCCTCATTGGATCGCGACTGACATCCACATCTACTTCTCGGTGCGAGATGTGCGCCTTTTCGTCTTCAAGCACCGGCGGCAGTTCGAGCTTGTGTTTGGCAGCGAGATCGCGTAGCAACTCAGCCTCCAGTAAACTCTCGATCTCCTCGGAACTTAAGCGGGCGACTTCATTCTTTAGCCTTTCTTGTTGTTGCTGCAGGAGATCAAAAACGCTGACCCTATAAAACAATAGTGATAACACGGCGCTTTCCTTTCGAAGCTTCTCTATTTGAACCAGGCATCTTCATGAGGGTTTAGAATCGTTGATACAAGATTGGGTAGGGTTACGCTATTCAACTCCAAAAACTCCTCGATGAGACTTAAGGCTCTATCATCAGGCGCGATTTCCTGAAAAGTTGATCGCGAGATCGCATGCGTCCAGATTTGGGGTCGGTAGCGCACAAGGGAACTGAGCAAGAACAGAGCTAGGTATTGCAACGAAAACTCAGCCACATGTAGTTGATTTATTGGCGAGACCGCGTTGGCATTTGATGAAAAACCACCGGCCAACGGATCCAAACCGTCCGCCATCGAAAAAGTCTTGTTATTGTCGTTTGGTATAGGCCGTTCCTCGTAGCTACCGTTGCTGAACTGCATATATGGCTCGCAGAATTCATCGATTGCAGTCTTTCCCACGTTTCTGAAGTGGATGATCGATTTTCCCCATCCATGCTGCGCCGAGTTCAGCCGCCATTGGTCCAGAAAAGGAAATTCCTTTCGTAAACGCGCTATCATAGCCTTGAGGGATTCGCTGCTGCCAAACAGTTCTTCTTTATCGATGCGGATACGAAACTCCTCCTCCTGCTGTAAGGACGGCAGTACGTGGATCGCTTCTGTGTCCGGATCATCGCCAAACGTCATCCGATAGGTCGCTCCGACCTCTGGTATACGGCTGAGGATTTCGCGTAGCGATAATTCGAGGCCGTGGAGCTTGCTTGAGTCGCTCGACGGCAGGCTAATGGTGTGGTAGTTAGTAGAATTGTCGATGTAACAAAGCCGGGTTAATGGCGCTACGACGTCATTGAATTCCTAAAACGATCCCGCGCGGTCAACATGAACCCTCAAGTCGGCGATGCGCGAGTCGCCCTCCGAAACATCACGGATGCCCTGCGATGGTTTGAGAGTTGAAAGAGACTGCAGGTTTTGTGCTACGACCAATGCCCTCGCAAATCCCACCATGCCGTAGAACTGCTGCAATGGCCTGATTTCCAGAGAAGAGGAGGCCGCAGCTTCGTAAAATAAGCGACCCTGTTGTAAGCACGCGCTGATTTCTCTGGCGATCGAAGAAGATGGTTCCCTGCCGAAACGCATCTTTACGAGGGGTCTAAGATTCTCCCCGCTTTCGAGAAACTTGCACTTTTGCCAGCTCGATCCAGCCATCATTGCAGTATAACTGGAACCGATTGATGTCTACCCTTGGGAAGTTGCTTACGCATCCGGAGCATAGGAGTTCGGGATTCAGAGGAGGCATGAGAACTCCATATCGCCTCGTTTGCGAGATGCCGGGTGCCGCAGGCGCTTGACGGGGTGCCGCACCCTGCGGTATTCAGGATGCGGGTTTTGACTTTTCTTCGAGGAATCGGAGACAGCAACGTTCCGGCAGCGAAGTAAAAAAACAAAAAGCCCGCTTCGAAATTCGGAGCGGGCTTTTCACGGAACACGGGTCACGTGAATCAGCTGGCGGCTTCGGCGGGCTCTTCCTTCTTGGCCTTTTCTTTCTTTTCTTTTTTCTTCAGTTCGTAGCCGACGATTTCGAGGATGGCGACTTTCGCGCCGTCGCCGACGCGGATGCCTGCATGGATGATGCGCGTGTAACCGCCGGCGCGGTCCGCGAATTTCGGCGCTATTTCGCCGAAAAGTTTCTGCGTCACGGCGGGGGTCATAAGGTAGGCCGCCGCCTGCCGCCGCGATTGCAGCGTGTCGCGCTTGCCGAGCGTGATGATCTTCTCCGCCACCGGCCGCGCCGCTTTCGCGCGCGTCAGCGTGGTGGTGATTCGCCCGTGCTCGAACAAATTATTTACGAGGTTCCGCAGCGTCGCGCGACGGTGCGACGGATTGCGTCCCAGCTTTGATCCTGAATTAAGATGCCGCATCGTCTATCCCTTTATCGTCCATGATCTTGAAACGGCCCGCTTTCAAGCGGGCGGTGAAGCACTTGCTTTTGAAAGCTGACAGCTCACAGCCGACAGCTAACAGCCAGAAACTGGAAATAGGAGAGCTTTTTCGGCTCTCCTAATTTGAACTCTTAACTGCTCTTACAGTCCCCCGCCCAGCGAATCTTCCGACACCGGAGGCGCCGTCTGGCTCGGCAGCGGCGGCCAGATGATGCGGCCGTGCTCGTCGAACTTCATGCCCAGGCTGAGGCCCATCTTCACCAGTATATCTTTGATCTCGTTGAGCGATTTGCGGCCGAAGTTCTTGGTCTTCAGCATTTCGTTCTCGCTCTTTTGCACGAGCTCGCGGATGGTCTGGATATTCGCGTTCTTCAGGCAGTTGTAGGAACGCACGGAAAGTTCCAGCTCTTCGACGGAGCGGTCCAGATGCTCGAGGCGCGGATCGTTGGCGATTTCCTGCGGCAGTTCCGCCATTTCGGTCGGCTCTTCGAAGTTGATGAAGATGCTCATGTGATCCTTCACCAGCTTCGCGGCGAGGCCGATGGAATCTTGCGGAGTGATCGCGCCGTTGGTCCAGACTTCGATCATCAGCTTTTCGTAGTCGGTCATCTGGCCGAGGCGGGCTGCTTCGACCGAATAGTTGACCTTGCGCACCGGCGAGTGAACGCTGTCGACTGGAATGTAGCCGATTGGCAGGTCTTCGTCGTAGTTGCGGTCCGCAGCGACATAGCCGCGGCCGTTCTTCACGCGCATCTCGATTTGCAGCTTGCCGCCTTCGCTGACCGTCGCGATGTACACGCTCTTATCGAGCACCGCGAAGTCCGCGTCTTCCTCGATTTGCGCCGACGTCACCGGGCCGGGATGATCGACGTTGAAGAAAATCGTCTTCGGCAGATCGGTGTTTAGCTTGATCGGCACCTGCTTCAGGTTGAGGATGATATCGGTTGCGTCCTCCACCACGCCGGGAATCGAGGAAAATTCGTGCAGTACTCCTTCGATTTTTACCGCCGTGATGGCCGCGCCTTCAATCGAGCTCAACAGCGCGCGTCGCAGGCCGTTTCCGACCGTCGTGCCCCAGCCGCGCTCAAACGGCTGCGCGGAAAAACGCCCGTACTTCTCGGTCAAAGATTCCAGTTCGGATGCAAGTCGCTTTGGCTTTTGAAAACCCTTCCACATCGTGTTCCTTCCTTCTGGGACCGCACTCGCCGGCCCCCTAAAACCCAGCTACTGTCCGGTCACGCCGGACGCGTACGGCGCCACGCGCCGCAGGTCTGTAGGGGAGGGGCTTGCCCCTCCCGCTTTTATTTCGAGTACAACTCGACGATCAACTGTTCATTGATCGGCGGCGTCTGCACGTCTTCGCGCTTCGGCAACGCCACAACTTTGGCTTTGAATTGCTCGCGGTCCTGTTCGAGCCACGGCACCGCGCTCTGGCTCTGCGCCACGTTGCGCGCTTCGAGCACCATGGCGTTCTGGTGCATTTTTTCCTTGATGGCTACTTCTTCGCCCACGGTCACGAGATAAGAAGGAATGTTGACCTTCTTGCCGTTGACGCGAACGTGTCCGTGCAGCACGAGCTGGCGCGCCTGCGAACGCGATGACGCCAAGCCTGCACGCCACACCACGTTATCCAGACGCCGCTCGAGCGTGATGATCAGGTTTTCGCCCGTCGGACCCTTGGCCCGCACAGCCTTTTCAAAATACGAACGGAATTGCCGCTCGAGCAGCCCGTAGGTGCGCTTCACTTTCTGCTTCTCGCGCAACTGCAAACCGTAGCCCGCGACCTTCGGCCGACGCGACTGCCCGTGCTGTCCCGGAATGAAGTTGCGCTTCTCGATCGCGCACTTCTCGGTGAAGCACCGCAGCCCTTTCAAAAATAATTTCTGCCCTTCCCGGCGGCACAGGCGGCAGACTGCATCTCGGTGTCTTGCCAACTTTTTCTCCTTTAACTCAGGTGACGACCGGTTTACAGGTTGGCAACCCTTCTTCCCGGTCCATCGTACCTAGCTTCAACGAGCCTCGTGATTTCGGAATTAGGAATCACGAGGCAATCGCCGAAGCAAACTCAAAAGCGCACAGGCAAGAGTGCCTGTGCTACAAAATCAAACGCGGCGCCTCTTCGGAGGACGGCAGCCGTTATGCGGAATCGGCGTAACGTCGCGGATGAGCAAAATGTGCAGCCCGGCCGCGGCCAGCGCGCGTACCGCGGACTCGCGTCCCGAGCCCGGCCCCTTCACGCGGACCTCGACGCTCTTCATGCCGTATTGATCGCGCGCCACGCCCGCGGCAGCCAGCGAAGCCTGCTGCGCGGCGTAGGGCGTGCCCTTTCGCGAGCCCTTGAAGCCGATGGCTCCCGCGGAAGACCAGCACATCACGCGGCCATCCGTGTCCGAGATGGTAATCTGCGTGTTGTTGAACGTCGCCGCCACGTAAACGATGCCGTGCGGCACGACGCGCCGTTCGCGCTTCTTCTTGAATTCTTTCTTGCGCTTTGCCGCCGCCGCCGGTTTTCCCGGTGCTGCTGTAGCGTCCGGCACCGCGCCTTTTTGTTCTTTTGCCACTGTTCACTCCGTTTCGTAAGTCGCGAAATCTTAAAACTCTGCATCGGACGGGCACGGCGTGCCGTGCCCCTACGAGCAAAACTGTTAGCCCTTTTTGCCGGTGACTTTCTTCTTTGCCGCCACTGCGCCGCGCCGCGGGCCTTTCCTAGTGCGCGCGTTCGTGTGCGTGCGCTGGCCACGCACCGGAAGATTGCGGCGATGCCGGATTCCGCGGTACGCCTGGATTTCGATCAGCCGGCGGATGTTCATCTGGATCTCTTTGCGGAGATCGCCTTCCACGCGGCCTTCTTTTTCGATTTCCTGCCGGAGATGATTCACTTCGTCTTCGGTCAAGTCGCGGATCTTTTTCGTGTGATCGACGCCCGCCTTGGCGGCGAGCTTCTTCGCGCGCTCCTGCCCGATGCCGTAGATCGAAGTCAGTCCGACCCAAAGGCGCTTTTGTGGCGGAAGGTCTACACCTGCGATGCGTGCCATTCTGTCTCCTTAACCCTGGCGCTGCTTGTGCTTCGGATTGACGCAGATTACCCGCACCACCCCGCGCCGGTGAATCACCTTGCATTTGTCACAAATCTTTTTTACCGATGCCCTTACTTTCATTGCCTTTGTCCCTCATTCCGGCCGCTCCCGGCGGCCAGCGGCCCGCCTGCTACGGCGCGCCCCATAAACCAGGGGCATTAGATGAACCAGCCACCTGCAAAGTCGCAGAACCAAAATCGCGGGTCTGAAGACCCGCCACTACAAAACCAACGACTCGCTACTTGTAGCGATACACGATCCGGCCGCGCGTTAAATCGTATGGCGAAAGCTCGACGGCTACTTTGTCTCCCGCCAGAATCCGGATAAAATTTTTGCGCATCTTGCCGGAGACGTGCGCCAGCACTTGATGCTTGTTCTCGAGCTCCACGCGAAACATCGCATTGGGCAACGGCTCAATCACCGTGGCCATGACTTCAATGGCGTCCTCTTTGGGATTGCCAGAGTCGCCTTTTTCTTTTTTCTCGCGAATGGGTCTCGCCATATTCTCCTGCGTTGCCAGCGCCGGGTTAAAACCCAGTCGCTGTCTTGCTTGTTGCCAACATCGGGCGGGGCAAGCCCCGCCCCTACAAAGCCTTGTTGCGCGGCCAGCCGCGTCACACCTTACCAGGACGGGCCAGTTACATCTTTCGGGCGCGTCAGAATCCAGGGACCGTTGGCCGTGACCGCTACCGTATGCTCGAAATGCGCCGAGGGGCTGCCATCCGCTGTTTCTGCGACCCACTCATCGCGCATCCGGACTTCCGGCCGGCCCGCGTTGACCATCGGCTCGACGGCGATGACCATGCCTTCTTGCAGCCGCGCGCCACGCCCTTCTTCGCCGTAATTCGGCAGGTTCGGTTCGTCGTGCATCTTCGTGCCAATGCCGTGCCCGACAAACTCTCGCACCACCGAATAACCGTGCTGCTCAACCCAGCTTTGCACCGCGTGGCCCACATCGCCGAGGCGGTTGCCCGCGCGCATCTTGTCAATCGCACGGTCCAGCGACTCGCGGGTCACATCCAACAGCTTCTTTACTTCCGGCCGAATCTTCCCGACCGGGACGGTGACCGCCGAATCCGCGAAATATCCGTCCACTTCCATCCCGAAGTCGATCGAGACGATATCGCCTTCGCGCAATTTGCGCTTCGGCGACGGAATCCCGTGAACGATCTCGCCGTTCACCGAAGTGCACAGCGTGCAAGGATAACCGCGATACCCCTTGAACGCCGCCTTGCCCGGCTTGCCGGCGATTTTCCCCTCGGCAAACTTCTCGAGGTCCATCGTCGTCAGCCCCGGCCGAACCATGTCCCGGAGCGCCGTCAAAGTCTCGTAAACGATAAGCCCGGCGCGGTGCATCTTTTCCAGCTCTTCGGCACTGCGCAAATGAATCGCCATCGTTTCTACTTGCGGCCCAACTCGGGCCCGCTAATGCTTTCCGCGCGCCTGTTGCAAAATCCGCGTCACCTGCTGTTCAACGTCTTGCACGCTCTTTGAGGCGTCCACGTCGTGCAGCAGGCCCAGCCTCCGGTAATACGCAACCAGCGGCTCCGTCTGCTTGTGGTACGCCTGCAACCGCGGCGCAACAATTTCTTCCCGGTCGTCCGGCCGCTGCACCAGCTCACCACCGTCGTTATCGCAGCGTCCTTCGACTTTCGGCGGGCGCTCGTAAAGATTATAAATCTCGCCGCCCGTCTTGCACATGCGCCGGCCGGTGATGCGCCGGAGAATCAGGGCCGTGTCGATCACCAGATGAATGACCAACGGCCGCCGAAATCCGCCTTGCTTCAGCAACTCGCCCAGATAATGCGCCTGGGCCACGGTGCGCGGAAAACCGTCGAACACAAAACCGTGCCAGCAATCCGGCCGCTCGATGCGTTCCCGGACCATCTTGAGCACCAGCGAATCCGGAACCAGTTCGCCGCGCTCCATGATGGGCTTGGCTTTCGCGCCAAGCGGCGTGCCTTTGGCGATATGCTCGCGGAGCATGTCGCCGGTCGAAAGATGCGGCACAGCGTACTTGGCCGCAAGCTGCTTCGCCTGCGTGCCTTTCCCCGCGCCCGGAGGCCCGAGGAAAATCACGGCGCGATTGAGCTCTTCCGGCGGCCGCTTGCCGGGCCCCGTTGGGCTCGTCGCCATGCAATTACCGCCGGCCGCGCAACCGGCCCTTCCGAGCAAAACCGTCGTAATTGCGCATGACCAACTGGGCCTCGAGCTGCTGAATGGTGTCCATGGCCACGCCGACTACGATCAACAGCGACGTGCCGCCGAAATAAAACTGCACGCCCAAGCCCTTCAAGAACCAAACCGGAAAATGACGGTCAAACCACAAGCCTATGCCCCATCCGAGATGGTCCAGGTGAATGCCCGCAATCATCCATTCCGGAAGCAAACAGACCATGGCGAGATAAACCGCGCCGATGAACGTCAGCCGCTTCAGGATTTTGCTGACATGCTCGGAAGTGTTTCGCCCCGGCCGGATTCCCGGAATGAAGCCCCCGTTCTTGCGCATGTTGTCCGCAAGCTCCGTGGGATTGAAAACAATCCCGACGTAGAAGAATGAGAACAGCATGATCATCGTGATGTACACGACGGTGTACAGCGGCTCGCCCCAGGCCAGGCGGTCCTTGATGGTATTTACAAAGGCCCAGCGGCTTCCCAGGACCAGCGCGGCGGTTGCCGGAAAGGCCAGCAGCGAACTCGCGAAAATCGGCGGAATCACGCCGCCGGAATTCACGCGCAAAGGCAGGTAAGAAGATTGCCCGCCCATGACTTTGCGTCCGATGACGCGCTTGGCGTACTGCACCGGGATGCGCCGCTGCCCGCCTTCGACGTAAACGATAAACGCTACGACGGCGATCATCACGACGATAAGAAAGATCAGCGCAAGCCCGGTGAAAGGCCCCCAGGCGGCGGTTCTGGCCTTGGTGACCAGGTCGTCAATGGCGCGCGGCAAGCCGACGACGATGCCAACGAAAATAATCAGCGACATGCCGTTGCCAATGCCGCGCTCGCTAATCTGCTCGCCGAGCCACATGATGAACGCCGAGCCGGTGGTGAGCGTCAGGATGGTCATCAGCGTAAAGCCCAAGCCGGGGTGATAGACGAGCGACTGGCCGCTCATGTGGGTCGCTTGCAGCGTGGTGGCGATGGTCAGCGACTGAATGATACTGAGGACGATGGTCAGATAACGCGTGTACTGCGTGATCTTGCGGCGTCCGAGTTCGCCCTCTTTTTGCAAGCGCTCGAGGTAAGGGAAAACCACCTGCATCAACTGCAAAATAATGGATGCCGTGATGTACGGCATGATGCCCAAAGCAAAAATCGTCATTTGGCGGAAATTGCCGCCGCTGAACAGATCGAAGATGCCCAGAACCGAGCCCTGCGACTGGCTGAAAATCTGGTCGAGCACACCGGCGTTGATGCCGGGCGTGGGAATATGCGCGCCGAGGCGATACACGGCGAGCAAAGCCAGCGTGAAAAAGACGCGGTTCCGCAAGTCCGGGATGCGGAACATGTTCTGGAGAGCTTCGACGAATCGTTTCATACGTTTGCCTTGCGAGTCCCCGTCAAACTACGGCGTCCTGCAAAAACGCCGCGCCGCAAAAATTATGCTACTACCTCGAACGTGCCGCCCGCTTTGGTGATCTTGTCCTTGGCCGAGGCACTGAAGGCATGCGCGTGAATGGCAAGCTTGGTCTTCAGTTCGCCATCGCCCAAAACCTTGATCGGATCGGTTACCCGGCGCACAAAACCATGCGCGCGAAGCAAGTCAGGAGTGACCGTTTCGCCGGCCGGAAAAACGTTCAGTTCCTCGAGGTTGACCACCGAGTAGCTTACCCCGAACGGATTGTGAAATCCGCGTTTGGGCATGCGGCGGTGCAGCGGCATCTGGCCGCCTTCAAATCCCCGGCGGCGCGAATAGCCGCGGCGGGATTTCTGGCCTTTATCGCCGGAACCGGAAGTCTTGCCCAGTTTCGAGCCCATGCCGCGGCCGACGCGCACTTTGCGGTGCCGCGAGCCCTTCGGCGGGCGCAAATTCGAAAGGCTGAACGCCGGTTTGGTCTGGCCAGCCTTTTTTGCGGTTTTGCGGCCGCGTGAAACTTTTTTTGCCATCGCTCTACTCCACCACTTCCACGAGATGCCGCACTTTGTGGATCATGCCGCGAACCGCCGGCGTGTCCTCGCGCTCGACCACTTGATGCATTCTGCGAAATCCGAGGCCGCGAATGCACTGGCGCATATCGTCGGTACAACTGATGAAACTCACTACCCACTTCACCCGGACCTTGCCGCCCTTGCCCTTGCCGATTCTTTCTTCGCTCGATTTCTTTTTGCCGGGCATTAGTTGTTCTCACTTCCCGCAGCTTTTCCCATGCGGCCGCTGATTTCGTCGACCGTCTTGGAGCGCGTCTCCGCGACTTGCGCCGCGTCTTTCAGGCCGAGCAGCGCGGCAAACGTGGCTTTGACGACGTTGTGCGGGTTCGAGGTGCCTAGAGATTTCGTGAGTACGTTGTGAATCCCCGCCACTTGCATCACTTTGCGCACCGGCCCGCCGGCGATCACGCCCGTGCCTTCCGGAGCGGGCTTGAGCAGTACCTGCGCCGAACCGTAGCGGCCGAGGACTTGATGAGGAATCGTCGAGCCCTTCATGTTCAGCTTGATCAAATTCTTTTTAGCCTGTTCGATGGCTTTCTTGATGGCCATGGGCACCTCGCGGGCTTTGCCCATTCCGAAGCCGGCATGGCCGTGGCTATCGCCAACGACGACGAGCGCCGAGAAACTGAGATTCTTGCCGCCCTTCACGACTTTGGTGACGCGGTTAATGGCGATGACGTCGTCTTTCAAGTCGGACGGATTCACCTCCAGGAGCCTGCGTACCGCTAAACTGTCTCGCAAAATTTGCTTCGACATAGGCTTAGAACTGTAACCCCGCTTCCCGCGCCGCGTCGGCGAGCGCCTTGACGCGGCCGTGATACTTGTAACCGCCGCGGTCGAACACTACTTTGCTGACTCCGGCGGTTTTGGCGCGTTCGGCGATAGTTTTGCCGATCACTTTGGCCGCCGCGATATTGCCGCCACCCTTCAAAGACTTTTTTGTCTCGCCATCCACGGAACTGGCCGAGACTACGGTCTTTCCCGTCCGGTCGTCGATCACCTGCGCGTAGATGTGGCCAAGCGAACGATAGACACACAGACGCGGGCGCTCGGTGGTGCCTTCGACGCGCTGCCGAACGCGTTCGTGAACGCGAAGGCGGTGAAGATTTTTTGATAGCTTGCGAACTCTTGCCGATGCCACTGTTTCTTCTCCTGAAACCTAAACCTTGCCAAGTTCCACTGACGGACGGGGCAAGCCCCGCCCCTACAAATTCGCCGGGCCTTGCAGCCCAAAAAACTAGGCGGTGCCGCCGGCCTTTGCTCCGGCCTTGCCGGCCTTCTTCTTGAGCCGCTCGCCGGTGATGCGCACGCCCTTTTGCTTGTACGGATCGGGCGGGCGGAGCGCGCGCATATCGGCGGCGACTTGGCCGACTTTGCCTTTGTCCGCGCCGCTCACGACGATGTGCGTCTGCTTATCCACCGTGATCTGGATTCCTTCCGGAACCGGGAACTCGATGGGGTGCGACTTGCCAAGAGCGAATGCAACGATTTTGCCCTTGAGCTCAGCGCGGTAGCCGACGCCAACGATGTCCAGATCCTTTTTGAAGCCTTGCGTAACGCCGTGAACGGCGTTGGCCACGAGAGCGCGCGCGAGACCGTGGAGCGCGCGGTGGTCTTCGGTGTCGCGAAGAGCCGTGAGCACGCCGTCTTTTTGCTCGAACGTGATGCCGTGCGGCAGCGGAACGATGAGCTTGCCCTTCGGGCCTTGCACGTCCACCTGGCCGCTTTGCAGCGCGATTTTCACGCCCGCGGGAACTGGAATTGGTTTGCGTCCGATACGTGACATCTGTTCGTCCTTCTCTCCGAAAGCTAAATCAGTCAAAACCCCAAAGACGGGCACGGCGTGCCGTGCCCCTACCAAACTGAATTACCAAACCTCGCAAAGAATTTCGCCGCCTACTTTGGCTTTGCGGGCGCTGCGTCCGCTCATCAGGCCTTTGGGCGTCGTCAAAATGTTGATACCGAGGCCGCCAACGACCGGGCGGATGTCCGTTGCGCCGAGATAACGGCGCGAGCCGGGACGCGAAATGCGCTTGATGCCGGTGATGACGCTGCGGCGGTCCGGCGTGTACTTCAGGAAAACGCGCAGCATTTTGCGCGTCTTGTTTTCGTCCACGGTCTTGAAGGTCGAGATGTAGCCCTCTTCCTTGAGGATGCGGGCGATTTCCGTCTTGAGCTTCGACGCCGGCACGTCCACGCGCTGGTGCTTGGCGGCGGTGGCGTTGCGAATGCGCGTCAAAAAATCGGCAATGGGATCCGTTTGCATCGTTTCTCCTAAGGCTCCTACCAGCTGGCTTTCACGACGCCGGGAATTTCTCCCTTGAGCGCCATGCCGCGAAAACAGATGCGGCACATCTGGAACTTGCGGATATATCCGCGGGCGCGGCCGCAAACGCGGCAACGGTTGCGAACGCGGACTTTGAATTTCGGCTTCTTGTGCGTCTTTGCGATTTTTGCAAGGCGTGCCATTTATTGCGCTCCTCCGGGAACGCGCAGGGGAACTCCGAGGCCTTTTAGAAGCTCGCGGCCTTCCTCGTCGTTCTTTGCGGTCGTGGTCAGCGTGACGTTCATGCCCTTGATTTTGTCCACGCGGGTGTAATCGATTTCGGGAAACACGAGCTGATCTTTGAGGCCGAGCGTATAGTTGCCGCGGCCGTCGAAGGCGTTCGAGGGAAGTCCGCGAAAATCGCGGACGCGCGGCAGAACCACGTTGCAAAGCCGGTCAAGAAACTCGTACATTTTTTCTCCGCGAAGAGTGACGGCGCAGCCGATGGGCATGCCTTTGCGGATTTTGAAATTGGCGATGGACTTTTTGGCGCGCGTGATGATGGCCTTTTGTCCGGTGATCTGGCCGAGCTCGACCGCGGCGGTATCCAGCAGCTTGGCGTTCTGGCTGGCTTCGCCGAGGCCGATGTTGACGGTGATCTTCTGCAGTTTCGGAACGGCCATTTTGTTGTTCCAGCCAAAGCGCTTCATGAGCGCCGGCACCGTTTCGCCGCTATATTTTTCGTGTAATCGCGTCTTCATTTCTCTTTTCTGCCTTGTCCTTTACTGGTCCAGCCCCTACTTATCCAACGTCGTGTTGCAATGCCGGCACGCGCGCACTTTCGTTCCGTCCGGAAGAATGTTGTGGCCCATGCGCGTGTGTTTGCCGCAGCCGGGGCAAACGATCATCACGTTCGAAACGTTGATGGGGCCTTCTTTCTCGATGATGCCGCCCTTGATGTTCTTGCCCGGATTCGGCCGCGTGTGGCGCTTGATGATGGAAATGTGCTCAACCACTACGGTGTTCTTCCTGGCGTTGATGGAAAGGACGCGCCCGGTTTTGCCGAGGTCGGGCCCGGCGATGATTTTGACCTGGTCGCCCCTGCGGATGTTGATCTTGTGGCGGACAGCCCGTTCGTGTCGCAGTGCCATTGCTTACCAAACCTCCGGAGCGAGCGAGACGATCTTGGTGAACTTTTTATCGCGCAGCTCCCTCGCGACGGGGCCGAACACGCGCGTTCCCACGGGTTCGCCGGCGTCATTGATTAAAACCGCGGCATTGTCGTCAAAACGGATGTACGTGCCATCCTTGCGGCGCCGCTCTTTCCTCATTCGAACAATCACGGCCTTAACGACCGTGCCCTGCTTGACCTGGCTTTCCGGTGTCGCTTCTTTTACGGACGCGGTGATGACGTCGCCAAGACCGGCTTTCAGTCCGGCGTCGCCGCCCACAGGCATAATGCACATCAGCTTCCGCGCGCCGGAATTGTCGGCTACCGTCAGCCAGGTTCGCATCTGAATCATCGGTGTGCTCCCCTGTCCCGTTTACTGGGCTGACGCATTCCGCGTCAGCACTTCCTTGAGCCGCCAGCGCTTCAGGCGGGAAAGCGGCCGCGAAGCCACAATCCGCACCGTGTCGCCCTGTTTCGCCGCACGCTGTTCATCGTGAGCGTAAAATTTCTTGGTGATGCGCACCACGCGGTGATACTTGGGGTGCTGCACCAGGCGAATGACTTCCACGACGATGGTCTTTTCCATCTTCGCGCTGGTGACTTTGCCGGTGAGGATGGTGCGCTCGCCGCGCGTGTCCGCGTTTGTTGCTGGTGCCACTGGTGTTTCGGTTGTCATTACGCCTTCCCTGCCGTCTGCGCCTTCGACTTCGCGGCGATTTCCTGCGCGCGGAGAAGCGTCTTCACGCGCGCCAGATCCTTCTTCGATTCACGCAAGCGCTTCAGCGCTTCCGCCTGGCCGGTCGAGAGCTGAAACTTCAGCCGGAAAATTTGCTCGGTAAGATCTTTCAACTGCGCTTCGAGCTCGATGGCCCCTGCTTCACGAATTTTTTCAATGCGCCTTGGCATACCTAAAAGCTCCCTGTGCGGGTGATGAACTTCGTCGGAATGGGCAGCTTGTGAGCGGCGAGTCCCATGGCTTCCTTCGCCGTAACTTCATCGACGCCGGACATTTCAAACATGATGCGGCCCGGCTTCACGACCGCGACCCACTTTTCCGGAGCGCCTTTGCCTTTACCCATGCGGGTTTCCGCCGGTTTCTTGGTGAAAGGCTTATCCGGAAAAATGCGAATCCAGAGTTTGCCGCCGCGCTTGATGAAGCGCGTGATCGCCACGCGAGATGCCTCGATTTGGCGGTCGGTAATCCACGCCGCTTCCATCGCTTTCAGCCCGTAATCTCCGAAAGCCAGATCGCCGCCGCGCCAGGCTTTGCCTGTACGCCGGCCGCGCATCTGCTTTCGGTACTTCACTTTCTTCGGCATCAACATCGCTGTGTTCTCGCTTCCCTAAACTCGTTTACTTCGCCGGCCGCTCGGCGTCCGGCGGTAATTTTCTTATGCTGCTGCGACGGCGTCGCGTTCCTTCTGAATCTTCGACGCGCGCTTTGGAACGTTTTCGCCTTGATAGACCCAGCACTTCACGCCAATCACGCCGTACGTCGTTTGCGCTTCGGCGGTGCCGTAATCGATGTCCGCGCGGAGCGTTTGCAGCGGGAGGCGTCCCTGGAGATACCACTCCTTGCGGGCGATTTCCGCGCCATTCAAACGTCCGGCAACGCGCACCTTGATGCCTTTGCAGCCAAAACGAAGCGCCGAATCCACGGCTTTGCGCATCGCGCGGCGGAACGCTACGCGCTTTTCGAGCTGCAGCGCAATCGATTCCGCGACGAGCTGCGCATCGAGTTCCGGGCGGTGCACTTCCTGGATGTCGATGTGCACTTCGCGTTTGGTGCGCTTTTGCACTTCCTGCTTGAGCTTGTCGATTTCCGCGCCTTTGCGGCCGATGATGATGCCCGGACGCGCGGTGTAAATGCGCACGACGAGCTTGTTGGCAGCCCGTTCGATATCGATCGAGCTGATGCCCGCGCTTTTGAGCTTATCTTTGAGTTCGCGGCGCAGCTTCACGTCTTCGTGGAGCAAGTCGGCGTAATCGCGGTCGGCGTACCAGCGCGATTTCCACGGCTTGTTGTAGCCGAGTCGAAACCCGTAAGGGTGCGTCTTCTGTCCCATTACTTCTTCCCCTTTTTCACTGGCGCTTTCTTGCCGGTCAAAGCTTTGCGTACGCGCCGCATGGTGCCGCGCGCGCCCTTCTGCGCTTCTGCCTCGGCCAGGTTCGATGCCACACGCTCGGCAGCCGCGACGTGGTGCTCGGCGACGCCCACCCACAAGTGCGCGGTGCGCTTCTGGTAGCGGAACGCCCGGCCCATCGGCGCGGGGCGAAGGCGCTTCCAGCGCGGCCCTTCGTTGACGAAACAATTCGCGACATAAAGCTCATCCACGTCGAGTGGCGAGCCGGCGTCTTCCGCTTTGCGTTCGGCGTTGGCGATGGCGCTGCGCAGCACTTTTTCAATGTGCTTCCCGGCGCGCTTCGGCGTGTAACGCAAAGTCTGCAAGGCGTCTTGCGCCTTCTTCCCGCGGATTAAATCCATCACCAGGCGCGCTTTTTGCGGCGACATGCGAACATGCCGCGCGAGCGCGTGCGCTTCAATCAAACCGGCTTGTATCTGTGCGTCAGCCATAACTTATGCCTTCGGCGCCGGAGCTGCGCCGCCTCCCGCTGCTCCGCTCGGTGCCGCGCCGCCTGCCGGAGCCGCGCCTGCAGCCCGCTCGAGCGCTGCCTTCACGGCGTGGCCCTTGAACGAGCGCGTCGGCGAAAACTCGCCCAGCTTGTGCCCGATCATTTGCTCGGTCACATAGACGGGAATGAATTTCTTCCCGTTGTGCACGGCGATGGTGTGACCGATCATTTCCGGCACGATCGTCGAGCGCCGAGACCAGGTCTTGACTACTTTCTTTTCGTTCCGCGTGTTCAGCCCTTCGACTTTTTCACGCAGATGGCCGTCGACAAACGGCCCTTTTTTCAGTGAGCGTGCCATCGATTCCCTATTCCTCCACTCGGCGCAAGCGGCCCCACGGCGCGCGCCGCATCTTCTTGAAGCCTCGTACCGGCCCCGGAACGCGGTGCGACCTCGGGCAAAACGGGCACACAAACCGCGTGCCTTGCGCGTTCGGAATCCGTTCCACAATCACCGCCCAGCCTGGCTTGCACAGCTTGTACAAAACCGGCTCCGGCGGAGCTACCGCCACTTTCGCTGCCGGACGCGCCGGCTTCGCGCTCTTTACCAGCGCCCGCTTCGGCGTTGCTTTCCGGTTGCGGGCCGACCTCTTCGCGGCTGCTCGCCGCAACGATGTCCGCCGTCCTGCTGACCCTCGTGCTGTTCGTGTTGCTCTCATCGCCTTTGCTCTCACCGGGCTGCTCTGCCATCACCGCCCGGCTTCCAGCGTTTGCTGCGTCACGCTTGTTCGACTTCGTTCCTTACTTCCTTCTCTCGACAATGTTGCGGTCCGTACGCTTGTTGTTGCGCGTCTTCTTGCCCAGCGTCGGGAAAGCCCACGGCGTTTGCGGGTGATTGCCCTTTACTTTGCCTTCACCGCCGCCGTGCGGATGATCCACGGGATTCATAGCCACGCCGCGCACCGTCGGCTTGATGCCGCGCCAGCGCGTGCGGCCGGCTTTGCCGAACGTTTCGTTTTCATGGTCGAGGTTGCCGACCTGGCCAACCGTCGCCATGCACTCCAGCGAAAATTTGCGGACTTCGCCAGAAGGCAGTTTTACGAGAGCGATGTCGCCTTCCTTGCCCAAGAGCTGCGCCGAGCCACCCGCCGAACGAACCACTTGCCCGCCACGCCCGGGATTCAGCTCGAGGTTATGAACCATCGTTCCGGGAGGAATGTGCTTGATCTGCAGCGCATTGCCCGGAAGAATGTCCGCGCCTTCGCCTGTCGAAACCGTCGCGCCCACTTCGAGCCCCACCGGGTGCAGGATGTAGCGCTTGTCGCCATCGGCGTAATGCAGCAGCGCAAGATTCGCGCTGCGGTTCGGGTCGTATTCGATGGCCGCCACTTTGGCCGGAATGCCGACTTTGTCGCGGCGAAAATCAACTTTGCGGTACTGCTTCTTGTGGCCGCCACCGCGATGCCAGACCACGATTTCGCCGTGGTTGTTCCGGCCGCCGTGGCGCTTTTTCGGTTCGAGCAAAGCCTTTTCCGGCTCTTGCTTGGTGATGTGGCTCTTGTCCACGACGGTGATAAACCGCCGCGACGCCGTATATGGATTAAAGCTCTTCAGTCCCATCGCTGCCTCTTACCTCTTGCTTAATCTCGACTCGCTCGCGTTGGCCCAATGCTTTCGGTGCTACAAGTTCTCCGCGTACTCGATCATTTTTTCGTCTTTCGCGAGCTTGACGTACGCTTTCTTCCAATCGCGCCGGTAGCCTTCGTTCTGGCCGCGGCGGCGCATTTTGCCGACGAAATTCGCCGTGCGCACGGCGGCGACTTTCACCTTGAAGATCTGCTGCACGGCTTCCTTGATCTGCGTCTTCGTGGCGCTGGCGGAAACTTCGAAGACCACCGTGTGCTGCGTTTCCTTCACGCCCAGGCCTTTTTCCGTGATGATCGGCCGGCGAATGATTTCATAGTGCGGGGCAGACATGATTTATTCCTTCCCCTTTTTCTTGTGCTTGGCCGGTTTTGCGGCTTTCTTGGCGGCCGGCTTGGCTTTTTTCGCGGCGGCGGCTTTCGGGGCCGCTGCTTTCTTCGGCGCAGCCGCCGGAGCAATCGATTCCACGTCAGGAACCACGACCGGCCGCTTTTCCGGATCGAGCGTGTGGCTCAAACGGGTTACAGCGTCTTTCGAGAGAACCAGCAGATCGTGTTTCAGCACGTCGTAAACATGCAGAACATTTGGCGCGGCAACCTTCACACCTTCGAGATTGCGGCTGGCGAGCTCGAGGTTGCGGTTTTCGCCGTGAGACACGATCAACGCGGATTTGTTGCCGTTCAGCTTGTCGAGACTTTCTCGCAAGCCTTTGGTCTTGTGCGTTTCTAGCTGCAACGCATCGACGACCGTCAGCTTTTGATCCGCCAGCTTGGCCGACAATGCCGAGCGCAACGCGCCAAGCAGCATCTTCTTCGGCAGCGCATAGCTGTAATCGCGCGGCTTCGGTCCATGAACAGTGCCGCCATGGCGCCACAAAGGAGAACGAATCGAGCCGACGCGCGCGCGGCCCGTGCCTTTTTGCCGCCAAAGCTTGCGACCGGCGCCGCTCACTTCGCTCTTGTCCTTGGTTTTGTGGGTGCCCGAGCGGATCTCGCGCTGATACCAGCGCGACGCTTCGTGCAGCAGGTGCTGGTTCACCTTCGCGCCAAAAATCGCGTCGGCGAGCTCCACTTCGCCCACTTTCTTGCCATCCAAATTGACTACGTCCACGACCGGCATAATTTCGCGTCCTTCTCCAAACTCTACAAATCTCTTGCTGCGCTTACTTCTTCTTAGCTCGTCTTGCGGATAAAAATGTACGTTCCGCTCGGTCCCGGCACAGATCCCCGCACCAGCAGCAGGTTTTCGTCCGTATCCACTTTCACGACTTTCAAATTCTTGGCCGTCACTCGGGCGTTTCCCATGTGACCCGGAAAGTGCTGGTTCTTCCAAACGCGCGACGGAAACGAACTGCCGCCGATGCCTCCTGGCGCGCGGTGAAACATCGAACCGTGCGTCGCGTCGCCTCCGGCGTAGTGCCAGCGCTTCACGCCGCCGGCAAAACCCTTGCCTTTGCTGACGCCACTCACGTCGACGAGTTCGCCAGCCTTGAAATTTTCGACCAGCACGCGGTCGCCGACTTTCGTTTCGTCTTTCGACTCTTCGATGCGCACTTCCTGGAGCACTTTCATCGGCGCGACATTGGCCTTTTTGAAATGTCCCGTCATGGCTTTATTCACGCGCTGCGGCTTGACGAATTCCACGAGCCCGAGCTGTGCGGCTTCGTAGCCGTCGTTTTCCTTGGTGCGGCGCTGCACGACCACGCATGGCCCAGCTTGCAGCACCGTGCAGCCGACGAGCGTACCGTCGGTCTGGAAGACCTGCGCCATGCCCAACTTGATTCCGATAATCCCGTTGACCGCCATTGCTTCGTCTCTCTCTTTCGCAGCTTGTCTCTCGCTTCGGACATTGGCTGCGTCTTGCTCAAGTTCCGCCGGGCCAAAGCCCGGCGCTACGAAAGCTTCTCTTACTTTGCTGCTGCGTGACCGAAGGCCTTGATCTCCACGTCCACGCCCGGCGGAAGATCGAGCTTCATCAGCGCGTCCACCGTGTCCGGCGTAGGCTCGAGAATATCGATCAGCCTTTTGTGCGTGCGCATCTCGAACTGCTCGCGCGATTTCTTGTCCACGTGCGGCGACCGCAGCACCGTCCAGCGGTTGATCGTCGTTGGCAGAGGAATCGGGCCGGCAACATCCGCGCCCGTGCGCTTTGCCGTATCCACGATTTCCTTGGTGGACTGATCCAGAATGCGGTGATCGTACGCTTTCAAACGAATGCGAATTTTGTCGCCTTGTCTCATTTAGTTGTTCCAAAACCCTCTCTGAATCCGATTACTCGATAATTTCGGTTACAGCGCCGGCGCCGACGGTGTGGCCGCCTTCGCGGATCGCGAAGCGCAAACCCTTTTCCAAGGCTACCGGCGTAATCAGCGTCACTTCGCAGCTCACGTTGTCCCCCGGCATCACCATCTCGACGCCTTGCGGCAGCTTTACGTCGCCCGTCACGTCCGTCGTGCGGAAGTAGAATTGCGGCCGGTAGCCAGTGAAAAACGGCGTGTGCCGTCCGCCTTCTTCCTTCGTCAATACGTACGCTTCCGCTTTGAACTTCGTGTGCGGCGTGATCGAGCCCGGCTTGCATACCACTTGCCCGCGCTCCACGTCATCTTTTTCTGTGCCGCGCAGCAGCAAACCAACGTTGTCTCCCGCCAACCCTTCATCCAGCAGCTTGCGGAACATCTCCACGCCCGTCACAACTTTCTTCTGCGTCGGGCGGAAGCCCACGATCTCGACTTCCTCGCCGACTTTCACTTTGCCGCGTTCGACTCGGCCCGTCACCACCGTGCCGCGTCCGGAAATCGAAAAAATATCTTCAATCGGCATCGCGAACGGCTTATCAATTTCACGCACCGGCTGCGGCACGTTCTTGTCCACCGCTTCCATCAATTCGTCGATGGCCTTTTCCCACTTCGCGTCGCCATTCAACGCTTGCAGCGCCGAACCTTTCACGACGGCAATCGTGTCGCCGGGAAACTGGTAGCTCTTCAGCAGTTCGCGAACTTCCAGTTCGACCAGTTCCAAAAGTTCCGCATCCTCGACCATGTCGCATTTGTTCAAGAAAACGACAATCGCAGGAACGCCGACTTGCCGCGCCAGCAGAATGTGCTCGCGCGTTTGCGGCATCGGTCCATCCGTCGCCGCGACCACCAGAATCGCGCCATCCATCTGCGCCGCGCCGGTGATCATGTTCTTGATGTAGTCCGCATGACCAGGACAATCCATGTGCGCGTAGTGCCGGTTCGGCGTCTCGTATTCCACGTGCGATACGGCAATCGTAATACCGCGCTCGCGCTCTTCCGGCGCGTTGTCAATCGTGTCGAACGCCCGGAACTGCACTTTCGGGTTGTGCTTCGACAGCACCTTGGTAATCGCCGCCGTCAGCGTCGTCTTGCCATGGTCAATGTGGCCAATCGTCCCGATGTTCACGTGCGGCTTGCTGCGCTCGAATTTCTCCTTCGCCATCGCCTTCTGCTCCTCAGTCGAATTCGTAAATCGACTAAACCAAAATCTTTCTTACTTCTCGCCCTTCTGTTTCTTGATGACTTCCTCGGCCAGCGCCGCGGGAAGCTCCGCGTAATGCGAAAAATGCATGGTGAACGTGGCGCGGCCCTGCGTGCGGCTGCGCAAATCCGTAGCGTAGCCGAACATCTGCGCCAGCGGAACCTCGACGCGAATCACGTTGCTGCCGGCGCGATTTTCCGTGCCTTGAATCGCCGAACGCCGCGCATTCAAATCGCCGAACACGGGCGGCATGTATTCTTCCGGAACGACGACTTCCACTTTCATGATGGGTTCGAGAAGAACCGGCTTGGCGCGCGCGCAAGCTTCCTTGAACGCCATCGAGCCTGCGATTTTGAACGCCATTTCCGAGCTGTCCACGTCGTGGTAGCTGCCGTCGACCAAAACCACGGCAACGTCCACCATCGTGAAGCCCGCCAAAATGCCGTTGTCCAATGCTTCGCGGATGCCCGCTTCGATAGGCGCAATAAACTCGCGCGGAATCGATCCGCCAACGACTTTATCGATGAAGAGGAACCGGTGTTCCTTGTCGAATTTCCACTTGCCGCCGGAACCGCCTGCGAATTCTTTCGCTATGGCATCCAGTTCGTCGGTGGACATCTCGTGCATGTTTTCATGCGCGGCGCTGGGCATCGGATGCAGGACGATTTCGCAATGTCCGTACTGTCCGCGCCCGCCGGTCTGCTTGATGTACTTGCCTTCCGCTTCTGCTTTTTTGCGAATCGTTTCGCGGTAAGCCACTTGAGGACGGCCCACGTTCGCTTGCACGTTGTATTCGCGCAGCATGCGGTCGACGATAATTTCGAGATGCAATTCGCCCATGCCGGAGATCAGCGTTTGACCGGTGTCCGGCTCGGTCGAGACGCGGAACGTGGGGTCTTCCTGCGCCAGGCGTTGCATGGCGATGCCCAGTTTGTCCTGGTCGGCCTTGGTTTTCGGCTCGATGGCTACGGAAATAACCGGGGCGGGAAAATCTATGGATTCGAGAATCACTTGTTTCTGTTCGTCGCACAGCGTGTCGCCGGTCGTCACGCTCTTCAATCCCACGCAGGCGCAGATGTCGCCGGCATAGACGGCGTCGATTTCTTCGCGCTTGTTGGCGTGCATTTGCAGTAAGCGGCTAATGCGCTCGCGTGTGCGCTTTCCGGGGTTGTAAACGTAGCTGCCGGATTGCAGCACGCCGGAATAGACGCGAATGTAAGTGACGTGTCCGACGAACGGATCGGACATGATTTTAAAAGCCAGCGCGGAAAACGGCGCGTCGTCCGCCGCGCGGCGCAATACAACCTCATCATTCTCGGGGTTTACACCCTCGAGCGGCGGCACATCCACCGGCGACGGCAGATAATCCACGACCGCATCAAGCAGCGGCTGAATGCCCTTGTTCTTAAAAGCCGAACCCGCCAGCACCGGAACAATCTTCAAGAGCAGCGTCGATTTGCGGACCGACTTGCGCATCTCTTCGACGGAAAGCGTACCGTCCGTCAAATATTTGTCGATCACTTCATCGTCGTGCTCGGCGATGTAATCGACCATTTTGTTGCGATGCTCGTCATAGAAAGCCTTGTCGATAGCCGAGCCCTTCAGCGCCGCAGCCACATCGGGCCGCGACTCGACGAACGTCTTGTCCCAAAGCTTTGCCACTTCAAAAATCTCGAATTTCGCGCCGAGGGTTTCTTCGAGCCACACGATCACTTTTTCTTCGATAAAATCGATGATCCCGATGAAATTATCTTCGCGGCCGAGGGGAAACTGCAGGGGAACGGGGTGGGCGCCAAGTCGCTGGCGAATGGTGCGGATAACGTGGTCAAAATCCGCGCCGGTGCGGTCCATCTTGTTCACAAAACAAATGCGCGGGACGCGATACTTGTCCGCCTGCCGCCAAACGGTTTCCGACTGCGGCTGCACGCCGGCGACGGAGTCAAACACGCAGACCGCGCCATCCAAAACGCGCAAAGAACGCTCGACTTCCACGGTGAAATCCACGTGGCCGGGCGTATCGATAATATTGACGCGGTATTTCTTGCCAAAGCGGTCCCACGAAGCGGTCGTCGCCGCGCTGGTAATGGTAATGCCGCGCTCGCGCTCCTGCTCCATCCAGTCCATCGTGGCGGTGCCTTCATCCACGGAACCGATCTTGTAAGTCACACCGGTATAGAAAAGGATGCGCTCCGTCGACGTGGTTTTCCCCGCGTCAATGTGCGCCATGATACCGATGTTGCGCGTGTCTTCGAGTTTGAAGGCCCGTCCCATAATCTGCTGCGTCGCCCCTTTGGTTTCTGTTGGCATTAAACTTTCTTTTCTCAAACTCTTACCAGCGGTAGTGCGCGAATGCCTTGTTGGCTTCCGCCATGCGGTGAACGTCTTCCTTCTTCTTGATGGCGCCGCCGCGCGCATTGGCCGCGTCAATCAGCTCATCCGCGAGCTTGTCGATCATCGTCTTCCCCGCGCGCTCGCGCGAATACTGCAAAAGCCAGCGAATCGCCAGCGATTGCCTCCGGAACGGATTCACTTCCACCGGAACCTGGTAGTTCGCGCCGCCCACGCGCCGCGTCTTCACTTCCAGCGTCGGCTTCACGTTCTCGATGGCCTTCTTGAAAATCTTCAAAGCGTCGTCGTTGGTCTTCTTCGCAACCTGGTCCATCGCGCCGTAAAACACGCGCTGCGCCGTCGACTTCTTGCCTTCCCACATCATCGAGCAGATGAACTTCTCCACGATGTCGCTGGCATAGACCGGGTCGGTCGCCTGGGATCGCCGGAAAACAAGTCCTTTGCGTGGCATTGCTCTTTATCGCTCCTGAATCTCTCTATTTCTTCTTCGTTATTTCTTTACGTCCTTACTTCATTACTTCCTGATTTCTTACTTCGCCGCCGCAGCCTTGGGCCTCTTCGCCCCATACTTCGACCGCCCCTGCTTGCGATTCTCGACTCCCGCCGCATCCAACGTCCCGCGCACGATGTGATACCGCACGCCCGGCAAATCCTTCACGCGCCCGCCGCGCACCAGCACGATCGAGTGCTCCTGCAAGTTGTGGCCGATGCCAGGAATATACGTCGTTACTTCCACGGAGTTCGTCAGCCGCACGCGCGCCACTTTGCGCAGCGCCGAGTTCGGTTTCTTCGGCGTCTGCGTGTACACGCGGATGCACACGCCGCGCTTCTCCGGGCAGCCCGCCAGCGCAGGCGACTTCGTCTTCACTAAAACCTTTTCACGTCCCATCCGCACAAGTTGCGAAAACGTCGGCACAGTCGTCCTCTTTTTTTGACCGCGCTGCGGTCAACTTTGTTGGTGGCCACACAACGGTGCACCAAACGCGCGCAAAATTTCTCGCGGCTCTCGCTAGGCGCGCAACCTAAAACGCGCGAGAGCACACTCCTGTGCTGAAAGGTCTACTGCGAATCCGGAGAAACAACCAGCAAGAAACTCCGTACGCACTCCAAGAGGCAGAACTACTCTCTTGGCTTCAGTTCGGAGAGGCTTACTCGGCTTTGCGGGGCTGGCGCCCCATTCCGGCCGCTCTTCCGTCCCATCCCGTCTTTCTTGTTCCGGGACCGAAGATAATTCCCTTCCAACCCACTCGACCACTCCAAAATCCGAGCGGTCGCCCTCGTCGGGGTAGAAACACCCCCAACAAAACGTAGAGTATAAGGCAAACCACGTGCTCTGTCAAATTTCTTTCATTGCTTTAAAGTGGAAATCTCTGTGGAAATCAAGGACTTGGGCAGCTTCCCGGTCCATCCCCAACATAGACCCGCTCAAGCTCACGCCCCTCGTACAACGGTCGACCGCAACAGCGCAATGGTGCCCTACAAGGGGCCTCGTCGCATGCCCACAGTGCGTCTAACGCATTGACAATACACATGTTAGTTGGAAGTCTCGTCCTTCTTCTCGATATCCGAAAACGCTTTTGGCCATAACCCAAACGCCTTCAACAGCTCATCCTCATGTTGAGAGATCAGCATGTGAACCGTTCTCTCCACGGGCCACGGCGCCGCAAACCGCTCCGGCCGGTCCGCAATCCAATAAGCCGCCAGCGCCATCAGTGTCGTATCTTGCGCCAAAACATCGGGCTTCACGGCATCGAGCGCGTCAGCCGCGGAATGATGCGTGTATTTATATTCCGGCGAATCCTGATCCATATTAATTCCCGGCAATCCCGCCATCGAAAACGGCAGCGTGTCCGTGCCATCTTCGATGTGGTCGTCCACTTTCACCACGCGAATATCCGCAAGCGACGCAGCGAACGGCTGAAAAGCGCTCATCAAATCGTCGCGCCCGCCCAATTGAAATGCCCGAACTGGCCCCTGTCCGTTATCCAGAATCAAGCTGCCAAGATGGTTTCCCATTTCCGCTTGATGCTGCTTGATGTACGCAAACGACCCATCGAGCCCTTGCTCTTCTCCCGTAAACAAAACGAAGCGGATCGTCCGGCGCGGCTTCATTCCGCTGCGCACAATGGCGTCCGCCGCTCCCAGCGTGCAGCTCGTTCCCATACCGTTGTCTGTCGAGCCTTCGGAAAGATCCCAAGAATCGAGGTGTCCGCCCACCACCAGCACCTGCTCCGGATTTTCGCGCCCGCGAATTTCGCCCACTACGTTCGCGCTCTCGACCGGCCCATTCGTAAAACTGTTCTGAATATTGAAGCGCACTCGCGGCGTCTGTCCGCGCGCGATGTAGCGTTCGAGCTGCTCCTGATCTTCCGCCGTCATCGAAACTACGGGGATGGCGAAGTCGTCGTCGAAGCCAAGAATTCCCGTGTGCGTCAGATTCATTCCTTCCGCTTGTCCCGCCGCCTTGCCCGCCAATCACCGCAATGGCGCCCGCTTTGTTTGCAGCCTTCAGAAAATCGCCGAATTCCGCAAACAATTGAATGGAAGCTCCTGCTTGGCTGGCCGTGAGTCACGACTAGCGCGACCTTGCCGCTGAGCCGCGATGCATTTTTAATTTCGTTGTCGAGGTCGAACATGTTCACTTCGACCACGTCGCCTTCCGCGCCGCCAGCGGGCGTCGAGCCGGTCCAGCCCATCGCATCTACGTGCAGCGGATGGCGAATCGGCGCCAAAAGTTCCGCCTGCGCCGTCCCGCGCGTCCACCCGCGCCACAACTGCCATTTCTCCGTATGCACATTTTCGAGCCCGATGGCGCGCATCTTCGCTTCGCCCCATTCGATCGCTTTCTCCGCCTGCGGCGAACCCGTCACTCGCGCGCCCACGTCGTCGCTCAATTCCGTGAGGTATTGGTACGCGTGAGAATCCATCATGCCTTCACCAGCAATTTTCACCAGCGCCGGCTTCGTTCCATCCTCGTCCGGCCCTTTCGCCGCCGGCTTGTTCTCGGCTCTTACAGCCAGCGCCGCAACCAGCGCTCCGCCCAAAACTAGAACCGCCGCTCCCCCGTAAATCTTGCGCATTCCCTGTTCTCCCCAGTCCTCACGCAGTAAAATTTGCCGCAATCGACTTTACCACGCCTCAGCCGCACGAGTCGTAGGACCGTTTCACCAGCCACACTCAAGCTGGCATCGGTAGAGGCACGACACGTCGTGCCCTCTTTCTGTTCCGCTTGCCTGCCCCACTGTGTTCTGCCCGCGCTACCAACTCCCACGTAAGCGAGTGGGGCTTTCAACTCGTTCATGACCGGCAACCACGCCACATCCGCCGCTTTACGCAACTTCCCACTCGCCCTAAACTTCCTGCGTGACCATTGTGAAAACTTTACGCGCTTTTTTTCGTCTCGCTCCGCTTGTCGCGGCGTTATCTTTCGCCCACCCGGCTGGTGCGGGTCCGCGGCCCGCGCAAAACGCAAGCACAGAAAACCCGCTAAAATACCCCTCCGAAAATCCAGGAAAAATCACCAGAAAAGCCCGCGCCAAAACTCCCCGCCGAAATCGAACTATTTGAGACGCGCGTGCGCTTCGAAACCGACGGCTCCAGCCGCAAAGAAGTTCACACCCTGGTCAAGATCAACGATGAACTCGGCGTCCGCCAATTCGCCCGCCTCAGTTTCGATTTCAACCGCTCCTTTCAGCAGGTTGAAATCCCCCTCGTCCGCATCACCCACCCCAGCGGCGGCGTAATCGACGTCCTCCCCAGCGCCATCACCGATCAGCCCAATCCCGCCGTCGTCAACGCCCCCGCCTATCAGGACGTCCGCGTCAAATCCGTCCGCATCCTCGGCCTCGAACCCGGCGACACCCTCGAATACCGCGTCATCACTACCACTTCTCATCCTCCGCTCGCCCCCGACATTTCGCTCGAGCACACTTTCGACCGTACCGGCGTCGTTTCCCACGAAATCTTCGATCTCGATCTACCCTGTTCACGCCTCAAGGACTCTCCGAATCTTCGCCATGTCGAGATGGATATGAGCATCCCTGCTTCGGAGCGCCAGGAAACCGCTGCCGGCCGCTGCATTTTCCGATGGAGGGTCTCGCTTCCTGGTTCCTCCGCCAAACGAAACGTGGACGCCGCTAGCGATTCGTATCAGCGTCCAGATGTTACGCTGAGCTCCTTCACCGTCTGGGGAGTCTTTGTGGAGCGGTTCGCCGAATTCCTTCATTCCGGCAGAGCGGTCTCAAGCGTCTCCGACAAAGCGATAGCGCTCACCAAGCCTTTTGCGAAACCCCGGGAAAAACTTGAAGCCTTGTATAACTTCGTCTCGGAAAAAGTGACCACCGTCGATCTGCCGCTGGGCGCCACTGGCTTTCGAACAAGGCCACCCGCCGATATTCTTGCTTCGGGGTACGCAACCCCCGAAGACAAATTTGTCCTCTTGGCGACGCTAGCCTCCTCTCTGAATCTCCGGCTAGACGCCGCATTGGTTGGAACTTCACCTGAATTGCAAAAGCAATTACCCACACCGTCTCTCTTCACGCGCATCCTGACGATGTGGGGAACCAGTCTCTGGTGCGACCCCAGCATCGAGGTCGCCCCTTTCGGGCTTCTTCCTCCTGGCCTTCGCGGCAAAGCGGCTCTCTGGATCCGCAAACTTCCGGACTGCGGTCCCACGGCCGACTGCGTGGCTCCTCTCTGGGCCACCGTTCCGATTGAGCCCCCCTTCCCGGCCTTCCAGAAAGTTCACGTAGATGCCGCCCTCGCTTCCTCGGGCACGCTCGACGCAAAGGTCAAGTACACGATGCGCGGCGACAATGAACTTCTCCTCCGCGTCGCTTTTCACCACGCTCCGAAAGAAAATTGGAAAAACGTCGCGCAACTAATTGCGCTATCCGACGGCTTTCGCGGAGAAATCATCAATGTGACCGCTTCAGATCCCTACGACACGCGCAATCCGTTCGCGGTGGAGTACGAAATCAAGGAGCCAAAGCTTGTGAACTGGTCGAAGACACCACTTCGTATTCCCGCTCTGCTGCCCTTGCTTGGACTACCCGATCCCGCGGGAAAAACGGCGGCCGGCGCCGCCCTTAAGCCGATCGATCTGGGCACGCCGCTCGATGTCGAAGTCAGCGCCACCGTGCACTTACCCGAGGGCACCGGCGCCGAAGTTCCTGCTGGAACATCCGTCGAGCGCGACTTCGCGACGTACATTTCGCAATACACGGTGAAAGAGGCGATGATCACCGCCTCCCGCCATCTAAATTTTATTTTGAAGGAAATTCCCGCCGATCGCGCCGCCGATTACGACGCCTTCCTGCAAGCCGTTCAAAACGACGAATCGCAATTCTTCACGCTGGAACGCGCGGAACCCGCGCCTGCAGCTCCGAAAAAACAATAGATTGCTATCGAGACCGCGCTACACCACCCCACATACGGGTGCTGAAGCTACTTGATTCCCAGGATTTCTTTTTCCTTGGCAGCGCACAGGTCTTCGACTTTCTTTGTCTCCGCATGCGAGACCTTTTCAAGCTCATCCAGCGACCTCTTCTTTTCGTCTTCGCTGATCTTCTTCTCTTTTTCGAGCTTTTCGATCGCTTCCTTGATATCCCGCCGGATATTGCGCACCGCCGTCCGGTGATTTTCGAGCACTTTGTGCAGCTGCTTCACCAAATCCTTCCGCCGCTCTTCCGTCAGCGAAGGAATCGGCACGCGCACCACTTTTCCGTCGTTCGTCGGATTGAGTCCCAGGTCCGAAGTGCGAATGGCCTTGTCGATCAGCGCCACAGCGCTCGGATCCCACGGCGAAATCACAAGCATCGTCGGGTCCGGCACGGTCAAACTCCCAAGCTGGTTCAACGGCATCGGCGTCCCGTGATAATCCACGCGAACATTATCCAGAAGCGATGCGTTCGCACGGCCCGTGCGGATCGTCGCGGCTTCCTTGCGAAAATCGTCCACCGCCTTTTCCATGCGCGTCCTGGCCGCGGCCATCGCGTCCTTCGTCGTTGCAATCGTCGTCATAGCGTCCTCAGCTCAATTCTCCTCGTAATTCATCCGGATTCGCAATTCATTCAGCGGCGATACCGATTCGCACTCAGAGCCACTCAGGAACGGCTTCCTGACACTGCCCCCGCAGTGCCAATCCTAATTCAGCGCCGGCGTCACCGAAGACCCCACGCGCTCGCCCAGCACCACGCGCCTGATGTTCCCGTGCTGGTTCATGTTGAAAACCACAATCGGCATTCCGTTGTCCATGCACAAGGAAATCGCCGTCGCGTCCATGACTTTCAAATTCTGGTTCAACACTTCGCGGTAGGTAATCTCCGCGAAAAATTTCGCGTCGGAAACCTTTTCCGGATCGGCGTCGTAGATCCCGTCCACGCGCGTCGCTTTTAGGATCACGTCCGCTTTGATCTCCATCGCCCGCAGCGCCGCCGCCGTGTCCGTCGAAAAATAAGGATTCCCCGTCCCCGCCGCAAAAATCACGATGCGCCCTTTCTCCAAATGCCGCATCGCCCGCCGCCGGATAAACGGCTCGGAAACCTGCCGCATCTCGATGGCGCTCAAAACCCGCGTAAACACGCCCTCTTTTTCGAGCGCGTCCTGCAAAGCCAGAGCGTTAATCACCGTCGCCAGCATCCCCATGTAATCGCCCGTCGAGCGGTCGATCTCGAATCCCTTCTGCCGCCCGCCGCGAAAAATATTCCCCCCGCCGACCATGATCGCGATCTCCACGCCCAACGCGTGCACTTCCTTCAACTCCTGCGCAATCGCCTGTATGGTCTCCCCATGAATTCCAAATCCCTGCGGCCCCTGCAGCGATTCTCCGGAAAGCTTCAGCAAGATGCGCCGGTAAGCCAACTGTGCGCTCCGGGTCGTTTTTTTCGCAATTTTCTTAACTGTCTTTTTGGTTGCGGCCATAGCGCTCCGGTCGTCGCCGTCTAAAATCCTCGAAATTGTAACAAACTATCCCCGCCCCGCCCATTATGGAGTGCGGCAGCCCAGCTGCCGCTTTTCGAATCGATCCCCGCCACAGACCTCGCGCCCCTCAAGCATCTCCACACAAAAAAGCGCCCCGTGAAAGTCGGGGCGCTAAGAAACATTCACTCCGGTTTTTTTGTTAAGCGCTCACCGGCGCCGGAACCGGAGCTCCTCTCGATGCCCCCGCCCCGCCAATTTCGCCCACCTTGAACCGCACGAACCGACGAATCGAAATGTTCTCGCCAAGCTTGGCAACCGCTTGCGCAACCATCTCCCCGATCGTCACACTCTCATCCTTGATGTAGTGCTGCTCGTACAGGCAGTTCTCTTCGTAAAATTTTTCCATCTTCCCGTTCACGATTTTCTCGACCACATTCTCCGGCTTGCCGGTGGCCAGCGCCTGCGCCTTATAAATGTCCCGCTCCGCCGCCAGCATTTCCGGCGTCACTTCTTCGCGCCGCACATACCGCGGATCGAGCGCCGCGATGTGCATCGCGATGTCATGGCAAAGCTGCTGGAAAGCTTCCGTGCGCGCCACGAAGTCCGACTCGCAGTTGATCTCCACGAGCACACCAATCTTCCCGCCCGCATGGATATAGCTCCCCACGAGCCCTTCGCTCGCTTCGCGTTGCGCCTTTTTCGCCGCGGCCGCCTGCCCCTTCTTCCGCAAAATCTCGATGGCCTTGTCGATATTCCCGCTGGCTTCCACGAGCGCCGCGCGGCAATCGCTGAATCCCGCTCCGGTCCTCTCGCGTAGTTCTTTCACGAGTTGCGCCGGTATCTGCATTGCTGGCTGTTGTGTGCTCATCCTTTTTCTCTCTGCGAACTCAAAATGTCAAAGTTTTCGTGAATGCCTGCAAAAAGGCCCGCTCCGAGCCGCAGGGAGCGGGCCTCGTGAATCTCTGTCTACAGCTCCGCCTGCCTATCGTTCCTCTTCGTCCGGCGGCACGGTGGCTTCCGCCCCCGCCGCCGCTTCCAGCGCCGCGTCTACGGGAGTGGTCACTTCCGCTCCCTCGACGAAGTCGCCTTCTTGCTTCTCGTACTGCTCGTACGCGCTGGTATCCACGTACTCCACGCCATCCACCAGCGCCTGATCTTCCGCCGACTTCTGTTCCGCCACCTGCGATTGCTGGTAAGCCGTATGCCCTTCGATCACCGAGTCTGCAATCTTCGTTGTAAACAACCGGATCGCGCGCAGCGCATCGTCATTCCCGGGAATGATCCAGTCCACCACGTCCGGATCGCAATTCGTATCCACTACCGAAACCACCGGCACGCCCATCCGCCGCGCTTCTTTCACGGCAATCTCTTCCGCATTCGAATCGATCACGAACATTGCATCCGGAAGCTGCGACATGTTCTCGATGCCTTCGAGGTTCTGGTTCAGGTGCTTCATCTCGCGGCCCAGCCGCGCTTTTTCTTTCTTCGAAAGCTCGTTGATCCGGCCGTCTTCTGTCATGGCCTTCAGCAGCTTCAGCCGCTTGATCGATTTCTGCAGCGTCGCCCAGTTCGTCAGCGTCCCGCCCAGCCAGCGATGGTTTACAAAGTACGCGCCGCATCGCTTCGATTCTTCAGACACAGCTTCCTGCGCTTGCCGTTTCGTCCCCACGAACAACACCGATTTTCCCTGCGCGGATAGATCGCTCACGAAGCGGCTCGCTTCGCGGAACATTTTCAAGGTCTTCTGCAGGTCAATAATGTGGATCCCGTTGCGTTCTCCGAAAATATATTCCTTCATTTTCGGATTCCATCGCCTCGTCTGGTGGCCGAAGTGAACTCCAGCCTCCAGCAATTCTTTCATCGTAATTTCAACTGCCAAGTTTCCTCCTATTTGAATAGCTGTTTGCAGCGGCGTCTTGTCCTGTAGTGGCCGGTCTTTAGACCGGCCTCCTCGAAGCATCTGCTACGCCAAAGAACAGCCTCTTGCCGGCTCCATGCCGGCCGTGATCTCGAAAGGTTTGCTCCCGCATTCCCTCCGGAGTCCGTAGGGGAGGGGCTTGCCCCTCCCACAAACCTACCGCTTCGTAAACTGGAAGCGTTTCCGCGCGCCCTTCTGCCCGTACTTCTTTCGTTCCTTCATCCGCGAATCGCGCGTCAAAAATCCGTTCTTCCGCAGCGCCGCACGCAGCTCCGGATTGAACCGCGAAATCGCTCGCGACAATCCCATCCGCACTGCTCCAGCCTGCCCGCCAACGCCGCCGCCATGCGCCGTCACTTTCACGTCCACTTGCTCGGCCAAACTCGTGAACTTCAGCGGCTCTGTCGCGTCATGCTTCCAAGCATGATTTGGAAAATAATTCTCCACCTCGCGCCCGTTCACCGTGAACTTGCCGCTCCCCGCGCGCAAAAAAACTCGTGCCACCGACTCTTTCCGCCGGCCCGTTCCCAGAAACCACGTTTGTGTCCCCGTTAAGGGCGTACCCGTAGAACTCAACGTTCCTCCAGTGGCACAGACTTCAGTTTGTGCTCTTAAATCCTTCCGCTGCCCCAAGAGCCACAGACTTCAGTCTGTGCTCCTCGTTCAACACCGTCCGATTCCAGACACCCAGAGACATCTGGAACCTTCGAACTCCACGCCGGTTTGCTCCCTGCCTAAGGCACCACTTAGAGGTGACCACTGCGCGGCCACACTTTTCAAGGAACAGCAACGTGCGGAAAACTGTGGCACAGACTTCAGTCTGTGCTCTTTCTTTCCTACAGCCCAGCAGTGGGACAGACTTTCTGTCTGTCTTCCGTCCCAATCCCGCCAATCCTAAACCGCCACCGCCTGCGGCTTCTGCCCAGCATGCCGCGCCAAACCCGCCGCATCCCGGTAAATCCGCAATTTCTTGGCTCGCCGCGCCCGCAACTTATTCTTAGGCAGCATTCCCAGGACAGCCTCGCGAATCATCCAGTCCGGTTTCGTCTCGCGAACCCGCTTGGCCGGCACAGCTTTCAACCCGCCAGGATACCCGCTGTGCGAATAATAAACCTTCTGCTCCACCTTATTCCCCGTCATCCGCACCTTATCGGCATTGATCACCACCACGTGATCCCCCGAATCCAGATACGGAGTAAAAGTCGGCTTATCCTTCCCAATCAGCATCCGCGCCACTTTCGTCGCCAGACGCCCCAAAACCTGGTCCGTCGCATCCACCACAAACCAGTTGGCGCCCACTTTCAGCGCTTCCGCTTCTTCTCCCTTGGCTACGTACGTCCTCATCGCTCTCAGCCACACCTTTCCCTATAGAGACAAACGTTAATCTTAAAGTACGACCCCGCTCCTGTCAACGCGTTTCCCTGGGTTCATCGATTTGCCCGCAGCGCTAGAGCCCCTTGCGGCGCTGCGGCTGTTCATCTCTGCGCCCATCCGGAAACATGTCGCTCGGCAGACTGGCCAGCAACTGAACCGCTCGCTCCATCCCCTTGCTCTTCTCCCGAAGCACAATCTCATCTCCGCGCCGGCTGATCTCCAGTTCCCTGCTGTTCACCCGAAATTTCTTCGGCAACCGCACCGCCTGGCTGTTCCCCGATTTGATCACGCGCGCCGTAGCCATTTCCTCACCTCATACGATGTATTATACGCCTCGGGATATACAAAGTCAAGCTCCGCGCCCTTTTCCCTGTGCCCTCTGCGCTCTCAGTGTTAAAAAAACCTTTCACTTCAAAGCATGTTGATCCGCCAACGCACCCGACTAAATAGTCGCCAGCTGTGACCGCCTCTCCGCTGCATACTCCTGCAAAGCCGCGTTCGCTCCCGTAATCACGCCGAGCGCGTCCGCCACCGCCGCCAAATCCGCGCCCCGCACAACAAAATACATCTCGTCCTCGCCCAACCCCGTGTACACGCGGTTCCCCATGCACCCCAAACTCAATATCGCCCCCATCTGCATCGAAGCCGGCAGCGCCATGCATGTCGGCCGTCCCAAAGCCGGCGCTCCGCTCCCCACGCCCGCTTGATTCGCCGCCTCGCTCAACAGCATCGCCCCCGAGGGCTTACACGCAAACAAAACCACATCCGGCGCAACAGGCGTCTCCCCCAGCGGCGCATACACAATCGCCGCCGGCGCCGCGGCCAACCGCGGAATCTGCGGCACCTCTTCCGGCTTCACATACCCCAAATCAAACATCATCTTCAACGTCTGCTCCGTCTCCTTCTCCCGTTCCGGCGACAACGCAATGTTGTGCGTGTACGCCCCCACCGCGCAATTGAAATGATTCTCCGGCACGGTATAAAACACCCTTCCCGCCGCAGCCAGTCTCCAAAAACTGCACCCCGAAGGCTCCGTCCCCTCGAATCTCTCCACCCCGTGTGGTGCCGCATCCAAAAACGCCACCGCCACCGGCCGCCGCGCCAACTTCACCGCCGCCCCAATCTTCTCCTCAATCGCCTTCCAATCCGTCCGTCCGCTCATCGCCTGGTCCCCTCCCTTTTAGTCCGCAACCATACCACGCCCACACTTCAACTCCGAAAGCCCACCACCTGCTTTGGAGAGTGTTCCCTGTTAACCACTGCCCTACTCACTCGTCTAATTCTCTGCCGGTGCAAAACGGCGGAACATTCTCGCAGGATTCGCAGTATAAACATCAAGAGGTGCCCTCATGACCGAACTTTGGCGTGACATACGGTACGGCCTCCGCCTGCTCTGGAAAAGCGCCGGCTTCACCTCCGTCTCCCTGCTCGCCCTGGCCTTGGGCATCGGTGCCACCACCGCCATTTTTAGCCTTCTCTATTCAGTCCTACTCGCCCCGCTCCCCTACGTCGACAGCGACCGCATCGTCATGGTCTGGTCCCACCAAAAAGGCGAGCGCAACGGCACTTCCCCCAGCGACCTTCTCGACTGGCAGAAACAAGCCACCGTCTTCGACTCCCTCAACGGCTGGACCGGCGAAGGCTTCACCATCTCCACTCCCGATTGGACCGAGCAAGTTCAGGCCAGCCGCGTAGCCCCCGGCTGGTTCGACCTCCTCTTCAGCCCCAAGGTAACTCTCGGCCGCCATTTCGTCGCCGACGATGCCCTCCCCGGCAACGACCACGTCGTCATCCTCAATAACAAATTCTGGCGCGACCGATTCGGCAGCGATCCCAAGATTGTCGGCACCAAACTCCGCATGAGCGGCGAACTCTACACCGTCCTGGGCGTCGCTGCTCCCAGTCCCTCCGACGTTGGCGATTCTTCGATGAACGTCCCGCTCTCCTTTAAGCCCGAGGAAATCAAACGCGAGAATCATTTTCTCCTGGTGATGGGCAAGCTCAAGCGCGGCGTCACTCTCGAAGCCGCCAACGCCGAAATGGCTGTCATCGCGAAACAACTCTCCCAAAGCTATCCGAAGACGAATAAAGACCTCACCGTCACCGTCGAACCTCTCAAAGACGACTTTCTGCCCAAGCAAACCCGCCTCGGCCTCTGGCTCATGATGGGCGCCGTCGGCTTCGTCCTCCTCATCGCCTGCGTCAATATCGCGAATCTGCTTCTCGCCTGGGGCACCGCCCGCCAAAAAGAAATCGCCGTCCGCGCCTCACAAGGAGCCACTCGCGCCCGCATCTTCCGTCAATTTCTGATCGAAAGCCTTTCTCTGGCGTTGATGGGCGGCTTTCTGGGCGTGCTGCTATCCGTAGCCCTTCTCCGCGGTGTCATGAGCCTCATGCCCAGAAATCAGCTCGGCATCCCCTACGAGGCCGACCCGCACTTGAACATCCCCGTCCTGCTCTTCACCCTTGGCGCAACCCTTCTCAGCGGCGTGCTCTTCGGCTGCTTCCCCGCTTGGCATGCCGCCCGCCAAAATATCAGCGACATGTTAAAAGAAGGCGGCAGATCATCTTCCGCTGGCGCCAGCCACAATCGCTTGCGCCGCGTTCTCGTCGTCGCGGAGTTCGCCCTCGCACTCATCCTCGTGGCCGGCGCCGGCCTCATTCTCCGCAGCTTCTGGAACGTCACCCAAGTCGACCTCGGCATTCGCCGCGACCATGTCCTCACCTTCAGCGTCCCCATCCAGCACGATCGCACCGCGAGCGCCGCCCAAATCCGCTCCGTCTACCATCAACTCGAAGAACGAATCGCCGCTGTCCCCGGCGTCCTGAAAATAGGCATCGCTCCCGGTTTGCCTACCGAAGGCGCCGGCCGCCTCCACTTCACGATCGCTGGCCAGCCCTCCGATGACTCCGACAACAACGTCGACAAGCAACCGCAAGCGGTCATTAACACCGTCACGCCGGGCTACTACGCAACCTACGGCATCCGCCTCACCCGCGGCCGCTATCTCGACGCCCGCGATCTCGCCGGAGCCCCGCGCGTCGCCATGGTCAGCGAAAGCTTCGCCCGCCAATACCTTCCCGGCCTCGATCCCCTCACCCAGCGCGTCAAAATCGTCGAATTGCTCCCCGACAAGATTCCCCCGTTCGGCGCTCCTGTCGAATGGCAAATCGTCGGCGTCTTCCACGACGTCCAGTACGAAAGCCATCCCACAACCACCGGCTCCGCCGAAATTGACTTTCCCTTTGACCAGGCCCCTTGGCCCAACACGACCATCGCCGTCCGCACCAACGGCAACCCTTCCGCCGTCACCTCCAGCATCGCCGCCGCCATCCGTTCCGTGAATCCCGATTTCCCCATGACCCACGTCCGCACCATGGACCAGATCATCAGCGAAAACCTCGTCACCGACCGCTTCACCGTCCTCGTCTTCGGCACCTTCGCCGTGCTCGCTCTCCTCCTCGCCGCCATCGGCATCTACGGCGTCATGACTTTCTCCGTCGCCCAGCGCACACACGAGTTGGGCATCCGCATGGCCCTCGGCGCGGGCAGCGCACACGTCCTTAGGTTGGTGGTGGGCGAAGGCATGCGGGCGGCCCTAATTGGTATGGCCATCGGCCTCCCGGGTGTTTACCTGGTCGGCAAAACACTGAAGGGCCTGCTGTACAATGTCGGCGCCCTGGACGTACGCGCCCTGATTGGCGTAGCCGCCGTTCTCTTGGCCGCGGCTCTAGTCGCCTGCTACATCCCAGCCCGCCGCGCCACCCGCATCGATCCCCTATCCGCCCTCCGCCAGGAGTAGCGGTGCCGCTGCAAAAAGTTATCGGCTTCTGAGCTGAGTTCCGCGGTCTTTCACCACTCCACGCGTTGTATCCCTGCCACCGCATCGAAGTGCCGGTCTCGGCTCAACAGCGGTAGCTCGTGCTGCCGGCAAAGCGCCGCAATCCATAAATCATTCGTCGGAATCGGCTTTCCAGCCTGTCTCAACTCGCCATGGATGGCCGCATAGTGATGCGTAGTTTCTTCGGTGATGTTCAGCACCAGGCAGTCTTGAATCAATTCGTCGAGCCAACGCCGGTATCTGGCTTTATGCCGCGATTGCGCAATCCCATAGCGATACTCCCCGATCGCAACAACCGGCAGCGCAAGCTCCTCCGCGCCTGCCAATATCCCGATGAGCCCTGCATGCTCTTCGGCCGCCGCCGAAATCGCGTTCGTGTCCAGAATCAACTACGTTTCTCCGGCCCCCACATCCCCGGCTCGACGTCTTCGAACTCGCCTTCAATCACCGTGTTGATTCGCTCCGTCTCTCCGCGCAGATCCTTCAGCTTGCCAATATGTTTCATCCACGGCTTTTGCCCGCCCGCGGAAGCCGTCTTCAATTTATCTTCGACTGCCTCGGTCACAAACTGCCGCAGCGGGATCCCCTGCTCCGCCGCCTTCGACTTCGCCCGTCTAAAAATCCTGTCCGGTATTTCCAACGTTGTCTTCATCGTTCCCATATTCCCATATTTATGGGACAGCGTCAATCACGTCCATCCCGCTCTCTCTTCTCTGCGCCCTCTGTGAACTCTGTGTTAAGAAAAACATTCCACTTTAAGCCACTCGATCAATGGATGCTCGAAGCCTCAAACCAGCTCCTCTAAATCCAACCTGATCCCGGCGGTAACCCTTCAATGTTTCAGCAAACTGATTGCGCCGAATTTGAGATCCTTTTCACTTCTGACAATGCCAGTCTCTGGCGGGTGGATCAGACGGCTGGCAGGCCCTTAATCGCTTGGCACGAACGGGGCGCCGCATCCTTTCACGGTTCTTGTGAAGCGTGCGGGTCTTGACTTTGCGGCAAGCGTTTCCACTGCTGGGCAAACCAGCTAATTTCACACCTCAATGTCCCGCCCATCCCCCTTCCCCTCATCAGCTTAGCCCGCCTGTACATGCCGTTCGAATGAGTACCATAGAAAGTATGACTTGACAAGTTATCAGAATCGCGGTATTATGAAGCCTGGATATCTCTCGCCTGCCGCTTGGATCTTTCACCGCCCTCCTTCGATCCGGCACCCTCCCCCTTCTCTTGACCATCGCCACTCTTCGTTAAACGGCCCACACACAAACGCCCAGCAAACTCAATCGCTTCATGCACTTACTTCACACTTCTCTGTATACCCCGGGGGTACCCGGCACACTCAACTCTGAGGACCAAAATGGAACTGCAAAACCAGGAACCACAACACACTCAACCAACCCAGCAGTCATCGGCCGAATCGACTTCGCCACTCGGTCTCACCGCTGCCCGCTGCCAAGCACGCAACCGCAATGGCAGCCGCTGCCGCCTTCGTGCTCAACATCCCGGCGCGCCCCTCTGCCGCCGCCACGCCGATCGCGCCGGCACCTTCGCCGATACCTTGGATGACTCTCTGGACCTCTTCGAGGAAGTTTTCGCACAGCAGGATGGCGCCTACGACTCCACGGAAAGTATCAACTGCATCCTCACGAATGTCGTCCAGTTGGTCGCTCGCGGCCGCATCTCCACCCGCCGCGCTGCTGTCATCACCTACGCCCTTAGCCTCATGCTCCGCAGCGCCGTCGTCGCCGACCGCCAAGCCGCCAACGCGCCGCCCGAAATCATCTGGGACGCGCCCCGCCCAAAGCGCGACGATGACCAACCCACTGCCAACGCGCCGGAACAGCGCAAGGAAACGGACATGGACTTGCGCCCCCACACCTAGCCTGTGGGCCGTACTGACGAGGTAATGTTTCGTATGATACAGGGAACGCCAAAATGGATCGGCAATCGTAGGGGCACGATATATCGTGCCCTTCCCTGCCCCGATCGTGGCCTCTGCCGTGCCCATCGAGCCCGTCGCTGCCGCCATCGTGCCGTTTCATCCCGTAACTCTACGGCTAGCCTCCGAATCCTTACCTCTTTACGTCTTTACCTCATTACTTCATCCCTCGACGTGCGCCAAAAATCGCGGCGCCTTCCTGAATTTCGTAGCCTGCTCGAATCCATACGCGATCTTCAGCAGCACCGGCTCGCTCCACGCCCTTCCGAAGAACGAAATCCCCACCGGCAATCCAAAATCAAACCCCGCCACCACATTGATATTGGGATATCCCGATACTGCTGGAAACTCCGAACTCCCCCCGCTAAACGCGTCCCCATTCACGATGTCCGTCAGCCACGCCGGCCCGCCTGTCGGCGCCACGATTGCGTCGAGCTTGTGCTTATCCATCGTCGCGTCAATTCCCTCTTTGCCGGTCAGCTCGTGGTTTTTCTTGATCGCCTCGATATATTCTGGCGTCGTCAACGGCCCTTTCTCTTCCGCCTTCAAGAAATTTTCCTGTCCAAAATACGGCATCTCCTTCGCCGCATTCTTCTCGTTAAACTCGATGATGTCCTTCAGCGTCTTCACCGGCGTGTTCGGCCCGAGCCATGCCAGGTACGCGTTCAAGTCCGCCTTCAGCTCGTACATGAATCCCAAAAACTCGGTCTTCTCATATTTTCCAGCCGTCGCGAATTCCACCGGATCCACCACCGTCGCTCCCTCCTTCTTCATCACTTCGAGCGCCGCTTCCATCAATTTGTCCACTGCCGGATTGAACCCAAACGCTTTCCGGAGCACGCCGATCCGCGCCCCACGCAAACCATCCGCATCGAGAAATTTGGTGTAATCCGTATGCGACTTTCCTTCGCTGGCTGCCGTCGCTCTGTCGTTCGGGTCCACGCCCGTCAGCGCTCCCAACAAAATCGCTGCGTCCCGCACCGTCCGGCACATCGGCCCCGCGGTGTCCTGCGTATGCGAAATCGGAATGATATGGCTCCGGCTCACCAGCCCGACGGTCGGCTTGATGCCCGCAAGTCCATTCGCCGAAGACGGGCACACGATCGAGCCATCCGTCTCCGTTCCGATTCCAATCGCCGCAAAGTTCGCCGAGATTCCCGCGCCAGTTCCCGAACTCGACCCGCACGGGTTTCTGTCCAGCGCGTACGGATTTCTGGTCTGTCCGCCGCGCCCGCTCCATCCGCTGATCGAATGGTCCGAGCGAATGTTCGCCCATTCGCTCAAATTCGTTTTTCCCAGAATCACGGCCCCCGCTTCGCGCAATTTCTTCGCGACATACGAATCCTCAGGCGGCTTCGATCCCACCAGCGCCAGCGATCCTGCCGTCGTCTGCATGCGGTCCGCGGTCGCGATGTTGTCCTTGATCAGCACGGGAATTCCATGCAGCGGCCCGCGCGGCCCTTTTTCTTTCCGCTCCCTGTCCAGAGCTTCCGCAATTTCCAGCGCGTCCGGATTGGTCTCGATCACGCTGTTCACTTTCGGCCCGCTCTTGTCCACCGCTGCAATGCGCGCCATATATTTTTCCGCAATCGATCGCGCGCTGTATTTCCCGGATTTCATTCCTTCTTGCAGCTCGCCAACAGTGATCTCATCGAACTCAAACGCGGGAACTTCAGCAGCTCCGCCACAATTCTCGTCGCCTCGCGCATTCGGCTTGCTTGCACCCAGTGCCGGCCTGAGGAGCGGTCCAGCCGCAACGCTAACGCCGCCCAGCACACCCGCTTGCAGGAATCTTCGTCTGCCGGCATGGCTGACTTCTCGTTTTTCCACTTCAGCCGCCTCGACACTTGGCTGTGCGGCGATTGGATCGATCTTGATTTTCGAGCTGGTCTCTTTTTTCATTTTCAATTCCCCCACACTTCTCGAGTTTTCTCCAACGGTGAAAACGAGGAAGATAGCACGGCAATCTCCTCACTTACACCGCATAAAATCTTGGTCCTCAGTGGGTTACCTCCAGGAAATTCCGCAGGAAATAATTTTCCTGTCTGCCCTCTCCCCGGCTACAATTCTTCTTATACACGGTGTCCCCCCGTAGTCGGTTTGCCATGCTGCTGACTGACCAAGACGGCTCATTGCCCACCCAGCCGCGCCGCGCAGGCTGCAGGAGAATCTCGCGCCCCGCCCGTTTTGCGGCTTCCGCAATTCTTTTTTTTAGCTTCGCCACTTTCGGCGCAATCGTTTCCCGCGCGCAAGACCAGCAGGCCCCCCAAAGCCAGCAAGATCAAAGTGTCGCCGAAGCCGCTCGTCAGGAACGCGCGCGCAAACAGGAACTGCAGAAAAAGTCCGGACATGTTTACACCGACGACGATCTCCAGCATGGGCAGATTCTTACTCCGGCGGATCGCGCAGTAGTCGAAGCCAAACGGAATGAATGCGCGCAGAAAAATAATTGCTCGTCCGCGCCGTCACAAAATCCACCGGGGAGTCTGAACGCGAATTCACAACCAGACGGAACATCTCTCGGCGAGGTCGCTCGCAAATATCGAAAGCAAAAAGAATTGCAAGCGCTCAAACCGAAACAATCAGAACCATTCCATCTCTCCATCGGAACTCCCGCGTTCGCCTCTCCCATCCGTCCGGAGCGTCCCGAAATTCGCCGGCCGGTTCAGCCCGAACCCCGTCCTAAAATTTCCTCGCGTGTTTTCCGCCGCGATCCCTTCTCGGCTGCTCCCGTTCGTCCTGAAGTTCGTCGCCCAGAAGTTCGCCGGTCCGAAGTTCGCCGGTCCGAAGTCCGCGTTCCGGAGATTTCCCCAAGCGCCCATGAGGTTGTCCACTCAGAAAGCCGGCCAGATGCCCGCGCGTCCGGCAGTGAAAATATTCGCCCAACAGCTCACGCCGAAACGGCCTCTCCCAGAATGACCAACGAAGTTCGTCCCGACGTTCGCTCCAATGCCCACGACGAGTTCGTCCCGGTGGCTCGGCCAAATGCTCACCAGAACTTTAGTAGTGCTGTCCGTCCCAAGCTTTCTGCTGGCCGCCGCTGGACCGCGCCCGCGCAGCCAAAGATTTTCTCGCGTCGCGCGCCGCCAAGCCTTCTCATTTTGCCGATGCAACCGCCGATTCCGTCCAGCCCTGCGCCGCCCGTCGGGCCGGTCTCCCCGGTCTCATCCATTCGTCCAGCGGGAACTCAGCCCGATTTTGTTTCCGGGGCGACAGCAAGGCAGAGGACCTTGACCGTGCAGCCCGGCGACACTCTCTGGAAACTGGCACAACAAACTTTGGGTCACGGCCGCCGCTGGCCAGAGCTCCTCGCGGCAAACCGGTGGATCGCCGACGCCAACCTTATTCGGCCAGGCGCCCAGCTCCGTCTTCCCATGGCGTCTTCAATTCCAGAGACAGTGGGTCATGCCAGCGATACCAGACTCGGTAGCGGCGACTCGGTCGTCCTAGTTCGCAGAGGCGACTCCCTGTGGCGTCTGGCAAAGTCCAATCTCGGTCGCTCCTCCGATTGGCCCTGTCTGGCAGCCGCCAACCCCTCCCTCCGCAACCCCAACCTCATCTACGGGGGCCAGCGTCTTCTTCTACCTCTTCTACCTACTACCTGCGGTCCAGACGCGCTGCGACCGGCCTTGACTGTGCATCAAAAGCCTCCTTCCATTCGCCATTACGTTCCCTAAGTTCTAAAGCCGATCTAAACCGTCTACCAAATTTGAGAGCGACTTTCAGAATCTAATACCTTGCGGGCGAAACAGACCTGCGCTTTCATCGCCAAATCTACTGCAATTCACTGAAAATAAACAGCTTATCTTATTTGTAGCAAGCTGCCGTTCTGGTCACGCGATTGCGTTACCTGAAATCACCAACATGCAAGTAGGGATTTGGCGTGCCTTACGTGGCTTGAGGTGTATGTAAACGAAGTCACTAGAAAAGCGCTCGTTCGAAATCGCCAGGAGAGTGGGATGGAACAGCGGAGTGGGCTGCGACTCGAGGGAACGTCGAGAGAACGACGAAGATGAAAATGGTTCGTTATCAAAACTTGAGGAGGATTTGAAAAATGGATGTTGCACGTGGAGGTTCCTTTCCACTTCGACCTATTTGGCTGCGGCTAGCCCTGCTTGTTTTTGCGCTGGCGTTCGGCGGCCTCGCTCACGCTCAATCCACCGCATCGCTCAACGGAACCGTCACTGATCCAACAGGCGCGGCCGTTCCCAACGCCAAAGTAACCGTGACCAACCAAGCCACCGGCGTCGCATCGGCTAGAGTGACCGATGACGCAGGCGCTTATTTGTTTCCCTCACTGCCTATCGGCGCATATCGAATCGAAGTAACCGCCACCAGCTTTCAAACGGCGGTTGTCACGGACCTCAAACTTCAAGTAGCGACGTCGGTCACGCAGAACGTCACGCTGAAAGTCGGCGAAGTATCCGAAAAAGTCGAAATCGTCGCCGAACCGGCGCTGGTACAAACGACGACAACCGGACTCGGACAAGTCATCAACGACAAAACGGTGCAGGAAATTCCGCTGAACGGGCGGCATTTCGTGGACCTCAGCCTCTTGACGCCGGGAACGGTGACGCCGCCAGCGAACGGTTTTCTCACGGCTCCGTTGCGCGGACAGGGATCTTTTGCGATCAACACCGCGGGGCAACGGGAAGACACGACAAACTGGCTGATCAATGGGATCAACTTGAACGACGGGGTGCAAAACCAGGTCACGTTCCAGCCGCCGATCGACACGCTCGCAGAATACAAAATTGACAACTCGACATTTCCGGCGCAATACGGGCGCAACTCAGGGGCGGTGGTGAACCTGGCCACGCGCTCCGGTTCGAACGATTACCACGGCGAAGCGTTCGAATTCTTCCGCAACAATGACCTCGATGCGCGGAACTTTTTCAACCCGGCGGTAAATTCCGCGGGCGCTGCGCTGGCTCAGAATCCATTCAAGCGAAATGATTTCGGCGGCGACTTTGGCGGTCCCATCAAGAAAGACAAATTGTTTTTCTTCCTCGCATACGAAGGGCTGCGGCAACGACAAGGGTTGGCCCTTTCGAGCACAGTGCCGAGCGCGACACAGATTGCAGCCGTTACCTCGACGGCCGTTAAGGATCTCTTAGCTTTAGTTCCTGCGGCCAACCTCGTGGGGACGGGAACGGCCGGCGTGCCGAGCAGTTATACGCTGTTCAGCGGATCGACGGCGGCCAACGTGTCATTGAATCAAGGCTCGGCCGACCTGGACTACAATCTTTCGGATAGAGACCAGATCCATGGCTATTTTGTGATTCAAAAGGACCATCGCCAGGAACCGACTCAGGGGGCAAACCTTCCGGGATTTGGCGATACCCGCGATGGCTTGCGTGACCTCACGACCGTCACTGAAGACCACGTCTTCAGCCCCACCTTGGCAAACACGGTCCGCTTGGGATACAACCGCATCAGTCTCTTTTTTACACCGACGGCGCTTGATCCTTCTAATTTTGACATCACACTCCCGCCGGGCGCGCCAGCAGGCGTGGGCATCCCGAACATTGTGGTCGCCGGTGCAATGTCCTTCGGAGGACCGACGGGAGAACCGCAGGGACGCGGGGATACGACCGTCGTGCTGAATGACACTTTGAGCTGGCTGAAGGGCCGCAATTCCTTTGCTTTCGGAGGAGAAATCCGGCGGTTCTATAACAACAACGTTGCGGAAAACATCGGCAGCTTCACGTTTCCAACGCTGGCGAGCTTCCTTGCGGACAGCGCCACAAACTTTACAGTGCTGCTGGGCGCGGGAAACGACAGAATTCTCGAACCTTCCTACGGAGCGTTTGCGCAGGACAGCTTCAAGTGGAAGCCCAACTTCACGTTCAATATCGGTTTGCGTTATGAATGGAATTCGACGCCATCCGAGGCGCGTGGCCGCTTTACGAACTTTGATACGGCCACGGGAGACCTCATTTCCGCGCCCCAACCATTTGGCACGAACAACAAGAACTTCGAGCCTCGAGTTGGTTTTGCCTGGGATCCGTTTAAGGATGGCAAGACTTCCGTCCGCGCGGGCTACGCGATCCTGACGCAGGATCCCACGACGAACATCATCTCCGGGTTGAGCGGAAATCCGCCCTTCGCGTTGCCGATCAACGTGGCTGCAGTGGGCATCACGCTCGAGAATCCGGCGGCAGCCATCACCAGAGTCAGCCTGGGGCCAAGTTCGGTCAATCCGAACTTCAAGAATATGTACGCACAAGACTGGAACGTCACGGTAGAGCGCCAGCTCACTTCCAGCATGGGCCTAACCGTGGCCTACGTCGGCACCAAGGGCACTCACTTGCAAATCGCCGAGAACGTGAATCAGCCACTGTTAACCAACGGCTTCTACGGAACAGCGCGGCCGTTTCTTACGCTTCCTTTAACGAGCCCCGTGTTGCCGGCCGAGTGCGCGGCCCCGAATCCGACCTGCACTTTCGGGAACATCACGCAAATCAACAGTCCCGGAAACTCGAATTACAATGCGCTATGGGCGACGCTCAACAAGCACTTCTCGCGTGGCTTCGAGTTTCTGGCTTCTTACACCTACTCGAAATCGTTTGATTACAGCTCGGTCAGTTCGGGCGACGCGGTACCGCTGCAGAATGCGTACAATCCGCGCGGAGATTATGGGCCGTCGGAGTTTGACGTGCGCAACCGCTTCGTCCTGAGCGGATTCTACGAGCTGCCATTCAAGAGAAACCGATTGGTATCCGGCTGGCAACTGGGCATGGTGTCGCAAGCGCAGAGCGGGAGTCCGCTGACGCCGTTGCTTACCATCAATACAGGGACAGGAACGACGTTGACGGTGCGGCCCAATCAGCTTCAAAAGGTCACGCCAACGGGAAACCCGCACGAGTTCTACAACAATACGGTGCTGTGCGAACCATTCAATGGGACGCCGACAGGATCAGCACCTACGATAGCGAATTGCGCCACGACGCCGAATGCCGCGTTCGCGGTTCCTTGCACCTTCAGCGACGTGCCGACGACGCCGGGGTCTAACAACTATCCCGTCATTCCGGGATCTTGCACGCCCGGCGACATGCAGCGAGATGGATTGCGGGGACCAGACTTCATAAACACGGACTTTTCCGTGGTTAAGAACACGAAAATCACGGAAAAAATCAATCTGCAATTCCGGACGGAGTTTTTCGACATCTTCAACCACCCGAACTTTGGCAACCCCAATAACAGCGCTACCGCGGCCTCGTTTGGGCAGGTCACGAGCACGCGTTTCCCGGCGGGCGATTTCGGCTCGGCGAGAGAAATCCAGTTCGCGTTGAAGCTCAGCTTCTAACCAGAGTCGTTCAACATGTTCCATTAAGGGGCGTCCGCCACGGGGGACGCCCCTTTGTTTTTGATGGCTGTTCGACGCGGAATAGCGCGAATTTGGCTCTTAACTCAAAGGTGTGGCAAATGGGAGGGGCCGAACTTTTCAGCTACAATGATAAAGAGGAAAGAACGAACGAAGATGGCAAAGGACTTCGCTTGATCCATAAGAATATTTTTCACAACGAGAGCTTGGTGCCGATTGAGAAGGTGAGGCTTTCGCCGGGGCAGGCTGGGCTGATTTGCGGGTGGGGGCTGTTCACGACGCTGCGGATTTTTCATGGAGAGGCGTTTGCCTATGAGCGGCACTGGCGACGGCTGGAAAAGGACGCGGCGATCATTCGGCTGCCGATGCCGTACAGTTCGGCGAAGGTCCGGATAAATTTGCATGAAGTGATTCGGGCGAATCAGGTTACGGAAGGGTGCGCGCGGATATATTTGGTTTACAACCAAGTGGGATTTTGGCAGAGCGAGGAAAAGCAGCCGGAAGTGGATTTGATTATTTATACGGCGCCGCTGCCGCAATATCGCGAGCCGGTGCGGTTGACGCTACGCGAACAAGGGCGGCATGCGGCTTCGCCGCTGGCCGGAGTGAAGACGACTTCCTGGCTGCAGAATGTTTGGGCTGTGGCGGAAGCGCAAAAAGAAGGATTTGATGAGGTTGTGCTTTTGAACGAGCGCGGAGAAGTGGCGGAATGCACGGCGGCAAATATTTTTGCGGTAAAGAACGGGAAAGTGCTGACGCCGCCTCTCAATTCGGGGTGCCTGGAGGGCGTGACGCGGGGGATTCTTTTTGAGATTGCGCCGGAGGCGGGGGTGGCGGTGATCGAGCAGGCGCTGCGGCCTGAGGACTTATATTCGGCGGATGAGATTTTTATTTCTTCGACCAATCGCAATTTGATCGGCGTCGGGGAAATTGCGGGGCACACGATCGCGACTGCGCCCGGGCCAATAACGCATCAACTGAATGATCTGTTCGACGCTTATGTCGCGGACTATGTGACCAGGCGGCTGGCGACGGCTTCGCATTGAGGAAGTAAAGGAAATGAAGGATTGGCTGCGGCGGCGCTGCATCAGAATCAATTCCAACCTTAAAAAGAGATGAGCTGAGGCGCTTTTCGATTCGGGAGGGGAACGTTCCTGGATTTGGAGCGTCTGTTGGCGTTGGGGCTTTCTCTTGACAATCGAGAGAAGAGGCGTATATTCCTCTCGATTGCCGAGAGAAGAACTTCGCGGGCTCCCGAGGAGCGCTGGCTGGCCAGAACAACACGCAACGGCGGAGCCAGACGAGGGGATTGCGGGACGAATGCGCGGGCAAATGGAGCGAGTGAACTTAAAGGATAAACGATGACAGAGAGTACGGCGACGCTTGTACAGGGGACGCTGGACATGCTGATTTTGAAGACGCTGGCGCTGGAGCCGCTGCATGGGTGGGGGATTTCGCAGCGGATTCAGCAATTGAGCCATGGGGTGTTTGAGGTGAATCCGGGATCGCTTTTTCCAGCGTTTCGGAGGCTGGAACGGGCGGGGTTGATCGAGTGCGAATGGCGGACGTCGGAAAATAACCGGCGTGCGAAATATTATTCGTTGACGAAGGCTGGGCGGCAGAAGCTGCGCAGCGAGACGAAGGAGTGGGAGCGGCAAGTGGCGGCTATTGCGAGAATTTTGCTGGCGGCAGGCTAGCGGCGGAGGAAGGCAGGGCGGGGCGAGCCCCGCCCCTACAGAGGACGAATAAAGATGTGGACAAACTTTTGGAGTGGAATCCGAGGACTTTTCGGTAAGCGGAGGGCCGAGCAAGAGCTCAATGATGAGTTACGCGACTATCTGGAGAAATCGACGGCCGAGAAGATGCGTGCGGGGATGACGCGCGAAGAGGCGTCGCGTAAGGCGCGGATCGAAATGGGGGGAGTGGAAGCGGTGAAAGAGAACGTGCGGTCTGTCAGTTGGGAGACGCATGTGGAGACGCTTTGGAGCGATTTGCGGTTCGGAGCGCGGCTGCTGAGGTTCAATCCCGTGTTTGCGGGGGCGGCGATTCTTTCTCTGGCGCTGGGGATTGGGGCGACGACGGCCATTTTTCAGTTGCTGGATGCGGTGCGATTGCGAACGCTGCCGGTGAAAAATCCGCAGGAGATTGCGCGAATCGCCATCGATCAGCGGCATGATGCGAGCGGAGACTTTACCAGCCGCTATTCCGATCTGACTTATCCGATGTGGGCGGATATTCGCGCGCAGCAGCAGGGATTTTCGAAGGTGTTTGCGTGGAGTCCCACGCAGTTCAACATCGCGCCCAGCGGCGAAGTGCACAATGTGCAGGGCATGTGGGTGAGCGGGGAATTTTTCGGGACACTTAGCGTGGAACCGGCGATTGGGCGTGTTCTGACTCCCGCGGATGATACTCCCGGGTGCGCGTCGCCCGGCGCGGTGATCAGCTACTCATTCTGGCAGCGCGAATACGCGGGCGAGGGCAGCGTCATCGGGCGCACGATCACGCTCAACCGGCAGCCTTTCGAGATTATCGGCGTAACTCCGGCAAGCTTCCACGGAGTGGAAGTGGGGCGGTATTACGATGTGGCCATACCCTTGTGCTCGGAGCCGATGCTCAGCGGCGAGGACAGCATGATGAAAAACCGCTCGGGGTGGTGGCTTGCATCGATGGGGCGTTTGAAGCCCGGCTGGAACATCGAAAGCGCGACAGCCCAGTTGCGGGCGATTTCTCCTGGCCTCTTCGAGGACACGGTTCCGAGCGATTACAATCCGGAGCAGACGAAGCGATTCTTGCAATACAAGCTGGGAGCTTTTTCCGGGGGCACGGGCGTGTCCGAACTTCGCAGCGATTACGAGCAGCCGTTGTGGCTGCTGCTGGCGCTTGCGGGGGCAGTGTTGCTGATCGCCTCGGCAAATCTGGCTAATTTGCTGCTGGCCCGGGCAAGCGCTCGAGAGAAGGAAATGGGGATGCGGATGGCGGTTGGCGCGAGCCGCGGAAGATTGGTGCGCCAATTACTGGCCGAAAGCCTACTACTGGCGGGCATCGGGGCAGCGCTGGGAGCGCTGCTCGCGCAAAATTTGAGCCGTGTGCTGGTGGCCTCGCTGAGCACGAAGAGCGATCCATTATTCGTCGATCTCGGCATGGATTGGCGCGTTCTGGGGTTTACGACGGCGCTGGCCGCGCTTACTTGCCTGCTATTCGGATTGGCGCCTGCGCTGCGGGCAACAAGTGTTGCGCCGATCGAAGTGTTGAAGGAAGGGGCGAGAGGAACGACGGGCAAGAGTGGGCGCTTCGGGCTGCGGCGCGTGCTGGTGGTATCGCAAATCGCGCTTTCCCTCGCTCTGCTGGCAGGCGCGCTGCTTTTTACGCGCAGTCTGGGGAAGTTGGAGAGCGTGGACGCAGGGTTCCGCGAGACGGGAATTCTCGCCACAGACCTAGATTTCACCACGCTCAAATTGGGCAACGAGCGGCGTGTCTCGTTTTCCGAAGAGCTGCTGGAGCGCGTGCGAGCGATCCCCGGCGTGGACGCGGCAGCCACTGTCGAGGTGCTTCCGCTGAGCGGCAATGGAGTCGGCCACGACATTCTCATGGGGGTTTCGAGCCCGCCGAAGACGGAAAATCCGGTAGCGGCGTTTAATCAAGTGAGCCCAGGATTTTTTGAGGCGATGCAAACGCAGATGATCGCGGGGCGGGATTTCGACTCGCACGATGTTGCGGGATCGCCGCTGGTGGCTATTGTGAACGAAACTTTTGCGCGGACGATCGCGAAGAGCGAGAACCCGATTGGGGCGATGTTTCGAGTGCGGCGACTGGGGACGATCCTCGGAACGTATGAAATCGTCGGGCTAGTCAAGGACACCAAGTACATCGATTTGCGGGAAAAACCGTGGGGAATCGTGTATCTACCGATCGCGCAAGACGCGCATCCGGACTCGGACGCGCTGATATTGATTCGCTCGAAGATGCCGCTTGCTGGACTGATCTCGGCGGTGAAGAGCGTGGCAAACGAGGCAAGTCCGGGGATGGACGTCAGCTTTACGGTTTTTCATCAGATGATTGAGGAAGGATTGCTGCGGGACCGATTGATGGCGCGGCTTTCGGGATTTTTTGGAGGGCTGGCGGTGCTGCTGGCGGTGATTGGGCTTTACGGAGTGATTTCGTATATGGTGGCGCGGCGGCGGAATGAGATTGGGATTCGGATGTCGCTGGGGGCGGACCGGAGGTCGATCATCGGGCTGGTGCTGGGCGAGGCGGTGGAGTTGCTGGCGATCGGGTTGGGGATTGGATTGGCGCTGGCGGTGGCGGCGTCGAGCGCGGCGGCGTCTTTGCTGTTTGGATTAAAGCCGTATGATCCGGCAACGCTGGCAATGGCGACGGGCCTGCTGGCGGGGATTGCGTTGGCTGCGACTTATCTCCCGGCGCTGCGCGCGTCGAAACTGGATCCTCTTGAGGCGCTTCGCCACGAGTAAAACCTGCAGCGTCACTTAACGTTCTGAAGGTGTGGTCGAGTCCAGCAGCGCCGGGGCCAGTTCGCGTGCTACAATCCCGTCGCTAAGATCCCATGCCCGACACGGCATCCATTAGCATTGGCGGAGCAGTACTCGAGGTCGTCTCACCGGACGGCGCGCGGCGCTATGTGCGCGTGACGCAGACTCCCTTTCTGGTGGGACGCGGCGCGGAGACGGGGAATCATTTGCAACTTTCGGACCGGCGGATCTCGCGGAATTGCGCTGCAATCGTTTCGGAGGCGGGGCGGCTGTATATCGAGGATCGCGGGCAGCGGCGGGGGCTGTTCATTAACGGGGAAAAAGTAGAAAGCCGGGTACTGAACGACGGCGACTCGATTACCTTCGGCTTAGAGGACTCCTACGAAATTGTATTTCGGTCGGGGACGTCGAGCGGGGAGGAATCGCTGCCGAATCTGCTGACGCGGATCGAGCACATCACCAGCTCGGAGCCGGTGGGAGGCGGGCTGCGCAAGCTTAACTTGTTGCTGGAAGCGACGACGCTTCTGCATTCGCAGAGGCCGCTGGATGAAGCGCTGGCGCTGATGCTGGATCATGCGGTTTCCGTGACGGACGCGGACCGGGGAATGCTTTTGGAGGCGGACGCGAGCGGAGTTCTGAAGGTGCGGCTCGCGCGGCGCACGGGCGGGCTGCGGCTTCCGCCGGAAAGTCTGACGCCCAGCCAGACGGCGATTCAACTGGCGCTGCGGCAAAATTCTCCGGTAGTCACCGAAGACATCGAACGGGGCGAAATGGATCTGCAGGCGGCGCAGAGCGTCATTGCGCAGCGGCTGCGGGCCGTGGTGGTGATTCCGCTATTTGCCGTTCACAGACACGCTTCGCCGGACTCGAGTTCGACCCCGGCGTTTGGGCATTCGCTTGGGGTCTTGTATCTCGATTCGCGCAGGCCGGCGGCTTTTTCAAAGCTCGACCGGCAGATTCTGGATGCCCTTGCCGCGGATGCCGCGAGCACGCTGGACAATGCGCGGCTGGTGATTCGCGAACGCGAGCGGCAGCGCATGGAAGAGCAGATCAACATCGCGCGGGACATCCAACAGGCGCTGCTGCCGAGGAATTTTCCCGATCACCCGCACCTTGCCGTGGCGGGCTGCAATTTTCCGTGCCTGTCCGTCGGGGGGGATTATTTCGATGTATTCCCGCTGGACAACAATCGGACCGCTTTTCTGATTGCGGACGTTTCCGGGAAGGGGCTCGGCGCGGCTCTTTTGACAACGATGCTGCAGGGCGCGCTTTCCGCTATGAGCCTGGGCACCGATCCGGCGCGGGTGTTCACGCATGTGAATCGCTTTCTCTGCGATCATGCGGAAGTCGGACGGTACGCGACCATGTTTTTCGGCATTTTGGATCAAGACGGGGATCTGGAGTTCATCAATGCGGGGCATCCGTCGCCTTTTCTGCTGCGGCATGGGGCGGCACAGGAGCCCTTCAGCGAGGGCTCTTACCCTGTCGGGCTCGTGCCGGAAGCCGAATACACAACGGCGAGGCTAAAACTCGAGGCGGGCGACACGATTGTGTTGTTCAGCGACGGGGTTACCGAAGCGATGGATCCTGACGAGCAGATGTTTGGCGTGCCACGGCTGCGGGAACTGCTGACGGGGCAGCCGCAATGTCCGCTGGATCAGCTGCAAAAATGCGTTCTGGAAGCGGTGGAGAATTTCGCGCGCGGCGCGAGCCAGGCGGACGATCTAACGCTGCTGATTGTGCGTTACCGCGCTGCCGGCATGCAAACTGGAACGGACACGGACGCGGCTCCCGCAAATCCTGCGGCCACGATTTAGCGAAAAAACCGAGACAGGCAGTTCGTACTCTGTTCCGCGCTCTCTGAAAAAGAGTGTTGCCGCAAAGTACTAAAAATAAATGTGTTACACCGCTCGCACGACGCGGGGAAAGGACACTCGTGCGATTAAAACCCCTTGATTCGGAAAACTGTACGGGCCAAGTGCACTAATCGAAGAAATTATTGTTCTCCCTAATGCGAAAATTTGCATCAAAGTATTGACTTCGCAAGGATTCGGGATTATGAAATGTGTGCTTGCGAAGTTAGCTCGTCTCCATTCCAGGGGGTACCATGCAGGCTACCCGAAGAGACTTCCTCAAATTCACAACCATAGGCGGGGCTGCAGCTGCGGTTTTTGGGTTCGACCTTCAGCCCGCTTACGCGCAACTGCGCGTGCTAAAAATCGCGCGTGCCAGCGAGACACGGTCGCTGTGCCCTTACTGCGCCGTGGGGTGCGGGACGATTATCTACACCATTGGGGACAGAGCGAAGAATGTGACGCCGCAGGTGGTGCACGTCGAGGGCGATCCCGATCATCCGACGAATCGCGGGACGTTGTGCCCAAAGGGCTCATCGCTGGCGCAGGATATTCTCAATGACCGCAGGCTTTTGAAGCCGCAAGTGCGAAGGCCGGGCGGAACGGAGTGGGAAGATATTTCGTGGGATCAGGCGCTTGACGAAATCGCACAGAAGATCAAAAAAACGCGGGATGAGACGTTTGTCGAGAAAGACGCCAAGGGAATCACGGTCAACCGGCTGGAATCGATTGCGTTTACCGGCGGATGCACGGACACGAATGAATTTAACTTTCTAGTAGTGAAAGCGATGCGCGCCCTGGGGGTCGTGCATCTGGAAAATCAGGCCAGGGTTTGACACGGCCCCACGGTCTCAAGTTTGGGACCAACGTTTGGCCGGGGCGCAATGACGAACGGCTGGATCGATATCAAGAACACCGACATGATGCTCGTCATGGGCGGGAATCCAGCGGAAAATCACCCGTGCGGCTTCAAGTGGGCGATGGAAGCCAAGCGCAACCGGAATGCGAAGCTAATTTCGGTCGATCCGCGATTCACCAGGACATCTTCTACTGCTGATCTTTTCTGCCAGATTCGGGCGGGAACGGATATTGCGTTTCTGGGCGGTCTGATCAACTACGCGATCGAAAATAACCGCTTCGCAAAAGAGTACGTTGCCAATTACACGAATGGCGCGTTCGTTGTCGATAGCGATTTCAAGCTGCCGACGGATACGGATGGAGTTTTTTCGGGATTTGACGCAGAGAAGCACAGCTACAACCGCGCGAGTTGGAATTACGCGGGCGGAAAGCCGGCGGCGAGCGCGAATGGGAACGGGCCGGCGCCGTTGCCGGGGCTTCCTGAGAAGGTCCAATACGACCCGACACTGCAAAATCCGAATTGCGTGTTTCAACTGCTGAAGAAACATTATTCGCGGTACACGCCGGAAATGGTGGAGAAAGTCACCGGGATTCCCAAGGAACAGTTCCTCAAAGCCGCCGACCTTTACACATCGATTCGCAAAGACGGCGACATGAAGAAGGTCGGGACCATCATTTATGCAGTGGGATGGACCCAGCATAGCTTCGGGACGCAAATCATTCGAACGGCGGCGATGCTGCAACTGCTGCTGGGCAACGTGGGCAGGGCTGGCGGAGGCGTCAACGCGCTGCGCGGGCACTCCAACATTCAGGGCGCTACGGACATGGCTGGTCTTTTCGACAGTCTGCCGGGATATTTGAAAGTGCCGACGCCAGGCGATGGTTCTTTCGACGCATGGATGAAGCGGATCACGCCGACACCCTCGAAACCTGCCGAGTGGGAATCGTTCAATTATTGGGGTAACACGCCGAAATTCGTGGTCAGCTTGCTCAAGATGTTTTACGGAGACGCGGCAACCAAGCAAAACGGATGGGCGTACGACTATTTGCCGAAGGTGGACCGCGACTATTCGTGGGTGCACATCTGGGACGACATGTACAACGGGAAGGTCCAGGGGCTGCTTACCTTTGGGATGAACGGGGTGGCGATCGGGCCGGATTCCAACAAGAATATTGATGCCCTGAAGAAAGCGGATTTTCTCGTGGTTGGAGAGATTTATCCGGACGAGACGAGCGAGTTCTGGAGGTCGCCGCGGGTGATTGCGCAGGGCGACATGAAGCAAATCCAGACGACCGTGTACCGTTTGCCGTGCGCGGGCTTTGCCGAGAAAGATGGATCCTTCACCAATTCGGCGCGATGGCTGGTTTGGAAGAATGCGGCGGTTCCGACACCGGGCGACGCGCGGCTGGACCAGGCGATTCTCGCGCAGATTTTTTTCCGAGTGCGGGATTTGTACAAAAAAGAGGGCGGGAAGTTCCCCGACCCGATCCTGAAGCTCTCCTGGAATTACACAGAGCCGATGAATCCGTCGCTGACCGAGGTGCTGAAGGAATTGAACGGGAAGGCTTTGGCCGATTTGGAAGACCCGGCTACAAAGGCGCAGATCAAAAAGGGGCAGCAGGTTCCGGGGTTTGCATGGCTAAAGGATGACGGGACCACGGCTTGCGGCAATTGGCTGTATTCGGGAGCTTACACGGAAGCAGGAAATTTGACGGCGCGGCGCGATCCTTCGGACCCCTCGGACATGGGCGTGCATCCGGGCTGGGCGTGGTCGTGGCCGGCCAACCGGCGCGTGCTGTACAACCGCGCGTCGTGTGACCTGGATGGCAAACCTTGGGATGTAACGCGGAAGCAGGTTTGGTGGAATGAGGATCTGCAGAAATGGGTCGGGAACGACGTGCCGGATTTCAAGCCAGACTCGAAGCCCAAGGATCGCATGGGACCGTTCATCATGAACCCGGAAGGCGTGGGACGGATTTTTGGACCACTGGGATCGTTCGTAGACGGACCTTTCCCGGAGTATTACGAGCCGTACGAGAGTCCGTTCCAGAATCCGTTTCATCCGGAACAAACGCACAATCCCGTGGTGGGGCAATTGAAGACACCCGACGACAAGTACGATACGGCGAAGGAAGGCTACAACGTGATTTGCACCACGTTCCGGCTAACGGAGCACTATCACTACTGGACGAAGAACAATCCGATGAACGTGCAGCTGGTGCCGGAACCGTTCATCGAAATGGGCGCGGAAATGGCGGACGAGATGGGTATCCGCGGCGGAGAAAAAGTGAAGGTTTCGAACGCGCGCGGCGAGTATATCGCCAAAGCGATGGTGACCAAGCGGATCAAGTCGATGATGATCGACGGGAAGAAAACGTACCAGATCGGAATCCCGTTTCATTGGGGTTATCGAGGAATCTCGGAGGATGAAGGCAGGACTTCGAGGATGCTGGTGAATGGGCTGACGCCGACGATCGTCGATCCGAACGCGCATACGCCGGAATTCAAGGGGTTCCTCGTGAAAGTCGAGAAAGTTTAGGAGACGCGTATGAGCCAAGCGACCTTACGCGTTCAAAAGATGTCTGGACATGCGGGCAGCGTTCCGGGCCACGACGCCCAGCGCGAATATACCGTCTGCAAACTCATCGACACAACCACTTGCATTGGATGCAAGGCTTGCGAAGTGGCTTGCATGGAATGGAACGATTTGCCGTTCGGCGAAACGTCCTTCGACAACACTTACCAAACCATGCCGGAAACGCGGTGGAATTACTGGAACCTGATTCTCTTCAACGAGCACGAGAAGGAAGACGGCTCGCTGATGTGGCTGATGCGCAAAAATCAGTGTATGCACTGCGCGGAGCCGGGATGCCTGGAAGCGTGCCCCGCGGATGGCGCCATCGTGCAATATGCGAATGGCATCGTGGATTTCCAGCAAGCCAACTGCATCGGTTGCGGCTACTGCATCACGGGATGCCCGTTCGATATTCCGAAGATGAACCCGAAGACGAATCGGGTGTTCAAGTGCACGCTGTGCGCGGACCGGGTGAGCGAGGGGCTGGAGCCGGCGTGCATCAAATCCTGCCCAACGGGCTGCCTGCACTTTGGCAGCAAGGAAGATATGCTTCATCTGGCGAATGTGCGCGCGACGCAGCTTCGCGAGCATTACGATTTCCCTCAGGCTGGCGTTTACGATCCGGCCGGAGTCGGGGGCACGGGCGTGGTTTATGTGCTGCATGACGCGAGCAAACCGGAGCTATACGGCGGGTTGCCGGCCGATCCGCATATTCCGTGGTCGGTGAAGCTATGGAAGGGTCCGTTGAAGTGGCTGGGTAACGCCGCGATGATTGGCGGGGTCCTAGGGCTGGCAATCCATTACCTGCGGTTTGGACCGAAAGAACGCGAGGAGACGATCAAGGAACCGCATGAAGGAGCAGAGCCGTGAGCCAGACCGAGCAAACCCTACCTTCGGGACGAGTAGCGCGTTACAACTTCAAGGAACGGCTCACGCATTGGGTCGCCGCGGGCTCCTACATCTATTTGCTAGCGACCGGGCTGGCATTCTGGTCGCCCTGGTGCTTCTGGCTTGCGGTGATGTTGGGAGGCGGGCAGGTTTCGCGCATGTTGCATCCGTGGATGGGACTGGTTTTTGCAGTCTGTGTGCTGATGATGTTTGGCATGTGGGCTTCCGAGATGCATGTGGATGAGAACGACAAAACGTGGTTCAAATCCGTCGGGTACTATGTGCAGAACGAGGACGAGCGGATGCCCCCGGCGGGGAAATACAACGCAGGGCAAAAATCACTATTCTGGGGCTTTGTGGTTTGCATGGTGCTTCTTGTCTTGAGCGGACTGGTATTGTGGTTTCCGGAAGATATTCCATGGAATCTTCGTTACTTGCGCTATATCGCGGTTTTGGTCCACGCCTGCTCGGCGCTGCTCACCATTGGGCTGTTCCTGCTTCACGTTTACATGGGAGTTTTCGCGGAGCGCGGGGCGCTGGATTCCATGGTTCACGGAGATGTTTCGGTTGATTTCGTGAAACGGTATCACCCCGGATGGTATCGACAGATTTCCGGACAAACAGCCTCGCCGAAAAAATGACTTTCCAACAATTGGTAAGCGGCGAGTACGACGCGAGAATTAAACGCGCCGAGAAACTCATTGCGGACAAATCATCCGCCAGCGAATTGCTTTCGTTTTATCGGCGGATCGCCAATTTTCAGAAGAGCCTATTCACCCAAATTGCCGGTAGCGCTTTACAAGCAGAGACTCCTCAGTTCGGCTCCATGCGGGAAATTTTGGATTTGACGCTGCTGCTTCCGCACTTCCGCAGCTTTCTTTCGATTGTCGAACAGAATTCACCGAACGCGTTGGCCGCGGCGGCGCGCGAACTCGTAAGAATGCCCGCGGATTCCTGGGTCGCGCTGCTGACGGAATATTGGGAAAACGGCGGCCTTTCGGAGCAACCGATTGGGGCGTTCGAACAGTTTTTTTCGCGGGCGTTTCTGCAGCCCTACGCGGCCTATGTTGCGGGGAGGACGGCGAAGCCGCCGGAGCATGTGACACCGCGCGCGTGCCCGCTGTGCGGCGGGCAGCCAATGCTGGGCGTGCTGCGCGTGGAAGGCGATGGAGGGAAGCGCTTCCTCATTTGTTCCTTTTGCGGCAATGAGTGGGGCTTCCGGCGCATTCTCTGCTCGACGTGCGGCGAGGAAGATGAAAAAAAGCTTCCCGTTTATGTCGCGGAACAATTTCCGCATATTCGCGTGGAGACTTGCGACACGTGCAAGTTTTTCATTCGAACGATCGACCTCACGAAGGACGGGCACGCCGTGCCTGTTGTGGATGACTTGGCGGCGATTCCGCTCACGCTTTGGGCGCACGAGCATGGATATAGCCGGTTGCAGCCGAATCTACTCGGGAGCTGAGTTTGCATTCGAAAGTCAGGGTAGCCGCGCCAGGAAAGGATTTGTAACTGGTGACCGGCGAAAAACCTTCGCGCTCAGAGTCTTGGCCGCGAACGTCCACCCTTTGCGGCTCCGCACAAAAAGTTGACGCGGCGAATTTCCTGCTAAGGATGCGGGTTAGCTGAGGCTTGGGCGGCGGGCGTTTCTTTCGAGGGGTGGAAATTTTCGCGCTTGAGGCGCGTGTCGCCGTTCACGTAGCCGACAAAATCCATGCCCTTGGGGAAGGTGATGTCTTTTCCGTGCATCACGGGAATGACCAAACCGGCCGCCGATCCGGATCCTTTGCCCTCGTCGCCGGAACGCAAGACGGCCTGTTCATCATCCGCAAGCCGGACGCTCCTGATGAGCACGCCGAGCTTTCCGCCGCGGCCGAGAGCTCTTTTGGGCTCGGCTTCATTGACGACGCCGAGCGCGATGGCTCCCTTGGGGATTACGACGTATCCATCGACAATCACATTCTCTGAAACTTCGAAGTTTACGTCGTCTCCCACTTGAGCGTTTGAGGACGTGAGAGTTTTTTCGAGTTTCATAGTTACAGGCGTGCTATCTCGCAGGATGAGAAAATTGGCCAAGCCAGCGGCGCCCGACGGAGCGTCGGCGGGTTTGAAGGAATCATCGTAAGAAATTCTTTCTCTGTTGGGAGCTTTTGTCGGGGGAAGAGCGAGTTTTTCGCCGGGGGTGGTCTTGATCAGTAAAAGCGAAGCGAGGGGAACGTAACCGGTTTCTCCGTTTGCGGTGCGCACGGCGAAATAAGTATCGTAGCGGCCAGTGATTACGACTTCCTGCCCACACTGCAACGTGGAACGAACCTCGAAAGTCGTCATTGAGCTGTAAAGATAGACGTAGTCGCCGGGACGGGCGCAGGCGACCTGGCCGAGCTGCTGGGCGCTGGAAATGGCCGGCGCGAGAAGCAGCAGCAGAAAAGCGAACTGGATTTTCGATTTCACATTCCTATACAACCGCATGGCATTGCGTGTTGGCAATAGAACGCGCGGAAGTACTGTACATAAAGAATAACGGGCGAAAGTAGCTTGGGTGGGAAGGCGGATGGAAATAATCCGCTCATCTGTTGCTGCGCGCGAGCTTGATTTCGATGCGAGGGATCTTCGGGCGACCGCGGAAGCCTAGGTATTGCCGGCTTCGACGCGGACGCCTTTCCAGAACGCGATTCGGCCTTTGATTTCGTTAGCGGCCGATTTCGGCTCTGGGTAATACCAGGCGGCGTTCTCGTTTTTTATGCCGTCCACTTCGAGATGAAAATAGTGTGCTGTGCCCTTCCAAGGGCAAATCGAAGTGTGCGTGCTGGACTTGAGGAAGTCCTTGGTGACCGACTCAGGGGGAAAATATTGGTTCCCTTCGACGACGACGGTGTCGTTGCTCTCGGCGATGACCTTGCCTCCCCAGACGGCTTTTGCCATATCGTTGGCTCCTCGCGATGGATCGTGACCGATGTGAACCCTGAAATAGAAATCTAAATACTTGGATGCAGAAGACCTGAAAAACGGTTCGACGAAATAGGCCGCGAGAACAGGTTCGCTGAACGGAAAGCGGCGGAATAGAGCGCGGAGCACTAGATGGTGCCTTCTGTTAGAATTTGCGCGCGGGTAGGAGGTGAGAGTTGGCCGAACAGAGCTTGCGGAATCACACGAAATGGCTGCCCCCGTTTCATTTTTTCGTTTTGCCGGTGCTGCTTGTCAACGTTGGATTTGCGCTTTACGCGTGCGGAAAGGCGGGATTTTCAGTTAGTAGCGTGTTGTCGGTGCTCGTGGCAGCAGCAGTCTTGACTGGATTTTTGATGGCACGAATGATGGCGATAAAGGTTCAAGACCGGTTGATCCGGCTTGAAGAGCGGCTGCGCCTCGAAAGGCTGCTGGCCGCGGACCTGCAACCGCGCATCGAGGAATTCACAATGGAACAGCTTGTGGCGCTGCGCTTCGCCAGCAACGCGGAGCTGCCGGAGCTTGCGCGGAAAGTGCTGGACGAAAAATTGAACGATCGCAGAGCGATCAAGCGGTTGATCAAGACGTGGCGGCCTGACTTTGCGCGGGCTTGATTCATGAGGCGTGTCAGCGCCCAGACGTGCCGATTATACGCCAAGAGAAGTGCCGTGAAACGAGGATCTCCGTACTCGTCAACCGGCGGCTACCGCAGCAGCCGCGCCTTCAATTTCCGCGATTTCTTCCCTAGAGAGTTTTAGCTCACCGGCACGCATGACGCCTTCCGCTTGTTTGGCGTTGCGCGCGCCGACGATCGCTCCGGTAACGGCCGGATTGCTTAGAACCCAGGCGATAGCGACTTCACCAGGGTTGCGGCGATGGCGCGCGCCGACTTTGCGCAAGCGCTCCACGAGTTCGAGATTCATTGAAAGGCGCGGCTCGAGAAATTCTGGACTTTTGCTGCGGAAATCGTCTGCCGGTAACGCAGCGGCTCGCTCGCGAGTCATTGCCCCGGTGAGAAGTCCGGAAGCCATGGGCGCGTACGCAATCACACCAATGCCCTGCTGCTTGCAATACGGCAGGATTTCCTTTTCGACGGAACGGCGGATGAGCGAGTACGGCGGCTGTAGGGAGGTAACCGGCGCGAACTTCTCGGCGCGTTTGATTTGCGCGACGTTAAAATTCGAGACGCCAATCCAGCGAACTTTGCCTTCTTTTTGCAAAGCCAGCATGGTTTGCCAGGCCTCTTCCAGGCCCGGACCATCGTCGGAAGGCGGCCAGTGCATTTGATAGAGGTCGATGACATCGACCTGCAAGCGTCGAAGGCTATCCTCGCATTCCCGGCGAATGGATGCGGCGGTGTGATTCTGGGTGACGTGGCCTTGGTCGTCCCAACGGAGAACACACTTTGTGAAAACGTAGGGGCGCGGACCGCTCCAGCCTTTCAGAGCTTGCGCGACGATTACTTCGGAGTGGCCGATGCCGTAGACGGCAGCGGTGTCGATCCAGTTCACGCCGAGTTCGAGCGAGCGATGGATCGCTGCGATGGAGTCTGCATCCTCCTGATGCCCCCAGGCAAAATCCCAGCCGCTACCGCCAATGGCCCAGGCGCCGTAACCAACCGGCGTGATTTGCAAATCCGAATTGCCAAGTTTGCGCGTTTCCATGGTTCCTCCTCGCGCCCAAACAGAGCGCGGCATGGCGAGCTTTGTCTTCGCACTGAATTCTACATTTCATGTGATGAAAAACAGAAGCGATTGGTTAGCACAAAGATGGAAGGGCTTAGATAAGGAAACGTCTGGAAACTAATTGGCGATGAAAGCGGCGTCTAAGGAGACGGTTTCCCCATCGGGGTTTGTGACGGAAACCCGCTGCGCGCCCGAGGTCATGGCGGGAGTCACAACGGTCAGAGTGTTCATATCCTTGAAAGTGACGGAAGCGGTTTTTCCGTCAATAGTGAGTGTCGAGCCATTTTGAGAGCCGCTGCCTCGAATTGTGATTTGCGTTCCGCCAGCGGCAGGTCCGTTTGCAGGCGTGAGTGTGCCAACACCGAGGGGAACGTTAGCAAGCGTTACCACCGTGACACCGGCATTTTGCGCGGTGCCATCGGTCGAGGTGACGGCAAACAGTCTTTGTCCATTCTCGTCGATGGCGAAGAAGCTGCCATGCAATCCATCGACATCCGTCATGAATTGCTGAGGCAGCAGAATGCGAAGGCGCAGGAGGCCGGAGTGCGCGTCGAGAATGTCCACCCCACCTTGCACGCCAGCGCTTCCTGCAGGGCCCGTAAGAAACGGCTGGTAAATAAGGGCGCCGCTAGGATGGAGAGTGACTCCGGGGACTTGGATGCGACCGGGGATTTGCAGAATTTCTGGATTTGCGGGAATCGAAGCGAGTGAAAGATCGACATCGCGGATTTCCGTCGTGCCGTTGGCCTGGAGAGCAAACATAGTTCCGTCGGCGGCCGCGCCGATGTCGACCGCGGAGTCATTTGCCGTGAAGGTGGAAAATTGATTGGGAGACGAAGAGTTCCACAACGCGAGCGGCCCTCCCGGTGCGGCGGCAAACTCGACGAAAACCTGATCGCCGGTGCCGTTAGATTGCAAGAGGGGCGCGCCGGTGAGGCTGCTGATTTCCGGCTGGGAGGCGGCTTGGATAACTGGCGGACTGGCTGTCAAGTTCAGTTGCCCGAGACAAGATGCACAACCTCCCGAGGTGCTCGATTCCGCGCTCAAACCCACAAAAACATTTTGCGTGCTGGTGGCTGCTACGCGCGAGGGGCCAGAATTCGCGAAGCCAGGCACTCCGCCGACTGGCACGCTCGTGCCTGATCCGTTGTCTGGGTTCAGCAAATAAATGTTTTGCGCGCCAAAATCGGCGGCTACGAGCTGCGTGCCATCCGGGGTCAAAGCAAGGCCGCGAAGCTCAGCAGTTGGGGGAGGGCCTCCAGGTGGCTCGAGGCCGGCCGCGTGAAAAGCCCCGGCGGCCAAATCGAAAACGTCCAGGTGGTCGATGTCGCTGAGATAGAGCCATTGGCGAGACTGGTCGTACAAAATGAATTTATCGAAAGAGGGCTTGGCATAAAAAGTCTTGCTCTGCAAATACTGGAAGGCTTTCGAGGCGGTGACCGACCCGGCGGGCGAAGTGATGACAACGTCGGCTTTCCCGGCCGTTCCAGCGGGTGTTTGCAGCGTGATGCATTCCAAAGAAAAAGGATATGTTGCGTCCAGCCCCAAAGACGGCGCAATGGAGGTAACATTTACAGCTTTTTGGACGCTGGCGGCCTCACCGCCAATCGTGACAATGACTTTGGTGGGGTCGCCGCCGAATCCATAGCCATAAATTTGAACTGTATCCCCGCCCGTGGGCGCTCCTGCATTGGGCAAGATTTGAACTACTTGCGGGCCGTAGCTGAAGGAATCGGGAGAAAGCGCGAGCCATCCGTTGGGGAAATAGGCGGTTACGTTCACGGGCCCGCTTGCGGCGTTAGCAGGTGCGGTCGCGATGATTTGGCTGGCGCTCGCAACGCTCACGGTGCTGGCGATTTGCGTGCCGAAGCTCACCTGGAGAGGTGCAGAAAAATTCAGCCCGGAAAGCGTGGCAACAGTTCCACCTGCGTTTGGGCCTTCGGCGGGCTGCGAGTTCGGCGCGGCGGCGAAACTTGGGGCGGTGGATGGGAGCGAGCCGGGACTTGCGGCGGCGATAAGACCGAGGCCACGATTCGCGACTCCGAACAGGAGATAAGTAGAGTCCACGTCTTCGATTTCCGTGCGCCTTCCGGCGATCCACAAATCGGGCACCTGGCCAATCGTACTGAGGGTGTTCCCATTCAGAACTGTGACGACGGGAGGTGCTCTGGCATTTTCGCTTATATACAAGAACTGGCCGTCGCGAGAGAAGACCGTCCCGTTCACGGCAGAAGTTTGGTAGGCGCCCAGTAGATTCAAGGAGGCGCCCAGTAGATTCAAGGAGCCGTCCAGTAGCAGAACCTGCGAACTACCATTCGCGACGAAGACAACAGCGAACTTGGAACCATCGGGATTAGCAGCAACGAGCGGGATTGTGCAGCTGCCGAGCCCCTTCGGGCCGGTGAGAACGCCGCCGCCGGCATTGTAGACGGCGATCTCGCCACTAGCATCGTTCGCTGCCACTAGAACCCTTGATTGATCACCGGTCCGTGCCATTGCGCCAAGTCCGTTCTGAAAATGCTGCGGGGCCGTGGAGGTCAGGTTGGTGAGCGTATTCGACGAAGGGGCCCAAAGAGCAAGCAACGCTTCGCCTGTCTGGGCTTGGCGAAGGCGCATCATCAAATTGCCGCCAGAAAGCGCGAGCAGTTCTTCGGGACGATCGAACAGCGTATTGGGAAGAGGTTGTAGTCCGGCTATTTCATAGCGTGCTTCGACTTGAAGCGAGGTAGTGTCGATCGCGGCGACCTGCTCCGTCACCGTTCCCACCCAAACTGTCGTGCCATCCGCGGAAAGATCGGCGCTGCTTGCTCCAGGAACACTGACCTCCCCAACGCGCGTGGCCGTGGTCGAGGAGAAAATGTCGACGCAGTTCATCGCGCGGTTGGCGACGAAAACGAGTTGATGCGCGGGATCGTAAGCGATATGGCGGTGATGAGGTTCGCCGGACGGATCATCGAATGAGGGACTGGAGTCAGTTTCTGCGTAGGTCGTTCGCGGCAGGTTGGTCGCCACTTCGGTCTGAATCGTGAGGCCGAGGTTTGCCGGGTGCGAGAGGGAGCCGCTTGTCCCCGTAGCAACAATCGTGGAGTTTCCCGTCGCTGAGTTGGCCGCCGCTGAGAAGAGCACGGGAGTGCTCGAGCCCGCCGCGACGCCAAAGGGGCTCGCCGGATTGGAAACGACACCCGGGGGCAAACCAGAGAGAGTCACTTGAACAGTGCCGCTGAAGCCGTTGAGAGAGCGCACGGAGAGACTTACTGAGGAACTCGTCGCGCCTTGCTGCACATTGACGGAATTTTGAGAAAAACCGATCGAGAAATCGGGTTGAGCAGGGGGAGGATGAGGAGGGATTTGTGTCCGGGAAGAACCACCACCGCATCCGAACAAGGCGGTCAGTAAAAGAGCGAGCAGCAGATTCGGCACGCTTTTCCCCGGGCGACCCATCGAACGACCCCGCGTTCCTTACGCATTTTCGGCTTGAGTCCTGGAAGCAGAAAGGGCAACAAGAGCCGAGCGCGCAGACTTGAAAGGATGACCATGCTCACTTTAATCCACTTTCGTTAGTTGTCAAGTTAAGAAATATTTCAACGGAAGGAGCTGCCGGGCGAGGTGAAAAAGAGAAACGGCGCAGATTAAAAATCTGCGCCGCTCGCTAGAATCCGGAAACTTTAGCCGGGTTAAATTGTTTTCGTGGCGACAGGAGCTGCCGGGCCTTTTGCAAACGCATTGTGGCCGGAATCCTTCTCCGCGGTCTTATCGATCTCGATCGAGCCTTTGAAGTAGGCGCCGTCTTCGATCATGATGCGGGCGGTCGTAAGATCGCCGTTGACGGAGCCGTCTTTCTTAATTTCGATCCGGTCTTTGGCGCGAAGATTTCCCTTCACGGTGCCGTAGACCACCACCTCGCGGGCGATGATATCGGCAGTGACCTTTGCGGTAGTTCCGACGGTCAGCTTCCGCTCATCAAGCTGGATCAGTCCTTCGACCGAACCATCGATCAGCAGATCCTCATTGCCGGAGATCTCGCCTTTCACGTGCAGGCTGGCCCCGAGCCGCGCGGTGGCGCGGTCCGCGGTTGCACCCAATGGACGCATGGCATCTGTACTCATTGCGGATTTATCCTCCCAAGTCGCCGGAGCGGGCTTCGGCGGCTGATTCGTTGGAAAATTTTTTGGCTCCGGAGGCGCGGACGGCGTATCCGGTTTCTTATTGCCCCACATCGGTCCCTCCCAAAGGGATAGCACCACCCCTGGCAAATTCATGCTCGGGGTATTGCAAACTTTAGTCCTCAGTCTGGCGCACAGCAAATGCAGACTTGCGTGGCCGTTCCTGAAAGTTACTAGACCTTTGGCCAGTGGCCGTCGTCGCTCACAGTTCAATTTTCAGTGAAACTCTGATGACGTTGTAGGGGGGCAAACAGAGTGTAGCGCACAGATTCGTCAGTTGCTAGGCCTTTCGGGAACGGGCTGCGTGGCGAGAAAATCGGTTTGAAATCTTTTTGAGTAGGAGCCCAGGAGTTCTTCGATGCGCTGTGGCGTCGAGGACTTTAGGACGAAGCCGGCGTGATGATATTTTGTTATACGATAGACGATCTCCGGATCGTTGTACGCTGAAGTGTCGGGACGTTCCTGCCGGGCGAGAGATACGATCACTCCCGCGTAATCGAAGCGCGGTTGCGGCAGTCCATAAGGCTCCTTCCCTGCTCCGACTTCAAGGCGCGCCCACTCGCGCCATAAATTGATGCCCGTGGCGGCTTCAATTACATTTGAGATATAGGCGCCGCCGACTCGGGCCGCTACTTCGAGAAAATAAAGCTTGCCATCAGAGTGTGCTTTCAAAAATTCCGCATGGGTGACGCCACGCAGGAAGCCCAGATCCTTGAGCACCTCGCGATTGAGTTCGAGGAGCGCTTTCGTTTCCACAGAGTCGCGCGGCAAGGTGCGCGTGGTGAAAACTCCGCCCTGATGCGAGGTATCGAGCGGCGGCGCGCCGTAAGCGTGGGCTTCCGCGAAAACTACTTCGCGCTCCGAAGCAACGCTATCCACATGAAAAACGCTCCCGGGAATGAATTGCTCGAGCAAGTAATTCGACTGCATGTCTCCGAGTTGATCGAGCCAGGGCCACAGCTCGCCGGGTTCTTGAATTTTTTTCATGCCGATGCCGGAGGCTTGCGAGCGCGGCTTCAGCAACCACGGCGCGGGAACTCGCGCCATGAACTCGCGCAAATTGTCGTAGTTCAGGACATGGACGAATTCCGGTACGGGGATGCCGGCTTCTTTGGCGCGAGCGCGCATGGCAAGTTTGTCGCGAAAGTAGCGAACCGTGGTCAGGCCCATTCCCGGGATGCGCAGATGCTCGCGAAGAGCCGAGACATTTTCCATGTCGAATTCGTCCAGGGCCACGATGCGGTCGATTGGCTGCGAGCGCGCGGCATAACTCACCGCGTTGATCAGATCTTGCACGGGAAGCTCTTCGGGGATGAAAAACATTTCATCGATGGACTCGCGGGGCCAATCGGCGTCGCGGAGCTTTTCGACGGTCAAAAGGAGCACGCGGCAGCCGATCTCCTTGCACGTGCGAAGAAACTCCTGCCCTTTTTCGTAGGAGCTGACACAGAGGATGGTGAGAGGACGGCTCTCTGGCATTAAAGGACCCCTGAATTTCGCGTGGCCCGAATTCCACAACGACCCAGCGCCGCCGCGCGATAGAGGGCGGATTATACTTCGCCCTAGGAGGGTGTCGGAGAGAAATCTCCTAAAATTGGTCGGATAGCGAGATTTTTTGCGGTGAACTATTTCCTTTCTTCAGAGGCTTCGTTAGTATGCGTGCATGAGCTTCCAATTCCGAGCCTGCACGTTGGATCAACCGCTTCTCTTAGCTCCCTCCTTGCAACAATGGCTTCCCGAAGGGCACTTGGCGAGGTTCCTCGCCGACGTAACGGAACAGCTGGACCTGTCGGCCATCTATTCTACCTACGATCGTCCGGATGGCCGGGGGCAAGCGGGATACCACCCGCTGTTGATGACGCGCTTGCTGCTGTATGGCTATTGCGTGGGAGTGGCTAGTTCGCGAGCCATCGAGCGGGAGACCTATGAGGATGTGGCGTTCCGCTATCTGGCGGCGGACCAGCATCCGGATCACGACACCATAGCGAATTTTCGGAAACAGCATCTGGCCAAGCTGGGAGAACTGTTTGTGCAGGCCTTGCAATTGTGCCAGAAGGCCGGATTAGTAAAGCTGGGGCACGTAGCCATCGATGGCACCAAGATGCAGGCGAATGCGAGCAAACACAAAGCCATGAGCTACGGGCGGATGGGGGAAGCCGAGCAGAAACTGCGGGCCGAAGTGGAAGCCCTGCTGCGCCATGCGGAGGAAGTGGACGAGGCCGAAGATCGGCAATACGGGAAAGGCCAGCGAGGCGATGAATTGCCAGCGGAATTGGCGCGGCGGGAGAGTCGGCTGAAAAAGATTCGGGAAGCTAAGGAGGCTTTAGAGGCCGAAGCCCAGCAAAAAGCAGAGGAGCAGAAAGCGGAGGCGGAAGCCAAGATCGCCGCACGGCAGGAGCAAGAGAAACAGACCGGGCAAAAGCCGCGCGGGCGGGCTCCTCAGGTTCCTAACCCCGAGGAGGCTAAACCAGAATCTTCGGCGCAGCGGAATTTCACCGATCCGGAAAGTCGGATTATGCCGGATGGAGCGCACAAGGGGAGTTTCGTGCAGGCCTACAATGCTCAGGCGGCGGTGGATAGCGCGGCACAAATCATCGTGGCAGCAGAGATCACGCAACAAACCAACGACAAACAGCAGTTGGTGCCGATGCTCCAACAGGTGATCGAGAACGTGCATGGCAAACCACAAGTGGCCAGTGCCGACACGGGTTACTGGAGCGAGGCCAACGTCACCGCGGAAAGCTTGCAAGGCATCGACCTGCATGTGGCCACAGAACGACAGCAGCACGGCGAGAGCCAGGACGTTCCCGTGGAGGGAGGGCCGAAAGGAAGTTCGGCCTTACAGCAGATGCGAGACAAACTGAAGACGGAGGCCGGTAAAGCCCTCTACAAGATGCGGAAACAAATCGTCGAACCTGTTTTTGGATACATCAAAGAGGGACGAGGATTTCGCCGGTTCAGCTTTCGCGGCTTAGGGAATGTGCGCAGCGAGTGGAGACTTATTTGTGCCACGCACAATCTGTTGAAGCTCTTCCGGTCAGGATGGAAAATGCAGCCTTTGAGCACTTAACAGTGCCAAACCCGCGGTCTCCCTTTGCACTCTACAGCAGTGCAGTAAGACTGTCAGAGGCCGAATACGGCTCACCAAGCCATTACCCCAACAATCCCACCATGTTTATCGATAAACCCGATGCCTTGGACTTCGTCGCGAACTTCTCTCCGACAAGCTCCTAGCGGGCCGGAAACAAAAATTGCAGAAACGGGCCAACGCGCCGGGCCCAGGCCGCTTCGTTGTGTTCGGCGCCTTCCACGCGCTCGTAGTGGAGGTCGCGCCCGAGTTGCCAGCCTTTTTGCAGCAGGACGTCGCGGAATTGTTCAACGTCTTGCACGATCCGCGACCCTTCGCGTGTCCCGATGTCCAGCCAGATGCGCGGACGCGGATCCACCCGTGCGGCTTGCGCGAAGCGATGCATCACCTGTTGATTCCACCAAACGGAAGGAGAAAGGGCTGCGATCTTTCCGAAGATTTGAGGAAGTTTGAGGCCCAGATAGAGAGAGACAAGACCGCCGAGCGAAGAGCCGCCGATGCCGGTATTTTCCGGCTCGGGGAGTGCGCGGTATTCGCGTTCGATGAAGGGCTTCACTTCCTCGATCAGGAATTTGGCGTAGCGATCCGCGCGCCCACCTCCGAGTTTGGGCACGTGGGTCGGCGTGTATTCACGAATGCGGGCTTTGGTGTTGTACATGCCGACGATGACGAGCGGCTCGACTGCGCCGGAGCAGATAGCTTGGTCGGCGGTTTGGCCGACGTGCCAATCCATGCCGGGAATGAAAGAAGTCGCGCCATCGAAAAGATTCTGCCCGTCGTGAAGATAGAGGACCGGGAAGCTGCGGCCCGGCTGATCATCGTAGCTGGGCGGTAGGTAGACAATAAGGTCGCGCTGGTTTCGGAGGAAGCGCGAACGAAATCCTTCGTGCTTGCGAAGATTCGGAGCGCTCACGGAGCGATCGTCACCAGCAAATCTTTAGCTTCCACATGTTGGCCGGGGGTCACAAGAAGTTTGGTGACGCGTCCGGTAATCGGCGCGTAAATATTGGATTGCATTTTCATGGCCTCGAGAGTCAAAAGTTTAGCGCCGCGTTCCACGGGATGATTGGCTTGCACGGCGATTCCGCTGATCACGCCTGCCGTAGGCGCGGCTACCTGTCCGGGATCGGCGGGATCAGCCTTCGGATGTGCGCGCTCGACCACACGAAGAGCTCGGTCACGAACATTAACTTCGCGCGGCTGTCCATTTAATTCAAAGAATAAGGTACGCGTTCCGTCCGGATGTGGATCGCTAGCGGTTAGAAATTTGACGATTAGCGTCTTTCCGGCCTCGATTTCGACCGTGATCTCTTCGCCCGACGCCAGGCCATAATAAAACGCGGGCGTGGGAAGGACGCTCACGTCAGCGTACGTCTGGCGGAATTTGTCGTACTTTACAAACACATCCGGATAGAGAAGATAGCTCAGCAGATCGTCGCGGCGCCCTGCGTGGCCTGTTTTTTTCTCCAGCACACCAGACGCTTCCGCTAGATCTACGGCTTCAAGACTAGCCCCAGGGCGGCCCTTTAGCGGAGCAGCCCCGCGCAAGATTATTTTTTGCAGTTTACGCGGCCATCCGCCGGGTGGAACGCCAAGCACACCTGAAAACATATCCACCGCAGAATTAGGAAGAGAAAGATCGTGCTTTTCGTCCAACTTGAGCAGATCTTCCGCCCGCAATTCGTTAGCCATGAGAAAGAGCGTCATATCGCCGACGACTTTGCTGGACGGTGTTACCTTCACGATGTCGCCGAAGAGCTGGTTCACTTCTGCGTACATTTTTTCGACTTCGCGCCACCGATGGCCCAGGCCCATGGCCGCGGCTTGTTCGCGCAGATTCGTGTATTGGCCTCCGGGAATTTCGTGCTGATAAAGCCGCGCCGAGCCGGCCTTTGAGCCTGAATCAAACGGCAAATAGTAGGTGCGCACAGTTTCCCAATAATCGGAGCATTCGTTGAGCGCGTCGACATCGAGCTTCGTGTCGCGCGGCGTGTTGCGCAGAGCCGCGACGATGGAATTGAGGTTGGGCTGGCTGGTGCCGCCGCTCATCGCCGCAATCGCCGCGTCGGCCACGTCGACGCCCGCATCCGCAGCTTTCAAAACCGAGGCGGAATTAATGCCGCTGGTGTCATGCGTATGAAAATGGATGGGAATAGCGATTTCTTCGCGGAGCGTTTTCACGAGCTCGTGCGCAGCATAGGGCCTGCATAGGCCGGCCATGTCCTTGATGGCCAGGAAATGCGCGCCCAACTTCTCAAGCTGCTTGGCCATGACGACATAGTATTTCAGCGAATATTTCGGGCGAGATTTATCGAAAATGTCGCCGGTATAACAGATCGCCGGCTCACAGACGGCACCCGTTTCGAGCACGGCGTCAATCGAGACGCGCATGTTTTCGATCGAGTTGAGCGAATCGAAGATGCGGAAGATGTCGATGCCTTGCGCGTAAGCTTCGCGGACGAACTCGACAATTACATTGTCCGGATACGAGGTATAACCCACCGCGTTCGCGCCGCGAAGCAGCATCTGGAAGCAGATATTGGGAACGCGCTCGCGGAGCTCGCGAAGCCGCTGCCAGGGATCCTCGTGAAGAAAACGCATGGAAGTGTCAAACGTTGCGCCACCCCACATTTCGAGGCTAAACAAGTTTGAAACACGACGGGCGACCGCGCCCGCGGTTCCCAATAGGTCATAGGTGCGCACGCGCGTCGCCAACAAGGATTGGTGCGCATCGCGAAATGTCGTATCCGTAAGGAGCAGCCGCTCTTCATTTCTTGCCCACGCCGCGAATTTCTTAGGCCCCAATTTGCGCAACATTTGCCGGGTTCCGGCAGGCGGCTCGATGCCGGGAACCGAGGGAAGCACGGCTTTTTCCAGCGCTTTGGGTATTTCTTTGCCCTTTACTTCGGGATTGCCGTTGAGGATGACGTCGCCGAGATACGAAAGCAGCTTGGTGGCGCGGTCCCCTCGGCTTTGCAGATGAAACAAATCGGGATGTTCGTTGAGGAAGGAGGTCGTGACGTCGCCGGCGCGGAAGCGCGGATGATTCACAACATTTTCGAGAAACGGAATGTTGGTCTTCACGCCGCGAATTCGGAACTCACGCAGCGCGCGGTCCATCCGCTGGCAAGCTTCGGGAAGCTTCGTGCCCCAAGCGGTGACCTTCACGAGCAACGAATCGTAATAGGCGGCCAGCACGGCGCCGGCATACGCCGTTCCGCCGTCGAGCCTAATTCCAAATCCGGCAGGCGAGCGGTAAGTCGTGAGCTTTCCGTAATCGGGTGCGAAATTATTTCCCGGATCTTCCGTCGTGACGCGGCATTGTAATGCGGCCCCATACAGCGGCACATTTTCCTGCTTCGGCAAGGCGAGCGGTTCCTCATGCAGTCTGTGGCCCTGCGCCACGAGAATCTGCGAGCGCACCAGGTCGATGCCGGTCACCATCTCCGTGACGGTGTGCTCGACCTGAATGCGCGGATTTACTTCGATGAAATACCAATTCTCCGCGTCAACGTCATAAAGGAACTCGACGGTGCCCGCGTTGCGGTATTTCGCTTTTCGCGCCAGCCTCACCGCCGCATCGCACAGCTCCGCACGGACGTTTGCCGGCAAATTCGCGGCCGGCGCAACTTCGACGACTTTCTGGTGGCGCCGCTGCACGGAGCAGTCGCGCTCGTACAGATGCAGCAAATTGCCGTGATTGTCGCCGAGTATTTGCACCTCAATATGGCGCGCGCGTGGCAAATATTTCTCGAGAAAAACACTGGCGTCGCCAAAAGCTGATTTTGCTTCGCTCTGCGCTTCATCGAGCCGCGATTCCAGTTCCGCCTCGTCGCGCACCACGCGCATCCCGCGCCCACCGCCTCCCATCGCAGCCTTCACAATCACGGGGTAACCGATTTCGGCGGCGAATTTGCGCGCCTCGCCCACGGAGCTGATTGCTTCTTCAGTGCCCGGCAGCACCGGCACATCAGCCAAGACAGCCAGCCGCCGCGCGGCCGTCTTGTCTCCCAAGAGTTCGAGCAACTCGGGCGTTGGCCCGATAAACGCGATCCCCGCTTTTTCGCACGCGCGAGCGAAGGCGGGATTTTCGGCCAAAAAACCGTAGCCAGGATGAATCGCGTCAACATCCTTTTCTTTGGCGAGCGCCACAATGCCGGCAATATCCAGATACGCCTCGACCGGACCCTTGCCTACGCCCACCTGGTAGGCTTCATCCGCCTTGAAGCGGTGAAGCGCCAAGCGGTCTTCCTGCGAATAAATTCCCACCGTCCGCAGGCCGAGCTCGGTGGCGGCGCGGAAAATCCGAATGGCGATTTCGCTGCGATTTGCCGCCAGCAATTTCCGAATGGGTGTTTTCTTCTTCATCACAGAACCGGCAAGAAGCTTACGCGAAACTTTACATTGTTTCACGCATGCGCGGGAGGGCTGGAGCACATTTTTTGATTGGCAAAAGAAATTCTTTGCCTGCGCAAAGCGGGGCGAGAAAAGCGCTATTGTTTAAGCAACGGCTGCGCAAATCGGATGGGCACTCCAAAATTGGATCCGCCAAATCCATTCAACACGGCAAACGTCACGCCAATCACTTCGCCGTCGCGGTTAATCAGCGGCCCGCCGGAGCCGCCATGCGTCGTTTGCGCATCGTAAACAATTTTGTCCGGCAAGACGTCGCCAATGTGCCCCTGCGTCACCAAAGGCCGGATCAGTTGGCGCTTTTCAAGTTCGTCGACAATCCTCTTCGGGTCGCCGCCGGACTCCTTTACGATGTCCTTCACCGTGTCCTCGCCCGCCCGCGCCAGGATCGCGCTCAAACCAGTTGCGTATCCCAGCGAAATCAAAAGCTCGCCGCTCACTGCTGCCTGCTTGCTCCCATCCATTTTCAGAACAGGCCGTCTCAGGGAGGAAAGGTCGCCGTGCAGCACCGCTAAATCGGCTTCGTCTGATATCTGCGACACGCTCATGGGAATGCCGGTCGTCGCTCCTGGAAAGTAGGCGGCCATCTCGGAGATGGTCGGCTGCAAACCCTGTTGAGTCACTGCGCTAAGCTCTTCGTTTTCCCACCAGGGCTGGGCCACATGATGATTGGTAAGCACCTGATTTTCTCCAACAATGAATCCCGTGCCGAAAAAATCCTCGCGAACTTCGGGCGCAACGCCGTCCAGGCTGTACACCACGTTGCCGTCGCCGTCTTTGAGCGGCTGGCCGTCGGGATTAATCGCCCCATAGCGCAAAGGCCTTCGCGAGGCTTTATCGAGGAAAACTACCGACACGTGCAGCAAACAAACACTCGGCGCATTGGCGCGGATAACTCCTTCGGCGGCGTTGGATTGATTTTCAACTTTCTTCAGGCGGGTCGTGGTTTCTTCCAGCTCCTTTCGCAGGCCGGAGACTTCGCTGGCATCCGCCGCGGAGAGTTTCTGGCGAAGATCGTCTGTCTGTTTTTGGAGCATTTGTTTTTCGGCGGTGAGGTCCGTCTGCTGCAGCTGCGTGCGCGCCTTGTTGGCTTCGTCAACCAAGGCCTGTTCCGTATGCACCCCGTGCTCGAGCTGCGCGATGACGGAATAAGCGCGCTTGGTTTCTTTTTCTGCCCGCCGTGAATAGAGCAGAAAAATCACCGAGATGAGCGCGGCGACCCCTAGCAGCGCGGCGACGCCGATCTTCAGCGCGCGATCCAAAGAGAATGCGTCGCGGGTCATTTTTTCCGTCACCGCGATGGCTTGAAACGCGGTGTGCGCGATCTCCTGCCCTTCTTCCGCCAGACGGGATTTTTCTTGCAGCTCTTCCAGCGCACGCTTATCACGCAATTGCACGCGCACCCTCGCGAGCAACTCGGCAGGCTCCCACGGCGGCGTCAACACGTCATCGGCGCCCAGGTCCAGAGCCCGCGCCCGCTCGGCCGCGCCACCTCGCGCGAAAAGAATCACGCGCGTATTGGAGGTCGAGCCCAGGCCCTTAATTTCCGACATCGAGTTACAACAGAGCACATCGGCAAGATCAGCGGAAAGTAGAAACACGTCTACGGCAGCCGTCTGAACGAGCCGGAATCCTTCTTCCTGGGAGGGCGCTGTAAAGACTTGGTAGCCCGCGGAACGCAGCGCACCCTCAAGTTGCTGCCGCTTCGCATCGTCGGGCTCGAAGATCAGTATGTTTTCGCGTTTGGGAGACAAATTTGGTGGCTTCCTTTGGAGCAGACCCCGCCCCGTACCTTTGACGCGCGGCGGTTGCCGGATGGACACAATTAAGTCACATCGAGAGCGGAATTTCAAATGGGAACCCGGTTTCGACTTACCTGAGGAATGTTCGGAGTGGATTGAGACTCTGCTTTGCGAGGAAATGCCACCGAGCACTGGTAAAGACAAACGAGCGCGTAAATTTGCGTCTGAAGCGGCCGAGATGCCGCGCGTCCCGGATCTTCAGTATTTTCTAAGTACTCCGATGACGCGCCCCTGAATCTTGAGGTCGTTCGCGGCCACCAGGATCGGCGCCATCTCTGAATTCGCAGGTTGTAGCCGAATCTTCCCTGCTCCTTCGCGGTAGAACCTCTTGAGGGTCGCTTCTTCTCCGCCGATCAACGCCACCACGATATCGCCCGCGTTGGCCACCTGCGTCTGTTCGCACACCACGTAATCTCCATCCATGATGTGGTCTTCAATCATCGAGCTGCCCTTCACCTGCAGCACGAAAGAGTTCCCGCCACGGGCAAAATCACCAAGCGAAAGCGTTTCGCGCTCTTCCACCGCCTCCAGCGGCCGTCCCGCGGCGATCCTCCCGACCAACGGCAACTCTTGTACTCGCCGATCGCTGATCTGTTCCTTGACCGGCTTTGGCAACTGCAGGATTTCGATCGACCGGCTCTGGTTGTAGCCGCGGCGGATGAACCCTTTTTTCTCAAGCGTGGTGATGTGTTTGTGGACAGTCGCCAGCGAAGTCAGCTTCAGGCCCTTGCCGATCTCCTCAAAGCTCGGCGCGTAGCCGTGCTTGTTGTCAAAAGAAACCAGATAATCCAGCACTTCTTTTTGGCGTTTTGTCAGGGCCATGGCGCGCCTCCTCAAAATAAAGATTTCCACAGCCACTTTAGGCGAAAAGAAAGCGAACGTCAAGCAGCAAATTGTTTTCGCGTTACTTTCACTTCCCTGTGGCAACACTTCTGGAAATGATATACACACGAACGATAGACAGGTTTCCTCCACGCTTGCGATGATGGTCTACAAATGGTGGTCCACACATGAATACACTTACCAGGAATGAATCCCTTCCCTCCGTTACTGCTGCGGGAATAGTCGCGATCATCCTCAGTCTTTTCGTTGCATTCGGCTGCCTGCTGGGCGGTCTCGGAGTGCTGCTCATGCCGCATCTCCCGGCAGCGCAGGGCGCGCCGCCGATGCCTCCCGAAGTTCGCACTTTCTCGGCGGTGTTCCTCCTTTTCTTTTTGGTCCTGGCGGGGTTCGGCGTGTTCGTCGGTGTTGGCGTGATGCGCCGCCGCAACTGGGCCCGCATAACGATGCTCATCTGGGGCGGCATGATGGCCTTCTTCGGCCTGGCAGTGGTTGCGTTTAGCTTGGTGATTTTCAACGCCGGGGCGGGGCTTGGGCTGCCGAACGCCAACGGAGTCGACGGCGGCCAAGTCATGCGGTTTGTGAAAATATTTATGGTCATCTTTTACGGCACACCTGCATGCGTCGGCATCTGGTGGCTTGTGTTGTTTACACGCAAGAGAGTGACAACCGCGTTCACTAGTCCGCTGCCCTTCGCCGCTGCAATGGACGCTTCCGGTTTTCCACAATTGCCCCATGCGTCGCCGGTGCCACTACAAATACGCCCAACTTGTCCCCTACCCCTGGCGATCGTGGCTGGCCTCTTAGTCTTTGGAGCTGTTTTCCTGCTCTTGTTCGTGTTCATCCCGTTTCCCTCGAACATTCCCTTCTACTTTTTTGGACACGCATTTGGAGGCGCCGCCCAAAGGTATGTCTATCTTCTATTCGGACTGGTATCAGGAGCGGCCGGAGTGGGCATCTTCAAGCTCAAGCCGTGGGCGCTATATACTGAGATCGTTTTGCAATGTGTCGGTGTTTTGAATTGCTTGATAGCGGCATTTTCTAAGAATCTCCACCAAGTCATGCGGGCGGCCTTCGAGAAGATGTACTCTCAAAACCCTGCCTTTGCTCGCGGAAATCCATTCGCGTGGGACAGCTACTTCCGCTTCATGATGATCTTCTCGGCGCTCATGATAATGGCCGTGCTCGTGGTTCTTCTCTGGCAGCGTTCCCGGTTTCTCGAACAGGCTGCCGCAGCTGCTGCCTTTCAAGCTTGATCTACGCTATCTTCGCGTGATCTTCGTTCCATTCACCGCGTCTCTACCTTTAACGACACATTTGCTCTCACATGCCCCTCGCACCGCCATGTACACCACGGTGTGGTATTCTTCTCCCGTAGGCTCCGGGCGGCTGGATGCTGTATCCAACCTGGTTTTCGCACTGCCCAACTAAAAAATCGAGCCACACTCCTTCGGGGGATTCGTCCGGGAGTTCAGTGAAAGCGGAGCCCTGGCCACTATGTCAACTTTGATGGAAACGCCGCCCGTAAAGCACAAGCGCGAGGTGATCGATCGCGCGGTCATCCGTTTTGCCGGCGATTCTGGCGACGGCATGCAGATTACCGGCAGCCAGTTCACCAATACCGTCGCTCTCTATGGCAATGATATCGCTACGTTCCCGGACTTTCCCGCCGAGATTCGCGCCCCTGCCGGAACCCTTCCAGGCGTCAGCGGCTACCAGCTTCATTTTTCCTCCAGCGACGTGTACACGCCGGGCGACGCCGTCGATGTCCTGATCGCCATGAATCCCGCGGCATTGAAGATGAATGTTGCCGACCTCAAGGCCAACGGCATCCTGATCGTAAATTCCGATGCTTTCGCCGAAAATGATCTCCGCAAAGCCAAGATGGACCGCAATCCTCTCGAGGATCATTCCCTCGACAAATACCGCCTCTTCTCCGTTGAGCTGGAGCGGCTCACCAAAACAGCGTTGGATGATCTTGGTCTGGACGCCAAATCCATCAGCCGCTGCAAAAACTTCTTCGCTCTTGGCATGTGCTATTGGCTTTACAACCGCTCGATGGATCCCACCGTCCGCTGGATTGAAGGCAAATTCAAGAACAAGCCGCTGCTCGTCGAAGCCAACAAGCTCGCCATGAAGGCCGGCTATTCCTACTGCGAAGCCACGGAAGCTTTTCAGATCAGCTACGAAATTCCGCCCGCGCAACTCGCGCCCGGCTTTTACCGCAATCTCAGCGGAAACCAGGCTCTTGCGCTCGGCTTCGTCACCGCTTCTCAAAAATCGGGTCTGCGGCTGTTCCAGGGAAGTTATCCCATTACGCCCGCGTCGGACATTCTTCATGAGCTTTCGCAATACAAAGATTTCGGAGTGATGACCTTCCAGGCCGAAGACGAAATCGCCGCCATCACCAGCTCGATTGGCGCTGCTTATGCTGGCGCGCTGGCAATCACAACAACCTCTGGCCCAGGCATGGCGCTCAAGACCGAAGCGATGGGGCTGGCCGTAGCCGTCGAAATTCCGCTAGTCATCTGCGACATTCAGCGCGGCGGACCTTCCACAGGCCTTCCCACAAAAACCGAGCAAGCCGATTTGCTGCAAGCCCTCTTCGGCCGCAACTCCGAAGCCCCGATTCCCATCATCGCCGCCGCAACGCCCAGTGACTGCTTTTGGGCCGCTCTCGAAGCCAGCCGCATCGCCATCAAATACATGGTTCCCGTAATCGTTCTCTCCGACGGCTATCTTGCGAATGGCGCCGAACCCTGGAAGATTCCCAACGTCGATGAAATTCCGGCCTTCCCCGTCAAATTTGCGACGGAAGCCAATGGTCCAAACGGCTATCTGCCATACAAGCGCGATCCACAAACGCTGGCGCGTCCCTGGGCTGTTCCTGGCACTCCAGGCCTCGAGCACCGCATCGGCGGCCTCGAGAAGCAAGACGTCACCGGCAACATCAATTACGAGCCGCTGAATCACGAAAACATGGTGCGCATCCGCGCAGCCAAAGTTGCGGCCATCGTGCAGGAGATCCCCGATGCAGTTCCGGCGGGCGACCCCGAAGGCGATCTTCTGATTATTGCGTGGGGTTCGACACACGGGGCCATCACCGCAGCCTTGAAAGCGCAACGCACGCGCGGCCGCAAAATCGGCCACGTTCACCTGCGCTATCTCAACCCCCTGCCTGAGAACCTGGGCGAGGTGATCCAGCGCTATAAGACAGTCCTCGTGCCCGAATTGAACATGGGCCAGCTGCTTTGGGTCCTGCGCGCCAAATATTTGGTCGATGCCATCGGCCTCAACAAAATTCAGGGCCGTCCATTCAAGCAAGCCGAAGTCGAGCAAAAGATCGAAGAGCTTCTTGGGGAGATTTCGCAATGAGCACTGCCACCCTTCCGCCGATCACGCCTCTCACCAAGAAAGATTTTCAGACCGACCAGGAAGTTCGCTGGTGCCCCGGCTGCGGCGATTACGCGATTCTTTCCGCCGTTCAGTCCGTATTTCCGGAGCTCGGCATCAAGCGTGAAAATTTCGTGGTCGTTTCCGGCATCGGCTGCTCCAGCCGCTTCCCGTATTACATGAACACCTTCGGCTTTCACACCATCCACGGCCGCGCGCCCGCAGTCGCCACGGGAATTAAAGCGATTCGACCGGACCTCGAAGTCTGGGTCGCTACCGGCGATGGCGACGCCCTCTCCATCGGCGGCAATCATTTGATTCACATGCTGCGCCGCAACGTCGGCCTGAAAGTCTTGCTTTTCAACAACCGCATCTACGGTTTGACGAAAGGCCAGTATTCGCCGACCTCCGAGATCGGCAAGAAGGCGAAGTCGACTCCCTTCGGTTCTCTCGACCGCCCGTTCAACCCGATTTCTCTCGCCATCGGCGCGGAAGCCACCTTTGTCGCGCGCTCCGTGGATGTTTTCCAGCAACATCTGAAGGAAACGCTTAAACACGCCGCCGCCCACAAAGGTTCCGCCTTCGTCGAAATCCTGCAAAACTGCAACATCTTCAACGATGGCGCGTGGTTCAACCTCACCGAACGCGACGCCCGCAGCGAGCACATCCTCCAGCTCGAGCACGGCAAACCGCTCGTCTTCGGCAAGAATCGCGACAAGGGCATTCGCCGCATGCCCGACGGCGATATCGAAGTCGTCCATCTGGGCAACGGCGTTACCGAATCCGACCTGATCATCCATGACGCGCATCATCCGCGCGCTTCCTACGCCTTCCTGCTCTCGCACATGGAGCATCGTCCCGGCTTCCCCACGCCAATCGGCGTGCTACGCGCGTGGGACGATCTTCCCCGCTATGAAGACGTCATGAACCAGCAGATCAAAGACGTCATTTCAAAGCGCGGCCCCGGCGACCTCGCAAAACTTCTCCGCGCCGGCGACACCTGGGAAGTGCGTTGACCTGGGTGTAGGCTTTGCCCCGCTTGAAGCCGCGTGGACTGCCGAGCGGGAATCGAGGGAATGTAACCATGAATAAGCAGTACGATATCGTGGTCAATGATCTTGAAATTCTGGGTGGCACCCCCGTCTTCTCCGGCACTCGCGTGCCATTTCAGAATCTGCTCGACTACCTGGAAGGTGGCGAAACGCTGGACGAATTTCTCGATGATTTCCCCACTGTCACCCGGGAGGCAGCAATTGCCGCACTGGAACAAGCCAAGACGCTACTTGTTGAAAAGCTTGGATGAAGATTCTGCTTGATGAGTACGTGCCTCGTAAACTTAAGCCTCACCTACCTGGTCACACCTGTCTGACGGCTTCCGAAGTGGGCTATTCCGGCAAGAAGAATGGAATTCTGCTGCGGTTGGCCGAGCAGGCCGGTTACGAAGTTCTCATTACAATCGATCGGGGTATGGAGGCTCAACAAAATCTGCGCGGGCGTCGAATTTCAGTGTTGATTCTCAAGGGCCGGTCCGGCCGTCCTAAGGATCTTCTACCTCTTGTCCCTGAATGCCTGCGCGCTTTCCGATCTCCCACCGGGTCATGTTCGGAGAATCGAACGCTAGGTTGACTGCACGACTCTGCCGCTGTTAGCGTTCCTCCCACTGCTCTCTTCAAAGTACGCGCACGTCCCGCGGATCGGGCATATCTCGCACTTCGGTTTCGTCCTCTTGCAAATCTCCTGTCCGTGCTTTTTCAAAAGCAGGTAAGCCCGCTGCCGCGCTGCAAAGTTCGCTCGAACTTCCGCCGCCATCGCCTCCTGCGCCGCCCGGTAGCCCTTTGCATAATTTTTATCCTCGTGTCCAAAGAAAATCCGTTGGGGCACCCCCGTACACGCCGAAGGCACCGCCGCTACAGGCGCCATCCCGCTAAACAGCAAAATCTTGTCCGCCCCCGGCTCTCCAACCACTGGAAATTCTTTCAATGCACTTTTCACTCGCCGCAATCTCTTCTCCGCCGCCGTTTTCTCATCCTTCATCAACTTCTCCAGCCCCCATTTCAAGTCCCCGCCAAATTCTTCGTTCACAATCTTCGCAATCAGCTTCAGACGGTCCGCACGCAGTTCAGGTGCAGCTCCGCCGAATTGCATCAGATTTGCCAATTTGGCCTTTGGCGCAGCTAAGATTTTTCCCGGCTTCGTTCCAACTTTCGCTTTCAACGCTTCATAAGCTTTCGTGCACGACGTATCCGTCGCCGGATACCCGCAGTTCACAAAAAGGATCATTTCGTAGGGATCGCTCGGCCCGACCGCCTTCTGCACGCCGTAATGTTTCTCAATCTGATCGAGTATCTTGGCAAGCCCGGATGTGGATTTCTGCACCTATGCCTCCGCCGCCCGCATCATACTCATGCCGCTACAGGCGTATGATTAGGTCCCGGCATTTCCCCAGATTCCCGAGTTAGGAGAGACGTCCATGAGCACGAAAAACAACAAGAGCGAACCTTCCTATAGCCAACTAGAAGCGGGCACCAAACTAGCCAAGCCGCTCCAGCACCAGCATGCCCCCGAAATCCAGCCATACGGCAAGATTGCCAAACTCCCAATTGCGCTCGACGAAAAAGTCTGCTCCGCAAGCGCCGAAAATCTCAACCAAATTCTCGCGGACACCATAACCCTCCGCGACATGTACAAGAAACATCATTGGCAGGTCGCCGGCCACACTTTCTACCAGTTGCATCTGCTTTTCGACAAGCATCACGGCGAGCAAGACGAACTCGTGGACGAAATCGCCGAGCGAATTCAGCTCCTTGGTGGAATCAGCCTGGCAATGGCCGCCGATGTCGCCGAGACCACCATAATCCCGCGCCCGCCGCGCGGCCGCGAAGAAGCCCCCGTACAAATCTCGCGCCTCCTCGAAGCCCACGAAATCATCCTGAAAGAGGCTCGCACCATGGCCAGACAAGCCAGCGAAGCTGGCGACGACGGAACAAACGATTTGCTGGTCTCAGACGTAATCCGGACAAACGAACTTCAAGTCTGGTTCCTGGCCGAACACCTTGTAAAAGTCCCCGTAGTTCAAGCCGATCAGGCCAAGGCAGCGGCGAACGGAGACTAACCTCCGTACCGCCAATAAGGACGCAAACAAAAAGGGCGGGCGCCGAATCACTTTCGGCCGACCCGCCCGCTTGTTCTAACTGTGCCCTGACCGGAAATTCGCTAACTTCTCTCGACTGACGGAGCTATGCCTTCGACGCTTTCAAATCGTCCCTGGCTTGCTTTTCCGCGTTCTTCGCTTCGGTCTTTGCATTTGCATCCGGCTTCATCGCGTGGATCGCTTTGCTCAAGCTCATCGCCTTATCGCCCGCCGAACCCTGGCAGGTAGACATATCCGCGCTCGTCTGCACGCCCGTCAAATTTGATTTCAGGCAGTTAAAGTCCACTCCGAGATTCTTGCTGGCATGTAGCGCCGCGACGCACTCATCCAACGCCTTGAAGTTCTCGCACGCGCTCTTCGCGTCCGTATTCGCGGCCAACACGCCTTGCGATTGCAGAGTCGCCGTCAGTGTCTTGTCTTGTTCGTCCTTGGCATCGAGCTGATCGTCGGCCGACTTCGGGTCTTTCTTCACCCACTTGATGGGATTCAACGAATGCGTGAAGCTGGGACTGCTTGAGGATGCTGACGCCGCACCGGCTCCCTGGGGCCCCTGCGCCGCCGCTCGGTTCGCACCGTAGGAAACACTCAACATTGCCACCGCAACCACTAAAGCTAGCCTTTTCATTTTCCCTCCGATCAATCTTTTAAGCCGAACTCGCGGACTCGGAAGAGCCCCATGCTCCAGTAAGCCACGCGCTTCGGTTGGCGGCGAGCGCGCGAAAGGACAGTACTCCCCCAATCCGTCACGCTGTCCCGCCGGACAGGGTCATCCACAGCGACATCCGGAGCACTTCCCGGATTCGCTCAGGCTCGCGATTTATTGGTTTTTCGCTATCTTTGGCAAGAAACGTGAACTTCTGTAGCTGGGCATAAAAGCCAACATCATTCGGTACAACAAAATGGCGCACCGTTCACGAGCGCATGCGCAAAAAAACGCCATAAAGACACATTCCCAGCCCTCCCAGGAACACCACGGGCGCCAGGTACGTAGTCACCCAAGGAGTGAGAAAAACAGGAAGGTGCAGCGCGCTATAGCCGCCCGAAAAATAGTAAATCACGGCCCCCAGCAGCATGTATATCAGCCCGCGTTGCACTTCCCGTCGCCCGTTCTTGCTGGCTCTCGCCGACAATCGAACTTGCGGTACCGCCTCCCGGCAAAACGGGCAGTGGTTCATTCGGGCTGGCACCGGTTTTCCACAGTAAGCACACGGACGCGGAGTCAAGGCCGGCCCCTGAGGCGCACTCATACATGCTCCAATCCTCCGTCCTCACCAGCGTAAAATTGTCCTTCTTCTCCGTCAAGCTCGCCTGCGACAGAGAGTAAACACGGGATTCAGGCAATCGTGGATAATCGCTCCAAGCTTCTGAAACCGATTCGTTTGTGCTACATCTAATTGAAAAGCTGTTCCGGCCCGTTCATCTATGGAAGATATCTCTAAACTCGCCTCCTATGCCATCCTTGGCGACGTCGATCCGGTCCCTCGGAGCCTGCTCACCGCGTTCCCCGAGCAGGCCAAGACGCTTGGCCTTCTTTATGACGTCAGCCGCGAACTAACTTCCATTCTCGACCGCGAAGAACTCTTGCGCCGCGTCGCCCAGCGCGTCAAGCGGCTAGTCGACTACCATGTTTTCACCGTAATGCTATGGAACGAGGCCTCCCAACATCTCGAAAGCGTCTTCTCTCAGCGCTACGAAGATCCGCATCCCGTCCGACTCCGCATGGCTCTGAACGAGGGCATCACCGGCACCGCCGCCGCCGAGCGCCGCGCCGTCCGCGTAAATGATGTGATGAACGATCCACGTCATATCACCTGCGAGCTCGGCCTGGACACCGGTTCCGAACTCGTGATTCCTCTTCTTCTCCAGGACCGCCTCATCGGCGTGCTCGATCTCGAAAGCACGGAGAAAAACGCCTTCACAGAGCAGCATGAGCGCATGCTTGCCACTCTCGGCTCTTACATCGCCGTCGCCCTCGAAAACGCCAGGCTTTACGAAGAAGCCCGCGAGAATCAAGTCCGTCTCCAGGAAGACCTTAACACCGCCCGCGAGATCCAGCGCCAGCTTCTTCCTCACGGCGCCAAAGGCATCCCCGGCCTTGAGCTTGCTGCCGCTTATGTTCCCGCGCGCGAGTTGGGCGGAGACTTCTATGATTTTCTTCCCTATGGCCAAGGAAGGCTGGCCATGGCCTTGGGCGATGTTTCTGGCAAGGGAACCGCTGCCGCGCTCTATGGCTCTCTCGCCATAGGCACCTTGCGCGAGCTTGTGGTCAGCAGCACTTGCAATCCCGCGTGCATGCTGCAATTGCTGAACGCCCGCATGCATGGCGCTCGCCTCGATGCCCGCTTCATCGCCATGCTCTTTGCCGTGTACGACGCTCCCGCGCACCGCTTGACCCTCGCCAATGCCGGCGGTCCATACCCATTGCTGGTTCGTGGCGGCCGCGCGCAGGAAATACGCATCGAAGGCGTTCCCTTGGGCCTCTTCCCCGACAGTGAGTACGAGGAGTCGTCTATCGATCTGGAACCCGGCGACCTCGTGCTCTTCGCCTCGGACGGCATTCTGGAATCGGAAAATGGCGACCAGGAAGAGTTTGGTTCTCAGCGCTTGCATGCGCTCCTTGCCACCGCCCGTCCTGGAATTTCCGCGAATGAACTCTCGGAAAGAATAATCTCCGCGACCGATGATCACAGTGGCCCCGGCTCAAACCCGCACGACGACCGCACTCTGCTCGTGCTCCGCGTCAGCGACGAGGCCGCATCCGACTACACGAAACTTCCTGTCATTTATTGAGGTTGAGGCGCTGTTCGACGGTCTCTTATATCCTTCAATGCCCGGCAGCGTCGGGTATCCCTGCTTGCAACAACTCCGGCTTCTTCAGCAACGGCATCCACTTCTCCCGAACGGCCGCAAATTCCGGCAAGTGTTTCTTCGAAACGGGATCGGAAGGCGGCAACCCAAGCTTCTCGAAATTCTTGAACTGCCCCCTTTGCAAAATTCGAAAATCCAGATGTGGCCCCGTGGATAGTCCCGTGCTCCCCACAAGCCCAATCGTCTTCCCGATTTCGACGTGCTCCCCCGCATGAACGTACATCCGCGACAAGTGCAGATACATCGTTTCATACCCGTTCGCGTGGGCGATGTGCACCATGTTCCCGTCTCCGCCTTTTCGCCCCGCGAAAAGAACCCGCCCGCTTCCAATCGCCTGCACCGGCGTTCCGACTGGCGCTCCATAATCCGTTCCCAGGTGCGGGCGCACGATTTTCAGAATCGGATGGAACCGCGCCTGGCTGAAGTGCGACGTGATCGGCGCGGCAAATTTCAACGGCGAGCGCAGAAACGCCTTCTGCAGCGATTTCCCGTCTGGCGTGTAGTAACCAGGATGCCCAAATTCATCATGGAAAAGCAGCGCCTGGTATTTCTTGTCGCCATTATCGTACTCAGCCGCAAAAATCTTTCCGTACCCTGCCGTTTGCCCGTTCTTGTAAATCTTTTTCTCCAGCAAAATGCGGAACGTATCCCCCTTACGCGGATCGGTGTAAAAATCCAGGTCGTACCCAAAAATCTGCGCCAGTCTCATCGCGATTTCCGGAGACTCTCCCGCCTGCTCAACGGCGTTGAAAAGTGAATCATCCAGCCGCCCGGTGACTGCCGTGACTTCGAGTTTCGAAGGAATCTCCTTCACTTCAGCCTTGAAACCGCTATCCGCCGGCACAATCTTCAGCATCCGGTCCGGATCGATTTTGTAGTCGATCTCGCGCAGCTCCCCCCCAACCGATCGTCCCACGGTGATCGTATTCCCCGCGCGCACCTGCCGCAGATTAAACTCCTGCTGCGCCGCCGCCGAAGCTTTCGCCGCATCCTGGTGGCTCAGCCCGAACTTTTCCAGCGCCGACGTAAAATTATCGCGCGCCGCAAGCCTCTTTTCCGTGGGCACGATCACGTGCTCACGGATCCACGCCGCCTCTTCGTTCCCAAGTTTTACCTGATGCGCGAATTCATCGGACGCTCGCAGCCTCAAATGAAACACATACGCGAGCACACCGGCCCCAAACCCCAGCACCACAACCAACACCATCGCAAAACGACGATTCACTCTTCCTCACTTCCTCTTGATAAAGATGCCCGCCCCATAACCTGCGGACCGGAGCGCACAGCACTCTGATTTACCAGCTACGCCCGCCATCTTCTCAGGAACACTCTTGTATCAAACCACGGTTGCAGTCAAACGCCATTCCCATCCCGTGCGCCCAATCGCCAAACCTCTGGATGTAATTCCGCTCAATCTCCGTTAGGATGCACCCATGACTTCAAAGGCTTTATCCCGCCGTTCATTTCTGGCTTTGTCCGCAATGCTGCCGTGGGCTCTTTCCGTCCGCGGCGTGTCCAGCATCCCCGTCGGGCTCGAACTCTATTCCGTCCGCAATGCCTTGAAGGATGACCCCACTGGCACGGTTCGCTCTGTCGCCGCAATGGGTTATCAATGCGTTGAATTTTACGCCCCTTACTATGAATGGTCCGAGATCCAGGCGAAAGACATGAAAAAGCTCCTGGACGACCTCGGCATCCGCTGCTATTCCACTCATAATGACAGTTCGTATTTTGCTCCCGACAAAATCTCCCGCGCTCGCGATCTCAACAACATCCTGGGCTGCAAATATGTCGTAATGGCCAGTTCGCATGAAAAACCCGGGCCGGAAGGCTGGAAAGCGGTTGCGGATATTCTGAACATCGCCGCTGAAAAATTGGAACCGTCAGGTCTAAAGCCCGGCTATCACAACCATCAGGCCGAATTCACTCCCGAAAACGGCGTCCGCCCTATCGAAATCATCGCGAAAAATACGAGCCCATCCGTCATGCTCCAGCTTGATGTGGGCACGTGCATCGAAGCCGGCTCGGACCCCGTCGCCTGGATTCGTTCCAATCCCGGACGTATCCGTTCTCTTCATCTCAAAGATTGGTCGCCGGAGTCCGGCAAGGAATATACAGTTTTGTTCGGCGAGGGTGTTGCCAAGTGGAAGGACATCTTCGCAGCCGCCGAGTCTGTCGGCGGAGTCGAGTATTACCTCATCGAGCAGGAAGGCAGCCGCTTCTCTGAATTGGACACCGCGAAAAAGTGCCTCGCGACTTTCCGGACCATGCGCCCGGCGTGATTTGCAGCTAGCTTTGTTTCTTTATTTGCCTGACAGGAGTGGTGTGAGCGGCGTGCTTCGCGCGGCCGTCTCGACGAAATAATTTTCTTCGCGCAGTTTCTTATACATCCGCCCCGCGACTTCCGCGGCCATGGGGCCCTTCACCGCTCGCGAATTCCCGCGAAGCAGAACGGCCAGCGCAATTCTCGGATGGGCTTCATCCGCGTACGAAACAAACCACCCGATCCGCGACGGTGTGGTGTGGTCGTCGCAGGTCCCCGTTTTCCCGATCGGCGTCTCGTCGCCGCCGCGGTCGAAGCTGGACTTGCCCGTGCCGTACAGAACCGCGGCCAGCATGCCCTCACGCACTTCCGGCAGAACCGACGCGATATTCAGATCCCGTTTCACGCGCGGTGTGAAATTTTCTTTCTCTTCCGGCGTCCGTGGATACTGCAAATAATAAAGCGTGCCCCCATTCGCAAATGCCGCCGCAAGCGCGGCTAGTTGCAAGGGAGTGATTTGAATCCCTTGCCCGAAACTGGACATCCGCGCAACGCCGCCAAGCGCGGGAGGCTCGCTGGGGAACGCTCCGGGGTGCTCTTCCGGCAAATCATATCCGGCCAGCTCTCCCAGGCCCAACAAGCGCGCATATTTCGAAACCGTTTCAAAACCCATGCGCCGCCCAAGCTCTTCAAAAAATGCGTTGTTCGAATGCGCCATCGCATCCGTCAAATTCATGTATTTGTGATAGCTAACCTTCAGCATGGTGTCGCGCGTGATCACATTCTCTTCCAGCGCGGCAATCGCGATCGTCGGCTTGATCGTCGAGCAGGGAATGTATCCGTCGCCAAATGCAATCTTTTGATTGACGACCGTCAGAATCCGCCCCGTGTTGGGATCCACCGCGACAACCGATCCGTTGTACCGCCCCAAGGCTTCCACCGCTGCTTCTCGAACAACCGGGTCATCATAAGTAGAGACATCAGAAATCGTCGAATCAGCAAACGTTGGCACGCCGCGGTAACGCGAAGCATATCTCCGCGTACGCGTACCGGCTGGAGCCGCTGGCGCCGGAACCGCAAAAAACGCCGCCAACACTATTGCGAGAACCGCTTTTGCTTCTTTCTTCACCAAACCGCCTTTGAGCCCTGGCTTTCCACGGAAAATTCCCGAGGGCGAATATTTACCCCATGCTGTCCTTGCGGTCAACCTGCAATCTCAATCCGCTTTCTTTCCTGTCGAATATGGGCCGCACCCAATCGCACAAGCATCCACAATGATTGCACCTGCATTACCAAATCGCAGCTTACTCATTTGATGCCACTTAGCCGCGCCGCGTCCGCCAAACTCGTTCCGAAGAGAAACACCTTCTCTCAGGATGAGACATATTCTAGGCACCGCCAGGGGTAGTACGCAATAGCCGATATGCACCAGTACGCCCCTATGTGCTTTGTTTTGTATGGCTGACCGTCCGGACAGGCGCCTAAATCGAACTGACCTTCCGCCCGGCGAGGATCACCGTTCGCGCATGGAAGTAAAGTCTTCCCGTCGCATCTTGAAACGGCCGTGTTCCGCTCAGATCCTTCAGCCGGTCCTCTTCCAAAAGTCGCCGGACTTCCGCCGCCCGCTCCGAAGGAACCTTTGTCGTCGCCAGCCACCGCTCCACTTCCGGCGTCAAATCGTCCGCCGTACTCACCGCGTCCGTCTCCAAGCCGGCATCGCGAAACAGTTGCAGCAATTCGCTCAGAGGAAGCGTGCGCACATGCGACGGATCTCGCAAAATCTCCCACCGATCCTGATAAGCCGCCCGCTCAGGAAACTCGCTGGCGTAAATATCCTCAACGAGCACCGTGCCGCCTGCCCGGCAAACGCGCGCCATTTCGCGCAAAACTTGCAGTGGTTTCTGCAGATGATGCAGCGCCAGCCGGCACACCACTACGTCGAACGATCCATTTTCGAAGGTAAGGTTCTGCGCATCAGCGGCGCGAAAGAAAACATTGCAAACGCCCCGCGCCGCAGTGCGCTCTTTGGCGATCACCAGCATGGCGTCCGTTAGGTCGACGCCCACAACTTCGCGCGCAGCCCGGGCGAACGCTTCCGCGATGTATCCAGGCCCCGTCGCGATGTCGAGCACTCGTTCGTTCCCGGCAAGGCGAGCGGCCGCAACTAGGCGCCCGATGCGCTCTTCGTCGGTGACCCAGGGGTTCGCCGCAAAGGCTGCAGCTTGTGTTGTGAATGATTCCCGTACGACGTCGTTATGTTGTGCCACGCAAAAATCTTAGTACACGCTCCCGCAAACCACGCGGCAGCCGGGCTCTATAACACGCATGCCGATCGCTTAGCGCGTCGGACGAGCCTTGCCGGCGTCGCTCGCGCCTGATGTGGCAGACGCCGCCGCGGCCTTCATGGGTGTCTTGTCGTTGTGCGCCGAAGTTCCAGCGTGACCGTTGAGACCAGGCGCAGCCGCATTCGTCGGATTGCCAGGAATCGCGATCTCCAGCTTCTTGCGCAACCCGTTCTCCAATTTGTCGCGAATGTCCTTGTTTTCCTTGAGGAAGACGCGCGCATTCTCGCGCCCCTGGCCCATGCGCTCGCCGCCAAAGCTCAGCCACGTTCCGCTTTTCTCGACCAATCCCTTGTCCACGCCCAGATCGATCAAGTCGCCCTCGCGCGAAATCCCTTCTCCATACACAATGTCAAACTCCGCCTCCCGAAATGGCGCCGCCACCTTGTTCTTCACAACCTTGGCGCGCGTTCGCGAGCCCACCACCACGTCGCCTTCCTTAATCGCCTGAATCCGCCGGATATCGATGCGCATCGACGCATAAAACTTCAGCGCTCGCCCGCCGGTAGTCGTCTCCGGATTTCCAAACATCACGCCAATCTTCTCGCGAATCTGGTTGATGAAAATCAGGCAGGTCTTCGATTTCGACACAATCGCCGTCAGCTTCCGCAGCGCCTGCGACATCAGCCGCGCCTGCAAGCCCATCTGCGGGTCGCCCATGTCGCCCTCAAGCTCAGCCTTAGGCACCAAAGCGGCCACCGAGTCCACGACCACAATGTCCACGCCGCCCGAACGAATCAGCGTCTCCGCAATCTCCAGCGCCTGCTCGCCGTTGTCCGGCTGCGACACCAGCAAATTGTCCACGTCCACGCCCAGCTTCCGCGCATACACCGGATCAAGCGCATGCTCCGCATCGATGAACGCCGCCTGCCCGCCCAGCTTCTGAGCCTCGGCGATCACGTGCAGCGTCATCGTCGTCTTGCCGCCCGATTCCGGCCCGTAAATCTCGATCACGCGCCCTCGCGGAAACCCGCCCACGCCCAGCGCCGCATCAATCGACAAACACCCGCTGGGAATTACACTGACGGGCACCAGCACATCCCGGCTGCCCAACCGCATAATCGCGCCCTTGCCATGGTCCTTTTCAATCTGTGATATCGCCGCCGCCAGCAATTTCTCTTTCTCTTCTGTCATTTCACACCTCGGTAGAAAAAATTAGGGAATTTCGTCGCTTCTGTACTTTGTAGGGGCGCAGCACGCTGCGCCCCATCTTGCTCAACTTGAACCTGAAACCTTGGCCCGGGACATAGCGGAAGCCTAATAGTAACACTGTAATTATCTTTTCGCCATGCCTTATTTCTTCAGGGCCATTCGCCAACTGCCTCAGCCCCGGCGTTCGCAACCGTGCTCCGCGACATGCTCCTTCAGCCGTGCAATGGCCATCGCCACCCGCACCGCCAGTTGCCGCTCTTCCGCCGGCTCCAGCTTGCGGAGCCTCACCAGCCCCCCGCATCCGGTCCCGCGCCTCGATGAACTCGCTTTCGAGCCTAGCATGTTCCGGACAACTTATCGCCAGCCTCGAAGCCGAGCACATCCCGCACCTGTTGAAAACTGCGAGGTGCAAGTTAGCATCAAGGCGAACAAAAAGCAAACGTTATTTTTTCGCCTCATCTTCGCCTTATTCCTGGCTACTCCTTTCAGCATACTCTTTGGCTCTGAAAGTCGCGGGTCGACCGAATGCAAAGGGGGCCTTCCATGGGACGAAAACTATTTGCGATCCCAATTCTTCTTCTCTTCGGGATTCTTTTCGCAGCGAACGGACAGACACACCCCCCTCATCTGACCGCACCAACGTTTTACATCGCTGCGTCGGCAGAGTATGGCGGCTCCAACTGGATCTACCTGAGAGGCGCATCCAACCTCCCCACCGGCGCACATCTCGTGATTAACATTTACGATTATGTCGGGCAGGGGAGTTCGATACTGAGTCAGGACACTCACGCAACGGTGGACAGGAGCGGCTTCTTTGAGGCGAAGATTTTGCCCAAGCCTCGGGTCGAATTCCGGCACAACTTGGTGTGCGACATCATATTCATGCCCAGCTTTCCAGACCAGGAGCAGAGTGTGCTGCGGGCAGTTGGAAAAGGCGGGTCAAATCTCTGGCTCTCGGGTCGCAATCCACAAGCTAAAGTTACATCCGGCGGTTACTATCTTGAGGAACTGCTCCACGTGCCTTAGATCTGGTCAACCATACCGAATGATAGAAGCTACTGAGCCTCTTGCAGCGCGGCGACGGCCATCTCTCTCGAAACGGTAGGATAACCTTCGAGGAACTGTTCAAGCATGTGCCCGCGCTCCAGGGAGTCAAAGAGCAGTTGAAGGGGCACACGCGTCCCGCGAAACACCGGCGTTCCGCTAAGGATATTTGGGTTTTTCACGACGACGCTATTCGTGGAATCCATGGCCGTCTCCGTTACTGCCAGTATATCACCCGGCGAGAATATGGAGTGCGGCAGCCCAGCTGCCGCTTTTCTCACCGCCGCGGCACGCATGCACACGCCGTGCCTCACCAACTACCCCGTATACGTATAAAATCCCCGCCCCGCCTTCCTCCCCAACCACCCCGCCGCCACATACTTCTTCAACAGCGGGCAAGCCCGATACTTAGGATCCCCCAGCCCCTCATGCAAAACATGCATAATATCCACGCACACATCCAACCCAATAAAATCCGCCAACTCCAGGGGCCCCATCGGATGATTCATCCCCAGCTTCATCACCGCGTCCACCGCTTCCGGCGTCGCCACGCCTTCCATCACGCAATACACCGCCTCATTAATCAACGGCATCAGCACCCGGTTCGACACAAACCCCGGCGCATCATTCACCGCCACCGGCGTCTTCCCCAGCCGCTTCGCCAACTCCATCGTCGCCGCAAACGTCGCATCGCTCGTCTGCAACGCCCGAATCACCTCCACCAGCGCCATCACCGGCACCGGATTCATAAAGTGCATCCCCACAAACCGGTCCGCCCTCTTCGTCAACGCCGCCAACGTCGTCATCGCGATCGAAGACGTATTGCTCGCCAAAATCACTTCCGGCCGCAAAATCCCATCCGCCTCCGTCAACACCGCCCTCTTGATCTCCAACTTCTCCGGCACCGCCTCCACCACAAAATCCGCCCCGCCAATCGCTGCCATCTCCGTCACGCACTCCACCCGCCCCAAAACAGTTCCCTTCTCTGCCTCCGGCAACTTCCCCTTCTTAATCTCCCGATCCAAATTCTTGCCAATGGTCTCGATCCCGCGCTCCAAAAATCGCCGCTCCACATCCCGCAAAATCACGTTGTATCCCGCTCTCGCAAACACGTGCGCAATCCCATTCCCCATCGTCCCCGCGCCCAGCACCGCCACCGTCTTGATCGCATCCATAGACAAGGTCAACCCTCCGCATTCTCCTGAACGATTAAGTCTCGCACGCACCTTGGAGTGCGGCAGCCCTGCTGCCGCTTTTCTCAGCCCCTCGCGCCACTCGCAATTTTCCGAAACTCAGTAAATGTCCCCAAGGAAATAAAGGGGCAAAAGGAAGAACACTCAAAAAAACCGCGTCACTTCGGTGGCGCACCCTCCACAATCTCCCGAATTATCTCCCGCGCCAGCGTTTCCTCTTCCGGCGGAACATACACTCTTGCCTCGCTCCCATGCGTCTCGGCACGCGCCGGAATCTCATTTTCCTTCAGCGCCTGGACCAAAAACCCCGCGCGCGCTTCATCCGAACCCGACCACACCGCGCAAATAGCCGCCCCCACGCTGGACGGTTCCCTCTCCGCGATCGTCGGCTCGGAAGACTCATTCGCCGCAATCTCCATGTCTGCAGGCTCTTCGTCCAGCAGCTTTTCAAGAATTTCTTCAGCCGCGGCCAGACTCGACGACGGCACCGCCACCTCGAACCCGAATCGTGCTTTCCAATCAATCGGAAGGATGTCCGCCGACGGAACGGTCCGATCATCGCCCGCGGACTTGTCGATAAAAGGTATCCCCGCGCTTTGCAATTTCTCAATCAACGTCGAGTGCAGCGCCGCGTCCTCCCCCGCCCACAACATAATCAAAGAGCCTTGCGGTCCTGAACCTGTCGCCATCCGTTCCTCCATGCCATCAAACAATCAACAACCCAATCGATTAGGCGCTAAGAATACATCCAAACGCAACGCAGAAAAACTGCGCAACCCGTGAACACCATGAATTCCGCCCGCCCTGCAATGCTCTAAATCCTGCGCAAATCCTTACAGCGTCACTCGGGCGGTACGCCTTCGACCACTTCCCTCACGATCTCCCGCGCGGAGACTTCGTCTTCCGGGCGCACATAGAGCGTATGCTTCCCGCCGCTCCGATCATGGCGGGTCTGAATCTGGTTGATCTGTAGCGAGGCCGCGATGAATTCCGCCATCTCCTGCTCGTCGCCCGACCATATCTTAGTGATTGCGTCCTCGAGCCCCCAATCACCGCCATTCCCTTCTTGATCCGTGCCTTCCGGCTTCATCGGCGCAGAGGATTCGTCTGCGCGTTCGGCAGAAACCGGATCCACTCCGGACTCGGCGCCTCTCTGGAACGGTCGAGCGCGGGACTCGCCCGCCTCAGAATCAAACCGCGTGCCCGGAATGTGCTCGGAATCCTCAGGCAACAAGCGCGAAGCAGGTTGAATCGCCTCGTCGCCGCCGTAGGCTTCTTTCACGACGGCTTCCGCCTTTTCAAAAAGCGAAAAAGGAATGCCCAGCTCAAACGCGCTGCTCGTATTGATGTTGAACAGGTGGTCTTGCCGTCGAATCGTCTTATAGGGAATCCCCACCCCATCGAACAACTCGCAAAGTTCTGCATGAACCCGCGGATCGTCCCCCTTCCAAAAAGAGCAGAACGGGTCTTCCTCTGCATCCCCGGGAGCAGCGGCCGCATGAGGAACGATGGCCGCAACAGGCAGCTCATATACGAGCTCGACCTCACAGTCCGCGCACCGCGTAAACCCCTGCCGATACTCCGCCTTGCAAATAGGACAAAACATGTCAGCAGCGGACGAGTCTACTACACCCCGTCAAACCACTGTATAGCCTGACCATGTCCCTCTTCTCCGCGGCCTCTGTGCTCTCCGTGCCTCTGCGTTAAGTCCTTTTCTCGTCTTTTTGCCTCTGCTCACTCGCCCACATTTTCTCCTTGTGCGTCATATGCCTACCCTGCTATAACATTTCGGTTGAGTACTGCGCCTCGCTACCCGCGAGGCGTTTCTGTTTTAGGCCCAATGAGTGGCACAGGCTTCAGCCTGTGCTCTTTTAGTTGCAGTTGTAGTGGCCGGTCTTTAGACCGGCTCTTTCTTTTTAGGCTCATTCTTTACCGTCGGCTCTTTCTGTAAGCGGCACAGCCAATCCTGGCTGTGCTCTTTCTTTTTCCGTAAGTCCAATTCCCAAATCTAATTCAAAAATTCAAAGGAGCTCTATATGTCTTCTCTAAATGCAAAAGACCGCGTATCCCTCTGTCTATTCACGTACCAAGATGGCCGCCGCTGCCGCACTCCGCGCATCGCCAGCCACCCCCACTTCTGCTTCTACCACGCCCAAAAAGAATCCCAGGTCCGCTCCGCCGCAACTCTCGGCAAAGACCTGGCCTACTTCTTCTCCGGCAACTATCTCTCCGCCTGCGATCTCAGCACCGCTCTCTCCCGCCTCATCCCCGCCGTCATCCGTGGCGAAATAAAGCCCCGCCTCGCCCGCACCGTCGCCTACATGTTGCAAACGCTCCTGCAGTCTATCCACCTCGCCCAAGACGAATACATCAACGCCTTCAGCACCGACGGCTGGCGCAAATCCATCCGCAACTCCGTCAACTCCGACCAAGACTACCTCTTCCCGCCCGCCGCCGAGCCCGACAAATCTGACGAACCCAGTCAGCCCGCCTCGTCCACGCCGCCACAACCCCCGCAAACTGCGTCGGCCCAAACCCAAGTGCCAACCCCGACTCCCCCACTCCAACCTACCCCGCCGCCAACTCAACCACAAGCGGCCGCATCGCCGTCACAACCCAGAACAGCCCCGCATCCGTCCGCTGCGCAGGAGGCCTGTCATCCTGAGCGAAGAGATCGCAGATTCCGACCCGGTCGGAAAGGATCCCGCCTCGCTCCCACCGCGTCGACCATCGACAAGACCGCCGTCGCTCCAGCCCCAGCAAACTCACCCGCACCCCCACCCAATCCCGCCACCCAATCCCCCGAGCCCCCAACCTCGGCCACCCAAACCCCCGCCGAAGAAGCCCTCGCCTTCGCACGTACTCTATTTCCCCGTCGTCGCCGGCCCAACACCACTCCAGCTAATTCCTTTAGCACCAACATTTACACTTCCCCTAGAAACGACTGATTCTAAACCACTTACGCAAAACGTAAGTCCTTTATCTGCAACGTTTACAAGAAAACAGGGGAGGGGGCAAGCTGACGGAAACCAGAAAGCCTTGTGAGTCGACGTAGCCTTAAACGCCTTGATCGCTTGGCCCGGAGTGCGTCTTTTTACACTGCCATCGCGTATACCCTGTAGAATGAGCGCGACATTTACATCCCTGACCTCGGCAGTGTCGAGATCGATTCTTCTCTTCTCCATACAGATGGCCGACGACAACAAGGCCCTCGCCCAAGGGCTTAAGCGCCGCGACCCCGATCTCCTCGATCAGCTCATCGAGCAGTATCAATACCGGCTGTTCCGCTATTTGCATTATCTGACCTCCAGCCGCGAGCGCGCCGAAGACTTCTTCCAGGAAACCTGGATCCGCGTCCTCGAGCGCGGCTACCAGTACGACGGCAAGTACAAATTCGAGGCCTGGCTTTTCCGCATCGCTCGCAATCTGGTCATCGACTGGCAGCGCCAGAAAAAAATGCAAAGCCTCGATGCCCTCACCGACCCCGAAGAAGGCGCGCCGATGGAGTTTGCCGCGCAGAACCAACCTTCGCCTTTGCATCTGGTCCTGACCGCGGAAGAAAAAATCGGCGTGCATGAGTCGCTGGAAAAAATTCCCACGGTCTATCGCGAAGTTCTCGTTCTCCGTTTTCAAGAAGACCTTGGTCTCGAGGAAATCGCCGGCGTGCTGGCCGCACCGCTTTCCACCGTCAAGTCGCGCCTCTATCGCGGCCTCGAAGCCCTTCGCGGCGCAATGCAAGGAAGTGCAGCATGAACGAAAATCTCCACGCCCGCGCCGAAAAGCTCATCGCGCAAGAGCGCATCGAAGGAATCTCCCAAGACCAGCGCAACTGGCTCGCCGCACACCTGCGCGAGTGCCAAGCCTGCTCCCAAGTCGCACAGCAAACGAATGACGCAGTTCGCGTCCTGCGCGCCGTGCACGTTTCCCTCCCTCGCGGGCTTGCCGAGCGCACCCGATTCCGCTTGCAGCTTCGCGCCCAGGAAATGCGCGAGCGCGAACCCAAGCGCCGCCTCCTCTGGATCATGTGCGCCATGTCCTGGGCGCTCGGCATCGCCACCGCTCCCTACGTCTGGCGTGCCTTCGAGTGGGCCGGCGAACACATCGGCGTCCCCCGCCTTGTCTGGGAAATGGGTTTTGGCCTTTGGTGGATGATTCCCGCGCTGATCGCCGCTGCGGTCGTGTTGATGGAAAACGCCAGATTAGCGAACGAAAACGATCCATCGGAGTAAGAGCGCCAATCTAAAAGTTTGAGAGAGGAAAGTGTATGTCGGACTACCAACAAAAAGTAAGCGGTTCGTTTAACGAGAGAATGCGGCTTAATCGCTTGCGCCGCAAAAAAGAGAATCTCCATTTCTGGAGCGAGTTCAAGCTTGTCCCCGCGTGGCTTCGCTGGACGGTTGCTTTACTTTTCGTTGTGGCTCAGGCCGCCGCTTTGCTCGTAAATCTGCATGGCCTTCCTAGTCATGACAACATCTTTCCACCCGACCTGAAATATGACCCCATGCTCGCTTCTCTGGCATTAGCCGGATTTATAACGATGGTTTCCGTTTTTATAGCGGGATTCATTTTCCTGATGGCCTACGTAAATCAAGACGCAAAGCGCCGCGGGATGAACTCTACTCTGTGGACGATTTTAGTTCTGATTTTTCTCCCGACTTGGGGTTTGCTCGGCTTCGTCATCTACTTGCTCATGCGCGAACCGCTGCCCTATCCTTGTCCACAATGCTCGAAGATGGTCGGCGCCCGCTACAACTTCTGCCCCAACTGCAAATGCAACCTGCATCCCAGCTGCCCCAACTGCAAACGCGAAGTCGCGGAGCTGGACAAGTTTTGCCCCTACTGCGCACATGAATTAGGGAGCGCGCCGTTGACAGAGAGCGCCGCGCAAAATATGTAGCGCAAGGCAAAGCCCTGCGGTGTTTTTCTATAAATCGGAGGACTACGGCAACGACAACCAACTTGAGTCGGAGCTAGTAGCGTTCAACGGCGAGGGCGACGGCGTTGCCGCCGCCGAGGCAGAGCGCGGCGACGCCGCGCTTTAGATTGCGCCGCTCCAATTCGTACAGAAGAGTGACTAGAATGCGCGCGCCGCTCGCCCCGATTGGATGGCCTAGCGCGACGGCGCCACCGTTCACGTTTACTTTTTCTGGATTGAGCCGTAGCTGACGCGTCACAGCGATGGCTGCGACTGCAAACGCTTCGTTCAGCTCGATGAGGTCCACATCGTTGTCGCGGTCCCAACCGGTTTTCGCGAGAAGTTTTTCGACGGCGTCCACCGGCGCCATCATCACCCACTTCGGTTCGACGCCGCTGACCGCCTGCGCAACGATGCGCGCGATTGGCTGCCGGCCGAGCCGCGAGGCGTTTCGTTCGCTGGTGACGATTAGCGCCGCCGCTCCGTCGTTTGTGCCGGGAGCGTTCCCCGCGGTTACCGTGCCATCCTTTTTGAACGCCGGCTTTAGCTTCGCCAGTGCTTCGAGCGAAGTGTCTTCGCGCGGCGATTCATCGTACTTGATGACAATCGGCTCGCCCTTTTTCTGCGGCACTTCGATCGGCAGGATCTGCGCCTCGAAAAAGCACGACTTGCGCGCGCGCACCGCTTTTTGATGGCTCTCGACCGCGAACCGGTCCTGCTCTTCGCGCGTGATGCCATATTTTTCCGCGACGAGTTCGCCGGTAATGCCCATGTGGAAGTCTTCGTAGGCGTCCCATAGGCCGTCGTGGATCATCGAGTCCACGAGTTTGCCGTCGCCAAGCCGGTAGCCAGTGCGCGCTTGTGGCAGCAGATAGGGGCAGTTGGACATGGACTCCATCCCGCCGGCCACCACGATTTCCGTTTCGCCGAGCGTGACCGCTTGCGCTGCGAGCGCAACCGCTTTTAAGCCGGAGCCGCAGACTTTATTAATGGTCATCGCCGCAACGCGCGGCGCGCAGCCGCCCTTCAGCGCCGCCTGCCGCGCCGGATTTTGGCCGAGCCCGGCCTGGACGACGTTACCAAGGATTGCTTCATCGACTTCGTTGGCGTCGATTCCGGAGCGACGGATCGCTTCGGCGACGATTTTGCCGCCGAGATCGACAGCCGAAAATCCGGCGAGTCCGCCCTGGAATTTTCCTATGGGCGTGCGAACGGCGGAAAGAATGACAGGAGTATCCATGAGCGGGTGAGCCTCCGGCGGAACAACGCAAACCATTATAACGCTTTACAAAAGAGGAGGGGCAGGGCGATGGGAAAGCTTGCGGGGCGAAGAGGAAGGAAAGGGCAATCAACGGCCTGCCCTTTCCTTGCACTCTGTAGAAACGCCTCGCCAAACATAGAGTCCTGCTACTGGCAGAGGAAAGCGGCAGCAGGGCTGCCGCACTCCATACAAATAGAATGCGACGCTGGGGCCACTTTAGTTTGCGGCAGCAGCGGTTGAATCCGGCATGCCTTCGTCGGCGCTTGGGCCGTACAAACCCGGAACAGGAACACCGACTAGCCGGAAATAAATGGTCAGTTGGGCGCGGTGGTGAATCAGGTGATTCATGCACATGCTGCGGATGCAGGCGACTCGCGGCAGGGTAAAAATTTCCTGGCCGCCGGCAAGCAGTTTCCATCCTTTTACGATTTCTTCGTCGCTGACGCCGGCGAGCGCCGCCCGTGCTTCCGCGCTGCCTTTGTCAAACGCGGCGAGCAATTGCGCGCGATTCTCGATCTTCGGCGGCTGGTACGACGGTCCATCTACGGGTGCATAATCGAGTTCCCGCGTATTGATGGTCATCGTGATCCACTCGGGAACTGTGCCCACGTGCCCGGCAAGCCAGCCCATGGTTCCGGATTTCTCGTGCGGCTTCCAATTCCACTTCTCGTCGGGGACGCGCTCAAGGACTTTTCGCGTGTTCTTCATCTCTTCGTCGAATTCGGTCAGCATCGATTGTCCAATGGTCATATCGGCCTCCATCTGATGTCGCCACTCAGCGCCGCAAATCATAGGCGAACAAAAGGCGAAATGTCAAGCTTTATTTTTCGATCCTCGGTCCATCCGGTTGGTCCGCACACTCTAAGCCAGACGCGAGGAATTCCCGCGAATGGCCGTTGACAATCCTTTGCGCGAGGACAAAATATCTTCATGCCGCACCAACTGAGCACGTCGTATTTGCAAGATTCCATCGGGCTTTTTCATTATTACAAAAAGCTGGGCGAGCGGGCGATGGCGCAATGCCCGGACGATTGCCTGTTCGTCGCGCTCGACGCGGAATCGAACTCCATCGCCATTATCGTGAAACATATCGCCGGGAATATGCGTTCGCGCTGGCGGGATTTCCTGACGACCGATGGCGAGAAGCCGGACCGCCATCGCGACACGGAATTCGAGACGCCTCCCGCAACCCGCGCCGAACTAATGGAAATGTGGGAACGCGGCTGGAAATACGTTTTCGAGGCGCTCGAACCGCTAAAGGAAGCGGATCTCACGCGAACGGTGACGATTCGATCGGAGCCTCACTCCGTGATGCAAGCGATCAACCGCCAAATCGCGCACTACGCGCATCACGTCGGCCAGATTCTGTTTCTCGCCAAGCATTTCGCTTTCACTCGAACGGGAAAGTGGGAATCCCTCAGCGTGCCCCGCGGCAAATCCGCGGAAATGAACGCCAAAGTGGCAGCTGGCAAATTCTCGCAGCAAGAAACACTTTTCTCATCAAAAAAGGCCTGAGAGCATTGAAGGCGGCATGTTAGCATTTTCAGAGAAGGCCAAATGAACGCACAGAATGCGAACGAGCTGGTGTTTAAGGTGACGCAGGAAGAGGACGGCGGGTTTGTGGCTGAATGCTTGACGGAGAGCATCGTGACCCAAGGCGATACCTGGCAAAAATTGCGCGAGATGGTGAGAGATGCTGTTGAGGGCCATTTTTTTGACAAGGCGCAGCCGGAGAAAATTCGTTTGCATTTGGTTCGTGACGAACTGATTTCCATGGCATGAAGCCTCCTGGGGATCTAAGCGGCCGGCAGCTTGCGAATGAGCTACGTCGGCGCTGGGATTACCGCGAGGTACACCAGACCGGCAGTCACATCATCCTCCTGGTGGAGGGGGCTGAGCGACAAACTCTCACGATTCCCGCTCAAGTGCAGCTCAGACTCGGAACGGTCAAAGCGGTTCTAGAATTGGTTGCGGATCAAAAGGGCATTTCCATCGAAATACTTCTTGAATCAATTCTGAGAATGTGACGGATCCCTTTCTTCTGCGATTCCAAATGAACTAACCTAGCTAGATTATGGCTACATTGTTCGACCTAGAGCCGTTTCCGGACGACAACAAGCCGGACGGTTTGCGCTTGAATGAGGCGCAGCGGCGCGCGATCACGCATGGCGATGGGCCGCTGCTCGTAATTGCAGGCGCGGGCACGGGAAAGACGCGCGTTATTACGGAGCGGATTCGGCATCTGCTGCAAACGGACGAATCACTCTCGGGCGAAAACATTCTTGGGCTGACTTTTACCAATAAAGCCGCGGGGGAAATGAAGGCGCGTGTGGTGCGCGCTACTGGCGAGCGTGGGAAAGATGTGACGCTGGCCACGTTTCATGCGTTCTGCGAAGGGCTTTTGAAAGAAGCGGCGCCAGAACAGCTGATGATCGACAAGGTCGATCATTGGATACTTCTGCGGCGAAATCTTGCGCGGCTCAAGCTCGACAAATATCGCCGGCTCGCCGACCCCGGCCAATTCTTGAATGACTTCGTGGATTTTTTCTCGCGCTGCCAGGACGAACTCGTTTCGGCGGAAGATTATCAACGTTACGCCGACGGGCTTGCGGCGCAGCTCGAGGCTGAACGCGCGGCGCTGGACGAGGACACGTTCCAGGAGCGCGCCGAAGAAGTCGCGCTACAACAGGAAATCGCGCGGGCTTATCGGGCGAGCGAAGAGTTACTGCGCGAGAAGAAGCGTGTGTCTTTCGGCTCGCTCATTACGGGAGCCGTCGAGCTTCTCGAAACCAACACTGAGCGTCGCCAAACGCTCCAAGAAAAGTACCGCTATATCCTCGTGGACGAATTTCAAGACACGAACATTGCGCAACTGCGGCTGCTCGAACTGCTCGCCGGCGAGAAGAGAAATATTGTTGCCGTGGGCGACAACGATCAGGCCATTTACCGGTTTCGCGGCGCTTCTTTCGGCAGCTTTAAATTATTTCCTCGAGCGGTTTGCGGGCTGGCGCGAGGGCGAAGACTCGACACATTTCCGGGTTTCGCTCGTCGAAAATTACCGCTCGACGCCGAATATCCTGCGCGTGGCAACGCAGGTCATCGCGCAAAATACGGTGAGCGCGGACTTTCCGAAGAAAGTGCTGAGCGCCAATAAAGAGGAAAGCGAAAAAGTCCGCATCGTCGAACTGGAAACCGAAGAGGACGAAGCGCGGTGGATTGCCAGCGAACTGCAGCGGCTGCACGCCGCGGGACGGAAGTGGCGGGATTTCGCGGTGCTCTACCGGCAACATGCGCATCGCGACGAATTGGTGGAAGAACTCTCACGGCACAAAATTCCTTTCGTGATCAGCAAGCTCTCGATTCTCGATCATCCGCTGGTCAAAGACGTGCTTGCTTATTTGCGGCTGATTGCGACTCCGTTTGATGACATTGCGTGCGCTCGCGTGCTGGCAGCGCCCGCGTGGGGACTGGAACCCGCCGACCTGGTGCGGCTCGCGGAGCGCGCGCGCAAAGAAAAGAAGGCGCTGTATGACATGCTTCAGCTTCCACAAGGGCAGTTGCCCTTCGATGGGTCGCACGCAGCGCTGGGCAAGCTTGTGGAATTTCTTTCCGAGCAGCGAAAAACGCTTCGCCGCCGCACGGCACGAGAAATTTTGGCGGATCTCCTCGACTGGCTGGAAGTCGCGCAACGCGCGGGCGCGCAAGACCGCAAATACGTTACGCGGCTGACGGAGTTTGTGAAAGAGTGGGAACCGAAGAGCGAAACGCGAGGCCTCGCGGAGTTCGTCGAGTATCTGGGCTACTATTCGCAGGCAGGCGGGACGATCAGCCTCGAAGACGATTTCCCTGGCGACGCCGTTCAGTTGATGACGGTTCATGGCGCCAAGGGGCTGGAGTTTCCGCAGGTTTTTCTGTTGCGCATCAATAACAAGAAATTTCCAGCGACGGAACGCTCGCGCGTGTTCGAGTTCCCTGCCGCGCTGATGAAAGAAGGCGAACCAGCGGAGCAGTTTCACATTCAGGAAGAGCGGCGGCTTTTCTATGTGGCTCTGACGCGCGCGGAGAACCGGCTCACACTCACCACGCTTACGGAAAAAAAGGGGAAGATTCCGGTGTTCGTGGAAGACATCTTGATGGACCCGGCTATCAAGCGGCGCGATGTTCATCAGATGAGCCCCAAATTGCCGAAAGTGAGTTCGGCAGCAAAAAAAGAAGCTCCGGGCGCGGCCGATTCACAACTCTTCCCTGCGTCCAGCGAGCCGCCGAAAATTTTCTCGCGCATCGCCGATTGGGCGCTGGAATTTCATCCACCTACGCCTGAGCCCCTCACGTTAAGCCCTTCTGCGGTGAGCGGCTACCGCAGTTGCCCGCAGCAATATCTTTTCAGCCGGTCGTGGTCGCTCAAGGAAGGGCCAAAAGCGGTGCTGAGTTTTGGCAGCGTGATGCACACGACAATCAAGCGTTTTGTCGACCAGCTTCGCAAAGGGGTGAAGCTGCCGTTTGAAGAGATGGCGCGCATTTTCGAGACGGAATGGAGTTCGGCGGGATTTGAGGATGATTACCAGGAGAAGGGGTACGAGCAAGACGGGCTGGAGCAACTGCGCGCTTTTCATGCGGCGATGTTGGAGGAACCGCCGAAAGTGCTGGAACAAGAAAAGAGCTTTGAACTTCCGCTGGAAAACAATGTGAGCATCATCGGAAGGATGGACCAGGTCAATTCACTAGGACGCAACGACGTCGAAATCATCGACTACAAGACAGGTAAGCCGAAAAAAGACGCGGACGCCAGAAAAGATTTGCAGCTTAGCTTGTACGCCCTGGCTGCAAAAGAGATTTTCGAATGGAATCCCGTCCGGCTGGTTTTCTACTATCTTCAGAACAACCAAACCCAAGCGACCACTCGCGACGCCAAACAACTCGACGAAGCTCAAAAAATCGTCCTGGAAGCTGCCGCCGATATCCGCGCCGGGGAATTTCCGCCCAAGCCTGGCTTCGTCTGCCGCAGCTGCGCTTATAAGCCGATCTGCCCCGCTCACGAAGAGGCGCTCAGCATATAAGCCTGGGAACAAGTTCAGGCTCGGGTTCCGGCATCCTGCTGGAGCTTTACAGATAGAAAGGGCGCCGTCCAGCGGGCGGCGCCCAAACCAACGGAAACCTGTGGAAGAGTCTCTACTTCCCTTTTTTCGGCCCTTTCGCCTCGTCCTTCTTTCCCTTTTTCTTCATCTGGAAACTCCTTTCGCGTGCGGCCTCCTGGGCCACGGATCAGCACAACTGCCGGTCATGACGGGCGACGCCCGACATGCCGTCTCGCAGGGTATACGAGGGAGTTGAGTGGGTGTCAAGAAAAAACGGCGTGACACCAAAATCGCGGAGGTTATTGGGTGATTCCGCCGGTGTAATACTTCCTGCGGGTAAGGATAGTCACGTTCGCGCGCTCGACGCGTACTTCCACGTCATGGTAGTCCTTCGAGTTTTGGACGCCTTTGAGGCCCTGGGGAATGTAGGCGAGGGTGTACTCGTTGCGGGCCTCTTCCGTTACGCGGGCGTAGAGGTCCTCCATGGCGTCCTCGCTGGCGGCGTAATAAATATCGCCGCCGGTAGCGTGGGCGTATTCGGAGAGGCGCTCGAATTTGCGGTCGAAGAAGGCGCTTCCGACGCCCACGGCGAAGACGGAAATGCTATGGGCGAGCACTTCCTTGACGGTATTGTCGTAGGTGTTGTTGTTGTACTTTTTGCCGCCGTCGATGCCGTCGCTGATGACAAAGATGATCTTGCGGCGGTTGCGAGGGCGAGTTTTCAGAAGTTCGGCGGCGGCGAAGACGGCGTCGTCGAGGGCCTTGGTGGGAGCGGCGAAGATCGTGCGCGTGGCGCCGGTGACGGCGGGTGAGCCGTCGACGGCGTGGCCGTTGATGGTGGGCTCATTAAAGGGACCGCCAGGGGGCATCACGGCGGTGTGACTGTCGAGCTTGGTGCGCTTGAGTTGCAGGAGCAGGGCGTCCTGGTTGCTGGAGAAACCTGTTCCGGCATGAAAAAACTGGTCGAAGCGGCAAACGAAGGCCTCGTCCAGATTGCTCATGCCCCCGATGATGGCGTCGAGGCTGTTTTCGACTTGCTTCGCGTCTTTATCCTTCAGGTCGTTGTCGATCAAGATGACCATGGAAAGGGGGAAGGCTTCGGTCGTAAAGATATCGATTTTCTGTTCGACGTTGTCGTCGAAGATGCGAAATTCGTCTTTCCCCAGATCGGGGACCAGGCGGCCGGTCCGGTCTTTTACCGTCACTGGGACAACGACGAGGTTGGCATTTACCGTAATCTTCGCGCGCGCGTCGCTGAGACGTGGGACGTCGGGCGGAGGAGGCCCTGGCCTGGCAGGCGCGGCGTCCTGGGGCGCTGCCTGAGAAGGTTGTGCGGCGAAGCCAAGCCACAAGGCTGGAACGGCAAAGAAGAGCAAAGCCGCGATGCTGGTGATTTTTCGTAGACTTTTCATAATCCTGAGGCCAAACTTCCTCTCACAGCCGACGGTGGAAGTATTTGCGCCGGAGATGGCGACGCATCCATCGCGCCGGTTGGTAGCATCCTAAGGGGGCAGAAGAACCCCAGCGGGCTATTGGCGGCCGGGCATCCTGCGTCAAGGAAAGTATACATGCGTTCTCTTAAGAAGCTTGCAATTCTGTGTGCCACGGCGGCGCCTGCGCTCGCGCTCGGGGCTGCTCTGGTCATGCCGGCCTTGCCGCAAGAGCCTACCGTTCAAGGCCCGACGATCAAAACGCAGGTCAACCTGGTCAACCTGTTTGTGACGGTACGCGACAAGAGCAAGCATATTGCGACCAATCTCACGCAAGACGACTTCAAGGTTTACGAAGATGGCGTGGAACAGAAGATCGCCTTCTTCTCCAAAGAAGTGACGCTGCCGATTACGCTGGGGTTGCTCATGGATACTTCTGGCAGCGAACAGAACATGCTCGGGGCCATCCAGGACGGGGCTTCGAGCTTTTTGAACCGCGTGATGCGCAAGGGCGATGAAGCCATGATCATCTCGTTCGACCTGGATGTGGATTTGCTCGCCGATTTTACGGAAGACCGTTCGCAGCTCGACCGGGCCATTCGCCGCGCACAAATCAATGCGGCGGGGCCGGTCATGACCCCCGGAACTTTGCCGACCGGGAACATCGGGACCGATTTCTATGATGCGCTGTATCTGGCGTGCCACGATGAGCTGGCATCGGAGGCGGGGCGCAAAGCGGTGGTAGTGCTGACCGACGCCGAAGACAATGGAAGCAAGGTGCGGGTGGAAGAAGCGATTGAGGCGGCGCAGCGGACAGATACGGTTGTACACATTTTGCTGGTATACGATCCGCGTTACGGAGCGAACAGCAGCGTCGCCAAGAAAATCACGGACGAAACGGGCGGGCGGATGATCGTGGTCAACAGCGAAAAGCATCTGATGGAGGCGTTCGATCAAATCTCCGAGGAGCTGCGGAGCCAGTACACGTTGGGCTACTATCCGACGAATTCGACGCACGACGGGAAATTCCGCAAGATCAAGGTGGAAGTCTCGGACCACGACGATAAGGTGCTGGCGCGCAAAGGATACTACGCACCGAAAAGCTAACGCCAGGCGCAGGACTTATTGAAGGGCAGCGAGCATTCTCGCCTTCCTGGCTATTCAGAGTTGATGGAGGGAGGAAAAGATGCTGCGAAGAAATGAGACCGAGGATTTTCTGAATTCGTTGTCCGAGCGACTGACTCGCAGGAAATTTTCCGTCCAAATGGCAACGCTTTTCTCGGGCTTGGGGTTCGCGGGAACCGCGCTGGCGTCGTCGAAACTTGCGCGCGGGGACGCGTTTCCCGCCGATGACGAAATCATCCGCTCGGCGGAAGCGATTCATATGGAAGTGAGTTTCAGCGCGGCTCCGGCGCGCGTGTACGACGCGCTCACCGAGGCTAAACAGTTTAATCGAGTGGTGCAACTCAGCGCGGCGATGCAATCGATGTCCATCAGCAACAAGCCGGTGGAGATAAGCAAAGAGGTGGGTGGCGCTTTTTCAGCGTTTGGTGGCTACGTCACGGGCCGCCAGATTGAGCTCGTGGCGGGACAAAGAATCGTCCAAGCCTGGCGCGCGGGTAGCTGGGCGCCAGGAGCTTATTCGATCGCCAGGTTCGAGCTTTCACCGCAGGGCGCTGGAACCAAGCTCGAGTTTGAACATGCAGGTTTTCCGCAAGGGGATGCCGAACACCTGCTCGCCGGCTGGAAGGGCAATTATTGGGAGCCGCTTGCGAAAGTCCTCGCCGAGGCGAAATAAGACGACAAAATTCGCGGCGATTGAACCGCGTTCATCGGCCAGCTCACGCAGGGCGCCGGGCCATGGCGCGAGGGTGGTCACTGAAATTCGGAAATTTGGGTTTTTCCACGCATTGACCGAAAATCCGCGACCGTCTAACATCCCACTGTCGCACTCCGATCATGATTAACGAGACTGTTGCGCACTACAGGATTCTGCGGAAGCTTGGTTCTGGCGGGATGGGTGTCGTTTACGAAGCACAAGACATCAAGCTGGGGCGGCGCGTTGCGCTGAAATTCATTCCCGAAGAAAACCAGCGCGATACACAGACGCTCGAACGATTTCTGCGCGAAGCGCGCTCCGCGTCGGCTTTAAACCACTCCGGGATATGTACGATCCACGCCATCGAGGAGGATTCCGGGCGGACTTTCATCGCGATGGAGCTGCTGATCGGAGAGTCGCTGGACAAAGTTCTGGCCGGCGGTCCATTGCCCGTCAATCGTACAGTTGAAATGGCCATTCAGCTCGCGGATGCGCTCGATGCGGCCCACAAAAAGGGGATCGTGCATCGAGACATCAAGCCGGCGAATATTTTTGTGACGGAATCGGGAGCCGTCAAAGTGCTGGATTTTGGACTGGCCAAGCTGCTGCCGAGAAGCTCGGAGGATTTTGGCGACCACACCGTGGATTCCCGGCCGGATACCCTGCTCACGAGCCCCGGCATGGCCGTGGGGACGATCCATTACATGTCTCCCGAACAGGCGCGCGGGGAAGAGATTGATGCCCGCAGCGATCTCTTCTCGCTGGGCGCCGTGCTTTATCAGCTGTTGACCGGGAAACAGGCGTTTCCGGGGTCGACGAGCGCCGTGGTTTTCGACAACATCCTTCACAACGCTCCCGTCGCGCCAGTCAGTCTCAATCCCGATGTTCCAGCCGAGCTCGAGCGCATCCTCAATAAGGCGCTCGAAAAGGACCGCGAGGTGCGCTATCAGGTCGCCGCGGAACTTCGCGCCGACCTCAGACGGCTGCAGCGTGAAATCGATTCGGGCAGCCGGCTGGCCAGCACACAGAAGTCCGCCGCGCGCGTCTCCGCCATTTCGGAAAGCACGCTAGCGAAGCCCAGAGTAACGCCTTCCGGCAGTTCTGCGATTGTAGAAGCTGCGAAAAAACACAAGTTCGGAACGGGACTCATGGTATTGGGTCTCCTCGTTGTGGTGGCTGCCGCCGCGTATGGTACCTATTCCATTTTTCTTCGCAGCCGCCATGTGCCGTTCGAGAACTTCACGATTGAAAACCTGACCAACAACGGGCATGTGGCGCTCGCTTCCATCTCGCCTGACGGAATCTATCTGGTGCACGTCCGGGATGAAAACGGCTTGCAGGCACTGTGGCTGCGGCATATCCCGACAGGAAGCAATACGCAACTGCTGCCGCCGACCGCCACCCGGTATGCCGGGCTGACGTTTACGCCGGATTCCAACTACATTTATTGCGTGCGCCGCGACGAGGCGGAGCACACGCTGGCCTCGCTTTATTCCGTTCCCGTGCTTGGAGGAACGCCGAGATTGCTGATCAAGGACGTGGACAGCCGGATTACGTTCTCACCGGATGGAAAGCGATTTGCCTTCTTGCGGGAGGACCACGATTCGCCGACGTATGAATTGCTGGTGGCCAACAGCGACGGCTCTCCGGACCGGACGCTTTTCAAGGATGTTCCGCTGGCCGGGAGCGAGGGGAATTACAGCCCGGCGTGGTCGCCAGACGGGAAAACGATCGCGATCACCGACTCCGAAATGGGCCGGGGGATCACGACGGTCATTCTGTCCGTGGATGTCGCCAGCGGCAAACAGCAAACGTTCCCGATAGCGACAAATCAAGTTTATCGCAATCCGGTATGGATGCCCGACGGCTCCGGATTGCTAGTTTCAGAATTTGGAGATTACGGGGCAATGAATGCGCAGCTGGGCATCGTGAGCTATCCGAATGGAGGGTATCGGCGGATCACGAACGATACCAATTCTTACTTGTTCCCCACCATAGCCGCGGATGGACGCTCGATTGTGGCCAGCCAGACGCAACCGGAGTATCAGTTGGAGGTCGCGCCGGAGGATCGGCCCGATGAGGTGCAGCCGATCAACCTGGCGATGAATAACCGAGTTTGGAATTGGGATTGGACGAGCGATGGGCGGATTGTGTTTGCGCAAATTCCGGACATTCGCGTGGTGAAGCCCGAAGGAGGAGAAAGCGTGGTCCTGACCGACACAAAGCACATATCCGATCAGGTCATCTCCTGCGGAAGCGGGCGTTATTATGTGTTTCGTTCGGCGGGGCGTGCCGGCAAGGTTTCTTTCAATCTATGGAGGATGAGCACCTCTGGTACGGACATCACGCAGCTTACCAACGGGTCCGCCGAAGGCGATCCGCTCTGCTCGCCGGACGGCAAATGGGTTTACTACACCGACTACGAAGACAATCAGGCGCTGAAGCGAGTTTCGATTGAAGGGGGCTCTCCGGAGATTATTCTGGCTACCGCGCAGGGGCAGGTGGACATTTCACCGGACGGCAAAACTTTGGTTTATTTTGAAGTTCGCGAGCTCGACCACAAGCTAATGCTGGATACCTATTCTCTGGATGACAAGAAAGTCGCTTACCATGACATCGATTCGCGCGCGACGTGGCCGCTGGCGTTTGCTCCCGACGGGAAGTCGGTTGTTTATGCTGTTCGCGACAAGGGAGTGAGCAACCTGTGGATGCAGCCGCTCGATGGCTCGCAGCCTCACCAGTTTACGCATTTCACTTCCGAGGCAATCGAAAAGTTCCTCTTTTCCAAGGACGGCACAAAAATCGCCATGCAACGCGGGCATGTCGAGTCCGACGCAGTGCTACTCCGCGACACGACGCATTAGAAGTGCGTCCTCAAAAATACGCCTGCGGGCGTCTAAACGCCGGCCTCAGCCAATTGCAGAATAAGAGTTCAAAGAAAAGTGAATCAGGGAGAAGCCGGACCTGAGGGGTTGGCTTGCGGGGCTGTGTCGCGGCTGGCGCGCGCGAAATAGCCGCGGCGAGCGCGCACCTGATAGCCCTTGTGGTCGGGAACTTCGATACGAATGCGGTGATAGCGGCCGTCGAGCACATAGTTTGTTGGAATGTAGGCAATGGAATATTGATTGCGGAGTTCGTCGCCGATGTCCTGGAAAGATTGATCCAGATCGTCTACGTGATAGGGAAAGAAGGCCCGGCCGCCGGTTTCGTCGGCCAGGTCTTGAAGGATTTTGTCGCCTTCGGTGAGGTGCGTTTTGCGATCGGCGAGTTTGTCGGGATCGGTTTGAGAGAGCTGAATCCACTGGGTGCTGGTGCTGATGGTATAGATGACGACGCTGGTGCGCTGGGCCATCTCGATGGCCTCGGCACGAGTGTGGTTTGAAAGATTGTCGTCTCCGTCGCTGATCAGAATCATCACGCGGCGCACGACATCCGGCTGATCGCCGGGCGGGCGGGGCGGATGGCTCAGCTCGTTCTGGCAAGCCTGGTAAATCGCGTCGTAAACCGCGGTGCCGCCGCCGGCACGCGTTTGGAGGATTTGGTCGCGGAGCAGGCCGGCATCGCTGGTGAACGCCTGGACTACCTGTGGCTCGTCGTCGAAGGTCATGACGAAGGCTTCGTCTCTGCCGCGCCTGAGAACGCTGAAGAGGAAATTGATGGAGGCGTCTTGCTCGAACTTGATGCGGTCGCGGATGCTGTTCGAAGTGTCCACCAGCATTCCGATACGCAGCGGGAGATCGGATTGCTTGCTGAAGTAACGGATGTCTTGCGGTAGCTTGTCGTCGAACACTTTGAAGTCGTCTTTTTGCAAGTCGGGGACGAGCTTGTTGCGGCGGTTGAGGACGGTGAAGAGGACGTCGACGAGGTTGACGACCTGTACGATTTTTTGAGGGCTTTGCGCTGGCGTTACTTGCTGGGCCGGCGGCTCGGGCTTGGCTTGCTGCGGGGCGGCTTTCGCGCTTGCCTGAAGAGGTGGCGCGGATTGGGCGTTTGCCTGCTGTGCGCGGTCGCTGACCGCTGTGGCCAGTAATCCTGCTACGAGAAATACGGAAACCAATCCCCTGGACATGTCAGTTGATTATAGGTACGGAGCGAGCGCAGCGTCAATTCGGTTCGGAGCTTCGCCAGCGGCATTCGCCAAATTTTGAACGAACTCGTGCAGTTCTCTGGGCAGCGGGGCGCGCACCTCGATCCATTCGGCGGTTCTTGGCTGCGAAAATCCGAGCCGGGCGGCGTGCAGAAAATTTCTTCCCAGAGGGGGCATGACAAGCAGCCCGCGCTCGGTAGCCTTGGGGCAAACACTTCCACTTCCGAGATGGGTTTGTGAAGCGGCTCCGTAAAGCGTGTCGCCGACGACCGGATGCTTCATGGCAGAGAAATGCACACGGATCTGGTGGGTTCGCCCCGTATGAAGTTGCACCTCGACGAGGGTTGTGCCGTCGATTTCCGTGAGCGTTCGCCAGTCCGTGCGCGCTTCGCGGGCGTTGCCCGGTAGTGGCTTGTTGCCGCGAGTGTTGCCACGCAGCGCCGCGGCCGGCTTCTCGCGGTGGACGGCCATGCGTGTGCGACGGTGCAAGTCGCGGCCAATCGGCAGCTCGATACGTCCCTGCTTCTCTTTTAGAAGGCCCTCGACGAGGGCGATGTATGTTTTCTTGACCGTGCGCTGGCGAAATGCCTCCGCAAGTTTTGCGTGAGCGAAATCGTTTTTCGCCACCAGGATGACGCCGGAAGTTTCCTTGTCGAGCCGGTGGACAATTCCCGGGCGCAGCGCATCCCCGCCTTTGGAGAGCGCCTGGCCGCGGCCAAGCAATGCGTTCACCAGAGTTCCGCGCGTGTTTCCCGCGCCGGCATGTACGGTCATACCGGCGGGTTTGTTCACGACGATCACATCGGCATCTTCGTAGAGAATGTCGAGAGGAATGGATTCCGCTTCGGCGCGCATTGGAGGACGAGCCTGCGCATCCACCACGATTTTCTGGCCGGAACGCAATCGATGCGCGCCTTTGGTGGGCTTGCCGTCGACCAGCACCAGGCCTGCTTCGATTAGCTCCTGAATTCGCGTCCGGCTCAGTTCAGGCAGTTGCGCCGTTAGGTAGCGGTCCAGTCGCAGACCCGCTTCGCTTTGCGCGACGGAAAGCTCGTGTCGAATGGATGGTGGCACGCGAGGATTCTAACAGCTCTGCCAGTCTGCGAGACACGGCCGCTGCCGTTCCTTCTGTGCAGATGCGCGGCAAGCTCAACGGCGAGGTCGAATTACTCTTAGTAATCATAATAAAATAATTATATATTTATGTAATTTTGACTTAATATCCATCATCCGAACAGCACTGAAGCTCCCAGGAATCGGAGGGGAACGGCCGGCGCCCATGACTGAGAGAAAAAAGGAATCGGGTAGAGAGACAGAGCCAATCGGATGCTCGCCTCTTGCCGGGATGTCGATCGAAGAAAGACGTGAAATTCAAAAATTAGTTCAACGGGCTGTGGACGAGAGGAACCTGCCCAAATTCAAGGCAGCGCTTCTTAAGCTGGGATATGACGAGACTTCTGCCGGGTACGAAAGGCTGATGCAACTTTGGGACGAGCACGCCCGCGCTTTCCGCCATGGTTGATTGTTTCTTTAAAGGCTTTGAGCCTCTTTTTTCTTTCACCCACGGGCATTGTTTCTAAGTGCTCAACGATAAGGCCCGTCATCTCGGAAACGATTTCAGCGGTTGTCTTTTTCTTCTCAGCCATGGCTTCCTCGCCTGCCCGATGACCCCCAGCGTAGCAAGAAATATGCACAAACAATAGAGCAGAAATACAGGATCCCGCCCGCCCTCAAGCCTGCCTACTTCTCTCTGGCGGGATTCCGAGAGGCAAATAGAAGATCAAGAATCAGCAGGATGGCGCCGATGGTGATGGCGGAATCGGCTACGTTGAAGGCGGGCCAGCGGTAGGTGCCGAGCCAAACTTCGAGAAAGTCGGTTACGGCGCCGTGGAGGATTCTGTCTGTCAAGTTGCCGGTGGCGCCGCCAAGCAAGAGGGCGAGCCCGGCGCACGTCATGGCGCCGCCTTGACCGGCGACCAGGAGCCAGGCGAGAACGCAGATCACGACGAGCGAGCCGCCGATGAGCAGGACGCGCAGCCAGGGGGAATGCGAATCGGCAAAAATGCTGAACGCGATTCCGGGATTGCGGCTGTGCACCAAATAGATGAAGTGGCGGACTACTTCGTGGCGCCAGCCTTCACTCGTTTGCGTCTCGAACCAGGCTTTTGTCGCGCGGTCGAGCACGACGATGGTCAACGTGAGCCAGAGCCAGCGCAAACGTGCGGGGAGTTTCATGAGAACGAGGGCTCCAGGCTTTCGATTTCGGCGAGCGCTTCACTGCAACGTTCGCAGACTGTGGGGTAGCGGGCATTCTCTCCCAAATGCATCGAATAATTCCAGCAGCGTTCGCATTTGGCGCCTTCGGCGCGCAAAACCTCGACCTGATAAGGTCCGGGATGTTCGATGTGCATGGGCATGTCGAAGGAGCGCACATCCACTTGCGAAACGATAAAGAGGGCCGGCAATTCTTTGGCGTGGCGCTGCAGAAGTTCGAGGAAATCACCTTTGGAACGCAGGAGAATCCTGGCTTCGAGGGAAGCGTTGATGAATTTCTGGGAGCGGGCGCGTTCGAGGTCCTGCAACACTTCGGATCGCAGCGCAGAAAGATTTGCCCAATCCGACTTTGCTTTGGAATCGAGGCTCGATTGGAGGTCGCCCTGTTCTGGGAAGATGGCCATGTGTACGCTGACCGCTTCGCCGGGCAATTTCGGCAGGTGCGCCCAAATTTCCTCCATGGTGAAGACCAGGATGGGCGCAGCAAGACGAACCAGAGCGCTGGTGATTTTCCAGACGGCGGTTTGGGCGGAACGCCGTGAACGGTTTTTCGCGGCTTTCGTGTAGAGCCGATCTTTGAGCACGTCAAAATAGAACGCGCTGAGATCCACAACGCAATAATCGTGAATGGCGTGATAGACGCGGTGAAAATCGTAGGTGACGTACCACTCGCGGCATTTTTTCACCAATTCTGCCGTGCGCTCGAGCATCCAGCGGTCGATTTCTTCGAGCTGGTCGTTCGGAAGCGCATCGCGCTGCGGATCGAAGTCGAATAAATTTCCGAGAGCGAACCGGAACGTGTTGCGAATCTTGCGGTAGGCTTCGCTGAGCTGGGTCATCACGCGCTCGCTTATTTTCACATCGGCCTGGTATTCCTGCGACGCGACCCAGAGGCGGAGGAGGTCTGCTCCCCACTTTTCGCAAATATCGCTGGGGAGAACGACATTTCCGAGAGACTTGGACATGGGGCGGCCGTGTTCATCGAGCGTCCAGCCGTGGGTGACGACGCTTTTGTAAGGAGCATGATCGCGCAGGCCCACGCCGATGAGCAGCGAACTTTGGAACCAGCCGCGATATTGGTCGGGACCCTCGAGATAGACATCGGCTGGCCATTCTCCGGCTTTCAAAACGGCAAGATGCGAAGAGCCGGCGTCGAACCACACATCCAAAATGTCGTTTTCTTTGCGCCACGCGCCGGCGCCGCATACGCATTTCGTTCCGGCAGGGAGCAATTCTTCGGCGGTGTGCTTGTACCAAGCGTCGGCGCCTTCCCGTTCGAACCACTTCACCACGTTGCGCAGCGCGGCAAAATCTTCGAGACGTTTTCCGCAGGCATCGCAATAGAAAACAATGATGGGCACGCCCCAAAATCGCTGGCGCGAAATGCACCAATCCGGGCGCTGTTCGATCATTTCGTACATGCGCTCTTCGCCCCACGCCGGGATCCACTTGACGCCGTGAATTTCCCCGAGGGCCTCCGCGCGCAGCGTTTTTTCTTTTCCGTGCTCCGACTGATCCATCTTGATGAACCACTGGTCCGTCGCGCGGAAGATCACTGGATTGTGGCAGCGCCAGCAATGCGGGTAGCTATGAGTGTAGGAGTGATGGCCGAGGAGCGCGCCGCAGTCATCGAGCAGTTTGACGATGACCGGATTCGCCTCGAATACGTTCAGCCCCTTGTATTCGGGCAAACCTTCCAGATAGACGCCGTGGTCGTCGATGGGGGCATAAATTTCGAGTCCGTATTTTTGGCCCGAAAGAAAATCATCGGAGCCGTGTCCGGGCGCAGTGTGAACGATGCCGCTGCCCTGATCCAGCGTAACGTAGTCTGCGAGAATTCCCGGCACCTGGATCGGCAAAAATGGGTGCTGGAATTTCGCGCCCTCAAAATCCCGGCCTTTCCCTTTCCAGCGCACGCGAACGTCTTTGATGCCGCATTCCGCTTGTAGCGCGGCGATTCGTTCCGCAGCGAGCAGGAGCGCGCCTTTCTCCGTTTCCACGATCACATATTCGAAATCCGGATGAAAGGCCAGGGCGCGATTGTGCGGCAGAGTCCAGGGCGTGGTCGTCCAGATTACGGCGCTCACGTCGCCCCCAAGATCAGCGCTCGGCTTACCGTCGCTCAAAGGGCCAACCAAGAGTTTGAAGGTCACCCAGACCGACGGACTCGTGTGATCGTGGTATTCGACTTCGGCTTCGGCTAAAGCCGTCGAGTCATAGATGCACCAATAGACCGGCTTCCGACCGCGATACACGAAACCTTTCTCCATGAAATCGAGCAGCGCGCCTGCGATGGTGGCCTCGTAATCGTGGCTCATCGTCAGGTAGGGGTGATCCCACTGTCCAAGCACACCCAAGCGCTGGAAGTCGCGCTTGTGCTGCTCGACGTAGCGCGCCGCAAATTCCCGGCAAAGCTTTCGAAATTCCGTGGGCGTGACTTTCTCTTTTCCGCCAAGTTCTTTTTCCACTTGGGTTTCGATTGGCAATCCGTGGCAATCCCAGCCGGGGACGTAGGGCGCGTAGTGGCCGGCCATGCTCTTGGATTTGACGATTATGTCTTTCAGAATTTTGTTGAGCGCGGTGCCCAGATGAATGGTGCCGGTGGGGTACGGTGGACCATCGTGCAGGACAAACAGCGGGAGTCCCTTTCGCGCGGAGAGGATGCGCTCATAGAGATGGGATTCCTGCCAGGCGGAAAGCTGTTTCGGCTCGTTTTGCGGGAGCCCGGCCTTCATTGGAAAATCCGTCTTAGGCAGGTTCAGAGTTTTCTTGAGTTCCAGAGGTTCGCCCATGAATAAGTGTGCCCGCGGCTACGCTTGCTCGATTCGGGTTCCGTGTCCTGGTTCCGTTGCGGCGCCAGAAACAACGTAAAGCGGTGTAATTCGGTATGTTACAATGATTGGGAGTTGGTGTCAGCGGCTGGGGTCGCGCAACCTTTCAGGGCTCGAGGGAATCATATCGGTTCAGGACACCCAGCGGAGCCCAACTGCGTCTAAATTAGGGGGAAGATGGTGCCGGGACTTATCGTCAATCTCGTTCCCGATGAGCTGAAGAAGCGCGGAGCGTCTGGCTCCGGCGATCAAGCTGTCCCCGTACCAGCCTCCGCCGTGCCGAGATTTGGCCGACCGGCCATTCTCATCCCCACGAATTTTTGGTCGAACCTCAAACAGTTTTTGACTGAGCGTCCCGTCAATGTGACGGACCGGCCTGGCGCGCCCTTTGTGAAGCCCGGTTTTGGCGCGGGCGTGGTTGATAACTTGAAGGATTATTTCAGCTCGCGGCCGGTGCCGAAAGGGCCGGTCAACAGCAGGTTAGCGGTCTCATGGGGAGCCAGTTTTGGCGGGTTCGGCGGGCGCATCAAGGAATTTTTTTCGCCTGAGACGCTTCCACCTGCGAACTTCACTAGCAAGCCCGTGAAGGTGAAGGATATCTGGACAAAGGACGAGAATTTTCGCTGGACGCAGGCGATCTCCTTTGCCATCCACGGAAGCGTTTTCGCGCTGATTATCCTGATACCTCTGCTTTGGCATTTCGCGCCGACCGAGGCTAAAAACAAGAATGTCGATGTAACACCAATCGATCTGTCTCCCTACATGGCGAAGCTCCCTGCCGGCGCGAAGAAAGCGGGCGGTGGGGGCGGGGCAAATGACCACACCTTGACGCCTGTTAACAAGGGCAAGCTACCCAAGTTCAAATGGACGCAGTTCACGCCGCCGCAGGTGAAGATTCAGAATGAGCATCCCAAGCTGGCCATGGACCCGTCCCTGCTCGGACCGCCGGACTTGAAGGTGCCGAATTTGAATGCCTCGACCTTTGGCGATCCACTCGCTTCGGCGACGAGCGATTCGCTTGGACATGGCAACGGCACGGGCATCGGCAGCGGCACGGGCGGTGGATTGGGGCCGGGCGAAGGCGGAGGCACTGGCGGAGGTGCGTTCCGTGCGGGAGTGAATGGAGTCGGCGTGCCGGAATGCATTTACTGCCCGCCGCCGCTTTATTCGGATGACGCGCGCAAAGCGAAATACATGGGGTCGGTGGTGCTGCAGGTAACGGTTACGGCTGACGGGCGGGCCGTCAACATTTCCATCGTGAAGGATCCAGGTATGGGCTTGGGTGAGAAGGCCGTCGAGTCCGTGCGCACCTGGAGATTCCGGCCAGCGGCAGGACCTAACGGCAAGATTGTGCCTGTGATCGTGCCCATCGAAGTGACTTTCCGGCTGTATTAGTGTCCGCTGCCCGATAAGTGCCTGCACTTCAAACTGATCTCCCTCCTGTATTCCCGTTAGTGGATGATTGAAGAAACACATCATGGGGTTCAGCTGTTTGGGTAGTGGACAATCTGTTAGGATTCCGGCATGAGAAGAGCAACCGGTTTTTCGTTGGTTATCATTGCTGGCATGGTGTGCCTGGCGCAGCCGGCGCACGCACAGAACTCCGCAGGGATGCTGGACATCACGGCGCGCATCACGCCGACGGCGGCGAGGCCGGAACCGGTGCGGCAATTCACGTTCTACGTTTTGACGAAGAGCTATGCGGACATCGCGAAGGATGTCGAGGCGGCGGACGTCATTCCCCCGCGCGATAAATTCATCGACGGGCTGAAGGTGTCGCCTGAGCTAAAGAAATGGCTGAAAGCTCACGAAATTCTCGATCTGACTTCGCCTGATCTGGACAAGCTGCTGACGCCTGAAGACATTATCCACACGCCGGAATTCCTGCTGGCGTACCAGCGGTCGAACAGCGGCGGGGTAACCAATGGGATTCCGAAGCCGAAGTACAGGGACGCGGACAAAGATGAGCATCCGCAAAAGTATGAGAAGGACAAGCAGGAGTATTACGCGGCGCTGAAGAAATTCATCCAAAAGAATCCGGCAACGGTTTCCGGGGTCGAGCTGGAGCTGTACGCGGTTAATCCTCAAACGCAGTGGACGCGTCTGGCAAGCGAGCAGAAACGGCGTGTGCAGAGGCTAGCACCGGAGCTGGCGCAAACGAAATATCTTGCGGCGCAAGTGGATACCGACCTGGATGGGCATGCCTTTATCCGAAATTTGGCGCCCGGCAGATACTGGGTAAGTTCTCTCAACCTCGACGCGAACGCTGGGGATGCGCGGCTGCGCTGGGATGTGCCCATCACCATCGAAGCAGGGCAGACTTTCCGGATCGAACTGACCAATCTGAACTCGACGGACACACTGGCAGCGCTGGCGCCATAAAGGCGCCGAGCACAGCCGTGGGCACTCCACTCCTTTGGCTGGTCTTTAACCTTTTCGTACTCGCCGCGATTGCACTGGATCTGGGTGTGTTTCACCGGCGTCCCCACAAACTGAAAACGCGGGAAGCGATTACGTGGACGCTGGTCTGGGTTGGGCTGACGGTGGCGTTCGGCCTTGGGATTGTACATTTCTCCGGCGAGCAGCGCGGAGTGGAGTTTTTTACAGGGTATGTGATCGAGAAGGCGCTCAGTGTCGACAATCTTTTTTTGTTTCTGGTGATTTTCAGAGCGTTCGCGGTGGAAGAAAATATCCAGCACCGCATACTGGAGTGGGGCATCCTGGGCGCGCTGGTGATGCGCGGGGCGATGATCGCGGCAGGAGCGGAGTTGATCGAGCGGTTCAGTTGGGTGCTGTATGTGCTTGGGGCTTTTCTGGTTTACGCGGGCTCGCACATGTTATTCGCGAAGAAAGAGAAGATGCATCCGGAGCAGAACTGGATTTCGCGATGGGCCAGCAAGCACCTGCCCGTCACGCGGAACTTTCAAGGGAGCCAATTCTTTGTGCGGGAAGGCGGGAAGCTGATCGCCACACCGCTGTTCGTGGTGCTGCTGATCGTGGAGATTACGGACGTTAGCTTGGCGGTGGACTCGATACCCGCGGTGTACGGAATTACGCGCGACCCGTTTATCGTGTACACATCCAATGTGTTCGCGATTCTGGGTTTGAGGGCGATGTATTTTCTACTGGCCGGGGTGCTGGGCCGGCTGCGGTACCTTACGGCGGGGCTAGCGTTTGTGCTGGCATTTATCGGAGCGAAGATGATCGTGGAGCCGTGGATTCACATTTCGGTGGAGGTTTCGCTCGGCGTTGTGGCGGCGATGCTGCTTGTGGCGCTTGGGGCGTCGCTACTGGTAACTCCAAAACCAAAATCCTAACGGAGATGCCGCGGGGGAATGATCTTCGCCAAGGTTAGCATGCTCCTGAGGTTGCAAACGGATGGGCGCTGTAATACAAGACCTGAGTGGGTGGCGATTTGACGCGGATCGATCCGGCGGTTGAAATTCAGCGCGAATACTACACGGAGAGCGCGGCACGCTATGACGCGATGCACAAGCACGAGGGCGTGGACGATCCCGGGAGCCGGAAGCTGGTGATATCGATCCTGCGTTCGCTGGAGATCCGCAGTCTGCTGGACGTTGGTTCGGCGACGGGACGCGGGTTGAAGGATTTTGCCGAGGCGTTTCCTCGGGCGCTGATTTGCGGGGCGGATCCGGTAGCGGCGCTTGTGCAGCAAGGCGTGGCGGCGGGCAACATAGAGAAGGTTTCGTTGCTGCAAGGTTCGGGAGAGGCCCTGCCCTTCGGGGACGCAAGCTTCGATGTGGTTAGTGAGTTCAGCACGCTGCATCATGTCCCACACCCTTCCGCAGTCGTGAAGGAAATGGCGCGAGTGGCGCGGCGAGCGGTGGTAATCGTGGATTGCAATCGATTTGCGCAAGGCTCATGGCCGGCGCGGCTTTTCAAATTATTTTTGTACAAGATCGGGCTGTGGGATGCGTTCAACTTCGTAAGGACGGGCGGAAAGCGCTATCAGATTTCCGAAGGGGACGGACTCTTTTATTCGTACAGCGTTTATGATTCGTACGATATTTTGGCGCGGTGGGCGGACAGGATTTTTGTTCTGGCGAATGGACCGACGCGCACGCGGAGCTGGTTTCATCCCTTGCTGACGGCCGAAGGGGTGATATTCATCGCCATTCGAGAACCGCGAGAGAAGGCACAATCCTAGAACGCGGTGGTTGTTCATGGCTTGCCCCTGCACAGATTTTCATCAACACTTATTGCTAGAGACAGGAAAATAGAAATAGAGTTACTGCCAAAGCAGGTGCCGCTTGCCAACCCAGGTCTCGGCAGTTGATTCCATATCGCCAGCGTTTGCCAGGACAAAGCGGTTGCTCTTCGGACCCTTTCGATTGGGATTGTGGGCGCGCCTTGCGGTGGTGGCGCTGGTTACCGGGGAAGCAGGTGGAGGAGGGGGAGGCGGGGCAAGCCTGCCGAACCTGAATCAGAATCGCCGAGGCGATAACCATTGGGCCGTGGCTGCGCGTCTGCTTAGCAAGCCGGACTGGGACCAGGTACGACCTTATCTTCCTTGGATCGTTTTGGGTGCCCTCGTCGTCCTTGCGCTAATGCTGTTGTGGATTTACAGCGACTGCGTCTACCGTTTCATTTTGCTGGAATCGGTCTTAACCGGACAGTGCCGTTTGCGGGAGGGATGGAGGCGGTGGAGAGAGGCCGGGCGGCGGTACATGCTTTGGGTCATCGGATATGCGATCAGCTCTCTCGTGGCGTTGGGCCTCGTGATAGGAGTTCCAGTGTGGCTTGCCTATTCCGCGGGCTGGTTTGACAAACCGGACGATCATCTTGGGGCCTTGATTGGTGGCGGATTTTTGCTGGGGTTGGTGTTCCTCGCGTTGGCGGTGCTGCTGGCCGTCATCGACTTGCTGGCGAGGGATTTTCTAGTGCCGGTCATGGCGTTCGAAGATGTCGGGGTGGAGGACGGCTGGCGGCGGCTCTGGGGGATGCTGAACGCGGAAAAGATGGCGTTCGGCGGGTATGTGGTGATGAAAATCGTGCTGGCGATGGGAAGCGCGATTATTTTCACGATTGTCAACCTGATCATGATTCTTGTTTTATTGATTCCACTGGCAATTCTGGGCGTCGCTGCGTTCTTCATTGGAAAGGGGGCAGGAATCATTTGGGATACTCCGGCTATTTTATTGGTGTCGGGACTGGGGATGCTGGGGCTTGCGGGGATTCTGTACGCGATGGGATTTGTCTATGCGCCGGGGCTGGTGTTCTTTCAGTCTTATACGCTGGAGTTCTTCGCATCCCGGTACGGACCGTTGGCCAACAGGATGTTTCCGCCGAGCCCGCCAGCGACGCCGCCAGAAGCGCCAATTCCTCCGCCGGAGCCACTTCTGCCGCCAGAACCCTTTACGGCGTAGGGGACTCTTCGGAACGACTCGATTGGGACTTGAGCCTCCGTGATCGTCAATCTTCTTCGAACATCAATTCATCGATGTAACACCACATCCAGTTTTCGCCGGGTTCAAACGAGCGGATGACTGGATGCTTGGTGGCGTGAAAGTGTTTGGTGGCGTGCTTATTTTTTGAGGAATCGCAGCAGCCGACGTGGCCGCACGTGAGGCACAGTCGCAGGTGAACCCAGGTGTCGCCCATTTTGAGGCATTCTTCGCAACCTTTGGATTTGGGCTTTACCGGGCGAATCTGGTTGAGATGGGTACAAACCTCGGCCATGGAATTCTCCTAGTGCGATTCGTGTGTGGTTTGAATCGGCAGCCGGACTTGAAAGCGCGTGTCGCCGGGGACGGAAGTGACGCTGATATGGCCGCCCACGTTTTTCATGATGCGGCTGACGACATCGAGGCCGAGGCCGGTGCCTTCGCCGACGCCTTTGGTGGTGAAGAATGGGTCGAAGATGCGCGAGAGTGTCTCAGGCGGAATGCCCTTGCCGTTATCTGCAATTTCGACCAGGACAAAATTATTTTCGAGAGCGGTGCGAACGGTGAGCTTGCCGCCGCCATTCATAGCGTCGGCGGCGTTATCGATGAGATTGGTCCAGACCTGATTGAGTTCGCTGCCGCTGGCCATCACTTTAGGAAGATTAGGAGCATAGTCGCGGACAACGGTGATCCCGCGCTTGAGCTTGTGATTCATGATGATGAGAGTGTTTTCCAAGCCGTGCTCAATATCGACCTCCTGCATGGGGCCCTGATCCATGTAGGAATATTCCTTGATGGCTTTGATGAGATCGGAGATGCGCGTCGAGCTGTGATCGAGTTCCTCGGCGATGCGCTCCATTTCGAGGAGGGTAGCGAAACGGGTAAGTTCGGGGCCGAGAGATTCGCCGGCGGCGGCAGCGAAACTTTCCAGATGCGCATCGGTAAGGTTGGCCTCCGCGAGGGAAGGCGACAGCTTCCAGGCATCAGCGACGTTGTGCGATTCAAGCCAGGATTGGATGGCCTCTTCGCGCTCGACGCGAGCAAATTCGTCCTTGAATTCGGCGGGCTTCAGTGAAGAGCGGATTTCCTCTTCGCGCTGTGCAAGAAGCGCGCAGTTCTCAGGGCCGATTTCAGAGCTGCGGGCGGCTTCGCGCAGTCGAGCCAAACAATCGCGCAGGGCAGCGGCAGAACGGCGTGCGGCGGCGGAGGGATTGTTGAGCTCGTGAGCGAGGCCGGCAGAAAGTTTGCCGAGAGCGGCGAGTTTTTCGTGCTGCTGCTCAGCGCGGGTGACATTGCGAACACGGTCGGTTAGAAGACCGACGAGGCGGCGGACGAGTTCCGGTAGTCTCTTGAAGAGCTCGACGAACTGACTGACCGGAAATCCCAGGTAATGAGAGGGAACAACGGCGCGGCCGGTCACCGAGATCACTTTCAGCCGGGAAAACGGCAACATGCCGGTGACATCGCCGGTCTTTATCGTGAACACAGGACCATCGACGGGGCCGTGCTCGGCCCTGGCGCGCATCTCGCCTTCCAGCATCACCAACATGTAGTCGGGAGCATCGCCTTCGCGCATGATGATTTCGCCGGCGGCGGAGCGGCGTTCATCGCACTGAGCGACAAACCAGAGCAGCTCTTCTTGAGGCTGATCCGCGAAGACAGGAATGTTGCGAAGTTTCGCGACGAGTTCTTCGAGGTGCGATGGCTCGGAGTTTTCGATCATGCGCGTCCTGCCCTCCTGACAGGCAGGCTCATTGTACCTTGGCCAGATATTGATGCATGAATTGGACGACGACAGCGCCTTCGCCGACGCCGGAGGCGACGCGCTTTACGGAACCGTGGCGGACGTCGCCCACGACGAAAATGCCCGGAATGTTCGTTTCCAGCAAGCCGGGGTCGCGGTCGAGAGTCCAAGAGGCGGGGCGCTTGCCATCGCGGAGTAGGTCCGGGCCGGAGAGAATAAAGCCGCGCTCATCGCGTTCAATGAGGTCGCCGAGCCATTGCGTGCGGGGCTGTGCACCGATAAAGATGAAAAGGCTCGAGGCGGGGAGCTGCTCGCGCGTGCCGGTGGACTCGCAGAGCACGGTAATGCCGGTGAGTCGGGTATCGCCCTGGACTTCGACGACGCTGGATTGTGTCCACACCTGGATGTTGGGTGTTTTTTCGATTTGCTCGATGAGGTAGTGGGACATGGTGCTGGCCAGGGATTTGCCGCGCACGAGCATGACGACTTTTTCGGCGTACTTCGAAAAGTGCATGGCGGCCTGCCCTGCCGAATTCGCGCCGCCAATGATGTAAACAGTTTCGCCACGGCAGGCGATGGCCTCCGTCGTGCCGCCACCGTAGTACACGCCGGCGCCCTGGAGGCGATCTATGCCGGGGACGTCAAGACTGCGCCACTGTACGCCCATGGCGAGGAGCAAGGCGTTGCAGGAAATCTCCTCACCATCGGCGAGTTTGACGTAGCGATAAGGGCCGTCAAAACGAAGTCCGACGACGTCCTGAGGCGAAAGAATTTCCACGCCGAAACGGCGGGCCTGGGCGACGGCGCGGCGGGCAAGATCGCTGCCGGAGAGTCCGGCGGGAAAGCCGAGATAGTTTTCGATGCGGGAGCTGAGGCCGGCCTGTCCACCGGGGGCTTCGCGCTCAATCATCACCGTACGGAGGCCTTCGGACGCGCCGTAGACAGCGGCGGCGAGACCCGCAGGCCCACCTCCGACGATGGCAAGATCGTAGAAATTGGTTTGCGCGTGAGTGCGAAGACCGACTTTATCGGCTACCGCTGGCAGGGGCGGTTCGGTGAGCCGGGTGCCATCCGGAAACAAAATCAGAGGAAGCGTCTCGGCCTCTGGGCCGAGCGATTTGATAAGGGTCTTAACTTCCGGATCGGTTTGCGCGAGTTCGACGTCGATCCATTGATAAGGAACCTGGTTGCGCGCGAGAAATTCACGGAGCTCATAGGAACGGTTGGACCAGCGAGTGCCGAGAACGCGAATGCCTTCGTAGAGCGGGCGGAAAGTGGAGTTCCAGTCGAGAAGAAGGTCGTCAATGGCGGGAAAGAGTTTTTCTTCGGGCGGATCCCAGGGTTTCATCAAATAATAGTGAATGCGGGCTTCGTTGATGGCCTCGATGGCGGCGTTGGTGTCGGCATAGGCAGTAAGGAGGGCTCGCTTGGCTTGAGGATGGATTTCCATGGCTTCGGAGAGAAAGCCAACCCCGTTCATTTGGGGCATGCGCTGATCGGCGAGGAGCAGCGCGACGGGGTTGTTGCGGGCTTTGAGCTCGCGAAGTGTGGAAAGTGCGGCGCCGCCGGAAGTCGCGCGCATAACGCGATAGCGGTCTGCGTAGTGGCCGCGAAGATCGCGCTCGATGGCTCGCAGGACTTCGGGGTCGTCATCGACGGTTAATAAAACAGGTTTCGGCATACTCCTCAGATGATTCGAGACCGGAAATTGGTGCAACTTTCGCGCCAGATTTAAACGGACCGCCCATTCCAGCCAGGACTTCAAGCTACAATTCCTGGGTCGGTTATGTCCAGTGCGCATGCCAACGCGATAGCGGGACTCAGTTCGAGCGATGTTGCTGTGCGCGCTGGCGCGGCGGCGGAAATTTACGCGGCAGGACAGTCAGCCGCTGAGCGGGCGATTGAGAAATGGTGGAGCGACGAGGAATTATCAAGGTTGCTGCTTAAACCCAAGGCTGAAATGACGGTGGGGCTGGCAGTGCAGCGGGAAACTTTTGCGAAGATTCGGGCGGCGAATGGAGTCTCGCGTTTGGCTGACGTGCCGTCGGATCAGGATGCAGAAGAGTTTGAGCTGCACTTCGATGGTGGAAACTCACTGGACATTTTGACGTCGAGGGCGCCGGGCGGGGATGGGGCAATTGCGAGGTATTTGGGGAAATTTGGGGAGGGTGTGCAACAGGTGGAGTTTCGATGCCTGAATGTGGACCGGGCGACGGAGATATTGAAGGAGAAATTTGGCGTTGCGGCAGTTTATCCTGAGACGCGGGCTGGAGCGGACGGGACTCGGGTGAATTTTTTCCTGGTGAAGTTGCCTGAGACCGGCAAGATCTTGATAGAGCTATACGAAACCCCGACCAAAAATCACAAAGAATAAATCACGGGTTGCTGGAGATCTCGGTCCAGGCACGGAGAAGCTCGCCAACGGTCCAGGCCTGAGCGATGCAGCCGCGCGGTGCGTGCGGTGGGTCGCCATTGAAAATTTCCGCCAGCGTGCCTAGGCCGTAAGCGCTAATGTTGCTTCCGAGGGGATCGAGATAACGAAGCGCGGCGGCGCGATCGCCATAGACCCGGTAATGCGCGAGGGCGAAGGGGCCGAGCAGCCAGCCCCACACGGTTCCTTGATGGTAGGCGGCGTCGCGGGTGGGCTGATCTCCGTCGTAGTGGCCTCGGTAATTCGGTTCGCCGGGCGCGAGGCTGCGCAGACCATAGCAAGTGAGCAGCTGTTGCGCGCAGACGTCGACGACGGATTTTTGCTGGTCCTCCGGAAGCGGGCTGACGGGCAAGGAAACGGCGAGAATTTGATTGGGACGGAGGGCGGAATCCTTCCCGCTTGTCTTCGCTGCGCCAGGAACATCGATTACGTCGAAACAGCAGTTTCGTTCTGCGTTCCAGAATTCTTGGAAGCTGTGCTTGGCTTGCGCGGAGAGACGCTCGAAATTGGCCGCAGGTTTATTTAGTTGCAGCGCGAACTGCGCCATGGTCTCGAGTGCGTTGATCCAGAGCGCGTTGATTTCGACAGGCTTGCCTGTGCGTGGCGTGACGACCCAATCGCCAATTTTGGCGTCCATCCAAGTGAGCTGAATGCCCGGACCACCGGCGTAGAGGAGTCCGTCGGCAGAATCGACGTGAATGTTGTAGCGCGTGCCCGCGACATGGGCGTCAATCATGCCCGCCAGGACAGGGAACAACTCTTGCAGCGTGGCGGTGTCCTGCGTCGCGGCGAAGTATTGGCGTACGGCTTGGAAATACCAGAGCGCGGCGTCGACGCTGTTGTAATCCGGCTTGCCGCCTGCGTCGGGAAAATTGTTTGGGAGCATGCCACCATCGACATAGCGCGCGAAAGCCCGCAGGATTTGCTTTGCGACATCCGCACGGCCGTTGACGAGCGCGATGCCCGGCAGAGCGATCATCGTGTCGCGTCCCCAATCGCCGAACCAATGATAGCCGGCGATGATGCTGTGGCCGTCCGGTTCTACGGGGAGGCTGCGCTTGACGACAAACTGATCGGCCGCCAGAACGAGCTGGCGGAGCCATCCGGGAGCGCTCGGCGCGGATTTTTTGTTGTATGTTTGCCAGGTTTCGAGCAGGCCGGCCTCGTGACGTACGCGTTCGGCGAGCGAGGCCGCGCCATCGAGCGCGGTAGCTGCGTCGGTGGTCACAACAATACTGAGACTTTCGCCTGGGTTTAGCTTGGCGTGAAAAAGCGCGGCAAACAGATGGTCTTCGCGATCATCGAGACCGCGTTCCCTTTCCCTCGGCAAGAAACAATCGCGATACCACTCGTGATGCGGCTCGCACGAAGCTTGGGCGCTCTTTAGATAAAACGGTGTGGCTCCTTCGAAGGGCAAAACCATCACGCCATTCTCGAAGGGAACGATTTTCATGTGCCAGTCGCCAGCATGAGTCGAAGAATGAAAATCACGGTAGTTGACGAGACACTTGAGATCCATTTCGAGAGGGCTGCTGGCACGCGAGAGCGTGTAATGAATGAAAGTGGTGTTTTCGCCCTGCTGCATCCACACGCGTTTTTCAAGCAAGGCATCGGCAAGCGCATAAGTCCAAACAGGAGTCGTGCCGTCGAGAAAGAAGCTTTCGAGGAAGAGGAACCCCTGCGGATTGACAGCACCGCTCGCCCAGCAGTGAGTCGCGAGCGCGTAGCTGGCGCCGGCATAGCGAGCAATTTCATCGATGGCCGCGACAAGGTGATTTCTGCCGAGCGGCGGCTGAAGAGCGGCAATGAGGAGTCCGTGGTAGCGACGTGTCATTGCCACGGCGATGGTTCCGGAAGCGAAACCGCCGATGCCGTTGGTGACGAGCCACTCGCGCGATTCAGCGGCGGATAGATCGCGGCAGATTTCGCGGCCAAATTGAACTCGAGAGCTCGATTCAGGCGAAAGATCGACTCGTTGGGGCGCCACAGATCTCCTTTTCTCGGGCGACGTTTCCAATCAGACCAGCTGATCAGTGCTTGCGGGAGTTAAGCCATTTGGTCATGAGAAAACGAGCTTGATCTTTGTAGCCTGAGCGGCGATAAAGCTCCTCGGCGGCGTTATTGCCATCATCGACCTCCAGATGAATGGCGTTCACTCCCAGCTCGCGGGCGCGTTCTTCGACAAATTGCATGGCCCGGCGGCCGATTCCCTGGCGGCGATAGTGCGGCTCGATGTAGAGCTCATCGATAAAGGAATCGCGCCCGTGATACTCGAAGCTGTATCCGAAAGTGAGAACAATGTATCCGACTGCGGTTTCTCCATCAAAGAAAATCCAGGCCTGGCCGAGGTCCGGAGTCGCAAGAAATTTGCGCAACACCTCTCTCACAACGGGCTCATCGAAAAGGTAGGCTCCCGGCTCCTGCTCGGCAAGATTGCGCATCATGCGGAGCAGGACCGCCGCGTCTTTCGGGACGGCGGTACGAAAAATAACACCCGACACATTACTCTCCGCTCTGTTCGATCAATTTGGCGACGAGACCGGTCCAGCCGGTCTGGTGATTAGCGCCGATGCCGGCGCCGTTATCGCCGTGGAAATATTCGTAGAAAAGGATCAGGTCCTTCCAGTGCGGATCACTCTGGAAAAGTTCCGTTCCGCCAGCGAAGGGACGCCGGCCGTCCTTGCCGCGCACGAAAATATGAACGAGGCGGCGTGAAATTTCAGCCGCCACTTCCCAGAGATCGACTTCATTGCCGCTTCGAGCTGGAAACTCGGTTTTGAAATCCTCGCCATAATAATGGTGGTATTTCTGCAAGGATTCGACCAGAAGATAGTTCAGGGGGAACCAGACGGGGCCGCGCCAGTTGGAATTGCCACCAAAGAGGCCGCTGGTGGACTCGGCGGGTTCGTAATCGACCCGGTTGACGTGGTCATTCACTTGGACCTCATAAGGGTGATCGAGGTGATAGCGAGAGAGTGAGCGGACCCCATAGGGCGACAAGAATTCGGTTTCGTCGAGCATGCGGCATAGAATGCGCTTCAATTGTTTACGATTGGCCAGTGAGAGCAGCCGGCGAACGCCGCGCGCGGAACGTTGCGTCATTTCGATGTGTTCGGGCACGTCGGCGTGATTGTCAATAAACCATTGCATGCGCCGCTTGAAGCCGGGCAAGCGGTCGACAATCTCCGGTTCGAGCGTCTCGACGGCGAATAGCGGGATGAGCCCGACCATCGAACGAATCTTCATGAAATGGTCGTCGCCATTCGGGAGATGGAGCACGTCGTAATAAAAACCATCTTCATCGTCCCACAGAGCGATCCCTTCAGTGCCCATATCATTCATGGCGTGCGCGATGTTGACGAAATGTTCGAAGAATTTGCTGGCGACATCCTCGTAGGCGGGATCTTCCTTGGCGAGTTCGAGCGCGATGGCCAGCATATTGAGGCAATACATGCCCATCCAACTGGTCCCGTCGGACTGTTCGAGATGGCCGCCGGTAGGCAGCGGCGCGGAGCGGTCGAAAACGCCGATGTTGTCGAGACCGAGAAAGCCTCCCTGGAAGATGTTCATTCCGTCCGGGTCTTTGCGATTCACCCACCACGTAAAATTGAGAAGTAGCTTGTGAAAGACCTTTTCCAAAAAGCCGCGATCAGCCACGCCGCGGACGCGCCGCTCGATTTTGTAGACGCGCCAGGCAGCCCAGGCATGGACGGGAGGATTTACGTCACCGAAAGCCCACTCGTAAGCCGGGAGTTGCCCATTGGGGTGCATGTACCATTCGCGAAGAAGCAGGATGAGCTGCTCTTTAGCAAAGTCCGGATCGACCAGGGCAAGCGCGATGCAGTGAAAACCCAAGTCCCATGCCGCATACCACGGATACTCCCATTTATCCGGCATGGAGATGACATCGTCGTTGTAGAGATGGGTCCACTCCTTATTGCGGCCCTTTAGACGCTCGGGCGGAGGAGGAGGCCCAGCGGGGTCGCCATCAAGCCAGGTGCGCACATCGTAGTGATAAAACTGCTTGGACCACAGCATTCCGCCCAACGCCTGGCGCATGACGCTTTTGGCGTCATCGGACAAATCCGAAGTGACGCGCGAGGCATAGAATTCGTCGGCCTCCTTTTGCCGGAGCGTGAAAACGGCATCGAAGCCGGCGCCAAAATCATCCGCGGTTGGAACCCCTTCGTCGCGATCAGCATGTCCCGGAGAGGTGATGATGCCGGCAAGGCCTGGCGTTCGAGACATGGAAGCGAGAGGTTCCATGTCGGTCAGGCGTAATTTAATCGTTTCGGTCTGACCAGGATTAAGATGCACAGGATAATACGCTGCCATTTTCGTTCCTGACCGCCGGGGATTTACGGCCAGCTTATTTCCTCGAATCAGGTATTCGTGGAAAGCATCTTTGACGTATGGCGAGCGGTTGTTGGTATTGAAGAGCCGCGCGTAATTGGTTTCGTTCTCAGTGAAAAGCAGTTCGGGCTGGCCAGAGCAGAGCAGCCAGCGCTTACCGTAATGCCAGTGCTCCAGCTCGGCACACTCGCTAGTGGGAATGTTGGTGCCTCTTTGCACCACCGGCCTGCGTAAGTCTCTGCCCCAAGACCAGGTGTTGCGAAACCACAAGGAAGGAAGAAGGTGCAGCGTGGCGGCTTCAGGCCCGCGATTTGCCGCAGTGATTTTAATGAGAATGTCTTCTACGTCCGCCTTTGCGTACTCGATGAAAACATCAAAATAGCGATCTTCAGCAAAAACTCCCGTGTCGAGGAGTTCGTATTCGGGTTGTTCCTGGCCACGCCTGCGATTTTCCGCCACCAAGTCTGCGTAGGGAAATTCCCGTTGCGGATATTTATAGAGCATGCGCATGTAGGTGTGAGTGGGCGTCGAGTCCTGGTAGAAGTAATACTCTTTGACGTCCTCGCCATGATTCCCTTCGTGGCCTGTGAGGCCGAAGAGGCGCTCCTTTAGGATGAGGTCGCGTCCGTTCCAAAGCGCGAGGCCGAAGCAAATCATCTGACGGCGGTCAGAGATGCCGCCGATGCCGTCTTCGCCCCATCTGTAAGCGCGCGAGCGTGCATGGTCGTGCGGGAAAAACTCCCAAGCCGTGCCGCCGGGGCTGTAGTCTTCGCGGACCGTGCCCCACTGGCGTTCGGAAAGGTACGGCCCCCAGCGCTTCCAATACTTCTTGCGGGTGCGATCTTCTTCGAGCCGCTGGTCTTCCTTGGATTGCAGTCTGGCCATGTTATCGGGCCCCTTTGGAGACGCGTTCAAATTATGGCTGTACTTTAGCGAAACGCAAAGCTAAGCCGTGCTGGTTGCGTGCCTCTTCCGGCACGCCCAGCGGGAAGACGGACAATTGATGAGAAAGATGCGCTAGCGGGGGCAAGACTCCAAAAGAACTGCGGGAAATTCTGGCGCGATGGCGAGATCTGGATTCCTTTTCGAGCACGCGCGGACTGGGAATGGTTGAAAGAAGAGAATTTTCGCATCCGATATACTCGAAATGGAGTCTAAATAGATGTGGAACGTGCCCCTGATGAGGGAGTCTTCAAGGAGATAGAGCAGATGGTCGAGCCCCGAGCGGTGTTTTCGATTGCGGCTAAAAGGCGCTTGTGGCGGATTCTCGTTGCGGCTGGATGCGCCCTCTTGATTTCGGGTTCGGCGGACCGTACGCAGGGGCAGGAGAGTTCGACGGAAGAATTGCGCCGGATGAATGAGGCGGTGGGCGAATTGATACGGAAAGTGTCGCCCAGCGTGGTGCAGATTTTGGTAACGGGGTACGGCCCACTTGGAGATTCAAACCAGGGGAACACGGACGTAGTCATCGGCCGGCAACGTGCGATTGGGTCGGGATTCATCGTCGATCCGAGCGGATACATCATAACGAACGCGCACGTGGTGAAAGGGGCTGAACGCGTCCAGGTGGTGCTTTCGACTGGCGGCTCGGACGAGTCTGCGGATGCGGTGCTGGCATCGAGAACGAGGCTGGTGCCCGCGCGAATCATTGGGGTGACGCAGGACATCGATCTCGCGCTGCTCAAAGTTGACGTGGCGAATCTCCCGGCTCTGAAGCTCGCGAATTACCGGGACCTTCGGCAAGGCGAGTCGGTATTTGCGTTTGGCAGCCCGGAAGGTTTGCGCAACACAGTGACGCAAGGGATTATTTCCTCGGTGGCACGGCAGACAGACCCGGATTCGACGATGGTCTACATCCAAACGGACGCACCGATCAATCCAGGAAATTCTGGCGGGCCGCTTGTGGATGTGGACGGCGATGTCGTCGGCGTAAACACGTTTATTTTGTCCCAGTCGGGAGGAAACGAGGGGCTGGGCTTTGCGATTCCTTGTGGTGTTGTAAACATAGCGTACAAGCAGTTGCGCAAGTTCGGCCATCTGCACCGGCCGGAAATTGGCATCAGCGTGCAGACCATTACCCCCACGCTGGCGGAAGGGTTGAAGTTACCGCGTAATTTCGGTGTGATCGTCTCGGACGTCGTGCCCGACGGGCCGGCCGAGGCAGCTGGGGTGCACATTGGGGACGTGCTTCTGGCGATCAACGGCAAAGCTGCGGGCAGCGTCCCTTACGTGGCGTTCTATCTGATGTCGCGCGAAAGCGGCGATAAGGTGCATCTCGATGTGCTGCGAGGAAATCAAAAGCTGGCTTTTGATGTCGCGTTGATGCCGCCCCCGAAGGACATGGATCAGATCACGGCTTTGGCTGACCCGGAGAAAAATCTGGTTCCCACGCTGGGAATCCTTGGCGTGGAGATCGACAAGAAAATTGCGGCGATGGCGCCGGACCTGCGCGACCCGTACGGAATTATCGTTGCGGCCCGAGCGACGGGAGCCACAACCGAGGTCCCGCTGACGACGGGAGACGTCATTCGCACACTCAACGGCGAACCGATGACGACCCTGGATCGTTTGAGAGAAGCCTTGAAGGCCTTGCCGCCTGGAGCCGCCGTGGCGCTGCAAATCCAGCGCGACCAGAAGCTGATGTATGTGGCGTTCACGCTGGACTGAGCGCGGCACAATTTCCAGCGGGCCGAAGCTTTAAGCGAAACCCAGTCTCCTGGACACTTCTTCGACGATACCTTCCGGTGACTTGCTGGCGTCCACCTTGATGGCATCGGTTGGCTCTTCCAGGTCCGCAAACTGGCTGGCGAGAAGATCCTGCTTAGCAAAATGCCCTTTTCGCGCGAGCACTCTCTGAGAGAACAACTCGTATGTACCCTTCAGATAAACAAATCTCACGTCTGATGTGGCTCGCAGCTCCTCGCGATAACTCTGTTTTAGCGCGGAGCAGGCCAGCACAACGTTGCGAGTCTCGCCATGCCATTGGATGATTTTCTTACGGAGAGCTTGCAACCAGGGCTCACGATCAGCGTCGGTGAGCGGGATGCCGTGCCTCATTTTCTCGACGTTTGCGGGCGGATGAAAATCATCGGCGTCCACAAATTCCCAGTCGAGGCGCTTGGCGAGCATGCTGCCAATGGTAGTCTTGCCGGAGGCCGTCGTGCCCATCACGATCACAATCATGGCCGCCTCTTGCGCAAGGAAAGCACAATCATTCGCGAAAAAAGTTTGGCTGGGAGACCTGGACTCGAACCAGGATAGCCAGATTCAGAGTCTGGAGTCCTACCAATTGGACGATCTCCCAGCCGGCGGGAGGAAAAAAAGAATCGCAACCGGCGCCCGACATACGGGACAGTCACGATTCTCACTATCTAATTTAATCGGGATTCGCGGGGGCGTCAACTTCGTGGAGACGGCGCCGCAGTTGAATCTGCAGTCCCCGGAGCTGTTACTGGCTCCATTCGACCTCTCTCCACTGTGAATCTTTCGCCGCCCCAGGTGATCTGATTGGAAGCAAATCCCGCCAGCCAAACAGCCGGATGGATGGCGTCACGCAGAGGCACCAGCCAGAGTCTTCGGCGCAACACGTCGTCCGAAACGCCCCAGACGCCGACGATCCACGCCATGAGGTGCCGCAGGACGAGATACCCAAGCAAGTAGGACGCAGCGATCCACTTCGTCGGTGCGACGAACGCGGCCAAGAGCACCCAGGGGAGCCCCATCGTGAAGATCAACCCGAAATACGAAAGCGGGCGGCAATGGCGCACAGTCCGTGCCCAGCGAACCTGATGATCCCAGAAGGATTTTGCAGTTTGCGCTGGATACATAGTCCAAACAGACTCGCGCGAAAGGAGCACGCCGCCGCCAGCTTTGGCAATGCGCAGACCAAGCTCATAATCGTCCGCGAGCATGCTGGCAATCGGCTCAAAACCGCCAATTTTGGAAAGCCAGCGCTTGGTGGTTACGATGGATGCGCCCAAGGCAAAGTGTATGCCTTCGGTCCATTCGGCCATCAGCACGCCTGCGAAGAAATCGCTCGACGCGCCGATGGCTTCGAGTTCAGCGCCCAAATTCTTCTCCGCGATGCCACGATAGAACGAAGTGACCGCACCTGTTGTTAAATTGGCGAACGGAGCGACAACTTCCCGCAGATAATTGGGGCTGACGCGCACATCGCCATCGGTAAGCACCAGGATCTCGTGTCGCGCTTCACTCGAAAGTCGCGCAAGCATGTTGACTTTGCGGTTCGCACCGAGCGTCTCTGCTCCAACAAGCAATCGAATCCGAAGGTTAGGAAACTCCGCCATCAGGCGATGAATGAGTGGAACAGACTGGTCCGCGGCGTCATTCACTCCGAACAATAATTCGTAGTCGGGATAGTCTTGGCGGCAAAAACTCGAATAGTTTTCGTAACTGGCGAAGTCCACGCCGCGGAGCGGCTTCAACAGGCTCACGGGCGGGGTGTAGTCTGGAAGTTTCCGGGCGCGCTGGCGGCGGAAAAAGCGCCAGCCAGCAAACGCCGCAGCAGCATAATACACGAGCGGGGCCGCCGCGAAGAGAAGCACCACATCTCGCCATGCGGAATGAAGAATCGTCACTCTAAACTTCTCTTCCCTCTAATTGAGAGCGGCCGTATTGATAAGTCGCCTGCTATTCCACTAGCTTGCCACAAAGCAAGGCCTTGGGGCGTTGCTCGCGAGATCAATGCGCCTGAGGAAACGCAATGAGGCGTGGCTTGTGAGCGAGGTTGAATTCAAACTCAGTGTTTACCCAGCCAAACAAGCGTGACGCCGAGGCATACGAGCAGGACTCCGGCCCAACGCCGGCGGGACACGCGTTCCCCGAGGAAGACAACTCCCCCGAGCGCCCCGGCAGCATAGCTGAGCGCCGTCACGGGAACGACGAAACTTACATTTTCAATCGAGAGCACGGCCAGCAACGAGAAGAACGCCAACGCCATCAGTGATACACCGAGCCACATCCAGCCCACCTTCATCGCGCGGATGATGACGCGAAGAAGAGCAAGCGGACGAAAATCTGTCACCTCGCCGACCTGCTTCATGGCTCGCGTGACGCATAGCTCTCCTCCCGTTCCCGCAACGACCACAAAAAACAAAAAGAGAGCCTCGCGCATTTTATTGAACCTCGGTGGTGCGCGGAGGAGTATTTCCGACTACAAAAACTCCGAGACAGATAACGGCTATACCCGCCCAGTGCAAAAGCGAAATCTCTTCACCCAAGTAGAAATAACCCAAAAGAGCCACGACCAAGTACGCAACCGAAGAGGCTGGCTGGACATAACTGTAATCCGCCCAGGAAAGAATGAGCATATAGGAGACAAAAAAAGTGAGCAGACAAGCCACACCTAGCCAGATGTAGCCTGAAGCAAGAATGCTAGAAAAAACTTGAGGTAATTCTGAAGGGGTCCAACGCGCCGCGGAACCTACATTTTTCATGCCCTTGCCCAGCAGCACGTTGCCAAGTGGGCCAAAAACGACCATGATCAGAATCATGCAATACGTCTTAACATGCAAACTGCGGGAAGAGGTCATGCAGCGGTTGCGCCAGTCGGAGGAATAAAGCGGCAAAAACAATGTACATGCGCACCGCAAACAGAAACGCGGCGGCGAAACGGTCGTGATCGAGAGAAAGAAATGTTCATCGCCGCAATCTCAAATGTGGAAAAATCTCCTGCTTCATTTTACATGATTTACACAAGCATCCCAACGGCGCGTTTCCGTGCCAAAGTCTTATTTCGCGAAATTCGATTTACAGCCGGCGGCCCGAATCATGCTGTCAAACAAGCTTCCTGAGCTGTTTTTGAACAGTGAAAGTCACGAGTTTTTGCTATTCTCTTGGGGCTCGCGGTAGACTCCACAAATATTCTGTAAGGAACGATTGCTGGAAAAAGAATGATTGCTGCCCTGACGCGGAATGCTGGCTTTTCGGTGATCGGCTCTCCAATCGAGGGCGCAAGACTCACCCAATATGTGCTATCGGGGGCGCCCAAGTGCGCGCCTCCATTGCCCGAGTGCGAGGTTCGCAATGCCGGCAAATAGCCTTGCGTATGCCTTCATGGGCGTGGCGGCTATTCCATTTGTCTATTATTTTTTAGCCCTTTATAGTTCCTGGCAGTTTTTCCGCTTGGCAAAAAAGTCGAAGCGCGCTCTCGATTACACACCTCCCGTCAGCAATCTGAAACCGATTCGCGGGCTGGACTCCGAGGCCTACGAAAACTTCGCAAGCTACTGCAAGCAGGACTATCCGGATTACGAATTGCTTTTCGGCATCGGCGACGGCGACGAAGCCGTTTTGGAGGTGATCGAAAAACTAAAGCGTGACTTTCCGCAACAGCGCATTCGCGTTGTGCACGTCTCCGGTCATATCGCTGCCAACGACAAAGTCGTGAAATTGGCGCGGCTGGTCGGCGAAGCCAAGAATGAAGTGCTAGTGATCAACGACAGCGACGTTCGCGTGCGGCCGGACTATCTGCGTTCCGTCGTCGCGCCGCTACGCGATCCAAAAGTCGGCGCGGTCACTTGCCTGTACGTCTCCACACACGAGCACACATTTATTCAGAAGCTCCAGTCGACCGGAATGTTTTGCGATTTTTTCCCCGGGATAATGGTTGCCTGGCAGCTCGATGGGGTCAAGTTTGCGTTTGGCCAGACGATTGTCACGACGCGAAAGCATCTCGCGGGATTTGGTGGCTACTCCGCCATCGAGAATCGCCCTGCAGACGATTTGCTTGTCGGCCGTTTGGTTGCGGAACAAGGATTTGAAGTCGTACTCCTGCCCTACACCGTCGAGACGGTGGCCGATTTCAAATCGTTCGGCGAATTTTTCTTCAAGCGGCTGCGCTGGATGACGGTGATGCGCCACATGCGCCCCTGGGGACACATCGGACTGGTTTTTACACAGGGGCTGGCGTGGTCGGCGGCGGCGGTAGCAGTGCATCCGACGCCGAGTGTGGCGCTTTTCTATTTCGGCGGTTACATTGCCGTGCGCGTGGCAATGACCTGGCTCATCGGCGTTTGGGGCCTGAAGCAATCCGGTGTGTGGAAAAGAATGCCGCTCGTGCCACTGTGGGACGCCTGGGCTTTGCTAATCTGGTTGCTCAGCTTTGGACGCCGGAGCATCCGCTGGCGCGACATTGATTATCGCATCCGCAGAGGGATGCTCGTGCCGGTGGCTCCGCCCGTACTGCGGAAATGAACGCTCCGAGGACCGCCTGGTCCTGCTTCACATTCGAATCTTTGGATGACGTGGCACGGAGAAATGTAATGGCTGAAGGACCAGCCTACGTGATTCTGGGCCGTGGACGATGGGCCGCACGGATGCAAAGCATTCTCGCCGCCGAGCAGCGCCCCGTCAGGAGCATTGAGAAGACACGTCGCGCTTCCGGCGAAAGCGACATCGCTTACAAATCGCGCCTTGCCGAAGCCATGAGCGCAAGCGGCGCACGGATCGCGTGGCTCGCCGTGCTGCCCGGGCCGCATATTCCTCTAATGATCGAAGCCGCTCTGGAGGCAGGATTGCACGTTGTGGTGGAAAAACCCTGGCAAAGTTCGCGGCTCGTGACCGAAATGCTGGCAACTAAAGCGAAATCGGTGCATTGTCTTGTCGCCATCCATTTCGAATATTGTCTGCTCGAAAAAGTGGAAAGGTGGCGCAGAGATTTTCATCCAGGGGCCGGGCTTCGGTTCGGCGCCCATTTTTTCTTGAACCGCCCAGATCATACGGGAATGTCCGCGATGGATAATCTGGGTTCTCATTTGCTTGCCATACGCGCGTATGCAGTTCCAAAATCCGCGATCCAAGAGATTCGCTGCGGCTACGAGCAGCCGGATGAGCGCTGCGTCTGGCTTGAGAAACGGAATACGCGAGCCGCATTCATCGACCTTCTGGCGAATAAGGAACCCATCATCCAGCGCTTTATCGCCAAAGTGGAAGCATCTCTCGAAGGAGAAGATTTTCCGCTTGGCTTGGAATTTGCCATGCTCGTGGCGAAGGAAGCCAAAGCGATTGGTTGACGGCAAGCACCAATCTCCCTTGAGAGCGGCTGCGAGGCAGGCGTTAGCGATGCGAATGTTTCTTGGCTTTTTCCGATGGTTCGGTCCCGTTTGGTACGCGCGACGCCGCCAAGGAATTCCGTGCGGTCTGGCTTAGCTGCAATCGCCGGTCATTGCGCGGTTCGCGCCAATTCACCTGCGGTAGCATCAAGGTCGCATCCGCACGATCGCGGTACTTGACGGCTATATTCATCAACGAGTCCAGCAAGGAATCAGAAAGCAGGTGCGGCTTCAGGCCCAGGTCAATCAGTTTCGAGTGCTTCGCATTGTAATAATGTTCCTCAGCCTCGACACGCGGATCCTGCAAATGGTCGATTTCGACGCTTAAGCCCAGTTTTTTGCCGGCGGCCACGGTCATCTTCGCAAGGTCGCGCACGGAGAACTGTTCGGTGAACTGGTTGTAGATGCGGCATTCTCCGCGATTCGCAGGATTCTCGCAGGCGATTTCGATGCAGCGCACCGTGTCGCGAATATCCAGGAAACCTCGTGTCTGTCCTCCCTTGCCATACACAGTGAGCGGCTGCCCGATCGCAGCCTGGATGCAGAAGCGGTTGAGCACCGTGCCGAAAACATCGTCGTAATCAAAACGATTGATGAGCGCCTCATCCATGGCCGTTTCGTCGGTCATTGTTCCGTACACAACGCCTTGATTCAAATCCGTGGCCCGCAAGCCCCAGATTTTGCAGCTGAACATGATGTTATGGCTGTCATGCACTTTCGAGAGGTGATAGAACGAGCCGGGCTGCTTGGGGAAGGGCAGGACATCCTTTCTCCCATTGTGCTCGATCGTGATGTAGCCCTCTTCAATGTCGATGTTCGGCGTGCCGTATTCGCCCATGGTCCCCAGCTTCACGAGGTGGCAGTCCGGCCGGTGCTCCCTCAGTGCGAAGAGAAGATTCAGCGTACCCACAACATTATTCACTTGCGTGAAGACGGCGTGGCTACGGTCAATCATCGAGTACGGCGCGGAGCGCTGTTCAGCGAAATGAACGACCGCGTCTGGCTCGAACGTGCGCAGCGTGGAAGCAAGAAATTCGTAGTCGCAAACATCTCCGTAGAATGATTCGATGGTCTTGCCGCTTACCGCCTGCCATACGCGCAAGCGGTCAGAGAGCGGGCGAATGGGAGTCAAGGTTTGCGCGTTCAACTCGTGGTCCCACAGCCGGCGGACAAAATTGTCAACGATGGCGACGGAATGCCCTTGCTTCGATAAATACAATGCAGTTGCCCATCCGCAATAGCCATCCCCTCCAAGCACAGCAATCTTCATCGTTCCTCCTTAGTGATGTTCCCCTCTGTTCGTGGCCTCGCGGAGAGGCGCGCTTTTCTTGCGCTAGCCTTCCCTGCGTGAAGAGGCAAGCCGAGAGCGTCCGACCGCAGTCTCCGCCGAATAGAACTAGCTACAGTATACGTGATTAGCCGTCGAATTCGCCTTCCTCGCTTGCGGAAATCAAAAACGAATTGACGATTCAGCCAGACGGCTCACATTGCTCCGTCCCCCACGCATGGCGGTGCGGATTAACTGCTTCCGCAAAGAACAAGCTCACTTGGCGGAGATACTTGCTCTTTCCCCGACCCAGGACGCACGCCCCTCGGATGGCCTCAACTGAATTCGCCATTTTTTCATCCAGAGGAATAGGAGCAGAAGACCCCACAAGTGGTACCCGATGTTCACGCGACGCTCCAAATGCAACTTCAAGCACTCCTGAATCCTGTTCGGATGGAAAAGTGCCCCATATTCAGCAAGACCTTCTTCCAGTGTTTCCAGCAGAAATGACCGCAATGGCCCACGCATCCATTCGTGCGCCGGAATGTCGAACCCGGTCTTTTTTCTCTTGAGGATTATTCCGGGTAGCCTGCTCTTCATAAGGTGCTTGAGAACGATTTTCTGCCGCGCTCCACTCATCTTTAGAGGGAGTGGCAGGGTTGCGGCAAACTCCACGATGCGGTGGTCTAGAAACGGAGGGCGCACTTCCAGCGAGTGCGCCATGCTCATGCGGTCCACTTTGTTCAAAATGTCGTCAGGCAGAAAATATTTCTGATCCCACCAAAGATAAGGAGATACGCCATCCTTCCTCGCAGGTGAGTCGCGCAACTCCCCGAGCACACGATCAAGAGAGCCCGCCGACGGCACTGTCGTGAGATTGAGCACCTGGGCTCCGGAAAATGTCCCATTCCAATATACATGTGCACTTTCCTCGGAAAGGAGACCCCCATCCAGAAAACGCTTCACCATATATTCGCGGCTGATCTTGTCGTCGGAAACCGGCCAGAGATTCGCGAGCTTGAGTCCGGCCCGGAGAGACCACTTTGGCAGCCGCCGCATGGGTCGCGCAAGCTGGTTCGCGCGATACGTCAAATATCCGCCAAACAATTCGTCTGCGCCTTCTCCGCTCAGCGCGACAGTTACTTCCGTCTTGCTCATCTTCGAAAGAAACCAAACCGGCAAAGCTCCCGCGTCCGAACTGGGTTCGTCGGAGTAATAAGCAAACTCCTCGATGGCGCCGCGCAGGTCCGCTTCGGGATTCAGATCGAACTCCTGATGATCCGAGCCGTATTGCTTCGCGGCAGCCCGGATGTAGGCCGTTTCGTCGAAGCTTCTGCCAAGAAAAGAAATCGAAAGAGTCTTTATCGGCTTGGCTGAGGCTGTGGCGGCATAGTGAAGTATCGTCGAGGAATCAATCCCACCGCTCAGCCAAAGTCCCAGCGGGACATCCGAGAGCAAGTGCTCCCGGACGGATTGCTGCAGGAGCGAATCCAACTCCTCGCATGCGGAATCGAGCGAGCGTTCACGCATTGGCCCGGCCGGCAATTTCCAGTAAGTCTCGGCGCACACTTTCCCGTCGCGCCATTCCAGCCATTGTCCCGGCGGCAGCTTCTCGATTCCCTCCACCAGCGTCCAGGGGCACGGAATATAGTTGAGCGATAGGTAGCAATCCAGCCCGGCGAGGCTCAAGCGCCGTTCGAATTCCGGATGTATAAAAATCGTCTTCAGTTCGGAGCCGAAGAAAAGATCTTCCCCGCGCCGGGCAATGTAAAGCGGCTTGATGCCCATCCGGTCGCGCGCCAGCACAAGCCGCCGCGGCGCTTTGCTCCACAGCGCAACTGCGAACATCCCTCGCAACCGCGAAAAGCATTCCGTGTCCCACTGGACAAAAGCGTGCAGCACGGTCTCCGTATCGGAATGCGAATGAAACCGGTGCCCCAGCTTTTCGAGCTCCGCGCGCAACTCGAGATGATTGTAAATCTCGCCGTTGAAGACGATCGCCGTCTCGCCGTCGTCCGTAACGATTGGCTGATCGCCGCCCTGCAGGTCGATGATTTTCAGCCGTGCCGCACCCATCGAAAGCACGCTGGACCGCAGCACTCCCCGCTGGTCCGGCCCGCGATGCGTCAGAGTAGCCGTCGCGCGTTCGATTCGTTCCGGCTCGGGCGCCCAATTCTTATGTGTAAATCCTGCTATCCCGCACAAGTTCGAGTACCTTCCGTCCGCTAGCCCAACGGTCGCTGGCCTTCACCCACCGCCTCGCTCGCCGTGGCCGATGCATAGCCACGTCCACGCAGCATACATCCCTTACCCCAGCGCGACCAGCGCCACGCCTGCGCACACAAATACCACACCGATCCAACGCGCAACGGAGACGTCTTCCCCCAAAATGTATTTGGCTCCAAACGTTCCGACCACGTAACTTAAAGCCGAAGCCGGTATCACGAAGCTGATCGGTTCCCACGAGAGCAGCACCAACAGTGCATAAAACGAAAGCGCCATCAACGGAACTCCAGCCCAGAACCAGCCACTGCACAACGCCTTGCCCAGGAAGCGAAGCAATTCTCTCGGCCGCAATCGTTCTGGCTCCCCCGTTGCCTTCATCCCGCGTGTAATCGCGATTTCTCCGCCGGTGCTGCCGAAAATAAGAAAACCGAGAAATACCCCGACGTGCATCATGCCAGAGCCTCGCGTGCCACTTCCGTCGTGCGCGGCTTGGTCTGTCCCACCAGCAGCACGCCTACGCAGATCAGCACCACTCCAATCCAGCGCCGGGCCGAGACCGCTTCGTGCAGAAATACGACCGCAAAAAATGTTAGCAGCGCGTAGCCAAACGCTCCAGCGGGCATCACATAACTGTAATCCGCCCAACTCAAAACGGTCATATAGCTGAGCATAAATCCGCAAAGAAAAAATATCCCGACCCAGAGAGATCCGCTCGTCAGCGTCATTTGAAAGGCGTGAGCCACCCCCGGCGCGGAAAGCTCCACTGCCCCAATCTGCAGCATGGCGCGTTTCAACATCAGGTCACCCGCGTTGGCGCACACCACCATCACGGACACCATGACCAGTGTCTTTATCCGTAGCCTGCCCTCAGTTGCCATTTTGTCTCTGATTTAGTCGTTCCCGGATGACGACGGCGTCTCCGGCACGGAAATCATGGGCTTCTGCAGGTCGCCTCCCTGCCGCACCCACTTCCAGCGCTCCGCCCGCAGCTTCAGAAAGCTCGTCGCTTCGTGATACAGCCGCTTGCGCTCATGCGAGTCCCACAACGCTTCGCGCACAATCCGCCAGGCAACACGCGGCCGGAAGTAATAATCGTCGTAAAACCGGTTCACGCCATCCATCATCTCGGCTTTCGAGAGGTGCGGGTATTCGATGTGAGGCAACTGGTGTCCGCCCGAATCCGCCAGCGCTTCTACTTTTAAGAACCCCTGCTGCGCCATGGATTCGTGCAGCTCCGTGCCCGGCATAGCATGCGCCAGCGAAACTTGAATCGTCTCGCAATCTAGTTCCTTCGCGAAATCGATTGTCCTGTTGATGGTCTCTTTGGTTTCGCCCGGCAACCCGATAATGAAATCGCCGTGGACCTTGATCCCCACCTTTTTACAATTCTTCATGAACTCGCGCGCCATTTCCACGGTCGCGCCTTTTTTGATGTTTTTCAGAATCTGCGGATCCCCGGATTCGAATCCCACGATGAAGAGCCGCGCTCCCCCATCCGCCATCGCTTTCAACTCTTCATACTTGCTGTGGCACCGCGCCGTGCACGACCACCGGAATTTCAGCGGCTTGAATTTTTGACTCAGCTCGATTGCCCGATCCTTGCGAATATTAAAGGTGTCGTCGTCGAAGAAAATCTCTTTCATCTGCGGAAAGTACTCGATCGTGTTTTTCACTTCCTGCACGACGTTGTCTACCGACCTCACCCGCCACGCATGCCCCGAAACTGTCTGTGGCCACATGCAGAACGTGCACAGCGCCGGACATCCTCGCGTCGTATAGAACGCCACGAACGGATGCAGCAAAAACGGCACGTTGTACTTCTCAATCGTCAAATCGCGCTTATAGGCGTCCGTCGCAAAAGGCAGCGCGTCCAACTCCGCGGTGTGCAGTTGAGGCCGGGGCGCGTTGTGCACCACCTTGCCTTCTTTCCGGTAGCTCACACCCATGATCTGCTCGATCGGTTTTCCGTGCGCGTACTCCGTCACCGAATGGTCAAACTCCCCGCGCGTAACAAAATCAATGTCCTCGCTCGCCACCAGCGTCTCGTCCGGCTTGATGTGCCCGTGCGGCCCGACGAATGCGATTTTCAGTCCCGGATTGCTTTCCTTGATTTTCCGGATCAGTTTCACGTCGCTATGAAACCCAACGGTGGACGTGTACAACACCAGAAATTCATAGTCCTTGCAGATTTCAATCGTCTGCTGCCAGTTCACCTTATGCGGCGACGCATCCAGCAAACGGCTCCCAGGGATCAGCCCCGCGGGATAGCTCAACCACACCGGATACCAATACGACTCAATCTCGCGCGTCGCAGGCCAGCGCGAGCTCGCTCCACCGTCGAAATTCTCAAAACTCGGCGGGTTCATCAATAATGTCTTCATTACATCCGGCATTCATCACCCTCAGTTTTCCGTAGCCAATTGCAGTGCTTCGAGAGCATTGCTGCAAAGTTCATCCGATGGACACTCTGGCTGGTGCATCTGAAACCGGCCCAAATCTGGCCAAGTCCTGCCCCCCAAGAGTAGATAACAGTTTACCCGACTTGGTTGCGTCCGCTCAATTGTTTCTGCAATCGTGCCGTTATTGCTTGGAAACGCTGACTAAACCGTTCGGCGGCGATGCCCCATCGGACTCTTCAGCGGTCCGCCGGAAACCGCGTTCAGTTCGTCAACGGCACCATGTCAGCGGCTCAATCTCGCCGAAATCCGGCGAGAAGCCTCTCCGAACCTGACAGGGAATCACAATGCCGATTGTTTTCAAGGCTCGAAATTTTGGTTGACTATTTACCCTTCTATAATAGAAATTGGGCAAGGATAGGAGACTCGCGTTCGTCCGGGAGAACGGGGGCTAGGATGTCAGGAACGCACAGAGGTCCATACTTCCATCCCGTCATTCTTGTCGTGGAAGACAAGGAATTGCAACGCCAGACCATCCAGCAAATTCTCGAGGAGGCTGAGTTTCTCGTCCTTCCCGCGGAAAATGCGCGCCAGGCCATCGAGCTGGCTCAATCGTGCGCTGGCCCCATCAACCTCTTAATCACCACGCTCCACCCGGCCGGAATGCCAGGGCCCGATCTCGCTCTTCATTTGAGAAAACGCTCCCCGGAAATGAGTGTCCTCTACTGCGCTGACAATCCTTTAGCGGCCCTCGATATTCCTGATCCTGCCGAAGTCATCTCTTCCATGCTCCCAATGCCTTTCAGCAGAACCAGACTGCTTGGCAGAATCAACACTCTGCTCGCCTCGCATTCATAGTTTTCGGCAACTTCTTAGCGCGCGGATACCGAAATGCCCTCTGCGCTCAGAACTTCGGAAGTTGCCGACGAAAGCTCATCCCATATTCGCGGGATCCATTCCAGGTGCTCCGGCTTCATCAGCACGGACCTCAAGCAGGTCATGGTCTCGCGGTCGCACTGTGTCGGACGCAGCGTCCCGGACCAAAATTTGGTTGGTAACTCCGCCACCGCCAGATGCAAATTCCGCTTGGCACTCGCCTCGAAAATCCGCCGGCTAATCCTCGATGCCGTGCTCACGCTTTTGGCCCGTGGCGCAAAAATCACGATGTCCAGCTCTGGCGCAAACGCCGTCACGAACCTTTCATCTCCTTCGAGCTTCGCATAGAGAGCGGACGCCGCTTCCCGGCCGCGCTCCAGCCCGCGAGCGAATTCTCCGCCGCGGGCTAGCGGCAGGAGTTTTTGCGTCGCCCACAGTGCAGCCGCAGCAGCCCCAGGCCGGGAACACTCCAGGCTAATCTCCCCCAAATGCAGTTCCGCCGAGCTGAAATAGGTATACGGAGAATCGTGCTTGTAAAAACGTCCCACCGACGGGTCGCGAAACAAAACGCACCCGCAACCATAAGGCTGCAACCCATGCTTGTGCGGATCGATCACCATCGAGTCCGCCTCCCCTATTCGCACAAACGCTTTCGTCGCCTCTGCCCCCAAATTTCCGGCGAGCACAAAATATCCGCCATAAGCCGCGTCCGCGTGCACCCGAAATCCATGTTTCTCCCGCAATGCAAGAACTTCCGGGAGAGGATCAACAGATCCTGTCGCGGTCGTACCCATCGTCGCAACCACCGTGCCAACATCGCCGCGCTCCGCGCGCTTTGCCAGCGCGTTCATGTCCATACGTCCTCGCGCGTCGCAGGCCAGGCTCTCAAATTGCAATTGCAGTACCGCGCTGATGCGCTTGTGCGTGTAGTGCGCCTGTTCGCTGGCAAGAATTTTCTTTCCTGGATGCTCCTGCGAAGCCACCCACAGCGCCTCGAGATTCGCCATCGTCCCGCCGCCGCACAAATGCCCGAGAAATTCTGTCCACCCAAACATTGCCGCGATTTCCGCGACCGCTTCCTTTTCCATCGCCGAAGTCGCTCGCCCTCCATCCAGCGCATGATTATTCGGATTGATCCACATCGCCAGCGCATACGCGAGCCGCGCCACGGGGTGCGGCGGCTTGAGCATCTGTCCCGCATACATGGGATGAAAATATGGATAATTGTCCTGCAGCCGCTCGGCTGTCACCGCCAGCGTCTCAGCGATCCGCTCCATCTCTGGCGCGCCGGATTCGAAGGCAGGCAGCCCCGCAAAGCCCCCCTCGAGCTTCTTCACCGCTTCCAAAAGTGCGTCCAAACCGCGCTGTTCAAGCACCAATCACCAATCCAAGAAGACCATGCCGCCGTCACATCTAACTACTCGCCGCTTACCTTTTTTTCTTTATCTCGTTACTTCATTACTTCCTGACGTCATTACGTCTCACTGCCAAACCTTATCCAGCTCCCCCGCCGTCTTTAGCAAATCGAGCTGCGCCTGCTGTCGCTGGAAGTTCGCATCCAAGAAGCCCATCCATTTATCATTTTCATCGAGCCGCGCCTTCTCCACATCGCGCAAACTGACTTTCCCTTCGTTGAACTGTTCTTGTAGTACCGCGATATTCTGCTGCGCCAGCTGCAATTCCAGCCGCGCAACTTCCTTCGCCGCATCTCGTTCCCTCAAGTGCAGCGTTTTCTGCCGTACTTCGGCGCTCACCTGTGTCTTCTTACTCGCTAGCAATGCTTGCGCCGTTTGCAGATTGATCTTGGCCAGCCCAATGTCTTCCTTCGTCTTCGCGCTAAAAAGGGGCACTTGAATCTGCACGCCCGCGTTGAAGTTGTTGGGTTGAAACTTCTTGAAGTAATCCGAATAGTTGTTGAAGTTGGCCAATCGGCTGTACGTACTGACCAGTTCCAACGTCGGGAAATATCCTCGCTCCTCCCCTTTCAAACGGAATTCCTTCGCCCGCACGTCGGACTCCGCCAGCCGCAAGCTCACGTTATTCTGCATTGCCATGGCCACGAGATTTGCTCCCGCCTGATCCGCCTCGCCCGGCAAATCTTCCGGGGTGACTTCGATGGCTTGTTCGTCTCCCAACCCAAGTTGCCCGCGCAAAAACACTTCCAGCTCGTCTTGGCGCCCCTCCAGCTGCAAAATTCGCTGCGCCACTTCCGCCTTCGTCAACTGCGCCTTCGTCACTTCCATCGGCAGCTCGTATCCTTCTCCCTGCCGCTCCTGCGTCACCTGCAAAATCTTATCCGCGCTCTCCTGCTCAGCCCGAAGCAACTCCAGCGAATGCCGCACCTTGGCCAATTCCAAATAAGCCATCGCCGTCCGTTCGATCACGCTGTTCTTCACGTCCTCCAGCACAATCTTCTGCGAGCGCGCCTGCTCCTCAAGTTCCTTGCCCTGCCCCTTGAGCGGCTCGTTAAAAACCTGCTCTGTATATGTGACATTGAAGACTGAGGGCGCGCGCCCTCCCGGCGTCTCAGGAATGCCGTATGTGTAGCCCGCTCCGGATCCTGCGTAAAGATTCGGCATAAATTCCGATTTCCCGACTTGTGAAGCATGCTCCGCAATACTAGCTTGCAGTTTCGCCACTTGAATGTCTTTGCTGTTCCTCAGCGCCATTTCAATCGCGCCCCTGAGAGTCAGTGCCACCGGCGCGGCTTGCTCTCCTCCCGTTGCCGGACCGGCCGTTTGCGCCGCGCTCTTCTCACTCGGCGCCTGCAGCACCGCCTCTGTCTGAGCAAACGCCACTCCGCCCAAGAGCGGCAACCCTACGAGCAACACGAGCCCCGCGCCGCGAATCCCCCAACTTATTCTTTGCATTCTCCCGCTCCTTCGCTGGTCACCCGCTCCCTCACAAACTCGCTTCCTCTCTCCGCCCCTCACTCATACCGTAGCGACTCAATCGGCTGCAGCGCGGCTGCCTGGCTCGCCGGCAAATATCCAAAAAACAGTCCCGTCGAGCAGGACACCACAAACGCCAGCACCACGCTCATCGGAGACACCGGCACGCGCATATTTCCCGGAAGGAACTGTTGCGCGATCGCCGGAATCAGTAGCCCGATCAAAATCCCAAACACCGCGCCACCTCCGCTGATCAAAAACGCTTCCGTCAGAAACTGGTACATAATCTCCCTGCGCGCGGCCCCGATAGCCTTCCGGATTCCGATCTCCCTCGTCCGCTCCGTCACCGTGACCAGCATGATGTTCATGATTCCAACCCCGCTGATCAGCAGCGCGATAAACGCAATGACGATCAGTACGATCGTCAGCGCCAGCGAAATGTCTTTCGCCGCGTTTAATATTGACGTCAGTGTCCGGACGCTGTACTCCGCGGCGCTCGGATGCCGGCTCCTCAGGAGGTCCGTCAACTCCCGCTGCACTCGCGGTACGTCCTCCGGCGTCGCCGCCTGCACATCCAGCACCTTCAGGGTATCGGCTCCCGCGTAATATTTGATCAGCCCGAAAGGTATCAAAACCGTTTCCGTCTGAATGTCGGACAGCCCAAACGTCTCCACCCGTTCTTTGAAAACGCCGATAATCGTGAAGATCAGCTCGCCCACGTGCAAGTCGCGCCCCACCGGATTGTCCATCCCGAAAAGCTGCTTGGCGAGTTCCGGAGTGATCACGCACATCTTGCTTCGGCTCTCCATGTCCAACTGATCGAAATAGCGTCCGCGCAGAACAATCAGCCGGCGAATCTCGCGGTAACCGTCGGTCACCCCGATTAGAGTCACCGGCCTCACTACACCCCCTGCCACCACGGACATTTGCATGTCGCTCGTCCCAGCCACTTCCGTAACGCCGGGAATCGTTTCCTTTACGGCCTGGATGTCGCCCAATGTCAGCTCGTAACTCAGCGGTTGCGCCTTCTCCGACGTTCTGATGAGTTCTGCCCACACTACGTTCGATCCTACCGCTTCAATTTTCGAGATGACAAATTTCCTGCTCGTCAGCGCTACCGTCACCACCAGAACGATCGACGCGCTCCCAATGATCACCCCGAGCGACGTCAGCATCGCCCGCAATTTGTTCGCTCGCAGCGCGTCAATCGATACGGACAGCGTTTCCCGTAGGTCCATCATGAAGGTTTACTCGTCTGTATCCGCCGTACCCGCCCGTAGGCTGGGACTTTCAGTCCGTTGCTACTGCGGCCCTTCTTCAGTTCTTCCGTAACCTCTTTAGCGATTCCCTGGCGCTCTTGTCTTTTGGGTCCAGTTGTAGCGCCGCCTCATACTCGTTTTCCGCTGATTCCTTTTTTCCTTGGTTCTCAAATAATCGCCCGAGCCATTCGTGTGCGACCGCGTATCTCGGATACCCGGTCCTCTTCGGTGCTCTCTGCAAATATTCCCGCAGCAGCCTCTTCGCTTCTTCCGGCTTTTCTTTCTTCAGCATCAAACCCACCGCCCGATAAAACATGCCTCGCGGGTCCGAGGGAGCTACCTGGTCTCCGATCTCGGCAACCTCAAGCAATCGTTCTGCTTGGTCGCGCCTAACCTCGTAGTCGCCGATGTCGTAAATCAAGCCCGCCGATTTGGGATGGCTTTCCAGCGCCAGTTGAAACTCGGCATCCGCACCTTCAAGATTCTTTTCCTGCCTTTCGCAGTTCCCCTCCGCGTAATGCCATTCCGAAGCGTCCATGGCCTTCAGTTTTTCGATTTCCGGCTTGGCCTTATCCTCGCCGCCCCCGACAATTCCAGGCGCGCTGCAATCAAACTCGATCAGGTCCTGCCGCGCCGAATAATTCCTCTCGTCGAGTTCCACCGCGGTCTCGAACTCTTTGTGCGTCTTCCGGGCGAACCCCAGCGCGCTAAACATCGATGCGTGAGAGGCCTTCTCGCCGTAAGCCTTCCCCAGCCATTCGTGATACACCGAACTCTGCGGATCGATCGCCACCGCTCTCTCCGCGCTTGCGATCGCTGCGTCGTGCTCCCCCAATTCCAAAAAGCTCTTCGTCAGCAGCAACTCTATTTCGCCGTTCTGCGGCCCCCTCGCAGCAGCCGCTTGCAATTCCTGCACTGCTTTTGTGTAATCACTCGTTTCGTAGGCTCGCCGCCCGGCCTCCAAGTCCTCGCTCTGCTTAACCGTCGTCGCGCAGATGCTCGTCATTCCCGCCAGCACAGTGGCTAGCAGCGCCCACCACCATGCCTGCTTCTCCATCCTCCCTCTACGATGCATTCGTATTCACAACCTGAACGGTCATGCCGTCCTTCAAATCCGTATCTCCAGGCAGCGCAATCATCTCCCCTTGCTGCAGTCCCCTCACCACCTCGTAGCTCGTGGCGTCCGCGATCCCCACCTGAATCTCCCGCTTCTCCAGCGTGGACTTGCCCACTCCCAATTGATTCGGCTTCACCACGTATACGTACCGGTTGCCGTTCTCATACGCCACCGCTCCCCGCGGCACCGCCAGCACATTCAAATGCTCTTTCGAATTGATCCGCACGTTCACATTAATGTTCGGCAGCAGCTCCAGCTTGTCGTTATTCACCGCGCACAGCAATTCCCCCACGCTCCGCGTCCCGTGTGGCACCACTTGCTTCGGAATAATCTCGGTGGTTCCCGCCCAGCTCTGATTTGGCAAAGCATCCCACGTGATGATCACCGGCTCGCCGGCCTCCAACCCTCCGAGGTCCGGCTCATCGATAAACGCTCGCACTCTGACCTTGTGCAAGTCCGCCATCTCCGCCAGCAAATCTCCCACCTTCACGAAATCGCCCCTCCTCACCGGCAGTGAGTACAAAGTTCCATCCGCCGGCGCCACGATTCTCCCGTCGTTCACTTTGTCTTCCAGCGCCGCCATTTCGCTCAAAATCTGCTGCACTTGCAATTCCCCGCGCTGCGCGTCCAGCGTCGCCTGCTCGTCAAACTGCTGTTTCACCGCCAGCAATCTTGTTACTTCCGCCTTCGCATTCACCAGCGCCAGCTCGTTCGCCGCCAGGTCCTGTTTCGTAGCCGCCTGTTCCGCCGCCAGCCGCACTAGCGCGTCATGGCTTCGCTGCAAACGGTCCTGTTCCGCCTCCGCCTTCGCAAGATCAGCAGTTATCTTGGCCGCTTCGTCCGCCTTTCCTCCGGCTCTTGCAGCTCGCAAATCGTCCTGCGCCCGCAACAGTTTCGATTTCGTATCCGCCAGTTGCGCGGCAACTTCCTTCACATTCAGCTCCATCAAGAGCTGTCCCTTCTTCACCTTCTGCCCTTCCGTCACGAAAATTTTTTCGATAAACGTATCCAGTTGCGCCCTCATCACATACGGCGAAATCGGCTCCACTTTTCCATTGCTCGTAATCGACGAAATCAAATTCTCCCGCGTGGGCATCACCGCCGCGATCTTCGCCGCCGGCTTCCTCCCGATCACCCACACCAGGAAATACGCAAACACTCCCGCCAACACCAGGAAAATCACAATCCGGTTTCGCAGCCTTCGATCCATGCTCTCCTATTCCACGCACTCCCTGGCCCGGCGCGCCCAAAGACACACAATACCTCGCGCCCCAATCCTCGTATCGTACCTGTCCGTGGCTTGCTTCCCTACGTCTGGCGGACCCCGAAGCGTCTCATTCTAACAACAGCCAACCAGCTTTCTCTACCCTGCTCCCCGAACTTCGTTCCAATAAGTGCCTCATCTCCAACACTATAAAGATGCGCCGCCCGCCGTTCTGGATGCGCCGTTCCCGGTAATCCGTGCCTGTCGCGCCATTTTCTCGTCTCTGGTCACCCAAGTTCACCAGCCCCTCCTCCGCCCCTGTCTTTCTCCAGTCGCCACTCACTCGCCCGGACCGTTACTTTCGCTCCGCTCGTCCGTAGTAGACTGTGAAGCCTGTTGCCCTGTCTTTCGCTTTATCCAAACGAGGGGTCCATCCATGATTGATGCTCGGGGCCTGTCTAAACGCTTCCAGGACAAAAAGCGCGGCGAAATCCGCGCCGTCGACAACGTCAGCTTTCAGTGTCAGCCAGGCAAAATCTACGGCCTCCTAGGCGCAAACGGTGCTGGCAAAACTACCACTCTCCGCATGCTCGCCACCATTCTCGAGCCCACCGACGGCACCGCCTTCATCAACGGTTTCGACGTTGTCGAACACCCCGAAAAGGTCCGCGCCAACGTCGGTTTCCTCTCCACCGCCACTGCCCTCTACCCTCGCCTCACTGCTCAGGAAATGGTCGAATACTTCGGCCGCCTCAATGGCCTGGACGAGCCCACCCTCAAAAAACGCGTCGACGACATCTTTAATCGCCTGGACATGAACTCCTTCCGTGATCGCCGTTGCGACAAACTCTCCACCGGCATGAAGCAAAAAACCTCCATCGCCCGCACCCTGGTCCACGATCCTCCCGTTATGATCTTCGACGAGCCCACCACCGGCCTCGACGTCATGACCGCACGCACCATCATCGGCTTCATCGCCGATTGCCGCGACCTCGGCAAGACCGTTATCTTTTCCACCCACATCATGAGCGAAGTCGAACGCCTGTGCGACCACATCGGCATCATCCACGGCGGCAAGCTCCTCGAGGAAGGCACCCTCTCCGAGCTTCGCGCCAAGCACAACGAGCACAATCTCGAAGAAATCATCGTCAAGGTCGTTGGCCCGCTCGCCAACGCGGAGGCTTAATCGTCATGAACTTTCACGCCATAGGCGTCGTCTATCGCAAGGAACTCACCGAATGGCTCCGCGACCGCCGCACTCTCATCTCCACAGTCGTCGTCCCTCTTCTTGCCTTCCCGATCCTCATCTCCGGCATGATCTCCCTTTCCACCCTTTTGATTGGGAGTGCCAAAAAAGAAGTTCCCAAAATCATGATCATTCACGCCGAAGACTCCCCCGGCATCGTCGCCGCTCTTCGCGCTAACAAGGACCTCGAAATCGTTCCTTACGCGGACAATTGGAAGGACGAAATCTCCGACAAACAAATTCGCGCTGCCGTCGATATTCCCGAGGGCTTCCAGGCCTCGCTCGACAAAGGATCCCCCGAAACCATCCAAATTCAATACTACGAAGGCGAAATCAAATCCGAATTTGGCGCGGAGCACGTCGAAAAATCACTGAAAGCTTACCGCGATAATCTTGTCAAAAAGCGTCTCGAAGCGAAGAATCTGCCTGACTCTTTGATTGCCCCCTTCGACATCAAACAGCACAACGTTGCTCCTCCCGAAAAAGTCGGCGGCGCTAGTATCGGCAGCATGATCGGCTACATGGTCATCATTCTCTCCATGACCGGCGCCATCTACCCCGCCATCGACCTCACCGCTGGCGAAAAAGAGCGCGGCACCATGGAGACCATTCTTTCCAGTCCCGTCTCTCGCCTCGACCTCGTCCTTGGAAAATTCCTCCTCGTTTTCTCCGCCTCCCTCACCACCGCGATCCTCTCCGTCACGTCCATGGGTCTTTCCTTCGCCTACATGGGCCATGCTCTCTCGAATTCCGCGGACGCATCTGGTGCCGGCATCCACATGAATCTCGGCTTCACCTCCGTCATCGCCGTCTTCCTCATGGCCCTGCCGCTCTCTGTCCTTTTCTCCGCGGTTCTGATGACGGTCGCCCTCTTCGCCAAAACATATAAAGAAGCCCAAAGCTATCTCACGCCCATGACCTTCATCGTCGTCATTCCCGCTGTCGCCAGCGTTCTCCCCGGCGTCGAGCTCACACCCAAACTCGCCCTAATCCCCATCCTTAACACCAGCCTGGTCTGCAAGGAAATCATCACCGGCACCTACCACTGGAACTCCATCGCCCTAATCTTTGCCTCCACCTGCGTCTACGCTGCCGCCGCCATTTTTCTGGCCGTCAAAACCTTCCAGCGCGAATCCGTCCTCTTCCGCTCCTAACCTTTTCCAAAACGCGTTTCGTTCGCGCGTCTCTCCGTAGGGGCACGGCACGCCGTGCCCTTCTTTCTTTTCTCCGCGTCCTCTGTTCCCTCAGCGCCCTCTGTGTAATTTCCTTCCTTACGTTCTTCACGCCTAAAGCCAAAAATCGAACAAAAAAAACCGGGAGGCGACTTCGCCTCCCGGCCTTGGTTTACCACGCGCTATTCTGATTCAGTTACGAATTCTTGAAAGCCCTATTTCTTATCTTTGTCCTTATCCTTGTTCTTGTCTTTGTGAATTTCCTTGCTCGTCTTGTTCTGCTCCTTATTCACCTGTTTCTTTTCCTTCGCAGTCAGCTTGCCTCCGTTGGCTTCGCGGTCATCCTTAACTTGCTGATGGATGTGCGCTTCCTGCCCTTCCACCTTGGCCGTTTCGCCGGCATTCATTTTGCCGCTAGCCACGCCATTGGCAATCCGCTCCTGCTGATTGTGCGACCGTTCTCCGACTCTGCTCATCGCAGGATTCGCGGGCCGCCCGTGGTTCTCGGATGCAAAATTAGACCGGTCCATGCTGGCCGTGTGCTCGTGGGACATCTGCTCAGAGGTCGGTTGGAAATGCCGCTCCGACGCAAACGTGCGCTCCTCAGCCGTCGGTGTCCGGACGATTCCGCCGGGTCCGTTGAAGCTCGCGCGCGCGCCGACGTTGGCGTTGACGACCACCGTCCGGTCAACAAACGTGTTGTGGATGACTGCGGTGTTCACGCTGACCACGGCGGTGTTATACGCAAAGTGCCCGCCGCGCCATTCGCCGCCCACGAACCCTGCTCCGCCATATCCGAATCCGTAATTCACGCCGCCGTAGAACCCGACATGCGGTCCCCAGTACCCGGCATGAAATCCATAAACGCCACCTTCAAAGCCCCAATATCCGGGAGTCCACAGCAAGCCCGCGCTTGGCGGGGCCAACCACACGCCTGGCACCCAGTAATACCCGGCGTCGCCATAAGCCCAATAACCCGGCGTCCAGAGATACCCCTCGGTCGGGCAAGGCGGCTGAACGTAAACCGGCAATGCCGGAGGTGCGACGTGTACGGAGATCCCCACCACGATTTGCGCGGTAGCAGAAGATGCCGTAAACGCGAGCCCTACCGGCAAGCAAAGAGCAAGAAAAAGTACTCTAATAAACGTTCCCTTAGGCATTGCAAATTCCTCCCTTAGTCAAATTGGCTGAGCGCCAACTTTCCATCTGTCGATGCGGATCGAAAATTTAAACGGGCACGACCCTTACTGCTTCTAACACCAGAATCTGAAAAAAGTTGGAGCTTCTTGGGACAGCAAAAGGTCAGGTAACTCCCTATGCCGCAATTATAAGGTCGCGAAAAAAGGGGGGAATCCCCAACCCCAAAAGTACTCCCCGAATCGGTTAATCCCACTGTAAACTACTCATAAGACGAGGCTTCCTAAAGCGGCCGCCAGCGATCCCCGCCATTGGATCTGCTCCCCTCATTGCTCGATCAACGCACCTTAGGAAACTGCCTGCCCCCCGCGATATCCAGCCATTTACCCAATGGATCCACCGAGTCCCCCACAATATTGCGAACAATCTGTTTGGAGCGCGGCAGCCCTGCTGCCGCTTTTTTTGTGGCTCGCACGACTCTATATTTGGCGAGGCGCAATAAGAATTATTTCCGCTTCGCCGGTTACCGCGCTTACCAAGAGCTGCGATTAGTCCCGAGTTGCCATCCTGCCATGATCGGTAAACGCTCCGCCGATTTGCGTGATCCACCCCTAGGAGGAACCTGAATCGTGATCATTCGGAATTTCGCCTGTCATAGCTTTGGATCTCGAAGTCGATCTCTGCCAGTGATAGATTCAGGAGGGCAGGGCAACGACCAATTTGAGACGTTGGGCTGCGGCGGATCAGCAGATCAACTGGTGAGTCAATGGATACGGGCCGGCGAAAAGACCCCGGCATTCGCCCTGATCGAGCACAAGGAGCACACGAACATGAAGCCAAAGAACACGATCTGCCTCTGGTTCGACAAGGGCGCGCATGAAGCGGCGGGCTTCTACGCCGCCACCTTTCCCGATAGTAAAGTTACCGCTGTTCATGAGGCTCCCGGTGACTATCCAGGCGGCAAAAAGGGTGATGTGCTGACGGTGGAGTTCACCGTCCTGGGCATTCCCTGTCTGGGTCTCAACGGCGGCCCGGCGTTCCGGCACAGCGAAGCCTTTTCCTTCCAGATCGCGACAGACAATCAGGAAGAAACGGACCGTTACTGGAACGCGATTGTCGGCAATGGCGGCACGGAAAGCCAGTGCGGCTGGTGCAAGGACCGCTGGGGCCTCTCCTGGCAAATCACCCCGCGCGCGCTAACCGACGCGCTTGCGGCTGGCGGCGGTGAGGCAAAGCGTGCCTTCGAAGCGATGATGCCGATGAAGAAGATCGACGTCGCCGCCATCGAGGCCGCGCGGCGAGGCTGACGTGAACGCGCCGACACGCCCCGATTCGTCCCGGCTCACGGACTACCCGGATGTACCGAGTCAAAAGCTTCGTTGGGACATTCTGGCTTAGCCAAACCCTGGTTTGTCGATTATTACCGGCCAATATTCTGAATCACACCCGTAAGAGCTGCAGGCCAGAAGGGTTATTCTCTTCCAGTTGGATTTTCTCTTCAGGAGGAGGAGCTCCGCTTCCGGCTGAGATCTTGGCGGGTCAACGCCGTGGCAGAGCTCCCATGAGCTACGATTCTTTTTATCCCACTTTCCGTCTCCCCACACAAGCTCGAAACGGATTGGGCCACGAGTGGCGCCGAGGTTATTGTGCGGCGATGTCCCGCTTGTGAAAGTGATTCGATCATCGGCCACGGACGTCGTCGCAAGCAAGCGCATGATGAACATCACGATCGGATTGGCATCCGTCGGGGTCGCTGCCCCGGTTGCGGGAAGACTTTCACCTTCCTGCCGTGTTTTTCACTCCCTTACACGCAGTACAGTTTGCTGACTCGCTGTCAGGCGTTGCGGCGGCGGTTTGTGGAGCACTGCTCCTGGGAAGAAGCGACTCCTACACTCAAAGACCCTAACCGCGTGCCTGATCCTTCCACACTTCGCCGCTGGGCCCACGGACTGGACCGCTCCCAACCGGCACTTTCCTTTCTCCACCAAACGCTCGCCCGCATGGCTCACTGGTCGGCGCTTGGTGATCCGCCCAATCACCAAGCTGGGCCTTTGTCTGGACTGATTCCGGTTCTGCAAATCCTCTGGCCCTTGCGGCTCTGAGAAAATTTCTCTACCCACCATCCTTGCCTGGGAATGCTGGCCACCTTCTCCTACGTTCGCCTCCAGAGGCAAAACTGCGCCGTGGGCGAGGATATCGAAAAACTGAAACAGCGCCTTTCGCTGCTCGATTATCTGCGGCAGCAGCATTGGATCGCCCGACCTATCGCTCTCGGCCCCGAGTTCGTCGGACTCTGTCCCCTTCATCCGGAGACCCGCCCTTCGTTCTATGTCAACGCCCACAAAAATCTCTTTTACTGTCACGGTTGCGGCCAGGGCGGCGATCTCCTTCGCTTTGTTCAGTTGTCCCGTCATCTTTCCTTCCGCCAAAGTCTCGCCTACCTTCAGCAGCAAAGCGCTCTTACAGCTGACCCTGCTGCCGTTCTGGAGCAAGCCGCCACTTTCTATCAACACCAACTCGATCGCTACCCCGAGGCACGGCGCTATCTCGAGCAACGAGGACTGCGCGATCCCGTCCTGATCAAAGAACTGCGGATCGGCTATGCCCCCGGCGGGAGCTTGCGCCGACATCTCGCGGCTCAAGGCTATTCTTGCGATCTCCTGCAACGTCTCGGCCTGCTCAACTCACAAGGCTGCGACGCCTTCTACCGGCGCGTCATCTTCCCGTGCTGCCAAGGCGGACGCGTCGTCAACCTCTACGGCCGCAGTGTCGCTGCCGCCTTCGCCCATCGATTCCTCCCCGGCTCCAAGGGCGGCTTATTCGCCTGGGAATCGGTTCGCCAGTTTCCTGCGGTGATTCTGGTGGAAGGTCTGTTCGATCTCGCGGTGTTGTGGCACGCAGGTTTTCGCCACGCCACCTGCTCGTTGGGCACCCATCTCAACGCTGACCAGTTTGAACAGTTGTGCGACCGCCCGCGCACCGTTTATCTCACCTTCGATGTCGACGCCAACGGTAGCGGACAACAAGCCTCGCAGCTGCTAGCACAGCGTCTCCGGGCGCAAGGTCTCACCACTCGCCGCGTGCTCCTGCCCGAGGGCCACGATCCGAACTCTTTCTTCGTCCAGGGCGGTGACGCAGGACAGTTTCAAACTCTTCTGGAGGCTGCTCAGCCATGAAGTTCTGTGTGCACTACCAGCAGACCTCCCACAACGCACAAAGTCCGGTTCGTGTCGTCGAGCAGACCACGGGCCGAGCAATCGGCTGGATCAATCGTTACTTGGATCGCGAATATGTCCGCCGCATAGCGGACACCACCCTGCGCACATACGCTCACAACCTGCTGCACTTTGTTCGCTGGTGGGAGAGTGTTCACCACACCTCGGACATTGGGGAAGGTGATCTGACCGAGTCGACGCTCCTTGAATATGTGAGGTTTCAGTCCAGCCAACAACCTCGGCCTTCCCCTTCCACTATTAATGACCGCGTGGCCGTCGCCGAGCGCGCCATCCGCAACGAGTTTCCCGATGCTCCCTGCCAAATCGCCCGCGGCTTTCATCAAGCTTTTTTGCGCCGAAGGCCGATGGGTCTTGGCCGGCCGCGAGTAGCGATGAGCCGGCTGCGAGTGAAAGTCCCTAAACGCAACATCGTGCCGCTCTCGGTGGAGGAAGTAGCGCGTTTCTGGTCGAGCTTCCGCACTTCGCGCGACTTGGCCATCGTGGGCCTGATGCTCCTACAAGGGCTCCGCTCCGCCGAAGTATTGGCTTTGAATCGCGACGACGCGTTGCTTTCCGAAGCACAGCTTCGCGTTCCTGGCAAAGGCAACAAATTTCGCTTCCTGCCACTGGCGCCGGAAACCGTGCAACTGCTCGAACACTATCTGCGACTGGAACGACCCAATCCTTGCTCCGCCGCGCTGTTCGTCTCACTCAAAGGACGCGCGCGCGGAACGCGCATGACCGCTGCGGGATTGCGTTCCTTATTCCGCTACCATCGCCAGACCACTAGCATCCAGCTCGCCAACCCTCATCGATTTCGACACACCTTTGCCTCGGACATGATCCGCGCCGGTATGAGTCTTCCTGCGCTCATGCAGCTGATGGGTCACGCGGACATCCAGACCACGCTGCTCTATGTGTTGGTCACCCCACAAGACGTCTACCTTGAGTATGCACGTGCCGTGGCGCAGCACATTCGTCCTCTTCCGAAGGCCTCTTCATGAACCGCGCGCGACGCCCTCCGCTCCAGCATCCTCTGGCTCCAGTCTTCGATCGCGCGGTCGATTCCCTCGGCGTGGCACTCAGCCCCGCGTCCATTCGTCAGTACCGCGGGACGGCTCGCAATTTCCTGAGCTATCTCGACGCTGATCATCCGGAGGTGCAACGCCTAGACCAATTGCGCCGTGAACCCCACATCCTCGGCTGGATGTCCCGCCTACACTCGCAAGTGCCGCCACTCGCGACTGCGTCCTATGTCCTCCGCCTCATCGGTCTGCGCGGCATCTGCAACGAACTGGCTTGGACAGAACAGCTTCCTGAACTCGCTCATCTGATCCGCCGCGAGGATATTCCGCGCCTCCCGCACAGACTTCCGCGTCCGCTCACAGCAGAACAGGATCAACTCCTGCAAAAGGAGTTCCTCCGCCGCAACGATCTGGGTGGCAATGCCTTTCTGTTGATTCGCCACACCGGCATGCGCATCGGTGAGTGTGCCGATCTGTCCTCCGACTGCCTTCGCTCGACCGGTCCGAATCAATGGGCCGTTCATGTACCACTCGGCAAACTCAAAACAGAACGTATGGTCCCCGTAGATCCCTTTGTGTGTGAACTCGTCCAACGCCTCCGATTCTTTCGTTCGCTTGATCCCCTGCCTGCCGATGGGCGGCTCTTTGTCCGTCCGGGCGCGAAAGACACGCTCCTTCGTCACTTTCGTGACTATTTACATCAAGTCTGCCATTCGCTCGGCCTTCCCATCCGCATCGTCCCACATCAGCTTCGCCACACCTATGCCTCGGAGATGCTTCGAGCCGGTGTTGGCTTGGTCGCGGTGATGAAATTACTCGGTCACACCGCTCCCGAGATGACCATGGAATATCTGGATGTGACGTTGAATGATCTCCAGAGGGAATTCCAGCTGGCTCGCTCAAAACCTCGGCATCTGGTTCCGCAACCGAGGGTGCCGTCTGCCCCCCTTCGAACTGGCCTCGGCGGAGTGATCGATACTTTGCTCGCTGCTCAACATGTGCTCGAAATGTTCCGTCGTGAACTACCACACGGTACCTCTCGCCTTCGCCTCGACCGTCTATCCAACCGCCTCACCAAAATCCTCAGAGAAGCGCGCAAGCTCGCGACGCCTTGAGAATGGGCAGAGATTGGCCGGTAATGTCGGATAATCGGACATGATTGCATAACAATGTCGGCTCCTTGACCCGAGTAAACTGTGGTTGTTCGACGACCATAGGTTCGGGAGAAGGAGCCGAACATGATGATTATAGGCGTAGATTACCACCCGAGCTTTCAGGCGATTGCATTTTTTGTAGAAGAGACGGGTGAATGTGGTGAACAGGAACTGAACCACAGTGATGGACAAGCAGAGAAGTTCTATCGAGACCTGGCGCAGCGAGGAATCCGCGTGCGTGTAGGAATGGAGGCTACCGGATATTCACGCTGGTTCGAGCGACTGCTGGCAGAGTTAGGGTTCGAAGTATGGATGGGCGATCCCGCGGAGATCAAGGCCAAGCGAGTGAAGAAGCAGAAGACCGACCGCAAGGACGCCCAACTTCTACTCCGGCTGATGCGAGAAAAAAACTTTCCGCAAATCTGGGTACCAGATCCGGAGAACCGGGATCTGCGCCAACTGTTGTGGCATCGACATCGCTTGGTGCAGATGCGCACGCGGATCATGAATCAACTGCAAGCGTTGGCGATGAACGAGGGCTATCGCTGGAAGAAAAAACTATTCAGCGAACAAGGACGAGCACTGTTAGAGAAGCTCACGTTGGCTCCTTGGGCCAGTCGACGTCGGCAAGAGTTATTGGAGCTGCTGGACCGCATGAATCCGACGATTGAAGAGCTGACGGCGGCCGTGGAGCGGGAAGCCAGGAAGCGACCCGAGGTTCTGCGACTGATGACGCATCCCGGTGTTGGTCCGCTAACGGCACTGGCCTATGTGTTGATCATCGGAACTCCGACGCGGTTCGAACGCGGCAAGCAAATCGGCACGTACGTGGGGATGATTCCGTGCGAGGAGTCCAGTGCTCGCAAGCAACGGCTGGGGCACATCAGCAAGCAAGGCAGTTCCTTGTTGCGTTTCTTGCTGGTGGAGGCGGCCCAAGCAGCAGCGCGTAACCATCCTGACTGGAGACGTCGGTACATCCACCTGGCGATGCGGCGGCACAAAAGCATTGCCAAGGTAGCGATGGGACGCAGGCTGGCGATCCGGTTGTACTGGATGTGGCGGAATGGATGTGAGTATTCACCGAAGTTGGAGTTCGGTTCGTACGCGGGACAGCTCGTTACCGGACATGGCGCGAAGTAGAACGCCGCGGACTTGATTGGGCATCCCGCTCCCTGAAAAGGGAGTTTGAACTAGTAATCGTGGTCGAAGTTTTGATCGAAGAGATGTTTAGGTCGGACTGAAGCCGACCGCTAGATTGCGAACGAGCCGTTGTCGTCGATGCAGAGAAGAGAGAAAACAAAAGAAAACGAAAGAGAAAAACTCTTTTAGGTGAAAAGAAAGAAGTGTCTTCAGAAAGAGCTTGCCAGGGCCGACATTGTTAGAGATGTCCGGTACCAGGACTCCACCTGGACGGTAACCGCGTAAATCGAGAGTTCAGCAACGCGCCGGGCCTCTTGTCGTATAAGTATGTGAGCTTGCCTCGTCAGATTCCTCGTGGATGAGCGAACCCTCTGAGGCCAACCGCTTGCGCGAGCCTGTTCAAGCTTTAGTGATCGTGAGGATTTGTTGGGCGCCGCGAGCTTTGTCACTACTCCGGCCCCCTATCGAGCCATCTAAGAACGCAGCCGCCTTTAGTGTTGATGCACTTGACGGAATCTGCTAAGGGGGGGTACCATCCCTCCAGGAGGAATAGAACATGAAGAGAGTGCTGCTTAATTTCGCCACCGTTCTTTTCCTGGTCCCAACTCTATTCGGCCCGGCAAGTGCTTTAGCTCAGCAAAATTGCCCAACGCCGGGCTTGAATTGCATTTATGAGGGTACTTTTAACTGCAACGTGCGCCAGTATTGCAACCCTTGTTACGATTACGGCAGACTTTACCTTTGCAACCATGTTTTCCTCATTTTTTGTACTGACGGGTGCTGCATCTGCACTTAAGCCACAAACGTAGGAGGACAAAATAATGACCGTAAGAGATTGCATGTTGGCTGTCGCTCTTACGCTTCTCGCCGGAAATGACGTCTATGCACAGTTTGTGCCGCTGGAAGCGAAGATCCGCGAAACCCACGAAACTTTATCGAGTGGCAAGGTTGTCAAGAGTGAGGTAAAGGAAGGCTCTTTCTACAGGGCATCAGACGGTTCTACCCTGACGCAATGGCAGACCGTGAACGGTGAAAAGAGCTCGGCAGCAAACCTGTTCGATAACAAAGGGCAGGCTACTTATCAGATTGACTACCAACAACGCCGCGCTCTTAAGCTCGGGAACGGCGCCGACGGTCCCATGAAGCCGGGCGGATACCAGACAATCACAAAGGATATCGGAACTAGCTCGGTGGAGGGAGTGGCGTGCAGGCTTCTTCCGGTGAAGATGACCAACCCCGCAACCCACGCGCTCGCGGATATTGGCAAGAGTTGTGTTTCTCCTGAGTACGATTTGCTCCTGTGGTGGGACGTGACCACGGGGAGCGGAGGCAATGGGACCTTTCATTCAAAATGGGAGATATATGACTTGAAGCTGGGCGCGGAGCCGGACCCGAAACTCTTCAGCACCACAGGCATGACGATTATTGGCCCGCCTCAAAAGTCGTCGCCACAGATGTAATCGCTATGCTGGCGCACCCTGGGCCGGGTGCCTTTCTCTTTCCTCTCTCGCCACTGTGCTCGTTCAGAATGATTGATGCATCCGCGCCTACCTTACGCATTACTTCCTCGGGGATTTTAGAGACGCTAACCCAGCAATGAATGCAGCTTTTCCGGGTTAGTGGATACGTGTTACCTCTCGTAGCGCTTTCCCGAATTTCCGCTGAGATCCCTCGACAACGCCTGGTAAGTCGGCAAACAGGACATGGTCGTTCCAATACCCACATGGACGGTTACCCCGATTATCAGGCTCAGACCGTTGCTGGGGCGGCTACAGGAACAAATTGAAGGTCTTCAACTGTCGGCACCGGAATAATACTATCGACTGCATGCCGCAATCCCAATCATCCACCAAGGGCGTTTATTTCCTTCGTCTGCTTGCGCTTGCTTGCTTGCACTACAATTTGCGGCGTCTACTTTTTGGCCAGTGTCTTTGTTTTAGTAGCAGTTTACAATCACACCCAGCGCCATTTTCCGTTGTTTATAACAAGCCAAGACTTCGCAATGACCGTCGTTACCGGTGTCTGCTCTGTGTGTTCTGGAATTGTGTATGCGGTCTTGGCCCGAAAAAACAAAACCGCGTAACCCAACGAACATGTCCGGCAAGCGCTTAATCAGGACCTAGTCATTCTGGGCTGCTGTCCGCCTTATACTTTTCGCGACTTTGATAGAATCGCCGGGCCAACCATGAATCCAGTTCCTAGCAATCGAATGCTGTTTTGGGCTTGCTATCTAGGTAGTACGCTAAGCCCAGGATTGGGTACTTTTCTAATAAGTCTAGGCCGTCGGCCCCACGATGATAGGGCGTTTCTGCTGTCGTGGATACTTTGGCTTTCCGGAGCAGTTTTGCTGATCGCTTCTGCATGGTCCGTCCGAGCGATTCTGTTGGGCGCTGCTGCGAGGAGTCGGCGGCCTGTTTGGCTCTACCGCTCGGCTGGATGGCTCGCGCTCTAAGAAGTGCTTCTGTGGGGATACACAGTCGTTCGCACTATCTGAGTTTTCATTTGTCCGGTTAGCGCTAATCGGAAAAGTCCTATAAAAGGGAATGTCAAGAGACATTTTTCTCCGTTGGCTCGGTGCCGACACTTTTTTTGTCTCGGCATTCAGCCCAACCGTTTGAACGTTCACTCGCGATCGAGTGGTCTTGCTCAGGCGACGCAGTTTCGTGCTTCGTTTCGTCGCACGAAACGAAGCGATCCTTCTTCCTTCCTGTGGTTCCATTTCCCTGTTGCGACGGCGCCATTCGTTTCTGAAACATCAAGCCTGACAGTTATCCACTTTATGAGTGGCAACGCATGGTCCTATCGGAGACTCGTGGCCTATGGCTTTCTTGGATTGTCCGAGAGGGCATAGGGTGAAATCGGAGACTCGCGTGCTTGAAGCACGGGCCTGACTTTTCCGATGGATACTTCCCCTCGAATCCGAGCGTCTCAAGAACCCGACAGGCTACCGCCAGGAATAGTTCCCAGGTGGAACGAACTCTTTGCCAGAGACGCTCAAGCTGCTTGTTGTTTCAAATAGTTGGCGTCGAAACGTACCTCCTTCTTCCAGACGATCAACGTGATCGCGGCAATCTTCCTCGCCAAGGTCAAGCGCGCCATCGTGGGCTTCCTGCCCTTAGCCAGCAGAGCTTCGTAGAAATCGCGTAGCGGTCCAGCCGCGGTGCTGGCTCTCATGGCCGCACCTTTGAAAATATCTTTGAGGTCGTGGTTGTGATTGTCATTGAGACCGCGCAGGGTGACGGGTTTCTTCGAGCGTTGTAGCTGTCCCTCCACGACGCGGTACTGCGCGCTGTCGTGGGTCTCCAACCCCAGCCCGCTGTAGGTCCACAGTTGCCGCTTGGTGCGAAACCGATGAGGCGTCTGCATCAACGCTACCAAGTGAGCCGCTCGAAGCGGACCAATACCAGGAATCTGGCGTAGCAACTTTGTGGCACGGTGCTTCCTAGCCTCGGCCAACAGTTCTTTCCGGGCTTGTTGGCGCACCAGCCGCAGAGCGTCGAGTTGTTGGTAGTAAAGTTCTGCCCGCCGGCGCACGCCTGCTTCGTGAATCTTGGCGAGCCATTCCGAACGGTAATGCGGTGCGTAGACTTGCGTCCCTGCACAGGGAATGGCCCAGCCCCGATACAAGGCCTTAAGTCGATTCATCACTCGCCCGAGATCCTTGGTGATCGTCAAATAACTGCGGGACAATTCCTTCAACATGCGCAGGCCATGTTCTCCGTGATACACCGAACTGAGCTTGCTCATGTGCAACAGTTCGGCCAGCTTGCGTGCGTCGATGCGGTCGCTCTTGCTGCCTTCTTTCAGCAAGGCATTCTTTCGCGGATTACACACTACGAGTTCCGTCACGTGCGGCTTCAGCAGATCGTACAACCAGCCGGCCCAAGTGCCTTCTTCAAACGTGAGGTGCACATCTCCACGCAGCCCGTGGATAAACTGCAGAAGGGTGCTCGCTTTGGTCTCGATGACACATTCCATCACCACCTTGCCGGCAGAATTCAGAACTGCGATCGAAATGCTTTCCTTATGCACGTCCAAGCCGATATATTTAGTGCTAGTCATAGAGGGTGTTCCTTTCTGTAGGGGAATGAGCCAAGCACTCAAAACCTACACCAAAAGGGGCGCCCTTTTATAATGTGTGGAAATTCACATGGACGGTTTGCGCGTTTACCAGGACCCCCGGAATGGGTTACTCCTCCTCAAATGTCACATGCACTTCCTTCATTTCCTTGATTTCCGTGATGACAATCGCACGCGTCCCGTTGCGCTCAAACACAATTCCGCTCACTCGCACATATTTGCCCACGAAGGGCATCAGCTTTTGCCTCTGGTCGTAATCCGGCATTTTGTCAGAGATAGGCAGATACAGGTCGCCATCCTTGGTCAGAATAGCGATCGGCGAACCGGCCCTCACGCATGCCAGTGCGCACTTCATGCTCAAGTGAGTCGCGTTTCCATCGAGGTTCTGAATGGGGCATGCCATATCTCGAACCAAGCCCTCAATCGTGGCTTTTGACCTATTTGCGCGGGAACCTTCCATCGACGTTTTCTGTGGAGGCTGGGGCGCTGCCGTCATCGACGCAACACCGCAGCCCGCCAACAAGCAGAAACGCAAAATTCGCTTCATCCATCCTCCTCTTCATCAGGGGTCGACTCTCGGTATCAGCAGAATAACAATGAATACATCAACGAAGTACATGCTCGCGTCCCCTTGTAGCAGAGCATACAGCGACTCGCATTACTGCGTAGTTCAAACTCGGGCAGAGTCCTGGTAAGCCTAATCGGAAACTCGCCCCTTCAAAATTTTTTCCTTGACCGGACCTTCGTTCCAAGTTACTATATTGTTTAGGGACAAGTTTGGACTACGGCAGCCATTGGCTGCCGTTTTTGCTTTTTGGGCACGTCCTCCGAGCCAGATGAAACCGGGAGCGCTTTGAGCGCATAGCTTTTGTGGTCAGGAGTTCCGGCCCAAGCCTGTAACACCCCATAGCTATTGAAGATCCTGCCGCGGAGCCTTGCGCAAATTCCCTCACCGGAAGAATTGTGTTGACAGAAGGTAGTCTGTGTGTTATAGGACACTCAGATGAATTGGTACGACGCTAAAGGCGATCCCGCCGCGCGCTTGCGCCAAGGCAAGCACGCCTTGCTTCGTAGTCTCCGAATCCCTCCCGACGCTCTGCCGGGCTCACTCGCCCTCACGCACCGGCGCTGCGGGAAACCCAACTGTCGGTGCGCCGATGGAGAAGGACATCCCGTTTGGTCTTTGACCTTCCGAGACGATGGCCGGAAGCGCGTCGAGCGTATTCCCGATGAATGGGTGGAGCAGATCCGGCCGCTGGTGGAGCAGGGACGCGAGTTCAAAGACGCTATTGCCGAGGTCTTCGCCGCCAATGCCAAGCTGCTGGCGCTGTGGCGTCGACAGTCCCTGAAGAAGAAGCCCAAGAAGAAATGAGCGGCCCGCGACTCAGCCTGCGCATGGGACTTTTTGGCTGACCATGGGTCTCACCCTGAGAGCGGAAACGTCGAACAGGGTGAGTGAGGTCATCCTCCCGCCGCGCGCGGGCCGCAACGAGGTGTGCCACTGTGGTAGCGGCATCAAATACAAACGGTGCTGTTGGGAACGGGACGAAGCCCTTCGCCGGCAGCTGCGCGGGGCCGGGGTGCCCGCCTGGATCGAGGATTCCCGCGGCAAACTCCATCAATTTGAAAAATACGTTTGTAATGTCTTTGGCCTACCCGATTTATTAGCCAGCTTCGTCGATGCCAGGCGAGCACCGAAAATTCCGACCTTCGACATCGTCAACAGCTTGTTTCACACAGCGGTGCTGCGCATTCCGAGTATCAACGCCTTGGAAGGGGATCTGCAGGAAAGCAATTTTCAGAAGCTCATTGGCCGTGAGCCCACTCCGGATGTGAAGGCCTTCAGTGCCGACGTGGTGGCCAATGTTCTCGACAAACTCGAACTGCACGGCATCCGCAAAGCGAACGATGAAGTGATCAGCAAAGCCGAGCGAAACAAGGCCTTTCGCGACGGCTCTTACGGTGCGTTGCGCTGTGTGGCCATCGACGGCTGGGAACCGTTTTCCTCCTACAATCGGCATTGCCCGAACTGTTTAGTGCGCAGGGTCAAAATGAAGCGACGCACGGGAGAGTTCGAAGAAGTGGAACAGTATTACCACCACTATGTGGTGGCCCTGTTGCTCGGGCCGGTCCTCGATGTGGTGCTGGGGATCGAACCGGTGCTCAACGAGGAAGCTCGCCGCGATAGCAACCCTGAACATGTCGGTCATGAAGGCGAACTGACTGCTGCGCGGCGTCTCATCGATTCCTTGCACGATACCTATGGAGGGTTCATCGACGCCTTGGTGCTCGACGCTCTCTACGCCAATGGGCCAGTGATGACCCAGCTCACCGATTACGGCTACGGCGGCTTCCTGGTGCTCAAGAAGGAAAAGAACGAGCCGCTCAAAGACGCACTCACCCTCTGGATGATGGAGGGACGGTGCGAGAGCTACGAGGATCCGGAGCGGAAAGAGCACATGGAATTTTGGGACGTGGATGATATTGAGACACTCACCACCTACCAAGGAAAAATTCGCGCGATCCGCGCCGTGGTCACCAAGCCGGGCGAAGATCCGTCGACCTGGTGCTTCGCCGTCATCGGGCAGCGAGCGCGCCAGCTCGGTCGCCGCACGGCGCTACAGATCATCCGTTCTCGTTGGCATATCGAAAACACCGCCTTCCACCAATGGATCCGCTACTGGAACCTCGGGCACGTGTTCCGGCACGGACAGAATGCTCTATTGGCCATCCTGCTTCTCTGGATGTTGGCCTTCAATCTCCTTCAGCTGTTCATCTATCGGCGGCTTGGTCGTTGCCGCAGGCCCAAGGACACGGTAAATTTGTTCTAAGGGCCGCCGCGGAAATTTATGATCTTGGCGGTTCCCGTCATCATTCCACTGTGCTGCGCGATCGTTTTTGATTCCTCAGCCGACCAGCAGGTCTTCGGCAGCGCAGAGCCTTGCTGCGCGCCGATAGGTGTTCCCTCTGCGGCGCACCAGGAGTCCAGGAAGAAGTGGGTCGTTCCTTTCCCATGACGCCTATTTCACGTGACAGGCGCAAGAGTTCTCGCTCATCCGCAGGTAGTCGAATACCAAACGCACGTTGCGCGTCAGACGTCGCATCTTCTCCGCCACGTTCCCTCGGCCCTTGGATTTGAGCACCCCGATGGCGAAACGACGAAGCCGGGTGATGTTTTCCGGGCCATGGCCGGTGCGGATGCGACTGCGGTCCTCATCATAGTTCCAGTCGATCATGTAGTGGCAACTCTCGATCGCCCAGTGCCCGCGGTTGACCCGCAGCACGCGTTGCGGACCGGCTTGTTCCGCCGGGCGGCTGGTGAGGCCGTAGGAGATTTGCAGAGAAGGCTTGCCCGTCTTCTTGTTCGCGCTGTGCCGCTCAATGACGAACGCTTGGCCCACATGAGGAAAATCGAGATACCCGTTGAGTTCCGTGGTCGTCCAGATCTTGCGCGTTTCGATGCGTCCGTGGTCCGCCGGGGTAGGCTCGACAAAATGCGGTTGGCCGCGATCCCGAAAATAGAACTCCAAGGCTTCCAGAAGACCGGGTTGGTTTCCTTTCACCGTGAAAGAGTAGTGGGCCTGGCGCTTCTCGACCAGGTAAGTCGCCAGTTCGCGTTGGGTCAGCAGGGCATCGGCACTGACATCTTTCCCCTCAATATCGATGGAATCCAGCAGCGGGATCGCCGTCTTGATCTCGTTCGTGCGTTTGACCTCTTCCTTGGCCTTCCCCTCTACGGGCAGGGTACCGACTTTTTTTGGGTGTAGCAGATCTTGCTTTGCTGACCGACCACACTCATCACGTGCGTTTGCCGGCCTTGCTCATCCAGAGCGTTGCACATGGTCTTGCCATCGATCGCCAGACTTTCATCCCCTGCGCCATAGCGTTGGTTCCAGCGTTGCAAAGCGCCATCCAGATCGGCGGGCGTGACGCGGATGAGCACGTTGCGGATGCTGGACTCGCTGGGCACCACATACTGGCCCTGTTCACGACGGCAACCGAAGCGCTCCCGCGATTTCTGCCCCAGGCTTTGGGCCCAATCGGAAATGGCCTTGTACCCGCGCATCCCGCAGAGTACGGCCCCCGCGGCTATCCCCACGACGGTGGACAAACGATGTCGCCGCCCTTGGGTCCGGCGCGGATCGGGAATCTGCGAAAAGAACGAAGGGAGAGAGCGCATCTGATCAGCGGTGAGCCTCATGCTCGTGCCTCCTAGGCGATACGGTGGGGAAAGAATCGCGCCGCACAAGACTGTGCGGGCGTCGCACCGCAGCGGTTGGAGAAAAACCATCTTGGGAGATTGCGCCTTGGCCGTGTATCCCGCGTGGGTCCGGCGAAACCCTCGGGTGTTCCCTACATAAATCCAGTTCGCCGCCCGGTACACCGTCCCGCGATGACGCTGCGGGTCGACAAAGGTTTCCAGCAACACCACACCGTGCCCGAACGCTTCTTCCCAATCCCTCCCCAAACGCCTTTGACAGAGAGCGAGAAGGCGCGACCCCCAATTGAACAGGTGCCAGTCGGGAAGAATCAGAAAGCGGCTATTGTTGACCACCAGTTTCAAGCGGCCATAGTGCTGGCGCAGGGTCCAACCAATCCAGCCATCGCGCGGGGCGCACTTCAGTGCCGAGGCCGAAAAGCTCAACAGCGCAACCCATTGCTCCCGCCAGCTCGCCACGTACCACAGCGTTTCTCCGATCTTGGGCAAATGGCCCAGGTAGTGGTGCTCGCGCATGAGTTCCTGGTAGCGGGGTTGTTCGTCGGAACGAACCAGCCGGACCACCGTCTCGCGGAGTTCCGGACGCCATGCAGAGTCAACCTTCTCGGGATGCATTGCGCCGTGAGCATACTGAAGCGGAACAGAAAAGTCCAGAGCAAACTATAACTATTTATGTTTTATGGTCGTTAAGTGCCTAGATAAATCCACCCTGGGCCCAAGGACCCTACTGATACCATCCGGCATATCGTCGAGGTCATGCTTCGCGAAGTGGCCACTCTCCCCGAGCCCATTCCTTGGGCGGCTCTTCTCTTCAATAGCAGCTGACGCTGCGCCGGAGCCGCGCTAACTGGGCGGCGCGGACGCACCGGCCCCTAACCAGCCCGCAGCTGCGATGTGGCAGAGGAGGTTCACTCAACAAAACTAAACCCGCTGTTGCGCTGGCGGCCCCGTGCGCTCCGTGCACTTTCTCTTGAGCTCGCTAGCCCATCCGAGTGACGCCGCTGCGGCTTGAAGCGGAACTCCTGCTTTTGTGGTAGCAAATCGCGCCTGCAGTGGGGAAATTATGTTAACCTGTAAATCTTTTAGAATGAGCATTTGCAAAAATGGCCCACAAATGCTCATTCTAATCGACTTACAAGAAAACTAACTCCTTTAGAATCCGCGTTTACAAAAAACCAGGGGTGGGGGGAGGCCGTATCAAGGGTACAGACCGGGCACATCCCTGACACTTCCCCCGAACTGAGCCCGAACTTGAACGCGAGCTTTCCCGTATCCTAATTAAGCCCAAGCCCATGACCCTACGCCGCCGCCTAACCCGTATCTTCCTGATCCTGCTCCTCTTCCCCCCGCTCCTGGCGGGCCTCGCGGGCTGGCTCGTCGCCCCCAGCCTCCTCCATCCCATCCGCCGCGAACTCACCCCCGACCTCATCCGCGAAGCCGACGTTTCCTTCGCCTACTCCGGCGGCCATCGCGAAGACTTCAACGTCCGCGCCCCCGACGGCGCCATGCTCCGCGGCTGGATCGTCCGACCCGATCATCCCAACGGCAACTGGGTCCTCCTTTTCCACGGCGTCGCCGACAACCGCATCGGCGTAATCAGCCAATCCGAATTTCTCCTCCGTGCCGGCTACAGCGTCGTCATGATGGACGCCCGCGCCCACGGCGCCAGCGGCGGCCCCATCGCCACCTACGGCTGGCTCGAACGCAACGACACCAGCGCCATCCTCGACGCTCTCCTCACTTCCGAAAAGCCCCACATCTCCCCATCCGTAGGGGCGGGGCTTGCCCCGCCCTCCGCGACGCCCGCACACGCTTCCGAATCCTTTAGCTCCTCTACTTCCTCAACCTCCTCAACCTCGCGTCCTCACATTTTCGCGCTCGGCGAATCCATGGGCGCCGGCATCGCGCCGCAATCCGCCGCAGTCGATCCCCGCATCGAAGCCGTCGTCGCCGAAGCCTCTTTCGCCAACCTGCGCGAAGCCTCCTTCGACTACGCCGGCCTACGCCGCTCTCCGCTCCTCGGCAAAACGCTCTTTCGTCCTTTCAGCTGGATGCTCCTCTACCACGCGGCAAGACTAACCAACCTCCCCATCTACGAAGTTTCCCCGGAAAAGGCCGTCGCCGCCCGCGCTTTCCCCGTCCTCCTCATCTGCGACGAAAAAGACGAAGCCCTTCCCTGCCGTCACACCCAAATGATCTACGCCGCCGCACGCGGCCCCAAACAATTCTGGGAAGTCCCCGGCGCCTTCCACACCGCCGCCATCGGCTTCCAACCCGCCGAATTCCAGCGCCGCGTTTTGGAGTTCTTCGCTAACGCCGCCCAGTCCAAACCCGTCCAATAGCCAGTAGCACAGACACTCTTGTCTGTGCGCTTTTTTGCCAAGGTGGGACAGGCATTCCTGCCTGTCAGTTTTTTTGCCTTTGAGCGCCGCGTCGCGCCGCGCAACAAAGCGTTGTGCTGTTCCGCGTGCTAAAATTACTGACTCATGCCGGACGCTCCGCTCATCTCGGTCCACGCCCTGTCCAAGCACTACCGCAGTTTCCGCAGGCGCGAAGGCCTCCTCGGCGGCCTCGCGAATCTTTTTCATCGCGAATACGAAACCGTCAAAGCCGTCGAAAACATTCACTTTGAAATCGGCCGTGGCGAAATGGTCGGCTACATCGGCCCCAACGGCGCCGGAAAATCCACCACCATCAAAATGCTCACCGGCATCCTGGTGCCCACGAGCGGCGAAATTCTCTCCAACGGCTTCGTCCCGTGGAAACAACGTGCCGCCTATGTAAAAACCATCGGCGTGGTCTTCGGCCAGCGCACCCAGCTCTGGTGGGACATCGCCGCCGTCGAATCTTTCAAACTTCTGCGGCGCATCTACGACGTCTCGCAGCGCGATTTCGATGAGCGCATGGAACTTTTCAATCAAGTCCTCGGCCTCAAGGAATTGCTGGACGTACCCGTGCGCAAACTTTCTCTCGGCCAGCGCATGCGCTGCGATCTCGCCGCGGCCCTGCTGCACAATCCGCCGATTCTTTTTCTCGACGAGCCCACCATCGGCCTCGACGTCGTCGCCAAGGATTCCATTCGCCAGTTTCTCCGCGCCATCAACGAGCGCTACAAAACGACGGTCCTTCTCACCACTCACGATCTCGACGACATCGAAGAACTCTGTCGCCGCATCATGATTATCGACCGCGGCACCGTCCTCTACGACGGCCTGCTCTCCCGCCTCAAGGAACAATTCCTGCGCACCAAGCAAATCAAATTCATCTTGCGCGACGGCGACCAAAGCGCCCGCCTCGCTGCCTTCGAGAAAGCCCTCCCTGCGCTCGCCCCCAATGGCGACGGCGGCGCCGCCACGCTTCATCTCGAGCGCCTCGATGAAATGACCTGTCGCCTGCGTTTCGATCGCGCCCGTGTTTCTTCGAGCGATCTAATCCGCCAGATTCTCGCCGCCGTCGAAGTCCGCGACTTCGTCATCGAAGACGAACCCATCGAAGAAATCATCAAGCGCATCTATTCCGGCGAAGCGGAAATGAGTTTGTGCCAACCCGAGGAGAAAAATGGTTCGCCGGTGACCACGTAAAAGGACCGGCAAAACACGGCCTGAACAATCGAAATGTCCGCCGCGCAAACACTTCCGCTCTCGGTTCGCAAGCCATCGCTGCTCGCCGGCCTCAAGATTTATCGCGAATTTATCCGCATCGGCTTCGTAAATATTCTCGCGTTTCGCTTGCGCTACTACACCGGCATCATCACGTATCTCATCAACGTCACGGTCTACTACTTCATCTGGCGCGCCGTCTTCGCCAACGCCACGGGCCCCATCGCCGGATTTTCGTTGCCGCAGATTCTCACTTATGTCAGCGTTGGCTGGATTCTCCGTTCGTTCTACTGGAACACCATCGACCAGGAAATGGCCTACGAAGTGATTGAAGGCAAAATCGCGATGGATTTTATCAAGCCCGTCTCCGTGCAATGGATGTGGCTCGCGCGCGCCATGGGCGAATCCGCCTTCCGCCTCATCCTCCTCACCGCGCCGACGGCCATCGTCATCGCTCTGCTCTTTCCGGTCCTTCCGCCTGCCTCCAAACTGAATTTCGTATTCTTCCTCATCGCCGCCGTCGGCAGTTTCTTCATCATGGGCGCGCTCAATTTCATCATCGGCACCTGCGCGATCCCTCTGACTTCCATCCTCGCGCTTATTCGCGCAAAATTCTGGCTCATCGAACTCCTGAGCGGCTTGCTCATTCCCCTGAATTTCTTCCCGCGCCCGCTCCAGATTATTTCCTCGTGGCTTCCCTTCGAGCACATCGCCTACACCCCGCTCCAAATCTATCTCGGCCGTCTCTCTCTTGCGCAAACGCTTCGCATCTTGGCGGTGGAATATTCCTGGGTGGTCGCGCTGATTTTCCTGGGCCACGTATGGTGGACGCGCGCCACCCGCAAAATTACCATCCACGGCGGCTAACCGGAGGCGGCAACAGGATCGCGGTCAAATAATGGCAACACAATGAAAGACGCACTGGTCAGTTTCAAACGTCATGCCTGGCTGCTCGGCTCCTATTTCGCCCAGTACGCGAAAGTACGAGTCAGCTATCGCGGCGACTTTTTTATATCCGCAGCTACCTCCGCGGCCGCCACGGTTTTTTCGCTCGCCTTCGTCCTCGTTCTTTTCGCGCGCATTCCAAGCCTCGCCAATTGGCGCATGGAAGAAGTCGTCTTCCTCTACGGCTTCTCGCTCATCCCTTTCGGTCTCTTCAATATTTTTTCGCTCAATCTTTACGAATTTGGCGCTACTTACATCATGGAAGGCAAATTCGATCGCGTTCTCCTCCGCCCGCTCTCTTCTCTCTTTCAGGTGGTCTTCGACGCTTTCCGCATCGAAGCCTTGCAGGAGGTCGTCATCGGCCTCGCCGTCGTAACCTGGGCTTCACGCCGCCTTCACTATCACTGGCACGTCCTCGACGTTCTTCTCCTCGCCTTCTTCGCATTCTGTGGCGGCGTCATTTACATGTCGGTCTTTCTTTTCCTTTCCACGTTTTCTTTCTGGTTCGAGGACCGCATCGGCATACATCCGCCCTTCTGGAATCTTCTCGCCTTCGGCCGCTATCCGCTCTCCATTTATTCCGGTTACATCCAATTTATCCTGAGCTGGATTGTTCCGTTTGGTTTCGCCACGTTTTACCCCGCCTCCCGTTTGCTCGGCCGTCCCGAATTCCGCATCTATGCGTTCCTGATTCCTCTCGTGGCTACGGCTACGTTTGCGCTCGCCGTCACGGCGTGGCGCATCGGTCTGCGCCGCTATTCCTCGACAGGCTCATAGCGAACAGAGAAGAAAAGGAATTAACACAGAGACCGCAGAGGCACAGAGAACACAGAGAAGAAGGACAAAATCAAACGCGCTTCAGTTGGCTTTCATCACCATGAGGATGCGGTCGTCTTCGTACATCCCGTTCCGCGAGTGCGTCTCGACTTCCCCAAGCACGCCGCGCATGATCTTTTCGGGAGTTTCGCCGCGAAGCCGAGTGACAAGTTCCGCGAGCCGCGGCCGGCTGAATTCCGTCCCCGCGGAATCCATCGCTTCGGTGATTCCGTCCGTGCAGGCCACCAGCAAATCTCCCGGCCCGAGTGCCGCAGTGCCGCATTCAAACTGGATGTCCGGCATCAATCCCACAATCATTCCGCCGGCTTCCAGCCATTCGACGGTTCCGTCCACGCGGATCACCGCCGGCGGCACGTGTCCGGCGTTCACGTAACGCAAATTTCGCCCGCCGCTTTCCACGAGCGCAAGGAACATGCTCAGGTACTTGGTGTGACGCCCCTGGGCCATCGAGGCCCGCGCGCCGGATAGAATTTTTTGATTGATCGTGGCGGGTAATTTCTCGAGCGGCTCGACGTGATCCGCCAGCGCGTGTAAAGTCGCCTGCACATTGGCCATCACCAGCGCCGAAGCCGCGCCCTTGCCCTCGACATCCGCCACGACAAGCAGCAGCGCCTCTCCTCCCTCGACCTGCACAGGGAGAAAATCGTAATAATCTCCGCCGACCATCTGCGAAGCGCGATGCGACACCGCTATTTCGATTCCCGGAAATATCGGGGGCGCATCCGGCAGAAAACCTGCCTGAATTTCCCGCGCCAGCGCCAGGTCGCGTTCCATCTTTTCTTTTTCCACGCGTTCGCGGTGCAATTGCGCTTTTTCCAGCGCCAGCGCCACGTGCACGGAAAGCGCATCGAGGAAAGCTTCGTCCTCGCCGCTGAATCCTTCCTTCTTGTTCAGCAGTTGCAGCACGCCGATAATGTCGCCCGCATCATTGCGGATCGGCAGGCAAAGCAGTTCTTTCGTCTTGAATCCCAGCTTGCGGTCGATGTCCGGTTCGAAGCGCGGATCGTCGTAAGCATTCTCCAAACACACCGCGGAGCCTTCGCGCGCGACCCAGCCCGCGATCCCGCGCTCCGCCGGCAAACGAATCACCTGCTGGTCGAGCCCCAGCCCCACGAGCGACCAGATTTCGTTGCGCTCGCGATCCACGAGAAAAACGGTCCCGCGCTCCGCGCCCGTCTGCCGCGTGGCAATCTGCAGAATGATGCTAATGAGCTCGCCGAGGTCGAGCGTCGAATTCAGCTTCTTGGTGGCTTCGATGATGCTCGAGAGCTCTTTCATCGCGCCGCGGCGCTCCGCCAGCGCCAGCACCACCGCCGCAAAGCGCGACAGCAAATCCATCTGGTTGCGAACGGTCTCCTCTAGCGGCCCCGTTCCGCGAATTTCCAGAATGCGCACCCGGAAATCGTCGCTGCCGAGTGCGCCGACCCAAATGGTTGGATCCTTGCTGCTGTCGCTCGGCAATCCCGGCTTGATTCCCGCGGGCGACGAAGCCGGAAGAGCTCCCCCCTCCGCCCACACTTCCGCTTCGCCTCGGTCCGCGCGCCAAAGCCTTGCGCCTGCCACGCCGGGCTGGCTCATCGCGGCGCGCACCACGCGCGCGGCAATTTCGTTCGCAGGGAAGCGGCCCTCGAGCATGCGGAAACCTTCGAGGAGGTCCGGAAAGACTTCGTTCACCTTTTGGCGGGCGGGCGATTCACTCATAAAGCGCGGGGCGGAAAATCAGCCACCGCGTTGGGGGTAAGACTAGCAGGTGTGAGTGGGGATGAAAAGAGCAGCTTGCTGAGGAACTCAGCGATCAGAGTTCAGTCAGAACAACCAGTTTTGACAATTCCTGAGTTGTCGGTGGCGTGTGACTCGCGGCCCCAAGGGGCTTATGCCGAATGTAGTGCGCCATCCGTGGCCGAGACCGCGAATTTTATTTACGCTCCTCGCGCCGAGGGCGAGTGCACGGGATGCTGCCGCGCTTCCCATTCCGTGCTAAGACGCCGCACCGATTCGCGCAAGCGAACCGCAAGCGTAGCAATCGTTTCAAGCCGCTGGGGAGCGTCCTGCGGCAAGCGCCCGTCGCCTTTCCGCCGGATTTCGGAAAGCAGGAGCTCGGCATTGCCCAAAATGCCGGTGAGCGGATTGTTCAGCTCGTGGCGCAGCACTTCGCCAAAATCCTCGCGATCCAAATCCATCGGCGCCCGCGGCCACTAGCGCGGAAAACTCCGTCTGATGTTGCGCGTCTCCGATCACCACCACCGGAGCGTAGGTGGCCAGAGAGGACACTTCCACATCCAGCCGCTGGCCGTGCTCGCGCGGATCGCCGGGTTCGCGTGCCGCCGCTGCCTCCGCCAGCAAGATCACGGCGGGCGCCGCATCCTCGACGATGCGGCGCGCCGCGTCCACCGTGCTTACCGAAGAAACATGCCTGCGGTCGTCGACCGTTTCGAGCTCGTGCCGCGCCGCCGCGCGAAGTGTGGCGTCATCGCTTACCAATAGGATCGTGTGTTCGCGAGGTGTCATGTCACCATTTATTTTTTAGTATCCCTTCCTGGCGGCGGAAGCCCGTCCTCCATGCGCGAGCGGGCCATCCAAGAGGCTGAAAACTTTTTCCATCAGCTCTTCTACGCGGAAAGGTTTGGCCACGTGAGGAAGCCGGTTTCGTTCGAGGAATTCATGCGTTTGGCGGGCAATCACGTCGCCTGTGACAAACAGGAACCGCTCCTGCAGCGGATGGCGCGCGCGGGCGAGCGATTGATAGAAATGCTGGCCGTCCAGTCCGGGCATCTTCATGTCGCAAATGACGAGGTCATAGCGCTCGCGCGCGGCGCGATCCAGCGCCTCGCGCCCGTCGAGCAGCGTGTCCACGCGCAGCCCTTCGTCCTCGAGCACGTCGGCGATCAGCCGCGCCACGGTGGGCTCGTCTTCGACGACCAGGACGCGGGTCCCGCGATGATTGGAACGCGGAGCGGAATGCGCGACGGCATGCGGCCGCTCGCGCGGACCGGCGAGTCCGCTGACCGCCGGCGCAAGCGGCGCTCCCACGGCCAGCGAAGCGCGTCCGGACTCAAGGATCGATTCGGAAAACATCGGAAGCTCGAAGGAGAAAATGGCTCCGCCCTCCGGCGGGTTGCTCACCTTTACCTGGCCGCCGTGTTCGCGCACGACGCTGAGCACGATGGAAAGCCCCAGGCCGGTGCCGCCGCCCGCGAGCTTGGTGGTGAAGAAAGGATCGAAGATGCGTGCGAGAATCGTTTGAGGAACGCCGGGGCCGTCATCGATCACCTGCAAAAGCACGCGGTGATCGCCGCTCTTCGCTGTCCGCACGCGGATCGTTCCCTGTTTCCCCTCTTGCACGATGGCCTGGCGGGCATTTCCGATCAAATTCATCAGCACCTGCTGCAACTGGCCGGGATCTCCGTTGACGAAAGGCAGAGTCGGGTCGAGGTCCAGCTCGATGCGAATTTTCTCCGCTGCGGAGCCGAAGCGCTGCAGCTCCATGGCCCGCTGGACCACCTGATTGAGCGCCACCCGCTTTCGTTCGGGGCGATTCTCGCGGGCGCTCAGCAAGAGCTGGCGCAGGATGGCGCTGGCTCTTTCGGCTTCCTGGTAGATCTGGCGCACATCTTCCGCGCGTCCGGTGAGATCCTTCCGGACCAGCAGGCGCTGGGAGTAGCCCAGAATGCTGGTGAGCGGATTGCTCAATTCATGGGCAATCCCGGTGACCATCTGTCCGAGGGCAGAAAGCTTTTCGGTTTGCGGGAGTTTGGCTTGAAACACGCGCTGCGCCGTCAAGTCGCGGTAAATCTCGACACGGCCGGGGCGCTGGCCGGTATGGTCCACCACGGGCCGCACGGAACGCTCAAGCACGCGCGGGATAGGACGGGCCAACTGCAGCTCTTCACGCGTCCAGCCTTCGTCGCCGCGAGCCAGCTCGCGCCAGCGTTTGGCGAATTTTTCCGGTTCCGCGGCGCGGTCCGCAAGCCGGGCGATCAGGCTCTCGAGCGTGGTGCAGGCTGCGGCTTCTTCGGGAGACAAGCCGGCGATCTGCGCGAAACGTGTGTTCATGGCGCGGATGGAATGGTTGGCGCCGAAAAGCACGATGCCTTCTTCGACCCATTCGAGGACGTTATCGAGCTCGGCCTGCGAGCGGCTGCGCTGCTGAGCGACTTCGCGCGAAGCCGCCGGGCTGAGAACCACGGCCGCCAGGTCGTCCCCCGCGGCCACGGGGGCGTGAAGGCGCACACGGATACCATTGACCAGCTCTCCCTCGATGGCTTCTTGCATCTCCCGGGCACCCGCCGGCTCACCCGCGAGGGCGCGGTTCGCCCACTCCTCCATGCGCTGTTTTTCCCGTGCGCAGAATAGATTGGAAAGGCGGCCGCCGACATACCATACCGACTCATTCGCCGAAGGCTGCAGTGAGTCCTCTTGCGGAGTTTCTGAAGCCCGTTCCGTGGGCCGTTCTTCGAGCAGAATTCTCGCGCCGCGGTTCAGGCTAGTGATATTTCCGCGCGAGTCCAGCAGGACGGTGGCCTCGGGGCTGGATTCCAGAAGCGCGCGGCGCTGGGCGGTACGCCGAATCTGTCCGGCGTGGAGTCTTCGGCGCTCCAAAGCGGCGACGGCCAGCGCAGCGCGGAATTCGAGGCGCTCGAGCGTGGCCAGCGAAGTTGCCCGGTGAGAAATACCCGCGACGAGCACACCAAGCGCTTCTCCGGCGACCAGAAGAGGGACGGCCGCCAGCCGGGCGAGTCCCGCTTTGAACGAGGATGCAGGGGATTCCGCACCTACCACGTGTTTGGCCTCGATCGCCGACCGCCACAGACTTGCGAGAGGCTCGCGCTCGACGGCGCCGGTCAAGGAGGCGTCGCCGCTTTCCCAGGCAAACTCCATTTCCAGCGAGGCAGAGGCCTTCGTTGGTTGCATGGGGGGGTGGCCAATGACGGCGAAGGCAGCGCCCGCGCCGGCGCCATTTGCGGTCTCCTCCGTGCAGCTTGCGGCGATCTGCGAAAGGATGGTGTCGGCGGAAGCGCTACTGGCCAGTGGGGTGAGCACTTGTCTGCTGATCGCAAGATCCGCCTGGCGTTGCTGAGCGAGACGATGTTCATGTTCGAGTTCGAGCGCCAGGGCGATCTCGGCGGCGACGGTTTCCGCCGAATCGCGAGGCAGGGCGGTTTGTTTTCCGCGTGTGGCCGTCAGGAGCACGCCGCGCAAATGATCTTTGGTGCCGATCGGAGTCCACAGCGCGTGGCGCAGGCCCACCAAAGGGCCGATCATGGGACGGTTCGCAAGTCCGGCCGCAGGATCCTCGAGGTCCTGGTAGACGCTCTCGCCGGAATCGAGCAACTCCTGCGGCACAGGAGGCTCGAGAGACAACCGCTCCCAATCCGCCGGCGTTTCTCCCTCGTCCGACTCCCAGATGATCCCGCGAAGACATGCCGGCGCGAGAGGATCAGCGGCCTGAGAAAAATCCGGCTCCAGCCATACGCCGATCCGGTCCGCGCGGCCTTCGCTGGCGAGAGTGTGGACCGCTTCGCGCATCAACTCTGCGCGGGGCGCTCCCGCGAGGCCGGATCGTGCCGCGCCTTGCCAGCAGTGTTCTTGCTCTTCTTTTTTTCGCCGGGCCCACATCTCGTTGAATTGCTCCTCGAAGCGGTTCCAGAGCGGACCAAAGCGTGGCTGGCCGCGCATGTACATGCGTTCTCCGAGTTTGCACCATGCACTGAGAGGACCAACTGATTGCCCGCACAGTTCCCGTAGAATCAACGATTTGCGATGAGAGGAAACGGTACGCCGAGGCCGGCGAGTCCCATGGCGAGACTGGCGCGGCGGTCCTTCCCAGAGTGGGCCGGAGCTGAGGCGCTCAGGCCTGGTTGCTAACGACGCGCGCCATCGCAGTTCGCCGGCCACGCGAAGGTATGAGTCCAGGTTGGAATCGAATAGCGCTGATGGAAGAGCAGTGGGTTTCAATGCGCCGTGCCGGCAGACGAGCGCAGAAAGCTACTGTTCGACTTGTTCCAGTTGATACTGCTTGAGCTTGCGATAGAGAGTGGTTTTCCCGATGCCGAGCATGCGCGCGGCCGCCAGTTTGTCGCCGCCGGTTTCGCGAAGCGTGCGCAGAATGGCGCGGCGCTCGAGTTCTTCCATGGGCAGCAGCTCGTCTTTTTCTGGAACGCGCTCGCTGCTCGGATAATGCAGGTTCGAGGGCAGATCTCCCACGTGAACGATGGGGCCAGAGCCCATGGCGACTGCGCGTTCGATGGCGTTTTCGAGCTCGCGCACATTGCCGGGCCAGTCGTAGGCGAGAGCCGCCGCATGGCATCGTCGGAAATGGTGCGCGGCGGGCCGTGAGGATCGGAAAATTTTTCGAGAAACGCGGTGACCAGAAGCTGGATGTCGCTCTTGCGCTCGCGCAATGGCGGCAGCTTGACTTGCACCACGTTGAGGCGGAAATAGAGGTCTTGGCGGAAGGCGCCGCTGCGGATAGCCGATTCGAGGTCGCGATTCGTGGCCGCGATGATGCGGATATTGATGTGGCGGCGTTCCGTCGAGCCCACCGGTTTCACTTCGCGTTCCTGCAAGGCGCGCAAGAGCTTGGCTTGCAGGTCCACGGGCATGTCGCCAATTTCATCGAGAAAGAGCGTTCCGCCCTGTGCGGCTTCCAGCAAGCCCTGCTTGGCTTGCATGGCGCCGGTGAACGCGCCTTTTACGTAACCGAAAAGTTCCGATTCGATCGGCGTGGGCACGAGCGACGAACAGTCCACCGGCGCGAACGGGCGGTCTTTGCGCACGCCGGAGTAATGAATGCTCTTGGCGACCAGTTCCTTGCCCGTGCCGCTTTCGCCCAGGATTAAAACGGGATATTCGTGCTGGCTGACTTTCTCAATCATTTTGTACACGCGCTGCATCTTCGCGGAGACTCCGATCATTCCTCCGAAGCCGGGCTTGGAGCGCAGTTGCTCTCGCAACAGGCGGTTCTCGCGGTCCAGATCCATATCGCGCGCGACGCGTTCGAGACGCGCGCGCAGAACCTCGATGTGAAACGGTTTGGTGACATAGTCCACAGCACCCATGCGCGTGGCGGCAACGGCGGAATCGATCGTTCCGTATTGCGTCAGGACCACGACGGCCACCTGCGGGTACATTTCATGGACCTGTTTTAACAGGTCCAGTCCGCTGGAGGGAGGCAAAATCAAATCGGTGACGACAATATCCACCGCGGACGACTCCAGGCACCGCAACGCTTCTTCCACGCTGCCGGCCACCAGGGCCTTCATCCCGCAGGACTCCGCCACGTCCGCACAAAGTTTCCGCGTAGCCTCTTCGTCCTCTACAACGAGGACGGTGTAATGGGGATGGAGGCGCGCTGGACTCCGGCTTCTTCGCTCATACGCGATCACCTCTTGAGAATCTTGCGGGCGTTTCAATTGCACACAAAGTGCCAAATGCGGAAAAACACGGCGTTGATTCATAACTCAGCTAGTTAGCCATGTTAGCATTCTTTTGGACATTCTGATTCGGGAATTTACTTTGCGGTTATTCGGCCGCGCGGCTTCGATGTCCACCGGCAAGCTATTCCTTTTCAACGAATTACCAAATCGGAACTCTCGCGGTTTTCATTCCGGGAATGGAGAGGGCAGATTCTGCGCGCCGGAATGCCTCCTTGCGAGCCTTTCTCCGGAAAATCCGAAACAAGTCGCGACTTGCGGGTCTCTTTACAGATTTTCCTGTGGCCAGCCAGTTTCCGTGGTTTATTCACCGCAAAAAAGAAGCCGGGCTGGCCGGGAAAAATTCCCGACGAGCCCGGTTTCTACTTCCGTTTTCGGCGCGCTGCAGGGAGCACACCGCGTTTTGATCATGCATGGCGTCGTCGCGACGAGAGCCGCGACGGCGCCATGCCAGTTAAGGCTTCGCGGCCGGCTTCTTGGCCCCAGGTTTCTTCGCCGCGGGCTTTTTCGCCGCTCCCGTTTCTCCGCCTCCACGGCTCAAGAGAGTCAGCGCGTCCTTGGCGTTGAAGGGGAAGCGCCGCACGGACTGTTCGCCCGTGGTGCTGAGCGTTACGTCCACGCGCCGGTTGTTGGCCAGCCGGATGGTCAGCAGGTTTTTCAGGAACTTCTGCTTTTCCGCCGGCGTCAAGTCGGGATCGTCCTCCAAGAGCTTCCTGACCTGTTCCTCGGACATGTTCTCTTCCTTGCCATAGGCCTTGGTCTCGAGGTGATCGGCGGGAACGCCTTTCTCGATCAAATAGTCCTCGGCTCGCTTGACGCGGCGCTCGGAGAGCAACTGGTTGTATTCCGTGCCTCCGCGCACGTCGGCATGGCCGCCCAGGATCAAATGCGCGTCCGGTTTGTAGGTCAGATATTGCAGGAAGTCGGTCGCCAGCGTGTCCAATGTAACCGCCTGGCTGGCCAACAAGCCGCCTTTGGGCCGCGTCACTGTCGGCTGCGCCGTCGGGAAATAAATGCTATGCAGCGCCAGCCGCACTTCCAGTTGCTTCTCTTGTGGAGGTTCTTGAACCTCGACATTCCCAGTGGCATCGGCTGTTCCGCCGCGCCCGTCGTTCACGGTGCATTTCACCGTGTAACTCCCCGGCTGCAAGCCGGTGGCGTCGAACGTAGCGTTCGACCCGTTTCCGGTAATTTGTCCGCCGGAAGCCGAGTAGCTGTATGTCAGCGGATCGCCGTCGGGGTCGCTGCCCGTGCAGATGACTCCCGTGTGTTCCCCCGGCAGAATGGGGCTGCGCTCGACCGACAACGTCGCGGTCGGCGGCCGGTTCGGCCGCTCTTCCACTTTGACGTCCGTGGCGCAAGACGCCGTGCCGCCCTTGCCGTCATTGACCGCGCTTGTCACGGTGTAGCTACCCACAGCCACGCCCGTCGAAACCCAGCGGACATCGGGACCGGTCCCATCCACCGTTCCTCCCGTCGCCGTGTAGCTATACGTCAACGGATCGCCTTGCGGGCTGCTCGCGTTCACGTGAATCGCCACCGTATCCCCCGAGCCTGCAAAGATCGACGTCGGGTTAGCCGAGCACGCCGCCACCGGCGGCAGATGCGGCGCAGGCGCTTCATTCGGAAAACCAAAACGCAGCACGATGCCGCTCCCCACTCGCAGGCTATTCTCTCTCCCGCCCGCCGCGAGTGAGTCTCCGTGATAGGAGGTCAGCAAATAATCGATTTCTGCGAACCGCCAAACGATGTTCTTCGTCAGCACAACATCCACGCCGCCGCCGGCTTCGAGCGCAAACGCGCTCTGGCTGCCATTTCCGGTCATTTGAGGTCCCGAGTGCGCCACGCCGATCAAGAGTTCCGCGAACGGCACAAAGTAGTCGAATCTCCGCAAGTTCAGCCGCGGACCAAACAAAAAGGTCGTTTGCCCGCCGTGCAGCCCGACTCCGTTGACATTTCTGTTGTAGCTCAATCCCCCGAGCTGTTCGGTAAGCCCCATGTAGCGCGTTGGGTTCCAGGTGAACGATCCCGACCCGCCGTAATTATTGAACGAGCTGAAGCCGCCGCCTGGATTGAAATTCACGTAGTCGAACATCCCTCCGATTTCGTAACGCGGCACGAGTTGCCCCGGCGGAGTGCCCGAGTCCGACTTCGCGCCGGCCGCCGAAGCCTTTGCCTGCGGCGCCTCCGGCAGCGCAAAAAGTTTTCGCGCCGCGGGTGTTATATCGGCTGGCGTCATTTTGGTGGACGGATTCGCCGCCGCTGCCTCTGGCGCCGAGACCGCTGCTGTGCCCGCGCCATCACTGTTCTGCCGGGCGCACAAAGGCAAAGCCATAAGCGCGCTTACCGCTACTGCCGCACACCAAGTACGCATGATTCTTCTCCCTCAGTTTTCTGCTTCGGATTCCACGCTTCTTACTTCCCCGCCGCAGCGCCACCCACGGCGCCGTCACAAGTTCGCTTCGAAAAATCCCGGCAAACAATGCTTCGTTTGCCTTCAGCCCACGCACCGCCGATACCTTTCCCCCATTCATCCTCAACATCGGGGGAGACACCAGGAACCGTCAGGAAACGGTGCCGTTAGACTATTCTAGGTTTCCCCCCATCCGCAAGCTTTTCCTCCCTCGTCCGGGGCGCGTCGAGAATTTGTCTGGCCGCACGTTGATGAGAGCGCCTCCAAGAGCTACACCCTTCAATCCTGGCGGACTCCTTGGACGGCTATCCCTCGCGTTTCCCCTGGCTCACGTCCGCGCGGCAAGTACCTAGTGAGTTATCGGCCATTGTGATAGGCTCACGCCACTTCCTGTGGTGGCACTGCCTTCGACGGAGTATGTGAGCCTTTGACCCTCCGTCTTAGGGCCTGGCGCTTATTGTCTGGCCCCTGTCCCGCGGCCCGAAGCGCGACTCACAGAAGCTTGGGAATCGTCTGCGCGTGGGCGGAACATGAAAATCAAAAACGCGAGGCTGCTTTCTGGACTTTTACTCTTGCCGGCACTTTTGCTTCTACCCAATCCGCGAGCCGAAGCGCAGACCTCCAGCGCAGCTATCCGCATCACGCAGGCGGTGGATGAAAAGAATCTCGTGACGCTGAGGGGCAACGTGCATCCACTGGCGCGCGCAGAGTTTGACCAAGGAGCCGTGAGCGATGCCCAGGCCTTGCACCGCATGCTGCTGCTTTTGAAACGGAGCGCGGAACAAGAAGCCTCACTGGAAAAGCTGCTCGATGACCAGCAGAATAAATCCTCGGCAAATTATCATGCGTGGCTGACGCCGGCGCAGTTTGGCCAGCAATTTGGACCAGCTGATGCGGACATCCAGACGGTGACGGGCTGGCTGCAGTCTCACGGCTTTCAGGTCACCAACGTGACCGTGGGCCGCACAGTGATCGAGTTTTGCGGAAATGCCGCGCAAGTGCGCAGCGCATTTCACACGGAAATTCACAAATACCTGGTAAACGGCGAAGTGCACCTGGCAAACTCGAGCGACCCGCAGATTCCCATGGCGCTTGTGCCGGTGGTTGCAGGACCCGTATCGCTTAACAATTTTCCTGTTATATCCCATATGCGCTTGCTGGGAACCTTTCAAAAATCGATGAAGACTGGCGAGACCAAACCGCTCTTCACGTTTCCCGGCTGCGCCGAATTCTGCTACGGGATGGGACCGGCGGACTTCGCGACGATTTATAACACCACGCCACTCCTAACCGGGACGCCGAAGATTGATGGAACAGGCCAAACCATCGCAATTGTGGGCGAGTCGGACATCAATGTTCAGGACGTGATCGATTTTCGCACCATGTTCGGCTTGGCACAGAATTTTTCGAGCGGCAACATCATCCTGGGCGGCGCGGATCCGGGATTTAACGGAACGGAGGGCGAATCCGACCTGGACGTGCAGTGGGCTGGAGCCGTCGCTCCCGGGGCGACGATTGATTTCGTGACTTCGGAGCCGACTGAGACGACGGCAGGAACCGTTCTGTCTGCTCTCTATATCGTCGAGAATAATCTCGCCGGGGTAATGAGTGAAAGTTTCGGCGGTTGCGAGCAGCAGATCGGAACGTTAAATCAGTTTCACAACTCGCTGTGGGAGCAGGCAGCGGCCCAAGGTATCACCGTCATGGTGTCGGCCGGCGATGGCGGCTCCGCGGGCTGCGACAATTTCGACACGGCGCAGACAGCGACTCTTGGTCTGGCGGTCAGCGGATATGCATCCACTCCCTTCAACGTAGCCGTCGGCGGCACGGATTTTGACCAGGTCAACGACTGGTCGCAGTATTGGAGCACCAACAATAATTCCATGACTCAGGGTTCGGCTCTCAGTTACATTCCGGAGATTCCCTGGAATGACTCCTGCGGGCAATTAGGGATCAACGGATGCGGAGCATCGGCGCCACAAGGCTCGCTGAATATCGTCGCGGGGAGTGGCGGGGCGAGCACGATTTACTCCAAACCTTCCTGGCAATCCGGAACCGGCGTACCTCTCGACAGCCACCGTGACGTGCCGGATATTTCACTTTTTGCCAGCAACGGCTTCGATGGCACCTTCTACATTTTGTGCCAGCGCGACGTCAGTGGCACCATTTCTTGTAATCTAAATAACTTTCAATATACATTTCAGGGCGCTGGCGGGACGTCTGCTTCCGCGCCAGCGTTCGCAGGCATCATGGCGCTAGTCAACCAGAGCCAAGCTACTGCGGCAAACCCGGCTCCGCGACAGGGAAACGCCGATTACGTCTTGTATTCTCTGTTTAAGAAACAGACCAGCGCGAATCCGGCCCTCAATTGCAACTCGTCGACCGCTTCCAGTTCCTGCACTTTCTATGATGTGACCCATGGCAACAGCTCGCTGGCGAACAGCGCGACGGGAACCAACTCCGTGCCTTGCGCCGGAGCTTCACCGAATTGCAGCAGCAACGCCAGCGGAACGAATGGTGTTCTGGTCACCGCAGCGACTCCTCCAGCCGAGGCGTACACGGCCACAACGGGCTACGACCTGGTGACCGGGCTCGGTTCCGTGAATGCGGCAAACTTGGTGAAAATATTGGTCGAGCGTGACATCGCTACCCTCTGTGACGACTCTGACCGCTACGGTCAACGGATCTTCCGTCACCTTGATAAATGGGATAAGCCACGGTACGCCGGTCAATGTGAGCAGTAGCGTTGCGGCAGGAGAAGGGTCCACCGGAACGCCGTCGGGACAGATCGTTTTAATGGCAACGCCAAATCCGACTCCAGGAAGCATTTCTGCAAATTTTGGCATCGAGGCTCTTTCTCTTACGGGTGGCTCCGCCACCGGGTCAGGCGTCATCCTGCCGGGCGGCACGTACAATCTCACCGCGCACTATCAGGGCGACGGAACGTTCGGATCGAGCGATTCGACGCCCGCAATTCCAGTCACGATTACCTCTGAGAGCAGCAAGACGTTGATCAGCATTCCGGTTTTCAATCCCACTACCGGTATGGAGATTGGCAACACGCCAACGACCCTGGTTTATGGCTCGCCCTACATCGCGCGCATCGATGTGGGAAACGCAAAGGCAGTTTTAACGTATCCGCCGCAGCCGAGCTGCACACCCCCGACCTGCCCCACTGGAACCATTTCGTGGACAGACTCTCGTAAACGGCGCTCCTGCCGTGCCGCTGGACGGCGGAACTTTTGCGCTGAACAGCGACGGCTACACGGAAGATCAGCCGATCCAGCTTTCCGGCGGTACGCATCTGCTGTCGGCGAGCTATAGCGGGGACAACAGTTATGGTGCCAGTTCCAGCACCTATATGCTCACCGTCACACAAGTGACGACTACCCTATCGATGGCACAGCTGGTAGGCAGCCTCAGTGTCGGGTCGCAGTTCGGCGTGGATGTCTACGGCAACACGCAGGCGCTTTCGGGCGGGCCACCTTCCGGGACCGTCACCTTCTTTGACGGACCCATGCAACTGGGTAGCCCAGTGCCAGTAACTGGGATTCCGGCGGAAAGCGGTTCCTCGCCTAGCTTTTCCACGGGCACCATCTTCCTAACGCTTGCTACCGCAGGCAGCCACACCCTCACTAGCCCAATACAGTGGAGACGCGAACTACACTCCTTCGACCGCCACACTCACGATCAACATACTCAATCTTGCGAATGCCAACATTTCAGTTAGTCCGGCCAGTGTCATCTACGGCGGCACGGTGACCCTAACGGGCCTCATCGGAACTGTCGTACCGGCATCCAACGCCGCCCTCAAACCATCCGGAACCATTTCCCTCGGTGGCAGCGCCGACGGACCGATCGTGAACGGCGTTGTCACCACAATCATGGCGGACCCCAGCGGCAATTGGGAAATTCTGGCAACGGTCACCATCACTCCCTCGAACAGCGAGATCTTCGGAATCAGTTACAGTGGAGACAGCAATTACGAGAGCGCCTCGGCCCAGAGTAATGGCTTGACTGTCATCACGCCAGACTTTACCCTGTCGCTGAGTCCCATCCCGGTGACAATTACAGCAGGGCAATCTGGGACTTTCACGCTTACCGTAACGCCGTCCAGCAGCCTGAGTAGCAGTGTCAATCTGACTCTGCACTCCTTTAAGTCTCCTTGGAAAAACTTGCATTTCGCCCCAAGTTCGGTCGCTCTCTCAAACAGTACGGCGGCAGAATCGACCCTAACGATTGCCGTGTCGGCGCCCTCGGGTACCACAAGTGCGATCACAAGTGCAAAAAAAGACGGAGCAGTTCGGTTGACAGAGTCGGCGCCTCGCGGGTGGGAGGCCTTAAGTTGGGCCTTGGTTCTCACTTTTCTAGCTTTGATGCTTTTCACAGCACAAAAAACCTCTTCGCATAGCCACTGGACTGGCGCTCACACTCGTTGTGTTGGCGGCGCTCAGCTGTGGGGGCGGCAGTGCGCAAATCGTCGGAGGAGGTGGAGGAGGGCCGGTCCCAACGACCACCGCCGAGTCAGTTTCCTCAACAAAAGTGGCCCTGGGGTATCCAGCTAGCTTCGACTGCAACTATAACCTCCTCAAATTCCGTCACGGGAAACAGTCAGCTGCATGGATATACAAGAAGGAGGGGTGGGAGCAGGATTGGCCCCACCAGTTACGGTGATTGATGGGACAGCACATGTGCAGGTGACCGTCTTCACGGTAGGGACTCATATTTTTTTTAAAAAAAAAAAAAAAAAAAAAAAAAAAAAAAAAAAAAAAAAAAAAAAAAAAAAAAAAAAAAAAAAAAAAAAAAAAAAAAAAAAAAAAAAAAAAAAAAAAAAAAAAAAAAAAAAAAAAAAAAAAAAAAAAAAAAAAAAAAAAAAAAAAAAAAAAAAAAAAAAAAAAAAAAAAAAAAAAAAAAAAAAAAAAAAAAAAAAAAAAAAAAAAAAAAAAAAAAAAAAAAAAAAAAAAAAAAAAAAAAAAAAAAAAAAAAAAAAAAAAAAAAAAACGGAGGGTGCCCCAGGTTCGTTTTTTGAACCTGAGTCTTGGGGTAGCTTCGAGTCGGCGGGTGGAGAACCCTTAACGCGATGAGACGCCCTTGGGTGCCGCATCCCTGCGCGTTTCAGCGTGCGCGTTTTGACCTCGCTTTTCTATCTGAACCCGATCCTGCCTACCGCAGCCGCCGTCCCACAACGACTTATATTTATTACTTGACAATAGTCAAAAATAGGCTATAAGACATGATCTTTCGTCGCGTATGAAGAAAGGGAGTCACCGAATTGCCTCCGCTACCCGCCCGCCCCTGCAACCCTTCCACCCCTCTTGCAAAGAGACCGCAGCAGGTTCATTCGATGGAAGTCACCCTCCCTATGGTTTCAAGCTCTTACGCAATCTTTTGCCACGCGCAAAACGCCATCCCCAATCCTTTCAATGCCTTCCGCAATTTTTGCCAAAAACACCCGGTGGGGGTCACATCCGTCAAGCCCCAAAGTTCTAGCAACTCGTTCCCGCTCCTGCGGCCCACACGACAAGCTAGTGCGCCCGCAACCCCAATCCCTTCTATGCTTTACTTCACACTTTCTGTCACCCAGGGGGGTGGGCGTGCGTGCTCACTTCGAACCTCGAAGTTTTAGCTTCGCAGTCTGCCGTCCGCGCCAGCTCCGTATCGAGCCTCGGAATTCGTACCCGCTTTTTCACGGCCCTCTGTCCACTACGCACTATCCACCACGCACTTCCCCTTGCGTTACACTACGGACGAGATGCTTGCGACGACGATTCTCGATACCCGTGGATGGGCCGCCGCGTTCGATTGCGGCGGTGTTGCTGGAATCGGGTGGCCATCGCGCGGTCCTCGACCCAGGTCCGGCTTCCACTCTTCCGAGGCTGCGCGAATTGCTTGGCGCGCGGGGCATCGACGTTTCCGATCTGAACGCCATTTTGCTGACGCACATTCATCTGGATCACGCTGGAGCGGTCGGCGCGCTCATCAAGGAAAATCCCAACCTCGAGGTCTATGTCCACGGGACAGGCATGCGACATTGGCCGACCCGTCCAAATTGCTCGCCACGCGGAGCGGCTCTGGCCGGGCGAACTCACCGCCTGTTCGGCGAAACGCTGCCCGTTCCCTTCGAGGATCTGCGATGCTCAAGGGCGGAGAAAGCTCGCACTCGGGAGCCGCAATTTCGACGTAATTCATACGCCGGGCCACGCCTCGCATCACGTTTCCTATTTCGATTTGACGGACGGCACTGCGTTTGTCGGCGATACGGCGGGTTTCATATCGAAGGCGAGCCGTATGTGGTTCCTGTTGCGCCGCCGCCGGACATCGACCTCGAAGCGTGGAACGCTTCGCTGGACGCCATCGCCGCGCGCAAGCCCGCGCGTATTTTCTTGACGCACTTCGGCTACTCGAGCAATCCCGCGGCGCACATCGCCGCCTACCGCAAGAATCTGAAGCGCTGGGGCGCGCTCTCCGCGAAGATCCTGCGCTCGTCCCCGGACGAACGCAGCGCCCTCGATGCATTTGTCGCCGCCGCAACCGCGGAAATCAAGGAGCACGTCCACCGGCGCCGAAGCCGAGCATTACATTTTCAATTGCGGGCTCAGCCTTACCTGGCTCGGGCTAGCGCGCTATCACAAAAAACGCGCCGAAGCCGCTGCTGGATCGGAGGGCCGAACGGACGCTTCCTCGCGCCGAAATTAAGGTGGCTCGCAAGCGAAGCGCTCGAGCGAACTTGACAAAATCTCACTTCATGGCTTGCAGAGCCGGCTCAGCCAGGAAAAGAGAAACTGGTTGATGCTCGGGAACTGCGCCGCCAGCAAACTAAAAACCGGAATCGCTCCGGCGGACGCAAATTTGATCCAGAAATCCAGCCCCAATTCTCCGGGCTCGTGGAGGTGAGCCGGCTGAGAATGGTTTCGCGGTGCATCTCGGCGTAGACATAGCCGACCGCTCCGCCCATGAGCACCAGCAAGACGACTGAAAGCGTTTGCAAAGCGGGATGCGGCTCGAACGGATACACGTTTATCGAAAGTACGATGAAAACGTAGAGCCCTCCGGCAGAAATCACCAGCGTGCGGATGCGAAGCAGAACGCTTACGATGAAATTGACGTAGACTAGCGCGACGTATTCTTCCGCAATCGCGCGGTAAGGTAGCAAGGGCGGCCTTGCGATGCGTTCGTCCGAAGAAACTGCCGGCGTTTCGTCTTCGTCCCAAAGGGGCTGCAACATGCCGCTGATCAGGACTGCGGCGGTCTTGGCCATCTCTTTTTGCAGCTCTTCGACGCGTGTCATGAGGTGCTTCAGCTGCCGGCCGTTCCAGGAACCTTCCGCGCACAAACCAGAATTTTTTTCGTTCAACTGGACTTTGCGGCTTCTTCTTTTTTCGTCTTGTGCGCCATGATTTTGCGTAGATTTCGAACACGCCTGCCTTATCGAGAGTCTTTCGGATTTGAATGCGCGCTTAGCGCCGTGCGCTTTCCTTTATCGGCGTACTCCAGTTTTCGACAAGGCCAAGCAGCCGAGTCATATTTTCCATTGCACGCATCATCACTTTGTACGTTTCACGCAGCGTGCTTCCTCCCGGATTCCAAAAGGAGTGCCAAGAGAGATCCTTCATCCGGCTGAATGCGGAACGCAGTGGAAGACGATCCAGTCCCGCAAGGACTTGATGGCACTTCTGCCATGTCCGCACAAGTTTGATGAGGCAGCCGAGAAACGCCGCTACCATTACGCACAAGATGACCGTGAATCCCCAGTCGAAGGCTTTTCCTTCGACCGATTCCACAGGGTGGTCGCGGCCGAGGGCAACAGCGTGACAAAACTCAGCGCAATCACGGGGATGCAATTTGCCAGGTGAAATAGAATGGATGCGCTGTTTTTCTCAGATCTTCGCCTTCGGCATCGCTGATTCGATAGGAGTCCATTGGTAGATCCTCGCTCTGGCAATCTGGGACGGCGCAAATCGACAAGACATACCCCGCGCAGACTCAGCCACATCCACCAATAGGCGGCCGCGAGCAACAGCAATACAGGAAACGCTGGGGATTCCAGAAGTGATATGTAACATCCGAGTGGACCAATACACGCGCAAGGGTCCATGCGAAATCCAAGTGAGCACGAACTGGAATATCGTCATCGCGATGACAGAAGCGATGAACGCGCGGGCTACGACGCGTTCGCGACGCAGTTTGTACAAATCCCAGATGGTGATGCCCACGAAAATTGGGTACGGCAGCCACATGGCGGCGGTGAGCACCCAAGTTCCAACCCAATCCACTCGCGGGCTTCTAGTGCACATCACGAGAACGAAGGCAGACGCCAACGCGAGCGCGCCCAGGGCCAGGACGACTGCACCGAGGGAATCCGTGTTTCTGGTGAATTGCGCGCGATCCTCGGAGTCCGCGAGAATGGTGCCTGTCCAACTGAAAAGAGCATGAACGGCCAAGAGAATGAGGCAGAGAAGATAAGCGATATTCCACGCAGGCGGGGTACGCAGCTTCGTTTCCCACTCTCTTGGAGAGAGAGAAGACCATAGCTGTCAGGGGATTCGGCCGCTGGACGGAGAGTGCTTTCGGCAGTTTCAAGAGTGCTGGTAGTTGTCGCCCCATTTTCAAGAGAAGAGATGGGAATTTGGCCGTCTGCTGATTGAAGACTCCGGCCGTTGAGCCCGGCGATGACCCAAAAAACGTCGCGTCCGAGAATGGTGAGCCATAGCAACGGACGCTCTTCACATACGGCCGGGATCTTTCCGAGCGTTTGAACAAGGTCAGGAGAGCCATATTCGGCATACGGCGCATAGGGGACGCTGCCGCTCGATCCTGCCGGTACTTTCACAGCGTCCGCGCTCGACGGAGAAAACTCCTCGGGAGGTGTGGACGCAGGGTCCCAGCCATGTCCTTCCTCTTCCGGCACGGAGAGAAGACCGACTGTCGCGTTAAAAATTCCGGCGCTCAAGCTGCTGACAAATAGCCGGTCCTCGTGCCAGCCAAGCCATACTTTTTGCCGGCAAAGCCTGTCTCCCAATCCGGGTACTAAAGCATAGGTACTCAGAGCAAGCACGCCGCGCAGAACAGGGTCGCCCTCTCTTGCGAAAAGCAAATCGGGGGCGGTGATGACGACACGGCCTTGCGCATAGGCTTTGCGAAGATACTTGCAAGGAAGAGTTGATCGAGGGGATCGGAAGCGAGAAGCATCGTGAATTTGATGTGGTGTTTCTGCAATTCGCTGACAATGCCAAGCATCACGGCTTCCTGAGAAAAGGAAATTTGCCGTGCAGCGTAGGGCGCAACGCTATCGTCATCGTTTCCGCTTTCTGCGATATTCATTGGGAGAGTGGAACTCCGGAAGAATTGGTCGCGGACGACGATTGGGATGCCGTTGCCTTCTGATAGGTGGAACGAAAATAAGAGATTTCTCGGGGGAAATGGAGTTTGAGAACGTCTTCGTCGAGCTGATCATCACTTTTCGCATTCGGAGACTCCGCGGAGGTAGTCGATTCTTCCGCGGCGGCGTCCTTGTCGTTCGCTTTTGATCCTGGTTGATCCGGCTCGAGTTTACGATTCAAAGCACCGAAGACGGTCCCATCTTCGGAAAGGATGGCGATTTCATAGGGCTTGTAGCCGCGACTGGAAGCAAACTACAAGAATTCGTCACGGGCGTAATCGTCATTTTCTTGAAAGGAGGAGAAATACGAGGCGGACTTGAGATGCTGCTGAAACGAGCGCATGCTGTTGGTGGCGGTGACGGTTCCGCTGTATACAAATTTTTCCGCGAAATCTTCCTTCACTTTTTGATCCTTCAGTTCCTCGCCGAGGGATTCCAGCGAGCCGGAGAAGGAAGGACCGAGAATCAGCAGGGGCTGTTTCGTGGAGTCAGCGGTCGCGGAAGTTGCGCGAATGGCCTCAATAATTTGGATGGCGTTTCGAAATTGCTGTCGATTCAAGCCCGCCGCTGGAGTTTCTCCGACGACTAATACGAAGAGCGGGCCTTTTGCTGCCTCTGAGGATTCGGGCGCAAACGAATTTTATTCAGCGAGTTGGCGTTATCGATCGGGGTGAATGCGAGGTTCTGAGTCCTCGCTATGACGGAAGATCATTAGCCCTGGATAGGATTCTCTCTGTGCCTGCTCCTCGCGTTCTTCTCGCCGCGTTTTCAAATCGGAAGCTTCGGGGCGCTGCGTGCGGTCCCGGGCACGATCGCGCGGTCAAAATCATAGCGCTTCATTTGGGCGGCTTGTTGAAGGGCTTCGGCGTAGCGATCGAACAAGAGCCCGGCGGGTGTGCACCGGGTCGGGAAAGATGGCGATGACAAACTGCGCCGGCGGGCGCTGAGCCTGATTTGAGGGCACTTGCAGAGCCTTGAAATAGGAGTTTAGATCGGCGCCTTGGCCGGATTCGCCATCCTGAACTCCATAGAATTCCTTGATCTTGCCCGCAAATTTATCGAGATAAGGAATTTTCGGAATGTTTTCGGAAGTCTGGCGCGATTCGATTTCGGCCGAGGCTCGTTCCCTGGGTAGCAGGTTCAGCGGCGTTCGGCCCGGTGAGGCGCAGCATTCCGCTGATCAGCAAAAATGCCGCGAGAAATAGACCGCCTCTTTTCATCGTTCACCGGCCCGATGGACTGCGAAAGACTCCGGCGCGCAGGCATTCCGAAGGAGGATTCCAGCAAGGAAGTGACGCTCCGCCTGCGGAGCCGCGAGCAAGGTAGACACCTATGTCAAGGTAGTGCGGGGAGGGGCTCTGGCGTTTCAACGGAAATTGTATTTCGGCTATTTGTGGATATCAGGAGAGGCTGGCAAAACGGGCATTCCCAGCGACAGAGTTGGAAGTCTAGGCGGTTGTTTCTGAGGAAGAAGACTTCGGGTGCGGGCTCCACAAGGCTCGGCCGCGAGAACTTCCGGCGGTTCGAGGCGGGCGGCGAGGACGTCCACAAGCAAATCGACGAGTTGTTTGGCGCCGCTGCCGTCGGGATCTTTTGTCCGGGTTGTACTGTGCCACGTCGAGGCCGAGCAGATTTTTGTGTTTCACGACTTCCGTGAGGGCGGAGCGCACATCTTCGAGGCGCAGGCCGCCGCTGGCGGGCACGTTCACAGCGGGAAATTCCTCTTGGGCGATGATGTCCGTGTCCAGATGAAGGACAAACTCGTGCGCGTCCGCGTGCACGTAAGTTAGCGCGTCGTGGGCTGAAGCGCGGGCACCTTTGGATTGAACGTCCGCGGCCTAGAAATATGGCGCATTGGCGATTTGCTGAGGAGGAACTCCTGCTCGGGCCGATCGAGCCGGTCAATACCGAAGAGGGTCACGTCGGGTTCGCGGACTAGCGCGGACTCTCCGAAAAAACGCACGAGTTCCGGAGCACCACGGCCAATTACGTGCGCCACAACCATGCCATCGATGCGGCCAGAGGGTGTAGACGCTCGCATGTTCAAATCGGCGTCGCGATCGAACCACAATAGGTTGACGTGCTTGTAGTAGCGGCGCGCGCCGGTGAGAAGTCCGATCACTTGCGCGCAATCGCCGCCGAGAACGAGAACAAGCGCGCCACTTTTCATAGCGAGCTCTGCGCGAAGCTTTAGGTCATTCAGGCCGGCGACGATTTCCTGCAGATTGCGCGCTCGCTTGTGCTCGTCATCGTCCGCGAAGAGCCTCGGGGCGCAATCCCCGTGATCGATCACTTCATAGCCGGCACTTTGCCGCCGTTCGACTAGTCCCGCCGCTCGCAATGCTGCAGGCGCCTTTTCGCTTCCGGCCAGGAACGCGGCCGCGCTCGACGGCGCACCTATCAAGGCAATCTTCTTCGGCTGACGGACGATTTTGACCGCCAAAGCTTGCTCCTTGTGTCGTGTGTCCCCGCGTGCCGCCCTGGACCGATTGCAAACTGCGCGGGCCTAAAAGCCCGGCCTTGCTTGCCGTTGCCGATGACGCTGCAAAAAGCTTCAGCGCCGCGGCGCCGCCGCGATCGTGGCCAGCTCCGCGGGCAACGTGAATCTCACGTCTTCACGAATCAGATCGAGATCTCGCTGGTTCGTAAATCCGAGACCCGCCAGGCGCTCGCTGACCTGCTCCACGAGCACTTCCGGCGCGGAGGCGCCCGCCGTCAAGCCCACGCTGCGAACATTCTCGAGCCATTCCCGGCTGGATCACGGACGCATCGTCAATCAGACGCGCCTGGCGCTCACGCCGGAGCGCTTGGCCAACTCCGACCAGGCGATTCGAATTCGAGCTATTCGGCGAACCCACAACCAAAATGAGATCGACATCCCCGCGCGCCATTTGCTCAACGGCTTCTTGCCGATTCTGCGTGGCGTAGCAAATGTCGTCCGAGGCCGGTCCTTGGATGCTCGGAAACCGCTCGCGCAGGCGAGCGACGATTTCTTGCGTATCGTAAAGACTGAGCGTGGTCTGCGTGAGAAACGCCAGCCGCTCGGGATCATCCACGTCCAGGCGATCCACGGCTTCAACGCTAATCCACGACGATGGTTTGCTCGGGGGCTTCGCCGGACGTGCCGACAATCTCCTGGTGGTCCTTGTGCCCGATCAAAATGATGGTGCGATGCTCGCGCGCAAAGCGCAGCGCTTCTAGATGGACCTTCGTGACCAGTGGACAGGTGGCGTCAATCACGCGGAGTTGCCGCGTGGAGGCCTCAACTTCCCAGCGCACCGGAGGAGGAACACCGTGCGCGCTGAAAATCAGCACCGCGCCGTTCGGCACTTCGGTGACCGTCTCGACAAAAATCGCGCCGCGGCGGCGCAGTTGATCCACTACGTAGCGGTTATGCACGATCTCGTGATGCACGTAGACGGGTGGACCGTAGGCCTCTGAGCGCGAGTTCAACGATATCCACCGCGCGCACCACCCCCGCGCAGAAGCCGCGCGGCCGGACCCTCAGCAATACCTTCCCATTTGTAGCAGTCTGCATCGTTATCCTAATGTGAGTAATTTCCGAAGACTCTATCATACCTCACGCCCCGCCCGTCCCGCACCGGGTTTCCTTATTCTGTTCGGCAGCGTCTGAGCTCCCGATTGCGGGAGCTTATCGGATGGGTGAGCCTGATCCACACGCTGCGCTTGGGTGTATGATCTCTTTTGGCTGTGGCAGTATGAGACGACGCTTTCTGCTTCCGGTGGTCCTTGCCCCACTTATTCCGGTGTACTCGTTCGCCGTCCCGCAAACCCCTAGCTCACCGCAACCCGCGTCAGACTCAATGTCTCGACCTATAACGTGGACAGAAGCCGACAAAAAGATAATGTTAGCCAAAGCCGAACCCGGGGACCGAGGTGCACAGTTCTGGCTCGGCGCAGCGTACAAGCAGGGCTGGTTTGGTAAGGTTGATTTCCGAGAAGCGCTGAGGTGGTTAAGTAAGGCGGCGAAACGCGGTGACCCTGACGCACAAAACGCGTTGGGCCAAATGTACGAGGATGCGGACGGTGTACCGCAGAACTATGTCATGGCAGCAAAATGGTACCGGAAAGCGGCGGAGCACGTCCCAGACTTGGGCGGTGCAAGCCAAGGGAGGAACAATTTGGGGCTACTTTATCTGGATGGGCTTGGTGTTCCCAAGGATTACATTCGGGCTTATATGTGGTTCAGCCTGACAAACTTTAGTTCGAGTCTCTCCTCTGCCAAGGCTCAGATGACTTCCGCAGAGATCCTTGAGGCTGAACGAATGGCAGCGAGGTGGAAAAGCCAGCATCGAGTGCGATAACCAAGGGGACGACCGAATTTTCGACTAATCGAGCCCACGCGTCTCACAAACTGGAATGCAGCGGTGAAGCGCTACTGCCCGTAGTAATAGCCGTCGCGGGCTTGGATGATGAGGTCTTTCTGTTTGGGGACTGTGAGCAGCAGCTTGTGATAGCCGACCGTGTTGCCCTTGTCGGGGGTGTAGGCGAGGCTGTACTGGTTGCGCAGGTCTTCCTGGATCTCGGCGTAAATTTTGTCCACCGTTTCCTTCTTCGAGGCCTTGAAAAACTGGCCGCCGGTTTCCTTGGAAATTTGCTCGAGGATTTTCTTGCCGTCGGGGCGCTCTTCCTGTCGAGGATACCTTCCGCCGCCACGACCGCCGTCCCATGCCGCCGTGGCCGCCCATCGGGCCGCCCATGCCGAATCCACCGGGGCGGCCATAATCTTCGTCTTCGTCGGCAAAATAGATGGAATAGACGATGGTGTCGGCGCGCTGCGCGGTGGCGATGGCCTCGGCTAAAGTTTCCTTGCTGCCGTGGTCCACGCCGTCGGTAAGCACGATCAGCGCTTTGCGGCCCTGCTGCTTGCTCATCAGCTCGTCGGAAGCGAGGAAAATCGCGTCGTAGAGCTGCGTTCCGCCGCCGTGCATGTGGCCGCCCTGCCGGCCTCCGCCTCCAGGACCGCCGTACCCGCCTCCGCCGTTACTGCTGCCCCCGTTGCTTCCGCCGCCATCGTATTGCGGCGTCGCCAGCGATTGCAGCGCGGCCTGCAACTTGGGCCGCGAGGGAGTGAAATCCTGCAGCAGCTCGACCTGGCGGTCGAAGTGAATCACGAAGGCTAAATCCTTGTCCTGGCGGAGCAACTGATCGAGGAAGGTGTAGCTCGCACTGCGCTCCTGATCCAGGACTTTGCGTTGGCTCAGGCTGGTGTCCACCAAAAGTCCGAGGCGCAGAGGCAAATCGGTTTGGTGCGCGAAATAATTGATGGCTTGCGGACGGCCGTCTTCGTCCAGCTCGAAATCGTCTTTGGTCAGGTCTGGGATGATCTTGCCGTGCTTATCGCGAACGGTGGCCAGCACGCTGACGGTTTTGACCTCGACCGCAATCTTCGGCGGCGCTTCCTGCGGGCGCTTCAAGACTGGCTGTGGCTGCCCCTGCTCTTGCGCGGGTGGCGGCTGTTGCTGGGCTCGAAATTCCTGCGCCGCAAGCGCCCAGGCAGAAAAGAACAGCCACACAAACGCCCCATCGAATGGTGCGCTGCCTCGGATTTGAGGAAGCGGGACGGGCGAGAGGAGCCGGGGGACGGGCCGAGCTAGAAGATGCGCTGCCTGCGGAATTGTTTTTCATGCGTTTCCAGGTCGAGACAGAGCTAGTACCAAGCCCTCCCGATCTCTAGTTCTCTCTTCGACGGCGGAAAGTTCCCGTGCGTGCTGGATGGTAGGACGCCAAGCGTCTCGTTTTGGTTTGCTTGCGCGGGTGCGGCACCTTGCGGCCCGCGCGAAACGAACGCTGGGAAGCGGCTAGCGCCAAGCCCCTTGCAAAATTGGTGCTCCCACAAATGGACGTTGGGGCTGTAACATGCACATTTCATGAGCACAGAAATGCATGTTGAGCCGGTGACGCTGGAAGGGCGCCATGTACGGCTCGAGCCGCTGTCGCAGGCGCATCACGGCGATCTCAGCGCGGTCGGTCTTGAGGAAAGCCTGTGGCGATGGATTCCCACGCCCGTACGCACGCCGGAAGAAATGTCCGCCTATATCGCCACCGCGCAGGACGAGCAGGCGCGGGGCGTCTCCTTGCCCTTTGCGCTGATCGAAAAGGCCGGCAATCGCGCGATGGGCAGCACGCGCTATGGCAACATAGACCGCATGAACCACCGCGTCGAGATTGGCTGGACCTGGGTGGCCCCGGCGTGGCAGCGCACAGCGGTGAATACGGAAGCGAAGTATCTGCTGCTGAAGCATGCGTTTGAAACGCTGGGCTGCATCCGCGTGGAGCTAAAAACCGATTCGCTCAACGAGCGGTCGCGCGCGGCCATATTGCGCATCGGGGCGCGCGAGGAGGGCACCTTCCGCAATCACATGATCGCCGCCAGCGGGCGCATCCGGCACACCGTTTACTTCAGCATCCTCGATTCGGAATGGCCGGACGTGAAGTCCCGGCTGCAAGCCGTGCTGCTTCCTTAATCGCGCGCCGAATCTCTGAACGGCGTGCTCCGCGGGACCGTTAACCAATCCACGTCAAGCCTTATTCCGAGCATGGAGCCACCGCGCGCCTTAGGTAGACTACTAAGCATGCATCGAGCGTGCGTTCCGCTTGATGCCGGTGCGCCAGCCCGGCCACGCTGCCGCTGAGCAAATGTCTGGGGAACCACGGGTGCGCAATGGCGTAATTTTCATCCCCAAGACTCGCAGCGGCAGAGCCCATGAACGGAGAGTCTTGTGCCTTCTTCAGATGCCATCAATCGGCGCCGCAGCGAACGCGTGATGCTGCAGATACCCGTCACCGTGCTCGCCCACACTCCCGAGGGCAGTCATGTGCAGGAAGAGACGCGCACGTTGGTCGTCAATGCGCACGGCGGTTTGCTAAAATTGAAAGCCGAGCTTCTGGTGGGGCAGCCGATGGTGCTCGTGAACCCGCAGACCGGCGTGAAAGAAAGCTGCCGCGTGGTGCGCATCGATCAGCCGAGCGCGGATTACTTTGCGGTGGCGTTCGAGTTCGACCGTCCCGCGCCGAAATTCTGGCCGGTAGTCTTTCCGCCGGCCGATTGGGAACCTAAGAAGGCATGAGCCACGACCATTTGGCCAGAGTTGCAAGCCATCGTGCAACCCGTTTCAGGCCGCAACTATCGAATGGATGCAGGGTTTAGGTCCAATGAGTGAAAATGTGCCTTTGGAGGCTCGTCCGATGCTGCATTCGCATCCAGCTAAATCGACCAAATGGATTTTAACCGCGGCCGCGCTGCTTTCCGTGGCTCTCATCGCGGGCTGCGATGAGTACGTCACATCCGAGCGGAATCCCGAAGTTCCCATCCCTAAGCACGCTACGTGGGCCTGGCGCCCGGCCGAGGCGCAACCCGCCCCAAGCGATTCACGGCCGATAGCCTCGCGGGACGAACCCCCGCAGGGTCATAAAATGGCGCCCCAGACGGAAGCATCGAATGAAATCCTGCGCGGTCAAATCCGCGTGGCGATCACCAAGGCCTTGTCCGATAAAGGCTTCCGGGAAGTGAGCGACCCGAAGGCCGCGGCGTTTCTTGTTGATTTTCATATCGCCGTGAAGGACCGGAGCGCGGCAGTGCCGGTCGGCTATCCGGGCGGATATCCAGGAGTCGTGTGCGGTCCATACGGCTGCGTGCAGTCCTGGGGCTGGGGCCCACCTGCGCTGGGCTACCAGAACATCAAATTCCGTGCCGGAACCATGGTGTTCGACTTCCTGCAGGCGCCGACGAAGAAGCTGGCGTTTCGTTCCGTCGGATCGAAGCCAGTGAAGTCCGGATACACTACCTTCCGGCAAAGTGATGTCAATTCTCTGGTGAACGCTGTGCTGTGGAAGCTCAGCGCGGGCAAGTAGCCGATAGTTCTCTTAGCTCAAAAAAAACCAAGTCGCGCACATTGATCGGCAGGAAGCTTGTGGCCTGCCGTTTGGAACGGAAACACAGCGTTGGATTGGCGCGGGCCACTTGATCGAGATGAATAATCCGTTGGGAACCTCCTGCGCTACATTGGAAAAACCTATCTGGATACTGCGCGGATAGGTTCGTCAGCGGCAAACAGCCGTTCACGGTAACAGACCAAACACAACAACGCTGTTCGGCGTCCCAACAAACACTTTGCCGTTGGCCACCATTGGCGTGACGAACTTGTTGTCGCTGAACTGGTCGCGGTTGTTGGCGGCTTGATTGGAGTTGTAAAGCTCGTTCGTCAGGTTCGTAGCGCTGTAGGCGTGTAGCACGCCGGTCGAGCCGTTCTCCACCGCCCAGACGATTCCATTCGTCGTGCCATTCGCCGAAATGCTCGTGTGGTTCCCGGATACGCGAAGCTGCTGGCACTTTCTGATGAGGGTGTTTCCGCAAGCAGCGCGCTTGTGATTGGAAAAGCTTTCAGATGGTCGCCAACCGCGCCGTAGTAAACCGTGTTGTTGAAGTAGCTGGGCCTGGAGTACACGCCGCCGCCGAGCTGTCCGCTAATTTGCTGATAGATGTTGTCCTGGCCGCCGTTGAATTTGCCGATGTTGTCGCGGTCACAACGTAAATGACCGAGTCCTTGCCGGAGCCGACTGCGAGATGCCGGGTGTTCCCGCTGGCGTCGACCAGGTCGGCAAAAGCAGAGGCCCGCCGATCCGAAGTCCTCGTCGCTGTCCGATCTGGACGGTATTTAACGGCGTGAAGTAATCAAGCAGAGTGATGGGCGCAGTCGAAGCGAGTTTTACGTAGCAATTTCCGCAATTCGCATTGGTGGGAAAACCGCTGGCGTTCAGCGTCGTGTCGAAGTCGCCGTTCCCCACAATGAAATAAATATCTCCGGAAGAGTCCGCCGCGGGCGCAGTTCCGGCCATCCAGATTCCACCTTCGCTGCCGTTGGGGACGAGATTGAGCACGCTGGTTTGTGCCAGCGTGTTCGCGTCATACGACATCACCCAGGAAGTGTAGGGACGGTCGTCGCAATGCGAAGACCACGCGGTGTAAATCGTCGTGCCGATCTCCAGCAAGCCTGGGCGCTCCTTATACTGCTTCGGATCGAACACAACATTCCCGCTGGAGCTGTTGTCGCCTGTGCCGGGGTAGGTGGCTTGCACCGTTGTCGGCCCGCCGAAAGTTCTGCTCGGTAGTCAAATCCAGCGCATGCAAGCGTTGATAGTAATTTCCGTTGGCGTCCTTGGACATGGCCACCACATAGATTGCCCCGTGCGTTCCGCGCGAGTGGTCGATCACCGGCGTGGACGTCACGCCAATTTCGGGTGATACCTGCCCGCAGCCGCGGTTGTCGCTGGCCGTTTCGCCCGTGCCCAGCAGCGAGACTTTCCATAAATAAGCGCTCGTGTTCCCGTTCACAGAATCCGCGTCAAAGGCATACACGCTGTCGTTTTCCGTCGCCACATACAGGACGTTTTTCGTCCCCACGGTGGGCATAGACACCGCCGAGAGATACAACGGTTGCGCGTCCACGAGTCCGTCCACGGTGAAGGAGCCAAGTTTGCCGAAGGTCGTCGAGTTCACATTTGCCGGCGTGAGAATTGTTTCGTTCAGGTTCTGCCCCGTGCGCAGATTGTCGTAGTGATAGGTGACGACGTTGACCGTGGAACCGCGGCTGGATTTACAGTCAAAATAGCCATCGCGCTCGTTTGACTGCCCGCGGCGTTGCTCACAATCACATGGACCTTTCCCCGCTGTCCGTCGTTACAGTTGCTGAGTCGTATAACTCGCCGCCGTCGCGCCAGTGATGTTCGCGCTGTTCTTTTGCCATTGATAGCCGAGCGGCGCAGTGCCCGTCGCCGTCACACTGAAGGTGGCGGTCTGCCCCACGGTCACCGTCTGATTCGCTGGCTGTGCCGTGATGGTCGGAGCCACTGCCGCTGCATTCACCGTCAGCGTGGCCATCGCGCTCGTCTTACTCCCCGCCGCGTTGCTCACAACAACATCGAATTTAGCTCCGTTGTCTGCCGATGCCGTAGCTGGAGTCGTATAGCTGGCCGCGGTCGCGCCCATGATGTTCGTGCTGTTTTTCTGCCATTGGTAGCTGAGCGGAGCCGTCCCTGTCGCGGTCACGTTGAAAGTCGCCGTCTGCCCCACGGTCACCGTCTGATTCGCAGGCTGCGCCGTGATCGTCGGCGCGACCGCTGCCGCGTTCACCGTCAGCGTGGCCATCGCGCTGGTGATACTCCCTGCCGAGTTGCTCACCACGACATCAAATTTCCCCCCGTTGTCGGCCGAGGTGGTCGCAGGCGTCGTATAGCTCGCGGCCGTCGCCCCACTAATGTTTGCGCTGTTTTTCAGCCACTGATAGCTGAACGGCGATGTCCCACTCGCCGTCACGCTGAACGTCGCCGTTTGCCCGGCCGTCACCGTCTGACTTGCGGGTTGCGCCGAAATTGTCGGGGCCACCGCTTTCGACTCAGCGTTCGAGCTATTGGAAGCTGTGAGTCCCGCGCAGCCCGCAATCGCGAGCGCAACGAGAAGGCCGGTTAACTGGATAACGAGAATTGGTCGGCGCACAGGCACCACCCCCAAGTCGAATCGCGCGGCTGGACTAGGTTAGGCCGCAGCTTCGGGAAAAACGGACCGGCCTCCGCCGGAATGCCGCACCGCTGGGTACACTCTCTCTTGAACTCAGCTTAGGCGTGGGCAAAAGGAATTACACCTGAACGGGAGTACAGTTCTGGGCCAGAGGGTTATTTCGTTCTACTCTGAACCGGCGGTACATGTGGACCCATTGGGCAAGTTTCGCTTCGCCTTTCCGCTTCGCCCTGGTTTTTTTCTGCTCTACTTCGTTTCTTGCCTCCGCGCCGCGCTGCCTCTATCCTCTTCTTTCTATGCTCCTCAAAGACCAAGTCGCTTTGATTACGGGCTCGGGCCGTGGCATCGGCCGCGCCATCGCTCAACTCTTTGCAGACGAAGGCGCTCCGATATTCTTGACGGCGCGCACTGAGGCGGAGTTAACCGCCACCGCCGCGGAAATTTCAAGCCACGGCGGGCGCGCGGATTATTCTTGCGCGGATCTCGCTCGCGAAGCGGATTGCACGCGCATCGTTGCAGAAGCCCGCGCCAAATTCGGCAGAATCGATATCCTCGTCAACAATGCCGGGCACTACGGCCCCGTCGTCCCCGTCGAAGATTACCCGCTTGCCGAATTCGATAAGGTCATTGCGGTGCACCTGCGCGCCGCATTTCTGTTGAGCAAACTCGTGCTGCCGGAAATGCATACGCGCGGTTCCGGCGTCATTCTGAATATTTCCAGCCTCTCCGCGAAAGCCGCGTTCCCGTGGGGTTCGGCGTACGCAGCCGCAAAAGCAGGCATGCTCGGCCTTACGCGCATCACCGCCGCCGAAGCCGCCCGCAAAGGCGTGCGCGTCAACGCGATTTGTCCCGGCCCGGTCACCGAAACGCGCATGTCCAAGGAACTGGGCAACACGCTCGCCGCAAAACTCGGCGTCAGCCCCAAAGAGCAGCTCGCCGGTTTTCTCAATACGATTTTGCAGGGGCGCGGTCAAACCGCCGATGAAATCGCGCGCGCAGCGCTCTTTCTCTGCTCGAATCAATCCACTGCCATCACAGGCCAATCCATCAACGTGGATGGCGGCGCCGCGTTTTTCTAGCATTCCGCTTAGGGATTAAATCGGGGCAAGGTTGTTACCCTAGGCAAGGCGCCTCCGACGTTTCTCAATGCGCTGCCGCAGGGAGAATCTTGATCGTGTGTAGCCACGTGTCTACCAAATGCGGCCACCCTGTAATCGGCAGCTCCGTCCGGCGCAGCCCATACCCATGCCCGCCCTCCGCATAAATGTGCATCTCCGCGGGAACTTTCGCATTCTTCAGCGCCATAAAATACACAATTGAATTTTCGACATGCACCGGATCATCCTCCGCCTGCGCCAGAAACGTCGGCGGAGTCTGCTCCGTCACGTGGATGTCCGCATTGGGCGCGAAATTCTGCTCCGCGATCGCCAGATAGCCCGGATAAATAATCACTGCAAAATCGGGCCGGCAACTCAGCCTATCCGCGTCATCGATCGGGTCGTAAATCCTCTTCTCAAAATGCGTGCTGAGCGCGGCGGCCAGATGTCCGCCCGCGGAAAATCCGAGCACGCCAACACGTTTCGGATCGATATGCCATTCCGCCGCGTGAGAGCGGACAATCCCCAGCGCACGCTGCGCATCCTGCAAAGCGGCGGGTGATTTGGGATATGGCCCGGTGTCCGGCACGCGGTACTTGAGCAGGACGCACGTGATTCCCTCGGAGGTCAGCCAATCGCACACTTCGGTTCCTTCGAGGTCAATGGCCAAAATGCGGTAACCGCCTCCGGGAAAGACAACGACCGCCGCCCCCGTATTTTTTCCTATGGGTTTGTAAAGTGTGAGCGTCGGCGCGGAAACGTTGCCGATGCGAATCACTCGCCGTCCCGCTACCAGATGATCCTTCGCCGTCGTCGTGTCTCCCTCGGGCGGCAGGGTGGCCGGTGCGCCAGGCGCACCATGCGGCCACACGTCAAGAGTCTGGTGCCCCGGCACTGGCGGCCACTCCGGCTTCTGCGCAAGTGCGCTTACGCACATCGCTGCGATCGCAGCGAGAACAATCAGAATCTGGCGCACAATGAATCCCTCCCGTCCTAAATTTGCGGCGCTCATCGTAGCACGAGGTCCGGATGGCGGAGTATTCCGGAGAAAGAAGCTGTGAATTCTGTGGTTCCAGAAGACGATTGTGACTTCTTGCACGCTTTGTTGCGGTTCGCGGAAGGACGATTTATTCGTATCTCAGGACAACAAGCGGGTCGACCTGAGTGGCACGGCGAGCCGGCAAATAACAGGCGACGAACGCGGCGGCTGCGAGTACCAGCGCGGCGGCGCTGAACACCAGAGGATCGGTCGCTCGCACGCCGAAGAGCAGGCCGGCCAGCAAGCGCGTGAGCGCCAGCGACACGAGCACCCCTAGCGCCACACCGACCAGCGCCATGCGCATTCCCTGCCCCACGATGAGGCGCAGAATGTCCGCGGGCCGCGCGCCGAGTGCCACGCGGACGCCAATCTCCTGTTTGCGTGCGTTCACCGTATAGGCCATCACGCCATAAATTCCAACGACCGCAAGGAGCAGCGCCAGTCCAGCGAAAACTCCGACGAATTGCGTGGTCAGTTTTGGCTGGGCGACAGAACTACCGATAATTTCTTCCATGCTTGAAATTCCGGTGACGGGCAGGTTGGGGTCGATTTCCGCAATCTTCCCGCGCACGGCTGCAACGAGAGCCCGCGAGTTCGCTTCCGAGCGCACCAAAAGTGTGGCCGTTGACCAAGGAACCTGCGCCATCGGCATGTACATCTCTTCAGTCTTGGCGGCGTCTAGACCATTAAACTTCACGTCGCTTACGACACCCACGATTTCGCGTTGCACCATGTCGCGCGAATTGGCGATGTGTTTTCCGACGGGATTCCGCCCAGGAAAAAAATGCTTTGCCGCCGTCTCATTGATCACAGCGACGGGTAAGCCGCCCGCAACGTCCTGATCACTGAATGTTCGCCCACTGAGAACCGGCGTTCGAACCGTCTCAAAATAGCCAACACTAACCTGGCGCGCAGCGCTCGTCGGATCTTTTCCAATCCCTTCGCAAACGCGCCCTTCCGGACACACAAAGACATAACGCGCCGCCCCGGAAAGCGGCAAGTAGCTCGTAACACCCGCCGCTTGCACCCCGGGCATGGCTCTCACATGCTCAAGCAATTGCCGATAGAACTGCTGCTGCAACTCCGGCTTTGAATAGCGGCTGGGCGGAAGCGTCAAAGGAAACGCCATCAAGTTCTTCGGCGAGAAACCTGGATTGACCTGCATCAAGTGAGAAAAACTTTGCATCAAGAGACCTGCCCCGGTCATGAGCACGAGGGCAACGCCGATTTCCGCGACGACGAGCGCAGCGCGGAATCGGCCGCGGCTGCCGCCTTCCGATGAACCTCGGCCACCTTCTTTGAGAGTCGCGTGCAGATCCCGCTTCGAAATCTGGAGAGCGGGAATCAGCCCGAAGACAATCCCGGTGAGAAGACAGAGCAGCAGCGAAAAAATGAGCACAACGCCATCTATTTTCGCTTCGGCGAGTCGTGGCACCGTGCCCGGACTGATCGAGCGCAGGGCAGGCAGCAGCGCGGCAGCCAGAAAAACTCCGAGCGTCCCACCGCACACGGAAAGCGGAATGCTTTCGCCGAGAAGCTGGCGCACAAGCCGCCCGCTGGAAGCGCCGAGAGCCTTGCGCACGGCGATTTCCCGCTCGCGCGCCGTGGCGCGAGCAAGCAAAAGGTTGGCAACGTTGGCGCATGCAATCAAAAGGACGAATCCCACGGCGGCCAGCAGCACGAGAAGCGAAGGACGAAGGTTCCCCACGAGGTCATCTTCGAGATACTGCGCGAGGAGTCCAAATTTTGTCGCGTCCACGTAGCTCCCAAACTGTTGCTTGTAATTCGCGTTGATGGAGTCCAATTCCGCTTGGGCGCGTCCGAGAGTTTCCCCGGAACGCAGACGAGCGATGACGTCGAGATATCCGGCGCCGCTGCGAACCTGATCTGGCGTCAATTGGATTATTTCCGAAGGCCGGGGCAGCCACACCTCGGGCTCCGGATATTGCAGCGGAAAACGAAAGGTTGTGGGAAGGATTCCGACAATCGTTGCGCTTTTGCCGTCGAGCACGAGTGTTTTGCCCACAGCCGAAGGATCCGCCGCGAAATGGCTCCGCCAAAATCCATCTGAGATTATCGCGACGTCGGGCCCTCCGGGTTGCTCTTCTTCAGGGAGAAATGTTCTTCCTCGCGCCGGAGAAATTTCCAGAACGCGGAAAAACTCACTCGATGCGCGTGCTCCATTGACCGCTTCGGGTTCGCGGTCGGTTACCAAACTAAGCGTGAGCGCATAGAACGCGGCAACGCTTTCGAGCGTTTTGTTGCGCTCGAGGGTCTGCATGAATTTCGTGTAGGAAACAAAGGCGCCGCTGGCATGAGTCCGGAGATCGATTGCGGAGATATTAATAATGCGACGGGAATCCTTGTAAGGAAGCGGTTGGAGCAACACGGTGTTGACGACGCTGAAAATCGCGGTATTTGCTCCAATGCCCAGCGCGAGCGTAAGCATGGCGACAATGGTGAAGCCGGGATTTTTTCTCAACATCCTGACTGCGAATTTAAGGTCTTGCCAGAGAGTTTGCATTTCGCGCATCCAAAACTTCCAGTCGTCGAGCCATTAGACACCGCTGATAGCGCGGGGTGAGCGACGAAATTTTCTCATTTCGGTCCCTTTTAAGCCCAGCGGCTCCTGACTAGTGAACCTCGTTTCTGTAGACAGCGCCAGCTTTCATTACAAATTTCACGCGAGTCAGCTTGGTGATATCTTTGAGCGGGTCGCCGCTGACCGCCACAATGTCCGCCCACTTCCCCGCTTCGATCGTCCCAACTTTATCGCTCCAGCCCAGCAGCTCCGCGGGAACCACGGTGCCCGCGCGAATCGCTTGCATCGGCGTCATGCCATATTTCGTGTAGTACACGAACTCTTCCGCTTCGTTCACCGCTTTCCAATCAAAGCCGCCCGCATCCGTCCCCAGCGCTATTTTTACATTTTTCTTCAGCCCCTCCTGGAACGCCGCCTTTTCCGTGTCCACCATTTTCACCCAGACGCCTCCGCGGCCGGGCGCAACGAAGTTGAGGACCGTGACCGTTGGAACCCAATAGATGCCGCGCCGTGCCACTTCATCCAGTTCCGCATCCGTGAAGCCGACACCGTGCTCGATGGTGTCCACTCCCGCGCGCAATGCGGCCGCAATGCCATCTGAACCGATGCAGTGCGCGGCCACTTTCTTGCCGAGCCTATGCGCCTCGTCGACGATGGCCGCAGCTTCATCGTCCCGGAAATTCACCATGCTATGCAGCACGCCGTCATTTCCAAAATGATAGCCGCGGTCGGAGTAATACTTGATCCAGTCCGCGCCGTACATCACTTGCTCGCGCACCGCCTTGCGCGCGCCTTCCACGCCGTCGACGTACTGAACGCCCGTCGGCACTTTTAATTCCCACGAATAGCCGAGCAGCGGATACATCCCTGTGGGCGCCATCGCTCGCGTAGCCACCTGCATTCGCGGCCCGGGCACTTCGCCGCGCGCGATTGCGGTCTTCACGTCCACGTCGGCGTACATCGCGCCTTCGGTTTCGACGTCGCGCAACGTCGTAAATCCGTGGTCGAGCGCGATGCGCGCGTTGCGCGCCGCAAGAATCGCGCGGTAAGGCGTGGACTCCTTCAACAGTTGCACGTCGTAATCGTCCGCCGTGATGTCGCCATTCAGCAATACGTGCGTGTGCACGTCCGCAAATCCTGGCAGCACTGTCGCGTTTGAAAGATCGATCACCTCGGCTCCGGCAGGCGGAGTGCCTCCCGGCGTAACGGAAACGATTTTGTCGCCTTCAACTACGATCAGCGCATTGAGGATCGGCGTGTCGCTCTTCCCGTCAATCAAATGTCCTGCGCGAATCGCGATAATCTTCGTAGGTGCCTGGCTTTTTTCCTGCGCTCGGCTTGATGGGCAAAGCAAAAGCGTGATTGCCGAAAAAATGCCACTGGAGACAAACAGGATATTTCGCCGGGTCATGACCTTCTCCTCGCACAACGCTGATGGAGTGCTTTTTCGCTTGTTACGGGCGCAAAGAGTAGCACAAAAGAAGTGCGTCTAATCGGCGATGGAAATTTCGGTCGGACTCGGTATTCAACTGTGGGAAACCCTAGGGCTGGAAATTGAAAACCCTGGAGGATCGTCTGAAAAAGGCTCGCCAACTCCGAAAAGTCTATCCGTGGAAACTCAGTTTGCGAATCGCCCCGCGGCCCTTGCCTTCGCTTTTGCCGCCTCTACCTCTCGATCCTTCGGCGGCGCGCTGGTTTCCAGCCCCTGGAGAAGACGAGTTGAGGCCGCTGCTACTTCATCCACCGCGGCCAGAAAGCGCGCCTCGTTGACCTTCGACGGTTTATGAATTCCGCTGATCTTTCTCACGAATTGCAGCGAAGACGCCCGAATCTCCTCGGGAGTGACCGGAGGCTCAAAATTAAAGAGTGTTTTGATGTTTCTGCACATGGCTTACGCCTCGCGTCGTGGAAGGTAGACTGGAGCACTACACGCACACTGTCCGCGCATGATTGGACAGCCGCGTACCGAAATATGCCGAACGACTCCTCGGGCTGCGGACTTACTCGGACCGCAGCGCCTGAATCACGTCGATCCGCGCAGCCCGCGCTGCTGGCAACGCCGACGCAGCCACCGCAGCTGCTAATAGAATCAACGCCGAGGCCGCCACGGGGAGCGCGCTCGGCATTTTCATGTCCAGCAGATAGCTGCCCGCAAGCCTCGCAAGAACGTACCCGCAGCCGGCACCCGCAACAATGCCCAGCGTGGCCATGACCGCGCCCTCGCGAATAACTCTCGCCAGAAGTTGGCTCGGCTGCGATCCCACCGCCAGGCGAATGCCAAATTCACGCGTGCGCGCGCTCACCGAGAACGCCAAAACACCTGCGACTCCAACAATCGCAATTGCGAGCGCGACCAGCGCAAAGCCTCCGAAGACCAGCGTGTTGAGCTTCTCCGGAGTAAGTACCTCGGCGCGAATGTCCTCTAGCGTTGCCGCATGCTCGACAGGCTGATTCGCGGACATATTCCGGATCAGCTGCGTAATTGGCGTGACCAGCGCGTACGGGTCCGTGTGCGAATGGACGAACAGCCGCCCGCCGAAAAGGCCCTGCTGGTCCATCGCGTTATACACCGTCATCGTCGGTGCGGGCACGACGTGTTGGTCGTCAATATCGGCGACTACGCCCACGATGCGCCGCGGCACGGGCTTGATGCCAATGAACGCGATGACCGGATCGGTCCACCACACATGGCGGTTGACGGCGTCCCGCCCTGGAAACATGCGCTGCGCGAGCGTCTGACTAATGATGACCACCGGCTCGACGTTCGCGCGGTCCAGATCGTTGAAATCGCGCCCTTCCAAAATGGGCACGCCGAGCGACGCAAAATATCCCGGTGAAACGGTGCGGAATTGCGAGCGCGGATCTTCTTCGCCCGGCTGGCGCACGTGGCCATCCGCGGAAAATTGCAATTCAATGTCGAATGCCGTATCACGCCACGGAACCGAGTCCCCTACCGCGACTCCATCAACACCGGGCAACAGCGAAACGCGGCGAATGGTTTCCTTATAGAACTCGGTGATCTGCTCATCTGTTTTCCCGTAAGAATCGACGGGAACATTTACCGCGAGCACGTGGTGCGTGTCCAGAATCGTGTGCGCGCTTTGCATGTCGAGGAGCGTCTTGAGCAGCATGCTCGCGCCCGCCAGAAGCAGGAACGAAGCCGCGATCTGCGTCATCGCGAAAAGCTGCAGCCGGCGATTGGTTCCCCCGGTGATGCGCACGCTGCCGCTCGCCAGCCCGAATCCTTGCGAAGAATTTGCGGACGGCAGCCTCGGGACAAACGCAAGAAGTACCGCCGCGATGATCGCCAGTCCCGCGCCCACCCAAAGGATGCTCGAATCCACGGTGAGATCGAGCGCGCGCACGGAGAAGCGCGAGGCGTATCGGGCGAGAATTGCCACCAACGGACGGGCGCTCAACACTCCGAGCAGCGCGCCTGCGCCGCATAGAATTAGGCTTTCCGCAAGAAGGGTCCGGCGGAGCGTTGCGGCGCTAGCGCCTAAAGCCGCTCGAATGGCAAGTTCGCCTTCTCGGCGAACGGAACGGGCCAGAATCAGGTTCGCAACGTTCGAACACGCAATGATGAAGATCAGTCCCGAAGCCGCGAGCAACACAAGAAGCACGGTGCGCGCTCCAGACGTAATTTGATCGCGAAGCCGCGTGGCGCTAATTTGGAAATCCGCCTGTTTCGAGTAATTCCCGTCCGGATGCTGGCTCACCATCGAGGCGTACAGGGTGCGCAGGTCGACGCGTGCTTGCTCGATTGTCGCGCCTGGTGCGAGCCGCCCAAACAGCTCGGTCATGCGATGCACGCGCCCTTGCACCATGGTCGCGGAGAGATGATGCGGGCTCGTTACGATATTCGAGAAGATTTCCGTCTCCGCGGGGTAAGGGATGGAAGGTTCAAGCACGCCGATGACTGTCGCACTTCGCGTCCCGATGGAGTTGCCGAGGCGCACCGTTTTGCCTAGGACATTCGGATCGCTGTGCAGCGCGGACGACCAGAAACGATACGTCAAAACTACGGCGCCGTCGGCTTTCGGCCCATCGTCGTTCGGCCCGATGAGACGGCCGAGGACGGGATGAAGGCCCATCACGTCGAAATACGTGCCACCCACAACGCCCGCTCGCACTTCGCGCGGCTCACCCAGTCCAACCATCGTGAACCCGATGGTCGAGAAGTCGCCGAATTTGCTGATGGTGTGCGCGCCAGACTCGATGTCTTTAATTTCCGGCACCGAAAAGTATGTATTCGCCGAGCCGATGCCCGGCGCGCTTTGCCGAATGTAAATCAGCCGGTCTTCGTCGCGATTCACCAGTGGCCGCAGCAACACCCCGCGCACAAGCGTGAAAATGGCTGCATTCGCGCCGATACCCAGCGCCAGCGTGAGCACCACCGTAATCGCCAGCCCTTTCGCGCGGGCCAGCGAACGGAGAGAAATCTTCAAGTCATTCAAAAATAATTCCGGCTTGAAATTCATTTTCCTCTCTCCTTACCTAATCTGCTGCATGCAACAGGAAAATCACCTTGTTCCACGCCGCCTAGCTGCGCAGGGGAATCAGCGCGCGTACACGTGCGTCGCGCAAGAAAAGTCCAGCCCAAACGAGCACGCCAAGAGTGACCGTCATGATGTACGAAAGATCGCCCACGCGTACATTTGTCGCCGTCGCGCCGCCAAGATAGCCCGTCATCAAAATGGCTCCAAGCACCGCCGTCCGCGGAATCACATACACGACGCAGGAAAACAGTTCGAGCACTCCAAGAATGAAGATTTCACTCTCGGGATACCCGAAGTGCGCGAAACTCTGCATCACTGGCGCCGGCTTCAGAAACTTGAGCACCGCGCTTAACCCCATTAACGCCACGGGCAGAGCGCTGAGCACACGCCCGGTCCAGATCATTCCTTTCGAGGTCGGATCGGCCAACGCAACGGGCGAAGTGACTGCAGGAGTCTGACTCATGGAGCTCATGAATATACCTCAAAACCTATGCTGCGCCGCCGTTCCTGCTTGTCCTGGCTCATAAGGATTGAGGACGCCCATGGCGGACGTCCTCCAGATTCAATTCTCAAGCGGTTTGCGTAGCCGCTTGCTCGCAATTGAGGATCCACGGTATCCCAAACTGATCCACCAGCATTCCAAAGCGCGCCGACCAGAAAGTCTTCTGAATCGTCATCGTCACTGTAGCGTTTTCAGCCAATTCGTTGAAAATACGTTCCGTCTCTTCGGGGTCTTTCACGGTCAAGGAGGCGGAAAATCCCTGCGGCTTTTCATAGCGGCCGGGTGGCGGATCAGAGCCCATCAAGATCAGGCCGTCCCCGAACCTCAAGGAAGCATGCATGACCTTGCCGTGCCATTCGGTTGGCATCTGTTTCGCCATCGGGGAACCGCCAAACGTTGAGAGCGATTCGATCTTCCCTCCCAAGCACTTCGCATAGAACTTGAACGCCTCTTCGCATTGTCCGTTGAATAGCAAATAAGGATTTAATTGCACGGCTTTCTCCTCTTCCTGTCTAGGACGGTCTGCTTGAGCTTTTGTTTCCGCCTTAATACTGCAACTCCCACTCGGTAACGGCCCATCCGGCTTGGAGTGTGGGAGCCCTGCTCCCGCTTTCCCTGGGTTCAACTCGGCCCGCCCATCTTACTCGATTACTTGCACACTGCAAGTGAAAAGTGATAGCCTCCAAGCATGCCAAAAAAGAAGCCGGCGCCGAAGCGCCGGTCCGGTTGTCCACTGAATGCCTCGGTCGAGATGCTCGGAGACCGCTGGTCGCTTTTGATCCTGCGCGACATGATGCTGCGGGGATATCGCACCTTCAAGGAATTTCTGCGCTCGGACGAAAAAATCGCCAGCAATATTCTGGCGGACCGCCTGCGCCGGCTCGAGTCCTACGGAATTATCGCCGCAGAGCGAGACGCCTCCGATGGCCGGAAAGTGCTCTACTCGCTTGCCCCAAAGGGAATCGATCTCGCTCCCGTGCTTACCGAGATGGTGCTCTGGGCAGCGCGTCATGAAGAGACCGGCAATCAGCCGCTGGTCCAGGCAATGCGCAACGACAAAGAGAAGGTCATTGCTTCCGTGTGGGACAGATGGAAGAGAGCGCATGGCCCGGCAGAAGAATGATCGAATTTGGGAAAACACGCCACAGGAGAAACCTGGACATTTGCCAAGCGGCGGACGCCACGTGGTCAGGATCAGCTGCGCTTGAAAAGAAAAGGGCCAGCCGCTCTCTCAGGACGGCTGGCCCCTTTCTTTTGTTACTGTTGCAGAAGCTGCGTCAAACCTGAAGGAGGCAGGCTGAACAGCGCTGCATGTGCTCTGGCAAAAACCCTGGGCCTACCGGCGCCCTCTCGAATATGCGGCTTAGCGAGCCGCAGCTGAACCCGGGCGGCGCAACGGTCGACGGGCCATGGCTTCAACGGCGTTAACTCCACGCCGCGCCATATCGACTACCGGGTTCTGGCTGTCTGCCACGCGCTGGACGCCCGCTTCCCAGACCTTCTGCATCATGTAGAGGCTGACCACTACAAACGCGATGGCCGCAAATCCGATGGCGAAAATGGCAAAAGCTGCCAGCAACTCGCGCACAAAATACACTTGTAGCGCGAGCACAACCCCCAGGAACCACCACATCCATTTGCGATTGCTGTCTTTGGTCTTCATCTTTCCTCTGATCTCGGTCCCCATTTGTTCCAACAACTGCGAGCTTGCTGGGTGCTTACCGCTTACTTGTTTCACCTGTACTTGGATGCGCGAGCCCTGTCTTTTGGTCCAGCTCTTTGCACCTGTCCCATTTGACAGCAAACCTGTCCGAAACGCGATGGTACGGAAGTCACATTTTAGGACCCAAACCAGGCTTCTGGTACTTCTATGACCTACTTTGAAACGCTATAAGCCGTTTGTTATCAGTGAATTATATCTAGTTAACGTTTCGCTCTTGTTTTCGCCTGTTTTTCCCTGTACCAAGCTTCCACAACCTGACCCTACGGACAGGGGTTTTTGGCTCTCTACATGGTGATGACGGGGGCTGATTCGTATCAAGAGAAGGCAGGATCGTGGCCAGTGGCAGGCTGAAAAGGAGGTCTTTTCGCGGCTTAGGGACAGTCAAAAAACGAGTATCGCGCTGGAGGGGCTATGGACCCCTCCAGCGCGATTGGTTTGCCTCGGAAAAGAGACGCTAAGCTCTTTTCAGAAGACGGGTGATCCCGACGAGGATGACGGCGCCGACAAAGGCAACGATGATAGAGCCGATCATTCCGCCGGCGGGCCAGATGTGCAGAAGGCCGAAGACCCAGCCACCCACAATCCCGCCGAGAATGCCGAGAATGATGTCCACGAGAACGCCGTAACCGCCGCCTCTCATGACGAGCCCTGCGAGCCAGCCGGCGATGAGGCCGACGATGATCCACGCGATCAAGCCCATGAAATGCCTCCTAGAGAAAACAGTGCGTTAGTACGGCTGGGTACGGCGCCATTAAAGCACGCCTTTGCCGAAAGTCAAACGAACTCCTGTGGAAAGTAACAGATCGTTGGTCTTGAAACCAGGCAGAGGATCACTAAGGAAGCGATCGCTGTAGGTGACCTGCCAACTGAGCCAATTTTTGAGCTTGGTTGCCGCAGTGGCATCGAACTGGAATCGGTAGCTGCCCGTGTTTGAGACATTGGGATAGAGACTGAATTGTTCGGTGATGGTGGTGCGATTGTTGACCTTGGCGTTAAAGGTTTCGCCGACGACCACTTCGCCGTACTTGCGTGTAACGGCGGGCATGGCGGGAGCCGTTGCAGTCGCGGCGATAGCGCCGAAGAAATCCTGGTCAAAGTCGCCGCCGGCGAATGCGTCGAAGGTAGTGGCTTTGGTTTTGATGAGGTGATATCCGAGGCCGCCGCCAACGACGTTGCGCAAGTCCAAATCCTGGAACTGGTCGTACTCAAAGTCCGTGAAGCCGAAGACGAACAGTTTGTCGCTGACGTTTAGATCGCCGCGGACGCCGCCGCGGATGGCGTGAGCGGTGGTGGAGCTGATGCCGTTAACGGTGCTGTCGGTGTAGATGGCGGTGCTATAGACGGAGATTTTATCGCGTTCCGTTGTGCGCGCGGCCTTGCCCGATAGTGAATAGGTGAGGGATTGCGAGTTGCCGCGAGTGAGGCTGAGGCCGGTGTCCAGCAGGCCGCTCCAGAAATCAGCGAGATGCGGATGACGCAGGCGCTCGATCTGGTCGTCGAAAGCCTTTTGCTCCGCATCATCGCGGACGCTTACCACGGCATCCTTGGAGGCGGTGATGGCGCCAGTATCCTTGGTGGCAATTTCAAACTTGCCGTCGTTCGTGGTGACTGTGCCGACGATGGTTTGACCATCTTTGAGAGCAAGATGCAAAGTTTGCAAGGAAACGATGGAAGTGACGGCATCCCACTGGATGTTTACGTCACCGGCGAGATCGGTCTTGATGAGCAGAGTCTTGGCGTCGGACTTGACGATCGTTCCCGTCAGGCGGTCGCCATTTTTGAGAATCACTTGATCGGCTAACGCCGCTGATGCGAAGACACACAAAAACACACCTACAAAAAAATTTCGAAGCACGGTCATTCTCCCCTTATTCGAGTTCACGTACGCAATGCGGATGGGCCTTCTCTGGGCGCGGCAGGCTGCTCTCTCTTGCGTAACTTCTCTTGCGAAGTATCAGCATTCTAATGGAGCCAGAGCGAATCCCAAAGTGATTGTTGGGCAGCAGGAAGCGCCAGCGGGGCATCGAAACCAAAAGACAGCGCTTTCCGGGTTCCTGTATACTGCCTCGCGTTGCGGCAATGTTCGGGGAATGGTAGAGCCGCAGGGCCGGAATCCCTGGTCGAGTGCAGGCGGCCGCGAGTTACGCTTGGTGGGAATCCGTCCAGCCGTCCGTTGAGGCGAAAACCAGAAAGTTTTCACCGGCTTTGCAAAAATCAATTGAATACAGGAGATTCGATGGCTTCGCGAAATCGCGTTTTCGCATTTTTATTCGTCGCGGGTGCGCTGCTTTGTTGCGCTTGCGGCGGGAAAGCACCGGCAGAAAAGGGCCCGGCTGGACCAACGGGAACGCCGGCGCGGCCGACGATTGTGTTTATGACGGACTTCGGCACGGCGAATGATGCGGTGGCGATCTGCAAGGCCGTGATTGTGGGCATCGCGCCGGACGCGCGCTTAATGGACATCTCGCATCAGGTAACGCCGTACCAGATTGATGAAGCAGCGCGATTTTTGGCGGGCGTGACGCCTTACTATCCCGCAGGGACCATTTTTCTTGCTGTCGTCGATCCGGGAGTGGGGACATCGCGCAAAGCGGTGATCGTGAAATCGAAGAAGGGGCAGTATTTCGTTGTGCCGGACAATGGATTGATCACGCCGGTGATCGAGCGGGACGGGTTGGACTCCGCACGGGAAATTACGAACACGGCCTGGATGCTGCAACCACAGGTTTCTTCAACTTTTCATGGGCGGGACATTTTTTCGCCTGCGGCGGCGCATCTTGCGGAAGGCTGGGACTTTGCGCTGGCGGGGCCGGTGGTTCCGCAGCTCGTGCAGCTCACTGAGAAAACATCGGTGACTTCTGAGAACGGAATCGCGGGCGACATTATTGGATTGGATGATCCATTCGGTTCGCTGATCACGGACATATCCGGCGACGAATTCAAGAAATTGGGCTACGAAGTCGGGGACAAAATCATTGTGCAGCTGGATAGAAAGCCATTCAGCTTGCCCTACGAGCGAACGTTTATGGATGTTCCGGTGGGCGAGCCGCTCCTATACATCGATTCGCGAGGACGAGTTGGGATCGCGTTGAACGAGGGGAATTTTTCGCAAGCTCACAAGATTACGCCACCAGCCACGATCTTCATTCCGCGCAAGGGCTCCGCGATCAAGAAGTGAAACGGCACCACTTGCGCCTCAGGCTGGGTGATAGGGACGATGAGAGAGGTTGATGCCCGTTCCGCCTAGTTGGGATGCATGATGCGACGCGAGTAAGTACGAGGAGAAGTAATGGCTGAACAACTTTCGTTTGATGCTAAGCGGACGGCGGTTCTGAGCATGGACAATCAGGCGGGCATCGTTGCGAGTTACGCGAAGGATCAAGAGACACTGGTTGCCCGGGGTGCCAGCGTCCTGGAGCGGGCGCGAAGCCTGGGCATGTGCGTGATCCACATCCAAGTGGGTTTTCGGCCGGGACTTCCGGAAGTGAGTTCGCGCAACATGCTGTTCGGCGCAATCAAGAGCTCGGCTAGACATCAGAAACTATTCGAAGGCGAGCTGGCGGCCATTCATCCCGGCTTGGGGCCAAAGAAAGACGACATTGTGGTGACCAAACACCGGGTGAGCGCGTTCCATGGAACCGATTTGGAAGTGATCCTGCGCGCCAAGGATATTGATACGCTCGTGCTATTTGGAATTGCAACGAGCGGCGTGGTGCTTTCGACATTGCTCGAGGCTTCCGATACGGATTACCGGCTCGTGGTGATTAAGGATTGCTGCGTTGACGGCGATGCGGAACTGCATGCCAATTTGATCGACAAGGTTTTTGCGCGGCGGGCTAGCGTGGTGACGGCGAGCGAGTTTCTCGCGTCCGTGAGCTGAAAATAGAAATTGAGGCATGCAACTCGCGGGCCAGGCGCGTGAGTTCGAGTCGGAATCAAACGATGTAGGTCTTGAGAACATTCGGGAGCGGACCGGTGCTCTTTTTGCTGATTGGACTTGTCACGTTGGGTTGGGCGGGGTATAGCCTGCTTACGGGAAAGGCCTATTACAAAGGCTGCCCGCCCGGCGGATACGATCGCGCCGAAGACCCGCTGAGTTTCTGGCTGCCGACACTCATTATTTTGGCAATCGGTGTCTGCATGATTCTGATTTTTCTGGGAGTGATTCATTTTCCGCCGCGGGCGACTGCGGCATTCTTTGCGGCTGGCTGAGAGCGGAGGGCGCATGGAAACATTTTTTCAGGACTTGCGCTACGGGATTCGGATGCTGGCGAAGTCGCCGGGATTCACGGCGATTGCGATTTTGACGCTGGCATTGGGTATTGGCGCGAATACCGCGCTATTTTCTGTGGTGAACGGCGTGCTGCTCAATCCGCTGGCCTACCCGCACTCCGGCCAGCTCGTCGCGCTTTACGGAAAGACTCCAGGAATCGATCACGCGCCGGTTTCCTATCTGAATTTCCTCGATTGGCAGCGCGACACGCAGACGTTTTCCTCGATGGCCATCTATCGCAATCAGGATTACAACTTCATCGGCAAGGGCGAAGGAGAGCGCCTCACCGGCTACATGATTTCCGCGGACTTTTTTTCGACGCTCGGCGTGACGCCAGTGATGGGCCGCACGTTTCGCCCCGATGACGACCACACCGGCGCGGCGCCAGTAGTGATTCTGGGCGGAGGATTCTGGAAGCGCCAGTTCGGCTCGTCGCTCGAGGTCGTTGGAAAGCCCATCATTCTGAACGGCACGTCGTACACGATCGTCGGCGTGGTTCCAGCAGGCTTTACCTTTTACGGACACGACCGCGATGTCTACACGCCCATCGGACAATGGAACGATTCGAACTTCCGCGACCGGCGCGTGGACGTGAGCGCGCACGCGATGGGGCGGCTGAAGACGGGAGTAACGCTTGCGCAAGCGAAAGCCGATATGGACGCCATCTCGCAAAATCTCGCGGCAGCGTACCCGGAAGCCGATAAGGCCGTGGAAACCACGCTTGTTCCCATGAAGGAAGACATTGTCGGCAATGTCCAGCCATTTCTGATCGTGCTTCTGGCGGCTGTAGGTTTCTTGCTGCTGATTGCGTGCGCGAACGTCGCCAATCTTCTTCTCGCACGTGCGATGGGCCGCTCGCACGAATTCGCGATTCGCGCGGCGATGGGAGCGGGCCGCGCTCGCGTCATTCGCCAGCTACTCACCGAAAGCATTGCCCTTGCGGGATTGGGCGGGGCGCTTGGACTCCTGCTCGCCGTGTGGGGCACCAAAGCGGTGCTTGGCACTTTGCCGGGGGCCTTGCCGCGCGCCAGCGAAGTGTCGCTCGACTCACGCGTCCTGCTCTTTACAATGGCGCTCTCGATGTTTGCCGGAATTGTTTTTGGCCTCGCGCCCGCGCTGAAAACATCGCGCGTAGACTTGCAGGAGATCCTCAAAGAGAGCGGGCGCGGCGCGAGCGGTGTGCGCCACCGGCTACAAGGAATTTTCGTGGCCGTCGAAATTGCCATTGCCCTGATTTTGCTTGTCGGCGCCGGGCTAATGGTTCGCAGTCTGGCGACGCTTTGGCGCGTCAATCCCGGCTTCAAGCCCAGCCACGCGATCACGTTCAGCTTGTCGCTGCCGGCTTCGCCCACAACCACGTCCGCCGAGACGCGCGCCCGCCTGCGCCAGTTCGACGACAAAATGCAGAGCATTCCCGGTGTGCAAGCTGTTTCCGTGACGCTTGGCTCCCGCCCGATGATTCACAATTCCTCTTTGCCGTTCTGGATCGAGGGGCAGCCCAAGCCCGCCAACTTCCAGGAGATGCCGCAAGCGATGTTTTATCTCGTGGAAGCCGGCTTCCAGCGCGCCATGGGAGTCACGCTCGAGCGCGGCCGCTTTATCACGGCGCAAGACGACGAACATGCGCCTATTGTTGTTGATATCGACGATGTTTTCGCGCGCACTTATTTCCCTCACGAAAATCCCGTCGGCAAGCACATCCATATCGAAGGCTTCAGCGCGCAAGCCGAGATCGTCGGCGTAGTCGGGCACGTCAAGCAGTGGGGGCTCGATGCCGACGCGAAGTCGGCCATCGAAGCGCAATTCGACTATCCCTTCATGCAGCTTCCCGAGAAGCTGATGCCGCTCGCGGCCGATGCCGTGGCCGTCGTGCTGCGCACGGAAGGCGATCCTACCGCGGTCATGAGCGACGTTCGCCGGGCCGTCGCGGAAATCGATCCTCGCGAAGTCGTTTACAACGTCCAAACGATGGACGAAGTCGTCTCCAATTCGTTTGCGGCTCGCAGACTCTCGATGATTCTGCTCGGAGCCTTTGCGGCGCTCGCGTTGGTGCTCGCGTGCGTCGGAATCTACGGCGTGATTTCGTACCTGGTCGGACAACGCACGCACGAAATCGGCGTGCGTATGGCATTGGGCGCGCAGCATCGCGATGTGATGCGGCTGGTGATCGGGCAAGGCGCGAGGATGGCGCTGATCGGCGTGGCGGTCGGCATCGCGGCCGCGTTGGGTCTGACGCGCCTCATGTCCAACCAACTCTTCGGCATCAGCGCGCACGACCCGCTGACATTTGCCGGTGTCGCCGCCCTCTTGATTGTCGTGGCTGTCGCGGCGTGTTACATCCCTGCGCGGCGCGCCATGCGCGTCGATCCCATGATCGCTTTGCGCCACGAATGATCTTGTGCGTGGCTCACGCGCCATTCGAATGCTGCATTGTACGAGCGAGTGTGCACTCTGATTTGCTTTTCCTAATCGCTCGCTCAACAATAAATAGGACTTTCAGATTGCGAGGCTGCCATGGCTGAAGCGGTGATTGTTTCTTCGGTTCGAACGCCGGTGGGAAAAGCGTTCAAGGGATCGTTGCGGGCGACGCGGCCGGATGATTTGGCGGCGGTGGCGATCAAAGAGGCGTTGGCTCGCGTTCCGGGGCTGGACGCGAAAGAAATTGACGACGTGATTCTGGGCTGCGCGATGCCAGAGGGCGAGCAAGGGATGAACGTGGCGCGAATCGCGGCGCTGCGCGCGGGAATGCCCATCGAAGTTTCGGCGATGACCATCAATCGGTTTTGTTCTTCGGGATTGCAGGCGATCGCGATTGCGGCAGAGCGGATTCGCGGCGGCTCGGCGCAGGTCATTGTCGCTGGCGGAACGGAATCGATGACCATGGTGCCGATGGGAGGGAATAAAGTTTCGCCGAATCCGTGGCTCGTGGATCACAGCCCGGATACCTACATCAATATGGGGCTGGGAACAGAAAACATTGCGCGGAAGTTTGGAATTACGCGGGAGCAAGCAGACCAGTTTTCCGTGGAATCGCACAAGAAGGCGCTGGCGGCCATTGCGGCGGGGAAGTTCAAGGAAGAGACCGTGGCGGTGGAAGTGAAAATCACGGCGCTGGCGAGCGCGAATGGAGCTGGTGCGGGTAGCGCTTCGGGCAGCGCGAAAGCAAAGGCTGCCGCGAAGCCGACGACGCAGACTTTTACGTTTGATACGGACGAAGGGCCACGCGCGGATACCTCGTTGGAAGCGCTGGCGAAGCTGAAGCCGGCATTTCATGTTAAGGGAACGGTGACGGCGGGCAACAGTTCGCAGATGAGCGATGGCGCCGCGGCGGCCGTAGTGATGAGCGCGGAGCGCGCGAAAGCGCTGGGGCTGAAACCGCTGGCGCGTTTTGTGGCCTATGCGACGGCTGGCGTGCTGCCGGAAGAGTTTGGCATCGGGCCGGTGGCAGCGATTCCGAAGGCGCTGAAGCTGGCGGGGCTTACATTGAAGGACATCGCGGTTTTCGAATTGAACGAAGCGTTTGCCGCGCAATCGTTGGCGGTGATTCAGCAAGCGGGGCTCGATCCCGCGCTCGTAAATCCGAATGGCGGCGCGATCGCTCTCGGGCATCCGCTGGGATGCACGGGAGCGAAACTCACCGCCACGATTTTGCGCGAATTAGAGCGGCGCAACGCGCGCTATGGAATGGTGACCATGTGCATCGGCGGAGGCATGGGAGCGGCGGGCATTTTGGAGCGCCTCTAAGGCTTCCTTTGCTTTGACAGAAAGTTCCACCTCCATGTAACGTTTCCGGCGTGGGAAGCGTTTAACTTGCCAGTACTCTGTGTAGGCCCTTAGGATGCGTTGCGATGAAAATCTCCGTGCTGCCAGCTCTTGCTCTGCTCTTGTCGCCCGCCGCCGCGGCGCAAACTCCAACGGCACAGCCTCCGAGTGTAACGAAAGACATTCAGATCGATATTCAAAGCCCCATTAAGACGGAAGGCGCCGTCTCTGTTGCCGATGAGCCGCATTACGCCCACATTTTTCAGAATGGCTATGTCCGCGTCTACAACATGACGGTGCCGCCGCTGGACGCCACGCTTTTGCACCGGCACGATCTGCCTTACCTCTATGTAACGCTAGGTCAAGCCGATATCGTGGATGCAGTCGAAGGAAAACCGCCCGCGCATGTGACGCTGGAGGATGGAGCGACGCGCTATTCGCCAGGAGGATTTGCTGACATTGTGCGCACAGATGCGGGAATTGCCTTCCACAACATCACGGTGGCGCTGATCCATCCGCAGGACTCGCCGCACAATCTCGGGGCCGGAGGCGATGCGCGGCCGCTCGGTTCGTGCCCGCAAATCAGCGCAATCCCAGTACAAAATGATCAGATTCCGTTCGAGCAGGTGGTGCCTTGTTTCGAAACCAGTGAAGTTCGCATGGATCTGGTGAAGATCGGAGGAGGAAAAGATTACGTGCAGGCCTCGCCGGAGACGGCCGCTTTGCTGATTGCGATGAGCAATGCGAATCTGGATGTTTCTGTAGGGGGGCAGCACGCGGCATTTCTGCATGCCGGAGACGTACTTTGGTTGTCCGCAGGCACGGCCCGCAAAGTGGTGGATTTTTTGGGGACAGGGTCGAACTTTCTGCTGATTTCCTTCAAGGACTCCGCCGCGACCGCCGCGAAATAGCCGCGTCCCTGATGGCGTGCACACCCCGCCCGCGGGGCGCGGCGAGAAACGCGTGAGCGGCGCAGCGAACGCAGCGCGTTGCGGCTAACGGTTTGTCGCCTCGACGCGCTTTCCAGACTTTTTCGGTGGGAGCGGAGATCTTTATTTCTTTTTCGAGGTCGCGCTCTTTTTTTTCTGGTTCGACTGGCTTTGCTCCCGTCAGGATGCGCTTCCTGTATTGCCGGCATTGGGGGAATGAGTTTCTTCCTGCTTTTCCGGGGGAATTGGGTAGCAACCGACCACGAAACGGAACGGACTGCCTTCCGCGGCTGAACCATCCACTTTTGCGAAAGGCGAGCTGTATCGAGCCGCTATGTCCACGATCGCTCGCTGCAATTCTGCAGTGAATGCGGCGCGCTGTTCGGGCGAAGTGAAGCGCAGTTCCGAGTTGATCGAAAGAGTCGCAAGCCGCTTCCCTGCTGCCGCTGCTAGTTCCGCGGAACGAGCGACCTCGGCCTGCATTTTGGAAGCAAGCCCCAGCAAGTATTTCGCCGAAAGCGTGTCCGCAACTTGCGACGGGTCGGCGGCGAGTTTGCCAAGCAGCTCTGGTGAAAGCAGATAACCGCGCGCGCTGGCAACGTAGCATTGCTCGAACATATGCCGGCGCTGCCGGCGGCCGGCACGCGTCAGCAATCTCGCACGCGCCAACTCGCGCACATGGTAGTTGACCGTTTGTCTGGGCAGGTTCATGCGCCGGGCGACCCCCGCCGCCGAATCCGCTTCGAGCAAGGCTGCCAGAATTCTAAGGCGCAGCGGGTGGTAGAGCAGGATGGCAGCTTGCGCAGGCTCGCGAACCAAATCGAGACCAGAGCCCGGAACGCGTGCAGACTCCTGCGCCGATCGTGTGCCGGGGATTCGCCAACCGCCGCTACGGGTAACGCGCATGGGCGCCAACTCCTCGTTTCCAAGAGCATCGCCAGTTTCCAATGGACCAAGTAATTTGTCAAGACATATATCCCTGTCTTTCAAACCACCTGCTGTTATGTATTTACACGATCTCATGGAGTCATTCTTCTGCTATTCTCTACGCCTCGGTTAACTCTGTTTACCTGCCTCCTCCCCAGTAGTAAAATGGCTTGTCTCACAAGGTTTCGAACATCCGCCACAGTTGTTTGAGGCGAGTTTCTGGCTACCCTATCCAGATTGCGCACCGAAGTTTGAATGCAGCCGCGCGACAAGGAGACCATCATGGCCACCGCAACGATTAGCAAACCAGCCGCGAAAGGCGGCAGCTTTTTGCTGGAGACTTCCCTTCCTGAAGAAGTTTTCACGCCCGCGGATCTCACCGACGACCAAAAGCTGATCGGCCAGACGGCGGAAGAATTCTCCCTCAAGGAAGTTTTGCCGCTAGTGAAAGATCTCGAGAACAAAAAGCCCGGCCTGATGCCGCAGCTCGTGAAGAAAGCCGGAGAGGTTGGCTTGCTGGGCGGCGGGATTCCCGAGCAATATGGCGGCGCTGGCCTCGACAAAGTCGCGACGACGGTGTTGACGGAGAGACTTTCCAATTATGGCGGCTTCGCGGTCACGCTCGGCGCGCATTCGGGCATTGGGACACTGCCCATCGTCTACTTCGGAAACGAAGAGCAGAAGAAAAAATATCTCCCCAAGCTGGCCACCGGCGAATGGATCGGAGCGTACTGTCTTTCCGAGCCGCAAGCCGGATCCGATTCGCAAAACTCTCTGACGCGCGCCGAATTAAATCCCGAAGGCACGCACTACATTTTGAACGGCCAGAAGATGTGGATCACTAACGGCGGATTTGCCGATGTTTACGTCATCTTCGCGAAAGTGAACGGAGAAAAATTCACGGCGTTCATCGTCGAGCGGGCGTTCCCCGGGTGCAAGCCGGGAAATGAAGAGCACAAGATGGGCATTCATGGCAGCTCGACGACGCCCATCTTCCTCGAGAATTGCAAAGTACCCAAGGAAAACTTGCTGCATGAAATCGGCCGCGGCCACATTGTGGCATTCAACATTTTGAATGCCGGCCGGTTTACGCTGGGTGCGTCGTGCGTTGGCGGCTCCAAGCACGTCTTGCAAGATGCTTCGAAATATTCGAAAGAGAGAAAAGCATTCGGCAAGCAGATCGGCGAGTTCGGCTTGATGAAAGAAAAGCTGGCGGAAATGGCCATCCAGATTTTCGCGGTCGAATCCATGGTCTATCGCTCGGCCGGAAACATGGAAGCGGCTATGGTGGCGGCGTCGGGCTCGGGCGATAAGGTTCAAAACACCATGAAAGTGCTCGAGGAATACGCCATCGAAAGCTCCATCTCGAAAGTTTATGGCAGCGAAATGCTGGACTTCGTCGTGGATGAAGGCGTGCAGATGTTCGGCGGCTACGGTTTCCACGAGGACTATCCCGTCTGCCGCGCCTACCGCGATTCGCGCGTCAACCGCATCTTTGAAGGCACCAACGAAATCAACCGCATGTTGATCATCCAAATGCTGATAAAGCGCGCGATGGGTGGCCAGCTCGCGCTGATTCCAGCGGCCATGAAGCTGGCGGATGAAATCCTGGCCGGTCCCTCGTTTGAGGAAGCGCCAGAAGGCGTTCTGGCCGACGAAACTCGCGTGGTGGCCAACTCCAAGAAAATGTTCCTGCAAGCGGCCGGCGGCGCGGTCCAGAAATTCCGCGAAAAGCTGGCCGAGGAACAGGAACTGATCGGCGCGCTTTCGAATATCGTGATGGAAGTCTACGCCATGGAGTCCTGCCTGCTTCGCGCACAAAAAGCAGCCGCGGCGAAAGGCGAAGCCGCGACACAGACGATGATCGACGGGGCGCGCGTGTTCATCGCCGACGCGGCGGAGCGCGTCGAGCATGAAGCCAAGCGCGCCATCGCGGCGGTCCACGAAGGCGATATGCTCACCACGCAGATGGCAGTGCTAAAGCGCTTCGGGAAACGGCCTTCCGTGGATACGATCGGATTGCGCCGCCGCGTCGCTGCTGCGGTTCAATCGCAGGATCGCTACCCGTTTGAGGGCAGGTAGTTCGGTCGATCGCACGGAGTGTGCCTCGGCGAAGGCTCCCGCGACCCTAAGTGGCGATTTGCACTAGCTCGGTTTTCTTGCCGGTCTGCGGACCGTTGGACCCCCAGCGAGAAGGCTTATTTCCATGGCGCCGCAGTCGGTTGACGAGCGAGCCGACGCCGACCGAACTACGCACAAAATGCCCGACGCGGAGCGGACCGGCAACCTTCACGGTTCGAATCCAATGTAGGCCGCTGCTGGCGGCGCAACCGCACTCCGCGCAATTGGGGGTCCCTCCGAATACACAAGGCTCGACGCGCGTCTCCAGGTCCGCCGAATAATTTGCGGACATTTTTGCAAAGATGCAGTCGCTGGGGTTTCTTGGCGGATGAAGGAAGGCGCGAGCGATGCCGTCGTTCATCAGGAATTTCGGATATTTTTTCGCCAGCAGCGGAAGTTCTCGGGCCACCTGCTGACGGTTTTCGGGAGTCAGCTTTTCCGCGCTCTCCTCGCCGATTTGCGGAGTGTAGAGGCTCACCCAAACGTGATCCACCTCCGGGCGCGCATTCCAGAAAGAAACATATTCCTCCAGATAGCCGGCGCGCTCGAGCATCGGGCGCGTAATCACCCAGTGGATGTTTACTTTGCGGCCGTCAATATTTTTTAAAATGCGTTCGTAGGTGGCGGGCTTGCGGCGGATGTCGTGATGCTCGGGCAAACCGTCCACGGACATGGCCACACGCACGCGCGGCAGGTCCATCCACGGACCCGGAATCGGAATGATGCCGCTCGTGACGACCAGCGAGAAGATATTCGTAGCGCTCAAAGCCGGCAGGATCGAGCTCAGTTCGCGATGACGGACGAGCGGTTCGCCGCCGACAAGAGAGACGTGCATCGGACGATTTTCATGAACTAATCGAAGCACGCCATTGACGAGCGCGTCTCCGCGAAAATCGTTCAGTTCCGTCAGGAGCTTTCCGCCGCCGAGATGGGTATCTCCATACGCATAACAGCCGGGACAACTCAGCGGGCATTCCCGCGTAATTTCGATGGACAGCATCGGCGCTTTGCCGCCGAGGATTTTGCCCCAAGCGCTCAAAATTTCTCGCGGAGTAATGCTTGGACTTGGCTGAGAGGTGGCCATGCGCTTTAGATGCTGCCTGATGGGTTAAAGGGTGCTCTTTTCAGGTCCGGATGTCCAACAAGATATTCGAATGATTCAAAATAAATCTCCAGAAGATTGGCAGAGCTTGTTTTGCGGCCCTCCTGCAGCCGGCCTTTAGTTCGATCCATCGACGCGCGGCAACTCCGGGCACCTCCTCGCCGCGTTATGGCTCCCGTTATATCCAAGGGCACGTACCCTGAATCCTGCCGAATTTCGTCTATTAATTTCGGTTAAGCTTGTAGTTTAGGGATCATCCGTTACCAACTCTCAGAGAGTGCACAAGAATGTCCCGAAGGCTTCTAATTCTTGCAGCCACGATTGTCGGCGCTCATCTTGCGCAAGCGCTGCTCCTCGGGCCCACGCTCGTAGGCAACCTTCTCGCGAACCTCATCGAAGTCGGGGCCAGCGCACTTGCCGCGGTAATGTGCTTCAACGCGGCGCGGCGCGCACGAGGAATGGCCTCCCCTTTCTGGATGCTGGTCGGTTGCGGAATGGCCATCTGGGGCGTCGCGAATCTCGGGTGGACATACTACGAACTCGTCTTGCACAATGAGCCGGCACCTGGTTCCGCAGTGCGATTCATGTTCAATGTGCAGGGCATCTTCTTTGCCATGGTGCTGTTCCTCGATCAGGAAAAAGATTCCTCCGGGTTCGAGCCCGAATTTCTCCTGGACTTCACACAAATAGCGATCGTTTTTTTCTTTCTCTATCTCAGCCTTTATTACCTCTCATCGCAGGCCGTTCGGCAACATGATGTCACCGTGCGGCGGCTTTGGGTGGAGTTCGGAGAGGTAGGCACGATTCTGGCGCTAGCGTGCTTCCAGATGATGCGCGCCCGGACTAAGCGTGTCCGCGAGCTGTATGGCGGCTTTGCGATTTATCTCGCCGTGTTTATTGCTGGCATGGCCGTGGCGGAATATGGTCAGGCCGTCCGCAGGTCGCCGACGGGGACGCTATTCGACCTCTGTTGGACGCTTCCGTTTCTATGGGCGGCTTTCTGGGCAGCACGTTGGCAGCCCGCTGCGGAGACGCGAGCGGCGGTCCCGGAGCGAAAAAGAACCTTAAGCGGAGTCGCGCTGAACAACGCGATGTTCGCGGTGGCTCCGCTGATCGTTCTCGTGCAAGTGGCGCAGTTTCCTTCCGAATGGCAGATTTTGCGATTTTCTCTGCTCGGCGTTTCCATTCTCTGTTTTGCCGTGCGACTGGGAGTTAGTGGCTACCGCGAAGCGGCCACGGCCGAGACGGTTCGGCGGCAGGCGCTGGCGATGGATTCCGCCGCGGACGGTATCTCCATCGTCGCCGAAAACGGAAAGCTTATTTACGCCAATGCGGCGTTCGCCAAGATGCTCGGACACGAAGGCCCGGAATCCATGTTGGGTGTGCACTGGCAAAAAATCTATGACTCCCGGGACGTTGAGTCGCTGCGCGAGCGGGTTCGGAGGTCCCTCAAAGCAGAAGGCAAATGGTCCGGGCAAGTAAACCTGCGTCGCAGGGACGGCACGAAGATCCCCGTGGAGATGGCGGTTACCATTCTTGCCAATGGAGTGACGGCTTGCATAGGCCACGATATTAGCGACCGAAGGGAAGCAGAGAAGGCTCGGGCCGAGGCGGAAAATAAATATCGCACGCTCGTAGAACAGGTCGCGGCCATCAGTTATATCGCGGAGCTCGGGCTCGAGGGCGCGTGGCACTATGTCAGTCCGCAGATCGAAGCCATCACCGGTTACTCGCAAGACGAATGGCTGGCCAACTCCCAAGATTGGATACGCCATATTCCGAAGGAGGATCACGGCGTCATCGCGACGGCGGAAGAAGCGAGTTTGCGAGGAGAGCGATTTCAGGCGGAATACCGGATTGTCCGCAAGGATGGCACGGTGATCTGGGTGAACGACACCGCTGTGGTGGTTGAGGGGAGTAACAGCCATCCAGTGATGGAAGGAATTATCGTCGACATTACGGAGCGCAAGCTGCTCGAGAATCAATTGCAGCAGTCGAGAAGAATGGAAGCGGTGGGGAGACTGGCGGGCGGCATCGCGCATGATTTCAACAATCTGCTGACCATCATCAAGGGCTACGCCGAGTTGGCACTGCAGCGCACCGGAATTCAGCCGGAGCTGCGGGGCGACGTGATGCAGATCGAGAACGCCTCGGAACGGGCCTCGATGCTCATCCGCCAATTGCTGGCCTTCAGCCGCAGGCAAGTTCTGCAGCCGAAGGTTATCGACCTGAACGCTATCGTACTGGGTTTGGACAAACTGCTGGCGCGGCTGATGGGTGAACACATCGAGATGGTGACGCGCTGCGGTACGAACGTGGGGAATGTGAAAGCCGATCCCGCGCAAGTCGAACAAGTCATCATGAATCTGGTCGTCAACGCGCGCGACGCCATGCCGAAGGGCGGGCGGTTGACGGTGGAAACGTGCAACGTGGATCTGGACTCGACGTATGCGCGCGACCACGTCAGCGTCAAGCCTGGCGCTTACGTGATGTTGGCGGTTTCGGATACGGGCATGGGCATGAACCCGGAGACGGTCGCGCATATTTTCGAGCCGTTCTTTACGACGAAGGAGAGCGGCCAGGGAACGGGTCTTGGTTTGTCTACGGTTTACGGCATCGTGAAACAGAGCGGCGGGTACATCTGGGTGTATAGCGAACCGGGCAAAGGAACTACCTTCAAGGTTTATCTGCCACGTGTTGCCGAGCACGTGGAATCCAAATCGCGCGCGGTGGAAATTCCCGGGACGGGCAGAGGCAGCGAAACTATTCTTCTGGTCGAAGATGAAGAAGCGGTGCGCGAACTGGCGAGCAGAATTCTTTCCGCCAAAGGATATTCCGTTGTGGCCGCGAAGAACGCGCGAGAGGCGGAAGAATTCGCCGCGAAGAACGCGCGAGAGATTCATCTTTTGTTGACGGACATCATTATGCCGGGCACGAGCGGGCGCGAACTGGCGAAGCGGATTACGGCGCGACATCCGCGGACGCGCGTCCTTTATATGTCGGGTTACACGGACAACGTTTTGGCTCAAGGCGGCGTGCTCGAAGAGGGGCTTTCTTTTCTGCAGAAGCCTTTTACGCCGGGCGCGCTGGTGCAAAAAGTGCGGGACGTCCTCGACAGCAGAGTCCACGCAAAATAAAAGCGATTGGCGGTTCGCGCTTGGCCGCATTATTGCATCGCGGAAAATAAGAAGTCGCGCGCGGGTTGGTGAGAAAAGCGGCAGCGGGGCTGCCGCACTCCAAATGGTTCGCTCATTGTTTTTCTGCCAAGTGGATGGTCTTGCCTGTTGCGGCAGATTCACGCGCGGCGTCTAGAATTTCCGTCACGATCATGTTGGTTTCCAGCGAAGAAAGACCTTGCGGCGGCATTCCACCCAGAACGACAGCTTTTAGATAATTTACCGAATCGCTTTCGCGAGGATCGAGGGGCTTGGCGTCTTCCAGTTTTTCTTCCTGTTTGGGCAGGCGGACGCGAACATTCTCTCGCGCCACGGTGATGGCATAGCCGGTTTGCCCGTAGACCTCCATGTCCTTTCGAGAGAACGGCCAGTTCCAGGAAGCCTGCAGGATGGCCTGCGCCTTGGGATACGTCAGGATGACGGTGGCCTCGTCATCCACGCGCGGATAAATGTCCGGCTTGATGTGCTGGGTGACAGCGGTGACGGTGTCCGGCCTGCGGCCGTCCATGAGCCAAGTGGCGAGGTCCGCGCCATAACAGCCGAAATCAAACAGGGCGCCGGCGCCGTTTAGTTTGGGATCTGTAAGCCATGCGAGAAACCAGGATTCGACGTTGATTTCTTTGGGACCTTGATGGCCGTCGTGGACGACAATTTTTCGGATGTCGCCGATGGCGTTTTCGTGGGCGAGGTCGTAGGCGGCACGGTTGCTGCGATACCAGGTCGTTTCGTAGTTGACCAGGACAGGAATATTTGCGCGCTGCGCGGCGGCCTGCATGGCGCGGGCGTCTTCATTGCTGACGGCTAGAGGCTTTTCCATCATGACGGGGACATGGTGGCGGGCGCAGATCTCTACCACGCGGCGATGGTCGAAGGTGTTGGTGTAGACGAGGACGGCTTGCGGCTTGGTCTTCTCGATCATCTCGTCGACGCTCGAGAAGAAGGTGTCGTGAGGGAGGGAGAATTTGGATTCGTAGAATGCGGCGAGTTTTGAATCGGCTTCGGCGACGCCGACGAGTTGGAGATCGGGGCGGTGGAGATTTTGCTGAAGGAAACCGCCGACGTGGCCGTGAACGAGGCCGGCGATGCCGACTCGGAGTGGCGCAGTGGAAGAGGCGGTTTGCGCCGGAAGAGCTTGGGCGGCGAAACATGCGACGACGGTGGTGCGCACGAGAAGGGTAAGGAAGGCTTTAAGCATAGACGGCTCCTGAATGCGGAGAGGATGGTAACAGAGGGAGACTGACGGTCGATAGTTGACTGCTGACTGCCGAGGAATGCGGGACCGAAAAAATGAGTGGCGTCTGAAGGGTGTACTGCCCACCCCCATGGGTGACGGAAAGCGTGCAGAAGTGACTGACAGGAATGGAGTTGCGGGTGTTCCTGCGTGACCAGAATGGTGACGTGTGAGTAGTGACGAGTTTGCAAAATTCAGGGATTTGGAGGGGGACCCCCTCCCCCGGTTTTTGTAAACGCTGATTCTAGAGGAGTTGAAGTGGAGTGGAATCAACAGTTGTGGAAGTGTTGATTCTGAATGAGTTAGAGTAGAACTGATTTTATAGATTGGTAATTCGTATGGGACTGAGGATTTTGGGGGAATTTGAAGGATCGCGCGGCGGAGGCGCATAAGCTGCGGGGACAGTGAAGAGCTCGGTGACCCAATCTACCTGAAGATTATAACATATTGGTACTACATGTCAAGTATAAACTGTAAGTTATTTATTTAGAGCGAGTTGGCGGAGCCCCGCCGGTGCCGCCGGCGCTGCGCATATTGCTAGGCTAATGCTTGTGGGTGCGGCAGCCCCGGAGCCTCCTCGCCACCCATCATGTCTGAGCGGCGGAGTCAAAACCCGCGCCCTGAGAACCGCAGGGATGCGGCACCCCGAGGCCCCGGCCCTACCCGCCACAGGGCAGGCTGAGATTAGAACTTCCTTAGAATGGCGGTGAGGCGATCGCTGGCAAAGTCGAGAACATGTGCAAAATTGGATAGTACCATTTGCTTTAGCATGATTGCCGCGCACACTACTGGCGTTACTGAGGTAGAAGAGATGTTCAGAACGGAAGAATTTCTAAAACATGAATACATGTTTAATCAAAGATGGGCTGTGAGGAAAATGATCCAGAGTTACGAATCCGATTCGAAATTAGCTTACATTCACGGATTTCATGCAGGAATTGATTTACTCTGCTCCAAAGCCAAGGTGTCGAATCCTGCCATCGCCGCGGCGATTAGAGAACTGGCCGATAAAATGGCTGAGGAAACCGCGAAGACATTGCGATCCATGCTAGGCCAGGAAAAAGCGATGGTTATAAGCGTGGCTCTCGAGGGGAAGTGAATTTGTAGCGTTCGGAGCTTGCGCGCAAATGAGAAGGAAGGGAAACGTGCTGTCTGTCCTCGACGCTCCTTCTCCGAAAAATTCTTGAGTAAATCTCTCACCTTTTCGATATTGCCAGGGTCACAAAAGCGCACACACTGAAGTCTGTGCCACTTTGCGCCTCTAGTTGTCGGGTTTATCGATGGCGGGGTCGGTGGAGGCGGGGAGCTTGGGATTGTTGATGGTGGAGAGAGTTTGGACGTTGAAGCGTTTGTAGTCGGAGTAGCGAGTGGTGGCGTTGACGTTGAAGCCTTTCATGAGGAGGACGCGGACGCCGACGTGGGCTTCTTCGTAGGTGGGAAGCCAGACTTCGTTGTTGAAATAGGATTGCTCGAAGACGAAGCTGGTGCCTTTTTGGAGATTGGCGAGGAGGCCGCCCGCTACGCGGAAGTCTCCGACGAAATAGGCTTCGAGGCGGGCGACTTCGTGAGCGTGCTCGTCGATCCAGATGACGCCGGCGAGTTCGTGGACAATGCGTTCGACCATATTCTTGGGCTTGTATTCGGGATTGGGCTCGAAATCGAAGACGAGGACGTCCTGGCCGCGGAAGCGTTCGCGGCGCGGGTTGACGAACTGGCAGGTGCGAAGGAAGGTTTCAATGCCGACGTCGTCATCCTCCTTGTCCTTTTTTTCTTTTCCCTCTTCCTTGGCTTTTTCGGTCTTGGCTTCCTTTTGGGCTTCGCGTTTCTGAATGTCGGCGATTTCTTTCTGGGTTTTTTCGTTTTCTTTCTTTTGTTCTTCGTCGCTAAGGGGCTTGCCGTCTTTTTTGACGAGGGTCGAGACTTCGTCGCCGTTTAGATAGAAAAAAGTGTATTCGTTCACTTCGGTTTTTTTCACCTTGCCGTCTTTTTCGAATTCGGTTTCTTCCTCGTTGCGCGTGCCGGCGTAGTTCTCGCGGATTTTGTCGGCGGTTTTCTGATTTTCGTCAATTTCCTTGAAGAGGGCTTTGAGGTCGGGGAGTTTCACCTGGGATTTTATGGGGAAGTCGAAAGTGCGCTCGCCGACGGTTTCGTTGATTGCGGCGCGGGTGAGGTTGATGGAGTAAGTGTCCGGGCCGCGATGGAGCTCGATTTTGTAAGGGAGCTTGACGCCATCGACGCTGCGGTAGTCGTCGTAGAGAATTTCTTGGTCGAGGCCAGCAATTTGAGCGGATTCCTTGACGAGGAGGTGGGATTGGGGATCGAAGAAGAGTTGGCGCTTCACGCCGGTGGGAGCGGTGAGTTCGAGTTGAAGAGCGTCTTTGCCGCGGACCTGGGCGTGGCCGATGAAGGCAACGGCGAGCTTGTTCTTCTTGAGATGGAGGAGGCGGGAGTTGTAGTAGAGCGAGGCGGCTTCGAGCTGCTGGCCTTGCTGGCCAAGAAGGGTGGAGAGTTCGCCGCTGGGGGTTTCGTGCCAGGCGGATTTACCGTTGTAGGCTTCGATGAGGGGTTTATCGCCGAGAACGAATTCGGAGTAGTAGCGGTTGGGGAGCTTGAGGCTGAAGGTGTAAGTGGAGGGTTTGCCGTCAGCGGGATTGCTGAAGGCGCCTTCGAGGGTTTCGGTGCGGATTTTGGACAGGGCTTTGCTGCCGCCGGAAGCTTTGACGTATTCGGAAACGATTTTGGCGGGATCTTGCGCCTGCAATGCGGGCGAAAAAATGGCGATGGAGAAGGCCAGTGGCAGGAAATAGGTGGCGCGGCGCATAGGACTTACCCTTCTAAACGCGACTGAGGGTCGAAAGTTTCGACAAAAAGCAGATCCTCGCCTTAATAGACGAGGCGGCGCGGCGAAAATTAACGCCGAGAGGGTAACTTTTTGGGCGTTGCCAGGGGCGCTTAGTCGGCGGCCTTGGGGCGGTGCAGATACTTTTCGTAGAGCCGCAGATGCCTGTTGTCGAGAGACGTGCGCTGGCCCTTGATGAAAAGGTATTTCACGTCGGTCGTTAGTTCGAGCGGGTCGCCGTTGGTGACGATGATGTTGGCGACTTTTCCGGTTTCGAGCGTGCCTAGCTCGTCGGACACGCCGAAGATTTGCGCGGGGTAAATGGTGACGGCCTTCAAGGCTTCGTCGTAGGGGAGACCGTAAGCGACGGCGTTGGCGGCTTGCTGGCCGAGGCGGCGGGCGAAGGAGTTGTCGAAGCTGCCGAAGGCGAACTTCACGCCAGCGGAAGCGAGTTCCGCGGGCTGGGTGAGCATGCGGTCGTAGGGATCGTCCTCATTGAGAGGCAAAGTCAGGGTTGGGCGCAGGATGACGGGAATTCCTTTGGAGCGAAGCAGATCCTTTTCTTTGTACGCTTCTGCGCCGCCGGCGAGAATCATCTTAAGTTTTTGCCTGTCGCAAAATTCGATGGCGCTGCGGATGTCGCGGGCGCGATCGGCGAAGACGAGGACGGGCAACTGGCCGCGAACGACGGGAGCGAGCGCTTCGAGTTTCAGGTCGCGCTTATAATCGGCCGGACCGCCGTGGCCCATGGCCTGGGCATAATGGCGGGCGGCATCCAAATAATCCGACAGCGCGTTGATCTGCTTTTCCTGTTCCTGCTTGGCTTCGGTGTACGGCTTCTCTTTGCGCGTGAACGTTGCGAAATCGAATGACTGCGTTTCAATCTCGGGCCAGACGATGACCATGGCCACGCTCTTTTTGATGAGCATGTCATTGATGGTCCATCCGGCGAGATGAATCGCGGAGGCTTGGCCACCGATGACGCCGCCTCCGCCGCGGGAATCGAAGCCGCCGCTGTCGGGGACGGCGAGGACTTCCGTGATGCCAGAAGCGCGCGTGACGGGAATGTGCTCGCTGGAAGGAGAGATGGCCGTCGCGGCAACGACGTCGGGGTTATACTCGCCCGTTTCGGTGGTATCGACGGTGGCGCTCACGGCGGAAATTTCGCTGAGGCCCATCTGCGTGATGGGATCGAAGAGACCGGGATAAACTTGCAGGCCTTTGACGTCGATGACTTCCGCGTCTTTGGGAACTTCCACGCTGGCGCCGACGGCGGCGATTTTGCCATCTTTAATAACGAGCGTGCCGTCTTCGATAGGAGCGCCGGCGAGCGTGAAAATTTTCGCGTGCGTCAACGCGTACGAGGAAGGCGGCTCCGATTGCGCTTGCGAAATCTGCGAAAAGCAGCAGAGAGCGGCGAATGCAGCGGTGAATAACAGGGTGGCTTTGGCGCGGTTCACAGGGCACCTCCGGAGGCCGCTCGGTCTTGCGGTGGCTTGGGCTTGTCCTGAGGTTTTTCTTCGCCGGGCTTCTTATCGCCTGGTTTCTTTTCGCCGGCTTTCTTCTCGTCCGCTTTCTTTTCCTTTTCCATCAGGTCTTTCTTTTCTTTTTCGAGCGCGGGGCGCGCGGCGATGTCCTGCTGGCGGTCGAAATAGACGCGGCCATCGATGAGCGTTTTTTGAACGACAGCGTAGGCGCTGAGCGGGTCGTGATTATAGATGACGAGGTCGGCGTCTTTGCCGACGTCGATGGTGCCGACGCGCTTGTCGATGCCGAGCTGAATCGCGGGATTGATGGTGACCAGCTTGAGCGCTTCGTCGTGCGTGAGGCCGCCGTACTTCATGGATTTCGCCGCTTCCTGATTGAGGTGCGTGGCTTCTTCGGCATCGTCGGAATTGACGGAGACGATGACGCCGCGGCGGGTCATCAGGGCTGCGTTATAGGGAATCGCGTCATAGGCTTCGACTTTGTAAGCCCACCAATCGGAGAAGGTGGAACCGCCGGCTCCCGATGCCGCGATTTCGTCGGCTACTTTGTAGCCTTCCAGGACATGCTGGAGGGTGCGCACCTTGAAGCCAAATTCTTTGGCCACGCGGAGGAGCATTAGGATTTCGTCCTCGCGGTAACAATGCGCGTGGACGTAGCGCTTGCCTTCGAGCACTTCGACGAGCGGGTCGAGCTGAAGATTGCGGCGCGGCGCGACGGCATCCTTATCGCCGGCGGCGACTTTCTTGTCGTAATCGTCCCAGGATTTTTTGTAGTCGCGCGCTTCGACGAACGCGGTACGAATGGTCTCTTCGACGCCCATGCGCGTGGCGGGATAGCGCTTGGGCTGCCCCGGAATGCTGAAGCCGGAGCGCTTGGGATTTTCGCCGAGAGCGAACTTGATGCCGGGAACCGCGCCTTCGAAGGGGAGTTTCGAGGCGGGCTGGCCCCAGCGCAGTTTGATGACGATGGTCTGGCCGCCGATTGGATTTGCGGAGCCGTGCAAGATATTTGCGACCGTCACGCCGCCGGCTAGGTCGCGATAGATGTCGATGTCATCGGGATTCAGGACATCCGCGGTGTTCGCCATGGAGGATACGGAGATGCTGCCCTCGTTGACGCTGCCGTCGATGGCAATATGCGAGTGGCAATCGATGATGCCGGGCATGACGTACTGTCCGGCGGCGTCGAACACTTGCGCGTCGCTCGGAGCTTTGACGGACTTGCCAACTTCGGCGATTTTGCCATCCTTAATAAGGATGGAGCCGTGCTCGATGGTGCCGTGAGAAACGGTGAGAATGGTGGCGTCCTTAATGAGAATCACGGACGGGGCATCCGGGGGATTGGCGGGGTGCGCGAAAAGCGAAAGCCCGAACCCGCAGAGCAGGCAGAGCATCGCGGCGCAGAGAAGCTTGCTAACCAGCACGGAAAGAGACCTCACAGCGCACCCCCGGAAGCAGATGAAACATTATTCGTTTGAGTGTGAACTGCGGAATCCGTTGCGGCCCCGGCGTGCTCACCGGGCTTGATGCCTGTGAAATCGATGGAATAGCCCATAACGTCGATGGTGCCTTTTAGCGAGCTGCCATCAAAGGTGCCGGTGAAGACTGCATCGGTTGGATTTCCATCAATGGGAATGTTGATGGTGAAGCTGAATTTGTCGGCGCTGAGGTAGCCGCTGATGATGTTGGTGGTGCCGCGGGTGCTGGTGGTCGTACCGGAGAGCGAGCCGTCGCCGGCCATGTCTACATCGAGCGTGGATTCTTCGGGACCGTCGGGCGTGGTGTAAGCAAGTTTCCATTTGCCGGTCAAGTTCCCTTTCGGGGGATCTTTGGGCTTTTCCGGTTCGTGGATCTCGAATCGTTCTCCATCCACAAAAACCAGCTTGATTTTCGTTTTTTCGTTGAAAAGGTCGCCGTCGGTCACGACCAGGTTGGCAATTTTGCCGGTTTCGATGGAGCCGAGCCGGTCTTCGACTCCATAGATTTGCGCTGGTGTCAGCGTAAGGGCGCGCAATGCAGCATCAGGCGCGAGACCCGCATCGATGGATTTCTTTACGGCTTTGAGAATGTCTTTCGACGAGGTGATGCCGCCGGAATAAAAGGCGAACGGCACGCCTGCTTTGGCGAGCGCGGCAGGCGTCGAGGGGGCCTTATCGCGGAACTGCAGCGTGCGGAGCGACGGCGGATCATCCGGGTCGGCGTCTTTTTCCGCTTCGGGCCATTTGAGATTTACAAGGACGGGAATTTTCTTTGCGGCGATTTCATCGGGCATCGCGTAGGCCATTTGCGCGCCGTAAATCGCGAATTCCATCTGCCAGCTATCCATGCTCCAGAGGTCTGCGAGTTGGAGGGCGCGGCGGAGCTGGACGGTGTTGTTTGCGGGAATCAGCACAAGAGCGTGATCCATCATCGCGGCGGCGAGAACGGCCTCCGTCCGGTCGTAGGGCGGGCGCGCCTGGCCACGCGGGTTCTTCTCGTACGCTGCGAGCGCGTGAGCGCTCCAATCGGTGTCAATCCAGACTTGATGGACATAAGCGAGACTGCCCATCAGCGAGCCAGGGAAATTTCCGAAGCCGCCGCCCGGAACCAACGAAATGGGAATCGCAACGGGAGTTTTGACCACCATGTCACTGGCGCGGTCGCCGGCGAGATCGAGAATGGAAGCCTGGCCGGGGAACATGCCGCCCTTGGGCGCGGAGACGACAGTCGTAAAACCGGCTTCGCGCCAGGATTCGATGCGCTTGTCGCTGAGGCTGGCTTCGTCGGCCGCGCTCTTCCAAGGCGTGGTAGCGGGGCGGTCTTCTGGACCGCGAGAAATTTCCTGCGTTTGAGGACGGCGAGGGCCGCCTTCTGCCGCGCCCCCCGGTCCCGGAGGCGCAGAGGGAATGCCTACATCGGTGAAGGAATCGAACAGGCCGGGATAAACCGTCAGGCCTTTGCCTTCAATCACCCAGGCGTCCGGCGGGATGGCCACGTCCTTGCCGATGGCGGTGATGATGCCGTGGGCCATGACTACTGTTGCGCCTTCCACAGGGGGCCCGGATACGGGGACAATTTTTGCTCCACGGATTGCAAAGTATTCCGGCTCGCCGCCCTGGGCAGACAGTTGCGGGGCCACGACGAGAAGAGTGAGGAGAGTTACGGCAAACGCGAATGCCGAGAGGCACCGGCGCTCGAGGACAGAACGCATGCGATCTCCTTTTTGGGAATAGTCGAGAACCACGTTTCCCAGACCGTCTTTTCTGTAGACGCATGAGGCTAATCAGAAGTTGCGGCAGAGTCAAGACGAGGCGCGAAAAATCTGCGGGCGCGATGAAACGACTTTCAGTTCCTTTCGTCTCTTCTATTGTGTTCCCATAGGGCTTGTGGCATGTTTGGTATGGGTTTCCCATAGGAACGGGGAGGGCCCGAGGAGAAAGATGGGCGAAAAGGCGGGCGAGAAGAAGGACGTCTGGCAAGGGACGCTGGCGCTGATGGTGCTGAAGACGCTGCAAGCGATGGGCCCTTTGCACGGGTATGGCGTTGCCCGGCGCATCGAGCAGATTAGCGGCGATCGGTTGATTGTGAATTACGGCACGCTGTATCCGGCGCTGCTCAAACTCAAGCAGGAGGGCTACATCAGCTCGGAATGGGGCTTTTCAGACAACAATCGCAAGGCGAAGTATTACAAGCTGACGCGCGCGGGGCGGAAACAGTTGAGCAAGGAAGAGCGGGAGTGGGAGCAGACGACTGCGATCCTGGCGCGGTTCCTGGCGCCTGGCGAGGAGCGTTCCTGATCGCTGTTGGGGAGTGTGTGCATGAGGCGGCTGCGGGCGTGGTTCTCTCGATTCGGTGGGGCATTTAGCAAAGAACGGCGGGAACGCGAGCTTTCCGCCGAGATGGAAAGCCATCTGCAAATGCACATCGAGGACAATCTGCGCGCGGGCATGTCGCCGGCTCAAGCCAGGCGGGAGGCGATCCTGAAACTTGGCGGCGTGGAGCAAACGAAAGAGGAGTATCGCGCGCGCCGGGGCTTGCCGTTTCTCGAGACGTCCATTCGCGATTTGCATTTCGCCGCTCGCGTTCTTCGCAAGAATCCAGGCTTCACTTGCATCGTGGTCCTCACACTTGCGCTTGGAATCGGCGCGAACACCGCGATTTTCAGCGTGCTGGAATCGCAGCTCTGGCGGCCACTGCCCTTCCCTGATTCCGAGGGCCTCGCCGATGTGCACGTTGTCCTACGAGATAATCCTCGCCAATGGGACGTTCTAACACCTTCCATTTACCTCGCTTGGGCCGCGCAAAGCCGCGTCTTCTCGCAGCTCGGCGCGTACAACTTTCCGGGAGCGCGGAATCTTTCGGCCGGAGGCGTCTCCGAGCGCGTGGCGGTCATGCCGCTCACAACTTCGACTTTCAAAACGCTCGATGTCCCGCTCGAACGCGGGCGCATTTTCTTGCCCGGAGAGGAAACCGCGGGGCGCGATCGCGTGGCGATTCTCAGCCATGAGCTCTGGCAGTCTCGTTTCTCGTCCGCCGCGGACATCATCGGGAAGCCCATCACACTCGATGGCGATGCCTACACCGTCGTCGGTATCGCCTCGCCGCGGCTTCGGTTCGAATATCTTCCGGAGCCTGCGATTTACGTTCCCCTGGCCCTCGATCCCTCTGCAAAACTCGGCCGCGGCCTTTACGCGATTGGCAGGTTGAGCCCAGGCGCCTCTCTCGAAAGCGCTCGCGCTGAACTCGACGGCATCTTGCAACGCCAACTGCAATCCGGAGGTGCCAAGCAGGAAGACGTCGCGGGCGTCACGAATCTTCGCGAGGCATGGACGAACTACGCGGCTCGTCCGCTCTACTTCTTTGCCGGCGCAATCCTGCTGGTGCTGCTGATCGCATGCGTCAATAACGCCGGGCTGCTTCTCGCTCGCGGCTTGGCGCGGCAGCGCGAATTCGCTCTTCGCGCCACTCTAGGCGCGAGCCGTTCCGCGCTTATTCGCCAATCACTTGCGGAAAGTCTTCTACTCTCCATCGCTGGCGGGGCTGCGGGCGCATTGCTCGGAGTCTGGAGCTCCGGGGTATTCTCTGCGTTTTGGAACGAGGAAACTCTTCCTCGCCATACCGCCATCCATCTCGACACGCGCGTGCTGCTTTTTGTGCTGAGTGCTTCGATTTTTTCTTCTTTGCTGATGGGCATGCTGCCCGCGCTTTTTTCCTCGCGAGTGGATGTGAATGAGACTCTGCGCAAAAGCGCCGGTGGGCTTTCCGCCGGGCGAAGCCAACACCGCGCACGCGGCGTGCTTGTGGCTGTCGAAGTTTCTCTCGCGCTCGTTCTGCTCTTCGGTGCGGGACTTTTTCTCTCCAGCTTCCTCCGGGAAGAGCAGGCGCCTCGCGGATTCGACGCTCCCGGCGCGCTGACGTTTCGCGTTTGGCTGCGCGGCGAAAAATACTCGAAGCCCGGCCAACAGCTTCGGTACTTCCGCAGCTTGACCGGGCAGCTCCGCGGACTCCCCGGCGTGCAAGAGGTGGCATTCGGCAGCGGTATTCCGTTGACTGGCTCAAATATTGAAGATTCTGTGGCCGTGGCTGGGCGCCCGCTTCCCCACAAGTACGGTATCGGAGTCATCTTCTATTCCGTCGATCCCGAATTTTCTCAGGTTCTCCACCTGCGCCTGCTCGCCGGCCGCAAAATTGACGCAGGTGATCTGGAAGGTTCGCCTCGCGTAGCCCTCTTGAATCGCAATGCCGTCCGCACTCTCTTCGGCAAAGAAGATCCGTTGGGAAAAGTCCTGGAGTTTGTGGTCGGCGATCCGCGCCGTGACGTGCCCGTCCGGGCGCCGGTTCAAATCATTGGTGTCGTCGAGAACACGCAGGAATTTGGCCCCAACGAAGTTCCTTTCGGCATGATTTATGTTCCGTTCGCGCAGAATCCGGACCCAGCCGGCTCCGTGATCGTTTCGTCGAATCTTCCTCGCGGGGCTCTCCTCGGCGCGATTCGCGACGCGGCCTACTCCCTCGACAAAGACCAACCAATTTATGATGTAAAAACCGTAGATCAACTTGTCAGCCAATCCCTCCGAGGCGCGCAATTCGACCTGATTCTTGTCGGTTGTCTCGCTGCCGTGGCTCTCGCGCTCGTCTCCATCGGAATTTTCGGCATGGTTGCGTATTTCGTGCAGCAGCGCACCCAGGAATTCGGCATCCGCATCGCCCTGGGCGCCACTCCAGCCCATGTCTTGCGCCGGGCTATCGGCCGCTCCTACGCGATGGGAATTGCCGGCATAGTTTTCGGCGTTGGCGTGGCACTTGCCCTCGGTCGCATCCTTGGCAGCGCGCTGTATCTCGTCCCCCAGGAACACGACGGAATGCTCTACGGCGTGAAAATTTACGACCCGTTTTCCATGTCGTTCGCTTGCGTTCTGTTGCTCGGCGTTCTTTTTCTCGCAAGCTATATTCCCGCTCGGCGCGCCGCGCGCGTCGATCCGATGGTGGCGCTGCGTTATGAATAGTGTTAGACGGTTACGCGCTCTGCTAATCCGGCTTGGCAATTTCCTCCCCAGGGAGCCTCGCGAACGCGAACTATCTGCGGAAATCGACAGCCACCTGCAATTTCACGTGGAAGACAATGTGCGCGCGGGAATGTCGCCGACTCAAGCGCGGCGAGAGGCAATCATGAAACTCGGCGGCGTGGAGCAAACCAAAGAAAATTATCGCGAGCGGCGAGGGCTGCCGGCGCTCGAGACGTTCTGGCAGGACCTGCGCTTCGCGGCGCGGATGTTGCGCAAGAATCTTGGCGTCACGGCGGTCGTTGTGCTCACGCTCGCCATGGGCGTCGGCGCTAACACGGTGATTTTTGGCGTCGTGAATGGCTTCCTCCTCCAGCCTCTGCCGGTGCGCGCTCCGAACCAAATGGTGGCGCTGATCATCCAAAGCGGCGACTCTCTCGGAGCGCTTGGCTTTTCGTATCCGGAGTTCACGGAATTCCGCAAGGAAACAGAACCGTTCTGCAATGTTTTCGGCCAGGCGCTCGGCCGCATTAGCTTCACTGCCGAAGGCCACACCGATACGCTGGCTGTCAGCGGAGTAAGTGGCAACTATTTTTCTGGCCTGGGCCTCAAGCCCGCTCTGGGCCGGCTTGTACTTCCTGGCGAAGGTGAGCACCCGGGCGAACCGGCGATTGTCGTTCTCGCCTATTCCTTCTGGCAAAGAAGATTCGGCGGCGATCCCGGGATTATCGGCAAGCAAGTGCGTGCCAACGGCAGACCGGCGACGATTGTCGGAGTCGCGCCCGCGGACTTCCACGGACAGTTCTCTGGTTTTGATTTGGAGGCATTTCTTCCGCTGAGCACGATGTATCCCGATCAGTCCGGCGCAAATTTTTGGAACAGCCGGTCGATCCACATGCTGCTTTCTCTGGGCAGGCTCAAGCCGGGAGTGACCATTGCGGAAGCCCAGAGCAAGTTCGACGTCATATCGCGCCGGCTCACCGCGCAATATCCCGCAACAGACAAGGACTTGAGCGTGCGCGTGATGGACGAACGCCTCTCGCGGCCAATTCCATATGCCAACGATGCGTTTATCGTGTTTTCGGGATTATTTTTGATCCTCGGAGGCCTCGTCCTCTTGCTGGCTTGCACGAACATCGCAAACATTTTGATGGCCCGCGCATCAGTGCGGCAGCGCGAGATGGCCATTCGCGCTGCGCTCGGCGGAGCGCGCTCCCGCCTGGTCCGGCAAATGCTCACGGAGACGATTCTCACCGCTCTGCTCGGCGGAGCAGCGGGCATCGCCCTCGGCACATGGCTTGGCAGGCTGATCGGCTCCATTCATTTTTCTGGAATTCCCATACGGATCGGGTTCGGCATTGATTGGAGACTTTTCGTGTACGCCCTGGCAGCGGTGCTCTTCACTGCCGTGCTCGCCGGATTGTCGCCTGCTCTGCGCGCAACCCGCGCGGACGTCAACACTGTCCTGCATCAGGGCGGCCGCGCGGACGGCTCGGGCGCAGGGCGTCACAAAGTTCGCGGGGATCTGATGGCCGCGCAAGTGGCGGGCTCTTTAATATTACTAATTGTTGCTGGACTTTTCGTGCGCAGCCTAAGCGCCGTCCAGCACATGGATTTGGGTTTCGATCCCAATCAGCTACTGAACGTCACGCTCGACCCTTCCGTCAACAATTACACCGACACGCAGAGCAAAGAATTCTATCGCGAGCTGGAAACCAGAGTCCGAGCGTCGCCCGGCGTGCAATCGGTGAGCCTGGCATCGTTGGTTCCCATCGGATACACACACGGCAAGCAGGACGTCTATGTCGAAGGACAGCCCACGCCCTCGGGGCGGCAGGCGCCAGGGATCTTTTTCAATAGCGTCGACCCGTCTTATTTCGATACGATGCGGATTCCGCTGCTACTCGGCCGAGCCTTCACGGACGCGGATATCGAAACATCGCAGCGTGTCGCGATCGTCAACGACACAATGGCGAAGCGTTTTTGGCCTGGCAAGAATCCTATCGGTAAGCGGTTTAGCCTGACGAGCGATGCAGGTCCCTTCGTCGAAATCGTCGGCGTCGCGCACAACGGTAAATACCGTGTTCTCGCGGAAGACCCGCAGCCTTATTTTTATGTTCCTCTAGCGCAGAATTTCACGCCTCGGCTTGTGCTGCAAATTCGTTCCGCACTACCCTCGGAGTCGCTCACGCCGATGGTGCAGCGGGCAATCCTCGCTCTCGATGCCAACGCGCCCATCGAAGAAATCCAGACCATGAAGGAATCTCTCGGCGGCGCGCTGGGCTATTTCATTTTCCGTCTGGGCGCTTCACTTGCCGCCGCGATGGGCCTGCTCGGATTGCTTCTCGCTGTGGTCGGGGTTTACGGCGTCGTCTCCTACGCAGCCACGCAGCGCACCCAGGAGCTCGGCATTCGCACGGCGCTCGGCGCCAGCCCTCGCCAGATACTCGCGCTACTTCTCAAGCAGGGCGCGCGACTCGTTGCCGCAGGCTTGTTCGTCGGACTCGCCGGCGCTTGGGCGCTCACGCGAGCGATGTCTCACATGCTCGTCGGCGTCAGTCCGAGCGACCCGCTCACGTATATCTCCGTGGCAGCGCTTCTTTCCTTTATCACGCTTCTTGCATGCTGGATTCCCGCGCGCCGCGCGCTGCGAGTCGATCCCATGGAAGCTTTGCGGTACGAATAATCTTCAGAAATCCCTCGGGCCGGATTTCAAGAGGTCCGTTGCCGTCGCCCTGTCCACTTTCTTGCGTGACGGATCGTGGCGTGCTTATTGCTGCGGCTTTTTCTTTTTGAAGAGGCCGCCGAGGCTTTTTACGGCATCGGTAGGAGCTTTCGTGGCGTCTTTGGCGCCTGTTTCGCCAAGGCCGCCCGCACAGCCAAGCTGCGATTTGAGCATGCCAGCGGCTAGTCCGCCAACGTCTGGAATAAATTTCGGATCCGCGGTCGTGCCATGTATGAGGAATGGAACGGTTGTGCCGCTTTTGCAGCCGCCGCCTCCTGACGCTTTGCCGAGAAGGCCGCCAACGTCAGAAACAGGGCTTCCGACGGCGCCGAGCGTGCTCGTGAGCGTGGCAGCCATCTTGAAATCAAGATTGTTTTTAGAATCGACCGTGCCTGCACCCGCAAGGTTGCCAACCGAAGGAATCACCGCGAGGAAATTTTCCGCCTGGAGGCCGTTGGGCGCCATGCGGAGATTGGTGGTGAGTTTTTCGATGTCCAGATCCTTGCCGCTCTTGATCCCCGCAAGCGAAGCAATCGAACTCATCCTCGAGCCGAGGTCGAAGCCCGCAAGCTTCCCGTTGAAGAGACCGACGTTTCCGGTAGTAATTAGCTTGTTCAAAGGACCAGCTAGATTCAGATCGGCGTTCAGCGTGCCAGCCTGAAGAGAAGTTCCCTTGGGAAGAATGATGCCCAGCGCAGGGAGAAAAGCCTCGAGATCTTTCGCGGGCATATCCTTGGCGTCGAGCTTGAGGTTGACGACCGTGGCTTCTCCGGCCGTGTTATAGGTGCCAGTGAGATGCGCGGCAGCACCGCCAATCTTGAGCGTCGAGGGGTCGAGGACCCCGGTGCTCTTGCGCAGATCATATTTGGTATCGAAATCGACAGTCACGGGCACACCGGCGGCAGCACCGCCGGCAATGAACAGAGCCTTGGAGATCTTTACGTTGCCTTTAATTTCGGCTTCGCCATTTTGCGAGGAGAGATCGGCGGTGAGATCGAGAAGGCCACCGAGGCCAGCAGAGGAATCCACGAAGCCAGTGGAGGCGAGATTGAGAGAGGTGACGTTAAGCTTGGCAGTGATGGGGGTGAGCGAAGCGTCTTCCTGGTCGATGGGACCAGCAGTTCCATCAAGCTTAAGTTTTCCGCCCGCAGGAAGATCGGCCATCACCGTTACAGGAAACGCGGAAGTCATCGAAAAGTTGGACGCGGCGACGTTCACGTGATCGTAGGTGCTGCGCTTCGGAGAACTCGTCGAACCTACGACGATGCTGCCATCCGCGAGCGTGAACTTCTGTACGGAAAGATCGGCGGGCGAGGTTGCCGTGTTGGAAGCCGATGCAGCGGGCTTTTGCGCAGACTTCGCAGCGCTGCCGCCGAGGGAAGAATAATTCCACTGGCCAGCGGGATTGTGAAGCAGGGTGACTTGGGGATTCTCAATCGTGATGCCTGTGATTTTCAGGGTTTTACTGAAGATGAGAGGAAAGATCTCGACACCGACCTTGAGTGACTTCGCCGTGAGAAACGGCGAAGTGCTGAATTTTGGGTCGTCGCCAATCGAGAGATTTTCTGCCGAAAGTGAACCGCTAATCAAAGAAAGGCTCAAACTCCCAAACTGAACCTGGCGCCCAAGCGCCTGCGATGCTTTTTGTTCAATAGTGGGACGAAATTTGTCCACCGGAATCAAAAATGGAACAACCACAAGAAGAACGATCAAAACGGCGACGACGACGGCAACGATGCGAAGGGGGCGCTTCATGATTCTCTCCTGTTCGGCTGGGAAGGGCGAAGAATTGGGAGCGTTCAAGAATCATAACACGGCGAACCCGTGTCCGGTCCTGGAAGTAGCGGCACCCGCGGATGGAAGAAAACAATGACCGTTGGACTGTCGATAAACATCCAATTCCGCATGCTAAGATTCCAATGGTGAACATGCCGACCCAGGTTCTGTTGGCAACGGCGTTGCTCCTTTTTGCCGGCCGGGAAACGCTGGCCCAGCAGAAACCGGAGCGCGCGGATCTGCCCGACGCGCCAGCGCCGAAGCAGACCGAGAATGGCGCTACGCAGAAGCAAGGGAAAAATGTTTGGCAAGATTCGTTGGGTATTATTGCGAGAAAGTCCTACTTCTATCCTGACCTGGCGACTTCTCCGGGACCTCTGACCGCCGCGCAAAAATTTAAATTGTTTCTCAGCACGAGCACTGCGCCTCCGCAGATTCTTAGTTCGATGGCCGGGGCAGGAATCAGCGAGGCGCGCGGGACGCTCGCCGGCTACGGCCAGGGCGGCGAGGGCTACGGCAAGCGTTTCGGATCGTCCATGGCGAGCGGCGCTTCGAGCCATTTTTTCGGGACCTTCTTATTGCCGGCGCTGCTGCGCGAAGATCCGAGATACTTTGTGAGCGTGAAACCAGGGTTTCGCGCGAAAGGCGGACATGCCCTGCGGCGGGTGCTCATGATTCGAACGGATGCGGGGGGCGCGACCTTCAATTTGCCGGGCACCCTGGGGCCGCTGGCGGCGGAAGGTTTGGCAAACCTTTATCTTCCGCAAACGGAACGAACAGCGGCGAAAACTTTTGAACGATATGGCATTCGAATCGGATTTGGCGCCGTAAACAATTTGTTGAAGGAATATTGGCCGACGATTTCCAAGAGCTTGCGGATTTCAAAGGTGGCGCCTGGATTGCAGCCATAGGAGCAGGCTGCGCTAATCCTCGCAGCAAAGTGGTGCAAGGCTTGAACGAGAATCCCTCGGAACGTATTACAATGTGAAGGAGCGGGGCTGTAGCTCAGATGGATAGAGCAACGGTTTCCTAAACCGTTTGTCGGGAGTTCGAATCTCCCCAGCCCCACCAGTTATTCATCTACAAAAAGAAAAATCCAACAAAGCCGTCTCGCAAAGACAGAAATATTGTGCTCCACGTCACAGCGAAAGTGGGAGAATGCTGCTATTCAACAGACCGTGTTGGTGCGGTTTGAGAGCTCTGCGAGGCTGGTGAGCAGGTGCAAGGCATCGAGGTGCCTGAATGAATGAAGCGCTGACCGTCCACAGGCTGCAGTTCGCATTTACGATCACGTTCCACTATATTTTTCCGCAATTGACGATGGGCCTCGCGCTGCTCCTCGTCTACCTCAAGACGAAAGCGCTGCGCACGGGCGATGAACATTACAACCGTGCCGCGCGTTTCTGGGCGCGCATCTTCGGAATTAATTTCGCTCTCGGCGTCGTCACCGGAATTCCGATGGAGTTTCAGTTCGGAACGAATTGGGCAGCCTTTTCCAAAACAGCGGGCGGCGTGATCGGTCAAACTCTCGCGATGGAAGGTGTCTTTTCCTTTTTCCTCGAATCGAGCTTCTTAGGACTGTTTCTCTTCGGCGAGAAAAAACTCGGCCGCGTGGGACATTGGTGGGCCGCATTCCTGGTTTGGCTCGGCTCTTGGCTCTCGGGATTTTTGATCGTGGCCACGGACGCATGGATGCAGCACCCTGTCGGTTACCGGCTCGGTGCGAACGGCGAGATTGAGCTGGCGAGTTTCTGGGGACTCATCCTGAATAAGTGGGCGCTCTGGCAATACGCGCACACCATGCTCGGCGCGGTGCAGACGGGATGCTTCGTAATGGCCGCCGTTGGCGCATTTTATTTGCTAACGAACCGGCATGAAACCTACGGACGGACGTTTGTAAAGGCGGGTGTTTTGGTCGGAGTGATCGCTGCAGTGCTCCAGCTTGTCCCAACCGGCGACGCCCAAGGCAAACTGGTCACAGAAAACCAGCCGCCCACCCTCGCGGCGATGGAAGGCCTCTTCGAAACGCAGCAAGGCGCGCCGCTGGCCATATTGGGCCAGCCGGATGTGCAAAACCGCAAACTAGACAATCCGTTGGTCGTGCCGCAAATGCTGAGCTTTCTCACTTACAAACAATGGAGTGCAAACGTGCGCGGCCTGGACGCTTTCCCACAGACCGAATGGCCCGACCAGATTGCGCTGCTTTACTACAGCTATCACGTGATGGTCGGCCTGGGAACAATCTTTATTGCGGTGATGGTCGTTGCCGCATTTTTGTATTGGCGCGGAAAATTGTTCACCTCGCGTTGGATGCTGTGGATTCTGATGCTCAGCGTCCCTTTGCCATACATCGCGAACACCGCGGGATGGATGACGGCTGAGCTGGGCCGCCAGCCCTGGCTGATCTACGGAATGATGCCCACGTCACAGGGTGTCTCCCCGCGCGTGGAAGCCGGCAACGTGTGGTTTACGCTGATTGGATTCATGGGCATGTACACCGTGCTGGCGATGCTCTGGCTTTTTCTAATCTACCGCGAAATCGAAACGGGCCCTGGCCCTGATGACGATGACTCGCGGCAGGAAGCAAGAATTTCGATCGCGGCCGATTGAGATTGAGGAGGGCGGATGGGAACAATCTGGTTCTGCCTCGTGGCAATCATGATCGCGATGTACGTTTTGCTGGACGGTTTTGACCTGGGCGCGGGCGCGATCCACTTGTTGATTGCAAAAACGGATGAAGAGCGCCGTCAACTCCTGGCAAGCATCGGCCCGGTTTGGGACGGCAATGAAGTGTGGCTGCTCGCGGCAGGAGGCGTGCTTTATTTCGCGTTCCCCCAGCTATACGCCAGCGGCTTCAGCGGATTTTATCTTCCGCTGATGATGGTGCTATGGCTGCTGATTTTGCGCGGGGCCTCGATCGAATTTCGAAATCAGGTAAAAAGCGCAGTGTGGGATCCTCTCTGGGATTTCCTTTTTTGCGCTTCCAGTATTTTGCTGGCGGTGTTTTTTGGCGCGGCTTTGGCCAATGTGGTGCGCGGCGTGCCGCTGGATGCCAGCGGATATTTTTTCGAGCCCCTATGGACGAATTTCCGCCTCGGTGATGTCACCGGCATCCTCGACTGGTACACGATTTTGGTCGGCGTGCTGGCGCTGCTGGTGCTGGTCATGCACGGCGCGTTGTGGGTGCAATTAAAAACCAACGGCGCGGTGAATGAACGGGCGCGAAAGCTTGCTGGCCACGTTTGGTGGAGCGTGGTGGCGCTGACGGCCATCGTCACCGCCGTAACATTTGCGATCCAGCCGCAAGTCAAAGAGAATTTTGTCACCTGGCCCTTCGGGTTTGTATTGCCTCTGCTGGCCGTAGCCGGTCTCGCTGGCGTGGCGTTTGAATTAAGGAAACATGCCGAGCGGAAAGCGTTTTTTGCTTCGTGCCTGTATCTCGTAGGGATGCTGACGAGCGTGGTCTTCGGGGTTTATCCCATGGTGCTACCCGCGCGCAATCCCGCGTATTCCCTTACGGTTGAAGGCGCGAAAGCCGGCGCCTACGGACTGAAGGTCGGCCTGATTTGGTGGATTGTCGGAATGATTCTCGCCGCGGGTTACTTCACGTATGTGTACCGTTCGTTTGCCGGAAAAGTGGAAGTGGGCAGCGATTCGAACGGCCACGGTTATTAGAGAGGGCGAATCCAACCCTGAAGCAAATCGACACAAGCCGCCAAGCTGAAATTGACGGATGGCATGCGGCAGCGTAGCGTGAATTTGTGGGGTCGTCGAACATTTCGTTACACCCCGCGTGGCCTCTTGGGGCACGCGAGCAAGTCCGGCGTTCGGGCGCGCAGGACGAGTTCTCCTCGAATCGGCGCGGCTGTTCCGGATAGCCGTGATTTTTCGGATTGAAGTCCGTTTCAACTCCCCAGCAAACGAAATCCATATGCGTGAACGCGCGAATGTTATGCTCGCGCAGCCCGGGTGCTGATATGCGGCAAATGCGCATCGTCGCGCTAATTCACGCCACAAACGGTTTGAAAAGCAATTCGCGGAGGTACGAATGAGCGGCACGAGAAGAAGATTTTTCCAGGATGCAGCGTTCTTTGGCGCGGGATTCCTGGGACTGTCCGAAGCGTTGCGCGGAAGCCCGCAGATGAACGAATCGCAAGCGGCGCGCGAAATCGAGCAAGGACGCCACCACAGTCCCTACGGCAATCACAAAAAAAAGGAAGTCGTGCCGATAGGGCCGGATCCCTATCTGCCGATGATCACGCCTGACGTGGCGGATCTGCCGTTCGAAATGGATGGCGGCGTGAAAGTGTTCAAGCTCATTGCCGAGCCGGTGAAACGAAAAATTGCGCCGTTCAAAACGATCGAAGCATGGGGCTACAACGGCAGTCTTCCGGGTCCGACGATTCAAGTGCAGCAGGGCGAACGCGTTCGCATCATCCTGGAAAATAAATTACCGGAAGCCACTTCGATCCATTGGCATGGCCTCGAAGTTCCCATCGAGCAGGACGGCGTTCCGTGGATCAGTCAAAAGCCGGTGGCGCCCGGCGAAAAATACGTCTACGAATTCACGGTCCATCAAGAAGGCACATTTTTCTATCACTCCCACGGCGCGATGCAGGAAATGATGGGCATGATTGGATTTTTTGTGGCGCATCCCGAACGAAGTTACAAGCCACGCGCCGATCGTGATTTCGGAATCGTTTTGCAGGAATGGGCCGTCTTGCCGAACAACACCGTTCCGAACTCCGCAGCGATGGAATACAACTGGCTGACGTTCAACGGAGTTGCGGCTCCGGCGATCACGCCGATGATTGTGCGGCTGGGAAGCCGCGTCCGTCTGCGCATCATTAATATGGGCATGGACCACCACCCGATTCACCTGCACGGAAACCAATTCGTAATGACCGGAACGGAAGGTGGCCGGGCGCCCGAATCGACGTGGTATCCGATGAATACCGTGTTGGTGGGAGTGGCGCAGGCGCGCGTGGTCGAATTCGACGCAAAATATCCGGGGTCGTGGATGCTTCATTGCCATCTGCCACACCACATGATGAACAGCATGTCGGATCTCCTGCGCGACCGCGCGATCGAGACGGCTGCCTTAACCGATGCGCAAGCGATGAGCCAGATGGCCACGCTCGCGAAAAGCGTGCCTTTCGAACACATGCATCACTCGGCGATTGCGGCGAATGCCGGCAGCGTGCCTGGCTTTCCGCAGGATGCGTTCATGGAAATGGGTATGGACGAAGCGGTCGCCAAACCGGAGACGTACGGTCTGCCGCCGAATTGGAGCGCACAGATGATGGGCATGATGACCCTGGTGCGCGTCCTGCCCGACAAGGAATACGAAGAGATAATGGAGCGAATTCGACAAGCGAAGCCGGCACCAGGTCAGGAGCAACATCATGAGTCGTGAGATGACACAGAAGGAGATTTCACCACAGAGGTCACGGAGCGCGTGGAGAAGCGCAGACGGCGCGCGCCTAAATACGATAGGCAAGCTCCTGGCTCTAGCTGCTGTGCAATCAATGATCTTTGTCGCTGCGGCGTGGACGCAAGTGAAACCAGCAGAACGCAGTATGCAAGCGTTTACGCAGGCGGCGATGCCCGATCAGATGCAACACCACCATGGCGAAGTGCCGCTGGTAAAGCCGGAATACCCAGAAATGGGGCGAGCACAAGAACGCGCAGGCGCTCAAGCCGTTACGCTGGAGCAGGTGGAGAAGATGGCCGGCGAGACAAACCCTACACTGCGGCAAGCGGAAGCGGAAATCCGGGCGGCCAAAGCACGCCAACAGCAGGCAGGACTTTTTCCGAATCCTTCGGTGGGCTACACGGGCGATGAGATACGAGGCGGGTCCATCGGCGGCGGCAAACAAGGATTTTTTGTGCAGCAAACAATCGTAACGGCAGGAAAACTCGGCAAGAATCGCGGGGTGTATGAATCCGAGGCCAAACTGGCGGAAATCGAAGGGCAAGAACAACGCACGCGCGTCGAAACCGCTGTGAAAATGTCGTTTCTGCGAGTGCTTGCCGCCCAGGAGTGGTTGGACGCGCGGCGCGATCTGGCAAAGATTGCTGAAAATGTCGCGCAAACACAGCGCGAGTTACTAAACACCGGCCAAGCCGACGAATCCGAAGTCCTGGAAGCGGAAGTGGAGGCAGAGCGGGCCCGCATGGCGGCACGCATGCAAGAAAACACGCTCCGAGAGGAATGGCGTTCGTTGGCCGCAGTGATCGGACAACCCGATCTGCCGGTGTCGACAGTCGCCGGCGATCTCGAGAAAGGCTGGCCAGAGCTAAACGAGGAACAAGTCGTCGATGCCATCGCGAAGCAAAGCCCCGCGGTGCAGATCGCGGCCACTGCGGCTGGACGCGCGAAAGCTCTGCTCGCGCAAGCACAACGCGAGCCGATTCCCGACATACAGGTCCGGGCGGGACTGGAATACAACCATGAACTCCTGGGAACGGTGCCGTTTGCAACGGGCTGGGAGGGACTCGCGGAAGCCAGCGTCGAACTTCCGCTCTTCAATCGCAATCAAGGCAACATTACTGCGGCGCTCGCGAACATAGATCGAACCGAGCAGGAAAAGACGCGGGTAGCCCTCACGCTACGCGAGCGCGCCGCCACCGTCGTGGACGAGTATGCCAACGCCAAGTTGATGGCTGTCGAATATCGCGACGAAATGTTGCCGCAGGCTAAAAAAGCGTACAGCTTGCTCGTGGATAAGTACGGCAAAATGCTGGCCTCTTATCCTCGCGTGCTCGACGCACAGCGCAAACTCTACGAGCTGCAGATTGAATACATCGCGGCGCTCGAAGGTGTTTGGACCAATGGCCTGGCCCTGCAAGGATATTTATTGACGGACGGCTTGGAAGCTCCCGCCCGGCCCGCCGAGGTTGACCGCCCCATCCGGGAGACCAACGTCCCGATGCCGGAGCGCAGCATGGCCCCCGGCGAAGCGATGCCTCGGCCCTAGGGTGAGGCCCGCCGAAGCAGCTATGGAAAAGTACCAATTTCGCCCGGCTTTGCTACGTGTCGAGTGCGAAACACTAGTACCCCGGTAGCGTTGACCAACAGAAAATTTAGTGAGTACTGTCATGATAGGGCGTCCGGGTGTCGGCAAACGTGTCTCTCTTGATTTACGAAACCGCTGGTCAGCCTGATTCGCCGGTAGTAGCGCGGCTGCGGCAGCGGAAAGACGTTTTATTTGCAATGACCTCGGGGAGAAACCTATCGGCGCCCGAAGTTTCTAACGAACAAGGCCCGAACAAAGGATAAACAGAGTGGAATGTCGGATGGCGCAATGACAACCGGGATCAAGGCGGGACGGTACGAAATTATCGGCGAATTGGGCCGAGGCGCCATGGGTGTGGTCTATAAGGCGACTGACCCGGTCATTGGGCGCACCGTCGCTGTCAAAACCATCAAATTAAGTGAGGAGGGCACGGGATTGTCGCGGCCAGAATTGCTGACGCGCTTCCAAACCGAAGCCCGCGCGGCCGGTTTGCTGACCCACCCGAACATCGTGGTCGTCTTTGACGCTGGAGAAGAAGACGGCCTGTACTACATCACGATGGAGCTGGTCGAAGGCAAGAGCTTGCAAGCCCACCTGGACGGCGGCCAGGCCTTTGCGCTGCCCCGCGTGCTGCGCATCATGGAGCAAACGTGCAGCGCTCTGCAATTTGCGCACGAACGCAACGTGGTGCACCGCGACATCAAGCCGGCGAACATCATGCTTACCGCCGACGACACGGTGAAAGTCACGGACTTCGGCACCGCGAAAATCCTGCAGTTTGGCACCATGCAGCAGACCGCTCATGTGATGGGCACGCCGAGCTACATGTCGCCGGAGCAAGTAAAGGGCCGGGCCGTCGACGGCCGCAGCGATATTTTTTCGCTGGGCGTCATGCTTTACGAGATGGTGACGGGCGAAAAGCCATTCCCGGGCCAGAACATCACCACGGTCATCTACAAGATTGTGAACGAAGAGCCGGTCCCGCCGCGCCAAATTGACCCATCGATTCATCCGGGCATCAGCGCGGTAGTGATGAAGGCGCTGGCCAAGGAACCGGAAGCGCGCTACCAAAGTTGCCGCGAAATGCTCGAAGATTTGCGCAGCTATCGCAATGTTGCACCAGGCATGAGTCCTGATAAGACCATGGTAACAGGCGGCCCGCGCGCCCCGAACGCAACGCTGCCACTCGCCGGAACCGGCGTAGGCGCACAAGGCGGCCGGCAGCATTACGTGGAAGATCCCATGACCGTGGCAACGACGCGGTCGCTGAACGTGCGAGCTTCCAGCCCCATGCAGACGCCGACCGTGCGCCGTACGGGATCCATCACACCGATACAACAGCAAGAAGAACCGAAAAAGAAGAGCATTGTGGGGAGCATTTTTATCGCGCTGATTTTGCTCGGCGTAATCGCCTATGGCATACAAAAGCTGCGTCCGGTCTTTGAAGATGCCCGCCAGATGAACGCGGCGCAAAAGGCTGGTGACGGCGCTGCGGCGGCTTCTGCAACGCCTTTAGCTCCGGCTGATGGGGTGGCAAGTGTGCCTTTCGGCGGGTACTTCGGCGAGCCCCGCCTCCAACGAATCACCAACGACGACCGGCCCCGAAGGCTCCGCGCCGGAAAAGAAACCGGTCGCGCCGAGTGCAGAAAGGCCAGCAACTAAGAAAGCCGAGCTAGTGGTAAGTCCGGCAGCCGCTGAATACAAAGGACGGATCGACGAAATCCTCGTAGAAAAGGGATTGACGGGCCGGGCCAAAGTGCAGGCCATTGGAAATACGCTCGTGCTGACAGGCAAAATTAGGCCCTCGGAACATGTCGACCTGCTGAAATTCCTTCGCAACGCCCCCACGAGCATCCGTCTTATAGACAATTTAGAGTACGTGGACGTGCCGGAAACAGGAAAATCGAGTAGTGCGGATGGAGCGCACCCAGTTCCTTCGCCAGGCCAAGGGGCGATTCACGTCGTCACGGATTTGATCGGCGCGACTGCCATCCTGCGAGGCTCCTCCGGACGTGTTGTCAGCCAGTGCCAGACGCCGTGCAGCTTCAATGATCTCGATCCTGCGCAATACAGCCTGGAAGTCGAAAAGTCCGGCTATCAGTCGATGCAAACGGCTTTGCAAGTGAAGGCAGGGAGCGTCATCGATCAGAAGGCCTCCCTGGAGTCACTTTCGCAGGGATTGTACCTAACCAGCCGCCCGGCGGGCGCCGACGTATTCATCAATGGAGCAAAGCAATCCGGCCAAACGCCCGTGACATTGCCTCTTGCGCCGGGCAATTACAACCTGGTGGTGCGTTTGCCGGGATACGAAGCATACGCTGGAAAAATACAGGTGAAGGACAACATTCAAACCCAACTCTCCGTTGAACTTAACTCCAGAGTCGCCTGGGCTCAGGTCGATACCACCCCCAAGGGCGCTGAGGTCTTCCTGGACGGGACTACAACCGGGCAAACGACTCCGGCGCGAGTACAGATGCCAGCGGGTCTGCACACATTGATCGTTCGGCTCCCTGGTTACCAGCAAGTGAGACGCACGGTGCAGGCCAGCGAGGGCGGGACGGTCACCATTGAGGAAACCCTGAGACCCCGATAGCCTTATTCAAGGTTCAGTGTGGCACCTGGGGAGTCTACGTCCCCGCCACAGGGCGCATAGGAGCCGGTTTTCTCCTACCTGGAACGTAACTTTTTGTAACACCGCTAGCTTTCAGGTTCTAGAACTCCGAATCCAATCCATTAAAAACAAAACACTTACTCCTGAACTCCTCGGGCAGGCAGCGTGCTTGCTGTATGGCTAAGGGTACCCTGCCCTCACGAGGATCTTTAGGTCGGAATGTTGAGGCGGGGGCCTTCATTTAACCAGTCGGTTAAATACGTCACACGGAAGCAAGCGGGGGAAAGATTTGGTACTTCGGGCCATCATGCCGGTCGACGAGCAGCGTTATGACGCTGAATCGCGTCCGCACGCCGAGCCTGCGCTGAAGAACGCGTCGCGACAGGCCTCACATGGCGCGCACGAAACGACTCCGCCTCCTCCCGATGCAAGGACCGCCGGCGTCATCCACGCGTTGCGATGCCTGCATCTGTTGATTCGGTCTGAACGGATCTATGAACGGAATCATCCACGACGGCTTCAAAGCCTGGACACTGCTTATGAAACTTTGCACGATTTCGCGGGCGCGCTGAACGGCATCGAAATTCACATCGAGCGCGGCGGGCTGGTCGTGCCCAAGCTTAGCGATGCGCATCTTCCCGACCTGCGCGGGGAAATGCAGTCGCTCGCGCTGGATTTGCAGCGCGCAGGGATTCAATCCATCGGCATTGCCCGGCAATTTCATGTAGGCGAACTGGACACTCTCGCGCAACTCTTCAAAGCATCGTTGTTGAGATCGGAGGAATCTATAAAGCGCGGGGGCAGCGGCTGGTGGGCTGCGCGGTTTTTGGAGAATCGCGTGGAAGGGATTTCGATCAACACACAAACGGAACGAAGGGTCGATACGGTGCTCGCCAGCCTGATGGGCGCGCTGGTGGCGTACGGCGGAAATTCGCCGCGCGAGGTCAATGAGGTTCCCATTCTCCCGCCGGAGATGGATGATCTGGCCGGGGCGCTGCGTTTGATCGCCCGGCTGACACCGCCGCTCGAAGCGGCGCGCGGCCTTTCGCCGGAAGAAGCGGCGCGTGCGATTCACGGCGCGATGGAAGATGCCAGCCGGGAAACGGTGCGCATGCTGCTAGGGTCCATTTCGCAGTATGCTCCGCGCGAGGGCGAACATCCGCAGCCCTACCTTCTGCGTCTTTCTGAAAGTTTAATCTTGGAATTCCTGAGCGCGGAGTTTTCCGCCGGGACGCTTCGGCCCGTCTCCGTGCGCCCGACGTTTCATCGCTTGAGCGATGTGCTTGTCTCTTCGGGCGGATATACCGGCCCGCATTCCTCACAGCACTTATCTTTGCTGGCGACCGCGTGGGCAAACGACACCCACCGGGAACAGATCGTCGAGAAATTCTGGCTGGAACTGCCTGCGCGAGAGAAATCGGCCGTACTGCGCGGGACGGACGTGTGGTGCGTGCCGATCGTGGCGCTCAAACGAACGCTCGGGCAACTCGCCGAGACGGGAGCGGATGCTCCGCGGCGCGAAGCACGAAATATCCTGTTGAACTATTCGCGGCGCGTTGAAAACGAGAATGCTTCCGCGCGGCGGGCGGTTGCGGCGGGCTTGAACGAAATGACGCCCATCATCGAATCGCTCTGGCCCAATCAATTGCCGGAGGATTTGAGCCGCGGGACGATGAAAGCGCTGGAGAAGGAAACCATTCCGGAAACCGCGGCGCTGCTTGCGGCTTTCCTGGAGACGCTGGGGCGCGTTGCGGTAACTCGCGGCGATTATGCGGGATTCGAAAATATTCTTGTCGGGCTCGAAAGGGTGCCGAAGGACACAGAGCACGATCACATGGCGGCCTTGGCCCGCGGCCTGGTGGCGCAAGACCGCTGGTTGCTTCTAGTCGATGCCGCGCTGGCGAACCGTCCGCTGGATCCGGTTCTGCCGCGGCTGCTGCAACGCGACCCGGAGCGGCTGCTCGATCGTCTGACACTGCTTTTGACCGAACCGCGCGGCGCGGAAATGCTGGCAGCGATGGCGCGGCTGCTGCGAGCCATCGGCGTCCCAGTGCTGAATCTTCTAGAGACGCGGCTGTATGAAGCGCGGCGGCAGCGTGTAAGCGCGGCGATCAAGCTGCTTGCCGCCGCCGATCCGGAACGATTACTGCGCGGCCTGGCACGGGCGCTCGCGAGTTGGGAGTGGAACTTGCAGGACTTGGCGGTAAGCGAGCTTTCGCGTCCGGCCAATGCCGGTTCTTCGCAAAGTGCGGCTTTCGTGTTTTCCGCGGTGCTCGCGGATGCGCATCCGCTGGTCGTGCCGATGATGATCGATCAGATCGGGCTGGCGCAGGAAACGACCGCCGTGCCGCAACTGATGGAGATTGCCGCCGGCGAACATGAGGTTCTGCGCGATCTTTTTGTGCGCATCAAAGCGATTGAAGCAATCGGGCGCATGCATGCCGTCGAAGCGGCGGAATTGCTGCGGATGCTGGCGGAAGGCCGCGAAGGACTGGCGTTTACCGAACCCGCGGGGCTGCGCGCAGCTGCGGAGGACGCTCTGGCGATCCTTGAAAACCGGCCAGCTTCCGGGCGGGCTCGTGGGGCGTTTGAAGCGGCCCCGCAAACGAATGGCAGCTATGTCGTTCCCCGGCGATATGTACGCGTTCCTCTGGAATCCCCGCTGCGAGCGCAGATTGAGGGATCCCAGGCTGGGCTTGCGCGCGTTAGAACCATCAGCCTGGGCGGAGCTTACCTGGAATCGTTGAAAAAACTTTCGGTGGGCGATTCCATCAAGCTGGAAGTTCGCTCCGGGCTGCGCAAGATTCATTTTACCGCCGTGGTGCGCAATCTCGGCCCGGACGGTAGCGGCGTTGAATTTGTACACATGAAGGACGAAGACCGCGAAAAGCTGCGCAAGCTGGTTCAGCGGCACCTGCAAATCTAGCTCACTTCCTACCCCATACATCTCTAGTGCCGTGAGGCCTGGTGCGGCGTCGCACGCTTCGGCACATGAGACTTTTGATCCGAAATGACACGCGTCATGACAATGTAGCAAATGGAGAGACAACATGACGCTAAAAACGCGGATGCGGGTCAACGAGAACGGGCGCGTGGTGATTCCTGCTTCGTGTCGCAAGCGGCTGGGGATCCGTGTTGGCGACGTGGTCGTCCTGTGGATTGAAGACGACGAATTAAGCATCACTACGTTGCCGCATTCACCGTAGGGTGTTTTCTGTATGGCGATTTTTACCTCGCGTGTAGAATTTTCCCGCACGTCTCGCTTCGGCTGGTCTCTCCACTTTTCCTAACTCCTTGAACCGTTGGAACTTCCATTTTTCGTGCGGCCCTTTGGCATGCATGTTGCACCTCCCTAACGGGTGACACATTCACCGCAGGAGTGCCTTATGAAAAAGAAGCACATGCATCTTGAGAGCGGGCTCGCGCTACTCGCTCTGGCAACTCTGTTCTGTCTGCCTCTCAGCGCGCAGTCCGCTCCCGGCCAATCCACCGAGCAAACCAACACGTCCTCCCAGGACAACGCCGCGAATCGCGACGAACTGGCGCGCTTCGATCAATTCCTTGACGGCCATCCTGAGATTGCCGACCAACTTCGCAGAGATCCTTCGCTTGCGGATAAGCCCGACTATCTGAAGGACCATCCTGCCTTGCAATCCTTCTTGCAAGACCATCCAGGAGTCCGCGATCAGTTCAAGAACGATCCCAACGCCTTCATGCGTGAAGCAGATCGCCTCAACCGCCGCGATGACAATCGCAATCGCGATTTCGACCGAAACCGGGCCGAGATCGCGAGTTTCGATAAGTTCCTGGACAGCCATCGCGAAATTTCCGAACAGGTTCGCCGCAATCCTTCTCTCGTTGATAGCGCACAATTCGTGAAGGATCACCCCGCCCTGCAAACGTATTTGCAGGATCACCCAGGAGTCCGCGATCAGCTCCGAGACGACCCCAACGCCTTCGTGCGTGAGGCAGACCGCGAGAACCGTTTCGAGGATAATCGCGACCGCAACCTCGGCCAGAACCGCCGGGAGTTCGCTAGCTTCAACCAATTCTTAAACAATCACCACGAAATTTCCGAGCAAGTTCGCAAGGATCCTTCGCTCGTCGATAACGACGAATTTGTGAAGGATCACCCCGCCCTGCAAACCTATTTGCAGGACCATCCCGAAGTTCGCGATCAGCTCAGAGACAATCCGAACGGCTTTCTGCAAGCCGAAGCTCGCTTTGACAACCACGAAGGTGCCATGGATCGCAACGGTTTCGGCATTGACATGGACCGGGGCGACGTCCATCGGCACTTCGGAGAATTTCTTGGAAGCCACGCAGACATCGCCCAGCAACTCTCCAAGAATCCTTCTCTCGTCAAGAACCAGGACTTCCTGAATAGCCACCCCGAACTGAAGGACTATCTGAACGCGAATCCGGACGTGCGCGAACAGCTGATGGCGCATCCCGATACCTTCGTCAAATCGTCTCAGCAGTTCGGCACTGTTCCGGACCTGAAGACCCCGGAGGTTAAGCCCGGCAAACCGAATCAGTAGGACCCGATACACGCTGGATGGGAAGGCCTCACCGGCCTTCCCGTTCCGCCTGTGGCTTTAGCCCTTCGTAAACCTAGCCGGCGCATCGAACGTCCGGCGCCTGGCTGATGCCCGAGTCAGATCGGGCGGAAAGTTACCCAGAGGAGGCAATATGAATTGCAAGATTCTGCTGGTTCTACCGCTTGCCCTGGCGGTGGCAGTTCCCGCGAGTGCGCACGGTAAAAAAAAGCAGCCGCCCGAACGGGCAATGCTCGAAAAAATGGACGCCGTACCGTGTGGCGCCAAGGAAAAAGGCGTGACCGGCCTGGGCAGCATCTGGGCGTCCGTGGGCATTACCCACATAAACTCCGATGAGAAATTGTGTCCGCGCTACCTGTTGCGCACCGACGAAATGGAATACGAAATTCAGCCCACCGACAAAAAGCATCCAGCTATCTTGCCCGTCGGCAAGGAAGTCGTGATCAGAATCAAGAACGATCACATGACCGTCGAGTGCCCGGATGGAGATAAGAAAACTCGGGACTACGATGTCGTCGCCATGAAGCCGACGGATACCACGGACTCGCAAGACGCCTCGGCAAAGTCCGAAAATCCCTAGCCGCCACGCCCTTTCGCTACCCGGTTTGCGCCCGGATCGCCTGCGGTAGAGATCGGCTGAGTTCGGGCAGCCAACGGCGGCGTGTGATCCACTTCGCGATCAAAGTGAATTGGTAGAAAAAAATTAGGCATTGCCTGCGTGATAGCAAAGCCAGGGGCTTCGTTCCGAGGAGGCGCTCGCTATTCAGCCTAGTTCTCGCTTTCGGCGGGAGATGAATTCAATGCGCGTAGAGCGGTCTCCGTAGGTTCCACCGCAGGCAGCTCAGCCGCGTGGTGTCCCTTCTCTCGCAGCCTGCGAACGGACGGGAGCACCCGGCCCTCGAGAGAGCCAACGGCATTGTTGAATGACTTGTTTGCCCGCTCAAGTCCCCCTCGCACATCGTTGAAGTGCTCGAGAAACTTCAGAAGCCTGTCATACAAATCTCTGCCAATGTCGCTGATCTCCTGCGCATTCTCAGCGATCTGTTCCTGCCTCCACCCGTAAGCAACCGCCCTCAGAAGGGCGATCAAATTCGTGGGGCTGGCCAGCACTACCCTCTTTTCCATGGCTTCCTCGAGTAGGGTCGGATCACTCTCCAATGCCGCGCTGAAAAACGATTCACCCGGCACGAACATCACCACGAATTGCGGCGCCCGATCAAAGCGCTTCCAATATTCTTTCGAAGAGAGCTGGGACACATGGTCTCGCACGAGACGCACGTGTTCCGCGAGCCCAGCCTGGCGCTCTGCTTCGGTTTGGGCCGCCGCCACCCTAAGAAATCCGTGCAACGGAACTTTGGCATCCACAACGACGTTGGCGTCTCCGGGAAGATGCACTATCAGATCGGGGCGGAAGCGTGTTTCTTCTTCATCTCCCGCTACGGAGACCTGCTCGTTGAAATCGCAGTGTGGAGACATTCCCGCAAGCTCAACAGCGCGACGCAATGTCAGTTCGCCCCAGCGGCCTTTGACCTGGGGTTGACGAAGTGTGCTGACCAGCGTTCCCGTTTCTTTCTGAAGATCGCGGTTCGTCTGGGCGAGGGTCTGCACTTGCGTTCGAAGCTCGCCATACGCCGACTGGCGGTTCGATTCCAGTTCGCGGAGGTGCGTTTGAAGCTCGGTAAGCCGCTGCTGGAGCGGATCGACCATGCCTTTTATCGATTCCTGGCGTTGAGCAAGATCGCCTGAAGCCTGTTTTTGCAGAGTGGTCATGCGCTCCTGAGCCAGTTGTAGAAACTGCTGGCTGGAATGCTCCAGGGCTTTCCCCGCCAGAGAATCGAAAGCTTCGCGGAATCTCGTTTCCGCTTCGCTCAACAGATTTCGCTGCTCCTCGAGATTAGCGCGCTCGTTTTGGCGGTCGGATTCGGCCTTGGCGCGAAGAGTCTGTTCGGTGGCCAGGTCTTTGCGGAGTTTGTCCAGGTCACTTCGGGAAATTTCGAGTTCTTTGCGGGTGTCGCCAAGCTGAGCGGCAAGTGCGGCGGCCTCCGACCAGATGCGAGTCGCGTGCGAAGAAGCAAGTACCCAACCTACAAGCGCACCCACGCCCAGGGCGATGACAGCGCTGACCACGAGCGTTAGGATCACAAGTTTCTCCGGAAATATCTTGCCAGCTACAAGTAGAAAATGTAACACAAGGCCAGTAAGCAAGCTGCCGAGATGATGGCTTTCGCAGCAGACACAAAGTTTGCGGATCTTTATTTCGGGGCGGCGGAAGGAGTCAATAGCCGGATGGAAATCTGAAAGCTGCCCCGTGCGCGGCCGATAACCTCGAAGCTCGCCGCGTTTTCTCCCCCTCCCGAGCTGGATTCTTCGTGCGGGTTTCCCGCCGGTGAGTTGGGCGACGTTTGGTGCAAGGTTTGTGGCTTCGAGGATGACCTCTGCTGGTTGTGCCGTGCACGTGGACGGTAAGCTGGCGATGAACACCGGGCTTAAGCGGAGAGGAGTCGGCTTCCAGTTCAAGCGCGACGAAGACTACTTCGAGGGGCGGGCCGTAGTGTTTTGCGCAGGAGAGATCGACAGAGGCGCGGCCGGGCTGCAAGTCCGCGGGAGGCAAGACAACGAGCGAGGCCGGCGAGGAAGCCAATACGAAAGCAGGCTTACCAGAAATGGTGATGTGGTTGGCATCGGCGTCGCCGCAAAAGCCGCCGCCATCGATTTCGAAACGGTCGGTGAGCGAAGCGATTTCGGGGATTGATGTGACTAGCATGGCGGGCCCGACCGTTGCAATTGGGGACAGGATGGTCACGGCAGTGCCGCCCTGGCGGCCAGCGATGGAGCCGCGAATGACGGAGGGATTGAGTGGCGCAACGAACAGCGCGCGGCCGGTCGCGTCCGTGGTCAGGCGGTCGCCATTCGAAAAGACAACTTTGGCCCCGGGAGTGAGACGTCCGTTGCCATCCAGCACTGAGAGAGTAGCGCGGTCGCCCGAGATGATGGTTCGCGGAAGGACGAGTGTTTGGCCCGCCGAGGAGCGGGGCGGCTTTTGAGCAACGGCTGGAGAAAACAGCAAAACGGACGAGGCCGAAAAACAAAGACAGCGCAAAATCGACAATGTCACCCGCCGGCGAAAAGGCATGATGAGATTGTAGTCGAGAGGCGGCGGGCGGAGAAAGACGAAGAGCGTTGGGCCAAGCGGGAGAAAGCAGCAGGGCCGCAAAGCGTTGATTCAGCGGCTCGCTTTCACGGGCTCTTCGGCTGGAGAATAGATGAGCACGGTCCGGCCGGGTACGCCCTTGGGCAATCGCCGCAATTTGTAGATGAAGGGGCGAGGGCCCGGCCCGCGCGATGATTCTTCCAGGCGGTAATAGCGATCCTCGATGCGAACTGTACGAGGAGGAGTCCACTCCGGCTTTTCCTGGCTTGCGCGAATTTCCAAAAATTCTTCGGAGACATTCTTCACAATGCGAAGCTCGTCAGCGAGATTCGATGGCCTGACGGTCACAACTTTATCGCGTATGGCACCTACATAGGAAGAGACGTGGCTGCGCGAAAAATCCGCGGCGTACGGCGCTTTCGACTCACGCCTGCGAAAAACAGTCGCGTAGACTTTCTCAACGAAATACAGCGGGAAAATGCCCAAAACTGTATCGGTAAGGCCCGCGCAGGTGCGCACGATACCCTCAATGCCAAAAAAAACGATTGCCCACGTCAGTGGATGGGTGGACCAAATGAGAAGAGCAGCCGTCCCGAGATCATAATCAGTGGTTGTGGGAGCGGTCTTGCCGCTGAGCGCGAGATCCGAGAGGTGCGAAAGCGTGGTGGACATCGAGTAGTAATACCAAGCCATGAGCACGCTCAGCGCGCTCGTGGATTCCGCCAAGCCGCTGAGGATGGCGGCGGGACGCCAACGCACTGCTTTGGAGAATGGCGAAGCATTACGCAAGCGCCGTGGAAGCAGCGCAAGAAAAGGCCCAAGTAGAAATGTCCACATAACCTGCCCCACGCCTATTATAAAAGGGACCAGGACTTGGCAAGGCACCTAAGCCCCGTCGATCATCCAAAAAGTAATCGGTGAAGGAATCTGAAGGCGTCAACTAGGCGGGCTTGGCTACGAGCCGATAGACTTGAGCATCGAGGAAAAGACGGAATAATTCGGGATCGATCTCCTCATCCCGAACGCACAGCTTTAATATCTCGAGAGCGCGGTCCGTCGGAACGGCACGCTTGTAAGGACGGTCGGACGCGGAGAGCGCGTCGAAAATGTCGCAGATGGTCATGATTTTGGCTTGCACAGGAATTTCTGAAGCGACCAAACCCGCCGGATAACCGCGTCCGTTGAGTTTTTCATGGTGGGCGCGCGCAATTTCCGGAATGCCGCGATATTGAGGTGTCCAGGGAATTTGCGCCAGGAAATTAAAACTGTGCGTCACATGCGATTCAATTTGCCGCCGCTCGTTCGAATCGAGGCTGCCTCGCGGGATCGAGAGGTATCGGACTTCCTCCGAAGTGAGAAAGGGGCGCTCGGCGCCGCGCGGGTCGCGATACGTCTTCTGAGAGATTTCCGTCAACAAATCGAACTCGCTCGATGGAAGGATCGTCGGCTCGTTCGCCCGCGTGATGAAATCGACGTAACGGTCCAGCTCGGCGATCAGCCGGCTGGCCTCGCCATCGAGCAGTTTCAAGCGCACGCGCGCTTCCGCTTCCCGGCGGAAATGCCCAAGCAGGATCTCAACCTTCTGCTCGGCGATGCGCGCTTCCATGTCGCGCCGGATATAGTCAAAACGATCGAGTAACCGCGAAAACTGAAGCGGGTAAAGTTTTTTAGCTTTGACGAGAACTTCCTCGCGGACGCCTACTTTTCCGAAATCGTGAAGCAAAGTTGCGTAGCGCAGCTCCTTCATTTGCTCGCGCGAAAAGCGCAAATCCGCATACGGCCCTTGCTCTTCGCGGTCCACGGCTTCGGCAAGCGCAAGCGTCATTTGACAAACGCGTTGCGAGTGTCCGGAAGTAGTGGGATCGCGCTGCTCGATGGCTTTCACCGAGGCGTTCACGAAACCATCAAAAAGGTTCTCGATGTCGCGGTAAAGCTGCGAATTCTCATAAGCCACCGCGGCCTGCGAAGCCAAGGACAACCCAAGCCGCACGGCGCGCTCCGGGAACGGATGAACGTAGCGGTGAACCGCATTTGCATCGGTCAGCCGCGCTTTCGGATGGCGTTTGCAGTTAATGAGCTGAAGCACGCCGATGACTTCACCCTTTCCGTTTTTCATCGGCAGCGTGATCAGAGAGCGAGTGCGATAGCCAGCCTGTTCGTCGAACGAAGAATTGAAGCGAAAGGGCCGCGATTTGGGAATGCGATAGGCGTCCGCCAGTTCGATCACTTCGCCATGCAGCGCGCAGTATCCCGCCATGGAAGACTCGGTGATCGGCAGGGTGTGTTCGGCGTAAGGAAACTGCACGCTGTCGTTTTGCGTCAGGCGGAATCGCAACTGTCGAGCTGGTTCCGTGCCGCTAGCCGCGGCATTCGTCGCGCCATTCAAACTGCCCGCATCTTGTTCCACCAAATAGAGCGATCCCGCGTCAGCGCTGGTGATCTCTCGCGCCTTGTGCAAAATCAGCGTGAGAAGGCGTTCCACATCATGAGTCCCGCTCAAGGCGATGCCGATGCTGTTCAGTTCCTCGAGCTCGCGGCTAGCCTGCGCCGCGGAGAGGCCCGTGTGCTGGGATGCAAGCGTTCGCGTGCCTAGCGGTTTTTTGGATTTGGCCATTGTGAGGGAAGCAGATCCGGCGTTCCTCGAAGAGTCGGCCGCCGCGAGGCAGATTATAGCGGAAGCGGACCTGACCGGCGAGGTAAGGAGTGTCCCCACATCTGCCAGAAAGTAAGTCACGGAATCGACGATTTGGTTGTACCCTCGGAAAGGCCGGGACGGCGAATGACGCCAAATAACAAGTAATCAGTAGGCGTCACAGCCTTTCGCGGCCGGAAAGGGTCTGTTAGCGTGAGAACAGGGTTGCCGGGTACGGGTGTGGACAGCGGTTCCTACTGCCAGCGGCACGGGGAGAGTTTGTGCGGATCGAAAGCGGCGGCGTAACCGACCTAGGCCGGGTGCGCACGAACAACGAAGATTGCTTCCGCATCGTCGAGCCGCTGAACCTCTTTGTGCTATCGGACGGGATGGGCGGCGAAGCGCATGGCGAAGTGGCCAGCGAGATGGCCGTCGAGACGATCGTCAAATTTTGCATGGACGCGAGTACGGATTCCGCGGCCACTCAAATGGGCGTCTCCGAGCCAACCTGGAGCGAGAAGACCAAGCGGCTGACAAACGCCGTGCATTTGGCCAACAAAAAGATTTACGACTCGGCAGAAGCGCATCCCGAGCAGCATGGCATGGGAGCAACACTGACAGCAGCGTGGCTCGATGGCTCAAGATTAAGCATCGCTCACGTTGGGGATTCGCGGGCCTACCTGCTGAGGGGCGGCACTTTGCAACAGCTCACCAGCGATCATTCCCTGGTTGCCGAGCAGGTTCGGCGCGGCATTATAACGGCGGCGGAAGCGGAAGAAAGCGAAATGCAGAGCGTCCTGCTGCGGGCGCTGGGAGCTGTGCCCGACGTCGAAGTCGATACCGACGAGCACATGATATTTGCGCGGGACATTTTGATGCTTTGTTGCGATGGCTTGACGCGTATGGTGACAGAGCCGGAAATTGCAGGGACCTTGCAGGCGGAAACGGATCCCACCAGGGCTGCGGAGAAGTTAGTGGCCTTGGCCAACGAACGAGGCGGCGTGGACAACATCACCGTCATCGTGGTTCGTGTTGGTTCGCAATCTAGAAGTTGGTTTTCATGGCTGCGCCGGGGGGCGCGGAAAAAAGCGGCCGGAAACGGCGCCACAGGAGGACGTTGAGATGGCGAAGCTCAGCCTGATGTTTGAAGAGAAGACGGTCAAGGAAGTGCCGGTGGGAAGCCGGCCCGTGAGCATCGGACGGTCCCCGGACAATGACTTGCCGGTTGACAACCTGGCGGTCTCGAATTATCACGCGCGCGTGTATTTTGAGGGCCAGCGGCTCGTCGTCGAGGATCTCGATAGCCTCAATGGCACGTTTGTGAACGATCTGCGCATTGAGCGCGCCACGCTCCATGATGGCGATTCGATCTGGATCGGCAAACATCACATCAAGGTAGATGCCTCCGGCGACGCTCCCGTGCCCTGGGATACTGGGCGCAAGGCCAGCGCTCCGCGCATCAACGAAACGATGGTGCTCGACACCAAAGAGCGCCGGAGTATGCTTCAGCAAGCTGCAGCTACCGGCGAGCGCGTGCAATTTGCGTCCGGGCGGCTCAAAGTTCCCACGCTCGTCGTGCTTGGCGGGCGTACCGATCAGAAGGAATACATGCTCACCAACAAGCTGACGGTCATCGGCAAGTCGGGCATGGCCACGGTGAAACTCAAAGGCTGGTTCAAGCCGCCCATGGCTGCGCAAATTAACCAGCGCGATGACGGCTACTACATCGGCCCCGGCGACAAAATGCCGCTAGTGAACGGCAAGCCGATCACCGGACCCGTGCGCCTGAATGACGGAGACATCATCGAGGTGGGCGGAGCTCGCATGAACTTCGTCTACCGCGAGTAGCGCGCGTATCGCAATGGCAGCTCCGTCAGGCGCATGGCGGCAGAGGCGGGGCGGCTTCGGCCTCTACGAACTTCTCCAGTCGTGGTGGCGGCATCGCGTCTCGTTCATTCTTAGTCTTTGCATCACGATTGCGGCACTCTCCGTCTATTACCTGGTGTTTCTGCAAGAGAAAAGAAGCCCCATTTCGGAGCTTGCCGAGCGCCTGGAACTCGACACTCTGGATACGCGCTTTCGCTACCGGTCCCAGCGCTTCTCTTCGGATGATTCCCCCATCGTTATCGTGGATATCGATCAGAAAGCGCAGGAAGTTCTCGGGCGCTGGCCTTTTTCGCGGACGTATTTTGCAAAGTTGCTGGACATTCTGCATGAAGACGGAGCCAAAGTAGCGGCCTTCGACATCACCTTTAGCAAGCCGGATCAGACCGCGGCTCCAGTTCGGGCTTTGGCCGAGGAGCTCGATCAGCGGCAACAAGCAGGGGAGGCGGTCGATCCAAAGTTGAGCGCCGAAGTGCGGCAACTCGCCGCGAAATACGATGCGGACTCTCAGTTTGCAGCGGCGATCAAGCGCTTTGGCCCCGTAATCCTGGGGAATTATTTTCTTTTTACACGCGCGGACCTTGAAGGTGTTTCCGACAAAGCACTGCAAGCCTACGCGGATCAAATTGCATTCTTCGCTTATCCGCCGGCGCATCCTCTGCGGCCACAGTTCGGCAAGGAAGACAAACTCCACCTGATGGAGATTTTCGCCGGAGCAAGGCTCATGCCGCGAGGGGCGGAAGCTAATCTGGACAGCCTGACTTCGGCGCTCTCCGGCGATACATTCATGGACTGGCTTTTTCAACGTCCCGCCAGACACCGACGGTGTTGTCCGACGGGCCACGCTTCTTCTTCCTTACGGGCGCTCCGACAATCCGGACGACTGGGATCTCTACCCTTCGCTGGACATCATGGCCGCCCGCGCGTTCATGGGACCGGAAGCGCAAGATACCAATCTTTTTTACGGCTCCAGTTGGTATCGTGCGGATTAATTTCGGAAGTAAATTGCAGCTTCGCACCGACGCCCTCGGACAAATGTTGATCAATTACCAAGGCCCTTGGGGAACTTTCCATCATTATTCCATCGCCGATGTTCTTCACAAAAGTGTTGCCCCCGAGAAATTCAAAGGAAAGCTGGTCCTGATCGGCGCCACGGCGACTGGGATTGGCGACCTGCGCGCCACTCCTTTTGGCGGTACGAATTATCCTGGCGTGGAAATCCATGCCAACGTCATCGACAGCATCCTGAACGATCGATTCATCAAGCGCGACGCGCGATCCGCCCTGATCGACGCACTACTCATTTTTACTTTTGGCATTCCGCTGGGCATCTGGATGGCGCTGGTGCAGCCACGCTGGATGTGGTTCGGCGCAGGATTGCTGATTCCCCTGGTGGCGGTCGATTACGGCGCGTTTCTGCATGGCTGGTGGCTGAACTTCACGGTTCCTGCTATGACGCTCACCGGCAACGTGTTGCTGGTTTCGCTCTACCGCGCGCTCGTCGAGGAGAAAGAAAAACGCAAGGTGCGCACCGCGTTCGGCCAGTACCTCAGTCCGGAAGTCATTCGCCGATTGCTCGTCAATCCGACGCCTCGTGGACCCTAAAAAAACCGACATCACCGTGATGTTCAGCGACATTCGTGGATTCACGAGTATCTCGGAAAAACTGGACGCCCAGGAGCTCGCTCTCTTTCTGAATCAGTATCTCTCGGACATGACGCGCATTGTCTTCAGCCATCACGGGACGCTCGACAAATATATTGGCGACGCGGTGATGGCCTTCTGGGGCGCTCCGTTCGAGGAACAGGGACATGCGGTGAGGGCGTGCACCGCCGCTCTTGAAATGATGAAGCGCGTCCGCGAATTGCAAAAGCAGTGGGAAGAGCAAGGCAAGCCGAGCCTCGAAATCGGCATTGGGCTCAACACGGGAGTCGCCAGCGTCGGCAACATGGGCTCCGCGCTTCGTTACGGCTACACGGCGCTGGGCGATGCCGTAAATCTCTCTTCGCGTCTCGAAGGGCTGAACAAGGATTACGGCACGCATATCATCGCGAACGAAACGACCTATCGATCCGCGAAGAACGATGGCTTTGTCTTCCGCGAGCTGGATTTGATGCGCGTCAAAGGCAAGCTGCAACCCGTCACTATTTATCAATTGATGGGACGCCAAGCGGATTTCGACGCCGGCGGCTCGGCGGAAGACGTGCGCCTGCAAGTAGATCTGTTCGCTCATGCTCGCCAACTCTATCAGCACCGGCAGTGGGAAGCGGCCCAGCGGGCCTTCCAGGAGATTCTCGACAAGTGGCCTGCCGACGGCCCTTCCCGCGTCTATTGGAAGCGCTGCCAGGATTATCTTTTTGAGGAGCCGCCGGCAAATTGGGACGGCGTCTTCGTCATGACGCATAAGTAGCAGCCAATGCACAGCCCATCGCCGGGGCACCCGTTGCACTCCCATGAGCGATCCACCATTTGCGAGGAAACCAGTATGGCCTTGATGGCGAAGGACAGACCGAACGGCCGCATGAATTCATTGCATCAATTCATTTGATGAGACGCGGAAACGCCAGCCCAATTTGGCCGACTGTTCAAAGTGACCTACGTTAAATTAGCGACATCCAAAAAGAGGTAAGATAAAAGCCTCGCTGTCTCGCCCGATGGGTAGCAGGCTCAATCATAAAGGCTTGGCTGCGATCGGGGCTCGGTCTTGCGTCGGCGAATTCGCCGCGAACGCCGCGAGATGGCAACCCAAATTGGGGCGACTCGAAGCGGGCAGGTTTGATTGGACTACGTATCGTGCCCTGACGCGGGGGCGTACCCAAACAATCGGCCTCGGGAATCTAAGATTAGAGCAGTTTGACGGCAGAATCGATTTAAGTTGGGCCTGCGGGCGTATTGCCCTTTAGAGGAATCGAAGAAATTTTATGTGGATTGTCCGATTAGCGCTGGCGAGACCTTACACCTTCGTGGTTCTCGCTCTCGTCATTGTTTTGCTGACGCCTGTGGTGCTTTTGCGCACGCCGACGGACATCTTCCCTGACATCAACATCCCTGTGATCAGCCTGGTGTGGAACTACCAGGGGCTCGAGCCCCAGGAGATGGAAGAACGCATCACCAGCAATTCGGAACGCGCCGTCACAACGCTAGTGAACGACGTTGAACATATTGAATCGCAATCTCTGAATGGAATAGCGGTCGTCAAAATCTACTTCCAGCCGCACGCCAATGTGCAGACCGCGCTGGCGCAGACCACCGCCATTGTGCAAACCATTCTGAGGACACTCCCGCCGGGCACGACTCCTCCTCTGGTGTCGATCTTCTCCGCATCGACTGTTCCGGTCATTCAAATCGGATTGACGAGCGACAGTTTGAGCGAGCAGCAACTCTTCGATTTCGGCAACAATTTCATTCGCACGCAGCTGGCCACTGTGCAAGGCGCCGCGCTTCCCTACCCCTACGGCGGAAAACAGCGCGTCATTTCCGTGGATATTGATTCGGCCTCGCTGCAATCCAAGGGCCTGGCGCCGGTGGATATCGTGAATGCCGTCAACGCGCAAAACCTGATCCTGCCGACGGGCACCGTAAAACTGGGCACGCTTGAATACACCGTCGAGATGAATGGAAGCCCGCTGACGGTGGAAGGTTTGAATGAACTGCCCGTGAAGACCGTCAATGGCGCGACGATTTACATGAAGGACGTCGCTCACATTCGCGACGGCTTCACTCCGCAAACCAACATTGTCCGCATGAATGGGCAGCGCGGCGTCCTGATGAGCGTGTACAAAACCGGGAGCGCTTCGACTCTCGATATCGTCGACCGCGTAAAGCAGGTCTTGGCGGACTATGCGTCCTCCTTGCCGGAAAGCCTCCACCTCCGGACCTTTTTCGACCAATCTCTCTTTGTGCGCGCTTCGATTCAAGGAGTCTTGCGTGAAGCGCTGATCGCCGCTTGCCTGACCGCAGTCATGATATTGATCTTCCTCGGGAACTGGAAGAGCACGCTGATTATCGCCATCTCCATTCCGCTATCCATTCTAGTCAGTATTCTGATGCTCAGCGCCCTCGGAGAAACGATCAACATCATGACCCTCGGCGGATTGGCCCTCGCCGTAGGCATTCTGGTGGACGACGCCACCGTGGAAATCGAGAACATCAACCGCAACCTGGCCATGGGCAAAGAGACCGTCCAGGCCATTCTCGACGGCGCCGCGCAGATCGCCGTTCCCGCTTTTGTTTCCACGCTTTGCATTTGCATTGTCTTCCTCCCTATGTTTTTTCTTTCGGGTGTGGCGAAATTCCTCTTCGTGCCGCTGGCGGAAGCCGTCATTTTCGCCATGCTTGCTTCCTATGGATGGTCGCGAACCATCGTTCCCACGATGGCCATGTATCTTTTGAGCAGCGCGGATGAATACAATGCCGAAGAGCACGTCGGGGAGAAGCAGGGTTTCTTCCGCCGCTACCAGCAAAGATTCGAGCAGAGCTTCGAAAATTTCCGAGAGGGCTATCATCGCGGGCTTGTGGCAGCTCTGAAGCGGCCCAAATTGTTCGGCGCTTGCTTTTTGGGATTCTGCGTGCTTTCTGTCGGCCTCATCGCAGTTCTCGGCCGGGATTTCTTTCCCACGGTCGACGCTGGCCAGATTCGTTTGCACTTCCGCGCACGCACCGGCCTGCGCATCGAGGAAACCGCACGCCTCGCCGACGAACTCGATTCCGCCATTCGCGAAACTATTCCGCCCAAAGAATTGCAGACAATTCTCGACAATCTCGGCGTTCCCTATAGCGGCATCAACCTTAGCTATAGCAATTCCGGGACTTTTGGCACATCCGACGGCGAAATCATGGTGCAGTTGAAACAGGAACGCGGGAAGTCCACCGGTGCTTACATCAACGACCTGCGCCAAAAACTGCCCCAGGAATTTCCAGGAGTCCAGTTCTTCTTCCAGCCCGCGGACATCGTGACGCAAATCCTGAATTTTGGGACGCCAGCTCCTATCGACATTGCCGTGACGGGGGCGGACCAGCCTGACAACTATGTGGTCGCCGAGAAACTCGCCAATGAAATGCGGCATATCCCAGGAGCGGTCGACGTCCACGTGCAACAGGCCCTCGACGACCCCACGCTACACATGGACGTTGACCGCACACGTGCGCAGTACGTCGGTTTGCAGGCCAGGGACATCGCGACAAATCTCCTGGTTTCCCTGAGTTCCAGCTTCCAGACTTCTCCGGCATTTTGGCTAGACCCTAAGAACGGTGTCGAATACAACGTGGCCGTGCAATCACCTCAGTATCGCGTGGACACCTATCAACAATTGGAAAACACGCCTGTGACGGGCACTTTGCCGGGTACTCCACCACAAATCCTCGGAAATTTGGTGAACATAACGACCACCGCGAGGCAAGCGGAGATTTCTCATTACAACGTGCAGCGAATGATTAACGTTTACGCCTCCGTGGACGGCAGGGACCTAGGCAGCGTGTCCGATCAAGTGCTCAAGCTGGTTGGCGGCGTTAAAAACGAACTCCCGCGAGGCAGCCATATCGAGGTTCGCGGCCAGGTACAAACCATGCGCACTTCATTCCGGGGCTTGGCGATCGGCCTGCTTGGCGCCATTATCCTGGCCTACTTGCTGATCGTCGTGAATTTCCAGTCGTGGCTTGACCCCTTCATCATCATCACTGCGTTGCCAGGGGCTCTCGCCGGCATCTGCTGGATTTTGCTTCTGACGCATACTACTCTCAGTGTGCCTTCGCTTACCGGCGCGATCATGTGCATGGGCGTGGCTACATCTAACAGCATTCTGATGGTTTCCTTTGCGCGAGAGCAGATGAGCGAAGGCAAGTCCGCGCTCGAAGCCGCGCTGCAGGCAGGTTTTGTGCGCATGCGTCCCGTGCTCATGACCGCTCTCGCCATGATTATCGGCATGGTCCCCATGGCCATCGGCCTCGGCGAAGGCGGCGAACAGAACGCTCCATTGGGCCGCGCTGTCATAGGCGGACTGATTTTCGCTACTTTCGCGACCCTGTTTTTTGTCCCCTGCGTTTTCTCCATTATTCATGGACACCGCGAGCGGAGAAGGCGTCCCGGCGGATCGCCGTCTCCAACGATGGCCTGAGCCGGGTAGAATTGCTGAACTGGGAAGATGAGGGAAAATGTCGGAACGCGGATCACAGATGGAACCTGAGCACGGAGGGCGACAGCCGGTGGAGGGCAAGGGTCTGTTCAAGTTTTTTATTGGCGCTGCCATCGTACTGGTAGTTTTAGGTGCGTTCACCTTGTTCCAGCGACGCGCGCAATACCATGCCTTGGCCGAAGAAACGGAGACGCTGGCCATTCCCACCGTGGCGATCATCCATCCTACGAGCGAGGTCGCGCAGGAAGATCTCGTGCTGCCCGGCACGCTTCAGGCCTACGTGGAATCGCCCATCTACGCTCGCACGAATGGATACCTAAAAAAGTGGTATCACGATATCGGAAGTCGCGTGCCAAAGGGCGAACTTCTGGCGGACATCGACACGCCCGAAGTCGATCAACAGCTTTACCAGGCCCGTGCTGACCTGAACACTGCGCAAGCAAACGCGAATCTTTCGAGAATTACCGCGACTCGCTATCAGGACCTGATCAAGACGGATGGCGTCTCCAAGCAGGAAGTCGATAACGCTGTCGGCGACTATGAAGCGAAAGCGGCCACGATGAAGTCTTCCGAAGCCAATGTGCGTAGGCTCGAGGAACTGGAATCGTTCAAACATGTTTACGCCCCATTCGGCGGCTTCATCACTCGCCGCAACATTGACATCGGAACCTTGATTAACGCCGGAAATGGCGGCGCTCAGCAGGAGCTCTTCACGCTGGCCCAGACGGATCCCATGCGCGTCTATGTGAATGTGCCGGAGATGTATTCGCCGTCTGTCCGCGCGGGACTCGGAGCCTATCTTGAATTAACGCAGTATCCAGGCCAAAACTTCCAAGGAAAAGTTGTCCGCACCGCGGAAGCCATCGACCCCAGCACGAGAACGCTTCTCACAGAAGTGGATGTTCCCAACCGTGATGGCCGGCTCTTCCCCGGCGGCTACGCTCAGGTGCATCTGCAAGTGAAAGTCGCGGCTTCCCGCGTGCAAGTGCCGGTGAATGCGCTGCTCTTCCGCTCGGAAGGTTTGCGCGCCGTGGTCGTGGACGCCAACCACAAAACTCATCTCCGCGCGCTGACGATTGGGCGGGACTTCGGCACAACTTTAGAAGTCCTACAGGGCCTGCAGCCGGACGATTGGATTGTCGTCAACCCTCCAGACTCCATCAACGATGATGAAAGCGTGCGCGTCAAAGAAGTCACGCAGCCACCAGTGATAGCACAGCCGGGCGCGAACCGGGCCCCAGCCTCCGCCCCGCAATCGAAAGTTCCCGTTCCCGCCGCGAATGGAGCGCCCGGAGCCAAGCGGTAATGCTCGAGAGAAAGCCTCTGCTGCTTTGCGCGTTTGTAGCCTCCCTGATTTCGCCGCTGGCTGGGTGCACGGTCGGGCCAAACTATGTACGCGCAACCGCCCCAACTACCGCGAAGTGGTATGTGCAAGCGCCCTGGCGGCAAAGCGATCCCAAAGATGCCGTGCCCAAGGGGGAGTGGTGGGGCGTTTTTCACGACGACGAATTAAATGGCCTGGAAAAAGACGCCCTTGCCGCCAACCAGACATTGCAAGCGGCCATCGGAAATTATCATCAAGCGCGCGCCGCAGCAGGTCTCCAGGTCGCGACAAATTTCCCCACGCTTGGCGTCTCGCCCAGCGCTGAGCGCCAACGGCTTTCGGGTAACCGGCCTCCCAGCGGCGCAATTGGCCCGCTCCAACCCGTCACACAAAACGCGTTCTCGTTGCCGTTTACGGCCGGATACGAAGTGGACCTTTTCGGCCAGCGGCGAAGAACGATCGAGGCGGCAGAAGCTTCCTATCAGGCCAGCGCCGCGGACCTCGAAAATGTCCGGCTCGTCATAACCGCCGATCTGGCGGGCGACTATTTCACTCTCCGCCAGCTCGATAGCGAGCTTGGAATACTGAATCGTACGGTGGAAACGCTGCGCCGGGGATTGGAACTCGTCGACTCGCGCCACAAAGGCGGCGTCGCTTCCGGCCTCGACGTCGCGCAGGAAGAAACTCTGCTTCAAACCACGCGCACGCAAGCCACTCTTTTGTTACAACAACGAAAACAGTTTGAGGATGCGATTGCCGTCCTCGTCGGAAAACCCGCTCCAGACTTCCAAATCCCAACTAAAGAACTGAACGCCGAACCGCCCGCCATCGATCTCGGCCTTCCCTCCGATTTGCTCGAGAGGCGCCCGGACATCGCCGAAGCCGAACGTCAGATGGCCGCGGCCAATGCGCAAATCGGCGTTGCGAAGGCTGCCTATTATCCTTCCCTGAATTTATTTGGAAATGGCGGCTGGCAAGCTGCGGACATACTCAAGCTCGCCAACGTTTCGAGCACCTTCTGGGCGCTCGGCGCAAACGTGGCGGAAAATATCTTCACCGGCGGAGCGCGCCGCGCTCAGGTCGAGTTTGCGAAATCCGGTTACGACGTGACAGTCGCGAATTACCGCCAATCCGTCCTCGCCGCCTTTCAGGAAGTTCAGGACGACGTCACCGGACTCACCGTTCTTGAGAAGGCGCGCGATACGCAGCAACTCGCCGTTGACGCAGCCCGCCGCACTCTGGACATTTCCGAAGATCGCTACAAAGGCGGCCTCGTCAGCTATCTCGACGTGGTTACCGCGCAGCAAAATCTGCTCATCGACGAGCAGGAAGCCGCCGTCATTCAAGGCCAGCGCCTCGTCACCAGCGTTCTCCTGGTAAAAGCGCTCGGCGGCGGCTGGGACGCCTCCAGCCTCGCCGCCATCCAGGTCAAGCCCAAGCTCAAAGATATCGTCGCTCCCTGACCTGCACCACTTGTGGGACTCGAATCGCGCCGCCATCCCTCCTGTCGTGCCAACGTTTACGATGGTTCCGCGACGTCCCCCATTTTGCGCATACAGCCCCGATCAAATGGGCACCCGGTCCAGCGGTACGATGAATTGGATTCCGTCCACCTGTTTCGTCTGAAGCCTGGCGTCGTTCGTAACAAACAGGTCAACGCGCGCCGCCGCGGCACAAGCAAGCTGAATGGCGTCTGGTGGACGCAGGGAGCGATCCACGCGAAGACGGGCATAGACCACCGCAGCTTTCTCTTCGAAGGGAAGCAGGATCGCTGTTGTCGAAATTAGCTTCTGATAATACGCAACGGCCGCCGAGTCCCCTGTCTCCATCGGCTTAACCAGGATCTCTCCCAGCGTGATCGTCGATGTGAGCAATTGATCCCGGCGAGCCAGCATCCGGCTCCGGAGGGCGGATACTTGCTTGGCGAATGCGCTTGAACCCTCGAAAAGATAGATGAACAGATTCGTGTCCCAAAAAATGCGGCTCATTCCCAACCCTCGCGCAGACGCCGCACATAGTTGTCTGCGGGCTCATGGGACCACAGCTTCCTTCCCGATCCTCGTGACTTGAGCAATGGATCACTTTCAACCACATCCCTGCTCGATTCGACAGACCAATCTCGGTACCACGCCAGCAGTTCTACGTACACGGCGGGAAGGTCCGCCGCATTGGGCAGGATTTTCCCGCCTTCTCTTTCAGGATGGTAAGGGTCGTTCGCCCGATACAGTCGGCGCCGCCCTTCGGAGGTCTCATAGAGTATCCGGTACCGGCCGGGATTTGGCGGGCGGTTCGCGACGCAGTGCTGAACGACGTGTACGTAAACTCCGGGCCGCAAGGGCTCCTGCAGCCTCTCACGCCGTGCGCGCTCCACGATTTCTTCGATGGAAAAGTCGGATGCCGCGGGACGTTCACGATGAAGAAGTGCCGCCGCGGTCCAAACTTCATCAGCCACCTTGACTTGGTGCAAAACGGGCAGCTTCATCGGTACCTCGAAGATGTATATTCCTAGCTACAATGTATTTATACCTTTACTCTTCTTTTGTCAAGTTCACCGGGGCCTCAGCCGCGCTGTGAAGAAACCCTGCTCTCCTACGCTTTCCCATGTCCCTCAGGCACCCTTTCAGCAAGAAGCCCGGGCGCCCTTTCCGATGTAAACAGGCTTCCGAACTGGCGCTTCCATGCGATCGAAACTCGCACTTGACGGCGGATTGCATTTCCCGTATAGGTAGAACCTCTAGGCTTAACGGTAGGTCTTCTAGGTGTCCCCATGGCGCAGAAAAAATCCGAGTTCCTCAAAGGAACTCTCGACATGCTGATTCTCAAGATCGTCGCGCTCGGCCCGATCCATGGCTACGCCATCTCCCAGCGAATCCAGCAAATCTCGAAAGATTTCTTCCAGGTTCCGCAAGGTTCGCTCTATCCCGCGCTTCACCGCCTCGAGGACCGCGGCTGGCTCTCCGGCAGACTGGCGCGAATCGGAAACCGGTCGCGAAGCTAAATTTTATACGCTCACACGAAAGGGCCGCCGTCAGCTCGAGACCGAACTTGTTTATTGGGAACGTCTCTCCGACGCCGTGGCTCTCATTCTCCGCACTTCCGAGTAGGAGGTGCCATCATGCATTGGCTCAGCCGCATCTTCCGCAAAGATCAGTCCGAAAACAGCTCGACGCCGAGCTCCGCTTCCACCTCGAAAAACAACTCTCCGACTACATCGCGTCAGGCATGTCTCCCGAAGAGGCCCGCCGCCGTGCCCACCTCGATTTCGGCGGCCTCGAATCCATCAAGCAACACACCCGCGAATCCCGCCGCGGCAATCTTCTCGAACGTTTTTCCAAGATTTGCGCTATGCGTTTCGCATGCTGCGCAAAAATCCAGGCTTCACGATCACAGCCGCCATCACGCTCGCTCTCGGGATCGGCGCGAACACCGCCATCTTCAGCATCGTCAACGACGCTCTTCTCCGCCCGCTCCCCTTCAAGGATTCTTCCCGCATCATGATCGTTTGAACGAAACGGCCATGTTTCCGCGTTTTCTCTCGGGAACTCCTGGCCGGCCTTTCAGCTCATTCGCTCGCAGGCTTCCTCCCTCGAGGAATCAGCTGTCTACTCCCAATCAGACAAGACCTTAACCGGTCAGGGTGTTCCTGCACAACTGAGTGTCACCAGCGTCTCTGACGGCTTCTTTGAAGAACTCGGCGCGAGTGCCCAGCGAGGGCGGTTGCTCAACCCCTCGGACGAAAAGTCCGGACAAAATTTCGTCGCCGTCGTTTCGGACTCGCTTTTGGCGTACGATGTTTCGGCGCCGACCCTGCAATACTCGGCCGCGCTCTGGTTCTCGATAAAAAGCCTTACACAGTGGTCGGCGTGGCCGCCCGCAATTTTGATTCCCCGGAGAAAAACGAAGTCTGGATTCCCGTCGCGATCACTCCCGACATCGAGCATCAACCAGCCTTTTTCATGTTTCAACTTCTGGCCAAACTGCGGCGCGGCCAAAAAATCACTCAGCTCAACGCCGAGCTCGCCACCATCGCCCAGCGCCTCATTAAAGATTCTCCCGTTCTGAAATCTGGCCTCACTTTCACGGCGGAGCCGCTGCTCGAGTCTCGCGTGCAATACGTTCGCACTGCCTACCTCATCCTTCTTGGAGCATCCACGCTAGTCCTGCTCATCGCCTGCGCGAATCTTTCGAGCCTTCTTCTCGCCCGCGGATCCGCCCGCCAGCGCGAAATGGCTCTCCGCGCCGCGCTTGGGGCCTCTCGCGGCCGCCTCCTCCGTCAAGGATTGGTGGAAAGTTGTCTGATTGCCCTTCTCGGTGGCGCGCTCGGTATGCTTCTGGCAGCCGGCGGAGTCGAGTTGTTTCGTAGGATTGCTCCCGCTGGCACGCCCCGTCTAAACGAAGTATCCGTCGACTCCACTCTCCTGTTGTTCTCTCTGCTTTCTTCGCTCGTGGCCGGCCTAATTTTCGGCCTGGCACCTGCCCGCCGCGCCGCTCGCATGGATCCTAACGAGGCCCTCAAGGAAGGCACCGGCACGAATCTAGGCGCCGCCCGCACGGCTCATCAATCGAAACTCGGCAACGCTCTTGTCGTCGTCGAAGTCGCGCTGGCATTCATTCTTCTCATCGGTTCCGCTCTGATGACGCAGACCCTCTACAATCTGCTCCACCAAAATCCCGGCTTCCGCACTGACCACCTTCTCTCTTTCGATCTTCCGACTCCGCCCATTTATGACGATCCCGGCCTCGCATTCGTGCAGCAATATGTGGCTCGCCTGAAACAAACCGTCGAGCAAGTTCAGCTCGTTCCCGGGGCAGCTGCCGTCACCGCTTCCGATCAAGCTCTCTTGACGGGGACGACGAATGATGCAAGCCGGTCTGGAGGCTGAAGGAGCTCTCCCGCCCAAGACTGGTGAACAGCGCTACGCCAAAGCGCGGTATGTTTACCCTTCTTATTTCCAAACACTCGGTATGCCCCTTCTTAGTGGAAGAGATTTCACGGACCGCGACGCGCAAGGCACTCCACGCGTCATCATCGTGAACGAAGCGATGGCACGGCAATATTGGGGCTCGACGAATGTGCTCGGAAAGCACATCGGCATGTTCAAGGACGAATAGAAATCGGGAATGGTATGAAGTGGTCGGTGTCGTCTCCGATGTGCGCGAGACCAACGTCAGCGACACCCCCGGCCCGGAATGTTTCTTCCGATGCTGCAAGGCGGTACTGGTTCGATTCACCTCTTCGTGCGCACGCTTGCCGACCCGGACGCTCTTGCCACGGCAGTCTCCCGCCAAATCTGGTCCGGTGTTTCCTGACCAGCCCGTGACCCACCTCACCACCATGTCGCGCACCATCTCCGAATCTGTCGGCGACCAGCGCCTGCGCAGTGTTTTGCTCGTCGTTTTCGCTGCCATAGGATTCGCGCTGGCGCTTCTCGGCGTTTACGGTGTCATCTCCTATTCGGTCGCGCGCCGCGTCCAGGAAATCGGCATTCGCATGGCCCTCGGCGCGGCTCAGCGCGACATTCTTGGCAATCATCTTCGCCAAGGCCTCTTGTCGGTGGCTATCGGGCGTTCGCATTAGGCGCTGCGGCCGCGTTCGTTCTCGCACGCGCCATCGCCAGCCAATTCTACGGCGTCCAGCCCGCTGACCCCGCCACGTTTATCGCCGCAGCCGCGGCAGTCCTCGTAATCGCGTGCCTCGCCTGCTGCATCCCAGCCCGCCGCGCCATGCGCGTTGACCCCAACGTCGCCCTCCGCTATGAGTAACGAGCCTCAACTCTCTGCCGGCCCCGCCGTTCCCTCGTAGGATAGTAAAAACTCATGCACTGGCTAACGCGCCTCTTTCGCAAAGCCCAATCCGAGCAGCAGCTCGATGCCGAGCTTCGCTTCCACCTCGAAAAACAAATCTCCGACTACGTCGCCGTCGGCATGTCTCCCGAAGAAGCCCGCTGTCGCGCCCACCTCGATTTCGGCGGCCTCGAATCCATCAAACAGCAAACACGTGAATCCCGCCGCGGCAATTTCCTCGAAACTTTTTTCCAAGACCTCAGCCACGGCGCGCGCCTGCTCAAAAAGTCTCCCTCTCTCACCGCGATCATTGTCATCACTCTGGCGCTCGGCATCGGCGTCAATACCGCCATCTTCAGCGTGCTCAACGGCTGGCTCCTGCGTCCATTGCCTGTGCGCGCGCCGGAACAAATTGTCGTTTTGGCTTTTTCCCAGCAGCACACAGGTTCCAACTTTTCCTTTCCCGATTTTGTCGACTTCTGCAAACAATCGGAGACGTTCTCCGACGTCTTCGCATACGGATTATCAGTTGCTGGCCTCAGCGCCGACGGGAGGCCAAACGAATTCGCCTACAGCAGTGTCACCGGCAACTATTTTTCGGCGCTGGGCGTGAAGCCCGCACTCGGCCGCTTTTTCCTGCCAGGTGAAGGCGAAGCTTCGGGGACTCCGCTACTCGTTGTGATTGGAAACTCGTACTGGCAAAAAAACTTTGGCGGCGAGCCAAGCGTCGTTGGCAAACAGGTTCTGATAAATGGACAGCCGGCGACCGTCATTGGCGTCGCGCCACGGGATTTTCACGGCACCTTTTTTGCCTTTGACATGGACGGTTTCCTGACGTTGAACGCCATGGCCATGGACAATCCTTCCAACAAGTTCTGGTCGGACCGGCGCGACCGCCGGCTGGTTGTTCTTGGCAGGCTTAAGCCGGGCGTATCCATTTCTCAGGCAAACAGTTCGACAAACGCTATTGCCCAGCGTCAGGCGGTCCAATATCCATCGACCAACAGCGAGGTCGCAGTTCATGTGATGCCCGAGCGCTTAGCTCGGCCGGCGCCGCTTGTCTCCAGCTTTGTTCCCGTCATTGCTGGGCTTTTTCTCGCGCTCGCGGCGCTCGTTCTGCTGCTGGCATGTATGAATGTCGCGAATCTTCTCCTAGCACGGGCAACGGCTCGCCGCCGCGAGATGGCCATCCGCTGCGCATTGGGTGCGGGACGTGCGCGCCTCATTCGCCAGATGATTACGGAAAGCCTCCTTCTCGCCTTGCTTGGCGGAATCGCGGGAATCTTTTTCGGCGAATGGGCGATTGGCGCGAGCGGCTCAGCCCTGCATTCCATAACCACCACAACGAATTTCGCTTACAAGATGGACTGCCGTCTCGATTGGCGCGTCTTCTCGTATACCTTTGCCGCCGTCATTCTCACCGGGATTTTGGCCGGTCTCTGGCCAGCTCTTCGCGCTGGCCGCGCGGGAGCGGAGGAAGTCTTGCATCCCGGCGGACGGAGCGATTCCGCCGGCGCCGGCCGCCAAAAATTCCGAAGCGTCCTTGTAGTCGCCCAAGTCGCCGGCTCATTGCTATTGCTCGTGGTCGCGGGACTTTTCGTTCGCAGCCTCCAGCATGCCCAAGGGATGGATCTAGGCTTGGAGCCGGATCACGTCCTCAATGTGATGCTGGACCCGCAACAAATCGGTTACGACGAGACTCGCGCGAAGTCGCTCTATCGCGAACTGGAAGACCGAGTCCGTTCCTTATCCGGCGTACAGGCAGTCAGCCTCGCTTCCGCCGTGCCGCTCGGTATCCCCGGTGCCGAACCCCATCACTGTGGAAAGCCATCCGCTCGTTTCCGGCGAGCAGCCGCCGCAAATTTCTCTGACACCGTCGATCCAAGTTATTTCGGGACGATGCGCATTCCACTCCTGCGTGGGCGGCGCGTTCGCGGATTCGGACAACCAGTCCGCCCGCCGCCGCCATCGTCAAACCAAACCATGGCCAACAAACTGTGGCCGGACGAAGATCCGCTCGGCAAACGCTTCCGATGGAAGGACGCGGCCGCTCCGCCGGTCGAAGTTGTAGGGATCGCGCACGATGGGCAGTACTTTTTCGTTTCTCCCGATCCGCAACTTTACTTTTATCTTCCTCTTGCGCAGAACTTCAGTTCACGTCTGACCTTGCAGATTCGATCCGCGCTTCCGCTTGAATCCTACATCGCCGGCGTTCAACAGCAACTCCACGCCATATCGCCGGATCTGCCGATCATCGACGTCCGCACCATGCAACAGGTCGTGCAGGGCCTCGGCGGGCTCTTTATTTTTCGCCTAGCCGCAACTCTGGCCGCTGCTCGGGCTTTTTGGGATTGGTACTCGCAGTCATCGGCATCTACGGCATCGTTTCGTTCGGAATGAGCGAGCGCACTCAGGAGATGGGCATCCGCATGGCCCTTGGCGCCGCGCGGGCGGACATTTCGAAACTCGCCATTGGCGAAGGTTTGGCTCCGGTAGGCTTCGGCCTGCTGGGCGGAGTTCTCTCCGCGTGGGCCGTCACGCGAGCCATGAGCCATCTCTTGATCGGAGTATCTTCCAGCCATCCTGTTACTTACGTCGGAACGGCCTTGGCGCTTCTGTCGGTGGCTCTACTCGCCTGCTTGGATCCCCGCCCGCCGCGCCTCCCGCGTCGATCCCATGGTCGCATTGCGTTATGAGTGACTTCCCTACCCGGGTGGCCAGCGGAATTGGCGGCCGCCTAGTAAATGAAGATGGAGATGGAAGACGGATTGGCCGGCGCCGGTGCCGTTGTTGAATACGGTGCGATAGCCTGCCAGGAGATTGCGTTCGCGGGCGAGTTGCGGGCGACTAGATGCAGCTTGCCGATTAGTGCCTGGTCTTCCTGGGTCGCGTTGTCCAGCGAAACAAAATGTTTGCGCGGCACAAGCAGGATGTGCGTGGGCGCTTGCGGGCTAATGTCCTCGAAGGCGAATATGTCGGCGTCTTCGTAAACGATTTTTGACGGAATTTGTTTCGCGGCGATTTTGCAGAACAGGCAGTCAGCGCTCATCAATTCCCTCCTGCGGGCGCGCCTTCATCGAGGCGCACGACGAACGGCGTGAATCCTTCGCGGTCGCGCAATTGCTCGCCAAATTGGCGCGCGGCTTCTTCTCCCGAAACTTTGCCGACGCGCACGCGGTAATCGGTTCCATCAGGCGAATCGTATTGCTGAACGAAAATCGGTGAATAGGAAAGACTCAGGCGGTCGCGCAACCGCTGCGCGTTCGCGGGATCGCGGAACGCGCCGACTTGCACCGTAAAATACCCCGCCGTCGGATCAATGCCGGGCGTGATGACTTCAAGGCGCACAGGCACGACTCCAGGACCTATCGATTCAATGGCGCGCGCGGCGGCCTGCGAAAGATCGATGATGCGATTTTCGACGAACGGCCCGCGATCCGTGATGCGCACAACGGTCGATTTTCCGTTGTTGAGATTCGTCACGCGCACCATCGTGTCGAATGGCAGCGTGCGGTGCGCCGCCGTCAATTTGTTCATATCGTAGATTTCGCCGTTCGAAGCGCGCCGCCCGTTGAAGGGCACGCCGTACCACGAAGCATTGCCCTCTTCGATGTAGCCTTCCGGCGCGGGAGTGCCCGAAGCCTTGCCGCGTTTTGGCGAACGCGCCGGGGCCGGCGCTCCGACGACGTAGCACTTTTTGAGGATTCGATAGTCTCTGGCGAAGCGGGGGCGGGCTGTGAAGGTGGCGGGTTGGCCGTGACGCGGCGCCCAGCACAACCGGCCAGTGAAAAGTAGCCAGCAAAGCCCAACAATAGCAGGAAGAATGTTTTGTGGAACTTGGCCCTTGGGTAGGTCACAAGTTCGCTCGCATCAGGATTGCGATGGCGGCTTCTGCGAATCTTTTTGGGCGCGCGCGGCATTACGGGCTTCGATCCACGCGGCGGCTTCGGTAATTTTCTCGGAAACTTCGCGCAGGAATTGCGCGGTGCGCTTTTCCGTTTCCGGCGCGACATCTTCTTTCACAAAATTCTTTACGCGCTTGAGTTCCTCGTCCACTCGTTTCCCGAAATCCTCAAAACTGTTTATGTTTTTCAAGCGCGAAACCTCCTCGTCGATGCGGCGGCCGAACTCTTCGAATTTGTCCATGTGGATGCCCCCGGTTACCCATTCACGGTAAAAAGCTGGAATTCTGTATTATAGGAACGCGGTGCGCGGCTCGCAAGGAGGAGAATTGGCGCTTTCGTATGAGTGGCAGCGTCGTTTGGAGCGTTGGAAGAGTACATTGCGGGGACTCACGGGGTTTGGCGGAGGCGGCGGAGGTGGCGAGCAGGGACCGCGGCCTCAGATTTGTCCGGCTTGCGGCTCGCTCGTTGGCATTCATGCGACGAAATGCCATGTCTGCGGCACGAACTTGCGCTTTTCTCTCGCGGCTCTTAGCAAGAGATTCTCCGGCGTGTTCGGTGAGCATGTTGCTCCGGTAACTACAGCGCTCCTAATCGCGAACTTTTTGATGCTTGGCGTGAGTTGGCTCTCGTTCGCAGCTGTTGGCAAGGGAGGCGGACTTACGATCTTGTGGGGACTGAGCGGTATACCTCGTATCACCTGGGCATGAGCGTCCCCTTGCCGTATCTGCTCGGGACCAACGAGTGGTGGAGACTGGTGACTGCCCAGTTCCTTCATGGCGGGCTGATCCACATTGGGTTCAACATGATGGTACTGATGCAAATAGGTCCGGCAGTGGAAGAGGTCTACGGATCGGCGCGGTACCTGTTTCTTTACATCGTTACGGGCGCATTCGGCTACGTACTGAGCTCAATCACCGGCCATTTCTCGCTGGGGGCTAGCGCCGGATTGCTCGGGCTCATCGGCCTGATGCTGGCCATCACTTCCAAACGAGGCGGGTCGCAGATGCGCGAATTGCGCTCGCGAATCATCACTTCGCTCGTCATCCTGTTTGCCATTGGCTTTACGGGATTCATGGCCATGGACAATTGGGCGCATGGCGGCGGCCTGGCTGCGGGATTCGTGTTAGGAAAAATCTTTGCGGACAGGCAGCCGGCTACAGCAAATGAACGGCGCAGAGCCTACGCGATGGGGTGGCTGGCAGCGCTCGCGGTTGTGGCCAGTTTTGTATTGATGATTATGCACTATCGCGATCCTTTGCCTGGAGAATCCGCACAATCGTATCCCGCGCGTGGACAAAGTGCGTTACTCTACTATCGGTACGAGACGCCCATCGTGGATCCACATTCCATCGTGGTTGTGAGTTTGCACTCGCCCAAGGAAAAGGTCTGGGGCGAGCTGCTGGACATTAACCCGTCCGGCGTAACGCTGCGCGGCATCGATCTGAACTCGTTTGATCATTTTATCCGCAGATTAACGAGCCCGATGGAGAGCGCATCGGATTGCCCACGATTTTCTTCCCGATGAATCGCGTCGAGCGCGTCTCGCTCGATGAGCCGAGCGGTTCGATTCCCTCGATGAACGAGCTTTTCGCGCGCAAAATCGGGCGCAATCTCACCGACTATCTTTCGCAATTCGCGTAGCACACACCTTGAAGATGGATTTTGGCCGGCCAGGGACCACGGAACTGCGTTATCCTCAATGAGAATGAAAGGCCGCATCTGGACGGTTCCCAATCAAATCACGTTGCTGCGGCTCGGCTTTTTGCCGTTTTTTCTCATTCTTATTTCCTATGAGAGTTACAAATGGGCACTGCTGGTACTGGTCGTGGCGGGGCTTTCGGACGGCATCGATGGATTGCTTGCGCGCAGTCTGAATCAAAAGTCCTCTCTTGGCGCGTATCTCGACCCTATCGCGGATAAGCTGCTGCTCTCTTCGTCGTTTATTATTTTGGCGTTCAAGAAAAAAATTGCGTGGTGGCTGACGATTATCGTTTTCAGCCGCGACATATTGATTCTTGTTGTGGCCGTGGTGATTTTGCTGATCTCCGGGTACCGGCCGTTTCCGCCAAGCATTTTCGGCAAGCTGACCACGACGTTTCAGATCATCTTGGTATTCACCGTAGTGTTTTCCGCGGCGTTTCCGAATTTTCATCTGGGAAAAATCATCCATCTCCTCATCTACGGCGTTACTTTCTTCAGTATCTTTTCCGCGTTTCACTATTCTTTTATGACCACGCGGAGCCTCAGCAGTTCTTCGGCTTAAGAAAAACATTTACACAGAGAACGCAGAGAGCACAGAGGACACAGAGAAAAATTGCCTTTCAGATCGGCATTGGCTTGGGGCCGGCGACTGGAACAAGGAGCTTGGGTTCTGTCAGGGACTGGACCTGCTCGAAGGTTGCGTCGGGGGCGAGTTCGCGGAGGACGAGGCCGTCGGGAGTGACGTCGATGAAGGCGAGCTCGGTGACGATGTGGTCGACGACTTCGACACCGGTAAGCGGCAGCGTGCATTTTTTTAGAATTTTTGGCTTGTTGTCGCGCGTGGCGTGCTCCATGGCGATGAAGACGCGCTTGGCGCCCGCGACGAGGTCCATCGCGCCGCCCATGCCCTTCAGCATTTTGCCGGGAATGGCCCAATTGGCGAGAGTTCCGTTTTCATCGACTTGCAGCGCGCCGAGAACGGTTAGATCGACGTGGCCGCCGCGAATCATGCCGAAGGAATCGGCAGAAGAAAAGTAGGCAGTACCGGGCAGTTCGGTGACGGTTTCTTTGCCCGCGTTGATCAGGTCAGGATCAATTTCGGATTCAAGCGGATATGGCCCAACGCCTAGCATGCCGTTCTCCGATTGCAGAATCACATCCATCCCTTTGGGCACATAGTTCGCGATCGCCGTCGGCATGCCAATGCCCAGATTGACGTAATAGCCGTCACGCAATTCCAGCGCGATCCTTCGTGCAATCCGTTCCCGTTTTTGGTCGTCGGTCAGAGGCATAAGGGTTCACAGTCGAGAGTCTGCAGCTAACAGCAAGAGCAAAATCGCGGGTCTAAAGACCCGCCCCTACAACTTCCGGGCGGTGCGACGCTCGATGCGCTTCTCGTAGCTGGGGCCGTGCAAGATGGCGTTGACGAAGATGCTGGGGGTGTGGACCTGATTGGGATCGAGCTGGCCCAGATCGACTATTTCTTCGACTTCGGCGATGACGTAGTCGGCGGCGGTGGCCATCATGGGATTGAAGTTGCGGGCGGTCTTGCGATAGATGAGGTTGCCCCAGCGGTCCCCTTTCCAGGCTTTGATGAAGGCGAAATTTCCATGGAGGGCGCGCTCAAGAACATACTGGCGGCCGTCGAAGTCGCGGGTTTCTTTGCCTTCGGCGACCATGGTGCCGTGGCCGGTGGGCGTGTAGAACGCGGGGATGCCTGCGCCGCCGGCGCGGAGGCGTTCGGCTAGAGTGCCTTGCGGATTTAGCTCGACTTGCAGCTCGCCGCTTAGGACTAACTTCTCGAAGAGCTTGTTTTCGCCGACGTAGGTCGAGACCATTTTCTTGACCTGTCGATTCTGGAGGAGGAGGCCGATGCCGAAGTCGTCGATGCCAGCGTTGTTGCTGACGATGGTGAGGTCTTTGGTGCCTTTGCGGCGGACGGCAGCAATCAGGTTCTCCGGGATGCCGCATAGGCCGAAGCCACCCATGAGGATGGTGGCGCCGTCGGTCAGTTTGGCGATGGCGGCGTCGGCGCTGGAGATCCTTTTATCCATGGCGAGGGTCCCGGTGGCGTGTTGGAAAAGCGCACAGGCTGAAGCCTGTGCCACTGGCGTCGGCGGAGGGGATGCGCTTGTCCAAGGGGGCTCCTGGGCGAACGTCGAGTGTACTGCAACGAAGGGTTATGCGACGTAAAGAAGTAAAGAAAGAAGGAGACGTCGGCGCTGCCCTCGTGTTCCCGGAATTGAGCAGCGGTAACCCCACCCCCGCGTTATACAGAGTAGTGTGAAGTATACCCATGAAACGATTTGACTTGCAGGGAATTGGTGTGTGGGCCACACTGAGCGAAACGAAAGCCTGGGCGAGGCCCGCCACCCCCGGTGTTTTTCTGTAAGAGCGGCAAACACAGGACTTATGCTTGATGTGGCGTCAATATTGCGTCCAGGCAGCGCCTATGCCTAGAACGGCGTTCAGTGTGTGCAGCCCCTTACAAAGGACAAAACAAAAAACGGCGGAAAGATGCCGCCGCTCGAGACAAAATTTACGGTATTGACCTAGGAGATACGGTACCAGAAATTAGCCGGTATTGTCAAGGAAATATCGTGGGCTATTGTCAAAGGCGCAGCGGAAATGTCCGCCTGGTTTACCTCAGGATCGAAAGTCCCTTTACGCTAGGAGAAAGCGGTTCCAGAGCGGCGGCGCGAGATCCTGGGCATGGCCGAGGGCGGCTCGCAGAAAAGGGGATGATTCGGACGCCAGAAGACGGACATTTGTTTTGGTTCTGGCATAAATCAGGAAAATCGATATTATAGGGGCATTTGTTTCGGTTGTGTCGGGGCGCAGTTCACTTTTCTCGGGAATGGATAAAAATGAAAATCGAATAAGACGTGGTGCGTGCAGCGTGGCCGAGTCGCGGCGATAGCTTTTGCATTGGCCGGAGTGATCGGTGGGCTGCTGGGATTCGGCAATGACTGTGAATGCGCAGCACCGGATGCATGGGCAGCAGGAGCCCGAAAACCGGAGCCATCCCTGGATGAACGCTAGCCTTTCGCCGGATGAACGAGCGGATATGGTGCTCAAGGAGATGACGCTCGACGAGAAGATATTGTTGTTGCATGGGCAGGGTATGCCGGGCTGGCCTAGGGAGGTGCAGAACCCACAGCCTGAACTGGGAAACGGCGGCGCGGGTTTCATTATGGGGATACCGCGGCTGGGGATTCCGTTTGTGCAGATGAGCGATGCGGCGTATGGAGTGCGGAGCAGCGCTGAAAACGGGAGATATTCGACGGCGCTGCCGTCCAACGTGGGAGCGGCGGCGAGCTGGGACCCGGAGGCAGCGTGCCAATTTGGAACAGTGATTGGAAAAGAGCTGCGCGCACAGGGGTACAACATGACTTTGGGCGGGGGCGTGAATGTCACGCGCGAGCCGCGGAACGGGCGGACGTTTGAATACATGGGCGAAGATCCGATTTTGGCGGGGACGCTGGTCGGGAATTTGATGAAGTGCGAGCAGGCGCAGCATGTGATTGGAGACATCAAGCATTACGCGGTGAACGACCAGGAGAGCGGGCGGAATGAAGTGAACTCGATCATCGGGAAGCGCGCGATGCGGGAGAGCGATTTGCTGGCGTTTGAGATTGGCGTGGGAATTGCGGATCCAGGCGCGGTGATGTGCTCGTACAACGCGGTGAACGGGGTCTTTGCGTGCGAGAACAAGTACTTGCTGACGGATGTTTTGAAAAAGGATTGGGCTTTCAAGGGATTTGTCGTGTCGGATTGGGGCGGGACGCACAGCACGGTGAAAGCGTCGGCGGCGGGGCTGGACAATGAAGAACCGCTGGATGAATTTTTTGGGGCGAAGCTGAAGGAAGCGGTGGAAGCTGGGAAAGTTTCGATGGCGGAGCTGGATGAGCATGTGCGGCGAGTGCTGCGGTCGGAGTTTGCATGCGGGCTGGTTGATTTCCCGACGCAGAAGGCAGTCGTGGACGTTGAGGGCGATCTGAAAATCGCGCGGAAGATTGAAGAGCAGAGCGCGGTGCTCTTGAAAAATGCGGACGGGCTGCTGCCGCTGGATAGCGCGGCGGTGAAATCGATTGCGGTGATTGGGCCACATGCGGATGAAGGAATGATGTCGGGCAGCGGGTCGGCGCAGGTGGACGCGCCGGGAAGGCCGTCGGCCGGGTGGATGGCGCAGGTGTGGTTTCCGCCGTCGCCGGTAAGCGTGCTGCAGAAGAAGTTCCCGGGGGCGAAGGTACAGTTCGATTCGGGGAAGGATCCGGCATCGGCGGCGGCGCTGGCGAAAAACTCGGATGTGGCGATTGTGTTCGCTTATCAGTGGGAGAGCGAAGGGATGGATTTAGATAATTTGTCGCTACCGGTGAATCAGGACGGAATTATCGAGGCGGTGGCCGCAGCGAATCCGAAGACGATTGTGGTGCTGGAGACGGGAACGGCGGTGACCATGCCGTGGGTGGATAAAGTGGGGGCAGTGCTCGAAGCGTGGTATGGCGGGAGCGATGGCGCGCACGCGATTATGAACATTTTGAGCGGCGACGTGAATCCGAGCGGGAAGCTGGCGATGACATTTCCGAAGAGCGTGGAGGATTTGCCGCATCCACAGCTCGTGAAGCCTACGCCAGATGAACTGGGTGAAAAGGCGGTGATGAAGACGGGGCAGGCGGAGCCGACGTTTAGCGTGCATTACGACGAGGGATTGAAGGTTGGCTACAAGTGGTATGACGCGGAGAAAAAGGCGGTGCTGTTTCCGTTTGGGTATGGGCTGTCGTACACGACGTTTGGGTATTCGGGATTGAAGGTGACGCCGGGGGCGGAGACGACGGTGAGTTTTAATGTGAAGAATACGGGAAGCCGCGACGGGGCGGAAATTGCGGAGGTTTATGCGGCGCTGCCAGCGAACGCGGAGGAGCCGCCGAAACGGCTAGTGGGATTCAGCAAAGTGTGGTTGAAGGCGGGGGAGAGCAAGGAAGTTAGCGTGAGCGTCGTGCCGAAATACTTGTCGATTTATGATGAGGCTAGCGATGGATGGAAGCTGGTGCCGGGCGGATATACCTTTATGGTGGGCGGGTCTTCGGGGGAATTGCCGCTGCATGTGAAGGTCGAACTGAAATAGAGAAAAAGAACAAACGGATCGCTGCAGCGGCCGGAATTTAGAACGGTCTAGTGTGATTCTGGCGAGCGAACTGCGGTAGAGCGGGCATCGCCTTGAGTAATATCGAGTTGAAGAAACACACCTCGATCAAATTTCGAGAAAATAACCCCACAGTTAGGCGAGTCCTGGAATCTGAAGGTAGCACCAGAGCAGCGTATCAAGGCGCTTCTTGGTGTGCCCGGCAAGCTTAGATAAAGCCGGCCGTCTTCCGCCCTAACCTCCACTCTGAAGCTATTGGGGCGAACTGCCAGATAGATGCCTTCATAAGACAAGTACGACGGAGCAGCCGCGGGAACGGCCACGATGGGAAGCTGTGAAATTTTCAGATTTCCATCAGGAACGATTGGGCCGCGTTGTTCTGATGCGGTGCCACTGGCGACGAAGGGAGCTGGAGCATCGGGAGGAGGCATGGATTCGGACGAGGGGGGAATCCGCATCCCCGGTGGGCGCCTAGAGGAGGTGGGCCGAGGCGTTCCGGATAGGCCGCGTCGAGTTTGAGCAGATGGGCCGCTCGGCCCCTTCTCGAGAAGTCCAGTATTCAGGGACTTCGCAGAGCCGGCTGACCCTTGTGCGGCGGGACCCCCCCAACTGGAATCGGGCACAATCCGGGGAAGCTTCGGCTGGATTCTTGAACCATGAGAGTTGAGGAAGGCAAGCGAAACCACGATGAAGAACACGAGGGATAGGATTCCCCCTTGAATGAGAGCGATTTCCCGCACCTTCTGATTTTCCAGGATCAAAAAAGTGGGGGCCCCGGCGGACGCCGGGTAAGTCTGTTCCACAGCGACGACTTCGTTCCAGAAAGCCGGGCGAAATCCCCACTGCCGCAAGAGGGATAGAAACGCATCCACAACAAGCCCAAACGAGGCGCGCTTGCTGTCTGCCTGATCGAAAATTGAGAGCATTTCCTCGGCAAAGCGCTTGCGGAAAGCGGGTGGGTGGAGGATCACTAGAAAACGAAAGAAGAAGCGAAGCATCACGCCCTCCTTGGCTTGGGAATTCTGAGACGCGCCCTAGCATCGCGGATTACGTTTTCAAGCCGGCTCATTTCAGCGCCAAGCACGACGGTACCAGGCGACGTAAGCCGGTAGTAGCGGCGCCGAGGGTCGTTGTCGCCGGAGCGATGGCCCAGGTCCGCGACCCAGCCTCGGCGGATGGCCTTTTGCAAGTTGTCGTAGAGCGAGCCAGGGCCGAGTTTGTATTTGCCATCGGATTGGCGCGAGATTTCTTGCATGATGCCGTAGCCGTGCCGATCCTGACCGGCAAGGGCGAGCAGGAGGTGCACCATGGCCGGGGAAAGAGGAAGGAAGCGGTCTGAGTTTTCGCGAGTCATTCTTTTTCCGATATATCGACTTCCGAGTGATTTGTCAAGAAAAGATTTTTGCATGGGAACGAATAACACGCAAACGCAATGTTTGAGCAAAAAGGAGCCTACAAAGAACGGAGGAGTTTGTAGAGTTCGTTGGCGGCGTCGAAGTCGGCTTCGAGGTCGCGGGAGGCGAGGCGTTCGCGGAGGTCGTCTAGGCGGCGGGCGAAGAGATCGAGGGAGGCGGAGAGGACTTCTTTGTTGGTTAGGACGATGTCGCGCCAAGTGGAATAAGGGCTGCCGGCGAGGCGGAGGGAATCGCGGAGGCCGGGGCCAGCGAGAGTGATGGGGAGACCGTTTTCGTCGAGATGGTCGTAGAGGAAAGAGGCTAGGGCTACGGCAGCTAGTTGAGGGAGATGCGAGGCTAGGCCGACGGCGTAATCGTGCTGCTGGGCGCCTAGCCAGAGGGGGCGGGCGCCGATTTTTTCGAGGATTTTTACGAAGGCGGAGACGCGAGGGTCGGATTGATTGGAAGAGGCGCCGATCAGGGCGTAGGTGTTGTTGCGGAAGAGGTCGGGGTCGGCGTGAGCGATGCCGGATTGTTCGCGGCCGGCCATGGGATGGCCTGCCAGGAAGAGTTTTGTCGAGTTGTCGGGGAAAAGGTCGGCGGCTTCTTCGGTGATGCGGACTTTGGTGCTGCAGGCGTCGGTGATGAGGGCATGGGGCGGGGCGAGGCGGGCGATTTCTGGAAGGAGATCGAGAGTTACGCCGATGGGGAGAGCAATGTAGACGAGGTCGGCGTTTTCGAGGGCGGGGGCGAGATCGGCGGAGAAGGCAGCATCAATGACGTTGCGGGATTGGGCTTCGCGGACGGGCTCGGGGCGGTCCCAGCCGGTGATGTGGATGCCGGTGGTGTATTTGCGGAGGGCCAGGGCGAAAGAGCCGCCGATTAGGCCGGTGCCCAGGATGGTGACGCGGGTGATGAGGTGGGAAGTCATAGGAAGTCGACAGCTGACAGCTGACAGCTGACAGCCGAGAAAAAACAAAGAGAAAGAAAAGAACGAGAAACGATAACGCAGAGAGGCAGAGTGCGCAGAGTGGAAAAGAAAAAGCGGATTCCTCGCTTCGCTCGGAATGACAATTTTCGCGCTGAGCCTTGTTTGACGGGAGTAGGCATAGGAATCAGGCCATGCGGCGGCCGATGGCGGGGGCGATGATGCGGAGCTCGGCCATGAGCTGGGTGAAATCGTCGGGATGCAGGGATTGGGCGCCGTCGGAGAGGGCGTGATCGGGGTCGTTGTGGACTTCGATGAGGAGGCCATCGGCACCAGCGGCTACGGCGGCGCGAGCCATGGGGGGAACTTTGTCGCGGCGGCCGGTGCCGTGAGAAGGATCGGCGAGCATGGGGAGATGGCTGAGCTTTTTGATGACGGGGATGGCGGCGATGTCGAGCGTGTTGCGGGTGTAGGTTTCGAACGTGCGGATGCCGCGCTCGCAGAGGATGACGTTGTAATTGCCGCCCGCGAGGATGTATTCGGCGCTGAGGAGAAGCTCTTCCATGGTGGCGGACATGCCGCGCTTTAGGAGAACGGGCTTGCGGATTTCACCGAGAGCGCGGAGGAGATAGTAATTTTGCATGTTGCGCGCGCCGACCTGAAAGACGTCGACGTATTCGGACATCATGGGGATTTGCGAAAGGTCCATGACTTCGCTGACAGTGAAGAGGCCGAATTTGTCGGCGGCTTCGCGCATGAGTTTGAGGCCCGGTTCGCCCATGCCTTGAAAGGCGTAAGGCGAAGTGCGCGGCTTGAAAGCGCCAGCGCGAAGAATTTTTGCGCCGGCTTTGGCGACGCTTTCCGCGATGGAGAGGATTTGTTCGCGGGATTCGACGGAGCAGGGTCCGGCGGCGACGACGACTTCGTTGCCGCCGATTTTTACGCCGCGGCCAAGATCGACAATCGTTCCCTCGGGTTTGAACTGACGACTGGCCAGCTTGAAAGGCTGCGTGATGCGCATGACTTCGCGCACGCCATCCAGGAGTTCGAAGTCGCGATGATCGAAATCGCGGTGAACCCCGACGGCGCCAAGGACAGTGTGGGATTCGCCCGTCGAGCGATGTACGTTGAAACCGGAGGCGACTAAGCGATCGATGACGTGCTGGATTTGCGCGTCGGTGGCGCCTTCTTGCATTACGATGACCATGAAATTCTTAGTTCCCTTCCCTCGACGATATTAAATTCAAAAGCAAAAAGAGCCGGTCTAAAGACCGGCCATTACAAATGCCTCGAAAATCCGGATAGGCGGGGCAGATCATTCGTTTACACCTTTGTTCGGCTTGGCGTCGGAGTGCATGGCGTTGCGCTCGGCGGCGCGGGCTTCGTCGATGATGCGTTCGAAGAGGCGACGGATGGCGGCGTCGGTTAAGGGGCCGGGATTTTCGCGCTCGGCGTTGGCTAGGACTTCGTTCTCGCGATCGGGCTGGTAGAGCGGGAGATTGGCGGCTTGCTTTAGTTTGCCGATTTCGAGGGCGCAGTGGGAGCGCTCGTTGAGAAGGGCGACGAGTTTTTTGTCGATTTCGTCGATGCGGCGGCGCCAGTCGGCTAAGTTCATGGTGCCACCTTCGGCGAAAGAAGTGGCGAGTGGCGAGTGGCGAGTGGCGAGTTGAAAGCCGAAAAGCAGATTGCTTCCGACAGGGTCGGAATCTGCGATCGCTTCGCTCGGAATGACAAATTGGAGGATGGTCGCCAGCAAAGATTGAAAATCACGGAGCGACCTCGCGGCGGGAGAGGCCATGGCAGGCGGCTTGTTTTAGGGAGCGGACGCGAGCGGCTAGAGCTTCGGCGGCTGCGTCGATGTTGGCGGCCGTGGGATTGGCGGCGGTAGCGTTTTCGATTTCGGAGACTAACGCGGAGCCGACTACGGCGGCGTCGGCTAGGCCGCCGAGGACGGAGACGTGGCCGGGGAGCGAGATGCCGAAACCGACGGCGATGGGAAGTTGGGTGACCTTGCGCGCGCGCCGCAGAAGCGCAGGAAGATCGTCGGGAAGGGCGTCTTTCGCGCCGGTGACGCCAGTGCGGGAGATGAGATAGAGAAAACCGGAGGAGACAGCGGCGATTTTGGCAAGGCGTTCGTCGGTGGAGGTGGGAGCGCCCAGAAAAATTGTGTCGAGATGATGCGCGGCGAGAATGTGGCGATAGTCGGCGGATTCCTCGGGAGTGAGATCGGTGATTAGAACGCCGTCTGCGCCAGCGTTTGCGGCGCTGGAGGCAAATTTTTCGATGCCCAGTTGGAGGACGGGATTGTAGTAGCTAAAGAGAACGATCGGAACTTCGCTGGATTTGCGGATTTCGCGGACAAGGTCGATCACCTGGGCGAGCGTGGTGTGCGCTTTGAGGGCACGCTCGGAGGCGCGTTGGATGGTGGGGCCATCCGCGAGCGGGTCGCTGAAGGGGATGCCTAGTTCGATGACGTCGGCGCCGGCGTCGGCGAGAGCAAGAACGAATTTGTGTGTGGCGGCGAGCGAAGGATCGCCTGCGGTGATGTAGGCGACGATGCCGAGTTCGCCGGACTCGCTGAGGGCGGCGAAGCGTTTGGAGATGCGGGTCGAGTTGGCAGGCGCGGCGGACATGGGATTTTCGTGAAACGTAAAGCTTAGAGCAGGCGGGAATAAGTGTCCATGTCCTTGTCGCCGCGGCCGGAGAGATTGAGGATGACGAGGTCGTCGGTGGTGAGCCGAGGCCGGTCTGAGGGTTTCGTGGGAGCCGACGCGTCGGTGTGGATGGGCCGATCTAAAGATCGGCCACTACAACGATCGAGGAGGCCGGCGATGGCGTGGGCGGACTCGAGAGCGGGGATGATCCCCTCGGTGCGCGAGAGAAGGCGCGCAGCTTCGAGCGCGGCGGAATCGGAGACGGCGGCGTACTCGGCGCGGCCTTCGTCGGCGAGCCAGGCGTGCTCGGGGCCGATGGCGGGGTAGTCGAGGCCGGCGGAAATGGAATGCGTGGTGGCGATTTGGCCGTCTTCGGTTTGCAGAATGTAGGTGTAGGTGCCTTGCAGGACGCCGGGGCGCGCGCCGGTGAATCCTTGCGCGGCGGCGAGGCGTGCGGCATGTTCGCCGAGCTGGCCGCCGCGGCCGCCGGCTTCGATGCCGACCATTTTCACGGAGGGATCGCCGAGAAATTGGTGGAAGAGGCCGATGGCGTTCGAACCGCCGCCGACGCACGCGAATAAATAAGTGGGCAGGCGTTTTTCGGCGGCAAGAATTTGCTCGCGGGCTTCGCGGCCGATGACGGACTGAAAATCGCGGACCATTGTCGGATACGGATGCGCGCCGAGAACGGAACCGAGAAGATAGTGAGTGTTGCGAACGTTGGTGACCCAATCGCGCATGGCTTCGTTGATGGCGTCTTTCAAAGTGCGGCTGCCGGAATCGACGCCGACGACTTGCGCGCCGAGCATGCGCATGCGCGAAACGTTGAGCGCCTGGCGGGCCATGTCTTCCGTGCCCATATAGACGACGCATTCGAGGCCGAGGTGTGCGGCGACGGTGGCGGAGGCGACGCCGTGCTGGCCGGCGCCGGTTTCCGCGACAATGCGCGGCTTGCCCATTTTTACGGCGAGCAGGCCCTGGCCGATCGCGTTATTGATTTTGTGCGCGCCGGTGTGGAGCAGATCTTCACGCTTGATATAAATGCGCGGGCCGCCGAGATGCGCGGTGAGGCGCGAGGCAAATTGCAACGGCGTGGGACGGCCCGCGAAATTTTTGAGGAGATCTGCGAATTGCGACTGAAACTGCGGATCGGTTTTCGCGGCTTCGTAGGCGCGCTCGAGTTCGAAGAGCGGGACCATCAACGTTTCAGGAACGTAGCGGCCGCCGTAGGGGCCGAATCGTCCAGGAGCGACGGAGGGCGATTGTAAAATGGAACTCATGGCACGGGGTGTCCTGTTTGTGGCACGTCGGCTTGCTGCAACTGCTCTTCGGTGCGGCGAACTTCTTCGATGAATTCTTTCATCCGCGCGTGGTCCTTTTTGCCGGGCTTGGATTCGACGCCGCTGGCGACGTCAACGGCATAGGGGCGCACGCTGCGAATCGCGGCACCGACGTTTTCGGGTGTAAGGCCGCCCGCTAGAATGATACGGTGCGCGGTGGCGGCGCGGCGCGCGACGTTCCAATCGGCGCTGGTTCCCGTGCCGCCAAATTGGCCCGCACGAGATCCGTCCAGCAAGAAGGCAAAAGCATCGTGATATTTATCCAGCGTTGCGAGAGGAAAATCGGCGGCGACGCGAAAGGCTTGGATCACCGGGACGGTGCGTGCCACCTCGGAAACGATCGTGGGAGTTTCGTCGCCGTGAAGCTGGGCGGCGTTGAAGCGAACGAAGGCATGGAGCGAGACAATTTCCGAGGGTTTGGCATTTACGAAGAGGCCGACCGCCTGAACTGCAGGGGGAAGCTTCGCGCGCATCGTGGCGGCTTCGACGGTGGAAACGCGGCGCAGGCTTTTCTCGTAAAAATTGAAGCCGAGCATACTGGCGCCGGCGTCGCAGGCGGCCTTGGCGTCCGGCCAATTCGTGATACCGCAAATCTTGACGAGGATCATGGCGTAGCTAGACCGGGAGCGCAGAACGGCCGAGAAAAGTTCCGAGGGTGGCGCCGGGATCGGGCGAGAGCATAAGACTTTCGCCGATCAGAAAAGCGTCGAAGCCTGCTTCGCGAAGTTTGGCAAGATCGTCGTGGGTCCGGAGGCCTGATTCGCTGACGGCGATGCAAGCTTCGGGAATGCGTTCGATCAGCTCAAACGAAGTCTCGACGCGCAAATCCAGAGTTTTCAGGTCGCGATTGTTCACTCCGATGATGCGCGCATTGGCGGCGAGGGCGCGGTCTAGCTCGGGAGCGGTGTGAACTTCAACGAGAGGCTCCATTTTCAGCTCGCGGCCGAGGGCGATGAGGTCGCGAAGGAGTTCATCATCGAGCGCCGCGACGATCAGCAAAAAGCTGTCGGCGTCGTTGGCGCGCGTTTCCCAAACCTGCCAGGGATCGAAGACGAAGTCCTTGCGAAAGACGGGCAACTTCACGGCATTGCGAGCGTCGCGGAGATTTTTCAGGGAGCCGCGAAAAAATTCCACCTCGGTGAGCACCGAGAGCACCGCAGCGCCTGCGGATTCCAGCGAGCGCGCTAAATCCACTGGAAGAAAGGGATCGCGGAGAATTCCCTTCGACGGGGAAGCGGGCTTCAATTCTGCGATAATATTTAAGGAATTCTGCGTGAGCGCGGCGGGAAAATCGCGCAGGGGTGTCGCGGCGTTAACACCATACCGCAAGGCCGCTTCGGGCAGGACGCGTTTGCGGTGGTCCACCTCGAGACGGCGAGCTTGCAGGATGCGGTCGAGGACGGTGCCGCTGTCAGCATGGGTGCTCATGGTCACTGCTTTGTATGCTAGAGGCGGATGATAGTAGTGTCAATTGGAAGGAAGCAGGAAGTCGAAAGTGGAGAGTTGCAAAAAAGAATAACGAACGGAAATTGGAAAAGTCGAAGCTGCTGGTTGCCGGGAGAAGGAATGGGACACGAAGAAGAATATGGCGCGCTTCTGGAAGCAATCGTGAAGGAAGCGGACGCGATTGCAATGCGGCTGTTCCGGACGGAAGACATTTGCATTGACAAGAAAGATGATGGATCGGCGGTGACCCAGGCGGACCGCGGTGTGGAGGAAATGGCGCGGGCTAAAGTTGCCGCGAGCGGGCTGTCGATGGACGTTCTGGGCGAGGAAATGGGAGGTGCAGACGCTAAGGGTCCGGCCACGAACGGCCGCGCTCGGTTGATTATTGATCCGATTGACGGGACGGAAGAGTTTTCGCGCGGCATCACGACGTTTGGGACGCTGCTGGGGATCGAACGCGACGGCGAAATCGTGGCGGCGATGGTGAGCGCGCCCGCACTCGGCATGCGGTGGTGCGCCTTTCGGGGAGAAGGCGCGCGGAGAAATGGAAAGAAAATGCATGTTTCGGATGTGGGCCGATTGAGCGGTGGCATGGTTCTGACGGGAGGAACGGGGCCGAACAGCGATCGACGAAACACGGAGAAAATGCGGGTTGTATTGGATGCCGCGAAATACGGGCGTTCTTTTGGAGGATTTTGGAAGCACATGATGGTGGCAGAAGGCGCGATCGAGGCGGCGGTGGATTTGCATTCAAAGCCGTGGGATCTGGCGCCGGCGTCCTTGATCGTGGAAGAGGCCGGCGGGAGGGCGACGGACGTGAATGGGAATCGTTCGATCTACACCGGAAGTTTGGTGAGCACGAACGGGAAAATCCATGGGGAAGTGCTGGACCTTTTGCAGTGAGAAAAAGGTGGCTCTGGGAGATATGGCTATTGCGAAGCAATTGAGAGTTCGCTCGTACTCTCGGCTAAGCACGCGTGTTTGCCCTGCAAGAAAATGGCTCTCCAAATTGGATGTATCGTCCGGAACAGCAAAGACCTACTCTTTTGCTGCGGACTGAACGATAGATATTGCTTCGTGCGGGGTTCCGCGGGAGCACTACGATGGATATTAGAGCGCAGGCAGAAAAAGCAGAAAGGCTTAGGAAACTGCATCAGGGGCCGCGGATTCTGGCGCTGCCGAATGCTTGGGATGTGGTGAGCGCGCGAATTTTGGAGGAACTGGGCTATCCGGCGATCGCGACGAGCAGCGCGGCGATGGCGTTTTCGCTGGGATATCCGGATGGACAGCGGATTTCGCGCGGCGAAATGCTCGAGGCGGTGGAGCGGATTAGGCGCGCGGTGCGCGTGCCGGTGACGGCCGACCTCGAGTCAGGCTACAGCAAAACGCCGCAGGAGATCGCGGAATTCACGCGTGCTATGGTGGCTGCGGGAGCGGTGGGGCTCAATTTTGAAGACGTGACCGGAGACGACGAAAGCTCGCACGTCGAGCTGGGATTGCAAGTGAAGAAAATTCGCGCGATTCGAGAGACTGCCACGGCGCTGGGTGTGCCGGTGGTGATTAACGCGCGGACGGATATTTATTTAATGCCGATCGGGCCGGAAGCTACGCGATTTGAGCGGACCGTCGAGCGGTTGCGCGCGTATCGCGAAGCGGGCGCCGATTGTGTGTTCGTTCCTGGGCTATGCGATCGAGAAATCATTGCGAGAATGGTGAAAGCGCTTGGCGCGCCGCTGAATATTCTGGCGTCGCCGGGTTGTCCTTCGCTTGATGATCTGGAAAAAATGGGAGTGGCGCGAGTGAGCGCGGGATCTTCGGCGATGCGTGCGGCGATGGGGGCTTTTCAGAAAGTGGCGAAAGATTGGCTGGCGCATGGGTCTTACGATTCGTTGACGCAAGTGACTATCCCCTACGCCGAATTGAACCACATGATGGCGCGCAAACTTTCCCAGTAGCTCTCGCTCAAATATTCTCTTTCCGTTATGGCCGAGAAAAGCGCGTTGCTAAATATCGTTAATAGAGAAATCGTGGGGTGCCATAGGTGCCCGCGGTTGGTCGAGTATCGCGAGAAAGTGGCACGGGAAAAGCGGCGGGCGTTTCGCGATTGGACATACTGGGGCAAGCCCGTGCCAGGATTCGGCGATCCTCGCGCGCAGCTCTTGATTTTGGGGCTTGCCCCGGCAGCGCATGGAGGAAATCGAACGGGGCGCGTCTTCACGGGAGATCGCTCGGGAGATTTTCTCTTCGCGGCGTTGTATAAAGCGGGCTTTGCAAATCAGCCAGATTCGGTGCGGCGTGATGATGGACTCCGCCTGAGAGATGCATACATTGCGGCGACGATTCGGTGTGCGCCTCCCGCTAACAAGCCACTGCCGTCGGAGATCGAGAATTGTCGAGGCTATTTGGAACGCGAGATGGAGATTTTGCAGCCTCGCGCCGTGCTGGCGCTTGGAAAAATCGCCTGGGATGCGTACCTGGAAATACTGAAACAGCGCGGGCTGATTGCGGCGAGGGCGGCGTTTCGCTTTGCCCATGGCGCGGAAGCGGAACTGCCCGGGGATGGTGCGCATCTCTTCGGCGTTTATCACCCCAGCCAACAAAACACGCAAACGGGGCGAGTGACGCCAGCCATGTATGCGCAAATCTTGCGCCGGATCCGCCGGTTTCTGGGCAACTAAGCCTCCGGATGCCGCTCCCAAAGCGCTTTCGATTGCGAGCGGACTGTCGGCCCTAGGTTACAGACTAGTGTCGGAGACTCCGGACACTCGTCCCGGACACGCCATAAATATATCCGACTTGCTTCTAACAGGCTTATTGTCAGCACTTTATAAGAGTAACGAAAAGACAGCAGTGGCGAATCACCTGCATGATGGGGATATCGGGATGGAATGCAGGAGGGATTATGCAAGTAAGGAAGCGGAGACATGCTTTGTCAGCGGTCGCGGCACTGGGAGCGGTTCTCGGAAGCGGCATGGTTTGCGCTGCGCAGGATTCGTCGCAAGATCGGCCGCCTGAACAGTCGCAAAAGGCACCAGAGAAACCCATCGTCTCAGAGGACCACATCGGCCCCGCGGCGGACCAGTCCATAACACCTGCGGACGGCAAGCGGCATGGATTGCCACTGGAGAGTTACGGTGTTGCGCCGGGGACAAGATTCTTGGTTGCGCTGGAAGATGATTTGGGCACAAAGGGCACGCAGGAAAAAGCAAAGTTCAAAGTGAGAACGCTGGAACCGCTCGAAGCGGGCGAAGGGATTTACTTGCCCTCGGGAGCGATCATCGAGGGGCACGTCAGCCATGTGGAACCAGCTGGCGTGACAGGGCGCGCGAGGCTGTGGCTGACGTTCGACGAGATTCACACCAACTTTGGGCGTTTGCCGATTGTAGCGGAAGTCATCAGTGTGCCTGGAGACCACAGCGTCAAAAACAAGGCGAGTCAGGAAGGCTTGATCGAGGGAAGGAGCAGCACGCAGGAAGACGCGGCACAAGCGGCGGCCGCGGGTGCGGCGCTGGGTGCGGTAAAGGGCGTAAAAGACAAAGACAAGAAGGAAGCTGCGGAAGGCGCGGCGCTGGGAGCCGTCACCGCGTACTTGATGGAAACCGGCCGGGGGCACGAGCTAGATTTGCCAAGGGGCGTAAAGCTAGAGTTGGAACTGGAGCGGGCCTTGTATCTCGTCAAGGAATAGGAGGTCCCGTGGGCAAATCCTCTGTTGGCGGAAATCTAGTGTTGGCTCTTTGTCTGCTAGCCGCCGCGCAATTGCTTCCATGCACGTCCGCGCGCGCACAAGCCAGGAGCGGTGAGCCGCGCACAGCAAAAATTGTCGTGCGGATTCTGAATGGGAAAACTGCCTGGCCGATCTGGGCGGAACTCCCAAACATCTGGATTGGCGCGGCCCGGTCTCCTATCGACCCGCCTCCTCGCACAAATTGGCGCGGTGAGATTACCGTGGAAGTGCCCGCCGCAGGTCCGCGCGAAATTCGCTTTCTGCCGAATTGGTATATCGACTGCCGGCCCTCCAGCGATCACATGGCTGGACGAAAGATGGAGTACTCGGCCGACGATATCCTCGAGCGAGGGATTGTCACTGAAAATGTTTGCGGAAAGACAAGAGCAAAGCCTCTTCCAGGAGTGCTCACGCTTTACGTGCGACCGAGAACGTGGGAAGAAATAATGGAGCTCTGATCCGCGCGTCCTGCTCTAACCTGGCCGGCCTTAGGCTGAAAAAACGGTCGTACTACGCTTCCCCATTTATCCCGCTCGAGAATAGCTTATGACTGCTTGGCAAGTGTGGTGCGAGCTTGTTACAGTCGAAGTATCCAGCCTGCACCAGAATCTGCGAAAATAAGAAGAGCCGCGTGGGAGAGGCAGAATCGCATGGGCGATGAATCGAGAAGCACGGTGCGCGCGATGGAGCCGCTGGAGCGCAAGGACCGCGTGCTGATTGTCGAGGATGAAGACAACGCGCGCAAGGGCTACGAGCAGCTCTTGCAACGCTGGGGCTTCGATGTGCTTGGCGTGGCGAGCGCGGAAGATGCGCTGGCGAAATTTGGCAGCTATCAACCGGATACGTTGATCGCGGACGTCGAGTTGCCCGGAATGAACGGGCTGGACTTACTCAAACAGCTTGGGCCGGAGCTGCTGGACGTCCCGGCCGTGATCATCACCGGCAAAGGGAGCGAAGAGCGCGCCGTAGCGGCGATCGAATCCGGGGCGTTCTGGTATATCGAAAAACCACTGAAGGGGCCGGTGCTGCGAGCATTGCTCGATCGCGCGCTGAGCAAAGCACGCGACGCGCGGCAACTCGCCGTGCTGCAACGGCAGCTGCGCGAGGCAGGGCGGCTAGGCGATCTGGTGGGCGCATCGAAGCCGATGCAGGAAGTGATGCGCATCGTGGAGCTGGCCGCGCCGAGCTCGGCTTCGGTGCTGATCACTGGAGAAACAGGTTCTGGCAAAGAGATTGTTGCGCGAACAATTCACAAATTGTCTCCGCGGGCCAACGGGCCGTTCGTGCCGATCAACTGTTCCGCGATCCCTGAAACGTTGATGGAAAGCGAGATTTTCGGACACGAACGCGGCGCCTTCACCGGTGCGGCAGAAAGGCGCATTGGCTGCTTCGAGCTGGCCGATGCTGGCACATTATTGCTCGATGAAATCGGAGAGATGCCGGCGCCGACACAGGCGAAATTGCTGCGCGTGCTTGAGGACCGCAAAGTGCGCCGCCTTGGGAGCAAGAGCGAGACGCCCGTGGACGTGCGCGTGCTGGCGGCAACAAACAAAGATCCGGAAAAGGCTGTGTCGGGCGGAGAGTTGCGCCAGGATTTGTATTTCCGGCTGAACGTCTTCCATATTAACTTGCCGCCGCTGCGCGAGCACAAGGACGACATTCCCCTGCTGGTGGAGCACATTCTGCGCGACGTCAACGCCAAGCATGGAAAACACGTGCGCGGTGTCGGCGCCGAAGTGCATGGACATTTTCATGAGTCATACCTGGCCGGGAAACATCCGCGAATTGCGAAACGTTCTCGAGCGTGCGTCGATTATGTCCGATAAAGAGCTGATCACGCGGGCATCCCTGCCGGGAGAATTCGGCAAATCGTCGCCGAAAAATCCAGGCGACCTGTCCTCGATTAAGTTTCCGATCGGGACAACGGTCGACGCCATGGAACGCGAGCTGATTTTGCAAACGCTGAACGCCACAGGGAACAACAAGACGCGTGCGGCCGAACTGCTCGCCATCAGCCTCAAAACGCTTCACAATAAGCTGAAAGAATACGGCGGCGAACGCGCCGAGGCGGAGTAGGGACCTGCGATGCAGCTGCGGCTGCGCACAAAACTCACGCTGGTGATGACGGGACTGGTGCTGCTGGTGGTGGCGGCGGTGTCCGGCGTGTACTTCGCCCTCTTCCTGCAGCAAGTCCTGGATCAAAGCGAAAATAGGGCGCAAGACATTGCTAACAGTACTTTCGTGCAGATCAAGGTCGCGCTGCTCAATGCCGAGGCCCAAGGCTGGCGGCCCGAGTCCAATTCTTCGGATGACATTCGCGACTATGTGAGCTACGCGCTCGGTTCCAGCCAAGGTTTGCAAGCGGAATTAAAATCAGATGTCGCCAAGACTTCCATCTATGAAGTTTCGATCACCGACAATCAAGGCATCATCCTGGCGTCCACCGACGATTCCTTGCGTGGAAAATTCCGAGAGCGGCGGCCGCCGCTGTCTCAGCTCACTCGCCGCGGCTTTTTGCATCAGGTAAAAGTCCTGGCCGGGCCGCCGGGCGTTTACGAATACGACTATCCATTTAACAACGGAAACGAACCTTTCGGAGAAGTGCGCGTGGCCGTATCCTCCGCGCTCTTGCTCAACAAGGAAATTTTGCCGATTGTGAGGAACCTTGGGACGATCGTCCTGCTGGCCTTGCTCATTTCGACGATTCTCGCCGCGGTTGTCAGTGGCGCAGCGCTTGGCGCCCCTGGCGCGTATCTCCGCGCAACTGGACCGCATCTCCGCCGGCCAATACGATGCGCCGATGCCGGAGGTCAGGGGTTTCGCCGGAAGCAGCGACGAGTTGGGCCAAGTCAGCCGGAAAATCACAAAGGTCGGGCAGCAATTACGCGGAGTACACGAAATCTTCAGCACCATGCGCGAGAACATGAACTCCGTGATGGCCGGCCTGGAGGACGGTTTGCTTCTATTTACGCGCGATGCGCGCGCGGTCATGGTGAGTCCTGCCGCAGAGAAATTTCTTGGCGCGCCCGCGGGACAATTTCTTGGGCGGCGCGTGACGGAGATATTCCCTGTTGGCCATCCGTTGCGCGACGCGCTGCGCATCGAGGGAGATGAGCTGATGGAAGTCGCCGCGGAAACCGAGTTGAAGACGAGTGAAGGAGAGAGGCGCGTGAGCGTCAGCGTACAGGCCATCCAAGAAGACGGGGAACGCATGGGCGCGCTGGTGACGCTGCGCGATCTCGATTCGCTCGATAGCATCAACACGCAGTTGCAGGTCAGCGAACGCCTGGCCGCTTTAGGGCGCATCACCGCAGGCGTCGCGCACGAAGTCAAAAATCCGCTCAACTCGATGAGGTTGTGGCTCGAAAATTTGAAAGAGTCTTTGCCGGCGGATTCCGATGGCGGCGCGAAGCAAGCCGTGAACGTACTCGATAAAGAGATCGACCGCCTGGACGCCGTCGTGAAGCGCTTTCTCGATTTCACGCGTCCGATGGATGTGCGCCTCGAACCCACGCAGCTCGCCGAACTGCTGAAAGAAGTTCTCGAAGTCGCGCAACCCCAAATGCAAAAAGCCAACATTCAGGTAGCGCAACTGTCTGCCGATCGACGTGCCGGAAGTCTACGTCGATCGCGCGTTGCTCAAGCAGGCCGTACTGAATCTTGTTCTGAACGCCGGCGAGTCCATGACGAGCGGCGGGCAATTGCGGCTGGTCCTCAGCCGCCGCGGAGAAATGGCGGAAATTGCGGTGGGAGATACGGGAAAAGGCATCCTGCCCGAACACCGGCAGAAAATCTTCCAGCTCTTTTTCACGACGCGGCCGGGCGGAAGCGGCATCGGGCTGGCCAGTACATTTCGCATCGTGCAACTGCTGAACGGCTCCATTGATTTCACTTCGGAAGTCGGAAAAGGAACCACGTTTCGAATCGAGCTGCCGCTGGCGGCGTGATGTGGAGCGCTTTGCGGTCTTAAACGAATAGGATGGAATCTTCGGCCCAACCCGAGAAGTCCGCGATGCAAGGCAGTGCCCGAATTTTCTTCGGCGCGCTGGGATCAGCGGCGATATTGCTCGGCGGATGCGCCGCGCGAAAAACGCCGGCGATTCCCTGGACCACCGCGGTACTCGTCAGACCCGTCCCGCCAGAGCATCCTCCAGTGGCGGAAAATCCTGCAGACCCCGTTCCCGATCTTCGGCTCGAAATTCCGCCGCCTCCTGCGCCTCTCGTTCCGCGAACCGTTCCCGCGAGGCCGCGCAGCCTGGCACCCGCGCAAAGCGAAAACGCCCGGCCAGGGAACCTTGAGGCTCCGCAGATCGTTCCCGATTTAACGTCGCAAGAATCCGCGTCGCTGCAGCGGCAAACTGACGAAAGCTTGACCGTGGCCGAGCGCAACCTTGCCTTGGTTTCCGGAAAATCCTTGAATCCGGCGCAGTCCGATCTGGCCTCCAAAGTGCGCGGCTTTATTTCTGACGCCCGGGAAGCGGGGCGCGCGGGCGATTGGGTGGGGGCTAGCGATCTGGCGCAGAAGGCTCGCGTCTTGTCGGAACAGTTGGCCAGATCGCTTTAAACCGGATCACCTTTCGGAATTTGTTGGCTGCACAATTTCCCGCCGATCAAGACGCGATGCAACCGATCTCGCGGCGAACCTGCCCGATCCTATGTTCGCATCTTTCTGGCGGCATGAACCCGGCGCACGGATGCGTTAAGATGAGCGCATGAAGAAGTTTGACGTGGCCATTGCGGGCGGGGGCTTGATCGGCGCATCCATCGCGCTCGAACTTGCGCGCGCTGGTCTACATGTCGGAGTGTTCGACCGCCAGGAACCGGGAATGGAAGCCTCCTGGGCTGGAGCGGGGATTCTCTCTCCCGCGCCGGAAAATTCGGCCACGATTCCGCTTGTGCCGCTGGGCAAAGCCAGTATGGCGCTCTATCCGGAGTTTGTGCACATGGTCGAAGAAATCTCCGGACAGAGCGTGGGGTACCGGCCCAAGGGAACCCTGCAAGCGCTTTTCACCGGCGACGCGCGGGAAGAACTTAGTACCGTGATTGCCCTGCACCACGGGTTGGGGCTGAAAGCGGAGCCGCTGGGTGCGGCGGACGCACGCGCACTCGAGCCATCTCTTAGCGAAGACCTCGAAGCCGCTGTTTTGCGACCGCAAGAGGCGTCCGTCGACAATCGCGCCCTGACGAGCGCAGTGCTCGAAGCCGCCCGCCGAAGCGGCGTGCAATTTTTCCCAACAAGCGGAGCGGAGTCCATTTGGCGCGAGGGGGGCCGGTGCGCCGGACTACATTTGAAAAACGAAAAAATCGAAGCGCTGTGGACGGTGATTGCGGCGGGATGTTTCTCCGCGAGTATTGAAGGAGCCGCCGATTATGCGCCAGTGCGGCCCGCGAAGGGTCAAATGGTGGCGCTCCGTGCAGACGAAGTCAAAATCGAGCGCGTTCTCTGGTCGGAGAAAATCTATCTCGTTCCTCGAAATGACGGCAGGATTCTCGCCGGAGCGACCGTGGAATACGTTGGCTTCGATAAGACGCTCACTGCCGGCGGCTTTGAAAAAATCCTTTCGGCGACGATCGAGCTAGCGCCCGGCCTCGCCGGCGCGCGCGTGGAGGAAACTTGGGCAGGACTTCGCCCCGACTCGCCGGACCATCTCCCCATTCTCGGGCCAACCGACCTGGATGGCTTGCTCATCGCAACAGGACATTTTCGCGGCGGGATCCTCCTGACGCCAATCACCGCCCGGCTTCTAAGCGAATGGATCACACAACAACGCGTCAGTGTCGATTGGGAACGATTCAGCCCGATGCGCTTTCAGCCCGCTTCCGCACATAGTGCACCCGCATAGAATCTCTGAGTAAAAATCCAGTGGAGAGGCAAGGTCCGGTGCTTGCCCATCGGGTGCGCTTGCTGCGAAAGATTTGCCTTCAATCTGTATTACTGCTGCGGCGCAGGAGGCGGAGTGATAGGCATCGCCGTTCCAGTGTTATTGAACTGAATTTCGCTCTTGTCCAGAGCCAGTTCGTGCTCGAGAACGACGTCCAGCGTGGAACCACGTGGAAGTTGCGCTTCCGGACCTCGCGTCAGGAGGATTGCGCCGAGGCCGGCGGCAGCGCCGATGCCCGCGCCGATTCCCAGGCCTTTGGGACCGTCGGCAATGGCGCCAATCCCCGCGCCGGTCGCAGTCGTTTCCGCAACGGTTTGTGCGTCCTTCCCTTTGCCGCCAGCGCCGATCACTTTCCCTTCGGAATCCATGGTCTCTTTTCCGCCCGAATCCGCGCTGCGCGGAGCGGCGTTCAAATCCACCGTGTAGCCATTCGGAAAAATCAGCGTGTCCAGTCGCATGCGAAATTCGCCGCGCCCCTTGATGCGCCCCGGCCGCTTCGATTCGATCAGCTCACCCCTGAGATACGAGCCCACGGGAATGACGATGTGATTATTCTGCGTGATGGGAAAGGACGTATGAAAGTAAACGGAATCTCCGGGCTTGGCACTCCGCGTGGAGATGCCGTTTTCAAGGACCACGGCGACACGCGTGCCCGCGGGAATCCTGATCCATTCGTGGGTGGCGGGTTTGGGCGCGGCGGCAGGCTGCGGAGGGGCTACCGGAGGCGGCGCGTCCGTCTGCGGCCCCGCGGTTTCCTGCGCACGCCCGGCTTGCGGAAAAACACACAGACAAGCTGCTAATACGCAGTTGAAAAAAAGAACTCGGCGGGGCAGCTTTCTCATGAGATCCCTCCGTTATGCTTCGTCCGATGCTTGGGGATTGGCACTGGATGTCTGAGTATATCGCTTGCGTCGCAACGCGGAGAGACGAATCTCCCAAGGCCACCACGCCCGCCAAATTGCCCTCAGCTCGGTAGCGGCTCGTTTCCGGCTACGCCTTCATCGGACACGGGGTCACTTCACAACGTGCAAGGTAAGCCGCGCACCAGAGCGAATTGCCACACGTTTTCCATTGAAACTGCACGCAACTGTTACCATAGGATCCGTCTTTATCGCATCCGCGTCTTGCCAAGTCGTCGTCGGAAAGTCCGCGACTCTTTTCCCGGAAGGAATCTCGAAGGCTTGCACGGTATTGTTAGTCGCGGCGATGAATTTTCCGGACGTTCCGCAGAAGGCGCCCCGTCCCCAAGCCAAGCTCTCCTCAGCGTCTTTAATGCGCAAGTCCAGTTTACCGACCACTTCCCCGCTCCTGCCGTTCTTGATGAGGACATTGCGAGGCGCGCCCTCATACAGTGGATTTGGGAAATCGACCACCCACGCTCCGTCGAGAGAACGATGTGAACTGGGCCCAACTCGCACTAGCACCTGGCCCGTTTTCGGATCCACAACGTCGCCCCCCGAGCGATTGTTCAAAAACTCGATCATTCCGTCCGCAGTCACACCGCCCCAGGAGAGTCCTCCGGCCGGAAAGCCTTCGGATCGTTGGGCGACCAAGCTTTTTGTCTGCCAGTCGTACAGGGTGACAACCAGGGGGCCACTTTCCGGCCCCCATTCCGAGTAGGCGGAAACGAGCCTCCCATCTGCTGAAATCTGCGCATAAGGATTGTGGTCCTCAGCGTTAAACCAGCTCGACGGTATATCCTGCGTCCGCCCCGTTTCTGTATCGACCAGCAAGAGATGGGCACGCGCATCATTTCGGTCCCTGTCGACCGAAATGATCGCTGTTCGGCCATCGGCCGTGGCGGAGAAAAGCCACGTGTCTGCTCCGAGATTCAATAAGTGGTTTATCGAGCCGGTCATGGCATCGTAGGTGATCAGACCAACGCTCTGGAAACCGCCGGAATCCTTTCCACTCACCGACTGGATCTCGAGCAGTATTCGCGCGTCTTTGCTGAAAGCGAGGTTTGCCGTCCGAGCCCCATTTGAATCCGGCAGGGCGGTTGCGGTCACCTCCTGGGCTGATGTAGGTGAGAGTGCGGCTAGTAGAGCGGATGCGAGGACACCCGAGAGAAGTGGCAATCTGAATTTCATGCAGTCTCCGTCATCCGGCAGCGGCGTATGTAAGGGCCTTGCCCCACCCCCCTCGATGCAACTTGGATGCCAAAATTCTGCCTGCCTTCCGACACAAAACAGCGCTGATATCTATCAGCTGCAGGCTTTTTCAATCCCCGCCGCGAATTCAGCGTCCACGGTATAACACGGTCATTGTACTCGAAGAAACTTCGAGGTCTATCGAGCGGCGATGGCACTGGATGAGTCGCCACTGGCCGGGTGAACCTCTCGATCGAAAAGCGGTCTATGACTCACGTTCGTTCGGGTTGACGGGGCGGACGGAAACTGAGTAGCCTCAGGGCATCTCAAATGACCTCCAAGAAAGAGGGCGGGAGCTATGGCGAAGCTGGCTTTGATTTATGGAATGCGGTTGCTGCCGGAAGAGGAGCTCGGCGAGGTGAAGGACGCTACCGTGGTGCTGAAAAATGGCCGGACGGCGCGCATCACTATGCATCTCATTGAAGGCACCAAAGAGGAGATTGAGGCGACGTTCCACGAATCGGTCTCCGCGTTTTTTGAAATGTATCCGGAGATTTAGACCCAGGAAAGAGGAAATTCGCGGTCGACAACTCGAAATGTATCAGCGGTTTCCGAAATTTTCAGGATCGGCGTTGGGATCGCCGAGATTATCGTTGATCAGCACGGTAGATTGCCCGGTCAGCTCAAATCGTTTGCGGCATTTGAAACAGGCCACCAGATCGTCAAGTCGCACCATGTAAGAAGTGGCCTTGGCAAATTTTCTGCGGTCTTCTTCGCCGGCGCCTCGCGGCAATTCCCTTTTCTTCCGGGAAACCTTCCAGCGCACGGGAAATTCAAATTCGCCGCGGCAGCTCGGGCAGACGAGCTTGATCTTTCTGGTTTCTTCTTTTTCGGTGTAAAACGCGCGTTCGTCCATGGCTAGGTTGCGGGCGTGCTCACCGCATCCTCGATTGTAACAAATTCCAGGCCGAGGTCACGCCATCGGGGGAGCCAATATTCGAGCGCGGCGATTGTCGGCAGGCGGTCGGCATTCAATTGCCGGTGAGAACCATCATGGAGGCAAAGGATATCGCCAGTGGAAGAGGAGGATTCTGCTGCATCGGCGGAGAAATTTCGCTTCGCGTGGTCGGCGATGGGAGCCAAGCGCGGGATGAGCCACTCCGAGGACGTAGCACGCCAATCGCCAGGAATCAGCGTCCACATGACGACGCGCTGGCCGAGTTCTCGGGCGGCGGAAACTACCCAGGGATTGCGAAATCCGTACGGCGGGCGAAACCAGGTTGCGGCAGAGCGCCCGTAGCTGCCTTAATCGAGAAATTGCAGCAACGAAGTTCGACCGTGATTTGATCGGGTTTGAGCCAGAAAAGATTAGGATGGGCATCGGTGTGGTTGCCGATGACGTGCCCGCGCACGGCAGTCTCCTTCAGGAGCTCCGGGCACTCGCGCGCATGTTTCCCGATCACAAAAAAAGTCGCGCGCGCTTTGTAACGATCGAGGAGGTCGAGCAACTTCGGCGTAATCGCGGGATTCGGCCCGTCGTCAAACGTTAGCGCCAGTTTGCGTGGCGAGTTCGTCCGGCAAACCGTCGCGCCGAAGAGCTGCGATCGAGGATAGACAGCGGCGTAGGCGGCAATTCCAGCGGCTGCGGCTGCCAGAGCGGGCGGCGCGGCAATCAGCCAGTGATTCATTGGGACCATTCTCGCACCTTAGGGAGGACTTGCGACAGATACGTATACGTAAATTTGGGAACAGGTTCCTCAGAGGGTAGACGCAGGAGGGCGGAAAGTCCGCTCGTCCCCTTTGAAATTCGGCGATCAGAACACGGCAAGGCTGTTCGAGGCTATTGACAGTTCTTATGCTAGACTGTGCACGTTATGAGATGTATATTTTGCGGCATGGAATACGGGATGACGCACAATTGCGCAGGCCCGCGTCCGGTTGTTGCACTGCCCCCCGAAAGGACTGCGAAGGAAACTCTGCCCGCGGCGGGTGGTTCTCCGCTTCACTACCTTCGGGAGTCTGTTCGCATCGCATTATGGAACGCAGATGCGATTCAAGGGGTTTCGAAAGACCCGGACGCACTGGTGTATGGAATGGCTGTTTGGCTTATCGCGAATTCGATTTCCGTTTTGGTATTGGAAGCTTTGTCCCCTGCAAAACATCCACTGGAGTTGGTGCCCTCGTTGTAGGACTCATTTGTTTCCTAACCCTAAACGCAGTCTTCTGCTCGCTAAATTGGAGTTTGCTTTCTTATTGCGAAGTGGTTTATGGGAGGAGAAGGACGCTTCGTCGAAATTCTGAGGCCCCTGCTCCTCGGTTCCATAACGCTGATTCTAGTCGCAATCCCCTACGCTGGTGTATTCCTTGGCGCAATCGGGTGGATTTGCGTGTTTGCTATGGTGTTTCAAGTAGTCGCCGATATAGAAGCGTTCTCGGCATTCGTGCTTTCCATTGTTGTTGGTCTGGTCTTCAGCGCTTTGCAATCCGGGCTGCTGGGCGCGCCTAGGTAATCGCCAAGCGGCACGGCCCGGTGGTGTTCCCCGGCTGACTCCAGGGGAAGCAGCCGCACGGCCGAGCGAAGCACTTAAGCACAGCAGCAAACGACGAGGGCTTAGCCGGGAAGGCGGCGGCGCGACTTCAGGTCGTTCAGCAGCCGCTCGACCTCGTTGTCCCGGTCCAGGCGCGTGAGCTTCTCGCCGACGTCATCGGTGAGCAGCTCGACTTCGGCAGTGGCCACGGCTTCGGTGTGGTGCACGCGGTCTTTCAGCCGGTCAAACGATGCGCTCTTCGAATCGTCTCCGAGAACCGTTTGGGCGTGCGCGGCTTTGCCGAGCGCCACGCTGCGGCGATGGCGTGCCAGCAGCAAATCGCGCTTGGACTTGGCTTCCTCGAGCTTCTGCTCGAGCTTTTGCAAGGCGCTCTTCAGCGCGTCGACTTGCAATTTTTGATCGTCCACCTGCTCGCGATAGCTCAGAGCCAGCCGCTGCGAGGTGTGGTAGCGGTCCAGCGCAGCGCGCGCCAGATCGTCCTCTTTCTTGTCGACGGCAACTTCGGCTTTGCGCATCCAATCCTTCCCCGAATCTTCGTTTTCACGAAGCTTCTTTTCGAGCATGTGCTGATCGGCGATCGAAACCGCCACCTGCGTTTTGACCTGGAGATATTGATTCTCCATGTCCATCATCACCTGCTTGATCATTTTCTCCGGGTCTTCCGCGCGATCGATCATGTCGTTCAGATTGGCTCGGATTAACGTGCTCACTCTTTCTAAAAGTCCCATGACATTTCTCCTTTCACACTTCCGAAAAAACTCTTGCGCCGCCGCCGGCTCGACATACGCGGCCGTCAGTCCCGCGCCGCGGCCAAAGCGAAAACCGGCTAACGCAAATGGCGGAGCAGCAAATGCAGAAGGCTCGGCAAGCAAACGATGCTGAACGCCGCCAACTTGTCGACCAAGAAAACAAGCCCTCCGAAAAAATGCCGGGCGGCGAACGTAATCACCACCAGGCAGAAGATCCACAGAATCAGGAATTCGTCTTTCAACGTCATGGCCGTCCCCCAACTGCCATCGAGCGTCCCGGCAAGCCCGAGGGCCGGCCGGGACGGAAGCGAACGTTATGACTTCGCGGGTGCAGCCGGCTTTTCCGGCTTCGGCGCCTTATCGCCGATCAAGCGAACTTTGCTGAGCAGGTCCGACATCTGCATGCCGGAAAGCGCTTCGAAGAGCGCCGGCACTTGCGCGGCAATCTTGGTGATGTCGCCGGTGAGTTTGTAGGCGCCGGCGGCGTCGCCGTTTCCCGTCGAGACAATGGTGACTTTGTCGACTTTGCTGAGAGGCTCAGAGAGCGCTCGCACGACTTCCGGCAAGCTGGTGATGAGCTTGTCCACGACCGCGGCCTGGTTATATTCCTGGAAAGCTTCGGCCTTGATGTTCATGGCTTTGGCCTCCGCTTCGCCTTTCTTGAAGATGATTTCGGCTTCGGCTTCGCCTTGCGCGCGAATGGCGGAAGCGCGGCCTTCGGCCTCGCTCATCAGGCGCTGGCGTTCGGCGTTGGCGAGCGTCTCGATGCGCTGGCGCTCGATTTCCGCCTGCTTCAGCACGGTGGCGATCAGTTCGCGTTCGCGGCGCGCAATTTCCGCGTCCTGCACTTTGACTTGTGCTTCGCGCTCGACCTGCTGGACGCGCACGGCTTCGGCAACGACTTGTTGCTGCATGACGTTGGTTTCGATTTCGTAGGCTTTGTCCGCAGTCGCCTGCGCTTTCTTGGTCATTTCCAAGTAGCTGGCTTTCTTGATGTCCAGGTCTCGTTCGGCTTCAGCCTGCTTCGCAAGCGAAGCAGTTTCGGCGGCGACGCGCTCCTGATCGGCTTGTGCTTTGGCAACGGCCGCGGCGCGTGTCGCTTCGGCGCGTTTGATAGCAATGTCGCGGTCGGCTTCGGCGGCGGCCACTTCGGCGTCACGCTTGATGCGGGCGATGTCGGGCCGGCCCATGTTAGTGATGTATTCGTTCTTGTCGCGGACTTCTTTAATCGTGAAGCTCACGACGTCAAGTCCCATTTTGCTCATGTCGGCGGCGCACGTGGAACGCATGCGGTCGCCGACCATTTCCGGTTCTTTGACGATTTGCTCGACGGTGAGCTGGCCGATGATGCCGCGCAGGTGGCCTTCCATCACAAGACGGATGAGCCCTTCACGCTGCTCGGGCCGTTTCGTCAAGAATTGCTCGGCGGCCGTTCGAATGGACACGGGGTCCGATTTCACTTTCAATTGAGCGACCGCCTCGACCGTGACGGCGACGCCCTGGTTGGTGTAAAGGCTCTGCTGCGGTGCGACGTCAAACGACATCAACTCCAGCGAAAGCTCCTTGCACTGCTCGAGCATCGGCAGAATGATCGTGCCGCCATTGCTGACCGTTCGCGGACCGCGAATGCCGTAAATGACCAGCGCTTCATGCGGTCCGACTTTTCGCAACATCCTTGCGAAGGTTATTAGAACAACGAGGATCACCAGCACCAACAAACCCGCCATGACCCAAACACTCGAAAAATCCAACATGGAGGACCTCCCTTTTCATCGACTGGACTGTTTGCATCGTGCGTCAGTCCGAGAAACTCTTGTTCGCGACCTTGCGCCTACTTTGTGAATTCTTCCCACTGCTTTACGTACGCAATTCCATCTTCGTACCGCGAGATCACCACTTCGGTCCCGGGAGGCAAACTCTTGCCGTCTTCGCTGCGCGCACCAGCGCTCTTGCGCGCGCCGTTCTGCTCGAAGATCACTTCGCCGATTCCATTTTCGCGGATGGCCATGCTGACGGTTCCCACGCTGCCTTCCACGCGAAAGTCCCAGTCCAGCATTTGTCCGCTAGTCGCTTTCACCATGCGGGCCATGAACTGGAAAACGATCGTTCCCGCGAAAAGCCCTGCCAGCATAGAGAAGCCGAGGATGACCACGGCCACGAAATGAGAGTGCTTTGTCAGGATGTAGCCGACGCCGCCGAACCATGCCAGGAACGCAAGGATTGTCGAAGCGTCGAGCCACGACAGATGTCCGCCGGACTTCATAGGACCGGATTTTATGGCTCCGCCTTTCAGACTCACGCCATGCGCGTGACCTGCGCCTGACAAACCACCGACGTGGTGTGCACCGTGAAATGGCAGGTGCACGTGAAACGGCAGATGGAGATGGACTGCGCCAGCCAGGAACGAAAGAACGCTGAGCGAAAAGCCCACCAGGAAGCACAACAGATAGAAGTAAGACCAGGTCATAAAACACCTCGAAACGCACGACGACTGCGCGGACCGGAGTTCGAGACGCGGACCCTGCGGGTCAGTTATTCAAAGAGCTTGCGGGCGGTGGATGTCCACTGCCTTGTTGCTTGCCGGAATGCAACACCTCTCCGAGACGCTCGGCCAAACCCGGCGTGCGAAGAATTTCCGCGAGAAGCAAAAGCGCCTTCCGCGAATCTTCGTGTTCCGCTACGGCCAAAATGCCGCGCCGGAGTTCTGGATCGGCGGCAAATTGTTCGGCCCCCGCATAAAGCCAGGAATCGATCTTGGCGTCGACGGCGCGCAGCACGGACTGCAACTCGGGCGTGTAGCCTTCCGGATCGTCCACGAGAAAGCCTGGATAGACGCGGAAGAAACGCGCCAGCAGCGTGCGCGTGCCGTGCGTGAGATGCGGCCGCGTGCCGTTCTCGATTTGCGAGAGGTACGCCTGGCTTAAGCCGCGGCCAACTTCGCGCTTCATGGCTTTGGCCAATTCCTGTTGGGTCATCGGACGACCCAGGCCGCGCAAGGAGCCCTCGACGGAGCGGAGAGAACGGAGTTTGTTACCGAGAGTCATCGGAGGACCTACTTATTGCAATCTGCAAATACCGTATTACTTTTCGCTATTTGTGTCAAGAACTATATTTATCCTATTTTCAATGATTTACGGACACAATGGAGAATTCTTAGGTTCTTACGCGGAAAAAGTGCAGGGGGACGACGGTCTAAGCATTTCTAATTTAAGTATCTACATGATCAGTCTGGTTTGCGCAACGATTGCAGATCAATGCCGAGTTGCTGGCACTTTTTGTAGAGGTGGCTGCGCTCCAATCCGAGCGCGCGGGCCACGTTGGTCATGTGAAAATTGTGGCGCTTAATTTCGGCGAGCAGCACTTCCTTCTCGAAGGCTTCCGTGCGTTCGGTGAGGGTCCCAGTTCCAATGGCTCCTGAGGCAGCGGCTGCTACGGAACTGGCGGAAGAGTCTTCTGCAGGAAGGACGAGCCGGACATCTGCCGCGGTGACGGAGTCTTCTGAGGAAAGGAGAACGAGGCGCTCGACGATGTTGCGAAGCTCGCGGACGTTTCCGGGCCAAGCATAACGGCGCAACTCCGCGATCACCTCTGGCGCAAACACTTTTTCTTTCCACCCGTTTTGCGCGGCCACTTGCCTGGCAAAATGCGCGGCAAGCTCTGGAAAATCCTCGGGCCGTTCGCGCAGCGGGGGCAGCATCAGTGGAAAAACATAAATCCGGTGGAAGAGATCTCGACGAAACGCGTTCTGTTTCACCAGGTCCTCGAGGTTTCTATGCGTGGCGACAAGGACTCGTACGTTCACGCGAACCGGTTTGTCGCCGCCGACGCGCTCGACCTCACCTTCTTCGAGCACCCGGAGCAATTTGGCTTGCATGGAGAGAGGCATGTCGCCGATTTCATCGAGAAAGAGGGTGCCACCTTCGGCTTGTTCAAATTTGCCGACGTGCTTTGCGGCAGCGCCTGTGAACGCACCTTTTTCATGCCCGAAGAGTTCCGACTCGATCAATTCCGCGGGAACGGCCGCGCAATTGAGGGTGATAAAGGCGTTCTCGTGACGTGGCGACTTCTCGTGAATCGCGCGCGCGACAAGTTCCTTGCCGGTCCCGGTTTCGCCAAGTATGCAAACGCGCGTTTCGCTTGCAGCGACACGATCGATTTGCACGAGGAGCTTCTTCATCGCCGGGCCGGAACCGACGAGTTCATGTTTGCCCAGTCGATGGCGCAACTCGCGGTTTTCGTCTTCGAGACGCGAGAGGCGAAGCGCGTTTTCCACCGTCACGAGGAGTTTGTCTGTCGAGAGCGGCTTTTCCAGAAAATCCAGCGCGCCGAGCTTTGTCGCTTTGACGGCCATCTCGACATTGGCCTGGCCGGAGATCAGCACGATTGGCGTTTTGACTCCGGCTTGTTTCAAGTCCTCGAGCAACTCAATGCCGCTTTTGCCGGGCATGACCACATCGGAAAGAATAAGGTCAAACGATTCGGCGCGCAGTAGCTCGAGCGCGCGGGGCGCGTTGTCGCAAACCGTGGCTTCGTGGCCGGCGAGTCGAAACGCGCGCGAAAGCGAAGCCAGCGTGTTGGGGTCATCGTCGACGAGCAGCAGGTGAGCTTTGCGCGGCAAATGGGTGTCCTTTGGGACTGCGCGTCAGTCGGAAGCGGCTACGGTGAAGCTCGGCGACGGCTTTTTCTCCTGAGGCGGTTCTTCCGGCGCGGTCGCCGGACGCGCGGGCTGGCGCTGTGGCAGCTCGATGCGAAACGTAGTGCCGTGGCCTTCGTCGCTCGACACGGAAATGGTTCCGTGGTGGTCGCTGATCACGGACTGAATAATCGCGAGGCCCAGGCCGGTTCCCTGCACTTTCGTGGTGTAATACGGTGTGAAGAGACGTGAGCACTCTTCGGGCGTGAGGCCTTTCCCCGTGTCCGCGACTTCGATGCGAACGTTGCCTTCGTGTTCTGTGGTACGCAGGGTCAGCGTGCCGCCGGCGGGCATGGCGTCCAAGGCATTTAGAACGAGATTTTGAAAGGCGCGGTGCAACAGATCGGCGTCCGCATCGATTTCCGGCAGCGGTTCCGTCAAGAAATATTCGGGAATGATGGGTGGTTTGCCGACAGCGTTGAACTGGGGTTCGAACAGGCGCACGGCATTGCGCAAGGCTTCGTTGACGTTGACGCGCGCAAAATGAGGCGTTGGCATTTTCGAAAAATCGCTGAAGCGCCCGACAATGGCATTGAGATTGGCGAGTTCCGCTTTCAGGGTAGCCGTGGATTCGTTGAAAACCTCCAGAAATTGTTTGGCGTCGAGTTGCCGGGCTTTCTGCAAATTTTCCACAGTGATTTGCAGCGGAAACAACGGGTTGCGCAGTTCGTGTGCGAGCCGCCGCGCCAGTTCGCGCCAGGCCGCGACGCGTTCCGTCTGAACAAGTTGTTCGCGCTGCGCCGTCAGCGTCTGGGTCATTTCATTGAAAGCGGAAGCAAGCTGGCCGATCTCGTCTCGCCCACGCAAATCGATGACAGTGTCCCACCGGCCGGATGCCACTTCACGCGCGCCCTCGGCCAGCGTTTCGAGCGGGCGCGTGATTCTGGCGGAAACCCAGAAGCTGAGAAACAAGCCGATCAGAATTGCCGCGCCGGCAACCGCCCCGGCAATTTGCAAAATGTGGCGCGTCAGCATCACCAAATCTCTGCGTGAGCTGCCGAGGAGCAGGACGGCCAGCAACTCGTTATTGCGGCCCATCAACGGAATTGCATGAAATGTTTCTGCGTCGGCGGCATTCTGTGTCCAGTCAATCGTTCGCACCAGAGGTTTCGGCTGCTTTTGGATCTCGTCGACGAGGGGAGCGAAGCGGTCGGCTTGTGGGGCGGAACCGTCCGCGTCCGTAAGTTCGTCAGCCGCAAAGCCAGGTTCAAGATTGAGGTACAGGAGTGCGCGCATGCCCGCGGGCAAGACCAGAGAAGCAAGGAAATTTCGGTCGATCCTACGCCCTCCAATGAAATAGATGGGTTTCTGCACGTCGGGGATCGTTTGCACCGCAGTGAGCGAGAGAGCGACGCCGTCCGGCAGCTCCTCGCGCCTCAGGAACCAAGTGGAATTGCTCCAATCCTGTCCTTGCGACGAGGCAATCAAGTCGCTTTTGTAGCCGACGCGCGCCGGATATTGGTAGGAAGAAATGAGCGTTCCTTCGGAATTGACAATCTCGAGAAAATCCAAACCGTGGTCTTGCGCGGCTCCTCTGGCATCATGAACATAGAGCGATTGGTCTGAGTTGGGACGCGACAAGTCGAGCGCCATACGGATGCTCAGTTCGGCGCCAGCGATGTTTTTCACTTGCTGAAGGATTTCGTCGCCGCGCTGCGCGTATTCCCTTTTGAATTGCGTGACGAGAGCTTCGGTCCTCTGCGTGTCCTGGGCTTCGAACGCCTGCTGCGTATAGTGGGTCACGCCATAAGCCACGAGCGAAACGGAAGCGAGTACCGTTATCAGGAATACGAGAAATAGTTTCGTGCGAAAGCTCATGGCTTTGCTCCGAGGGCAGCTGCGCGCGGTTGCGAGAGGGATTGTGACGCGGGGATCGTGACATTCGCGATGTTCGCGACCACGGGCTCCGGGAGTTCCAGCCAGACATCAGCGAGATGCCATTCGCCCCAGCGCGACGGCGTCCAATCGCGCATGGCGGGACCGAGACCGGCGGACTCTGCTTCCGTGACGAGAGGCAGAACTCGCCATTCTTCAAGAATCCGGCGCTCGCGCTGATAGAGCTGTTCGTGATCGATGTTCGTGGCGTTCACCTCGGATGGCTCTTTCAGATTATATGCTGCAAACAGGGAATCGAGTTCCGCGCGCGAAGAAAGAGATGAATAACGCCAGGCGAACAATTGCACGCCGGACGGGGGATCGGGCGGCGCCGCTGCGCCAGCGTGTGCGCTGGGCCGGTTGAGGACTTGCACGAGAATGCCAGCCTGTCGCGCGTTTATGGCGACGCGCTCGGCAAGGAGTTTCGGCAGATCGCCCGGCGGATCGACATGCAAGCGCAGTGGGTCCACGCCTGCTGCTTCCTTAGAGGGAAGGGCGCGGCGCAGCTGCTTTGCGCGTTCGAGGTTGGTATCCACGTTGAAGAGGAAAGCATATCCTGAGAGCCACTGGGGCAAAAGGGCTGCTGCGGGCTCGGCTTGCTTTTGAAGCAACACGCTGGCCATGGTGTTGCGGTCAAGCGAAAGAGCCAGCGCTTCGCGGAGCTGAACATCGGACGCGGCGGGCTGCACGTCATCGAATCGCAAGCCGTAAAGGATCAGCGGCTCGGAAGTCCAGACGCGAAGATTGGCTTGCTTGGCGCGAGGAACGAGATCGGGTGAGAGATCAATCAGATCGGCTTTGCCTAGTTGCAGATCAAACATCGCGCGCAGCGGGGGCACGCCGAGAGCGACGTCGATTGCGTCGAGGAACGGGCGGCCGGACCATGCGTCTTCGTTGACGCGGAATAAGAGATGACCGGGCTCGCCTCGGGACACTGCGGCATCGGGGGGTTCAGGCTGTGAAGTCGCCGAACTTTTCTCACCGCGCTGCTGGATGCCGGATTGCGCTTCGCCCAGAACAAATGGACCCGTACCAGCGAGAGAGCCGCTTGGGAGTACGCGATAAACAAAATACCGGCCCGAGGCGAGTTGTTCGAGCAAATCGAGCACGGGCATGCGCGAATCGATGAAAATCGTATTGCCAGACGCGGAGATTTGCTGCGTCGGCGGAAGCAGGGGCTGCAGCGCTGCCGCCACGTCTGCGGCGGTCAGCGGCGAACCATCGGAAAATTTAACGCCTGCGCGAATCGTAAATTGCCAGCGCTTGTTCGAAGCGTCGTGCGACCATTCCGTTGCGAGCAGCGGATGAAAGCGTCCGTAATCATCCAACGCCAGCAATCGATCCAACACGAGCGCGGCCAGCTTTTCATCGGTCGCGGCTTCGAGTGATCCTGCTTTCCATTCGCGCGGATCAAGCGAAACACTGGCGGCGCGCATCTCCATGCGCAGCGTCCCTCCGTAGCGCGGGTTCACTGCCGCCCTCGTGCCGCTCGCGGCAACGAGAAGAACACTACCTAGTGCAAGCAATCGAAAGTAAGTAAGCTTCATACCGTCCAGTTTGCAAATTTCGATCCACGGCGACAACTTGTCCATTTGCCGCGGCGCTCCCAGCACCTCTCTCTCCAGGCGTTTGCAAGGCTATGATGGGCCCGGGAAATTCCATCGGATCGGAAACGGGTTGCGCGCGTCGATCCTGAATGTCGATGGCCTGAACCTCGTCGGGCTTGGTCCAATCGCCCTTGCCGGTCACAAGCAATTGCCAGCCGCTTCCGCAGCCGCTGTAAACACTGGCAATCTCGCTCCCCCAGTTCGGAAAAACGGCCACGGGTTCCGCGCCATCCTCATACAAACGCGCCACTCCATCTTCGCCCATTACAACGAGTCTTGTTTTTCCTTCCGTATCGAGCTGCGCGGCGGAGACCCACGCTCCCAAGTTCTTTCCGGCCATCACTTCGGGCGAAACAGCTCTCACGCCCCAGCCGTCGCTATTTTTCCGGCACTCCCATCCCTTGCTGCCGGGAAGCATGGAAAAAATGCAAGACTCTTCGGGGAATACTGCACTTTCCGAATCAATTCCAATGGCGAAATAACCGCGCTCGCTTCGTTTTGGCACCCGATGACGCGGAAGACCTTCCGATCCCGTAAAAACCCATTGTTCATTGCGCAGTTGGTAGGCACTCAGCTCGCGGATTCCCAGCGCATAGGCAAATTTCGCAGAGGAGTCGAACACCACGTCGAGAATCGGGGTATCCTGCGAAAAAAGAAATTCTCTGTGCAACGCGAGACTGAAAGCCGGTTCGGGAGCCGCCGGGCCGTCTACTGGGCCAATTGTTTCCATGACGGTTTCGGTACTTTCCTTGCGCTGAATCTGCACGACGCCTATGTACTCCGCCGGATCCTGCGTGACGCTGACGATGAGATTGATTGGAGCATCGGCGGGCAAGATTTTGACGCCGCGGCGCTGCAACTCTTCCTGGAATGCGGAGGAAAGGTTCGCGAATTCCGCCCTTCGAAGCGTCGACAGGTTGCGAAAATCGCAAGTCACTGTGGTCGCGTGGATAGAGGACCAAACTTTGCGGGCCAGTGCGCGAGCGGATTCTTCCATAGTATCGGCGCGGGCATCCGATGGCGCGAGAGAACAAATAAGCAAAAATACGAGGAAGTAAGACAGAACCGCGAGGCCGCGCGGGCGCGGCGGGGGCAGATTTTGCTTGGCAGACACGGGCTTGCGGGACGATGATATCACGCCCGAGATTTGGTACATCGAAGGCCGCGGCGCCGATGTGCCGTATCCATTCGTATATTGCTCGATTTTGTGCGGCAAACGAGGCCGCGGCCGCCGGAAAAAACTGGCTCCGCGCGAAACTTTTTGCAAGGGTGCGCGTCTTTCTAGGTAGTCAAGTTTCCGGGGTAAATCTCTGTCTTCGAGGATGATCGGAATGAACCGAATCGCTCTTCGTCTGAATGTCGTGTTGTGGCTGGTGGCCGCCGCGGTGCTTTGTCTGTCCGCTCTGCCTGCTCGTGTGCAATCCGCCGCCGCGGATCAAGTGCCTCCTGGGCCTACCCGCCTGCTGCGGTTCGCGGACATTTCGAAAGAAAAGGTCGTGTTCGCTTATGCTGGCGACTTGTGGATTGCCTCGCGCGAAGGCGGCGCTGCCCGCCGACTCACTTCCGCGCCAGGAGATGAGCTCTATCCAAAATTCTCGCCCGATGGCAAGTGGATCGCGTTCACTGGTGAATATGACGGCAACCCGGACGTCTATCTCATCTCTGCCGATGGCGGCGAGCCCAAGCGGCTCACGTTCCATCCCTCGAACGACATCGTTCTTGGCTGGACGCCGGACGGCAAAGACATCCTTTTCCGTTCGGATCGGTTCAGCGAGCCTCTAGGCCGGTCGACCAAGCTTTTCCTCGTCTCGCCGCAGGGGGGCAATCCGCGCCCGCTGCCGGTACCGCGCGGCGACCTCACTTCGTTTTCGCCCGACGGCACAAAAATCGCCTATCTCGAAACCTCGCAGGAATTTCGTACCTGGAAGCGCTATCGCGGCGGCTGGAGCTTGCCCATCGCCATCTACGATCTGAAGAAAAATACCTACGAAGAATTGCCGAAGACCGCGGGTATGGACATGTTCCCGATGTGGCACGGGAACTCCATTTATTTTATCAGTGACCGCAGCGGCATCATGAATCTTTACAGCTACGACCTCTCTTCGAAAGAAACGAAAAAGCTTACCGATTACAAAGAATTCGATGTCAAGTGGCCCAGCCTCGGCCCGGACGCTATCGTTTACGAAAATGGCGGCTTGCTCTACGAGTACGGAATCGACAGCGGAAAAACGCGCGAGCTTCCGATCGTTGTTCGCGCGGAAGACCTCGAGGCCCGGCCGGAATTCAAGAGCGTCGGGGACAGCATCGGCAGCGCCGCCATTTCTCCGTCGGGTGTGCGCGCCGTCATGGAAGCACGCGGCAACGTCTTCACGATTCCCGCCGAGCACGGCAGCGTGCGCACGCTGACGATGGATCATTCCAGCGTCCACGAGCTCAATCCCGCCTGGTCGCCCGATGGCCAGACGATCGCTTATCTCTCAGACAAAACCGGCGAATACGAGCTTTATACGCGGCCGCAAATGGGCGGCGACGAAACACGCATCACGACGGATGGCAGCGTTTACCGCTTCGGGCCGACGTGGTCTCCCGACAGCAAGAAACTCGCTTACTGGGATAAGTCCAACCGTCTCTGGTACGTGAGCCTCGAAGACAAAAAGCCCGTTCTCGTCGACACTTCCGATTACGGCCTGATTCAAGACGCGTCGTGGTCACCTGACAGCCTGTGGCTCGCTTATTCGAAGCCGCATCGTCGTGGCGCGAATGACGTTTTCTTGTATTCTCTCGGGTCGAAGAAAATCACGGAAATCTCGAAGGGCTTCTACAACGACAACAATCCCGTCTTCGACCCTAGCGGCAAGCTGCTGTATTTCATTTCTACGCGCTATTTCTACCCCAGCCTCGGCCAGCTCGATTTACGCTACAACTACTACTCGACCGACGGCATTTTCGCCGTGACGCTGAAGGCCGACGAACCCTCGCCCTTCAAACCTCAAAGTGACGAGGAAAAAACTGCCGAGGAGAGCAAGGAGAAAAAATCCGGCGACAAGAAAGCTGACGCCGCCAAACCGGGCGAGCAAAAATCCGATGAACAAAAGGAAGAAAAGAAGCCCGAAGCAATCAAGCCCATTCAAATCGATCTCGAGGGCATCGCTAATCGTGTTACGCCCGCCCCCATCGAAGCAGGCATTCTGAGCAGCCTCGCCGTCCGCAAAGAAAAATTCTTCTATATCGTCACGCCGATGGAAGCCCGGCAGTTTGCCATGCCTTCAGAGCAAGGCCCGCAGAACGTGCTTCATGTCTATGACGTCGCCAAACGCGAAGACAAAGTCTTGCTCGACGGCATCGACGGCTACGACATCGACAAAGACGGTAACAAGGTTCTTTACAAGGCCGGGCCCGTCCTCGGCATCACCGATGCCGCTCCCGGCAAAGCCAAAATCGGCGCCGGAAAACTCGATCTCAGCGGCATGCAAGTGAAAATCGATCCGCGCGAAGAATGGCGCCAGATTTACCACGAAGCCTGGCGCATCGAACGGGATTTTTACTGGGATCCCAACATGACGGGCCACGACTGGAACAAAATTGGCGCGCGCTACGAAGCGTTGCTGCCCTGGGTAGCCCATCGCAGCGATCTGAATTATTTAATCGGCGAGCTGATCGCCGAACTGAGCACCTCGCACACCTATGTCGGCGGAGGCGAGCAGCCGAAGAAGCCTCATGTCAGCGTTGGCATGCTCGGAGCGGATTACGAAGCTGACGGCGGCTTCTACCGCATCACGAAAATCTATCCCGGCGAAAACTGGAACGACGCCACGCGCTCGCCGCTGAACGAACCCGGCCTCAAAGTGAAAGCTGGCGATTATCTGATCGCCGTTAATGGCCAGGAGACCCGTTCCACGCAGGACATTTATTCGTACTTCCAAGACCTTGCCGGAAAACTCACCTCGTTGAAAATCAACAGCAAGCCCAGCGCGGGCGGCGCGTGGGAAATCACCGTGGAACCCACGGCCAGCGAAGTGGGCGTGCGCTATCTGGATTGGGTTGACAACAATCGCCGCAAAGTTGCGGAAGCCACCGGCGGTCGCATCGGCTACATGCACGTTCCCGACACGAGCATCGCCGGCATCATCGACTTCGACAAAGAGCTCACCGGGCAGCTAGATAAAGACGGCATCATCGTTGACGAGCGCTACAATGCCGGCGGCCAAATCCCCGACTTCTACACCGAAAAACTCAAGCGCTCTCTCTTCGCGGTCATTTCCGTCCGCGATGGCAAGGACGTACCATATCCGCCGGTCGCGATCTACGGACCAAAAATTATGCTCGTCAACGAACTCTCCGGCTCCGGCGGCGATTTGTTTCCCTGGCTCTTCCGTTTCGAAAAAATCGGCCCGATTGTCGGCACGCGCACATGGGGCGGCTTGGTCGGCATCAATCGCGGCGCGCCGCTGCGTGACGGCGGTTTCGTCACCGCCCCGTCCGCGGGCTTTTATTCGTGGGACAAAGGCAGCTCGTCGTGGGTCGTCGAAAATCACGGCGTCGATCCGGATTATGTCGTCCCCGAACGTCCCGACCTCGTCGTCGAAGGCCACGGCCCGCAACTCGAAAAAGCCATCGAACTCGCCAACGAAGCCCTGAAGGATTACAAGGGTCTTCCACCGCGGCCCAAATTCCCTGGCTCCAAATAGTCTTACAAATGGCTTGCTTTGATTGTTTCCGATCCATAAATGAAAGAGGCCGGCAATGGCCGGCCTTTTCTTCCCCAAGCAAAAGGAATCATTCAACCGCTAGCCGAGTGGCTCGAGCCGCATCGGTGGCGGAGGAATAATCTCTGGCTGATTCGGCGAAGCGCGGCGGTGCTTGCCTGCGTGCTCATGATCTTTCCTCCTTTCCAGCGGCGCGTCCCGAGCCACCCACAGGGGTTTTGGCTAGCGGAACTCGTGGCATAGACTTCAGTCTGTGCAATCTTTTTCCTTCTCAAACTCTCTGCTGATGGCACCGTTGCGCCAGGCAAAGCCCGAACTTTCGCTACGGCCTCCGCTTCGGCCTCTTCTGCGCACTCGTTTGGCTATCCTGGCCGGCACCATCCGGATCCGAAGGGTCATCCTGCGACGGCGAATTGTTTCCGCTTGCTATTCCTGAAAAGGCAGACCGAAACACGTCGCTAGCAAAGAAATTCTTTCCGTCCATCGGCACCATCATGATTTGCAGCTTGTCCGAGAGCCGCTCCGCGATGATCTTCTGAATGAGCATCGGATTCTGCTTCAAGACGGCCGCCTCGAACCTCATGCGCTCGGAATCTGCCGCCGCGACAACGCGAATTCGGTTGGCCTCCGCTTCCGACAAATTTTTCTGCCGTTCAACTTCCGCTTTGCTATCGATGATCTTCGCCTGCGCGGCTGCTTCCGCGTTTTGCAAAGTGGATTCCTTCCGCGCTTCCGCTTCGAGCTTCGTCTGCTCGATCTGCTTCTGCTTCAGCGGGAGCGTGTATTGCATCGCGTCCGCTTCCGCCTTGGCTTGCAGCACGCGCACCGCGGCTTGCCCTTCCGCCTGCTTTATATCGCGCGCTTTTTGCGCATCCGCCTCCAGCTCGGCGATCTTCACTTCCTTCGCCTTGATTTCCTGCTCCGTTCCCAGCCGTTGGTTCTCTTGCTCCTTCAGCAGCAGCCCTTCGAGCCCCTTGGCGTACTCTTCTGGAAGCTGCAAATCCCGCAGAAGCACTTCGCGGACCAAGATTCCGTCGCTTTCCAGCCGCGTTGTAATCGCCGTCGCCGCTTTCGCGCGCAACTCTTCCCGCTTCGTCGCAAAAATTTCTTCCGTCATGTAGTTCGGCGCAATCTGCCTGTAAATCGTCAGCACGACTGGCGCAACCACTTCCTCGCCCACCGGCTGCGGCAAATTGGCGTGAATCGCGTCCAGGCGTCGCGGATCGAGCCGGTATCTCACCGACACGGCCAGCCCGATGTTCAGCCCTTCCCTGGCCTGTACCGTCAGGACATCGTCTTGAGATTTTGTCGAGGGACTCGCCAGCGTCGTGTACACCTGCTCCCGCGTGTCATACAGCACCACGCTGTCCACCAGAGGCACGACGAAATGCACTCCCGGATAAAGCGTTCCCGGCCGCGCACCCCAAATCTGGCTCACCCTTACGCCCGCGGTCCCGTCCGGAACCACGACGATGCTCAAACCGAGCAGTATAGGAAGTACTCCCAAGATCGCCAGCCGCTGGACGAGCTGCCAGCGGACTGGGCCGAAAGGGCGGTGTGCCGTTATCCCCGTCTCCGCGCCTGGTTCTGCCGTCCTGTTGCGGGCCAGCAACCGCCGCAGTTGCTCCGAGATGAAAATGTCATAAGCCACGAGCGCGCCGGAGCTGCCGAATAACCCGAGGCCCAGAATCATCAGCAAGTACTTCAAAGCCAGCATGGTGTTGCTCCCTTCCCTCTTACTCCCGGGCGTTGCGGCGGAGAGGTGACCGTCAACTCCGCCGCTCACGTTGGGCCGGGAATCTTGCGCGCTTCCTTTCAGACCGCTTTATTGTGCGCGGGCTGCTCAGCTCAGCGATGCTGCGCGTAGGCGCGCGCCACTTGGGCTGCTCCACGCCCCAATTGAGTGCGTCCGGGTGTGCGCCGGGCCGTTGCCGGCTGCATCAGGACGAACATCGCTCGCAACAGCATCCAGTCAAACGCGAAGGCGGCGGCTACAGCAAAAACCGTGACAAAGGCGAGTGTGGCGAAATGCAGCATGGCAATCATCTGGTGCCTCCCGGTCCTACAGCGTCCTGCACCACTGGGAATGGCACACCGAGCGCCAAACAAAATGTGCTGAAAATAAAGGACTTATCTCCGGGCGAGAAATTTAGCCTTGTGTGGCGGGGAACACGACGTGGTCAGCTAGACGCGCGCCCACGCCTTCGTTTGGCCTCGCGGCAAAAGAGAGCTATTGTAGGAGTGTCAGGAAAGGAACCCGGGAGGACGAAGCGCACCAGTCTGCCTCGCTGCTCTCTCTGAGCGACGGCCCTCGCTTCTAGCAATAAACCTCGACATGGCACAACGCTCCGGAATGCGGCTTGGCAAAATCCTTGGGATACCCATCTATCTCCACTCCACGTGGATCATTATTTTTGCCGGCATCACCTATTTTCTCTACGCGCAGTTCGCGGAGCAGTATCCGGCCTGGACTTCCGCCCAGCATTTGAGCGTCAGCGTCTTCACCAGCGTTCTCTTTTTCGGCTCGCTCCTCTTCCACGAACTCGCCCACAGCTTCGTCGCCCAGCACTACAAGATTCGTGTTCTCTCCATAACTTTGTTTATCTTCGGCGGCGTCGCCAGCATCGAGCGCGACCCCTCGAAAGCCATCCAGGAATTCAACATCGCCATCGCTGGTCCGATCGCTAGCGGCCTTCTCGCCGCTTTCTTCTTCGGAGTGGCTCAAGCGCTTCCGTCCAATCAAATGGTGAATGCGCTTTCCACGTGGCTCTGGACCACCAATCTCTTGCTCGCTGTCTTCAATCTTCTCCCCGGTTTCCCGCTCGACGGCGGCAGAATCTTCCGCGCCATCATCTGGGGCGCGAGCAAGAACTTCTCCAAAGCCACGCGCATCGCTGGCGCCAGCGGCCGAATGATCGCCTACGCCATGATCCTTCTCGGTGGATTTGCTGTTTTCAAAGGTGTCATTGTGACGGGCCTATGGAGCGTTTTCATCGGATTCTTCCTCCTAAATGCCTCGCAGGAAAGCGTGGCCCAAGTAGCCATTCGCGAAACTCTCTCGGGACTGCGCGCCGCCGACGTCATGAGCCACGAAGTCCCTACCGTTGGCCGCGCCATCTCTCTCGAAGACTACGGCGCTGAAGTCCTGCGCACCGGCCGCCGCTGCCATCTGGTCATCACCGACGACCGCCTCGTCGGCATGATGAACGTCCATAAGCTGAATTCCGTCCCCCGCGACGAATGGGCGCACAACTCCGTCCAGGCGGTCATGATCCCCCGCGAGCGCATCCTCTGGGCCACGCCCGATGAGCCGCTGGTGGGCCTCCTCGAACGCTTGCTCACCGCCGACGTCAACCAAATGCCCATCGTTTCCGGCTCCGGCGATGGTGCAGCCCACATCATCGGGATGGTCTCCCGCGATTCCATTCTTCGCGTCATGCAAACCCGCACGGAGCTCGGCGCACTCGCTTACAACAGCGTCGCCGGCAAATAACGTGCTTCGACGATGCCGGCTTGTAGCTCGACTCGCGCCTCGCTGCACAATCCGCGCTTAGCCAAATTCTCTTCGCATCTTGTTTAGCCGCAAGAGTCATCTTAGGTATAGGATGTTGGCCTATCTCAAAGGAGGCAACCATGGCTAAAAAGAACAAGCTCACACAAGTCGCCGAGAAAATCGGAGGCGTCATTGGCAAAGCCGATCGAAAGGCTCACAAAGTCGTGGCGGCAGGAGCAGTCGCAAAGAAAGAGCTTGAGGCAATCTCGAAACAGGTTGACGCTCTGAAGCGCCAGTTAGAAAAAACCACCAAGCACCTGAAGCACGCGCTGAGATAGATTCTCCGCGCTACTCAAGGTCACAACCGCGTCACATCTTCGCTTTCCGTCGCTTCGGGAGCGTTTCTCTCCCGCGAAGCATTCCCTGTGTTGTGGATAGGCAAGCCAGTCTTCTTCCAACATGGCGCCTGCAACCTCGCGCACTCAATCTCCGTCTGATTGGTTTATAATGCGCCGCCCGAGGGGAACATAGCCTGCGGGTGAAACACGACACGAAGTTGGAGGAAGAGTAGCCATGAAATCGGCGAACGAGTCGAAGTCTTTGCCGTCGCGGAATCCAAGATGGATCCGCTGGGGATTGTCCGCAGTGCTCGTCGCTTCCGCGATTTTTGTCTTAAGGCTGGCCGCGCAAACGCCCGGCAACGCCGTCAGCGCGGAGCCGCCCGCCGCCACGCTCGCTTCCTCCGCCCCTGTTCACACGCCAAACTACGACCTCGAGGCCCGCTTCCTCCCCGCCAACATGAACCACCTCGTCTTCGATCTTTCCGTCACGCCGCACTGGTTCACGCTCTCCGACAGATTCTGGTACAGCTACCGCACCAGCGACGGCACCCACTACTACATCGTGGACCCCGTAAAAAAATCCAAGTCGCCTCTCTGGGACAATGCCAAAGTCGCCGCCGCCCTTTCCCTTCTCACCAATTTTCCCTTCGACGCGCAGCATCTCCCCATCAAACGTCTTAAGCTCGTGGACAAAGACACCCGCATGCGCTTCGAGGTCGAAATCCGCAAAGACGGCGTCGTCCCCAACGAACCCGAGAAAAAAATCCAAGATGACGGCAGTCAGCAGGGCAACGAAAGCGAAGTTAAACAAAACGAAGACAAGCAGAACTCTGACAAACAAACCGAGCAACAAAACCGCCGCGACGAGCAAGCGGGCCAGCCCGCTGAGCCGAAAGAAGAAACCCGCACTCTCGTCTTCGAATACGATCTCGCCACCGGCAAAGTCACCCGCATGGACAACGCCGAGCCATTCAAGCCCCGTCCTCTGTGGGCCTCGCTCTCTCCCGACGAAAAAACCGTCGTCTTCGCTCGCGGCCAAAATCTTTACATGATGGACGCCGACAACTACGCCAAAGCTCGGAAAAAGGCCGGTGACACAGCCATCGTCGAGACCCAGCTCACCACGGACGGCATCGAGAAATTCAGTTACGCCCGCCGGCTTCTTCCCGAACAGGAAGACGCTCTCAAAAAAGAAGACAAGGGCGACACCAACAAAGCCGGCATCCGCTCCCCTGCTATTCAAGTCCACTGGTCGCAAGACTCGAAAAAATTCGCCGTCGTTCGCGAGGACGAACGTAAAATTCCGGACTATTGGGTCATTCACTCGCTCGCCAATCCTCGTCCCATTCTAGAATCCTATCCGTACAATCTTCCCGGCGAACAAGATATGCCCGTCCCTCAACTGGAAATTCTGGATGTGGGCACAAAGCAGCCAGTCGTTATCCAAGCAAAGGACTTTCCCGAGCAGGAACTCCGCATCGAAGATGCTCCCCTTCTCGAACGCGATCGTGAAGAGATGCGCGAGGAGCAGGAAGGCACTCAGGAAGGCGCGCCGTTTCCCATCTCCCGCGTCACCGCCCGGTGGCTGTCAACCACTTCCGACAAACTCTATTTCACCAGCACCGACCGCGATTTTCGCAAGATCGATGTCAACCTCGCCGACACCTCCACCGGCGCCTTAAAAACGTTAATCGCAGAGCGCTCCAACGTCTGGCTCAGCGTCAAACCTCTTCGCCTCATTGGAAACGGCCAGGAGCTAATTTGGTGGTCTGAACGCGATGGCTGGGGCCATTACTATCTCTTTGACTCGGCAGGCAAACTCAAGAACCACATCGATTCCGGCGAATTCGTCACCGATCAAATCGTCGCTCTCGATGAAAAATCGCGCGACTCTCTTCTTCACCGCCAACGGCCGCGAGCACGGCGAAGATCCCTATTATGTCCATCTCTATCGCATTAATCTCGACGGTGCGGGCCTTCAACTGCTCACTCCCGGTGATTTCTCCGATTCGTTCAGCGCTCCCGACTCCGGGAAATATTTCGAAGACACCTTCTCCCGCGTCGACACCGCTCCGAAATCCATTCTCGTCGACGCCCAAGGCACTCCTCTTCTCGACCTCGAAACCACCGACGTCTCGCAACTCCTCGAAGCCGGCTACAAATTTCCGGAAGTCTTCAAAGTCAAAGCCGAAGACGGCGTCACCGATCTCTACGGTGTCATGTATAAGCCCTTCGACTTCGATCCCGCCCGCAAATATCCCCTCATAGAATTTGTCTATCCCGGCCCGCAAACCGAGGAAGTCAACAAGACTTTCTCGCCCAAAAGTCCCAACGTCCCCCTCGCCCAGCTCGGCTTCCTCGTCATCGAAGTCGGCGCCCGTGGCGGCAGCCCGCAGCGCGACAAGTGGTATGACAGCTACGGCTACGGCAATCTGCGCGATTACGGCCTAGCCGACAAAAAAGTTGCGGCCGAGCGCCTTGCCGCACTTCATCCTTACATCGATCTATCGCGCGTCGGCATGTGGGGCCATTCCGGCGGCGGTTTCATGACCGCCGCGGCCCTAATGCAATATCCCAATTTCTATACCGCCGGATGGTCCGAATCCGGCAATCACGACAACAATGTTTACAATCGCGATTGGAGCGAGAAATACCACGGCGTCCGCGAAGAAACCATGAAGGACGGCACCCAAAAATACGTCTACGAAATCGACAAAAATTCCGAGCTCGCCAAAAACCTAAAAGGCCATCTCATGCTCACCACCGGCGACATGGACAACAACGTAAGCATGGTCAACACCATGCGCGTCGCCAACGCCCTCATCCGCGCCGACAAGCGCTTCGAGATTCAGGTCTATCCCGGCATGCGCCATTCCTACATGCCCATCGCCAGCTACGTCGACATGGCCCGCGGCGATTTCTTCGCCCGCTGGCTCCTCGGCTCCTACGACACCGGCGCCGACATCCTCCAGCTCCAAAACGAGCATATCGCCACCCCCAGCAAAAAATTCAAGGAGTAGTGCTAATGCCGCTAACCTCAAATACGTGGCATGAGACTTAGAGGCAAAACTGAGGTCTTTGCCACGATTCCTGGGCTGCTTGTGACTATGCGTTGAAACCTCACTTGCGCAATCATTATCTCGGACGCACCGGCAAGCGACGGCCCGACGCGCGGTCTACACCTCCGGCGTGCTGATAAACTACAACTCGAAATGAGTTCGCCTTACTGCAATGTCGCGCTGCCCGTCCCTCGACGCACAACCTTCACTTATGGAATTCCAGAATCTCTGCGCGGCTCGCTTCAACCCGGTACGCGCGTCCTTGTCCCGTTTCGCAAAAGGTCCATGATCGGCGTTGTAGTGGAGCTGTCCGACCAACCGCCCGCCAACACCAAGCTGCGCGAAGTCACCAAAGTAATGGAGTTTGCCCCCGCGTTAACTCCCAAACTGATCGAGCTGGCGCAATGGATCTCGAGCTATTACCTGGCACCAATCGGTGAAGTCTTTCGCGCCATGCTGCCTCCCGTCACAGAGCTGAATGTCCGCCGCGAGATCCTGTTGACGGCGGAGGGACGGAACGCGGCGGAGAGTCTTGGAGGCGGAGAACTTTCGCACGGATTGACCGCGGCGCAGGCCGCGTTCCTCGAAAAAGCCAATGCAAAAAAGGGCCCAGTTCTGTTCAGCCTGGCGGCGAAGATGGGCGTTTCCAGCGCGGCGCTGCAACGTTTGCAACGGCTCGGGCTGATCGAGATTCGGGAGTCTTTGCAGGATACGAAAAGAAAGTCGCAAACGATTGTCGCCTGGAAGGGTTTCGCAGACAAAGCTGACAAGGCACTCAAGGAAAAAGAAGACAAGATTCGCACGCTGCTTGAAACGGAACGCGGGCCGCTGCCCATGCCCCAGCTTCTGAAGTTGGCGCAAGTTTCGCGCAGCTTGATCGACCGGATGCTAACGGATGGCTTGCTTGAGAGCTGGGAAGAACCCGTCGATCCCTCCGAGGATCCCTTCGAAACGGGCTACACACCGCCCGCCCATGCTTTGAATGAAGAGCAAGAAAGCGCCATGAAAACCATTCGCGCGCGCTTCGAACTGGGCGAGTTCGGCGTGCAATTGCTTCACGGTGTGACCGGCAGCGGAAAAACCGAGGTTTACCTTCGTTGCGTTCAGGAGACCCTGGCACGCGGCAAAACGGCGATCATCCTCGTGCCGGAAATTGCGCTGACTCTCTGGATTGGCCGTCAATGCCGCTCCTGGTTTGGCGCGCAATACGAGGGCGTCGCCGTTTTGCATTCGGCCTTGAGCGACATCGAACGCGCGCGCGAATGGTGGCGCGTCCGCAACGGCGAAGCACGCGTCGTCGTCGGCACGCGTTCGGCAGTTTTCGCTCCGCTCCAAAATCTCGGCTTGATCATCGTCGACGAGGAGCAGGAAAACAGTTACAAGCAGGAAGAAACGCCTCGCTATCACGGCCGCGATGTTGCGATCGTCCGAGCAAAGAGTGAGGGAGCTCTCGCACTGCTGGGTTCGGCGACGCCCTCTCTCGAAACCTATCATCACGCGCTCAGCGGAAAATACGAACTGATCACCATGGCCTCACGCGTCGAGAACCGCTCGCTCGCGAGCGTCGAAGTTATCGATATGCGCGAGGATTTTCAGAAGACCCACCAGTCCAGCCCGATATCCACGGCGCTTTATTCCGGAATCCGCGAATGCCTCGAAAACAAAACGCAAGCCCTCGTGCTCATTAACCGCCGCGGCTACTCCTGGTCGGTCTTGTGCCGCAGTTGTGGCGCCAGCGTGCAGTGCGTCAATTGCAGCATCTCGATGACCTATCACAAGAGCCGCAACCGCCTCGAATGCCATTATTGCGGCTCGATTCAGCCAGTGCCCAAGCAATGCCCGAAATGCCAATCGCAATACGTCTATTTCTTCGGCGAAGGCTCGGAGCACCTCGAAGAGCGATTGCGCAAGGACTTTCCCGGCGCGCGCATTGCGCGGCTCGACCGCGACACGGCGCGCACGAAGCGCCAATATCAGGAAACGCTCGGCGCTTTTGCGGGAGGCGCGCTGGATATCCTGGTCGGCACGCAAATGCTCGCCAAAGGCCACGACTTTCAGCGCGTCACATTGGTGGGTGTTATTTCCGCGGACTCTTCGCTCCACATGCCGGATTTCCGCGCCGCCGAACGCACGTTTCAACTACTGACCCAGGTCGCGGGACGAGCCGGACGAGGTGAGTTGCCTGGCCGCGTGTTGATCCAAAGCTATTATCCCGAGCACTACGCGATTCAAGACGCCGTGAAGCAGGATTACGCCTCCTTTTTCGAGCGCGAGATGCACTTCCGCAGAATGATGGCCTATCCGCCGCTCACTTCGCTAGCGAATGTGATCGTGCGCGATGTCAGCCTCGAAAAAGCGATTCGCTACTCGCGCAAACTCTCGGAATATTTTTCGCCCCACGATGGCCATCTGGTGCGCATCCTCGGCCCCGCGACAGCGCCTCTAGCGCGCCTTAAAAAGGAGCACCGCTTCCAGTTCCTGCTGAAGTCGCCCAAACGCTCGATCCTGACAAAGCTCCTAAGCGGCGCGATGACATTCTGCGACGGCCAGGAAATTCCGCAAACCGCTGTGCTGGTCGATATGGATCCCTTGAGCTTATTTTGATTCCCGTGGAGTGCGGCAGCTCTGCTGCCGCTTTCGCAGCCGCCAAATGTTCCGCTTACGATGGAGGTCATCGGCTAATCAAAACAATTCCGGCAAAGATCGAAACGATCCCAAGCCACTGCCAGCGCGAAATGCGCTCGCGCAAGAAAATCGCGGCGAGCGCAACCGTAACCGCTCCGTACAACGAAGTAAGCACGGTAACCACGGAAACTTGCTCGATCTGCATCCCGTAATTGCTCAAAACGAACGCGCCCGTATCCAGCGCGCCCATCCCGACGAGCCAGACCGGAACGGGACCGGCGCGGCGCAGCAAGATAGGCTGCCGAAAAAAAACAATTACCATGGCAGTCAAAATGGATGAGGTCAGACGAATCATCCACACCGTAGCCCCATACCCCACGGCCGGAATGATGCGCGTGCCAAGAAGCCAGAATAAAAAGCCAAAACCCGTCGCGGCGAGAAGCGCCCAGCCGATTCCGCTGCTCGCAGCTGCAGCCGGATTTGGCGCGGCGGGCTGTTCTTCGCCCGACTTTTTGTTTGGAGTCTCTGCCAAGGTTTTTTCGCCGCTGGCCACGAGGACGACTCCGGCAACAATCAGCGCGCTTCCGGCAATTCGCGCGGCGGTCAGATGCTCGCCGGTGAGCAAGGACAGCGCGAGAGTGAGCGCGGGATAGCTTGCGGAAAGCGGCGCAACAACGGCCAGCTTGCCGACCTCGAAAGAGCGATAGAGAGAGAGAGTTGCAATTCCGTTGAGCAGACCGGCGAGCGCTCCCCACGCCCACGGATGCCAGCCGGAGCCATCGAATAAATGGCCCCAGCCGCCGATCCATGGTAAGGAGAAACTGAGCAGGAAAAATCCCGCCAGCTGCATATAAAAAGTGGTCCGAAGCGCGCCAATTTTATGCGCGGCAAACCGGGCGATGAAATCAGAACTACCCCAGGAAAGAGCCGTGAGAAGGCCGAGCAAAATTCCCATGAGGGATTACGAAAACTTGCCGAAGGTGGCCGACTTGGCCGCGTCGCCGGATTTACTCGATTCAGCGGACTTGTTTTTTTTAGGTTCGAGGCCGAGAACGGCCATAACTTTCTGCAAATCCTTCCAGACTTCGCTCTTCGCGCTGGGATTGCGCAGCAAGTAGGCGGGATGATACGTGGCCATCAATTTTCTGCCACGAAATTCAAGCCACTGTCCGCGGAAGTTGGAAATACCGCGATTGGTTTCGAGTAGAGTTTGCGCGGCGCAAGCGCCCAGACAAACGATGACTTTTGGCGCGATGGCATCGAGCTGTCGCAGCAAATACGGAGAGCACGTCGCGACTTCGTCCTTTTCAGGAAGGCGATTTTCCGGCGGGCGGCATTTCACCACGTTACAGATATAGACGTCTTTGCGCTGCAAGCCCATTGCTTCGATCATCTGCGTCAACAGTTTTCCGGCGCGGCCGACGAAGGGAAGGCCTTGCATGTCTTCATCGTGGCCGGGGCCTTCGCCCACGAAAACCAGTTCGGCTTTGGGATTGCCGTCGCCGAACACAATGTTGTTTCGCGCTTTGTGGAGTTTGCAGCGCGTGCATTCACCCAGGTCGGTGCGGATTTTCAGGAGCGTGTCGTCGGGAACTTTGTCGAACGCCTCGAACAGCGACGGCCCCGCGGCAACCGGCAATGGATCAGATTTCGGTGCGGTTGCCGTGGGCGCAATTCGCGGCGCGGATGGAGCGGCTTTGGGAAATTCAGGCTGTCGAGTGGTTTTTGGCAATCCCGCGTCCTCGTAATAGATTTTTGGGTGAGTTGGCGCTGAGAAAGATTCAACGGCCGGCGGTGCGGCATTCTGAACAACCGGGGCGCCGCGATCTTTGTAGAAAAGGCGAATACCGAGATCGTCGTAGAAGCCGAGGCGTTCAGAAATTTCTTTCTGGAGGACTTCGTTGATGCGGCCGGGCATGCTCCGCATCATACAGGAGCGGTGCAAAGGGTCATACAGGAGAATGGCGGGCGTTGTGGATATTTTTGAGGCGCAGCACTTCGTCGAGGATGCGCTGGGCAACGTCGGATTTGTTGAGTTTCGGTAGAGCCAGGTCACGGCCGTCGCGCGAAAAGAGGGTGACAATGTTGGTGTCGTGGTCGAAACCGGCGCCTTCCGCGGTCACGTCGTTGGCGACTATAAGATCGGCATTCTTGGCGGTGAGTTTCTTGCGTGCGTTTTCGGCGACGTGATCCGTCTCGGCCGCAAAGCCGACGATGAGGCGATCGCCTTTCAGTTTCGCGGCTTCAGCCAGAATATCTGGCGTCGGCTCGAAATGGATCATCAGCGGCTCTTTGTTCCGTTTGATTTTTTCCGCATGCGCCTCGGATGGACGATAGTCGGCCACGGCGGCAGCGAAAATTGCGACTGTGCTCTCGGGCAGGTGAGCGATAACGGCGCGGCGCATTTCTTCCGCGGTACGAACGCTGACGCGCTCGACGCCGGCGGGCGTTTCCAGATTTACTGGGCCGCTGACGAGCGTGACTTTCGCGCCGCGGCGCGCCGCGGCGCCGCCGACAGCGTAGCCCATTTTGCCGGAGGAACGATTCGTCAAATAGCGCACGGGATCGAGGTCTTCGCAAGTGGGGCCGGCGGTGATCAAGATTGTCTCGCCTTGCAAATCTTTCTGCGCGTGGAGAATCTCGCAGACGGCGGCGAGGATCTCCTGCTGGCCGGCGAGGCGGCCCGCGCCAGTCATCCCGCAGGCGAGATAGCCCTCATCAGGGTTGACGATTTTGACGCCGCGCGCGCGAAGCAGTTCGATATTTTCCCGCGTGGCGACGTGGTTCCACATGTTCACGTTCATTGCGGGAGCGACAACCACGGGCGCGGTGGTGGCCAAATAGAGGGTGGTAAGAAAATCGTCGGCGATGCCGCGTGCAAATTTCGCGAGAGTGTCGGCGGTGGCGGGGGCAACAAGGAGCAAATCGGTGCGCTGCGCCACGGCGATGTGTTCGATCGCGCTTTCTACGTTGGCTTCGCCAGCCTGTGATTTTTCGAAAAGATCGGTGATGACTTTCTGGCCGCTGAGTGCGGCGAAGGTGAGCGGAGTGACAAATTCTCGCGCGCCGCGCGTCATGACGACCTGCACGGTGAAGCCGTCTTGCTGGAGAAGGCGCACCAGTTCGGCAGCTTTATAGGCCGCGACGCCGCCGGTTACGCCTAGAGTGATTCGCATTGGTTTCTATCTCAATACTTCTCGCCGACCCTGGCGGAACGCAACTTGTCCCGCAAACTTCGAAGCGAAGAGGGCACGATGTATCGTGCCCCTAACAAACTAGAGGCAAACGCGGCGCGGACTACTTGCGACGCTTGTTGCCGTCCTTGTCTTCGTCGATGGAAGACGGCTCGGTGAATTCGTACTCGATAAGGCTGTGCTCAAGTTCCTCGCAGGCGATGCGAGTGGCCTTGAGTGTCCTGGGATTTTCAATCAGCGACGGAGCGCCCGCCATAATCTGGCGCGCGCGTCTGGCCGCCAGCACGACATACGCAAACTGGCTCTGCGGAGCTTTGGTCTGCACGGTCATTTCAGTCTCTCCCCCCAAACGTTGCCAGAAGTTCCTCGACTCGAATTCTGCGGCGCGCCGCCGAGCAGCGAATCGCAGTCACTATGGATTGCGCTTCGCGGCCCGCTCGTTCCACATCGTCGTTCACGACGCAATAATCGTAATAACGCCCGAATGCTGCAATTTCTTCCCGCGCCTTCGCGAGGCGGCGGGCAATCTCCTCGCCGGAATCCTGCCCACGGCTGCGCAAGCGCCTTTCGAGTTCCGCGCGCGACGGCGGCAAAATAAAAATCGCGACGGACTCCGGAAGCTTTTCCTTTACTTGCGCCGCGCCTTGCACGTCAATCTCGAGGACGAGGTCGAGACCTTTCCTACGCGATTCCTCAAGCCATTTTTTCGGCGTGCCGTACGAATGCTTGCCGAAGACGCGCGCATATTCCAAAAACTCACCGCGGGCGACCATGGCGTCGAATTTCGCTTCCGTGACAAAATCATAGCATTTCCCGCTGGATTCAGTCGCGCGGCGCGACCGGGTGGTACACGAGATGGAAGGCATCGTACCCGGCAACTCCAAAATTCGCTGTACCAGCGTCGATTTTCCCGAACCCGATGGCCCCGAAACGATCAGCACCAGCGGCGCAAGTTCTTTCTCCTCGCTCATTCGATGTTCTGCACCTGCTCCCGCAGTTTTTCGATCTCGGACTTGATTTCGAGCGCCAGGCCAGTGATGGCGAGCGCTTCGCTTTCCACGCCGGGCGTTTTCGATAACAGCGTGTTGGCTTCGCGATGCATTTCCTGCAAGAGGAAATCTAATTTCTTGCCCATTTCGCCCGCGCCATCCAAGAGTTTTGCAAACTGCTGGAGATGGCTGCGGAGGCGGTCTAATTCTTCGCTGATATCGCTGCGCTCTGCAAGCAGGGCGGCCTCTTGCGCTAGCCGCGCGGGATCGATCGACGAACCGCCCAGCAATTCCTTGAGCCGCGTTTCGAGGCGGCGCGCGAAAGCGGGGCGCAGGGCCGTAGAGAGTTCGCGAACTTTATCGGCGTGTTCGCCGATGCGCGCCAAACACGCGCGCAAGTCTTCGACGAGATGGCGGCCTTCGGCGCGGCGCATCTCATCGAGCTTGAGGAGGGCTTCGAGCAAGCAAGCGTCCAAAGCCTGGCCGAGACGTGCTTGCTCATCCTCCGATTCCGGCACGGCGGCGGAAAGACCGGCGATGACGCCGGGCAAGCGCAAGATCGCGACGACATCGACGTCAGCAGCTGCCCGGGACTGCTGGCGGAATTCCTCGGCGACGCGCATATAGGTCTGAGCAAGTTCGCGATTGACCTGCACGGGAGCAGCGAGCGCAGGGTCGACGTTTACATAGACTTCGACGTGCCCTCGATGAATGCGCTCGCGCAGAACCTGGCGCAATCGCTGCTCATACAAGTCGAAACCCTCGGGCAGGCGCAGCTTCAGATCCAGGAAGCGATGATTGACGCTTTTGACGCTGACGCGGACGGCCCAGCCATTTTGTTCGTGCCGCGATTGCGCGTAGCCGGTCATGGAAAAAGTTTCGGCGGCTTTTTTGGGAGATTGGGAAGATTGGGTCATAGGGGTTCCGCCGTGGCCGTAACATTTACCGGGGCGGCTTGAGCGGGCGCGAGGATGTCATCGTCCGCGAATTGCAAATCGTGGAGACGCGCATAAGTTCCGCCGCGGGCCATCAATTCGATATGCGTTCCACTCTCGCGAATTTGGCCATCCTCGAGAACAAGAATTCTATCCGCGCGGCGGATGGTGGCCAAGCGGTGCGCTACGACGAAAGTCGTGCGGCCGACCATGAGGTTGCCGAGAGCTTTCTGCACGTACATTTCGGACTCGGCATCGAGCTCGGACGTCGCTTCGTCGAGGATGAGGATGGGCGAGTCCTTGAGGATGGCACGAGCGATGGCGATGCGCTGGCGTTGGCCGCCGCTAAGGCGCGTGCCGCGCTCGCCGATGACGGTGTCATAGTGCTGCGGCAAATCCATGATGAAATCGTGGGCCAGTGCCGCTTGCGCGGCGGCGATGACGCGGTCTTTCGGAACATTGGTGAGGCCATAGCAGATGTTGTTCCAGACCGTGTCGTGGAAAAGAATATTTTCCTGAGTGACGACGGCGATTTGTTCGCGCAGGGAGCGAATGGTGACCTCACGAATGTCTAGGCCATCGATTTGAATGGAGCCGGAGGTCAGTTCATAGAAACGCGGCAGCAAATTGACAAGCGTCGTTTTGCCGGCGCCGCTGGAGCCGACCAGAGCGATGACTTGCCCGCGATGGGCCTCAAAAGAGATCCCTCTCAACACGGGATGGGAATCGTACGCGAAACCAACATTCTTGTATGCAATTTCGCCTTGAAACGATGGGAGGACGCGGGCGCCCGGCGCATCGGCAACTTCTTCGGGCAAATCGAGGTAGGAAATAAGCTGGGTGCTGGCCCCCTGTGCGGTTTGAAATTGCTGAGCCACAGTGCCGAGGCGGCGCAGCGGCATGTACGCGTTGAACATCGCGTAGATGAAAGTGAAGAACTGGCCGGTGGTCATCCATTGTTGCCGGATTTGGTCGCGCGCAAAAAGCAGAAGCAACGGAATGATGACGGCGCCGAGAAGATCCATGAGCGGCGGGGTAATTACGCCGGCGCGAATCCACCTCATGTTTTCGCGAAAGAGTTTTCTGGCAGCTTCGCGAAACTTGCGGATTTCGAAATCTTCCATACCGAAGGCTTTGACGACGCGGTTACCGGCGGTGGTCTCCTGGAGAATCTGGTTGAGATCGCCCAGGCGCAACTGGCTGTTTTCCGCTGAGCGGCGGATTTTGCGGCCAAACTTGCTTATAGGCAGGACGACCAGCGGGAGAAGAACGCCGCAAGCAATGGCCATCTTCCAATTGATGACGAGAAGAACGACGACGAAGACGAGAAACGCGAGGCCCTTTTGAAAGAGGTCGACCAAAAACTCGCCGAGCGCCGGGCGAGTGCGCTCAACATCGTTGATGACGACGGACACGATGCGTCCCGCGGGATGATCGCGGAAAAAACCGATGGGCTGGCGGAGAATTTTCGCGAAGAGCGCGTTGCGCAGGTCAGTGACGGCGCCAAAGCCGGAATGATAGACCTCGGTAGTACCCAGGTATTCGGCGACAGCTTTGGCGACGTACACAAAAACGAGGGTAAAGGCAAAGATGGTCCAAACGTTGTGGATGCTCGTTGGGAAGAAGTCATTCAAGTATATAGTGCGGCCGCTCCACGGAATGGTAACAAGCTTGAGGGAGCGGCCCACGACGGAAGGGTTCAGGACGTGGTCGACGGCAGGAGTGACGAGTAGGGCGACGAGGCCTTCCGCAAAGGCCACAAAAGCCAGCAGTATCACACCGACGACGAGGCGAAGGGCATAAGGCCGCACGTAGCCGAGCAGACGCCGAAGTTGTGGTAACACAATGTAAGGCACGCTTCTGAATCCCCTGCGATCCGTACTTGGTACGCTAGTTCGCCAGCTTAGGGCGTGTCAAGTTTCCGAAGGCGGTAACGCTTGGCTCGTGTTCTCCGCTAGAAACTTACTTCTCGATGTCGCGGTGCGTGACTTTAGAGGAGAAGCCGCGTTTTTCGAGGGATTTTTTTACTTGTTCGGCGAGCATAACGGATCGGTGCTTTCCGCCGGTGCAGCCGAAGGCGATCGTCAAGTAGCTTTTGCCTTCGCGAATATAGTGCGGGATCAAATAGGTGAGAAGGCTTTCGATGCGGCGGAGAAATTCTCCCGATTGCGGGAAGGAGCGAATGTATTTTTGGACTTTGGGATCTTTTCCGGTAAAGCGGCGGAGCGCCGGGACGAAATGGGGATTGGGGAGGAAGCGCACGTCGAAGACGAGATCGGAATCCGAAGGCACACCGTATTTGTAACCGAAACTGACGACAGAAACGAGCATAGGGCGCTTGTCGGGATTTTTGAAGCGCTCGGTGACGAAGGTGCGGAGTTCGTGGACATTGAATTGGGTGGAATCGATGACCACGTCGGCAAGCTTGCGTATGGGCTCCATGAGCGTGCGTTCGTGGCGGAGGCTTTCGCGGACGGACAAGGCTTTGCCGAGGGGATGAGGGCGGCGGGTCTCGCTGTAGCGGCGGAGCAATGCGTCGTCGCTGGCGTCGATGAACACAAGAGTGATGGGATGATCCTTGCGAAGATGTTTCAGGAGAGGCGGAAGTTTCTCCAGCTGGACACCTTCGCGCGCATCGACGAGGAGAGCGGCGCGGGCGAAATCGCCTTCGCCGGCGGCGTGCAGCTCCGCGAAAATCGGCATCAGCTCTACGGGAAGATTATCGACGCAGTAGAAACCCATGTCCTCGAAGGCTTTGAGGACGGTGCTTTTTCCCGAGCCAGAGACGCCTGTAAGGATAACGAGATGGCGCGCGTCGCGTCTGGTGGGCGGCTTCACGGATTTGGGCGGCTCAGCTCTTTACCCGGCGCTGGTGCGTGCTGGGGATGCGCATATCTTCGCGGTATTTGGCAACGGTGCGGCGGGTGACGTGAATGCCGGCGTCGTCGAGCTTTTTGGCGATTTGTTCGTCGGTTAGCGGCTTTGTGCCGTCTTCCTCTTCGATCATTTTCTTGACGACGCGCTTGAGCGTGAGCAGGGACATTCCGCTGCCTTCGGGGCCGTTGACGGATTCGCTGAAGAAGGAGCGCAGTTCGAGGACGCCTTGCGAAGTGTGCGCGTACTTGCTGGCGACGGCGCGGCTGACCGTCGAAGGATGCACGCCGACTTCTTCGGCGACTTCCTTGATCATCATAGGCTTGAGGGCGTCGGGGCCATGATCGAGATATTCGCCCTGGCGGGCGATGATGGACTGGCAGACGCGCAGGATGGTGTGTTTGCGCTGCTCGATGTTTTTCATGAGCTGGATCGCGGCGGTGAAGCGCTCCTTGACGTAGTTGCGAACGTCGCGGTCGGCGGCGTCGCGAGCGAGGAGCCGGCGGTAGGTGGGGCTTAGGCGGAGCTGAGGCATGTCGTCTTCGTTGAGGAAGACTTGCCACTGGTCATCGACTTTGCGGAAATAGACGTCGGGCTCGACCAGGCGCGGCTCGGTTTTGTTGTAACGCAGGCCGGGGCGCGGATCGAGCTTCTTGATGACTTCGAGCGAGCGTTTGATGACTTCGAGGGGACGATTCAGCGCGCGAGCGATTTCCTTCAGCTGATTGGACTGCACTTGCTTCAGATGTTCGGAGACAATTTGCTGGGCCAGAGTGTTCTGCGGATCGAAGGCTTTCAGTTGGAGCAACAGACATTCGCGCAAATCGCGCGCGCCGACGCCGATGGGATCGAAATCCTGGACGACGGCAAGAGCGTCATCGAGATCATCTTGAGTATATTTGCCGCTCTGGACGAGCTCCTCGGTCGAGGCGGTCAGGTAACCGTTTTCATCGAGGTTGCCGATGATGCTTTCAGCGAGTTCTTGAACAGATTCGGAACAGATGGTCATGCTCAATTGCCAGCCAAGGTGTTCGGTCAGGCCGCTGGGCGAGGAGAGGAACTTTTCGAAGGAGGGGCGCTCGGAAACTTCTCGTTCCTGGGATTGGCCGCCGTCGCCGCCGGTGTCGAGATATTTGTTGAAAAAGCTGCCGACGTCGAACTCGTCGAAAGGATTGGCCTCGGGCTTTTCAGGAAGCTTTTCGGTTTCCGCTTTCAGAAAATTTTCGTCGCTGTAGTTGTCGGTCTGGGTGGGTTCTTCGCTGAGCTCTTCGAGGACGGGGTTGGCGATCATCTCCTGGTTGATCATCTCGCGGAGTTCAAGGCGATTGAGGGCCAGGACGCTGACCATCTGGACGAGGCCGGGCGTAAGAATCTGCCGCTGCGACACTCTTAGGTTAAGCTTGAGTCCCTGCCAGGCCATGATCGATTCCGATTATCCTCTTATAATCCCCATTTTAGAATTTTAGTTCAGGCGGAAATGATCGCCGAGATAAACGCGGCGAACTTCCGCATCGTTGCTCAATTCATGCGGCGTGCCCTTCGCCATTATCTTGCCATGATTCACGATGTATGCGCGGTCCGTCACGTTGAGTGTTTCCCTGACGTTATGGTCCGTAATCAAGACACCGATGCCGGATCGGCTCAATTCCCGGATGATCTCTTGAAGATCCTTCACGGTTAGAGGGTCAATGCCGGAAAAAGGTTCGTCGAGGAGGATGAAAGAGGGCTGGAGCGTAAGCGAGCGGGCGATTTCGAGGCGGCGGCGTTCGCCACCGGAGAGAGTGTAGGCCTTGCTCGTGCGCACGGTTTCGAGTCCCATTTGAACCAATAGCTCTTCCAAGCGGTCGCGTTGCTGCTCGGGGGTGAGGGGGAGAGTTTCGAGAACGGCGAGCAGATTCTCTTCGCTGGTCAGCTGGCGAAATACCGAGGGTTCCTGAGGGAGATAGCTGATGCCGCTGCGGGCCCGGAGGTACATGGGAAGGTCGGTGATTTCGCCGCCGTTCAGGAGAACGCGGCCCGAGTCCGGCCGGGCGAGACCGACTAAAATATAAAAAGTAGTGGTCTTACCGGCGCCGTTGGGTCCCAAGAGCCCGACGACTTCACCCTGGCCGATCTCCAGCTCAACGTCATCCACGACCTTGCGACCGCGATACGACTTGCTCAACTCGACGGCCTGGAGTTTCAGCATACCTCGTCACGAACGGCCGCTCGGCGGCTGCGTCACTTTTCGACTCGGTGCTTCGTCAACGTCCGCGAACCATTTTCAGAGTCGACGATGATCGTATCATCCGCTAAAAAGAAGGTCAATTGACGGCCGGTCGTGGTGCCTTGGAAGCCGTCGTAAAGCGTGGGATTTCCGCCGCTCATGACGAACTTGCCGTCGGAGGCGGTGTATTCGCCGCGCTCGGCGGTGGCCCGGCGGCTGCCTTGATCGACGATGACGCCGCCGGTGCCTACGGCGCGGCTGATTTGCTGCGCCCCAGTTTTTGCAGGGTTCGCATTAGGGCTGGCAGTGGAATTGGCGGTACCCCGCGTAAAGTATAAATCCATGATAGGCGCGCGAATTCTTTGGTCAGGCGACTGGACAACGACGTTTTTTTCGAGATGGGCGCTGTCCGTTGTGTCGTTGTAACTCAGCGTTCCAGAGCTGACGTGCCAGATCACCGTTTTCTTGGCCGGGTTTTCGGGCGCGCCGGCGCCAGGTGGTGCCGTGGAAGGCGTCTGTGGAAAAACGGCGCGGACATTTCCCGCGGCGTTCAAGATTTTTGCATCGCGCAGGAGTTCAATAGAGTCCGCTTCCAGCACGGAATCGCCTTGCCAGAGCCGGGCGTGGCCGGAATAGACGGCGCGACCGGTCTTCGAATTGCCTTGCATGGTGTCGGAGGAGATGTTGGCGGGGACTTGCGCGAAATGGACGACATCCCCGTTGGGCGAAAAATCGGTGGAGCGCACTCCGCCTTGCGCGCGGATGTCGCCGCTCGTGCCGGAGAACTCGATTCGAGGAGCTCGCGTTTCGGTCGTTGCGTCGCGCGCGACCGCATGGCCGGTCAAGGTCGCTGTCTGCGCGGTTCTCACGAACGCCACATGATCGGCCTGGGCGTTGCGGTCGGCCTCTTTCAGTTTCACAGCGTCGTGCAAATCCATTTGCGACCATCCACCCGCCGCAAGCAACTGCGCGACTCCGCTCTTGGCCGTGGCCGTCTGAGTGGGACGGCCGGCAATGTCTCGTTCGGTTTGTACGTTGCCCGTCGCGTCGAGCTGCCTAGGCTTGCCTTCCGGATCAAAAGCCAACTGCAGTTTATCTGCTTGCAGCTTCGTGCGTGTCGGCGCGGCGTTCGCTTGAGGGGAGACGTCCGTCCATTCCATCGTGCCCGCCGTGAGGGTTTCCGCGCTCGTGGGCTTGCCGGTTCCGTTTGATTTTCCTTCACTGAACTCCATGCGAAGCGCGCCCGTGCGCAAGATTCTCTGATCGCCACTTTTGGCCATACGGGTCTGCAGGAAAACTCCGCCGGTGAGATTCAGTTCTTTGGCCAGATTCACGCGGGGCCAGAGGTCGAGCGAACCCGCGTCGGCGTGAAATTCGGCCTCTTCCACTTTGCCGTGACGTGTACCGCGAACACTGCCTGTCCCATCCATGCGCGAGACCCACCCTTCCGGGCCAAAGAGCGCGGTCATTTGGTCCGCGTCGAGCAGCATCGAATCGGCGCCGCGTTGGGAAGTGAGTTCAGGCGCATGGCCATTGGCTCCTGCAATCGCCAGAAGCCTGCGCGCACGGAATGCCGTATCCATTTCGAGGGTGAGTTCTCCGGCCGTCAATCGTACAGTGCGTGAGTCCGCCTCGGCCGGGCCCAGGATATGAATTGTTTTTTCGTCGCGGCCGAAGTCGAGGCTAGAGCCCGTCACGGTCACTTCTTCGCTGGATCCCGCGACCGCGGCCGTTTTCCCGGACTGTTCTTTCGCGGGCGGCCGGAGCCTCAGCTTCACTTGCTGCAAGAGGTGCAGAGTTCCTTCCTGTGAGTTGTATTGGGCGCCTACGGCCTCACCGCTTCCACTCGGAAACGTAAAGGTCACAGGCTGATCCGTTTTTGCGGCGCCGGAGGACCGGTCAAAAACCACGCCGCGAGTCACGATATGTACGATCTGGGGAGGCATTTTGGGATCTTTTGCCAAACGATCGGCGTCAGCAGCACTCTCCAAATCGATTTGCACTTCGCCGCTGCATGTGATGCCCCCGTTCCCTTTTGCGGCCTGGCAGCTTTGCGTTTGCATGACGTCATGGCGCTGGCCGGTTTCGCCGAAAATCGTGACTTTCACATTTTCGAGCAAGCTCGCTTCCATGTCCTTGAAATCGGTCGACTTAGATGCCTGGACGGTAAAAATCTTGCGGGGCCCGTCCATTTTGGAAAATGTCAGTCCGCTGGATTGTTTCTCGACATTGAGCGGGGCGGGCGGGGGCGCCTTCCTGCGGTCGATGATTCTCTGCCAGCCGCGCTTCAGATACACGCTTGCCGTCAGACATGCCAGCAGCAGCGCCACTGCCGCGGACCAGCGCGCATACCTCGCTGCTTCGCTCCTTCGCATGGATTCAGTTAAGCAAAATTCCGGGGGACTGTATAGAAGACGGGCAGGGTAACTTGGTGCACCGAGGTAAAGGCTACCCGGCGGTTTCGGCGGCGGCTGTGGCCGTATCGGGCAAGATTCCGATGTTGGCGGCGGCCACGCTGTCGCGGCGTGTGTTCTTCACCAGGTACATGGCCTCATCGGCGAGGTGTAGCAACCCCTCTTTGGTGCGCGAATCGGTGGGATAGGAGGCCACTCCCAAGCTCGGCGTCACATGGATTCCCAGCCCTTCGGGGTCAAGCCACACGGTTTCGCGGATCAGTTTGTGGAGGCGACGCGCCACGTTGAGCGCGTTATCCTTGGAAGTCTGTGGCAAGAGAATCACGAATTCGTCGCCGCCATAGCGGAACGCAAAATCGATCAGCCGGCAATGAGCCTTCAGCGCGTTGCCGATCTCCGCGAGCAAGCGCGACCCGACCAGATGCCCGTGCGTGTCATTCACCTGCTTGAAGTGATCCAGGTCGATGAACACCAGCGAAAACTGGTAGTTGTAGCGCTGCGAACGGTAGATTTCCGTCTCGAGGATGAAGCCCATGTGCCGGGCGTTATAAAGGCTGGTGCAATCATCGGTAATGGTCAGTTCGTGAATTCGTTTTACGTGGCGCGCGTTTTCGAGCGCAATCGCGGCAAAATCTGAGAGGGCCTCGAGCAACTTGAGGTCGCGGTCGTCAAAACCTTCCGGACCAAAACAATTAATCAGCTCGATGACGCCCAGGCAAGTGTCGCGGAATTTGACCGGCACGGCGACAATCGATTGCGTTTCCGTTTTCGTTTTTTCGTCGACCTTGCCGAAGAAGCGTGTGTCCTTGGAAGTGTCCGGCACAACCACGGTTTCTCCGTGTTGCGCCACCCATCCGGCGATTCCCTGCCCGATCTTGATACGAACGTCTTTGAGAGCTTGGGAGGCCTTGCCAACCGCCAGCTCGAAATAGAGTTCTTGTTTGGACTCATCCAGCAGGAGCAGCGACCAATTGTCCGGGCGCAGGAACTCGTCAATTTTCTCCATGATGGTGCGGAGAACCTGGTCGAGCTGCAGCGACGACGTCAGCGCCTTCCCCAACTCCTGGAAGATGGCGACTTCGCCCGCCTCACGCTGATCGCCGGAGACTCCGGGATTGCGACGGCGCTCCACAGCTGGAAACTGCTTTACTTCATCCACGCTCGGTTAATCCCTGATTGCAGATTTTTAGAGGCCAGGCCTTCATCGCCGCGGAAGACAACACCACGAACGCGATTCGGGGCTGGTCCACGAATCTTTGCCAGTATAGGCGCGTGGCAAAAAGGGGTGCAAGAATCTCGTGGTACAGGCGTGGCTATCTTGCCATCGCCGGGTACAATCCAGACCGCGAGGCCGTCCCCGAAATGGACCAAGCGGCGCTGCGAACCCCCGCATTTTTCTCCGTTTTTTCTTGACAATTGGCTGCCTCTCGCGTAATATGAAAGTTGGATAATACCGGCTAGAGATTCTATAGCGCCAGCACCCTTGCTGGCGTTTTTTGCTTTCTGGAGGCAGCCGCGCAGCCTAAGTCTCTTGTTCGCAGCACTTATGGAAGTCACCCGCTGATTGCACTATTTCAGTGCAAACCATGCACGGCAAATTATTTAGAATGAGCAGTTTTAAAACTGATACATAACAAACGACTTTAACCTCCTTTGGAATGAACATTTGCACCAAACCCCGGGGGGGGTCCCACTCGCGTTACGAATGTCGGAAACCCCCGTCGGCCCCAAGCTGTCCTGGCCTATGCCATCACCCGCTCTTCCCCTTGTTTGACACTGCCGCGAGACACCTTCTATAGTGCTTTCGAGGGGATTTTTGCGCCTTGCGCGCGGCGACAGTGGCTCGCTCACGTACACGGGTGAGCCGTTTTACGGTCGCACCTGAGCTGCCCGAGCAGCGGTCATCGAAAGAAAAGGGGCGCCCGCCACAGCCGGCTTGTTTGCGATCACCAAGGAGTTTGATCGCTCCACTGCCCTACGTGTATCGGCGAGGACAGGTTTCGATTCATGGCCAGGGGAAATTTTGGCGAACGCCTGAAGCGCGAGCGCGAGATGCGCGAAGTTTCACTGAAGGAAGTCACCACAGCCACGCGCATCGGCTCACGTTTCCTGGAAGCTCTCGAGAATGAAGACTGGGAGAAGCTTCCGGGCGGCATTTTCAACCGCGGATTTGTGCGCGCCATCGCTCGTTATCTGGGCCTCGACGAGGAAAATTTGCTTGCTGAGTACGACCTCGCGCACGGGGAACAGGGATTGCCGGTCCCGCAGCCTTACGAAAACAAAATTCCTCGCCCTCCGATTTGGATCCCGATCCTGGCCGTGCTTGGGTTGCTTGCCGTCCTTGGTGGGTTGGCGGCCGGCGGCATTTACGGCTGGCGGCGCTACGCCTCGCGTCGTGCCGCGAAACGAGCCGCATCTTCTTCCCTGATGCACGTGCCGCAGCGCTCTGAAATTGTGACAGTCGCAACAGCCCCGGCTGCGGATCACGCTGCTGGCTCCGCGAATCCCGCGACCGCCGCGACCCTGGATCTTGCCGTCTCCACTTCCGCAGCTACGCGCGTGCGCATCGTCGCGGACGGCGCGCTGCTGCTCGACGCCGAACTCCCCGCCGGCGAAACCCGGCATTTTCCCGCCAAACAACAATTTGAAGTCACCGCCGCCGATTCCTCCGCGGTGTTGCTGGAATTGAACGGGCAGACCATGCCGCCCGTCGGAACCCCCGGAGCCTCCGGTACAATAGTCCTCGGTGAGAAAGATTTGAGGCAGGCGCCCGGTGGAACCACTCAGCCCTGAAGTGCTCGAAGATCTTCGCGCAGGCCGCGCTCCTCGCGAGCGGAAAATCGCGGTTTGCGCGGGTGGAGCGCACCTCGCGCCCGCAGATCGCGCGGAGATTCTGGCCGTGCTGGCCGGTGATGCCGATGAGATGGTCGCCGAACGCGCGCAGGAAGCTATTCTCTCCCAGCCAATGGAGACTTTTGTGCAAGCCCTCAAGCGCGAAAACGCCGTCCATGCGCTTTTCGCCTATGCTGGTAAGCATCTCGCCGACAAACCTGGCGTTTGCGACGCGATGGTACAGAACAAAAATTGCTCGGCGGAATATTTGGTGCCCATCGCGCGCCATCTTTCGTCCCTCGGAATCAATGCGCTGATGGAAGAGCTGGAGCGCGTCAGCGAATCTCCGGCGCTAGCGGCTGCGCTCGAACATTCTTCCGCGATTACCTCGGACCAAAAGCATCAGCTTCACGAGCTGCTCGGCTCCGCCATGGACGAAGCGGCTCTTGCCGAGGCGGCTGCCGACGCCGAGCCGGACGTCGTCAAGCGCCAGACGCTCATTCAGCGTGTCGCAAAAATGAACGTTTCCGAACGCGTGCAGTTTGCCATCAAGGGCGGATCCGAGGCTCGGCGCACGTTGATTCGCGACTCGAACAAAGTCGTCCAGCGCGCTGTACTGCAGTCGCCTCGCCTGACGGATCAAGAAGTCGAGGCGTTCGCTGCTATGACCAGTCTCACCGATGAAATTCTTCGGCTCATTGCCGGCAACCGCAAATTTCGAAAAAACTATACCGTCGTGCGCAATCTTCTCAACAACCCGAAGACTCCACTTGACGTTTCTCTGCACATGCTTCCCATGATCAATGGCATCGACTTGAAAAGGCTGACGTCCAACAAAAACGTCCCGGAAACCCTGCGTACTACTGCCTTAAAACTTCAGCGCACGCGCACCGAGCAAAAGAAATAGCCTTACGGAACAAATTACGGATATTACCGGCGAGGCCGATTTGGATTTCGCCGCCGCCATGATTTGGCTTTACAATCGTGCGCGGAGGCTTTCTTTCATGGTCTTCTCATTCAAGCTGTTTAGATGTGCTGGGCTCCTGGTGATTGGCATTTGCGCGGCGTTGCCTCTTGCGTCGGTCCTTCATCCAGTCGCAGCCGCTGGAGCGCATCAAGAAAAGCCAGCGGATCCCTGGCCCAGCGCGCAAATACTTCACCCCGCCGACGTTGCACATGAGCTCGCGGCTGCGAAGGATGGAAACGCTCCAACCATTGTTTACGTAGGTTTTCGCACGCTCTTCGAGGGCGGCCATATTCCGGGCGCGTCTTTTCATGGCACCTCTTCTAAAGCGGATGGCGTCACGGAACTGAGAACCTGGGCCTCCAAACTGCCCCGCTCCGCGAATCTAATCATCTACTGTGGCTGCTGCCCCTTCGACCATTGCCCCAATATCCGACCTGCTTACGCGGCGCTTCACGAAATGGGCTTCACTCACATCCGCGTCCTCGTCCTCCCGACAAGCTTCGCAGCCGATTGGGTCGAAAAGGGCTACCCGATACAAAAGGGACTGTGAACCTTTGAAAGCCAGATGCACCAGGCAGCTGGCTCTGCAGCCGCCGAAGTTTCCATGGCGACCCAAGACGCCGGCAACTCGAACTCAATGCACCGCATCTGGCTAAATTACAGGTCGATCCTCCCTGCTTGAGGGCCACGAATCTGACGATACCTGCTAACGACGGGGGGTAAAATGGCGCTCTGGTCCAGCATCCGGTTTTCGCTGCGGATTCTACGAAAGCACTGGAAACTCACTGCCATCGCCGTCTTTTCGTTGGCCGTTGCGATGGCGGCCGGAACGGTGGGGTTCAGCATCTTTAACGCCCTGCTGTTGCGTCCCCCGGCCGTTCCCGCTCCCGAACAGCTCGTGTCGATCTACACGTCCACGCCAACGGAAGAGTTCAGCGCCATCTGCTACGACGACTACAAGTATTATCGCGACAACAATCGCGTCTTCTCGGGCGTCCTGGCATTCCCATACTCGATCTCGGCGGGACCCATCGACTATCCAGGCCGGAGCAAGTATGGGTTAACAAACGCTGTGTCAGATAATTATTTTTCTGTTCTTGGAGTGAAGCCTATTTTAGGCAGGATGTTTGCCAGGGGCGATGACGACAAACCATCCGCGTTGGCCGTCCTGAGTTACCCCTACTGGCAATGGCTGGGTGCTGACTCGAATATCGTAGGAAAGACCGTAACAATCAGCCGCACGCCGCTAACCATCATCGGAGTCGCACCGAAGGGTTTTGCCGGAACCGTATTCAGCGATCTCCCCGATCTTTGGTATCTACTTTCCACGACTTTTTCAACAGATCAACAAGCACAAGATTGGCGTGCGGACCGCAGCAACCGGTTTCTGTATCTCGTCGGCCGATTGAAGCCTGGCGTGACGCGCCCTCAAGCTCGGGCGGACATGCGAATCCTGTCCGCCCACCTCGCCGCAGCTTACCCAAAGACCGACAAAGACCGCATCGCTCAGCTGACAGGGATGAGCATGCTGCCAGTAGACTCGGTCTCCTCTGCAAGGATTATCGCGGCCCTCATTCTCGCGATTGTCGCTTTGGTTTTATTTGCCGCCTGCTCGAATGTCGCCAATCTGTTGCTTGCCCTGGCAAGCGCCCGCCGTCACGAAATTCTCGTTCGTGCGGCAATGGGTGCGACTCGCGCGCGCCTGATTCGAGAGCTTTTGTTCGATAGCACGCTGATTGCGGCCGCTGGCGGAGCTCTTGGCTTCTTGCTGGCCTATCTTGGACTTCGGCAATTAATGCAGTTCAAGCCATATGTCCCCGGCATCGGCCTGGTGCCCTTGACGATTGATTTTCGGCCTGACTTCCGAGTTGCCGCAGCCACCGTCGCGCTGATTTTTGTCGTTGGCCTTGCGACAGGCTTAGTGCCGGGACTCTACTCCTCAGCTCCTAATCTAGCTGGAGCGCTGAGCGGGGAGATCGCGATCGGTGGAACCCGCAAAGGAAGGATTCGTCAATCATTGGTGGCGATTCAAGTAGCCGTCTGCACCGTGGTGCTTATCGGTGTCGGCTTGTGTTTTCGCAGTTTGCGCAATCTCGAAAGCGTCGATCTGGGATTTTCTGCCCGCAACCTTGCGATTTTGACCCTCGATTTGCACTCCAATGGCTACTCCGAAGAGCAGGGCCGACAAATGTACGTAAGAATGCGAGATGCTGCCGCGCAAGTCTACGGCGTGCAGTCGATTGCCCTGGCCGGAGACATTCCTCTTAGCGAAGACGATGGAAATCCGGTACAGGTTCAAGTAGAAGGCTCACCCGCGACAAACCAGCCGACGGCCAGCATTTCGTCGATGGCCGTTGACGAGAGCTATTTTTCCACCCTCGGAATCCCCTTGCTTGCGGGGCGCACATTCACTGCGGCAGACTCTGCCAAGGGCCCCGCCGTGATTGTTATCAATCACCTGATGGCGGAGAAATATTGGCCCGGCCAAAATCCCATCGGCAAGACAGCGCGAATTGAAAATGGGAATGAAGTTGAAACCGTCGTTGGTGTCGTTAGTGATGGCAAATATATCGATATCGACGAGCCTCTTCGCGCATTCATGTATTTCGACTTAAATCAGCGCTACCAGCCCGCCGTCTATCTTATGGCCCGCACACGAGGCAACCCGCGCCAGTGGCTCGCGCCGATGTCCGAAGCTATCAAGAAGCTGGACCCTCAACTTTCTTTCCAAACATTGACGATGGACGATTGGATGGGTTTCTCACTGTACGTCCCGCGAATTACTTTGGTTTGCACCGGCGCATTTGGCGGGCTGGCGTTTCTCCTGGCTGCGGTAGGACTTTACGGAGCCGTCTTCTACTCCGTGAGCGAGAGAAAAAAAGAATTAGGGATTCGCGTTGCGCTCGGTGCCGCTCCGCGAGATCTCTGGAAAATGATCTTGCGGCAGACAAGCATGGTAACCGCCGCGGGCGTGGCACTTGGAATTATTGGCGGTGTAATCGCGACTCTGCTCGTGCGTTCGCTTCTCTATGAAATTCACACCGTGGAATGGTTCGTATTACTAGCGGTTGCGCTCACTATGGGAGGGATGACCCTGTTCACGGCATATTCTGCCGCGCGGCCGTGGATGCGCGCCGATCCGATGGAGTCCGTCCGCCACGCCTGAGTCGGCGGTTGTCCAGCAAGCGGCACTCCGCTCGTCAACCCAAAACTTCGCACTACACTTTGCGCAAGACCAGACAGCTTGCAATCATGTCGTGTATGGCCTGCTTTTTCTCCGTGAAGCCCGCCATGATGTAGCCGATTGCTAGCGGAATCATGCTCGTGATGATCTTCCCAAAGTAGCGTCCTGAAGCGCGGCCGAAAGAGATGCGCTGTCCGGTCATGTCCGTAACCGTGAGATTGAGAATCTTTTTCCCCGGCGTGGCTTGCCAGGATGAGCTTTCCGAGAGTGCGTAGTACAGCCAGCTCACAACCAGAATGATCCCGAAGAACCCCAGGATGAAGCCAGCGCCCAAGAAGGCGCCCATGTCATCACCGATATCGCCATCGGAAATAATTTTGCCCAGCGCGGCTCCTGCGCCTGTCAGCACAAAGAGCGGAATAAGAAGGATCACAAACGCGATCCCGGAAAGTAAGCTATCAATGATGTAGGCCACAAAGCGCAGCCAGAAACCGGCATACGCGACGCCTCGGTAGCTCGCGCTCGGAGGCAAAAGCTGTGCGGGCGGACCCGGCACGACCGGCGATAGCGACGGGAGCGCCGGCACAACGCTGGAAACTGCCTGCCCGCACGTGGCGCAGAACGCCGTCGTCGGAGAGATTTCACTTCCGCATTTTGTGCAGTACATAGGGTCTCCTTATTCGCGTGACGGTCCAGGCAGGCCGCAAATTGCAGGAATCCTACTTCGCGCGAGCCGCGCCGGTCAAATTCATCTGGCCGCCGGCCTCAAGCCGGTCCGTCTTTCATCGTAAATGGGTTCACAACAGAAACGTCGAGCTGCCCAAAGTCCCGGTCATTTCGTGTCGCGACAACCAGTCCGTGGGTTCGCGCGGTCGCCGCGATCATGGCGTCTTCCAAAAGATGCTCCTGTTTTCCTTCCATGAGGCGCGCCCATTCGCGGAAACATGCTACATCCATGGCCAAAATCTGAGCGGAGCCGGCGAGCCGCTCTACCCACGTTTCAATCTCCTCAGCTTTTATACGATCTCGTTCCCGCGTTCGTTCCACTCCCCGTTGTAATTCGCCAAAAGTCACCGCCGAAAGGTATATCTGTTCATCCCGCAGCTCTTTTATCCAGGCCAACACGCCGCCGTGGGGTTTGGGTTTCCTCAATTCGGAAACAATGTTGGTATCGAGCAGGTACTTCTTCACTCGAACTCCACGGGCTCGCGTCGCGACAGATTGCGGCGCTCCGGTACAAGGTCGTCAAACAGCGGGGTTTTCTCAAGGAGCACTTCCTTTACCCCGGGCCGTGCCGCCTGCTGGAGCCGTCGCCACTCTCCGATCGGAACCAGTACTGCCGTCTCGATTCCGCGCCGAGTCACGATCTGCGGCCCCTTTTCCAATGCGGCGTCGAGAAATTCGCTGAAGCGTGCTTTTGCTTCTTGAAGCTGCCAGGCAGCCATGAAACACCTCGGTCGGATTTAAGTATATGACTAGTCTTATGTCTAGTCAACTAGACGCCTTGGCCTCACAGAGCGAAGGATTCAGGTACATGTCCGAGATGCTAGGGACCCGCTGAGCTCCAAAAAAAGCAGCGACCTGCACTCACGTTCTTGCAAGTCGCTGCCGAAGAAAGCTCTTGAGGGTTTCTGGGATGCTACCTGTCGTACTTCAGGCAGATTTCAAGCTGGTGAATCGCATTGTCGATCGCCCCAATGGCTTCCACTCTATGGCCGCCAAAATCGTGCGCGGCGTGATCCAGGTGCTCTCTGGCATGGCGCAGGGAATTGATGGCTTCGTGGATTTCCGGATGCGGTTCGGCCGCAGGTGCTGCCGCGGGTGTCGCTGCAGGTTGTGGCTGCGGAGCTGCCGCCGGCACAGCATTCGCTGCCGCCGTATTCGGCGCGGCCGGAGCCGACGCCGTGTAAGCAAACGCTACGACTAAAGCCACCATGGCAAATACAACCAAAATTCTCGTCTTCATAAATCATTCCTCCTCGTCCGATGAAAGGCTCGGACTGCCTTGGGTTTCTTAATCCACTGTCTGTGCATTCGCCCCGTTGATGTGGCCACCCTGGTCCCAACGAACGCACCAAAGAGGTCCGCCCGATTCACGCGAGCAGGCTCTCTCTATCTTTCTTAAGTCATCTTTCTCAACAAGAACAGGGGAATATTTCGGTGAGCGCTCAATCAGAGAACCCCTGGCCGTTGGGCCGGTAGGACCTTGCAGATCGCTGACATGGCTTTTACTTTACATGGCGCCCAGCTCGCAAAATACGGCGAATTTTGGTCCCTTTTGTCGCCGCTCATCTGCCGAGCTATTCGCTCAGAACTCCGCCCCACGCCCCAGGTCGCGCGCAGCCGAGACAAATCACTCTTTTTACTTAGGAAGCGCAAACGCTACGTATACCCCTCCCGAAGGCGATTTGAGATCCTTGCCTCCGCCCGCCGCGATCACAACATATTGTCGGCCATTCACCGTGTAGGTGGCCGGAGTAGCATTCCCGGAAAAGGGCAACGTCGTCTCCCACAATAATTCGCTCGTAGTCTTGTCAAACGCCCTGAATTTCTTGTCAAAGTCGCTCGCTCCGATGAATACCAGTCCTCCCGCCGTTACAATCGGGCCTCCGTAATTCTCCGTGCCCGTATTCTTCAGCCCCTTCGCAGCAAGCTCCGGATATTCGCCCAAATTGATCTTCCAAACGTATTCACCAGTGTTCAGATTGATGGCGCTCAGCGTTCCCCAGGGCGGTGCAATCGCGGGATACCCATCCGGGTCCAGAAATTTGTGATAACCGGTAAAGCGGTATTTCATATCCGGCGGCGGAGGCTCCGAGCTCGGCAATTCTTTGGACTTCCCGCTCATCAGAAAATCCACCAGCGCATAAATCTGTCCATCGTCAAAATTCGTAAACGCCGGCATTCTTCCTTTGCCATTCTTAATCGTCGCGGCAATCTGCTGCGACGATAATCTGTTCCCCACACTGACGAGCGAAGGCATCGCTGGCGGCGATCCGGTCATCTTCTCTCCATGGCAAACGCTGCACTGGCTCATGTAAAGGGCTTTGGGCGTGTTCTCTCCGTTGTCCGGCGCCAGCGCACCCGTCCACGCCATTTCATTTGCATTCACATACAGGATTGCGGTTTCCGGATCAACCGCCGGGCCGCCCCACTCCGCGCCGCCGTCAAATCCGGGAAAGATCACCGTGTCCTTTCCCACGCTGAACGGTATGAATTGCCCTTCGCTGCGGAATTTTCGAAATTGTTCGAGGGCCCACGCATGCGCTTCCGGCGTGCGATTCGTCAGCATGTCTTCTGTCAGAATTTGCCTGGCAAATGGCGCTGGGTTCATGGGCAGAGGCTGAGAGGCGGAGGCGAGTTCCCCGGGCACCGTGCTCGCCGGATACTTACGGTACTCGATTGTAAAGAGCGGCCTCCCGCTCGCCCGGTCGAACAAATAAACGAATCCCTGCTTGGTCGTTTGTGCAACGGCGTCGATCTTCTTTCCGTCGCGGTTGATCGTTACCAGCGCGGGCGCCGATGGAAAATCCCGGTCCCAGAGATCGTGCCGGACTCCCTGAAAATGCCAAATTCTCTCGCCGGTTTCCGCATTCAGGGCGATCAAGCAGTTCGCAAACAAATCGTCGCCGACGCGATTCGCGCCGTAAAAGTCAAACGCCGCCGATCCCGTCGGCACATAAACGATTCCGCGCGTCGGATCAACCGCCATGCCCGCCCAGTTGTTTGCCGCCCCGCTGTATTTCCAAGCGTCCGCGGGCCAAGTCTGGTACCCAAATTCTTGCGGATGCGGAATGGTATGAAACGACCATCGCAATTTCCCCGATCGTACGTCGTAAGTGCGCACGTCTCCCGGCGGCGCAGGCAAAGTTTCCGGGTCTCGTCCGCCGAGAATAATCAAATCCTTGTAAACAATCCCTGGGCTGGTCAATGCAACAGATTGTCTTTCCGGATCGCGCCCCAGACCCTCGCGAAGATCGATTCGCCCATCCTTCCCAAACGTCGCAATCGGTTTGCCAGTCGCCGCGTCGAGCGCGTACAGAAAATTCATCACTCCAACCAAAATGCGCCTGTCGCTTTCACTCGACCAGTAGGCCAATCCCCGGTCCGGCTGTGTGCCCTTCATCCCCGAATCAAATTTCCACAAAAGTTTGCCCGTGGCTGCATCAAGCGCGAAAACCTTCTGCGTCGGTGTAATTCCATACAACGCACCAGCCACAATGATTGGGCTGGTCTCGAGACCTCCTGGCTCGCCCGTATCAAAACTCCAGGCAACCTTCAGCTCTTTCACATTCGTGCGATTAATCTGGGAGAGGCTGGAATAATGCGTGTCCTCCGGCGATCCGCCGTACGCCGGCCAATCACGTGCCTCCTCGCTGCGATGCTTGACTGCGGACTTGCTGGAATTGTCGTTACCAGGCGTTTGAGAAGCACGAGCTTGAACAACTCTCTGCCCCGACAAATGCAAAATCGAAATCGCTAGCCCGCCGCAAATCATCCAAACGCAACCAAACAATCTTTTCATTCTCTAACTCCGCGTCGCGTCGCCCGAACACCGCACAATAAGCTGGGCCGCTGAGACCGCGTATCTTACTCCCGAATGAAGCGGCACAGTTTCAGATTTTGCGTTCTTCATTTTGAGTTTCTGAGTTTAGGTATCTGAATCCTCGTGGCAACCTGCGGCCAGGCTGCTATAATCCGCCCGGTTTGTCGCCATGCTTGATTGGCAATGCCCGCGGGTGAGGTGCACTATGTCCACAACCATTTCTTATTTGATCGCTTCCATTTTGTTCCTGGCCCTCGCGGCCGGAGGAACCCGCAATCCTGCCCCGCCGGAGCACGGCATGCTCGTCGTGGCCAACCAGGGCGATCATACCACGCTGCTCATCGATCCGCAGACGCGCGAAGCGCTAATGAAAGTCACCGTTGGAGTCAACGGTCACGAAGTCGCCGTCTCGCCGGACTCGCGCTTCGCTTACGTTCCCATCTACGGCAATTCCGGCGTCGGCAAACCCGGCACCGACGGCCGTGCGATTGACGTCATCGATCTACGCGAACGCAAGCAAGTGGCTACCATCGAACTCGGCAAGCCTCTCCGCCCTCACCGCGCCGCTTTCGGCCCCGATGGCTTGCTCTATGTCTCCGCGGAACTCGACAATGCCCTTGACGTCGTTGATCCCGCCTCGCGCAAAGTCCTGGCGGAAATCCCCACCGGCGCGCCCGAATCCCACATGTTCGTGATCTCCCCGGACGGTTCCCGCGCTTACACCGCGAATGTGAGCGCCGGCAGCGTGAGTGTCCTGGACCTCAAGAAGCGTAGTCTCATCACTGTCATCCCCGTTGCAAAAACCGTCCAGCGCATTTGCATTACACCCGACGGCAAGCGCGTCTTCACGCACGATCAAGACTCGCCGCGCATCGCGGTCATTGACACCGCCACAAACAAGGTCGCCAGCTGGATTTCCGTCCCTTCCACGGTCTACTCCTCCTCGCCCACGCCGGATGGCCGAAAACTGATTGCCAATTCCCACGTCGGGAAACTTTTCGTCATCGATCTGGCCAGCGACAAGCTTGACGAGTCTTTCGATATCCCGCCTGCAATCGGCGAAGTGCTTATCACCCCGGACGGCAAGTTGGCGTTCATCAGTTGCCCACAAGCCGGCGTGATCGAGGTGTTCGACGTGCAAAACAACAAGCTGCTCGAGCCCATCAGGCTCACCCGCGGCGTCGATGGCCTGGCTTGGGCTCCAGCAATTCCGTAGCGCCCCAATGGGGTAACCATGGGAACATCCAGACCCAATCCGGGGATAGCTCGGCCATGAACATCGACTGGGTTCGCGATCTCTGCCTATCGTTCCCCAAAGCGACAGAAGAAGAAGTATGGACCAACGACCTGACCTTCAAGGTTGCCGGCAAGATGTTCGCGCACACCGTGCTCATTCCAGCCCCAGTGTGGCTCTCCTTCAAAGCCTCGCCCGAAAAATTCGCGGAGCTGACCGAACGTCCCGGCATCATTCCTGCGCCCTACCTAGCCCGCGCGCAATGGGTCGCTCTCGAAACCAAGGACGCGCTCCCGCCTGAAGAACTTGCAACCCTGCTGCGCGACTCTTACGACATGGTGGCCGCCAAACTCCCTAAGAAGACTCGTGACGCTCTGATCTCCAAGAAGCCTTCCGGACGCGCAAGCTCACAAAAAATGCCCAAGTCAAAGCGCAGTTCGGCAAAACCTCGCGCCAAAATAAAAAAGCCCTCTCGGTGAAGAGAGAGCTCACAATTTCGATTCTCGTCTAAATCTTGAATGCTAGGCGGATGCTTTGGAATCCGCAGTGCGCCGCAACGGTCTGGCACCTGGTAACGGGAAACTCATGTGCCAGAAGTTCGAGTCCGGCGAAACAAACTCAACGCCCACGTAAGTCTTGTTTTCGCGGTCGCGTTTGACGGATACCACTCTGGATTCCACGGTCCGGTCGCTGTTTTCATTCACCAGAATGAGCATCTGTCCCACAACCACCGGCTCATCCAGTTGCAGCAGCGCCCCATGCCGGTTCACCGATTGCGACTTCGCCTTCACACGGAACTTGTCGCCGTTCTGATCCTGCCCGTGCACGGTAATCGGGACGGTGATGCTCACTCGTAGAGTTCGTCGCCGCTCTTTACATCGAAAATGAAGTATGGCCATGAGAGACACTAACCTCTCGATCGATCTTGCTGACTCGGGGACCTAAGCCTGCCCATACTGGACTGGCTTCAGCACCATCACTTTTGCGAACATGGCGCTGAAGTGAACGGCCGACACGAGCGAAGAGACAAACACGAACGTCGTCCACATTGGTCGTAATTCTGAATTTTGGCTCTGTTCCCCGCAATAGAGGGACGGTACCAAAATTACCGCTATTGCTCCGGTACTCTAGTACGTTACCGCCTTCAGTTCAACACTAATTGGGGAAATCTCCGCTTTCAGTAGTGCATACGAATCTCCATTCGTTTCTCTTTTCCACAGAAAGTTATCAAAATTGTGCGCCCTCATGCACTGGCCGAGCCTGGCGATCGTCCGAGCTGAAGCCTAAAAATAACTCATTTATATTGAATAACTTACGGAATTTCGCACCTGGACGGGCTCAGCTCTTGCCTTCCAGATGGATGAATTCAACCCTCCAGGGCCTAACGCCCAAGTCCAGCCTCGCCACCGTTATAGGTAACTGGAACCTTCTTGGCCCCGCACTTCCAGGATTGATGTAAATAATACCGCCTCTCTGGCTCTGCCCCGGCTTATGAGAGTGCCCACTTACCACGATGTGCATACCGGCAGCCGCTGGGTCGATATCCAAATCATTTAGAATATGCAACATGTAGACCATTACCGGACCAATTTGCACCACTTCTGTCAAGGGTAGTTCTTCGGCCCATCGTCCGGTATCCACGTTTCCGCGGACCGCTACCACGGGTGCAAGAGTCCGCAATCTCTCGAGAATCTCTGGCCCGCCGACGTCCCCGGCATGCAGAATCAGATCCGAGCCTCGCAGAGCCCCCATCGCCTCCTCGCGCAACAAGCCATGCGTATCCGAGATCAGTCCGAGAATTCTTCTGTTTTGTGGCAAAATGATTCACACGGCGCATCCGCGGCGCGCCATCCGGCTAATCTTTCTTGATCTTTCGCGGCTAGCCTTTGCCGAGCACCCTTACGATGTCCAGCGCATTCACGCGCGCCCGCTCCACCGTCAATCCCCAATGCAGATGCGGCCCCGTCACCCGCCCTGTTGCTCCGACCTTTCCCAAAATCGTTCCGGCTTTCACTTCCTCGCCAACCTTCGCGTCAATTTCTGAGAAGTGTCCGTAGAACGTATAAATGCCCAACCCGTGATCCACGATGACGGTATTCCCGGAAAAATATAATGGCTCCGCCAGCACCACGCGCCCGCTCTGCGCCGCATGCACCGGCGTCCCCGTGGGCGCCGGGAAATCCACTCCCGTGTGGGGCGATCCCGGTTGCCCATTTAACACGCGGCGCTTCCCAAAATTGGTGCCTTTAAACTCGCCATCCAGAGGTTCACGAAACGGGCCATCCCACAAACGCTCCGGCGTCACGTGGTCGAAAATCTCGCGTAGCTGTTTTGTTTCCGCCTCCGCTCGCGCCAATTGCGCCGGATCCGGCTGGACAAACTGCTTCTTGACAGTCAGATTTTCCGTCGCGAAATGCCCCTCTTCCACGTCCACCACCGCGCTGCAGCTTACTTTTTCGCCACCTGGCATTTGCGCGGAAACACTAAACTCGTATTTCCCGGCAGGCTTCTGTAGATCCACTCCAAGCAATGCGCGCCGAACGTCTTCGCTAGTCACTCTCGCCGTGTTTCCTTCCGCCCGCCAGAAAGGAACCTCACGTTCGTTCCATTTGCCGGCCACTTCTTCGAGATGTTTCGGGCTTCGTACCGTCACCAAGAGCAAGCTGCCCTGAGCAGCGTCCGGGGCGCTCAGCCGCATCTCCACCCCGCTTCCACAATCCGCAGCGTGCGCCCCATCAGCTAACAACAGTATCCCGCCCAGAACGGGCAATAGTCCGAACCACCATGAAAGCTTTCGCAAAGTGCCCTCGCCAATACTCATCATTTCGGCCGCATAGCCTGCACCCGCGGCTCCATCTTCGTAAATAGCTCTCGCCCCAGTTTCGAACCCATGATCAGCTTTTCCAAGCCCAGCATCAGCTCAGGATTCTTTGATTTCTCCCGGATTTCTTTCAACACGGGGCGGACTTTCGCGAAGATAAAAAACAACTCTCCGCAGAACGCGGTAACAAAAAACAACTTCTCGCTCAGCACGCCGTTTTCGACGAACGAGGCTGCAATCCCCCAATAGCTGATAACTTGTCTATACCAATTGTTCTCCTGCGACCCGGGTACCATGGCAGTTTTCATGAAGTCATCCGCGTCCTTCGGCCAAAACGTTGTCACCCACCACTGCCGCGCCCTGCGCATCTCCGGCTCGCGCCTCAAGTCATATAGCTCCAGAATCAAGCGGGCTTCCTCAACAGTTGGTTTCTGCGCCATCGTCTTCTCCCTTTTCATCCGGTGGGTGATTTTACCTTGCGGAACATCACTGGCGGGCAAAATTATTGCCCTTTACACTCTTTGCCGGCTCGGGGATGATGCAGCCGCCAAAGATTTAAACTTAGTTTGTGCGGAGTGAATTTATGGTCAAACAAAGGGCACTTTGGATCGTAGCCCTCGCATTCGTCAGTTGCCTCGCTCTACCAGCGCAGCAAACCGATTCTGCGCCTGCCACTTCCTCTACGGCCAAACAAACCGAAACCGACGAATACACGCGCTACGAACTTCTCGCCCCAGACACCGCCAGCTTCAAAATCCACTACGAAGTTACTGCCACCACACCCGGCGCCAAATTTTTCTACAATCCCATCCGCAAGGGCAGCACCGCCAGCGACGAGTCCGTCCTCGACTCCATGACCGGCGAGCCGCTCGCCTTCCAAGTCGTCAGCGGCGCGGAAGCCCGCAAAGATCCGCTCATGCCCGACGCTGACATCGACACAAATTACATCAAAATTTCTCTAGCCCGGCCCGTGCCTCCGGAAGGCCAAGGCCGCGTCCTCATCCTCAAAACTTACAAAGACGCGAAGAGCTACTACCGCGAAGGCGATGCCATCGTATTCAATCGTCCTCTCGGCATCAAACGCAACAAAGTCGTACTTCCCGAGGGCTACGAACTCGTTAGCTGCAACGTCCCTTCGCAGGTCCTGCCGGAACCCGATGGCCGTATCTCCGTCAGCTTCATGAACGCCAGCGCCGGAGAAGCCCCGCTAATCCTTCGCGCCAAGCTCGGCGCACAAACGGGCGCCGCCGCCGCGCCGCATCCCGCAACCCAAGCCCGCAGTTGGGAATCCCCCTTCCAGGGAGAAACCGAGCGTGCCCGCCTCTCCGAACGCGCCCACCAGGACCGCGATATCGTCTACTTCCTGCAACAGCCAGAAACCCACGCCTTCAGCCTGTACCACGACTACACCGAATCCCGCGAAGGCGCCGACAAGTACTTGAACGTAGTCCGCGAAGGCAGCACCGTCTCCGATCCTTCCGCCTACATTCTTGACACCGGCGAAAAGCTATCGACAAAGCTGATAACTGGCGCCGATCTCGCCGCCGCAAAAATCGACGCCGGTGAGCCCGTCACTCCCACAACACAAGTTGTCTTGATTCCGTTCCCGCCCGTGAAAAAAGGCCGATCCATCCGCCTGCGCATCTCCGAAACCTACACCGCGCCTGTGAGCTACCGCCTCGATGGCGACGAACTCGTCTTCGACCGCAGTCTCGGCCGTTCCCGCAACGCCGTAGTTCTGCCCGCCGGCTGGTATCTCACCGCCAGCTCCATCCCCGCAACCGTCGCGCAACTTCCCGATGGCCGCATCCGCCTAGATTTCTGGAATGGCCGCCCCGATTCCGTCGACGTCCTACTCAAAGCCAAACGCCGTGTTTCGGCCCCGCCCAAATAAGGCCTTTGTGGCGCCCTTCTGGGTACCCCTAAGTGTTCCGCCCATCACGAGTATGCTACGACGCAAATTTCGCTAACCTCCTACCAACAGAGTCTCCTCGTGACATCCCCATATCAACGATTCGAGCCTCCGTCCTTGTTCTTCCCCCCGCACTCAATCAATCTCTGACACGCGTCCAGGCAGGCATCCTTAAACTCTTTCGCGACCTTCTCCTCGACCCCTTCTCCTAACAGCAAAATCGCTGTTCCGTGCACCAGCGAAACCAGCGCAAGTGCAAGTTGGGAGTAGTCCTCCGGATCGCCTCCAAGATCCCCCGCCAATTTCGTCTTAACTAACTCATACGAGGGCATGGGCTCCTTGCGGCCAAGCCGCTCTGCCCAATCCGAAGTCAGCAGCAAATACTCGTTTCCGTGCTCCAAGGTGAACTGCAGCCCCAACCGGCAGGCCTCCAGAGTCGTCTTTGAGGGCTGCAAGGCCAAGAACATCCTGTCCCTCGCCCGGTCCCGCAGAAACGCCAGCAATGCGTGCTTATCCTCGAACCGCTCGTAGAGCGTGGGCGTCGTGGTCTTCGCCGCTTGAGCGACAGCCCGCATCGTCAAGGAGTGCTCTCCCCCTTTGCTCCACAACTGGTACGCGGCATCCACGATCCTGCCCTCAAGTCGTTTGTCGGCTTTTCTCGGCATGTCGAGTCTTATTCTCCTACTCTTTTAAACCCATTTAATACTTGAATTTTATCATTGACAGCGTTAAAGAAACAACGTATAAATAACCCTCGCCACTGCCCATGCGGTTGGCCCGGTCCCCGAAAAATCTTAGTTAGGAGAAGCAAATAGTAAGTTATGGCAAGATTCGAATATTCCGTTATCACCAAGGCCAGCCCCGCGCTCGCATGGCTAGTCTTTTCCGATATTCACCGCTGGAACAATTTCGCAAATGTTTACGGCGAACTACGCTGGATTGACGGCTACCCTTGGGAGCCGGGCAGTCGCCTCAAAATTGAAATCCTTCATCCCGTCCATGCCGTAATCGACCACGTAATTACCACATGCGTGCCCGGAAAGAAAGTGGGTTGGATCGATCACGCCATCGGCGTCGCCATGGCCCAATGGGTCACTTTTGAAGAGTTCCCTCCCGAAGGCACTAGGATTCGCACTTGGGGGGAAATCGTTCACAACGGTGTAAACATTGGAGGGCGTACCGTCGAGGAACTCGTCGCCAGCTTTACGCGCACCTGGTACGAGTCGTTTCGCTTGGCGTGCAATCAACTAGTATTGCCGGGCGGCGCTACCCCGGATGATGCGACTTTCCTGTCACAATGATCTGGATGGCTAGCTTAAGAGGGTAAGACTCCGGCGAGTGAAAATCCGCCGCAGCCAGTAAATTAAGCGGTATGCCGCTGCGCAACCTGGGGCGAGACCCACTCGCCGATGCTTACAAACAATTCCAGCCCGATCGCGAACGAATCGTTCCCCAGAGGCTGGCAATAAACGACACGCGCCCTGGATCTTAGACTCCCCAAGAGCGACCTGACCTTCACGTGTTCATTCGGCTGCCAGGGCTTGCTCGTGACCACTCGCGCTCCCCGTGCGCTCACGTTCTGCGTGATTCCCTGTTGAGCTACGGTGTGTACATCCAGTCCGGCCAAATCCACGGTCACCTCCACCGGAGAACGATCTTCCAATCGCCGCGCTTCGCTATCCATGGAACACCGCGTCGCTTTCTGAGCCGGGATGTGGGTGTGAACGTTGGGGAGGGTTCAACGACCGGCAAATCATACGCTTCTAACCCCTGGAATGGTCAAGAAGTTTCATTTCTTTTAAATGATCATTCCGAAACGCCGTGGCTACGTTTTCAAGTGTCCGGCAACGCGACACCTTCATCCCATCCGTGAACGCTCCGCCGCCCTCCGAGCGTTGCCACCTGGCCATAAAGCTATTCTTTTCTGTCCGTTACGTTCCGCCTGAAATCGGCTATTCAATTGCGCGTATTTATCGGTTTCATTCTTACTCTGGTCCTTCATTCTTCGTCAAGGAGGCTCCCCATGAGAAAGCACGAACGCATCCGGGAAAAGGTCACCATCCTCCCAACCTCCATGTACCTCTCCAAAATGCACGACGCCGGCTGGACTTTAGTCGCCCTCGAATGGGAACGCGAAATCGAAACCTCTTCCACGCCCGAGCCGCCGGAAGAAGCCATCCCTTCCGAGGAGATTCCCTTCGGCCTGCGCATCGCCGCTGATTGCCATCACCTCGAAGACGATCCCCTCGAGACGCAAACCCTGAAATTCTTAGCCGAGTTGATTGTCCAGGACGTCTCCTTCACCAGCATGGCTGACACCTTAAACGTGCGCGACTACCGCACCCGTAGCGGCGCTCCTTGGACCGCCGCCGCCGTCTTCCGCCTCATTCCCCGTCTAATCGACGTCGCCCCACGCATCCTAAGCGGCTCCGAGTGGGAGACCCGCAAAAAGCAACTCTCCCGTGTCGCCTGGAACTCCTAACCTAACTGTTCCGCGAAGTTCGCACGGCCAACTCTTGCTGTTAGCGATAAATCGCTCTCCCATGACCAATTCGGAGAGCCAGGACCACCACCCGCACGTCTTCGATCTTGCAGATGAGCCGGTAATCTCCCTCCCGGTATTTCCAGAATTCCCCGAAGCGCGGCCCTGGTAAGGCCTTTCCAATGGTCCGTGGACTGTCCAGCTTGGCAACTCGTTCTTGAAGGAACTTCAAAATGCGTCTCTTCGCTTGCCCATCGAGCTTGCTCAGTTCCCGTTCCGCCTCCCCCGAGAACTCAATCTTCCAAGCCATGACGTTTGATCACATTCTCCAACGGAATGGCCTTTTCTTCACCCCTGCGTATACGCTCCAGCCGCGCCTCGGCCAAATACACGTCTTCCAGCTCCTCGATGTGCTGCAAGATCGCTTCGCGCGCATAAAACGTCTTGGTGCGCCCTGTGCGGCGCGCCAATTTTTCCAGCCGCTTCTCAATCGACTGCGGAAGCCGTATCGCCAGCATAATCACCTCGCTATACAAGTATAGCACACTCAATTTCACGTCTGCGCTGCCCCATTTTCCTTCTCCTTGACATTCTACCTATCCTTCGCTCTAATATGTCGACTGTCTAGGAGAAGCCATGCCGATCGAAAAATCCGACCTATTGCAAGGCACTCTCGACATGCTCATCCTAAAGATCGTCGCCCTCGGCCCTGTCCACGGCTACGGCATCTCTCTCCGCATCCGCCAAATTTCCAAAGAAGTCCTGCAAGTCCAACAAGGCTCGCTTTACCCCGCCCTTCATCGCCTCGAAAAGCGAGGTTGGCTCGAATCTGAATGGGGCGCCTCCGATAAAGGCCGCCAAGCCAAGTTCTACAAACTTTCCGCCAAAGGCCGCAAGCAGTTGGAAAGCGAAGAATCGAATTGGAACCGTCTAGCCGGTGCGGTGGCCGGCATTCTGCAAACCGCCCAATAGGAGCCTGCCACGTCCTGGTGGAAATCCTTCCTGCCCAAACGCGCCTCCGACGCGCAAATGAATTCCGAGCTGCGCTTCCACATCGACGAACTCACCGACGAATACATCGCCGCGGGCATGCCTCCCGAAGAAGCCCGCCGCCGCGCCCTCCTGGAATTTGGTGGCCGCGAGCAAGTCAAGGAAGATGTGCGCGACGTTTACCGCATCCGCATTCTCGACGCCGCCGTTGCCAATCTAAAATCCGCCTTCCGCTTCATTCGCAAGTCTCCGACCTTTTCGGCCACAGTTATCCTTACTCTCGCCCTCGCCATCGGTGCCAACAGCGCCGTTTTCTCCGCCATCGACGCCATTCTCCTCCGCCCCTTGCCCTTTCCGAATTCCGATCAACTCGTTCTCTTGCAGCAATACAAACCCAAACATGCCAGCCCTTCGACTTTTGTGGCTCCTCTCCGCCTTGAGGACTGGAACCGCCTGAATTCCACTTTCCAGGCTATCACCGGTTATTACACGGAAAACGAATCGGAAACTTCCGGTGCCCTCCCAGAAAAAGTCACCCAAGCCTTGGTCGCCCCGCGTTTCTTGCAAGTCTGGGGCATTTCACCCGCGTTGGGCCGCGATTTTACTGCCGACGAAGAGCGCTTCGGCGGTCCCGGCGCCGTCATTATCAGCGATCGTTTCTGGCGTCGTCGTTTTAATGCCAACCCGGGCGCCCTGGGCAAGAAAATCCGCTTCGGCAACTCAGCGGCCACTATTGTCGGCATCATGCCTGCTTCTTTCCTCTTCCCGGACCGCGACGTCGATCTCTGGTCTCCTGTCCCTCTTGATGCGCCCTATTCGCAGAACAGAAATTCCGCCTGGTATAGAGTTATTGGTCGCCTAAAACCCGGCGTCACCCTTGCTCAAGCTCGTCCCAACATGGCCACTGTCCAAGCCCAACTGGGCCGCCAGTTTCCCCAAACGGATGCCAATCTTGCCGTTGCCATCGAGCCGCTTAAGGAAGTTACTGTAGCGGGTGCCGGAAAATCCCTCTGGATACTTTTCGGCTCTGTCTCTCTACTTCTCGTGATCGCCTGCACGAACGTCGTCGCTTTGCTTCTTGCCCGCGCCTCCCAGCGCCAGCATGAGATTGCCGTTCGCTTCTCGCTTGGCGCGCGCCGCGGCGCGATCGTTACTCAATTGCTCACTGAAACGTTTTTCTTGGCGCTCCTCGGCTCCGGGCTCGGACTGTTTATTGCCGGCGCCTCTGCCACTATCTTCCGTTCTCTTGCCGCAAGTCTGCCCCGTGTCGGGGAAATCCGTCTCGATGCGCGCATCGTCATTTATTCGCTGGCTTGCTCGCTGGTCGTGACCTTCCTTTGCGGCCTCGTCCCCGCCATTCGCGGCACCCGCAGAAATCTCTTTGGCTCCCTCGCTCTCGTCAGCCGTACCCAGGTCACAGCTCGCAATCCTCTCCAGTGGCTTCTCGTGGCCATTCAAGTTGCACTGGCCGTCACGCTTCTATCTGGCGCAAGCCTGCTTGTCCGCAGTTTCCAGGCCCTCGGCCACGTTTCTCCCGGCTTTGATCCCAGCCATGTCCTCACCTTCCACATCAGCGCTTCCTGGGGTGAGACAGCGAACATGAAAGGCCTCACCCAGCGCATCGACCGTATCCTCGACTCCCTCCGCAACACTCCGGGCGTCGGAGCTGCCGCCACCTCCGCAACTCTTCCCGGTGTGCCCGGCGGATATCAAACCGAGTTCAGGGTTGTCGAAGGTCAGCCGGACCCGGAGCGCAAAACGGTTGCAGAGAGCCGCTTCGTTTCTCCCGGCTATTTTTCCACCATGAATATTCCTCTGGTAGAAGGCGAGTTATGCCGTGGAAATACTGTCCAGTCGCAAGACAACTTTGGCGTGGATCAACTGCTGATCAATCGCAGCTTTGCAAATACTTATTTACCCGGGCCGACTCCTCTGGGGCATCATCTTCAAATCGTGGCCGACAATCCGTTCCTGCAAATCCATGGCGAAATTGTCGGCGTTGTGGGAGACGCTCGCGAGGACGGCCTGAATCGCGCTCCGTCCCCGGTGATGTACTGGTGCATGAGCGCACCTCTGCCGGACCCCTACTACCTAATTCGCACACGCACCGCCCCCATGGCCCTGGCGCAAACCCTCCGCCAGAAAATTCACCAGATCGAGCCGGCCCGCTCTGTATTCGACATCACTCCCCTCGAAGGTCATCTCAGCGACGCTTTCTCCGAAAATCGCCTGCGCACCATTCTGCTCACCTTTTTCGCAGCCACCGCTCTTTCACTCGCCTGCATCGGCCTATACGGCACGCTCAGTTACTCCGTCAACGTCCGTCGCCGCGAGGTCGGCCTCCGTCTCGCTCTGGGCGCCATTCGTAGCCAAATCGTCAAACAGTTCCTCCGGCAAGCGCTCCTCATCTGCGTCGCAGGCTGCCTCGCGGGCTGGGCACTCGCCCTCGCTTCCACGCGCCTCCTCGCCGGCCTGCTCTATGGCGTGTCTCCCACTGACGTGCCAACTCTTTCCGGCGTCATACTGCTCGTGCTCTTCGTCGCGGCGGCCGCCTCCTTCATCCCCGCCTTCCGCGCCTCCCGCGTCGACCCCATGCAAGTCCTCCGCGACGAGTGAAGCGTCCCCACTCCGCGCGATAATCCTAGGGCTGCGTTTCGACTCGGCGTTTGCTACATTGCTGCGTCAGACCACAGGGAGGACTTCATGCCCGAGCCACAATTCGATCCGCGCGTGGACGCTTACATTGAAAAGTCCGCGCCCTTCGCCCAGCCTATCTTGACCCACCTGCGCGAGTTGATGCACCGGGCCTGCCCTCGCGCCACGGAAGCCATGAAGTGGAGCATGCCCTTCTTTCTTCAGCAAGGCATCATCCTGGCCAACATGGCGGCTTTCAAACAACACTGCGCCTTCGGCTTCTGGGGACCGGAGATGAAAAAGGTTTTGGACAAGGACGGCCTCAATTCCAGCGAAGCGATGGGCACTTTGGGCCGGATCGCCAGTTTGAAAGACCTGCCCTCAGAAAAGTCCCTCTTGGCCTACATGCGCCACGCCGCCGATCTGGTGGAAAGCGGCCAGCGCACGAAATCCCTCGAGCGCCCAAAAAAGCCCGCAAAGAAAAAACCAGTCTCCGTTCCTCCCGCGCTCGCCGCCGCCCTGAAGAAAAACAAAATTGCCGCCAACGCCTTCGCCGAGTTCAGCCCCAGTTGCCGGCGCGAGTATTGCGAATGGATCGCCGAAGCCAAACGCCCGGAGACCATGCAAAAGCGGCTTCAACAAGCCATGGCGCTCATCGCACAAGGCAAGCCGCGCAACTGGAAGTACGAAAAGTGCTGACGGATTCCGTATCCACGCGTTGAGCTACACACCCTCGCATTCCGAGCTTCTCGCCAGAATGCCGGCAGTTTCCCACAAGCGTCGACGCGCTTGGCCGTCCGCCAGTCGCGACTCGGCTCCCTGCTGCGGACCGGCCACAAATCGCCCGTCGCGCGCTTCTGTTATTCTACTTTCTCAACTTAAAGGAGCCCCATGCAGTCGTTGCGCCTGAATCCCATTCTCAATACTGACTCGTACAAGCTCACCCACTGGTGGCAATACCCCCCCGACACGCGCCATATCTATTCCTACGTCGAATCCCGCGGCGGCATGTTCGACGAAACGATGCTGGCGTTGCTCCAATACATCGTGAAATCCAATTTCGCCGGCCAGGTTTTCACCCTCGACGACATCGAAGAGGCTCGCCGCTTCGCCCATGCCCATTACGGCGGCCATCCCAAGTCCTTTAATTACGAGGGCTTTAAATCGCTCTACGCCAAACATGGCGGCCGTCTTCCGTTGCGCATCCGCGCCGTCAAAGAAGGCACCGTCGTCAAGAGCCGCAACGCACTTATCACCATCGAAAACACCGATCCCGAATTTTATTGGCTCACCAACTGGGCGGAAACCGTGCTCCTCCAGGTTTGGTATCCCATCACCGTCGCCACGCTTTCCCGCGCCATCAAGCAAGTCATCGGCAAAGCTCTCGTCCGAACCGGGGATCCTTCGCTTCTCCCCTTCAAGCTCATCGATTTTGGCTTTCGCGGGGTTTCCTCGAAAGAATCCGCGGCCATAGGGGGCGCCGCGCATCTCTTCAATTTTATTGGCACGGATACCATCGCCGCCATTCAGCTTCTCAACCAATTTTATTCTGCCGATCTCACGGCAACCGATCCGCTCAATTGCGCCGGTTACGCGATTCCCGCTTCCGAGCATTCCACCATCACCGCCTGGGGCGAAGAGAATGAAGTCCAGGCCTACGACAACATCCTCGAAAACTGCCCCGAAGGCGTCGTCGCCTGCGTCAGCGACTCCTACGACATTTACAATGCCGTGCGCAATCTTTGGGGTGGGGCGCTTCGTGACAAAGTTCTCCAGCGCAAAGGCACGCTGATTATTCGCCCGGATTCCGGCGACGCCGTCACCGTGCTCGAGGAACTTTTCAAAATCGTCGCGGAAGTTTTCGGTTATGAAGTGAATAAAAAAGGTTGGAAAACAACAGTTCCCTGTGTCCGTTTCATCCAGGGCGACGGCGTGAACTACTACACCATTCAAAACATTACTGGCCAGCTCACCCGCAAAGGCTGGTCACAGGATATTTGGAGCTATGGCATGGGCGGCGCGCTTCTCCAGCAAGTGAATCGCGACACGCTCAAATTTGCTCTGAAATGTTCCGCCATCGACCGCGGCGGCAAATGGCACAACGTCTACAAGAATCCCAAAACCGATCCATCCAAAGCCAGCAAAGGCGGCCGCTTCAATCTAATTCACAGCGGCAAAGAATTTTTTACCGTCGAAGTCGACAACGATTCTCCCAATCCGGACAGTTCTCCGCTCGGCGTAAACGCGCTCGAAACCGTCCTCGAAGACGGCAAGCTCCTCCGCGACATGACCCTTCAGGAAGTCCGCGACATCGCCGTCCAATACGACACCTACAATGAACCCGCTTAATCAACTCGTCCGTCTCGAAGCATTGGCTACGCCCATGCGCGGCCCCGATCGACACGAATTCCGGGCCGTTGTAGTGGCGGGTCTTTAGACCCGCTCTTTATCTTCGTGCGATCAATTTCTATTCATCGCGCAAGCGTCACTTCTTCACGAACACAACGCAATAATTATTCGACGGCCAATCATCCACAATCTTCTCAGCCCGAAAACCGGCCTTGCCTAATTCGTCGATCAAAATTTTCTGAAAGATACCATGGTTCACGCGGTCTTTCGGAACCCCTTCTACTTTTCCATATTCCGGATGAGGAGGAAAATCAATGATCGCTAATTTCCCTCCTGGCTTCAGCGAGCGAAGAATGCTTGCATCGAATTCCAAGGGTTTCGTCAAATGATGGTAAACGCGCCGCAAAAAAACCGCGTCGCAGCACGCCGCGGGCAAATTCGTTTCCGCTTCCGCGCTCTCGATCACCGTTACGTTCTGCAATCCGCGTTTCTTGACTTCCGCCCGCAGCGCCTTCAGTTTTTCCTCGTTAATCTCCGTCGCAAACACTTTTCCCGTCGGCCCGACTTGTTCCTCCGCCGCGAACGTGTAGCTTCCGTCTCCCGCGCCGATATCTGCCACCACTATCCCGGGTTTCCAGCCCATCAGAGACGCGAGCTTCGGAATCTCGTCGTCCGCGGAAGCGTTCGCATGCAGCGCGAACGCAAGGCTTGCCGCCCCTGCGCAAATGAACGCCAGCACGAAATATCTGTTGGTTCTGATTTTCTGTTTCATGGAGAACCCACTTTTTCGCCGCTCAGCCGCAGCGATTCAACACATTCTCGATCACTCTTCGCCGATGTCCTCATGCCACAGCGCCGGATTTTCGGCGATGAATTTTGCGAGCATCGCCGCACATTCTTTAGACGCAAGATCAATCACTTTGATTCCATCTTGTTGCAGCCAATCGATCCCGCCGCGAAAATTCTCGGACTCGCCCACGATTACGGTTCCAATTCCAAATTGGCGGATGAGCCCGCTGCAATACCAGCAAGGCGCGAGTGTCGTCACCATGATTTTGTCGCGATAGGTTTTCTGTCGGCCCGCTTTGCGAAACGCATCGGTTTCTCCATGCGCCGACGGGTCCCCATCCTGCACTCTGCGGTTATGCCCGCTCCCCAATAGCTTTCCATCGCCGTCGAACAGCGCCGCGCCAATCGGAATTCCTCCCTCCGCAAGCCCGCGCCGCGCTTCTTCGATCGCCGTTTCAAGCATCGACAAATACTTCGTTCGGTCCATCTGCGCATCCTCTCTACGCCGCTTCCGCTTCTACCAACTCGAGGACTTTCTACGGCACAATTGTCTAGCCGCACCGCTCGGTTTCTTGCTCGACGGGTTTTTTGCGACGCGCCCAAAAGTCACTTGAGCGAGGCTTCTACTCTTTTGCCGTATTCGCGGGCTTTGGCGAGGATTTCGGGCTCGTTCAGCGTGAGAAGCTTTTTGTCGCGCATGACGACGCGGCCGCCGATGACTACAGTTTCCACGTCGCTGCCTTTGAGCGCGTATGCGAGCTGTGAGTACACATCGAACATGGGAACCGCATTGGGCTCGTCGAGGCCAATCAAGATGATGTCGGCCTTTTTACCAACTTCGAGCGAGCCGATTTCTTTTTCCATGTGCAGCGCTTTCGCTCCATCGATAGTGGCCATCTCAACGACGGATTTTGCGTCCAATGCGCGCGGATCCATCTTCGTTATTTTTTGCAGCTTCGCGGCGAGGTCCATTTCTTCCATCAAGTCGAGGTCGTTGTTGCTGCCCGCAGGGCCATCGGTTCCAAGACCAACCGCGACGCCAGCGGCGCGCTCCTCGACAACTGGTGCAACGCCGCTCGCCAGCATCATGTTACTCGAAGGATTGTGCACGCAGCCGACTTGCCGTTCGGCGAGAATCTTGCGGTCGCCCGCGTTTACGAAAATGCAGTGCGCCGCTATCACATCCGGACCGAGAACGCCGATTTTATCGAGATATTGCACGGGCGTCAGGCCGTTCTGCTTCAAGCTGTCGTCCAACTCTTTTTTCATTTCGGCGACGTGGATCAAAATCGGTGCGTGGTATTTGCGCGCAAGCGAGGCGGCGTCTTGCAGCGTCTTCTTCGAGCAGGTGTAAATCGAATGCGGCGCAGCGGCAGCGTGAATCAGCGGGTCGCCCTGCCAGCGCTTCAGGAAATTTTCGGTGTAGTCAAGCATCGCAGTTTCGGTCTTATTGTCAGGGGCGGGAAAATCGATGAAGGTTTCGCCCAGCACGCCGCGCATTCCGGCGGCTTTGGTTTCCTCGGCGATGGTGTCCTCGAAGTAGTACATGTCCGCGAAAGTGGTGACGCCGGAACGGATTTGTTCGGCAGCGGCGAGGCGGGTTCCCCAGCGCACGAAATCCTCGGTCACGTTTTTCGCTTCGGCCGGGAAAATACATTTGTTCAACCAGACGTCCAGCGTCACGTCATTGCACAGGCCGCGGAAGAGCGTCATGGGAACATGCGTGTGGCCGTTGACGAAGCCGGGAAGAATCAGCGCACCCTTGGCGTCAATGGATTGCTTCGTGAAAATCGGGCCGTTCGGCATGTGCGGAAGGCCTTCGCCGATGGCCACGATGATGTCGCCCTTCACGATGACGAAACCGTTCTCAATGACGCGGCGCGCCGGGGCCATAGTGACCACCGTGCCGCCGCTGATGAGCAGGTCGACAAAATTCGCAGGCTTTCCTTTCGCCGGCATCTGTGCCTGTGCCGACGTCGGTTCTTGCGCCAAAGATGCCGACACGCTGGCGAAAATCAGTGCGGCGCTGGCCAACGCGATGGCCAATTTGCTTATTGCGATCCGTCTCGCATTCATTTTCTTTCCCCGTTTGCTACAGATTGGAAGAATCGAACGGCTTTGGAAACAGTTCACGCATCTGGAGCGTTTCCGTTTTGCCTTTTAAATTTGCCAGGATCACGGGAACGTCGCCGCAAAATTCCCAGATCAGCTGGCGGCACGCGCCGCAAGGCGGCGTGAGCGTCTCCGTATCGGTGACGACGGCGATGGCGTCAAAGTTGCGTTCCCCTTCGCTCATGGCTTTGAAAATGGCAACGCGCTCGGCGCAGACGGTCAGGCCATACGTGGCGTTCTCCACATTGCAGCCGCCAAAGATTCTGCCGGAAGTAGCATGGAGCGCGGCGCCAACGCGGAAATTCGAGAAAGGCGCGTGAGCATTTTCGCGGGCTTGCTGGGCGGCTTCGACGAGTGCGTCATGTTCGTTCACTTTTTAGTTCTCCATTGGCGCAAGAAGCATTCTGGGGATGAAGTTCAGGAATCGGCGTGATGAGAGACCGCCTTTCTCGGATAGCGATCGAAGTTGCACTGGCAGGTTGGTTTTAACACAGAGCGCACAGAGATCACAGAGAAGAGGCCGAGTGCTCATGAGAGTTCGGCGGCGATGCGCGGGATGACGACTTTTAGGAGGGCAATGAATTGGCCGCGGACGCGTTCGCCGGTTTCGAGAACTTCTTTGTGGTCGAGCGGTTGATCGAGGATGCCGGCGGCGGCGTTGGTGACGCAAGAGATGCCGAGTACGCGGATTCCGGAATGGCGCGCGGCAATCACTTCCGGAACGGTGGACATGCCGACGAGGTCGGCGCCGATGGCGCGCAGATATCGAATCTCAGCGGGAGTTTCGTAGCTGGGGCCGGGCAGCGCGGCATAGACGCCTTCATAGAGGCCGATGTGGTTGCGGTTTCCTGCGCCGACGGCGATTTCGCGAAAGCGGCGGTCGTAGGCAATGGTCATATCAGGAAAGCGCGGGCCGAAGCGGTCGTCGTTAGGGCCGATGAGCGGATTCGCGAATTGCAGATTGATGTGATCTTTGATGACCACGAGTTCGCCTTGCGTGAATTCGCGTTTGATGCCGCCGGCGGCGTTGGTGAGGATGACGGCTTTCACGCCCATGCGCGAGAAAACGCGAATGGGAAACGCGACATCTTTGGCGGAATAGCCTTCATAGAGATGAACGCGGCCTTGCATTCCGGCGACGGGGATTTCGCCGACGTTGCCGAGAACGAGCTGGCCGGCGTGGCCGATGGCGGTGGATTTTGGGAAATGCGGAATTTCGGCGTACGGAATTTTAGTCGCGCCGGCAAATTCGTCGGCGAAAGCGCCGAGGCCGGAGCCGAGGACCAGGGCGATTTTGGGGCGGAGATGCGTCTTTGAAAAAATAAAATTGGCGGCAGATTCGGCGCGGTCGAACTCGGTGAGAGATTTGGATTTGGGCGAAGCTTTTTTCGGTGGAGGCATTTGATGATGAGGATTTTACATGGAGTTGGAGGGAAGGAATAGCGCCACGGCTGGGGACGAGAGAGAAAGGAAAGAGAAAAGAAAACGCAGAGGTGCAGAGTCAACAAAGATTCGCGGAGAGGCCACGGCGAGTGAGGCATCGGGAGCAGTAGATGAGGACAGGCAGAAGTGCGTGCGACGCCAAGATGCGACTAGGACAGGATGCCGACGATGGAGGCGGACATGAGGTTGGCCATGGTGCCGGCGAGCATGGCACGGATGCCGAATTTGGCTAGCTGGGTGCGCTGATCTGGAGCGAGCGCGCCGATGCCGCCGATTTGAATGCCGATGGAGCTGAAATTCGCGAAGCCGCAAAGAGCAAAAGTGGCGATCCGGGCGGAACGTGGATCGAAAGCGCTGGCTTTGATGAGTTCGCCGAGTTGCTGGAAGGCGACGACTTCGTTGATGACCATGCGCGTGCCGAGCAAGTTGCCCATGGCCCTGCAATCGTGCCAGGGGATGCCGATGACCCAGGCAACCGGGGCGAAAACCCAGCCGAAAATTTGCTGGAGGCTGGAGGGGAACCAACCGAGATGGAGGCGCGGATGGATGGCGAACCAGTTGTGCGCGCCACCCATCATGGCATTGATGAGATAGAGGAGCGCAATGAAAGAGATGAGCATGGCGCCGACGTTGAGAGCAAGATGAAGGCCGTCGACCGTGCCGCGAGAGATCGCGCCGAGAAAATTCGTGTCCTTTTCCATTTCGGGCATTTCGACGCGGCCGGCAGTGAGCGGCTGCTCGGTTTCGGGGACAAGCATTTTGGCCATGAGCAGAGTGCCTGGAGCGGTCATGATGACGGCGGTGAGAAGATGCTCGGCTTTGATGCCGAAGGCGATGTAGGCGGCCATGATGCCGCCGGAGACGTGAGCCATGCCGCTGGTCATGACGACCATGAGCTCGGACTTTGTGAGCTTATTGAGAAAAGGACGGATGGTGAGAGGGGCTTCGGTCTGTCCCATGAAGATGCTGGCGGCGACGTTGAGGGATTCGGCGCCGCTGGCGGCCATGACGCGAGTCATGATCCAAGCGGCGGCACGGATGACGAGCTGCATGACACCGATGTGATAGAGCAGCGCGAAAAAAGCGGCGATGAAAATGATCGTGGGGAGGACCTGGAAGGCAAAGAGGAAGTGCTCCGGAGACGCCGGAAAATTGGAATTGGCGGTGGATGGCAGGCCCAGTTCACCGAAAACGAATTGTGAGCCGTAAAAAGCGTAGCCGAGAAGCAAGTTGACTTTTTCTCCGGCCCATTGAAAGAGATCGCGGCCGGCTGCAACCCGCAGCACAAAAATCGCAAAGGACAATTGCAGGCCAAGGCCCCAGAGAACGGTTTTGAGTTTGATGGCTTTGCGTTCGGTGGAGAAGAGATACGCGAGGCCGAGCATTGCGAGCAGGCCGAGCACTCCGGTGAAACGTCCCATGCAGTGACCTCTTTCTGCCGTGCAGATTCAGGTGAAAATGCCGGAGCGCTAGCCGCCGATGATGCGGCGAATGAGCGGGCGCTCGACCGAGGGCGCAGCTTCACCAATCTGGTAGCTCCCGGCGATGAGAGTCTGCGCTTCGGCCAACTTTGCGGCGTTATTGTAATGGATTGTGGCGAGGGGTTCGCCTTTTTCTACGCGATCGCCGATACGCTTGTGGAATTCGAGGCCGACGGCATGGTCGATGGCATCCTCCTTTTTTTCGCGGCCGCCGCCGAGCATGGCAAGAGCGATGCCGAGGTTCTCGCAATTCGTTGCGGTGATAAAGCCGGTAGAGGGGCTTAAGACATTGGCGTGGGAGCGGGCTCGAGGAAGGAGCTGCGGCTTTTCGACAATCCGATCGTCGCCGCCTTGCAAGCGAATGCAGCGCTTAAACCTTTCCATGGCATGGCCGGAGGCGATCATGGATTCGGCGAGGGCGCGGCCTTCCTTAATAGACTTGGTCCGTTCGCAAAGGAAAAACATCCAAGCGGAGAGTTCGATGCTGAGTTCGCGGAGATCGGCGGGACCGCGGCCGCTGAGAATTTCGATGCACTCGATGACTTCATTGGAGTGGCCGGCCATGCGACCGAGAGGCTGGTCCATATCGGTGATGAGCGCGACGACTCTTATGCCCATGCGCTGGCCGGTTTCGACCATGACTTCGGCGAGGCGGATGGAGTCTTCTTCTCGCTTCATGAAGGCGCCGGAGCCGGTTTTAACGTCGAGAACGAGAGCGTCGATGCCCTCGGCAAGCTTCTTGCTCATTATGGATGCGCAGATAAGGCCGATATTTTCGACGGTCGAAGTGGCATCGCGAAGGGCGTAGATTTTTTTGTCGGCGGGGGCAATTTCGGCGGTTTGGCCAATGAGACCCATGCCGCATTCGCGGAGAACGTGGCGAAATTCCTCGAGCGAGAGATTTACATTGAATCCGGGGATAGACTCAAGCTTGTCGAGAGTGCCGCCGGTGTGACCGAGGCCGCGGCCGCTGATCATGGGAACGGTGAGGCCGCCCGCGGCGACTATGGGAGCGAGGATGAGGGAGGTTTTGTCTCCAACGCCGCCGGTGGAATGCTTGTCGACTTTCTTGCCGGGAAGCTCGGAGAGATTGAGGGGTTCGCCGGAACGGAGCATGCTCTCCGTGAGAGAGGCGATTTCGGAGCGATTGAGGCCGCGAATCCAGGTGGCCATAAGCCAGGCTGCCATCTGGTAATCGGGAATATCGCCGGTGGTGTAGCCGGAGATGAGAAAGTCAATTTCCTCGCGAGAATGTTCACCGGAATCGCGTTTTTTGCGGATGAGATCGACGGCGCGCATGAGGGATGGGAGTGCGGCGAGAGCGTAGCATTGGCCGATTTTGGCGTCAATGCAACCTGCAAGTTCGCAAGCCCGCGGTTGCGGGTTCGCCGAGCAATTGAAAATAAAAAATGGTGCCCGGGGTGGGAGTCGAACCCACATGAGGAAAAATCCCCGGAGGATTTTAAGTCCTCAGCGTCTGCCATTCCGCCACCCGGGCCGGGCAGATATCAAAAAGTAGCATGTATGGGGGCTGCGCTCAATGTTGGCGGCATTTCTGGTCAGGGTGGATTTATCCAGGCACTTAACGACCATAAAACATAAATAGTTATAGTTTGCTCTGGACTTTTCTGTTCCGCTTCAGTATGCTCACGGCGCAATGCATCCCGAGAAGGTTGACTCTGCATGGCGTCCGGAACTCCGCGAGACGGTGGTCCGGCTGGTTCGTTCCGACGAACAGCCCCGCTACCAGGAACTCATGCGCGAGCACCACTACCTGGGCCATTTGCCCAAGATCGGAGAAACGCTGTGGTACGTGGCGAGCTGGCGGGAGCAATGGGTTGCGCTGTTGAGCTTTTCGGCCTCGGCACTGAAGTGCGCCCCGCGCGATGGCTGGATTGGTTGGACCCTGCGCCAGCACTATGGCCGCTTGAAACTGGTGGTCAACAATAGCCGCTTTCTGATTCTTCCCGACTGGCACCTGTTCAATTGGGGGTCGCGCCTTCTCGCTCTCTGTCAAAGGCGTTTGGGGAGGGATTGGGAAGAAGCGTTCGGGCACGGTGTGGTGTTGCTGGAAACCTTTGTCGACCCGCAGCGTCATCGCGGGACGGTGTACCGGGCGGCGAACTGGATTTATGTAGGGAACACCCGAGGGTTTCGCCGGACCCACGCGGGATACACGGCCAAGGCGCAATCTCCCAAGATGGTTTTTCTCCAACCGCTGCGGTGCGACGCCCGCACAGTCTTGTGCGGCGCGATTCTTTCCCCACCGTATCGCCTAGGAGGCACGAGCATGAGGCTCACCGCTGATCAGATGCGCTCTCTCCCTTCGTTCTTTTCGCAGATTCCCGATCCGCGCCGGACCCAAGGGCGGCGACATCGTTTGTCCACCGTCGTGGGGATAGCCGCGGGGGCCGTACTCTGCGGGATGCGCGGGTACAAGGCCATTTCCGATTGGGCCCAAAGCCTGGGGCAGAAATCGCGGGAGCGCTTCGGTTGCCGTCGTGAACAGGGCCAGTATGTGGTGCCCAGCGAGTCCAGCATCCGCAACGTGCTCATCCGCGTCACGCCCGCCGATCTGGATGGCGCTTTGCAACGCTGGAACCAACGCTATGGCGCAGGGGATGAAAGTCTGGCGATCGATGGCAAGACCATGTGCAACGCTCTGGATGAGCAAGGCCGGCAAACGCACGTGATGAGTGTGGTCGGTCAGCAAAGCAAGATCTGCTACACCCAAAAAAAGTCGGTACCCTGCCCGTAGAGGGGAAGGCCAAGGAAGAGGTCAAACGCACGAACGAGATCAAGACGGCGATCCCGCTGCTGGATTCCATCGATATTGAGGGGAAAGATGTCAGTGCCGATGCCCTGCTGACCCAACGCGAACTGGCGACTTACCTGGTCGAGAAGCGCCAGGCCCACTACTCTTTCACGGTGAAAGGAAACCAACCCGGTCTTCTGGAAGCCTTGGAGTTCTATTTTCGGGATCGCGGCCAACCGCATTTTGTCGAGCCTACCCCGGCGGACCACGGACGCATCGAAACGCGCAAGATCTGGACGACCACGGAACTCAACGGGTATCTCGATTTTCCTCATGTGGGCCAAGCGTTCGTCATTGAGCGGCACAGCGCGAACAAGAAGACGGGCAAGCCTTCTCTGCAAATCTCCTACGGCCTCACCAGCCGCCCGGCGGAACAAGCCGGTCCGCAACGCGTGCTGCGGGTCAACCGCGGGCACTGGGCGATCGAGAGTTGCCACTACATGATCGACTGGAACTATGATGAGGACCGCAGTCGCATCCGCACCGGCCATGGCCCGGAAAACATCACCCGGCTTCGTCGTTTCGCCATCGGGGTGCTCAAATCCAAGGGCCGAGGGAACGTGGCGGAGAAGATGCGACGTCTGACGCGCAACGTGCGTTTGGTATTCGACTACCTGCGGATGAGCGAGAACTCTTGCGCCTGTCACGTGAAATAGGCGTCATGGGAAAGGAACGACCCACTTCTTCCTGGACTCCTGGTGCGCCGCAGAGGGAACACCTATCGGCGCGCAGCAAGGCTCTGCGCTGCCGAAGACCTGCTGGTCGGCTGAGGAATCAAAAACGATCGCGCAGCACAGTGGAATGATGACGGGAACCGCCAAGATCATAAATTTCCGCGGCGGCCCTTAGAACAAATTTACCGTGCATTTCTGGTGAGCGGCCCCGAGGATTCGCCAGGGCCGCGATTCCGCCTTTGGGCGGCACTTCACATGAATGCTTTGTAACTTGATTGACAAGCGGTAGAGGGCGCGCTAATTTTTATTCCTCTCCCTGGATGGCCGCTCCCGCAGAGGAAGGCCGAGCACGGCCACATGGGAGTTCTCAAACAGCGGTTCCGTGCGCTAGCGAGCGCCTGCTTTCGATTTGACGTAAAATCACTTCATCCGTTCTGCAGCATGGTGCATCAAAACCATTGGGAGATTGGCGGGAGTTCTTCCTGCCCGCTACAGGAGCCGACGTGAGCCAGCCGAAGAGCCAGCTAGACATGGACTTGTTGAGCATCAATACCATCCGGACGCTTTCGATCGATGGCGTGCAACAAGCCAACTCCGGCCATCCTGGAGCGCCCATGGGGCTGGCGCCGGTGGTCTACGAACTGTGGCAGAAATACCTGCGTTACGATCCGGCGAATCCCATCTGGCCGAACCGCGACCGCTTTGTCCTCTCCAACGGCCATGCCTCGATGCTTCTCTACTCGATGTTGCATCTCGCGGGAGTAAAGCAGGTCAGCGCTGAAGGAAAAGTCCTGGAGGAGCCCTCCCTTTCCATGGATGAGCTCAAGCACTTCCGCCAACTGGACAGCAAGACGCCTGGCCATCCGGAATCGCACCTTACCACGGGAGTAGAAACCACGACAGGCCCGCTCGGGCAAGGGGTTGGAAACAGCGTGGGCATGGCCATCGCCAGTAAATGGCTGGGAGCGAATTACAATAAGCCCGGCTTCGACCTCTTCGATTTCAACGTCTACGCAGTTTGCGGCGATGGCGACCTCATGGAGGGTGTAGCTTCAGAGGCTGCTTCTCTCGCGGGCCATCTGCAACTCTCGAATCTCTGCTGGATTTACGATAACAATCACATCACGCTGGATGGGCCGGCCATCTGGTCTTTCAGCGAAGATGTGATGACGCGCTTCGTCGCCTACGGTTGGAACGTGACGCGAGTGGCCGATGCGAATGACCTGAGCAAACTGGCGCACGCGTACCAAACTTTCCTCAATACGAAGGACCGCCCGACGCTTATCGTTGTCGATACCCACATTGGGTACGGCTCGCCGCACAAACAAGACAGTTCCGAATCGCACGGCGAACCGCTGGGCGAGGCGGAAGTCAAGCTGACCAAGCAGTTCTATGGATGGCCGGAGGACGCCAAGTTTCTCGTGCCCGACGGCGTCTACGATCAATTCAAGAATGGAGTTGGCAAGCGCGGAGCGGAAGCGCAGGCGGCGTGGGCCACGAAATTTGCGGAGTACAATGCTAAATTTCCGGAGCTGGCGGACGCACTGAACAGAATTCAGGCGGGAAAATTGCCCGACGGCTGGGACAAGGACCTGCCAGCTTTTCCGGCCGACGCCAAGGGCATGGCTACGCGCGATTCGTCGGGAAAAGTTTTGAACGTGCTGGCTAAAAACATTCCGTGGCTGATTGGCGGTTCGGCGGACCTGGCGCATTCGAACAAAACGAATTTGACGTTTGAGGGGGCGGGGGATTTTTATCCGAACGAATATCACGGACGAAATTTGCACTTCGGGGTGCGCGAACACGCCATGGGCGCGGCAGTGAACGGACTAACCTCTTCCAAATTGCGGGGATTCAGCGCTACTTTCTTCAATTTCAGCGACTATATGCGGCCGAGCATGCGGCTTGGCGCTCTGATGGAAATTCCGGCGCTTTACATCTTCACGCACGATTCGATTGGCCTAGGAGAAGACGGGCCGACCCACCAGCCGATCGCACAACTGGCGGCTTTCCGCGCGATGCCCAACATGCTGGTGCTGCGGCCGGGCGATGCGAATGAAGTGGTGGAGGCATACAAGGTGATCATGCAGCACACGCACGGGCCGTCGACGCTCGTACTCACGCGCCAACCCATCCCGACCTTCGACCGTACCAAGTTTGGGGCGGCATCCGGTGTGGCCAAAGGAGCGTATATCTTGGCGGACGCTCAGGATGGAAAACCAAGCGTGATCCTCATTGGCACGGGGAGTGAAGTGTCGCTGTGTGTTTCGGCGTGGGAGAAACTTAGCGCGGAAGGGATTAAAGCGCGGGTGGTCAGCATGCCGTCGTGGGAACTGTTTGAAGCGCAAGATGCAACTTATAAAGAGAGAGTACTGCCCACGAGTGTGACGGCGCGCGTTTCTGTTGAAATGGCCGCCACATTTGGATGGGAGCGCTACGTCGGCCCCAAAGGCAAAATGATCGGCATGCATACGTTCGGCGCTTCGGCTCCAATCAAGGCCCTGCTCAAGAAATTCGGCTTCGAAGTCGAAAACGTCGTGGCGGCCGCCAAAGAAGTCTTGGGAAAGTAAGCCAAAACGGTTGTAGCCGGTTCGCGGGATGTGGGCATCGCGCTCGCTTAGGATTTTGTGCGGGGCCCAAGGGCGCGAAAATGTCAGAGGAACAGCGGCGCTTGACGCAGCCCGGCGAAATAAGCTCCCTGGAAGCGAAACATTGCACCTGCCCCTGACCCTATAGGCGTTGGCCAGCGGGCATGCGAGCCGAACTGACGAGCACTCGCGTACTGACGAGGAGTACAATGGATGTTCAACGACTTTCCCACCGAAGAGGAGAATCACCATGACGACAGCAACCACAATTCCGACCGCCGGCGCGGCGCAAGGCACGAATCCCCTTAAATCGCTGCTGGATTTCGGGCAATCGCCCTGGATGGACTATATCCGCAGAGACCTGCTCACCAGCGGCGGCTTGAAAAAATACATCGATGACGACGGGCTTCGCGGCATGACCTCGAATCCGGCCATTTTTGAGAAGGCGATCACGGGGAGCAATGTCTACTCCGACATTCTGAACTCGCCCGACGCGAAAAAGCTGGATGCCAAAGGCCTCTTCGAAAAAATCGCCATCCGCGATGTCCAAGACGCGTGCGACATCTTCAAATCTGTTTATGCTGAATCGAAACGGCGCGACGGCTACGTCAGCCTGGAAGTCTCTCCGTATCTCGCCAACGACACGAAGGGCACCATCGACGAAGCTCGCCGCCTTTGGAAATCGGTCGATCGCCCCAATGTGATGATCAAAGTTCCCGCCACTCCCGAAGGCATCCCCGCCATTCGTCAGCTCCTTGAAGACGGCCTCAACATCAATATCACTCTCCTTTTCGCGCAGTCCGCTTATGAGCAAGTCGCCGAAGCTTTTCTGGCTGCGCTCGAAGCTCGCGCCGCCAAGGGGCAGGACATCAGTCACTCTGCTAGCGTCGCGAGCTTTTTCGTCAGCCGCATCGATACACTGGTCGATAGCAAGGTCGACGAAAAGCTGAAGACCGCCGCGGATCCCGCGCAAAGGGCGCTGCTCGAAAGCATTCACGGCAAAATCGCCATTGCCAACGCCAAGCTCACCTATAAGAAATATCAGGAGCTTTTTGGCGGCGCGCGCTGGAAGGCTCTGGCTGTCAAGGGCGCCCAAACGCAGCGGCTGCTCTGGGCCAGCACGAGCACGAAGAATCCGAAATATCGCGACGTCCTCTACGTCGAAGAGCTGATTGGCGCCGACACCGTGGACACAATTCCTCCGGCCACCTTCGATGCCTTCCGCGACCATGGCAAGCTGCGCCCGAGTCTTACGGAAGACGTCGATGCCGCCCGCAAAACCATGGAAAATCTGGCCAAAGCCGGAATCTCGATGAAAGACGTTACTGACAAACTCGTCGTGGACGGCGTGAAACTCTTTGCCGATGCGTTCAAACAGCTTCTGGACGCCACAGGAAAAAGCGCAGGGGTGCATGCGTGAGCGTGAATCGCCAGACTTACACACTCCCGGAAAAACTCGCAAACGATGTGAATGCTTCTCTCGAGGACTGGAAGAAGCGCGGCAAAGTGCAGCGTCTATGGCAGAAGGACGCTTCGCTATGGACCGGCGCGGATGAAGACAAGTGGCTGGGCTGGCTGGATATTACCGAGCAGCAGATCGAGGACGTTGACAAGCTGAAGCAAGTCGCCGCGGACATTAAGAAAGCATCGTTCAAGAACGCCTTGCTGCTTGGCATGGGCGGCTCCAGCCTTTGCCCGGAGGTCCTTCGCCTGACTTTCGGCACGGCCGCGGGCTATCCGAACCTGCACGTCCTCGATTCCACTGATCCCGCGCAAATCAAGGCTATCGAAGCCAGCGTGGACCTCTCCAGTACACTCTGCATCGTTTCAAGTAAATCCGGCAGTACTCTTGAACCCAATATCTACAAACAATACTTTTTTGACCGCGTCAAAATGGCGGTGGGCGAAAAGGAAGTGGGCAGCCGGTTCATCGCCATCACCGATCCTGGCTCAAAGCTGCAGCGTGTCGCCGACAAGGACAAATTTCGCAAAACTTTCATGGGCGTCCCGAGCATTGGCGGGCGCTACTCCGCTCTTTCCAATTTCGGCATGGTGCCCGCGGCAGTGATGGGCATCGACGTTCCAAAATTCCTGAAAAACACTCAGTTGATGGTCAATGCCTGCGGTGCGGACGCGGAACCGGCCTCGAATCCTGGTGTCATCCTGGGAACGATTCTCGGAATCGCCGCAAATCAGGGCCGCGACAAGATTACGATCGTCACGTCCAAGGGAATTTTCGATTTGGGAGCATGGCTTGAGCAGCTAATCGCGGAGTCCACCGGAAAATCCGGCACGGGCATCATTCCCGTCGATCGAGAGAAATTGGCGGGACCGGACAAGTATGGGTCCGACCGTGTTTTCGCGTATCTGCGTCTGGAATCCGATGCCGACAAGACGCAAGCCTCGGCAGTCGACGCCCTGGCTAAGGCCGGGAACCCAGTCATTCGCATTGTGTTGCCGGACATCTACAGCCTGGGCCAGGAATTTTTCCGCTGGGAAATTGCCACGGCGGTCGCGGGTTCCCTCATCGGCATCAACGCTTTCAACCAGCCCGACGTCGAAGCCAGCAAAACGGAAACGCGCAAACTCACTTCCGAATACGAAACGACCGGAAAGTTGCCTTCGGAATCGCAATTTTTCACCGCCGGCGACATCAAGCTCTATGCCGACCAAAAAAATACTGTCGCGCTAAAAGGCGGAGCGACCCTCGTGGGCTTCCTGAAGAAACATCTCGCGCGCCTCGGCGCAGGCGATTATTTTGCCGTTCTCGGTTACGTCACGATGAACCAGCAGAATGAAGAAACGCTTCAGGCGATTCGCCTTGCCGTGCGGGACAACAAAAAAGTAGCCACCGTTCTGGGCTTTGGGCCGCGATTTCTTCACTCGACGGGGCAAGCCTACAAAGGCGGCCCCAACACAGGCGTTTTTCTGCAAATCACTTGCGACGATGCCGTGGACCTGCTCGTTCCGGGGCAGAAATACACCTTTGGCGTGGTGAAAGCAGCGCAAGCGCGCGGCGACTTTGCCGTGCTCTCGGATCGCGGCCGGCGCGCGTTGCGCGTCCATCTCGGCAAAGATGTCGCCGCGGGTCTCGCGACGCTGACGGACGCAGTCAATCAAGCGCTCGCGTAAGCATCATCAATTGTTGGAGAGTCAAAAAACGCTCAAGGGCGGCAAACTGAGGGCATAGGAGCCATTGCCATGCAACTGGGGATGATCGGTCTGGGGAGAATGGGCGCCAACATGGTGCGCCGCTTGCAAAAGAGCGGCCACAAGTGCGTGGTGTACGACCGGAGCGCAGATTCGGTCAAGCAGCTCGCGGCCGAAGGCGCGACCGGAGCGGATTCGCTAGATGACTTCGTCAAGAAGCTGCAGAAGCCACGCGCCATTTGGCTGATGGTGCCCGCGGCAGTGGTGGATGCGTCCCTCCATGATCTGGCGGGCAAACTGGAGTCCGGCGACATCATCATTGACGGTGGAAACTCCTATTACATCGACGACATTCGCCGCGCCAAGGAGCTTTCCGCCAAGAAGATTCATTACTGCGACGTCGGCACCAGCGGCGGCGTCTGGGGTCTCGAGCGCGGTTATTGCCAGATGATTGGCGGCGAAACGGACATCGTGCAACATCTCGATCCGATTTTCAAAACTTTGGCCCCCGGCCGCGGAAACGTTGATCGCACGCCCGGGCGCGAAAAAGCCGGTGGGACATCGGAAGAAGGTTATCTCCACTGCGGCCCGTCCGGCGCCGGGCACTTTGTGAAAATGGTGCACAATGGCATCGAGTACGGCCTGATGGCCGCGTACGCCGAAGGACTCAATATCTTGAAGCACGCGAACGCTGGAAAATCGCATCGCGAAACGGATGCGGAGACCACCCCACTGCGCAATCCCGAGCACTATATGTATGACTTCAATCTCGCGGACGTAGCCGAAGTCTGGCGCCGCGGCAGCGTGATCGCTTCCTGGCTGCTCGATCTAACGGCCATTTCACTCTTTGAACAGCCGGATCTCGAACGGTTCTCCGGCCGCGTCTCTGATTCTGGCGAGGGCCGCTGGACGATTCTCGCGGCGATCGAATCCACGGCGCCAGCGCCTGTGCTGACCGCTTCGCTTTTCGAGCGATTTTCGTCGCGTGGCGAAAGCGATTTTGCGTCCAAAGTCCTCTCCGCTATGCGATTTCAGTTCGGCGGCCACATCGAGAAAAAGTCCGGAGAATAGCATTTTTAATAGCAGACATCGTCTAAGACAGGACACCGTCAATGAATCCAGACCACATCGAACCCGGTTCCCCCGCTTCCCCTTGCGTGATGGTCATTTTCGGGGCCAGCGGTGACCTCACCAAGCGCAAGCTCATTCCCGCTTTGGCCAACCTCGCGCAGGAAGGTCTTCTGTCCAAGCAATTCGCCATCGTCGGATTTGCCTTCGATCAGTTCACCACCGAATCGTTTCGCGCCCACCTCAGTGAAGATATCAAACAGTTCGAAGAACATCCCATGGACCCGAAGTTATGGGATTGGTTCCTGCAACGCATCTATTACGTGCAAGGCGATTTCAAAGATCCAGCAGCGTACCAGCGTCTGAAGGACCAGATTGAAGAGGCTCAGAAAAAGCACGATACGCACGGCAATCTCTTTCATTACCTGGCCGTCTCTTTTAAGTTTTTCTCGCTGATCGTTCAAAAACTGGGCGAGGTCGGGCTCACCAAAGAAGAAAACGGCAAGTGGACTCGCGTAATCGTTGAAAAACCCTTCGGTCACGACTTCGATTCCGCGGTGCAATTGAACAAAGAGCTCAAGCAAATCCTCACCGAAAAGCAGATTTTCCGCATCGATCACTACCTCGGCAAGGAAACTGTCCAGAACTTGATGGTCTTCCGCTTCGCCAACAGCATGATCGAGCCACTTTGGAATCGCACCTATATCGACCACGTGCAAATCACTGCCGCAGAATCCGTCGGCGTCGAGCATCGCGGGGGCTTCTACGACACCGCGGGCGCCCTCAAGGACATGGTGCCGAACCACCTTTTCCAGCTCCTCACGCTCACGGCCATGGAGCCGCCCATCTCCTTCGGGGCTGATGCCGTTCGCGACAAGCAGGCGGAAATCCTGCACGCCCTGCAAATCCCCACGCCCGAAGATGTTTTGCACAACATGGTGCGCGGACAATACGGCGAAGGCACGATAGGAGACGAGAAGGTCCAAGCCTACCGCAACGAGCCCGACGTCTCGCCGGAATCGAACACCGAGACTTTTGTTGCCTTGAAACTCAAGATCGATAACTGGCGATGGGGCGATGTGCCTTTTTATCTGCGCACGGGAAAGCGGCTCGCCAAGCGCGTGACGGAAATCGCCATCCAATTTCGCCGCACGCCTTTTATGTTGTTCCGAAAAACTCCCATCAAGGACCCGCGCACCAACCGTCTGGTGATCCACATCCAGCCGGATGAGGGCATCTCCTGGCGCTTTGCGGCCAAAGTTCCCGGCTCGGTGATGAAGCTGGGCCTCGTGAATATGGATTTCGACTACGCGCGCGATTTTGGCACCTCGCACAGCACCGGCTACGAACGGCTGCTCTACGACTGCATGCTCGGGGACGCCACGCTGTTCCAGCGCGCGGACATGGTCGAAGCCGGCTGGGCAGCCATCGAACCAGTCATCGACGTCTGGAAAGCTCTTCCCGCGCGGGGCTTCCCAAATTACGCGGCCGGCTCCTGGGGGCCGAAGGAGGCTGACGATCTGTTGGCTCGTGACAACCGCGCGTGGCGCACACTCGACGAAGATGAGGACGAAGTCAGGAGTTCCGCGACCGCAACCGAAAACCTAAAGAGCGCTGGAGCAATGCATGGGTGAGGCGCACATGGCCGCCAAAGAGCCAAACGTGGAAGTCCGAATCCTGCCTGACGGTGCAGCGATTGCGAGACGCGCTGCCGATAAGCTCGTCGAGATTGCTGGCAACGCTGTTCGTCAAAAAGGATCGTTCGAGCTTGTCCTTTCCGGCGGTTCCACGCCCAAGACCCTTTATGGCTTGCTCGTGAACGAAACGGCGCTCCGCTCGCAACTGCCCTGGGACAAAATGCATCTGTTTTTCGGCGATGAACGCCACGTGAAGCCAGACGATGCGCAAAGCAATTTCCGCATGGCCCTGGAAACTCTGATCTCGAAGTCCCCGCTCAAGCCGGAGCAAATCAGTCGTATCAAAGGCGAGTATCCCCAGGCCGAGGACGCCGCCAAGGAGTACGAGCAGCAGATTCGCTCACATTTCAAGATTGCGGAGGGGCAGTTTCCGCGGTTTGACCTCGTCCTTCTCGGAATGGGCAGCGAAGGACACACCGCCTCGATTTTTCCGGGAACCAAAGCTCTGCACGAAAACCGGCGCATCGTCGTGCATAATTGGGTGGGCAAAGTTCTGATGGACCGCATCACGCTCACCGCGCCGGCCATCAACAACGCCGCGCACATCCTGTTTATGGTGACGGGTACGGATAAAGCCCCGGCCCTGACCGCGGTCCTGGAAAGATTTTACGAGCCGGATCAGTTACCGGCGCAGTTGATTCAACCGGTGAACGGCTCTCTGCTTTGGCTGGTGGATACTGCCGCCGGCAGCATGCTTACTCACGCAATTCGCGAATAATTTAGGAGACTCTTATGGCAACGATGACGACTACTGGAAGCATTGAAACGTACCTAGGCGCAAAAGCCGAATATTTCCTCGGTTACAAGACTCCCAAAATCTCGAAGGAGCGTCTGCATCTTCCCGGCGCGGATTTCATTGACCGCGTTTGGACCATTTCCGATCGCAACAGCCGCGTCCTCACTAACCTTCGGCGCATGTTTCATCACGGGCGCCTGGCTGGCACCGGCTATCTCTCGATCCTTCCCGTCGATCAAGGCATCGAACATTCCGCGGGCGCGAGCTTTGCGAAGAATCCCGATTACTTCGACGCGGAAAATATCGTGAAGCTTGCTGTTGAGGGCGGTTGCAATGCGGTAGCCTCGACTTTCGGCGTGCTCGGCGCCGTGTCGCGCAAATACGCGCACAAGATTCCCTTCATCGTGAAGATGAATCACAACGAGCTGCTCACCTTCCCCAACAAGTTCGATCAAATTTTCTTCGGCACCGTGCGGGAAGCGTGGGACATGGGCGCTGCCGCCGTCGGCGCAACCATTTATTTCGGTTCCGACCAGGCCGATCGCCAAATCGTCGAAGTTAGCCGCGCCTTCGCCGAAGCGCACGAACTGGGCATGGCCACGGTTCTCTGGTGTTATCTCCGCAACAGCGCTTTCAAGAAAGACAAGGACTATCACCTTTCCGCCGACCTCACCGGCCAGGCGAACCATCTCGGCGTCACTATTCAGGCTGACATCATCAAGCAGAAAATGGCCGAGAACAACGGCGGCTACATGGCCCTCAACATGGGCGATTCCAGCTACGGCAAATTCGATAAGCGCATTTACACCGAACTCTCCAGCGATCATCCCATCGACCTTTGCCGCTATCAGGTCGCCAACTGCTACATGGGTCGCTCCGGTCTTATAAACAGCGGCGGCGCTTCCGGTGCCAACGATTTCGAGGACGCCGTCACCACCGCGGTCATCAACAAGCGCGCCGGCGGCACCGGCCTCATCTCCGGCCGCAAAGCTTTCCAGCGCCCCATGAGCGAAGGCGTCCAGCTCCTCAACACGATTCAGGACGTCTATCTCAGCCCCGACGTCACCGTCGCCTAACGGGCAATCCTTCGTCGCAGGGCCGCGCACTGCGGCCTTGCGATAGTTTCCCACCGTGCGTTTCTCTCTTTCCAATTTCCAATAAGCACGCCGCCTCTCCAATTTTGTTTTATCCTTGAATCTGTGAACGCTTCTTCGACACCGACCGCGCCCGCGCCCGCGCCACCGTCAAGCGGCCTCGACTCCCAGTCCAAGGCACACGCACGCAAAGTTCGCGCCCTCCTGTTCCTATCCTTCGGCTGGCTGCTCGCTCTCCTGATCAGCGCAGGCACGGACGCTCTGCTCTCTCTGCGTCAGTTGGATACCGTCGAGCGCCAAGTCAGCAGCCGCTTCTCGGCGCGTAGCCAGGCCCTTTCGACAATCGTCGTTTCCGTTCGCGTCTACGATGATCAGCTCGAACGTTTTCTCCTTCAAGATCAGCTTCCCGCACCCGGCCCAACTCCCAGCGACGTCACAAAACAATTCGCCCAAATGCGCACCGCGCTGCGTAATTTCCCGCCTGACCAGTTTCCGGAAGAGCAGCTCTTGCTCGCCGAAATGCAAAGCCTGCTCTCCGACCAGGAAAACTCCGTCGCCACGGTTTTGGGCTGGCGTCCCGGCGATCGCCAGCAGCACGCCCAACAATTCATCGGAGAAGATCTTCTGCCGTGGCGTTCGCACCTCCTCCAAATTTCCCAGCAAATCTCCACCGTCGATGGCAAGCGCCTCGCCGACGAAAATCTTGCTCTCGCTCTGAGATTTCAGTCCATGGAGGAGCGCCTCGTCTGGCTCGTCGCGCTCGCTCTGCTTGCTGGCGTCCTCATGTCGCTTGTTTGCGGCTGGTACATCCTGCGCCTCGAGCGCCAAGGCCGCCAGCGCTATCAGGCTCTCGCCCGCAGCCGTCTCGAGCTGAGAAAGCCTGTCCGCCCGCCTCGTCGAAGCCCAGGAAGAAGAGCGCCGTTCTATTTCACGCGAACTTCACGACGAAGTCGGCCAGTCCCTCGGCGCGCTCCTCGTGGAAGCCGGCCAGCTCTCCAAATTAGTTTCGCCGGAAGACCGCGTCACGCAAGCGCAAATCGCCCACATAAAATCCGTCGCCGAAAGCGCCGTCAAATCCATTCGCGACATCGCGCTGCTCCTCCGTCCTCCGATGCTCGACGATCTCGGCCTCATCCCCGCTCTCGAATGGCAAGCCCGAGAAATCTCCCGCCGCAGCGATGTGGAAGTGGAAGTCCACTCGCAAAGCGTCTCCGAGGATCTCGGTGATGAAACCAAAGTCACTGTCTATCGCCTCGTGCAAGAAGCTCTGAACAACGCCGCCACGCACGCCTCCGCCAAAAACGCCAAAGTCTCCGTCATTCAGAACAGGGACAAAATCACGGTCGAAATAACAGACGACGGCGACGGGTTCGATCCCGAGCGCAAGCGCGGCATGGGCATTCTCGGCATGGAAGAGCGCGTTCGCCGACTCGGCGGCTCCTTCGCGATAAAATCTGCGCCCGGTAGGGGCGCCACGGTCAGCGCCGAGATCCCGCTCCATCCCGCCGATTCTCCCGTCCACCAGCTATGAGAAAAATTCGCATCCTTCTTGCGGACGACCACAAGTTAATCCGCAGCGGCCTCCGGTTGCTCGTCGAGCAGCAAACCGATCTCACCGTCGTCGGTGAAGCCAACGACGGCCGCGAAGCCGTCTCGCTCGCAAAATCACTCAAACCCGATGTAATCGTAATGGACATCGGCATGCCAAACCTCAACGGCATCGAAGCCGCTCTTCAAATCACTGAGGCCAATCCCGAAATTTCCGTCGTCATGCTCAGCATGCATTCCGACGAAAGCTACGTCTTGCGCGCCTTAAAATCCGGAGCAAAAGGCTATCTCCTCAAAGATTCCGCCGAGTCCGATCTCATCAAAGCTGTTCGCGCCGTCGCCGACGGCAAATCCTTCTTCAGCCCCGCCGTCAGCAAAGTTCTTCTCGACGACTACGTCCGCAAGCTCAAGCGCAGCGGCGCCGAAGACGCCTACGACCTGCTCACTCCTCGCGAGCGCGAAATCCTCCAGCTCGTCGCCGAAGGCAAATCCAACAAAGACGTCGCCAATCTCCTGAATCTCAGCGTCTACACCGTCGAAACGCATCGCTCCAACATCATGGAAAAACTAAATCTCCGCGGCATCCCCGAGCTCATCCTGTTTGCTGTCCGCCGGGGCATTATTTCCTAGCTTTAGGCCAACATTTCGATCCGCAACTGCATCCTATTTAGCTGATTTAAGGACACTTAACGTCCTACCCAATCGTCGGCCCTCAATATACCCGCCGTCAGGGAGCAGCACCTTCCTCCCCCGTCGCGTCTTATTATGTGGAACCGAAACAGCAGCAACCACCCATCTTGCCGGTTGCAGCAAATCGCATCTGAAACAAGAGAGGAAACATGAACTCCATTACAACTCTGCTGAGATCGAAGCCAGCAGTTCTCGCACTTGGTTTTGTCTTGGGCGCGGCGGGCCTGGGCCTGGCCCACACGACGGAAAAATCTTCATCCGTCAATCCCCCCGCCATCCTAAAACTGGCCAGCCCCAGTGAGGGTCCAAGTAAGAGCAGCTACGCACCTCTCGTGAAGGAAGTCTTGCCTTCCGTCGTCAATATCTCTACCTCCAAAGTCGTGCACAACCGCATGAGCTCCGAAGAAATGCCCATGGATCCCTTTTTCCGCCAGTTTTTTGGAAACGGCGGAGGCGGTGAGTTCAATGCTCCCAGCACCTCCCGCGAAAACGCCCTTGGCTCCGGCGTAATCGTCAGCCCGCAAGGCTACATCCTCACCAACAATCACGTCGTCGATGGCGCCACGGACATTCGCGTCACTCTTTCCGACAAGCGCGAATTCCAGGCTCACGTTGTCGGCACCGACCCCAAAACGGACATCGCCGTTCTCCGCATCGACGCAACCAATCTCGATCCCATCACCATCGGCGACTCCTCCAAAGTGCAAGTCGGAGACGTCGCGCTGGCCATCGGCGATCCATTCGGCGTCGGCCAGACCGTCACCTCGGGCATCATCAGTGCCACCGGCCGTGGCAATCTCGGCATCGAGGACTACGAGGATTTCCTACAAACGGACGCTCCCATCAATCCCGGAAATTCCGGCGGCGCCCTCATTAACGACCGCGGCGAACTCGTCGGCATCAACACCGCTATTCTTTCTCACGGCTCCGGCGGCAATGAAGGAATCGGCTTCGCCATCCCGTCAAATCTCGCTCGTGAAGTTATGAACGAGCTCATCGCCAACGGCCACGTCACCCGCGCCTATCTCGGCATTTATCCCCAAGACGTAACTCCCGCAATCGCCCGCGCCTTTGGCGAAAAACAGATCGAAGGAGTCGTGGTTGGCGATGTTTCCCCCGATAGCCCTGCCAAGGCTGCAGGCATTCAGCGTGGCGACATCATTCTCGACGTGAACGGTCAGCCCGTAGCGAACAGCATCCAGCTTCGTATGAACATCTCCATGATGCATCCCGGCACGGACGTAACCCTGAAGTATCTCCGCAACGGCGAAGTGAGTGACGCCACCGTCAAGCTCGCCGAAATGCCGGCGGATAAGTCTCAGGCCAATTCGAATGACAACGAGGGCGGCAGTAAAGCCTTGAGCGGCGTCGATGTCACCAATCTCAATCCCGACATCGCGCAGCAGCTCGGCATCCCCGCCGCAACCAAAGGCGTCGTCGTGACCGACATCGACCCGGCTAGCCCGATGGCCAACTCCGGCTTGCAAAAGGGCGATGTCATCCAGGAAGTCAACCATCAGCCCGTCAACAACGTCTCTGAATTCGAGAGCGCCGTTCGCAAAGCCGGAGACAACCCGCTCCTGCTCGTAAATCGCGGCGGCATCACTCTCTTCCTCGTCGGCTGACCCCGCGAGTCCCTCCTGACTCCCGGCGCCGGCCAGCAATGGCCGGCGCCGGATCAGGAGCGCAATCCAATGTCACCTCTGACCAAGAAAGCCGCCAGCCGCGCCTTTGCCGGCGCCATTGCCAACCGTGGCTCACACCCAATTTAGCTGGCGCTCGTAGGGGCGGGGCTAGCCCCGCCCTTTTTCCGCGCGACCCACACAGATTGCGCCACATCTTCCAAACACAGCATCAAAATAAAAGGTTGAGCACCATGAGTAAGAAACAAACCAAATCCTTCGCCGACGAGTACCGCGAACGACTGAAACGCGAAGACCTCGAGCGCCGCTGGAAACTCGAAGCCCTGGACGTCCTCTTCTCTGAATCCAATGACGACCCCGACCGCTTCGAGAGCCTCTGGATTAAGCCCCTGCTGGCCGCCGGCCTAAGCCTCGAATCCGCCCTAAACCTCATCGTCGAAGCCCGTTTCCACCCCAATTGACCTCGCCTCGAATTCCCGAAAGCGCACCTCCGGGAGCTATTCAGCCAGCGCGATTCTAGAACTTCCGTGCTCTTCGAGATCCATGTCGGAAATGAAGGACTTCGATGAGTCGGCTGTCTTCATGAATTTGGTAATAGACCAGAATTGGGCTGTGCAGCAGTTTGCGGACGTGCGACCGTTTTCGCATGAGACCACCCATGCGGGGATAACGAGCCAGCAATTCCACATGATCGAGCAGGGAGTCGCCAAAACGGCAGGCAGCCTCATCGTCGTCTTCGGCGATATAGCCAATGATCTCAGCGAGATCTCTTAATGCTTCTTGCGTGAAGAGGATCCGGTAATCCACTTGGGTAAGAGTTTCCGGACATCTGCGATGGGCACAGTTCGATTCGCCTTTGCGTCTTCAATGCCTTTATCGATAGCGTCGAGCGTCGCCTCGTCTTCGTCATCGCTGACAGGGACAGGTTTCTCGAACTCGAATTCCTTGGCCTTAGCCATTTCTAGATGCTAGACCCGTTTGCCCGTAGACGCAATAGATTGAAAGGCTCAGTCGTAGACAGCCTACTTGTTGACCCATGCGGAATCTGACCGAGGGGATCGGAAAACATAAGCACCACAACCATCGATCTCGACGGGGAGACCTACGGCCACCTACTGCCCCGGGCCCTGCCCCACGTCATTCAAACGGATGTGGAGTGCGAGCGTCTCACTGCTGAACTGCTCCATCTCGACGAACGCGAGGACGCTACCCGCGAAGAAAAAGAACTAGCGGAACTCCTGACCGTCCTGATTGACGAGTACGAAGCGCGCCGCTATCCCAGTCGTCGAGCCAGGCCTCGCCAAACGCTTCATCATTTGATGGACGCCCGCAACCTCACGTAAAAAGACCTCTGGAAGGTCTTTGGCTCCAAAGGAATCACCTCCGAAGTCTTTCACGGCAAGCGTTCCATCAGCAAAACTCACGCAAAAAACTCGCCGCTTTCTTCCACGTAAGCGCTGATCTCTTCATCTAGCGAGAGCTTCTGACTTGCGCGGGCGCCCCACCGTGCCGCGCGGGTCGCATACACCTTGTTTGCCGGTACCCGTTTAGAGCCCAGGTCACCCACCGCGTGACTGAGATAGACAATAGCCCTGGCGTCCGATTATTTTAACTTTTCCACGGATTTCCACAGCCATATCAACCTGCTAAACAGCCCGACAACTCCTTCCATTCCCTCAACTTCCGCTGCCCCCAATCGAATCTACCTCTGTCATTCGAATTGCATATCGATAAACACAAGAGTCTATTGACATTCGGTTATTCTCATGCTATTATTCCCCATGGTCATCGTCGGCAACCACCCCCCATCGCATCTTCCTCTTCTCCGTGTCCTCCGTGCCCTCTGTGTTGAAATCCCAATTCCTCCCCATCGCTCAACCTCAAAGAAAAGCCCCAGCGCTGCCACTTAGTCCCGTAGAATCCGCACTTTCGAAAAATTTGCCCATAACCCCTTTAGAATACGCACTTTCAAAACACAGGACTTAAAACCCTTTAGAATCCGCACTTTCGAAAAAACCGGGGTGGGGGGTGGCACAGACTTCAGTCTGTGCTCGTTTTCTGGTTGGCCGACCACGGGCCAGCAACATCCAACTGTTACGCTTACAATCGCGGCTTCTTGTAAGCGCACTTTGGGGAATGGAGGAATGACCCGTGTCAAAACGTTTGGAAGGTAAAGTAGTGGCCATCACTGGAGGAAACCAGGGAATCGGCTTGGGAATCGCCGAGCGGTTCATCCAGGAAGGCGCATCCGTCTCGATCTGCTATCTCTCGGACGCCGCCGGTACCGAGAAAGTCGTCGAGGGTTTGCGGAAAATATCGACTGGCGGTAAAGCCGTCGCCATCCAGGCCGACGTCTCGAAACTCGCCGACGGCCAGCGTTATATCTCGCAAACCGTCTCGCAGCTCGGCGAGCTGGACGTCCTCGTCAACAACGCCGGCGTCGAAAAGCGCGCCCCTTTTTGGGAAGTGACCGAAGCCGACTACGATTTCGTGCTCAACGTCAATTTGAAGGGTCTCTTCTTCATGACCCAAGCCATGGTCCGCTATCTAATGCAATCCAAGCGCCCCGGAAAAATCATCAACATCAGCTCCGTTCACGAAGAGCTTCCCTTCCCGCATTTTGCTTCCTATTGCGTCAGCAAAGGCGGCCTGAAAATGCTCACGCGCGATCTCTCCATCGAGCTTGCTCCATACAACATCACCATCAACAACATCGCCCCCGGCGCAATTGAAACGCCCATCAACAAAAATCTGCTGAACGACCCGATAAAACTGAAGAGTCTTCTCGAAAACATCCCGCTAGCCCGTCTCGGAAAACCTCAGGACGTCGCAGCCGTCGCCGCGTTTCTCGCGGCTGATGAATCCAGTTATGTCACGGGAACTACGTTCGTCGTCGACGGAGGTCTGACTTGGAATTACCAGGAGCAGTAGCGGCGCGGCGAAGCCGCGTCACCGGCGCGTTCCCGGCCGCTGCGGAGCGCGCGGCGCGCAATAGCGCCTGGGCATTTTCGCGAACATCGCCGTGAGCAAACACCGCATTGCCGGCGACTAGAATTTCCGCGCCCGCGCGAACGATGTCGCCGACGGTATCCAGCGCAACGCCGCCGTCAATCTCGATGCGGAATCCCAAGCGCCGCGATTCGCGAATGCGAACGAGCGATTCCACTTTCTTGAGCGAATTTGGAATGAAATTCTGCGCGCCAAATCCCGGATTCACGGACATGACCAAAACGTGATGCACGATTTCCAAAACGTTGTCGAGCGTGTGCACCGGAGTCGCCGGATTAATCACCACGCCCGGCTTGCACCCGTTCGATTCGATCAAATGCAGCGTCCGGTCCAAATGAACGCAGGCTTCCTGATGAACCGAAATCCAGTTCGCGCCTGCTTCCGCAAACGCCGGAATAAACTCATCCGCATTTTCAATCATCAAATGGCAATCGAAAGTCGCATCAGGAATGGTTTTCCGGAGCGAAGCGACCACCGGCGGACCAATCGTCAGATTCGGCACGAAGTGCCCGTCCATCACGTCGAGATGCAAAACCGTGCCGCCGCCTTCGAGCGCAGCTTTTGCCTCGGCGCCCAGTTGCGCAAAGTTCGCGGACAGTATCGAGGGTGCCAGTTCAACGAACGAAGCCACGGCAGCGCTCCTTCTTCTCACTCACAATTTGATTATACGCGAGAGCCTCTGGATACCTTCGCAATTCAATTTTCTCGCGTTGCTCATAGGGGTTGCCGCGCTTCCAGGGCCAGTCGCTCAATTTTCGCCAGCCACAGAAATGGTTCGTCGCTCGTTGCTGCTCTGTCGCGCCAATTCGAGCAACCGCATCACGTCAATCGCCCACTGTGGCGAAACCGCCAACTCCGTTTTGCCGAGCATGGCATCGCGCAAATTGGCATAGAAATCCCGGAAATCGCAATTCACGGAGGGTATGCGTCGCTGCGTTAGTTCGCCGTTATCGGAAGTCGTCAAGACGCCCCAGTTTTCTTCAGGTTCAGCGCCCCAAGGGCCTCCAGCGGGAATCTTCCCGAATCTCAAGTTGAGTTCTTGCGGATCGACGGTCTGCTTGAAAAAGGCGCCATTCGTTCCATGAACAACAAAGTGAGGACGAGGCACCACTGCAAGAATCGACGATCTCAAATCCGCGCGCAGCCCGTCTCGGTAGTGAAACGCAACATCAAACGTGTCGTCGACAACGGCCCCGTCGCGCTCGATGCGAATGTCCGCAGTCACCGCCTCCGGCATTCCGAAGAGCGTCAGCGCGTAGTCGATCAGGTGTGGCCCCAGATCAAAAAAGATTCCGTTGCCCAGCCCGGAGCGCTCGCGCCAGGCCGCAGGTTTCAACTGCGGCCGGTAGCGGTCGTAGTTGGCCTCAAAGCTGACGATCCTTCCCAGCGCTCCGCTCTTCGCAATTTGCAAAAGCGCCTGAAAATCGCCGTCGTACCGCCGGTTTTGATAAACGCTAATGAGCCGCCCTTGTTTCTTGGCAAATTCCACGAGCGCGATCGCTTTTTCCAAGGTAGTCGTGAATGGCTTGTCCACCAGCACATCGCGCCCGGCGGTCAAACACCGATGCGCGAGCTGATAGTGCGAATCATTCGGCGTCGCAATGACCACGAGGCGAATTTCTCGAATGTTGAGAAGCTCAACCAATGTGCGCACGACGCGAACATCCGGATATTGCGTGGCTGCTTCATTGCCATTGCGCTGAACAATCGCCGCCAGCCGCAATCCCGGCACGGCGCGAATCACCGGCGCATGAAAGGCGCGCCCAGCAAGACCAAATCCGACAAGGCCGACATCAATCATGAACGCATCCGAGTTGGAATCATAAGAGCAGCCTAAAAAGAATCCTCATAGTCTCTGAAAAGGTTCCCCATACTATCGCATCGCCGAACAGCAAGGACCAAGTTTTGGAATGAATGGAATTAAGTTTTTGAAATTGAAAAAAATAAATATTTTGTATCCGCAAGAAAGCCGCAAAAACTCCGCCTCAAACGCTTTCTTGCTCGCGGCGCGCCAGTCCTGCAAAATGGTTGCTCACCCGTGAGCGCTCAAGCCATCGCCATCAACGCGCAAGCACGCCAGCGCTACCTGCTGGTCCTTCTCTTCGCCGGTTTCGTCCTCACCGGCATCGAGATCACCGTCGCCGGACCTATGCTTCCCCTCTTCATCTCACGGTGGTCGCTCACGGATTCGCGCGCCGGCATATTTCTAACGCTCGAGTTTGCCTGCTCGCTCGGTGGTGTCTGGCTCTCAAGCTTGATCTCACATTACTTCGGCAGCCGCACTTCTCTCGTGCTCGGCTACCTTGTCATTGGTGCTGGTCTCGCAACCTTAAACTCGTCCTCCATGACCGTGGCCCAGCTCGCGCTCGCGGCGCTGGGCACCGGCTACGGACTGGTCGTTCCGATCACCAATCTCGCCGTGGCGGAGATTGGCGGAGCGCGCAGCGCCTCGCTCGTGAGCTTGGTGAATTTTGCCTGGGGCGTGGGCTCTTTTGCTTGCCCTCCCCTTGTGCTCTTCGCTTTGAAGAATGCATCTCTTACGAAGATGCTCTACCTCTTCGCTGGGTTCGGGTGTCTGCTCGCTGTCTCTTTTCTTTTTTCGCAATTCCCGCATAGCCACACCGCCGGCTCCCGCTCGGAATCGCCCTCGCCGGCCACCGGAGTTAGCCTTCTTGCAACTTGTTCCCTCGCCGCTCTCTTTCTTCTGTACGTTGCCACCGAAACAAGCTTCGGCAGTTGGGCGGCCGCGCACGTGAAGCGTCTCGCGATCGGTAGAAGCGACATCTGGACGCTTGCTCCGATGTTCTTTTACGGCGGGCTCATGGCTGGCCGCGCCGTGGCTCCATTCGTTCTTCATCGAGTACGCGAGTATCGCCTCGTGATGGGCGCCTTGGTGGTGGTAATCATCAGCGGCGCGTTCTTCATTCTCGCAAATACGCAGGCGTTCGCTTTTGTCACCGTGGCCGTCACCGGTTTGGGTTGCGCAACTATTTTCCCCATCTACGTCGCGTGGCTCTCACGCTGGTATGGTGCGCGGGCGGCGCGCGTCCGGGGTGTCATGTTTTCAATGTCATCGATCGGATCCTCCACGGCGCCTGGCCTTGTAGGGATTGTTTCCACGCACGCCGGCGGCTTGCGCATCGGCTTGCTTGTGCCGCTCTTCTGTACGGTCGCGATGATATTTCTGCTGCTCCTCGTGCGCCGCCAGGCCGCCGCCTGAGGTATCCTCTCTTCGTGCCAACGCCCGCGCAGCGCTCGCCCACCACCGCCCTCCTCCTCGGCTTGATCATCACACTCGCTGCCGTTGTCGCCTATTCGTTCTACATCCGCGTGCAACTCTCCGGCCTTCGCAAACTGCAAAGCGAAATGGTCGACCGCAATCGCAAGGACTCTCTCCAACTCCTGCGCGTGCAAAACGATTTGAATTCCGTCGGCCTGGCCATGCGCGACATGCTGGACGCCAGCGAGCCCTACCCCCTCAGCGCCTGGACCGCCCAGTTCGATCGTATCCGCCAGGATCTCGACGTCGCCTTGCGCACGGAAGAACAATTGTCCGGAGCCAACCGCACCGCCGAGCAACGAAAATATCTCAGCCAATCCGTCACCCAATTCTGGAACGCCACCGACCGCATGTTCGCGCTCGCCGCGCAAGGTAAACAAGCCGAAGCGCGCGAGCAAATTCGACTCACGCTCCAAGCCCGCCAGGAATCGCTAAGCACAGCCGTTTCGCGCCTGCTGGTGCAAAACAACGAAGGCGAAGAAGAAGCCGCCGGCCGCATCGCGCAAATCTACGACGGCGTCCAGCGCCAGCTCTATCTATTTCTCGGCGCCACGCTCATCGCCATCGTGCTCACGAGCCTCTATCTGATCCGCACCAACCGCATCATCTTCGCAAAGCTCGCCACTCTTTCCGAACAGCGCAGCGACCTCGCGCAAAAACTAATCTCCACGCAGGAGTCCACTCTGCGGCACATCTCCCGTGAGCTGCACGACGAATTCGGGCAAGTCCTCACCGCCATCGGCTCGCTCCTCGGCCGCGCCGGAAATCATCTCCCCGAAGGCTCGAAAGTCCGTGAAGAACTGCAAGGAGTGCGCGAAATCGCCCAATCGACGCTCGATAACATTCGCAGCCTCTCGCAAGCCCTGCATCCCGTCCTGCTCGAAGAAGCCGGCCTCGTCAGCACTCTGGACTGGTATATTCCCACTGTGGAGCGGCAAACTGGCATTACGCTCCACTACGAAAAGCTCGGCGAACCTTTTTCGCTCGATGGAGCCGCCAGCGTTCACGTCTACCGCGTCTTGCAAGAAGCGCTGAATAATGTCAGCCGCCACTCCGGAGCGCGGGAAGCCTGGGTGCGTTTGAAATTTTTACCCAGCGTGTTGGAACTGGAAGTGGAAGATCACGGCAAGGGAATCCTGCCGGAGAAAAACGGCCGCGGAATTGGCTTGGTGGCGATGCGCGAGCGCGCGGAAATAATTGGAGGAAAGTTGGAGCTATTGCAGCCCGCAGTTGGTGGCACGACGGTCCGTCTGCGCATCGAGCGCCAGAAAGTCGAAGCCCATGCCGGATAAGCTGACGGTACTGCTCGTCGATGATCACGCGCTGGTGCGCCGCGGTTTCCGCCGCATCCTCGAAGACGATCCGGAGATCGAAGTTGTAGGCGAAGCGAGCGACGGCGAGGAAGCCGTACGTTTAGCGAACAAAGAGCGTCCCGCGGTGATCGTGATGGACTGCGCCATGCCCGGAATGAACGGCCTCGAAGCCACACGTAAAATTCTGGAAGCGCACCCTGACGCGGCGATTCTAATGTTGAGCATGCACTCTGAAGATACGCTCGTGCGCCAGGCTCTGGACGCCGGAGCCTGCGGCTACATCCTGAAAAACGCGATGGAACTCGATCTGGCCAACGCGGTCAAGCGCGTCGCGAAAGGCGAAAAAGTTCTCGATCCCCAGGTAGCCCGGCCTGCGGCCCTGAAAGGCGAGCGCGAAGGCGGCCTGACTCCGCGCGAACTCGAAGTTCTGCAACGCATCGTTGCGGGCAAATCCAACAAGGAAATTGCAGCGGAACTAAGCCTCAGCGCAAACACCGTTTCCGTGCATCGTGCCAACATCATGGACGCGCTGGGCATCCACAAGACAGCGGAACTCGTAGTCTACGCAATTCGCAACGGCCTGGTGAACTTGCCTTGAGGCGCCGCGATTTTCTTCGCTCCGCATCTGCGGCGGGCCTGGGCGCGGCGATAAATCCCCCAAGAATTCTCGCGCAAGCAAATCCCTACCCTGGCTTTCGTCTCACGAATGTAACCGCTGCAGCCGGAATCGACTTCCGGCACAACAGCGGCGCTTACGGCGGAAAATTCCTCCCCGAAACGCTCGGCTCCGGCTGCGCCTTCCTCGATTACGATGCCGACGGCTGGCAAGACATCCTCCTCATCAATGGCATGGACTGGCCCGGCCACCGCCGCCAGCGGTCCACTCTCAAGCTCTACAAGAACAATCGCAACGGCACCTTCACCGACGTTACCAAAGCCGCCGGCCTCGACATCGAGCTCTACGGCATGGGCGTAGCCGCCGCCGACTTCAACAACGACGGCTTCCCCGACATTTTCATCAGCTGCGTCGGACAAAGCCGCCTCTTCCACAACACCGGCAAAGGTACCTTTCTCGACGTGACGAAAACGAGCGGCTTGCTTGGCAAACACGGCTTCAGCACCTCGGCTCTCTGGTTCGATTACGACCGCGACGGCTTGCTCGACCTTTTCGTCTGCAACTACGTTCGCTGGTCTCCCGAGCAAGACGTTTTTTGCAGCCTGGATGGCACGCACAAATCCTACTGCACTCCCGAAGCCTATCGCGGCGACACCTGCTGGCTTTTTCACAATCGCGGCAACGGAACCTTCGAGGACGTAACAGCCACCAGCGGAATTTTCGACAGCAGTTCCAAATCCCTCGGCGTAGCCATGTTCGATTACGACCAGGATGGCTGGCCCGATCTTCTCGTCGCGAATGACACGCAACCCAACAAGCTCTATAAAAATTTGCGCAACGGCAAATTTAAGGAAGTCGGCGTGGAAGCAGGCCTGGCCTTCAGTAACGAAGGAAAAGCTCGAGCCGGCATGGGAATCGACACCGGAGATTTTGAGAACACAGGCAAACCCGGGGTCGCCATCACCAATTTCGACAACGAAATGATCGGGCTCTACCAGCCCATCGCCGCCGGATCCGCAAACGCCGCCACTTACGACGATATCGCCATTCCCGCCGGCCTCGGCGCTGCATCGCGCAGTACGCTTGGCTTCGGCTGCGCCTTCTTCGACGCCAATCTCGACGGCTGGCTCGACCTCGCCGTTGCCAACGGCCACATCGACGAGACCGTGCGCAACATTCGCGGCAACATCGGCTACGCGCAACCCCCGCAACTCTTCTTGAATTCCGGCGCCGGAAAATTCCGCGATGTCGCCGCGGAGCTCGGTGGCGGATTCAATACCCCGATCGTAGGGCGCGGCCTCGCGTACGGCGACTTCGACCGCGACGGCGACCTCGACTTACTGATCACCACGAACAACGGCCCGGCGTATCTCTATCGCAACGATCAGACCGATGGAAACCGCAGCATCCGCTTTCGCCTCATCGGAACAAAATCAAATCGCGACGCCATCGGCGCTGCCGTCGGCATTTTCCAAAACGGGCGCGCTGGACGCCTCGAGCAAACACAATCGAGATTGGTGCGCGGCGGCTCCAGTTATCTCTCGCAATCCGAGCTTCCCGTAACCTTTGGGGTCGGAAAAAGCGAAACCATCGACCGCGTCACCATCGATTGGCCCAGCGGCGCGCACGAGGAGTACAAAGATTTGCCCACCGGCAAAGCCTATGAAATCATTGAAAACAAAGGGATTACAAAATAAGTTGCATTCTAATCGTTTTGCATTATTGCCAGATTTCAAGGAGCCCGCTATAAAACGCACAACAAGCAAGTTGCTTCCCACCTACCGAGTTTATGGCAACGTGGAGGCACCCCAAGCACCCGCGGCCGACGCCCGCACAGCGCCGGCCGCACTTATTTGTGGCGGCAAATTGGCGAGGATGAACGGGCCCCCATGGCGCGAAACCGAATGAGCCAGTGGCGTTCACGCAGCGTGATTGCTTTGGCTGCCAGTGCCGTCTACGTGTATGGATTCCCCGCTGCAAACCTTCCGTACGTCATCATCGATTTGTTCCATGTCGCCGTCGGAGTCTTTCTAGCCGCCCTTCTATTGCCGTTTCTGGTGAGCGTGCTGCGCACCAGCGCACCGGCCGCCCGCTTCGGCTGGTCGCTGCTGGCCGTGGGAGCGGTCCTCGGGCTGATTCTGATTTACACCGGCACTTCTCTCCCGATGAAGAAGCTGCTCTACGCGCACACTTTCGTCTGCGTGCTGGCCACGCTGTTTCTGGCCGCCTCGTGGCTCGCTTCGCGCGGATGGCTCGGCGCCGGAGCCGTGCAACAGGTGCTCCGCTCCGCAGCGCTCGTCGTGATCGTGGCCGCCATATCCGTCGGCGCGTGGTGGTACCGCACCTATGCTTGGAACAACGCCTTCCGCATTACCAATCCGCCGATCGCTCCCGCCACCATGAACGATGAAGGCGACGGGCCCACGGGGAAATTCTTCCCCAGCTCCGCCCAGACCGTCGGCAACGTGGACATCCCGGCGAAGTATTTCATGCAGTCGAAGGCTTGCGAGCGCTGCCACGCCGATATTTACAAGCAGTGGTACAGCTCCATGCACCACAACTCCTCGTTCAACAACCAGTGGTACCGGCAAGCCATCGAATACATGCAAGACGTGGTCGGCGTGAAGCCATCACGATGGTGCGCGGGATGCCACGACCCGGCGCTGCTTTTCAGCGGCATGTTCAACACGCCCGCCCGCGAAATCGATAAAACGCCTGCCGCGCAAGCGGGCCTGAGCTGCTTGATGTGCCACAGCATGGTTCACATAAAGAGCACCATGGGCCAGGGCGACTACACGCTCGAATATCCGGAGCTGCACGCGCTCGCCGCAAGCGACAATCCCATAATTCGCACGCTGCACGATTTTGTCGTGAAACTGAATCCCGAACCCCACCGGCGCACGTTCTTGAAACCGTTCATGCGGAATCAAACAGCGGAATTCTGTTCCGTATGCCACAAAGTTCACCTGGATGTGCCGGTGAATCATTACCGCTGGGTGCGCGGCTTCAACGAATACGACAACTGGCAGGCTAGCGGCGTTTCCGGCCAAGGCGGGCGATCTTTCTACTATCCGGCAAATCCCATGATGTGCGCGGATTGCCACATGCCGCTGGTTCGTTCGAAGGACGCGGGCAACGTGAATGGTTTTGTGCACTCGCACCGCTTTCCCGGCGCGAATACCGCGATCCCCACGGCGAACGAAGATGAAGAACAATTGAAGACCAGCGAAGACTTCCTGAAGGACGGGCAAGTCAATGTGGACATTTTTGCCGTCTCGCCGGAAGAAAAAGTGACCACGGGCCCGGCGGCGCCCGGTGCGGTGCAGCCCGAGATTACGACAACCTTCGCGGTTGGTGAGGAAGCCGAATCTTTGACGCCGACGGGAGCGGTCGGGGAAGTACGCCCGATCACCGCCCCGCTTGGCCGTGTCGATGCCGCAGTTCGGCGCGGCGATGATTTCCGCGTGGATGTCGTCGTGCGAACCAGAAAAGTCGGGCACTTCTTCCCCGGTGGCACGGTTGATGCGTTCGACGTTTGGCTCGAGCTGAAAAGCCGTCGACGACAAAGGGCAAACCATCTTCTGGAGTGGCAAAGTCGAAGACGATGGCAAAGGCCCGGTCGAAAAAGGCGCGCATTTTTATAAATCACTGTCCATCGATGAACACGGTAATCCCATCAATAAGCGAAATGCGTGGGCCAGCCGCGCCACCATGTATGTTCGCTTGATTCCTCCGGGAGCCGCGGATACGGCGCACTTCCGCCTGCACGTCCCCGAGAATGCCGGCGACAAAATCACCCTCTACGCCAAACTGAACTACCGCAAATTCATGTGGTGGAACACGCAGTTTGCTTACGCGGGAGTGGAAGATACGAGCCAGCCCCACGCCAAGTTCACGCCGGATTATGACGACCGGAAGATGGCGTTTACGGGCGACGCGTCGCAGGCCGTGGGAGAGCTAAAGTACATTCCGAACCTTCCCATCATCACCATGGCGCAGGACACGAAAACCATGCGTGTCTTGCCGCACAGCGGGGCAGAGCCAAAACCGCTGATCGCTCTCGAAAAAGAGGATTGGACGCGTTGGAACGATTACGGCATCGGATTGTTCTTGCAGGGCGATTTGAAGGGCGCGGCAGCGGCGTTCGAGAAGATTACGGAAATCGATCCGAAAAATCCGGATGGCTGGGTGAATATCGGCCGCTGCCTCGTGCAGGAAGGCGATATGGCGGGCGCGCAAAAGGTCTTGCAGAAGGCGCTGGCCGTCGCGCCTCAATTGGCGAGAGCCAATTTCTTCTATGCGCGCGTATTGCGCGAAGAAGGCAAGTACGACGAAGCCGCGAAATACCTGCAAGTCGTGCTCGAGCAATATCCGCGCGACCGCGTGGCCATCGATGAGCTGGGCCGCATTCAGTTCTTGCAGAAAAATTATGCCGAGGCCGTGAAGACGTTTCAGAGAACTCTGGCTGTCGATCCCGAAGATTTGCAGGCCAACTACAATTTGATGCTTTGCTACAACGGACTCGGCAACGAGACCATGGCGAACGAGCACAAAGAACGCTACCTGCGTTTCAAGGCGGATGAGGCCTCGCAAACCATCACCGGTGCGTACCGCCAGACGCATCCGGAAGACAACCTCGAGCGGCAATTGATTCACGAGCATGTTTCCGTGCCGCTGAAACCGGAAGAAACGAAGAAGTCCGTGCGCCTGCGCAAATCGGCGGAGGGGCAATCTGCTGCACAGACGAGAAGTAGGGCGGAAGTCCCAGCAAAGGCGAACGGCGGATCACGCTAGATTTGTTGCAGGGAAATTGCGGAGACGACGCGCATGACGTGGATCAAAACGATTCGAATGGAAGAAGACGCCAGCGTCAAAAAGGCGATTGAAGACGAGCGCAAACTTTATCCGGCGGAATACGCCACGCCGGTGCAGGCGGTGTTCGCTGGAGTCGAAGCCAGCATCGTCGGCTCGCACTCCTTGTTTCCTGATGTGCTTTATCACGCCTTCAGCACCTTCGGCGCTCTCCTGTCGCCCGAATTGCCGCTGAAACGCCATCAGCACGAGATGATTGCCACGATGGTTTCGGTCACCAACCGGTGCCACTATTGAATCGAATCTCACGCAGAGTTTCTGCGTCGCGTCACACTGAACGAAGAGATGGTGGAAGCGCTGAAAAAGGATTATCGAACAGCGCCCATCAGCGAACAGGATCGCACGATGCTGGAATACGTGGTGAAGCTGACCAAGAACGCAACGAAAGTTTGGCCGGAAGATCACGCCAAGCTGCGCGCTGTCGGGTTCGACGACCGTGGCATCTTGCAAATCACGCTGATCGCCTCCTGGTTCAACTACATCAACCGCGTAGCCGATGCCCTTGGCGTCGGCCGCGATGCGAATACGGTGGCGGAGTGAAAAATCCAGCAGCGGTACTGGCGGCAATTGCGATTGCATTATTTTTTGCATCATTCACCGGAGCCGGCTTGCCGGCTCCCGCCGCGTCAGCCGCTGTATCATCGGGCATCACCTTTCGCGACGTCACGCAGCAAGCCGGCATCCATTTTGTTCATACCAACGGCGCGTTCGGAAAAAAGTGGCTTCCCGAGACGCTCGGACCGGGCGTGGCGTTTATCGATTACGACAACGACGGCTGGCCGGACATTTTTCTAGTGAATGGCATGGATTGGCCCGGCCACGGAAACAAACGCTCGACGCCGAAGCTCTATCACAACAATCACGACGGCACGTTCACCGACGTGACGCAGAAAGCCGGGCTCGACGCCGTCGAAATGTACGGCATGGGCGTCACCGTCGGCGATTATGACAACGACGGCTACGACGATTTGTTCGTCACCGCCTACGGGCAGAATCACCTTTTTCATAACAACGGGAACGGAACGTTCAACGACGTCACGCAGAAAGCGGGCCTCGGCGGCATCAAGGAATTCAGCACCGGAGCGGCGTGGGTTGATTACGACAAAGATGGCAAGCTCGATCTCGTCGTTGCGAATTACGTGCAATGGACTCCGGAAACGGATCTGTATTGCACGCTCGATGGAAAAAGTAAATCGTATTGCACACCGGAATCCTACAAAGGCACGTCGGTGCGGCTGTGGCATAATCGCGGCGACGGAACGTTTGAAGACGCCACAAAAAAAGCGGGCCTCGACGATCCCACTTCGAAGACGCTGGGCATCGCCATGCTCGATTATGACGGCGATGGCTGGCCCGATCTCTTGTTATCGAACGATACGCAGCCCAACAAGCTTTACCGCAACAACGGCAACGGAACCTTCACGGAAAAAGCCGTGCTTGCGGGCGTAGCGTTTAGCGAAGACGGCGTTGCGCGGGCGGGCATGGGCGTGGACGCGGCGGACTACGACCGCTCTGGACATCCGAGTTTGCTGATTACGAATTTCGCGAACCAGATGCTCTCGCTCTATCACAACGAAGGCTCGGGATTATTTGTCGATGAAGCGCCGCAATCGGAAATCGGCCGCGCGTCTTTGCTGACGCTGGGATTCGGATGCTTCTTTTTCGATTACGATTTGGACGGCTGGCCCGATATTTTTGTGGCCAACGGGCACATCGATCCGGACATTCAGCACGTGCAAGCCAACGTGAAATATGCGATGCCGCCGCATCTTTTCCGCAATATGGGCAAAGGCAATTTCGTGGAAGTCACGAAATCCATGGGCGCGGCATTTGATACTCCACGCGTGGCGCGAGGCGCGGCGTACGCCGATGTTTACAACGACGGACGGCTCGACATTTTGATGGCCACAAACGCCGGGCCGACGGTGCTCTTTCGCAATGAAGCGACCGGCGCGGCGGCGAATCATAGTCTGCGCGTGAAACTCGTCGGCACAAAATCCGATCGCGACGGCATTGGCGCAAAAGTACGCGTCACGTCAGCGGATGGAACGCAAACGGAAATGATGCGCAGCGGCTCCAGTTATCTTTCGGCCAGCGAATTGGTCCTCACATTCGGACTCGGCCAGCGCGAAAAAGCGGATCGCGTCGAGATTTTGTGGCCGAGCGGGCAAGTCGATCGCTTGACGAATGTGGACGCCGGGCAAACGGTCGTCGTGACCGAAGGCAAAGGCATCACGGCCAACAGAGCTTACGCAAGAAGCGCCCACTAGCGCGGTGCCTCTTCGCTGCCGCGGCAAGCGCGCACAGCCGCCAGGATTCTCGCTAACCTGGCGCTTCGGCGGCGAGGGCGCGGATTTTGAAACGCGCGGCTACGCCGCTTTCTTCGAGCCATTTCCCAGTAGCGGTTTTCGTTAGATCGTGGCGCAAACAGTTCGCGCAAATCGGCCTCATCATCGACATCCATTTCGAGTCGCGCGTTTCGGCGATCGATAACTCTTGCGCCGATTTTTTCGGCTTCGGCGCGATGCTTGGCGAAACTATTCGGCCCAAAATGCGATGGGAAGAGAGCGGGCGGCGTGCGGAGAATGGCGTTTGTGCCGGTGCCATCGCGCGAGGGAACCATGACGGTTGCGGGGGCCGCGCATTCTGTCGCGAGCAGCTCATCGATGTCGGCAGATTGCACGAGCGGAAGATCGAGCGGTAAGCGGAGCAGCGCGGTAACGCCGCGCTCGGCGCAGAGGCCCGAGGCAAAATCGACGGAGGCGCTTTCTGAGATCTGTTGCTCTTCACGCAGAATTTCCCATCCATTTTTCGCGGCGATTTCCATTGCGGGCTCGTAGTTTGTGACGACAAATATTTTTTCTGCGCGTTGAACATCGCGCACGGCGAGAATTGTGTCGGCCAGCATCGCTTGGGCGAGGTTGAATCGCTCCTCCGGTGACAGTACGCCGGAGAGGCGCTGTTTTGCGTTGCGCAGATCTTTGATGGGCAAGAGCAAGGCGCGGAATTCGCGCAGAGAAACTCTGTTTTCCTTGCCGAAGATTTGCGCGGACGTCGATCGATGTTTAGTTTCCATCGGTGGTCCGGCGGATTGCATGATATCGTTTGCTCTCGTTCGTATTTCGCGCGTGGAAAAAACCTGAAGCCATCGTACCAGAGGTGGTCGGTGGAAGCAGCGGCGGAAAGAGCGGAGTTTGGCAGCGAAAAGAGCGCGAGGGAAACTTGTTGGATGGGGCAAAGCTAAGATGAGCAGAAAAGTTGGGATTTTGGGGGGGACGGGGCCGGAAGGATCGGCGTTGGCGTATCGCTGGGCGCGAGCCGGCGAAGAAATTGTGATTGGGTCGCGCGACGCGATACGCGCTCGCGAGACTGTGGCGCAATTGCGGGCGCGCGTTGGGGCCTCCGCGAAAATTGAAGGAGCCGACAACGCTGCGGCCGCACAATGCGACGTTGTGGTGCTGACGGTTCCCTTCTCCGGACATGCGGCATTGTTGAAACAGTTGAAGAACGTATGGAAGGCGGGGACTGTGGTGATCGACACGACGGTGCCACTGGCGGCGACGGTTGGAGGATCCGCGACGCGGATGCTCGGCGTTTGGCAAGGGTCGGCTGCGGAGCAGGCTGCGGAATTGTTGCCTGCGGGAGTAAGCCTGGCGGCGGCGTTCCAGAATCTTGGCGCGGAATTGCTCTCGAAGGATGAGCCGGTCGATTGCGATATTCTGGTGTGCAGCGACGACGCCCAAGCCAAGCAAATCGCGTCGGAATTGGCTGAGAAAATTCCTGGTGCGCGGGCGCTGAACGGCGGAAAGTTGGAGAATGCGCGGATCGTGGAGTCGCTGACGGCGCTGCTGGTAGGGATCAATATTCGGTACAAGGTGCATAGCGCGGGGATTCGGTTTACGGGCTTGCCTGTCAAACAGTAATTGGGGTGCCGGGCGATAATTGGCGATTCGTGAGTGGCGGCCAGCGGAAAAGGACGACAGCCAGGAGTGGCTGTCCCACTCCGGCAGCGGGGCTGGCTTGTGACTGGTTAACGATAATCGCCCTACCCCCCTCGTTTTTCTGTAAACCCTCATTCTAAAGGTGGATAAAGTCGTTTGTTTTGTATCGGTTTTGTAAGTGTTGATTTTGAATGGGATAGTGGCGAGTGGGGAGCGGTGAGTCGAGGGTATGGATCCGCCGTCCCGGGTGTGCAGAGAACTGTGAAGTAAACGCATGAAAGGAAAAGACTTGCGGGCGCTGCTGTGCGTGCGCCGAGGGGCGCAAGCGGAGACGAACGGGTGCGTTGTGGGCTTTGCGCAGGTTTTTCTTAACACAGAGGGCGCTGAGCAGGGAGGAGGAAAAGAAGAAGGGGAGCATACGCGCGGATTTTGGCCGACGAACATGGGGAATCGTAGCAGGGAAATAGATTAATGTCAAGGTACAGTACCTGAGTACTTATCATTCGAACGTGAGACGCGGAAGTGGAGTGGATAGAAGGGCTTGGCGGGAATTTTGAAGTTTGGTGAGACGGTGTGGTCATGGTCCGGTAAGGTCCCGTCCTTCCGCCTCACCGTCCCCTTCGCTCCCAAGAAAAGAGAAAGCAAACCTAAGACCCAGGTTCAAAAACGAACCCGGGGCACCCTCAGCGCTCCGTATAGTCCGAGCCGGGTGCCCGAGGTAGCGTTTTTCCACCTGGGTGTCTGCGTTAAGACACGGGAAAACACGGCGACAAAACAGGGGGACAGACGGGACGTTACCTAATCATTTTGCCCGAAACTGTGGCTGAGTTCGAGCACTGGTCATCCCACATTGAGGGTTACGGTCTCAAAGCGTGCAGTCTTGCCCGTGCTTCGCCTGCGGCGCGCATCGGATGTACGGCGATCGGCGGTGCGGGCTCTGCTGAAACGAAACATGGGGCCAGACGGGACGTTTCCGAATCATGTTGCCTGAAATTGTGGCTTAGTTCGAGCAGCGGTGATCCGACGTTAGGAATCGTTCCGCCGGTCCCGGTTTCCCGTCCCCGGTTTCCCACAGAGAAAATGAAGCAGGCAGAGATAACCGAGAGAGCGCCGTGTTCCATGCGGGCCAGCCGGCTTGAAAAAAGCGGTTTGACAGCGACAAACAGGGCCTTTAGACTGCGTTTATTGGAGCGCAGTAGATGACGATCAAGCTCACGCCGGAACAAGAGCAGGCGATTCAGAACGCCATTAAGAGCGGAGTTGTGCGGTCGTTGGAGGAGTTCATCGACACGGCTATCGCGCTGCTTCCGCGGGGCAACGGTCAGACGGAGAGTTCCCGGCAGGCGGCAGTCCGCGGCATGGAAGAGTTCGGCGAAAAATATCATCTCAGCCTGGGAGAACCGATTACCCGCAAGTTGCTGCATGAAGGCCACCGCTACTGATGGCAGAGTTTGTCCTCGACGCATCCGTTGCATTTTCCTGGTGCTTTCCGGGCGACCCAACGGAAGATACGCCCTATAGCCGCCGCATCTTGTCGAAGCTCGCAACTGACGACGCCATAGTGCCCGAGATCTGGGCCTTCGAAATCGCCAATATTATTTTCGTGGCGTTCAAAAAGCGCAGGCGAATCAGTCAGAAACAGATTGATGAATATCTGATGCGTTTGAGGGCTTTACCCATCCGCGTGGAACTCAATGATGTTTGGGCAAATATTGCGCTGGAATCGCAAGCGCGAAGATGGAATCTGCCGGCTTATGACGCGGCGTATCTTGATTTGGCTCTACGAAGAAAAATACCTCTCGCGACGGCGGACAGCGATCTTAGGAAAGCTGCACTGGCAGCGGGAATAGGGGTGTTGTCGTAGAACAGAGGGCCGAGTGCCGCAGACGTTTGATGGGGTGCCGCATCCCTGCGGTTTTCAGGGTGCGGGTTTTGACTTTGTTCTAACTTCCAGCCTGCAACTTCTAACCGGTGCCTTATTCCCACTTGCAATCCGCAAGCTGCTCCCGCAGCCGTGCGATCAGCTATGGATGAGAAACGAGATCCCGAACATGAAGCCTAATGAACCCAGTCGCACAGCCCTGATGATCGCCCGACAACGAGCTGCTCATCAGGTGCTCGATCATGGCGCAATCCTCGATGACCCATTTGCGATGAAGATTCTGCGTGAAGATGAAAAGGTCGTGCTGCAATTTGCGAACGGACACCCCTTGGCCAGCATCGGACGTCTCGTCACCGCCGCGCGCAGCCGGATTGCGGAAGATGCTTTGGCAAGAGCTGTCGAAAATGGGGTTCGGCAGATCGTCATTCTTGGCGCAGGACTCGACACTTTCGCTCTCCGGAATCCCCATGGCGCACGACAGATCCGTATCTATGAGGTGGACCACCCCGCGACGCAGGCATGGAAGCGCCAGCGCTTGGCGGAGGCTGAAATCGCACTTCCGCCACGGCTTATTTTCGTGCCAGTGGATTTCGAGCGGGACGATGCGGGAGAGAAGCTCGCCGCCGCAGGCGTTCAGCAGAACTCGCCAGCGTTTTTCACTTGGCTCGGGGTTGTGCCCTATCTGACGCAGGACGCTATCGGCCGCACTCTGGACTGCATGTCGTCTATCCAGAACTCGGAGGTGGTGTTCGACTACCTGGAACCTCCCGAGGCATCCTCCGAAGAGCTAAGGCAATTAGAAACGGAGCGGACAGAACAGCTTAAGAAAATGGACGAACGTTCGGTTAGCCGTTTCGAGCCGGCTGGCATTGCCGCGATTCTTCGCTCGCACGGATTTTGTGACCTCGAAGACATCGATTACCGGGAGATCGCGTCCAGATTTGGCCGCGCCGTTCAAGGACTCGCGCCCGGACACCTTGGCGTTCATGTTGTCCACGCTAAGCACTGATGGCACGCGGTGATTGTAGTGCATTCAACTTGCGCCTCGACGCCCGGGGAAATTGGAGATTGGGGACAGACGGAACGTTCCCGTTTTCTGAGAAAACCATCGCCGCGACACACAGCTCGCAAAATGCAAGAAAACGTCCCGTCTGTTCCACCCGTCATCGCTCTCTCGGCGGAGCGCTAGGAAGTCGCGGCTATCGGAACCTTGCGCTTTTTCCTCAAGATCCCAGCAGAGATCAACGTGATCAGTAGTCCTACCGGGAAAGGCTCGAGGAATGTGAGCGCGGAATTGTAGAGGGGATTTTTGTAGTTTTGCTTGAGCCGGTTAAATTCGTTGATCTTTCCTTGAATCACTTGTGCTGTCGCCCCGGCCGCTCTCAATCTTTCTATTGTGTGCGAGCCATAATCATCCATAAAGTTGGGCATAAACTTGAAGTAAATGATTTCCCATGTCGCCACATAGAAGGCGCACGAAATCAAGGTGATCCCAATTCCCACCAAAAATGCCGTTCCGAACGTGATCTCACCATTCCCGACATTCTCTCGATAGGACCGGATTCCGAAAAACACCAGCATGAACGAGAGCACGATGGCCGTATAGCCAACAACCGCCCCTTTGGCCTCTCCTATTTGGTGGAGGAATGGCAGCGTCGAGACCATCAGCAGCGACGAAATTGCTCCCGATATAAGTCCAAAGATGAGAATGGTTCGCTTCATTGCTTGGCTCCTTTAAGTCCGTAGGTAGGCACGCATTAAGGCGCACAATACCGCATCAGGAGAGGGGCTTGTCGTCATCCTTTTGGGTGATTTTGCGATTTGCAGCGAAAAATCACTCTTTCGTAAGACATTTCTAGGGCAACAGGTCTAGGGCAGCAGCCCGAATTCCTTACCTAACTGAACCGCCTGTGTCCGCCGCCTTGCTCCCAATTTATCGAGAACCCGGCTCGAATGCGTCTTCACCGTGTTTTCGCTTACAAACAGCTTCCCCGCAATCTCCCGATTGCTCAGCCCCTTCGCAATCAGCTCCAGGATTTCCATTTCCCTCGGAGTAATCGCCAATTCTTCCCTTTTCGCTTCATTGGGGCAAAATGGCCCGGCCCCAGGCGCCGGCACCGTAACCGGCACTTCCTTCACGACAATCCTTTCCTGTTTTCGCGTCAGCTTCAGGCCCAGCCAGATCCCCACCGCCGCAAACGTCGCGGCGATTAGCCCGCTGTAGATTTCGAGGGAATGGTCAATGACCAGGAATCGGTATTCGCTCCATCTGAGCGCGGCAATCAGAATTCCGCCGATGATCCCGTACAAGAAAATATGTTTCGCCGTCGCTTTGGACATCAACCGTCACCACTGCTACGCCGAAGAGTATCCCGCTCCATCGCCATCGGCAAGCGTCTCTTCGGCAGTGCCGGTTGGCTTTGCCAACGCTCGGCGGTGAGTAATGAATAGTGGGTAGTGAGTAGCAAGGAGCTGCCACACTGCTGAATCGAGTTGAGGGTTCAAAGTTAAAAGTTGAAGTCAGAATCCGCAGCCTTAAGTCCCGAAGGCTGCGGTAGGCGGCCTTCGTTTTTATCGAGCGGCACCAGGGTTGAATTTATCGCTTTGACAGTTTCCAAGCGCGTCTTTAAACTGACGGTTATGGTTGTGCACCTCAAGCCGGAAACAGAATCCCGCCTCAAGGAACTCGCCGCGACGACCGGTCGCGCGCCTGAGGATCTCGTCGAGGACGCCATGTCGGGATACCTTGCCGAATTGACCGAAGTGCGCAAGACACTCGATAGCCGCTACGACGACATCAAGAGCGGCCGTGTTGCACCCATCGACGGGGAAGACGCCTTCGCCCGTTTGCGCCAGATGAGCCAGGACCGCCGTCGTGCATGAGCGGATTTGTATTCCATCCGGGCGCGCTCACCGAGCTCACCGAGATTTGGGAATATATCGCCGCTGACAATCCCGCCGCAGCCGATCGGGTTCTCGAGGAAATTCAGGAAGCCATTCACGCACTCGTCCCTTTCCCGCAATCGGGCCATCGGCGCCGCGATCTGACGTCTCGGGCGATTCGCTTTCAGGTCGTGAGAGATTTTCTCATCGTCTATACGCCGGACGAAAACCCTCTTGTGGTTCTGGGTGTGCTACATGGCTGGCGTAGTCCGCGCGTGATGGCTGCTATTCTGCGCGAAAGAAAATAGTGGGTGATGGGCAGAAGCAAAACCGCAAAGGGTAGGCCACCCCGGAGTTAAGAAACTGCCACCCGCCGGGCAGGATATTTCAATCAGGACTGCCTTGCGGACATTGCCTGACCTGCACCGACGAGCGGCTCATCCAGAGTGTCTAGTGAACCCGAGTGCTCCTGACCCTCTCCACGATCGATCGCATAAAGCGCCAGCTCCAACCGATTCGAGGTTCCCACTTTGTTAAAGATCCTGAACAAATAGTTCCGGACAGTGTGCTCGCTCAGTTTCAGTGCCTGGGAAATGTCACGATTGGTCATACCTTCGGCTACCAAGTGGACAACGTCCGCTTCCCTTTTTGTAAGCAAGCCCATTCCTCGCAGAGAAGTTGCTTTCGTTGGCAAGGCCGGGCCCAGGGCATCGATCACGAAGCGCAATTCCTTACTGTTAGCCCACACTTGCCCTTCGTGCACTGCGTAGATGCACTTGCACAAAAGTTCAGAGGACTGATCTCGGGAGAATATACCGTTCGCTCCCGCTCGAAATGCTTCCACGACGATGTCAGGTTTGTCGGAATCAAGTATTACGATGACTTTGGGCTTAGAGTGCGCCGCCAGTATCTCTCGGGTTACATTGAAACCCGCTAAGTCTTTCCCTTCTAGACGCGCACCGATGACGGTAACGTCGGCTTCATGCTCTTCGAGCCCCTCTCGAATTCCCGCCGCGTCCGTCGCATATCCAACAACCCTTGTCCGATACCGGCCACGCCGCACCGCTGCCGCTATCAATTGACAGCTCAGTTGACTGCCGTCGGCGATGAAGACCCTCACCGCGCCGCTATGCCCTGGGGATTTCAACAACTTTTTGCTCCTGAGAGTAATCTCCGCGGTTCCGATATGCCCACCCCGTTCCACTTTGTTGAGAGAACCGCTGTCATCTTCTATCCCCTTCGAATTCTGAAGTCAGGAAAAGAAAATAGGTTGCCCACTCGTTCATTCCAAAATTCGGCTCAGTTTCCCGTTGCAGTTGGGCCGCAATGCCGAAAGTACGCTGATGCGCCCGCATAGTGGACCAGACCTCCCAAAATTGAGGGCAGACGGAACGTTTCCGCCAACTGAAAAAATGCTCGGCGCGACTCGAATTTCCTACAACCTATTAGCAAATTAGAAAGCGTCCTGTCTGTTCCCGGATTACCCATCGCACCCGGAGGTTTTGTCAACGAGCAAGCCGACAGCACCGTAGGCCGAGGGGGAAATCGATTTAGCAGGCGGGAGTGAGTCCCGTGGGGCCGCCGAAAGTAGCCGACTTGGATTTGCGATTGGCGAGCCTGCGAATGAAACGGCAATCGCATTCCTCACATCGATAAGGACGCACACTGAATCTGGCCAGGAAGGACTCGAGAATGCCGCGCGTTTTTGACCTGCGGATATTGTCGCTGTGACACGAAGGACAATTCATTTGCGTTGTGAGCCTTTCCCCGGAAAGAAAGGGTGAGGAGAACAGGAAGCCGTTCCAGCCCTGGCTCCCCAATCGCTCGAAGAACCTCGTCTAGCTGTTCTCTCTCCACGCGTAGAATCAGGGAAACCCAATTTTTTGGCTATCGGGTGAATCCTGTAAATGCGACGGGGAGAAATGCCCGATGCGGGAGAGAAGCTAGGCGATCAGTCTAACGGCGCTTACGATCGCCGCAGAAGGCGGAAAGGCGGACATTGTGAAGCTCATGGCGGTAGCCCACCGTGCGGTTTCTCGACCGCAGGGGACGGACGGGACGTTTCCTCGCTCTAGACCGGAATGAATTAGTCAACAGAGCCTATCTCTTTCTCAATGGCTAAAAACGGCAATGAAGGCTTCAGACGCAAAAGAACAACAGAATCTATTCACGATTATGGTGTAGCGAGAGGTTTATAAATGAGACCGATGACTATGCCGACGATCGTCCACTGGACGAAGTAAGCCACAGCCTGCATCAGAGCGAGTTTCAGCCCAATGTTCAGGTTCACGTAGTTGTGCAGCACGAATGCGCAAACCACGAAAACGCCAATGAGAACGCCGAAGCGCGCGCCTTCCGCAGTGCCCGACCCGCCCTGATGTATCCTTGCGAAAAGTATGGCGGCAACCAGGATCGATAGGAAAGTCGCGACGAGTCCAATGGGCATAACCTTCGTCATTTCTTCCTTAGGCCGGAATACGGCCGGGTACTTGTGGGCTTCTTTGATAAGACCTGGGACCAGCCAAAACAATAAGAAACCAACGGCAAAAGACGCGACCGTGCCACCCAGCGCCGCCAGCGCGAGACTTGAATAGTTCATTGGCACTCCTTTACAAATTGCGGATCAATTTGCGGATTAATCCGCCAGAGGCTGCCAGAGTTCGAGGCGGTTGCCGTCGCAGTCCTTGATCCAGGCGAAGCGGCCGTAGCTGGCGTCCTCGCGCTTGGGGTCGATCCAGACTCCGGCGGCGGCAAGCTGGGCGAGCAGAGCGTCGAGGTCGTCGACGCGGTAGTTGATCATGGATGACTGGGGGCCGTCGCCGAAGTACTTGGTGTCGGCGGGGAAGGCCGACCAGGTGGTCATGCCGGTGCCGGCGGGGCCTTCGTCGGACCACGGAAAGGCGGCGCCGCCCCAGTCGTTCAGCCTAATGCCGAGGTGCTCGGAGTACCACTTCGCCAGCGCCTTAGGATCTTTAGAGCGGAGGAAGACGCCGCCGATGCCTGTGACTCGTGCCATGGGAGCCTCCAGTGCTTAGTGGCTGGAGAGTGTTTCATAAACACCGGCACGGCGCAATCCAGAGACGGGCGAGATAGAAGAAGGCTTGGGGCGTCGAGGATAGACGGGACGTTCCTCTCCCAGCGGGAGTCCCTTCGGCATGATTCCTTGTTAGAATGGCGGCGTTGAGCTGAATAGCGATCGTCGAGAAGCGGGACAATCGACTATCAAGAAGCGGAACGGGCAGCCGGTCAGGCGCAGCGATTGCGTTCCTGAGACATTGCCTTCCTGGATTGGCGCCGGGATTTTGGCGAGGAGAGAACGACCATGGCAGGACAATCACAAGCGGTGCATTCCGGCGAGCCATCCGTGGTCATTCGCCGGGCTACGGCGGCGGACGCCGGAGTGTGCGGAAAAATTTGTTTCGAAGCGTTTACCGCGCTCGCCAATCGCCACAATTTTCCTCCTGATTTTCCTGCGGCGGAAATTTCGATTGGAGTGCTCTCGGCGATGTTCTCGCACCCGAGATTTTTTTGCGTGGTGGCGGAACAGGACGGGAAGATCATCGGTAGCAACTGTTTGGATGAGAGGACGCCGATTGCCGGCCTTGGGCCGATCACGGTGGACGCCTCGGCGCAGAATCGCGCGGCGGGTCGCGCGTTGATGCAAGCGGTGCTGACGCGCGCGGCGGAACGGAAGTTCGCGGGAGTGCGGCTGGTGCAGGCGGCGTATCACAATCGGTCGTTGTCGCTCTATGCGAAGCTGGGATTCGTTGTGCGCGAGCCGCTTTCGTGCATGCAGGGGCCGGCGATGCAGAAAATTATACCGGGGTATGGAGTGCGAACGGCGAGAGCGGGGGATCTGGCGGCGTGCAACGAATTGTGCATGCGAGTGCATGGGCATGAGCGCGGCGGCGAACTGAAGGATGCGATTGAGCATGGCGCGGCGGTTGTTGCCGAACATGATGGGCGTGTGACGGCGTATGCCTCTTCGATGGCGTTTTCCGGGCACGCGATGGGCGAGACGAATGAGGATTTGAAGGCTTTGATTGCGGCGGCCGCGGCTTTTCAGGGGCCGGGGATTCTTGTGCCTACTCGCAACGCTGAGCTGTTTCGTTGGTGCCTGGAGAACGGGCTGCGCGTAGTGCAGCCGATGACTTTGATGACGATGGGGCTTTACAACGAACCGGCGGGGGCGTACCTGCCTTCCATTCTGTTTTGATCTGAGGAGCTAAAGGGAGCGAATCATGCCGTGGTACGTGTATCTGGCTTACTTTTTTGGAGGCGCTTTTCTTGTGAACGCCGTTCCGCACTTCGTCAGCGGCGCGTGCGGGCGGCCATTTCCGAGTCCGTTTGCTTCGCCGCCGGGAAGGGGGATGTCTTCACCGGTGGTGAATGTGCTGTGGGGCTTTTTCAATTTGGCGATTGGATATCTGCTGGTGTGCCGCGTCGGCGAGTTCCACATTCGCAACTGGCTGGATGTGGGCGCTTTGGGGGCTGGAGGATTGGTGATGGCGGTGATGCTGGCGCAAACATTCGGGAGCCGTCTTACCGGCAGCTAACGAGGTAGGAGGTGCCGGAATTGCGGATTAATTTTTTGGGAGCGAAGCGGGGTAGCCCTGCCAGAGATATTCGAGGGCTTCGGGAAGCGTTTGTTGCTTCGTGGCGTGGTCAACGTGGCCGGCGTTGCGGGCGAAGACGAATTGATAGTGATAGCTCTTGGCAGCGAGGACGGCGGCCATGCGCTCGTTGGCGAGAACCCAATCGTGCATGTTGTCGCGCATGACGTTGGGATTGAAGAGATCGCGATCGCCGACTTCCATCCAGATGCGCAGCGGCTTGGCGGGGCTTTCGGGGATGAGATGCTCGTGAAATTCCCAGGCACCGTGGGGCGTTTGCGGATTGTAGGGCCACTGCTGATTTACAAAGGTTCCCGAATAAGTGAGAACGCGGTGATAAAGCTCGGGGTGATACCACCCCATGATGAGGGCGCAAGAGCCGCCTGAGCTGCCGCCCATGGTGGCGCGGCCGTCGGGATCTTTGGTGAGTTTTACGTGGGCTTCGGATTCGACGCGGGGCAGGACTTCGCTTTCCACAAACTCAGCATAGGTTCCGGACATGGTGTCGTACTCGAGGCCGCGTTCGCTTCCCTGGGCGTCGCCGCCGCCATTGCCGATGGAAATGGCAATCATCGCCGGAACTTTATGTCGTGCAATTAGAGTGTCCAGCACGGAAAAAAGCAGAAGGTCGGGGCCGTCGGCGCCAACGATGAACGGCGCGACACTGCCGGGGACGTATTGCTGTGGGACATAGACGGACACTTTGCGAGTCCATGGGGCAGGGTGGCTGGTGGTGACGACGAGCTTGGCAGGGTCGGCTGGATCTGGCGTTCCGAAAGTACCTGAGTCGCGCGCGATGCCGGGATAGATTTTGCTGTCGGAGGAGTTCATCGTGAATTCGACCACGGTTCCTTTGGGAGTTGCGTCCTGTGCCGATGGGGCGGAGGGAGAGTCGTGGGTGGGGCCGAGGATGAAATTGCCATCTACATTGGCGGGAGGGTTTGCGCCATCGGGCAACTCCGTCGCGGTGACGTAACCGGGAGTGTGTGGATCGCGCGTTGGCGGCGTTGGGCGCGTGGTGTGTCGCGCTGGTGAGGGAGTTTGGGAGGAGGCTGGAATGACTATGGCAATCAGAGTTGCGAGAAGAGCACAGGAAAGTGAGCGTGGGAGCGATGGCATGGGGCCATTGTGCAGCAATTTGGTGTGCGGAAGAAAGGCCGGTTTCAGAGATTCGGGGACGACAAGCTGGGTCGGCGGAATGCTGAAAATAATTGTCAGCTGGCTCCGGCGGAAATGAACGATGGTTAAGCCGCGCTAATCGGCGAGAGCGAGTTCTTTCTCAACTTCATCTTTATGGGATTGGGTGAACTTGGCTTTGGCTTCGATCCCGAGCCGACCGGCATAGCGGAGGAGCTTGTCAACAGACTTGTTCGCAATTTTACCGTTAAGTAGCTCGCTGACGCGGGGTTGCGGCTCTGCGAGGAGGATTTGGAGCTCTTTTTGGGAATATTTTTTGGCGAACTTCAAAATGGCTTGATAGAGCTCGGCCTTGAATTTTAGAGCGGTGGCGTGGTCCGGAGAGAAACCGAGATCATCGAGAACACTACCGTAAGTGATATGCGTGGACTTGTTGAGCGGTTTTTTCATTTTTTCTCCTGCGCCAGACGCGCCTTTACCGCTTTGAAGCGCTGCTTCGCTTTCTCAAAGTCTTTTCTGGGCATCTCGCGGCTCTTTTTCTCGAAGCAGTGGAGAACGTAGATGACGTTATTGATTCGCGACAGATAAACAACGCGATACCAGGCTCTTTCATCTTGATCCCGCAGCTCAAAAACTCCCGCGCCGACGGACGGCAGTGGTTTGGAATCGCGCGGCCGTTCGCCTTGTTGCAACTGCCAAAGCTCGAATCCAAAGTTTTGCCTAACCTCGTCGGGAAAGGACTGGAGGATTTCCCTGGAATCGCCCTCCCAAGCGACGGCGGCGTGATGCGGAATTTCCGTTGGATCGCTCACGGAGCCGAATATAACAGGAAACCCAGATTTGATTATACAACCGATTGTATATCGCGGTCCAGGGGAAGAAAAGCCCTTGAGTATGATGTTAGACGCGGGGCAGTGCGATAGCGACAAGAGAATGCATTGAGCATCGCGCCTTGGCGCGCGCGGTGGTGAAAAAGATTAGGGGCGCAGGACAATCGGTGGATGGACGCTGATGGGAGGATGGCCGCCCGAGGAGCTGGCGGGAGGGAGTTGGAGGGGCATCGCGGGATCGCCGAAGAGGATCCAGGTGCGGCGGACGTCGTTGTCGGGGACGCCGGATTTGGCCTTGAGGATGGCGGTGCCGAGAGGCGTTGTCGGATTGTTCTTGAGAATTTGGAGGAGAGCCTGGTTCATGGAGGCCTGCGGCGGTTGATTGGTGAAGCCGGAGGAGGCCCAGACCGCGGCGGCGCCGCCATTGGGAGCGAGGAGCAGGGCGTTGGCGAGCGGCGTGGCGTAGACATCCTGGAAAAAGCCGTTGAGGCAATCCATCAGGAAATAGACGGAGAGCTGATTGCCGTTGGAGAGATTGGCGGCGGAGGTGTCGTCGAGAAGATCGGAGAAAGACCACTGCTCCTCGGCGCCGTGGCCGGAATAGTTGACGAGGAGCGGGCCGGCATTGAGCGCGGCGAAAATTTGCTGGGAGACGGCGGTGGGATCCTGGCCATCGGCAAAAATTTCTACGGGTTGAAGCGACGTTGGGAGATCGGTGGCGGCGAATTTCGTGGCTGTGGTGAAGTCGGCGCCGATATTTTGGTCGGCGACGAGAAGAGCTTGCTGATTGGCAGTGTTGGAGGCGAGGCCCTGCTCGTAATTGACGATTTTGGAGACGACGAGCTGGGCGTCGGCCGCGGTGCGAACGGGTAGGCGGCCGGTGGCGATAGTGGCAAAGCCGGTCTGATTGAAGTCGCTAAACCAATCGTCGGAACCAGTTTTGAATGCGGCGGTTTCGATGATGCGCGTGGGGACGAAGTCAAAATCGCCGAGGCCGAGATAGTTGCGCGGATCAAGAGACGCATCGCCGACGAAGAGGACGTATTGCGGCTTGCGGATCCAGTTGGACTCTGCGGACTGGAGGAAGTCGCGAATGGCGTAGGGGCTGCGTTCGCCGTAGTTGAAGGCGTCGAAGACTTCGTCGATGGTGACGACATTGACGCTGAGGCCGTGCGATTGGTGCATGTTGACAAGCGGGCCAAGCGCGGATTGGAAATCAGGATGCGTGATGATGAGCATCTGGCTGCCGAAACTTTGTGCGGCGAGCGCGCCAGGCGTGTGGAAAGCGAGAGCTGACGGCGGCGAAATTTGATCGCCGGAGAAAATAAGGAGAGTGCGGGTTTGCGCGCCGGATTGCGGCAAGCCGAGCGTGATGCCGTAGCTGCCGTTTTGCTGCGAGACGGCGCCGGTGAGCTGCGAAACGGCGAGCGGATTGGTGATGTCGAAGACCTGGACTTGCGGATTGCTGAAGCCGGTGACGTTTAGCGTGCTGCTCGCGGGAGCGGTGGCCTTGAGCCAGTCAGAGTCGGCGGCGTAGGTGTGGGGATAGTGGAGCGCGATGGATTGGACGACGCTGACGTCGTTATCGCCCTGGAGAGCGGTGAGCGTGACTGCGTTGGTGCCGTTCTGGAGGAGGCTGGGATCGATGGAAAAAGTGTTGGTGACGTTGGCAAGGTTGGCGAAATCCATTTCGCCGATGCTGGCTCCGTTGAACTGCACGGAGACGCTATGGGCTTGCTGATCGGTGGCGCCTTGCAGAGTAATGTCGACGGTGATCTGCATGGGAGAAGTGGGATCCAGGTTCGCGACGGTGAGCGGCTGATCCACGGGGTCGGAAGTGACGACGGCACCGAAGAAATTGTCGTTGTTTTCGCCATTGAGCAGCGTGGCGAAATAGGTGGTGCGCTGATCGAGGACGACGGTGAAGGGGAAACTTTGCGGCGCGGAGTTGCCGGTGTTCGGCGCGGCGATGGAATTAATACGCAGACCGGGACGCGAGCCGCTGATGAGCCAATAGACGCGCGTGCCGGAGTAGGGCGTGTCGATGCCGGTGCCGTAAAATTCGATGCTGTCATTCGGACCGAGCGGACCTGACTGATTTCCTAGAACGAGCATCGGCTGCTGGATGCCTTCGGCGTAGAGCTGGAGAGTGCGAGCGTCGGCGTTGGGATTGAGGCCTGCGGCGACGAGTTGGGCTTGCGAGACTTGGTACCAGCCTTCGCTATCGACGGAAATTTTTACGGCGGCGTCGCCGTCGAGCGAGACGGGGAGTACACCGCGCGGCATAGGCGGCATGATTGGCGCGGGACTCGATAGCAGGCGCGGGCGAATCATGACGGACTGCACGATGGCGCGATTCAGTTGCGTCAAAAGTGTGGGATGGGAAATTGCGCCGGAGCTTGGAGCCGCGGAGACGTCAACGGAAATCGGGCCGTGGGTAGTGCGAGTGCCGTTGAGGTCGACGTCTTCCAACCCGTAGGTGGATTGCGGCGTGCCGCTAGGATCGAACCACTGATAGGTTTTTGCGGCGTGCTGCGGAAGGGCGCCGCGAATGAGCAGCGCGGAGCCTGCGATGATCGACGGATTCAAGCGCTGGCGGCTCGAGCCATCCAGACGATAAACGTTGAAGCCGAGGTTGCGGATTTCCGCGCGGGTTTTCCATTCGAGGAGGATGCCACCGCCTTGACGCGGGTACGCGCGGAAGGAAGCGAGTTGAACCGCGGTGGGTGCGGCGATGGTGGAAGTGAAGGATGCGGTGTTGTTGGAGAGATTAGGATCGCCAGTGGTTGCGGAAACCGTGGCCGTGTTCGTAGAAAGAGTCGAAGAGCTGAAAGTGTTGGCGTTGACGTTGACGGTGATGACGACGAGGCTGCCGACGCTAAGGTTGCCAAGCGAGCAGCTCACTGTAGTGGTGGAAACCGTATAGGTGCATGTGCCGTGCGACGTCGCGACGGAAGCGTACGTGACTTCGCCGGGGATCGGGTCGGTGACGGTCACGCCTTGCGCGGTGGCAGGGCCGTTGTTTGTTACTTGCAGGGTGTATGTGAGATTCGTGCCCTGATCCACGGGGTCAGGCGATGCGGTTTTGGTGATGGCGACGTCGGCTTGGGTGGGAGAAGCGACGTAGACAGTCGTCGTAGCGGAATTATTCGCGCAATTTGGATCGCCGGCTGACGAGCATGGAATATTGATGTTCGCGGTGTTGACGATTGTCGAGCCGGGGGCGTCGCCTAAACTCGCCTTAACAACCAGCGGGAAATTGGCAGTGGCGTTTACGGCGAGAGACGCGATGGTGCAGGTAATCGTGCCGGTGCCGCCGACGGCGGGAAGAGTGCCGCAATTCCATCCGGATGGAACGCCGAAAGAGACGAACGTGGAGCCAGTGGGGATCGTGTCGGTGAATGTGGCCGTGCCGGAAGCGGCTGGACCGCCGTTCGCGACGACCTGCGTATAGGTGATGTTATTGCCATCGGTGATGGGATTCGGCGAGGCGGCGCTGGTCACACTCAAATCGGATTGACCGGCGGTGGCCACGACGACCGTGGCGGTCGCGGAGTTATTGTTGGGATTCGGATCCGTTGTCGCCGAAGAGACATTTGCCGTGTCGGTGATGAAGGTGCCTGCGGCAGTTCCTGCATTCACGGTCACGACCACTGTGAACGTGGTGGACGCGCCAGCGGCGACCGTGGGATTGGAGCAGGTAAGCGTGCCGCCGAGTACGCCGCAAGTCCAACCCGTCACGGGAGAAGGCGTAGCGGAAACAAAGGTCGTGTTGGCGGGAATGGCTTCGCTGAAGGCGACTGTGGACGCAGTGGCTGCGCCGTTGTTCGTGACCACGACGGTATAAGTAATGTTGTTGCCTGCGATTACTCGGTTCGGCGTAGCCGTGTTGGTGATGGAAAGATCCGCGGTTGTGGCTGACCCGACAGTGGTTTGGACCGTGGCCGAATTGTTCGCAAGATTCGGATCGCTGGTACCCGAGGTGGCGTTATCGATGTCCGTAATCACGGTCCCCACCGCGACTCCTGTGTTCACCGCAACGCCGACTGTGAAGGTGGTGGAAGCGGCGTTGGCGATATCCGGATTGGTGCAGGAAATCGTTCCCGTGCCACCAACAGCGGGAGCATTGCA
>CAVYFO010000033.1:0-70334 GCA_963767755.1 uncultured Acidobacteriota bacterium | reverse complement strand
TCATTGTCCACGCCGAGAAGCCCCGAACACGTGTGCTCTAGCACCGCTGTTCCACGTGGAACGCTTGGGACGGCCTGAGATGGTACATTACCGCGTTCCACGTGAAACAAGTTGCATCCTCTGCGCAATTCTGGTAAGTTTCCGCGACTTGAGGTTGAATTGGCGCGCATCATCGCGGTTGCAAACCAAAAAGGCGGAGTGGGAAAGACAACTACAGCGGTGAATTTAGCCGCTTGCCTCGCTGCCTCTGAACAATCCACCCTGCTGGTTGATTGCGACTCCCAGGCCAACGCCACTGCCGCCATCGGCTTCGCGAAGGACCCTTCCCGAAGAACTCTCTATCACTGCCTCATTCTGAACGAGCCTTTCGACAAAATCGTCCAAAAATCGCAAGTAGAGGGCTTAGATGTCGTCCCCGCCGACAAAAACCTCGCCGGAGCCGCCGTCGAGCTAGTTTTGGCCGAAAATCGCGAATACAAGCTCCAGGCACTCCTTAATCAGATTCGCGATCGATACAAATTCATAGTCTTAGACTGCCCTCCTGCCCTCGATCTCCTCACTCTTAATGGGCTGGTTTCTGCCAGTTCGGTACTCGTCCCCATCCAATGCGAATATCTAGCCTTGGAAGGCGTTTCAGAACTCCTGGACACGCTAATGAGGATCCGTCGTACCTTAAATCCCAGCCTTGAGATCGAAGGAATCCTGCTCACCATGTATGACGAGCGCACGACTCTGTCCCGTCAGGTCGCCACCGATTTGCGCAGTTTCTTCGGAACTCAGGTTTTTCAAAGCGTAATTCCGCGCAATGTACGCCTTGCGGAAGCTCCAAGTTTCGGCAAACCAATCATTTTCTACGACATTCATAGTAAAGGGGCGGAGGGCTACACCCAGCTCGCCCAGGAGGTCATTGCCAATGCCGCGAAACGCACTGGGACGGGGGCTCGGAGCGCTCATTCGGGAGCCTGAACCACAGGCTTCCGCTCCGCCAGCGCCAGTTCAAACGCATGGCGCAAGCTCCGCAGCCGCAGCGGCTGCGCCGCCACGCGAAGCAACTCTCGCAGGTCCGCATCAGCTCGATATCGATCTGATTGAGCCCAGCCCGTACCAGCCACGCACTCGATTCCGCGAAGAGAGTCTGGATGAGCTGGCGCGCTCCATCAAATCCAGCGGCATCATCCAGCCCTTGGTCGTTCGGCCCATCGGCAATCGTTTTCAACTAATAGCCGGCGAGCGTCGCTGGCGGGCCGCGCAACGTGCTGGACTAACAAAAGTCTCGGCGATCGTCCGTCAGGTGCCCGACGAGCTGGCTCTCGAGATGACGCTCGTCGAAAACATCCAGCGCGAGGATTTGAACGCCATTGAAGCCGCTCGAGCCTTCGAAAGATTGATGGATGAGTTCCAACTTACCCAGGAGGCAGTTGCCGAGCGAACCGGCAAGGACCGGGCAACCGTAGCCAACTCAATTCGTCTGCTCAAGCTCGAGCCCACAATCCAGGATTGGATCGAAGAAGGCAAATTGACCGCTGGACACGGTCGGGCCTTGCTGGCCGTGGCGGATTCGCCACTGAGAATGCGTTATGCGCAACGAGCCTCGCGCGGCGGATTAACGGTACGCCAAATCGAGCGACTGGCTTCGCGACGCTCGCGAAACGCCGGTGCCGTCGCGGAAATTCACCTCGACGCAAACATCCGAGCCGCGATCGACGAACTCCAACGCCACCTCGGGACCAAAGTGATTCTTCGCCAAAAAACAAAAATTCATCCCGGTCAGCTCGTGCTCGAGTATTACGACGACGCGCAGTTGATGGGAATTTACGACCGATTAATGAAATAGCTAAGCCGGCCCTTGAAAATCGCCGCTGTCCTCTCGCATCACCGTATCGTTTGGACAACTCCACTCGTCCGCTGCGTTGACATGCGCGCAACCGACGTTACAGTAGGAGCAGACTCTCTAGGAGAATTGTCATGGCTTGGAAGTGGCCCAGTACCTCGAAAAACGGTGCAAGCGAAGAGTGGACCGGATTCATCGATCAGGGCGTAACCCTCGAGGGGACGCTGCAGCTCACGGGAACGTTTCGCATTGACGGCAACGTGAAGGGCAACATCATTTCCGAGCAGACGGTGGTCCTCGGCGACGGTGCCAAAGTCGAAGGCCAAATCGAAGGAAATCGCGTGGTGATCTCCGGTCGGTTCGACGGCGTCATTTTCGCAAAAGGCCGCGTAGAGATTCAGGCGAAAGGCGTCGTCACGGGAGAAGTTCATTCGCCCTGTATGGTGATTGAGCCCGGCGGGATCTTCGACGGACGTTGCCACATGCTGGCCTCATCCGATGCCGCCACCGGGGTAACAATTCCGATTCGCGCTGTAGGACAAGCCTAAGCGAAGCCACTAGACTTGGACGGCCTTACGGATGCCAAGAGCTGCGACTCGTCGTTTCCAAGCTCCCCATTTCACTTCCATCAGTAACGTTTGTTGTAATATAATCAAGAGGTAAAAATCCACTCTTTCGATTTCTTTAGGCAACCGGGACCGCCGATTGCCCCATCGCAGCCGTCGCGTCTTTGATTCCCGCTTGGATGTTGGATTCCCAATCGAGGCGTGGAACCGGTGAAGCGGCTGCCGCCTTGTAGTACTGCAGGGCCTCCGCAGGGCGGGACAATTTTTTGAGAGAAAGCCGGCCAGCAGCCATCAACGCGAGCAGCGATTGCCTATCGTTGGGATAGGAAGTAGAGAGTTTTTCATACTCGATGACCGGCCGTTCAAAATTCTGCTGCCCCTCGAGAAAACGGCAAAGTTCCAGCCAAAGCGCGGCTGGAAGCTGCTGTCCGCCCGTATTCTGAAACTCTTCATAGTCGCGCCATGCCGCCTCACCATCATGATTCTTCAAATGGAGTTGGCAGAGCTTGACCGTGGCGTCCTGGTGCGCGGCCCGGTCCCCCTTGCGCCAATGAAGCTGCTGCAGGAGAACGAGAGCGTCGACAGAATCGGCTTTGGCGGCAAGATGTGCCTGAAGCTTCTTGATAGCCTCGTCCACCCTGCCCTGTTCCATGTCTTCGGTTGCCTGGACGATGGCGGCGTCCGCAGTCCAGCCCACTTTCTCCTCGATGGCCGCGCTCGCCTTATGTTCCAAGCCAGAACGCGAGAGCACAAACGCGCCAATCATGCCGAAGGCGAAGCCTCCCACATGCGCCCAGTGAGCCACGCCCGAAGATGAGCGCGAAATCGTGCCGTAAAACAATTCCATGGCACCCCAAAGAGGCAGGAGCCAGATGGCAGGAGCTTTGAAGCGTCCGCGGATATACAAGATCCAATAAAACATTTCAATTTTCAGCTTCGGGAAGCGAACAAGGAACGCGCCCATCAGCGCCGCCACGGCACCGGACGCCCCAAGCGTCGGAACAATGCTCCCTGCATTGAACCAGGCATGAATCTGCGTCGCCACCAATCCAGCAACCAGATAGAAAATCGCGTAGATCGGCCGGCCCCAATTGTCTTCGAGAATGAAACCGGCTAACCAGAGAAACCACATATTGCCGATCAAATGAAGCCAACCGACGTGAAGAAACATCGAGCTGATGTAAGAGATGGCCGTCGGGTGGGCAGGAACAAATGCATACCGGGCCAGGAAGCTGTTGCGCTCAAAATCCTGGAATTCCTGCGACAGCTTATCCATCTCCGTTTGCGACGCGATTGGATCATCTTGCAAGCGGATATTGGCGTCCCAGGCATCTTCAATTTGGCGATCGCCTGCTCCCAGCTTTTTCCATTCATCAGGATATTGTGCTTCTAGGGACTCAACAAACTTGCGGGCGTCGTCGCCTATTTTCAATTCAGGATGCATGGCTGCGAGCAGGACCAGATGTTTGCGCACCTCGATGCGCTGGGGAGTTAGCGCGTTTTCCGCCTCAATCGTCCAGTGGGTGCCAAGAAAGGCGATCACATTCAGCGCGATGAGCGCAAACGTGACCACGGGCCAGCGCCGTCCCTGCATGTTTTCGTGCCGAAGGGGTAGAAGCATGCGCGTTCCTTTCACATCGAGAGAGACTCAAGCGGGCCCTGGGTTCCAATCAGTCTAGAGGCTCCTCTTCATAACGACCGAACATTGATGGATCAAGGTCCGAATTAGTAAAGATTGCGGCTTACGATACAGAATCGAACTGCTCATCCCCTCCCTGAAAACATTCTGAGGGCCCGCCCCATGGATTCCCTGGGCAGCGTGGGCAAGTTGGTCAGTCTCCGAGCACCTGACTTATCGGGGACTGACCTTCAATTGGCTATGGAACCGTTTTTCTTCGCGGTCGTGCCGCCTCGCGGTCGAGTGACCTCAACGGTCAGGACCGTCCGCCCTTGCAAGGGCGAGAAGGATTAAACGTCGTATAATCTCGTGCGCGCAACGGGGGAGCACAACGTATGAACGTACAAGAACAAATCAAGAAGTATATTACGAGCCAGCCGGAGCCAAAACGCAGTGACATGCGAGAGTTGCATCGGCTCACACTTCAAGTGTCACCAGAATGCAAATTATGGTTCTTCGATGGTAAAGACAGCAAAGATCATACTGTTTCCAACCCCACGATTGGATATGGATTTCACACCATAAAATATGCCAAAGGAAAAAGTAGAGAGTTTTTTCAAATTGGTGTGAGCGGAAACAAAACCGGAATCTCTGTCTATATTCTTGGTCTCAAAGATAAGAAGTACTTAGCCAAAACTTATGGAAAAAAACTAGGCAAGGCGAGCGTGACCGGATATTGCATTCGGTTTAAAGCCCTAAAGGATATAAACACCGATACGCTCGAAGCGGCAATCCGATATGGGCTTGCAGCTCAGAAAGAAAAAGGCAAGCTCACGAAATAACTCCACTGTTAAAGGCAAGCAGTTACCGATGTAAAGGCGCTCCAGTATAGGGCCCCTACAGCCCTGACCCGCGCCACAAAGCCATTCTCTATAAAACGGATCTCCCGCAATAGTCGTGCGGCTCTCTGTCAGCGCTCCTTGCCTCTCTCCCTTTGCCGTTGCCGACCGCGGAAGTATCACGGGCTACCTGGAAGGGATCCACTCGCCTGGTAACCGGAAACTTACCCACTACCGGATCGTTCGACAAGTTGACACCTTGGTACGGGGCGACTATCGTTCGAGATGAATTTTTCGAGAGGCTTTTGGATGAAGATTTTGGTGATTGGCGGGGGCGGACGCGAGCACGCGCTCGTTTGGAAGCTCAAGCAGAGCGCACGCGTGGAAAAAATTTGGTGCGCGCCGGGTAACGGCGGTATCGCCCAGGACGCGGAATGCGTTGCCGTAGATGCGGGCAACGTGGCCGGGCTTGTGTCGCTAGCAGCAAAAATCGCGCCTGATTTGACCGTCGTGGGACCGGAGCTGGCTCTTGTGAATGGCATCTCGGACGGGTTCGCGCACCGAAATTGGCCCATTGTGGGCCCTTCCCAGCGAGCCGCTCAGCTTGAGGGCAGCAAGATTTTGCAAAAGAGTTCTTGCTCCGCCACAACATTCCGACAGCGAGAATGTATGGCTCCTACGATTCGGCGCAAGAGGCGTACGACACGCTGAAAGCCGTAACTTGGCCGCTCGTGATTAAGGCAGATGGTTTGTGCGCCGGCAAGGGCGTTGTGCTAGCGCCTGATGCGGAGACGGCCAAGCAATTTCTCGAATGCGCGATGGAAAAGAACGAGCTTGGACCTGGCGGGCGCCCAGTCTTGCTCGAGGAAACACTCGAAGGCGAAGAGCTCTCCTTCATCATTTTGACCGATGGCGAGCGCTACGCCCCGCTCGTTCCGACGCGCGATCACAAGCGCGTCTTCGATGGCAACAAGGGCCCCAACACCGGAGGAATGGGCGCTTACTCATCAGACGAATTGCTGCCGCCAGCACTCCGTGATGTCGTGACCTCTTCTATCGTGGAGCCGACACTGCGCGGCCTCGCCGAGGAGGGCATCGCGTACCAGGGCTTTCTATACATCGGCCTGATGCTGACCCCGGACGGGCCTAAAGTGCTGGAGTTCAATTGCCGCCTCGGCGACCCAGAGGCGCAAGCGATCGTTGTGCGAATGGATTTCGATTTGGCGGAGGTCCTTTCAGACGTGGCGATGAAGCGGCTAGATCCGACGAAATTGCGTTGGAAGGAAGGAGCAAGCGTCTGCATCGTATTGGCTTCCGGAGGCTATCCCGGCAAATTTGAGGCAGGAAAGAGAATCGACGGACTAACCGCTCTAGGCCGCGAAACCGGTGTGCACGTTTTTCAGGCAGGAACCAGGACTGCGAGCGGCTTGCTCGTGACAAACGGTGGCCGAGTTTTAGGTGTGACTGCCGAAGGAGAATCTTTGGAGTCGGCCCTGGCGGCTGCCTATCGAGCTGCGGAAAAGATTCACTTTGACGGCGTGCACTATCGCAAAGACATTGGTGGACATGTGGGCCGCGTGAAAGCCGCGGGAGATTAGACCCGTGCCGCGCGTCCTCAGTCTTTTCCGGCCTCCGAAAAGAGATCCGAGGCCGCCGAGGTACGCTTTGCAGGATCGTCCGCGGCGGGATCATTCGGCAAGGCGACGCGATTGAAAAGTTAAACTAAACTTCAAGAGAGACTCACGGATTCGGCTTGAGCGTCGGGCGCAATGTTGGTGCTCTCGGTGGCTGGTTCTTGTCGACCTTGGCCTTTTCCATGGGTTCGTCCGGCGGAACAATCCAATTGAAGCTGTCCTCGGTCATGCCGCCGAGGATAAAGTGGGACTTGCCGGCGATGAGCGGCAAAACAGCGCGCATAAATTCCGTGGCGTCCTGAGGCGCAGCTTTGTTGGCTTGCCCATGCTCGATATCCTCGTCCACTTTCAAAAATTTAGGGTCTCCATGCGTTAAATCGTCGATGTCCGGATAGTTCCCTTCAATCAGCTGCTGCAGCGTCGGCCCTTGAATGCTTGGTGGATAGCGAACTTCGACGAGCGTCTTGGGCGCGTGCTTTTCGGGCGGATAGATTTGCGTGAACCTCGGACGGAGCAAGCGCGTTTGCCAAAAGTCGCCCTGTGTGGCGATCTCTTCCTGCTGAATGCGGTATTCGATGGTCCAAACTTCGGGGCCATAATCGTCGGGGGCAAAACCGATAAGCACAACTTCAAAGATGGCCTCATCGGGCTTGAAATCGACTTTGTGCTGAAGTTCGGAGACCAGCGGGCGCAGGCGTTCGAGGAACGCCACTCCGATCTCATCTAAATCGGGCGCGATTTCGTCGGGATTGACGGCATAGAGTGGGTTCCTTCCACCGATGCTCGGAAAATCATGGTCAAGACGCACCGGCGTCGGATTGGAAGTATGTCGCCACTCGGAAGCACCCAGCAGTATGCCTATATGGGTGGTACCGACGCTCATCACGCGAGGTGGGATGGGGTTCTTTTCAATGGGCTGGTCAATGGCGGCGAAAATAATTTTGTCGTGAGCGACGTGAACGATCACGCGGCCACCGGCAAGATCCGCAACAATCTCGTTGCTGATGGCGCGATCTTGGGCAAATGCGATCGTCCCCGAGACTATACATGCCAGCGCCAGAAGACAGGGCAAGACTCGAATGATGAGTTGTCGGCGGTATGCGTTCGCGGTTCTCATGTGTCCGCTGCGGGATAAAAGCATTCTCCTACGAACTGCCCGATGAATACAGCGCGTTTAGGGCTTTTGGTCCGCCACGGCGGCTGCGGCTTCTTTCGCTCGCGTTAGCATCGCATCCAGAGCCGCGCGGTCGAAATAATCGCCGTGCCGAATCACAGCCCAAACTTTGCGCGTGTTGCCGATCTCCTCCACAGGATTCGCGCTTAACAAAACCAAGTCTGCCGCGTGACCGCTTTCCACGATGCCGAAATCTTTCTCGCGTCCTAGAAACTGCGCGGCGCCGCGCGTGACCGCCTGCAAGGCTTCCATGGGCGTAAATCCCGCACGGACCAACTCGGCCAGCTCCTGATGAAAACTATCGCCGGGAAAAACAAACGCGTCGAGCGAATCAGATCCAACAAGCAGCGGCACTCCGGCGCGGTGCAGCTCGCTCGTTAGCTTCCAATCGTTGGATGCCTGGCGAGCCAGCCACGCCGCCCGCTGCTTCATCTCCGCGTCGTTGATGGACTCGCGCCATTCTTTCGCAAGCGAAGGCGGGACAAAGTCGAGTAATGGATCACCAGCCTTCCAGTTCTCCGGATGAGAGGTGATGTCCAAAGACGCGAGCGTGGGCGTGACCCAAGTGCCGTTTTTCTTCAGCGTTGCGAAAAGCGCGGCGGCCTTTTCCGGGCTGTACGTCGCGTCGGCCTCGTGCGCGATGGCTTCCCAAGCGGCGGAGTCGCCGCTTTTTTCGGCTTGCACCAGGCGCGGTCTAAGCTCGGTTTCCTTCGAGGAAAAAGAAAGTGAAAAAGCGCTGTAGAGAAGATGCTCGATGCTCCGCATTCCCGCGTCGCTAGCTTCCTTGGCTCCAATCTCGAAAGGCAAATGTCCGACAAACGAAATATTCTGCTTCTTGGATTCATCGGCAACAGCAAAAAACGCATCGCGCGAAGGCAGCGTAATTATTTTGATGAAATTTGCGCCGCGCTTTTTCAAATCATCGACCGCAGCGCGGGCTTCCGCGGCATTCGCAACAGGATATTGTTCGGGAGTTTTCCTGCCGCTCGCAGCAAGAAACGGGCCCGAAGCAACAATATGAGGACCGAGGAGAGCCCCGGATTCGATGTCGCGCTGCCAGGCGAGAAGCGCATCGAGATCGCCGCCCATATCGCGCACGCCAGTGATTCCGTTCGCCAAGAGCAGCGGCAAAAGCACCTGCTTGCTCCACGAAGGATCGGCGTTAATGCCAGCGAGATGGACGTGCATGTCCCAAAAGCCCGGCAGCAAGAATTTCCCTGATGCGTCGATCTTGCGCGCGGCTTTAGGAACCTTTATTTTCTTCGATGGCCCGACTGCAACGATGCGGCCCGCCGCGATGAGAACCGTCTGGTCTGCCTGAGGCGTGCGCCCCGTCCCGTCAATGACGGTAACGTGCGTAATCGCCAACTCGGAAGAAGTCTCGGCCGCAAAGAAAGCTGGAACCGCAAGAAATGCGGCCAACAGCAGGAGAAGTACGCTTCTAGACCTCAACGATCTGCTCACTTTCCAGGCGACCGGCCAATCCTAAAAGCTACCACAATCCACGTAGAGAAGCTGCGAAGCGCTCGTCAGGGGGCGCACGTCAGCAGGGTGGCGCTTTCGAGAAAAGGCGTGATTTCCTCTTGTGCCTGCAGTAGTATATACTGCAGGAGGACCAAGCATGGATAATCTCATACCTGCAGTCCCTTCGCGCATTACACAATTAGCAGCAGCCTTCTCGCATCCGGAACCGATGCGACGAGGTTCGCTCTGTGAACGCCGGATGAAGTGCGGACAAGGAGCCTGCGCCTGTCAACACGATCCTAAGGCAGCCCATGGTCCTTACTTCCTCCTCACGCAGAAGGTCGAGGGCAAGACCCGTTCCCGCTATGTCTCTCCCGAACAGGCGCCGGTGGTCCGGCGGCAGATCGCATCGGGACGGCAATTTCGAGAACGCGTCGAAGCCTATTGGGAGGCCTGCGAGCGATGGGCCGATGAACAACTCGAAGCGATCCCGGTCTCCGCCGAGGAGGCCGAAAAAGGGGGCTCTCCGCGGACCTGGAAAGCGAAATCGCCCAGGAAATCGAAACACTCTTAGGCCCTCAGGCGCTGGCCGAACTGGATTTTGAAGCTGTGGAGACGTTCGCACGGCGGCAGGTGTTGCGTCTGGCCGCTCGGGCCCTGGAACAACGGCTCAACGCGGACACCAGCGATTATGTGGGACCGGAATTACCTTGCCCCTGCGGCGGTGTGGCCCGCTATCACGGCCGTCACGGGAAGACTTTCGAAAGCGTGTTGGGACCTTTGCATTTGAAGCGGGCTTACTACGACTGTGGCCGATGCCACCATGGATTCTGCCCGCGGGACCGAGCGCTGAAACTGGAATCGTTTTCCCTGACGCCTGGAGTTATGCGCATGACTGCCAGCGCGGCAGCGCTGGTGAGCTTCGAGGAGAGCGGTGCGCTGTTGCACGAATTGGCGGGCGTGGAAGTCAGTGTCAAGCAGGTGGAACGGGCCGCCGAAGCGCTGGGGGCGGAGGTCGCCGTGGATGAACGCCAGGACGTTGAAAGCATGCGCGAAGTGGCGCCCACCATGTATCTGGGCCTAGATGGCACCGGGGTGCCCATGCGCCCGCAAGAAGTCGCAGACCGCGCGGGCAAGCAAGCTGACGGCACGGCCAAAACCCGCGAAGCCAAGCTGGTCATTGTCTGGACGGCGGAATCGCGAGATAGGGAAGGCAAACCCGTGCGCGATCCAGGATCGATCAGCTATTCGAGTGCGATTGAAAGCGCCGCCACTCCGGATACCAGCCCCCACCTGTCGGATTTTGCCGCGCGCGTACAGCGCGAGGCCAGCCGCCGCGGTTTCACCGAAGCCCTGCGTCAGGTAGTGTTGGGCGATGGCGCGACCTGGATTTGGAACACGGCTACCGAACTGTTCCCGCAAGCCACTCAGATTCTCGATCGCTTTCATGCCAAAGAACATCTCGGCGAAGTGGGAAAGGTCATTTATGGAGACAGCCCCGAGGGCAAGGCATGGATCGAGGCACGTTGTGAGGAGCTTGACGAAGGTCACTTGAAATCCTTGGTGCACGCGCTGCGCAGCCACATCGGTCAACACAAAGAGGCGCGAGAATGTATTCAATACATCTGGAGAAATCGACGGCGCATGCGGTATCCCCAGTTCGAAAAACAAGGCTTCTGTACTTCGACCGGCGTCGTGGAATCTGGTTGCAAAATCGTAGTTGGGACGCGGCTCAAGCGGGCAGGCATGCACTGGACTGTCCAGGGCGCCAACGCCATCATCGCCCTGCGCTGCAGCAAGCTCAGCGGACGCTTCCAGGATTTCTGGGAACGCCGCTCAGAGCGAAAGCAGGTGGCTGCATGACTTCCCTAAATCTGATGTGCGCCCCTCGTCAGGACGATACAGAGCGAGTAAAATGAATGATTCGAACTAAGGAGTAGAACGGAGACCATGGGTTTGCGAAAAGCGAAAAGCATCCAGCACAACGGCAAAAGGTTGACGGACATTCTAGAAGCGCACGCACTTTTCTTTCGCGGAAAAGAAGGAGGCGCGCGCGCCGATTTGGCCGGCGCCGATCTTTCAAACGCCAGTTTGCAAGGCATCAACCTCAGCGGCGCGATTCTTACCGGAGCTAACTTTGAAGGCTCCGATCTTCGAAAAGCCAAGCTTCCCGGCGCGGATTTAACCGGCGCGCTTCTTCGGAAAGCCGACTTAAGGAACACGGACATGACGGAAGCGATTTTGCCCGGCGCGGATTTGACCGAAGCGGAAGCGAGCGGCGTGGAATTTTTTCGCTGCGATCTTTCGAACGCGATTTTCCATCGAGCGCGCCTCCGAAACGTAAATTTGCGATTGGCCCGCGTTCAAGGCGCGAGCTTTACAGGCGCGGACATGGGAATAGCGATTCTCCGGGAAACGGATTTGACGGGAGCGGATCTTTCCGGCGTCGACCTTTCGACGGCGTTGCTGCCGCGCGGTTATTCCGCGGAACAGGCCAAACAGAAGACCGCGTAGACCGCGACGCGCAAACTCTTGGGCGTCAATCCTGAGGAAATAAGTTGCCGCACGGGTATTCCCCGGAGCAAACCAAGCAGAAAAGCGCGTAGCTTTTTATGCGTGAGCGATCGGGCGTCGATCGTGAAAAAATAAATTGACGCGTGAGCGATTGGACGTCGATTGTCACGAAATAAGTTGACGGGCGAACAATTGGGCGTCAATCGCGAGCATACGCGTTGGCCCGTGATTTGTGGAACAGCAACGCGCCCGCTTTAATGGCAAACGGTAGCTCCGCGTGGTAGCCTCAGGCGTAAGCGATGGAATCCTTCGTAAGTGTGACCCGTGGCCACTCCTGCGACACAACTCGACGCCTCCGAAATACGCGAACGCGTTCTCGGCGTGATTCGTAACCTGCTCGAGGAATTGGGCAGCCGCGGTGCGTTGCCGATGCTCAGCACTGCCTCAAAGCTCGACCAGGACCTCGGACTTGGGAGCCTTGAGCGCGTGGAATTGCTCGCGCGGCTTGAGACGGCTTTTGGCGTGCGTCTGCCCGACAGCGTCGCGGCGGAAGCAAATACTCCAGAAGATCTCGCGAAAGCCTTGAGAACGGCGCCCGGCGCCGAGACCGAGGAAGACGAAACGGGCTCGGCTCTGCGAGCCGCGATTACAACGCAAAAAATGCATCGCGAAGCGTCAGACGCTGGCGTATTCGCGACGGAAACTTTGCTGGACGTGCTCCGCTATCGCGCGATGCATGACGCCGAACGCGCGCATTTGCTCATCACCGAAGAAACCGAAGGCAAAGAGCGCAGCGTAACTCTGACGTTCGGCGAATTGTATGCCGCTGCGCAACGCTGCGCGGCCGAATTGGCGCGCCGCGGCGTGCCCGCAGGTGGCCGCGTGGCGCTGATGCTGCCGACTTCGCGCGCGTTTTTTGTTTCCTACGCTGGGATTCTGCTGGCGGGCGCGATTCCTGTGCCGATCTACCCGCCGTTTCGCGCCGACCGCATCGAAGAATATGCGTCGCGGCAATCAGCGATCCTCAAAAACGCAGGCGTTTGTTTGCTGCTGACGTTTCGTCAAGCAGAGGCTGTTGCGCGGCTGTTGAAACCCCGCGTGCATTCATTGACAGAAGTAGCCGACGCGGAAAAACTGATCGACGCCGCAGATAAAGCGCCGCCTCCATCGCCCGGCGCCCTCCCGCTGCATCTGACGGGAAGCCGCGCGCGAAAATCGAGCGGCATCGCGCTCTTGCAATACACGTCCGGTTCGACGGGCGATCCCAAAGGTGTCGTTCTGACGCACGCGAATTTGCTCGCTAATATTCGCGCCATCGGGGAAGCCCTGGCACTGGGCCCCAGCGATGTGGGCGTGAGCTGGCTTCCGTTGTATCACGATATGGGCCTGATAGGCGCGTGGTTAACGCTGCTGCACTTCGGCATTCCACTCGCAGTGATGTCGCCGCTGGCGTTTCTCACGAGGCCGGAGCGCTGGCTCAAAGCGTTTCAGAAATATGGCGGCACAATTTCCGCCGCGCCGAATTTTGCCTACGAGCTGTGCGTGCGAAAAATCGCTGACAAGGATATCGAGGGCCTGAACTTGAGCGCTGTGCGTGCCGTATTAAATGGGGCCGAGCCAGTCAATCCCGACACGCTGAACCGATTTGCAGAGCGTTTCGCGCCTTACGGTTTTCGCCGCGAGGCGCAACTACCTGTCTATGGACTTGCGGAAGCTTCGCTGGCCGTAACGATTCCCCCGCTGAATCGCGGACCGCTGATCGACCGCATCGAGCGCGAAACCTTCACTGCAGAGGGACGCGCCGTGCCTGCACCGGCGGATGATGCGACAGCGATTGCGTTTGTTTCCTCCGGCAAACCGCTTCCGCGCCACGATGTGCAAATTGTCGATGCAAACGGCAAAGAAGTAGGTGACCGAACCGAAGGATTTCTTTGGTTCCGCGGGCCCTCGGCCACCAGCGGCTACTATCAAAATGCGGTGGCCACAGAAAAATTGTTGCCCTTGGGTCCGGCGTTGAGGGAAGGCGAATTCGCGTGGGTGAATTCCGGCGACCGCGCGTACCGTGCGGACGGGGAAATCTACGTCACGGGCCGCGTGAAGGACATCATCATCAAAGGCGGAAGAAATCTCTATCCGCACGAAGTCGAAGAGCTCGCGGCACGCGCGGAGGGAATTCGCAAAGGGTGCATCGTAGCATTCGGCCTGAAGGATGAGGCATCTGGCACGGAAAAACTGATCGTGGTCGCGGAATCGCGCGAACGTGAAGCATCGCGGCGAGCGGCAATTACGGCGGCGGTGACAGAGCAGGTCTCGCAAGGGCTTGGCATGCCACCAGATAAAGTCGAACTCATTCCGCCAGGAAGTATTCCAAAAACATCGAGCGGAAAATTGCGCCGCGAGGAAACCAAACAGCTGTATCTTGCGGGGAAATTGTCGGCAGGCAAAGCGCCGGCGTGGGTGCAGATTGCCCGACTGGCGACGGCTGGCGCGGCACGAACAGCGGGCAGCGAAATTTGGTCGGCCGTGCGGCGCGGCTTGGAAATTTTGTACGGTCTTTATTTTTGCGTCGTGTTTTTAATATGGATTATTCCAACGTGGACGATCGTGAATTTTATCAACGATTACCGCAAAGCGGGACGCTTCACATCGGCCGCGCTCAAGGTATTGTTTGCGCTGATTGGCTGCCGCGTCCGTGTCGTTGGCAAGGAATACGTGAACATGCCTGGGGCGAAGGTTTATGCCTCGAATCACACGAGCTATTTTGACGTGCTGGCGCTAATGATGGGTCTCGGCGTTCCGTATCATTTCGTCGCCAAAATGGAAGTCGGGAGAATGCCGTTTATTGGCACTTTTTTGTCGAAGATGAAGCACACGAAATTTAACCGCAGCGATCCCGGGTCGCGGATGCGGCAGATGAGAGAAATGGAAACGCTTCTGCGCGAGGGCGAATCGATTTTCGTTTTTCCCGAAGGGACGTTTACGAGCGAAGATGGCGTGCGCCCCTTTCAGCTCGGTGCCTTCAAGGCTGCGGTGGCTGGGGGTGTACCGATCGTGCCAATTTCGCTGGCGGGAACGCGGAGATTCCTCCGGGACGGCACGTATTTGCCGCGGCCGACTAGCGTGACCATTACGGTGTCCCCTCCCATCTATCCACAGGCCATGGGCACGGCTGAGAAGGCCGATGAGAGTTCCGCCTGGCACGAACTTATTCGTCTTCGCGACACGACGCGCGAAACGATCGCGCGGTATTCCGGGGAGCCGCTACTGTAGATTGCCAGGGAGGGTTGTTCGTTCACCGTCTTGGTGCGTATCGTGGTGAAGCTAACTCTAAACCCGCGCACGCGGACCCGGCGTATGCGGCACCCAAATTCATTGCGTTCGCGATTGCTGTGTGTCGTGCATGCGGAGCGCGAAGAGGGGGCGATCCGCATCGTTTCCGCCCGGCTGGCCTCGGCGGAGGAGAGGAAACTCTATGAGCATGAATAAGCGAGTGAAAAAGCGGCTGCAAAAGGACCGCCCCATGACTTCCATCACCATTCGCATGCCGGGAGACGTCCTGGAGGACCTGAAAGAGGTTGCGCCTACGCTGGGCTTCAGCGGCTATCAGCCGCTGATTCGTCACTACATCGGGCAGTCTCTTCGCAAAGACCTGGCCCGAATCGAGGGTGATCCAGTATCGATCATGGCTGACAGCTTGCGGCGCCGCGGCGTGGCCGATGCGGTCATTGAGGAAGCCCTCGCCGAAGCCATAGCCAAGAACCCCTGAGCACATTCGTCCGACACCAGGTAAGCGACCGTACGCGCGAAACGATCGCGCGGTATTCCGGCGGACCACTCCTCTAAAATCCTTTCAGTCCTAAATTTCGAGTTGCGCTCAAAATGAAAAGGGCGCCTGGATAAACGCGCGCCCCTTTCGTTTGAACAAAAGCCGTTGGCAGGAATCTGCCGAACTCAGTGCTGCAAACTGTAAATGACCGTGATGTACGTATCGATCTCAACGGGTTGGCCGTTGAGAACCGTTGGGCGGTAACGCCACTGCCCGACGGCGTCTATCGCAGACCGCAGGAAGAGTGGATCGCCGCTGACCACCTGCAAGGATCGAATTGTGCCGTCCGTGGAGATGATGGCGTGCAGCTCCACCTGGCCTTCCTTATGAATTTGTCTTGCGAGCGAAGGATATTCCGGCTCGATGCGCCGGAGCAGCATTGCCGGTTCCAAGCGCGTCACATGCAAGCGGCGGGGAACACGAGGCTGCGCATCCGCGGGACGTGCCGGCTGAGGCATGCTATCGTTCAGCAAGATACAGCCTGGGCAAGGGGTACTCGGCCCAGGACCTGAGGAAATTCCGGATAGTTCCGGGGCCTGTGGGTCCGGTCGCTCATCGATGGTCGATGGAATGTGTGTCGGCGGAAAGAAATGATGGTCGGAAAAAATCGACTTGTGCCCGGTTTGCGGGTGTTGCGCGGTGATAGCGCGCTCGGGCACATCCGAATGGTAATACGGGGGGATTGGAATCATGGCATACGCGATGTGCTGCGGTTTTCCAAACAAGGGAAACAGGATGATGGCCGTGACAATCGCGCTTTGCGCAGCGATGGAAATAATCAAGGCTCGCCGGCGAATGCGCCTTTCGCGTGCGCGCTGCTCTCTGCTGCCTTCGACGAAACAGCCTTGCAGTGAACCAAAATCGTTTTGCGGACTGGGGCTGGAACTGGGGCCGGGTTCGATCGACATCACACACCTCCACAGAAAAGTTCTGCGAGAAAGAACGGGAAATTTTGCGGCACCGGCCTCCTGTGGGTTGCTCAACTTCCGCAGGAGACCGGCGCCGCGCTCGCAGGGATGTGAGGTGCGCGCGTCCTCTGTAAGATTGGACACCGGGATGGTGGACAAGTTCCCGAGCGCCACGAGCAAAAGCTGTCTCCTTGTTTGTAAGCGACAGCAGCGCGGGTAGTGGGTCAGTTTCCGATTAGCATCGACATTACCGGCCAATCTCTGCCCATTCTCAGGGCGTCGCGAGCTTGCGAGCTTCGCTAAGGATTTTGGTGAGGCGGTTGGAGAGCCGGTCCAGGCGACGGCGAGAAGTTCCGTTTGGCAGCGAGCGGCGGAACGTTTCGAGCACATGTTGAGTAGCAAGCAAAGAATCGAGCACTCCGCCGAGGCCAGTTCGAAGGGGGGCAGACGGCACCCTCGGTTGCGGAACCAGATGCCGAGGTTTTGAGCGAGCCAGCTGGAATTCCCTCTGGAGATCATTCAACGTCACATCCAGATATTCCATGGTCATCTCGGGAGCGGTGTGACCGAGTAATTTCATCACCGCGACCAAGCCAACACCGGCTCGAAGCATCTCCGAGGCATAGGTGTGGCGAAGCTGATGTGGGACGATGCGGATGGGAAGGCCGAGCGAATGGCAGACTTGATGTAAATAGTCACGAAAGTGACGAAGGAGCGTGTCTTTCGCGCCCGGACGGACAAAGAGCCGCCCATCGGCAGGCAGGGGATCAAGCGAACGAAAGAATCGGAGGCGTTGGACGAGTTCACACACAAAGGGATCCACGGGGACCATACGTTCCGTTTTGAGTTTGCCGAGTGGTACATGAACCGCCCATTGATTCGGACCGGTCGAGCGAAGGCAGTCGGAGGACAGATCGGCACACTCACCGATGCGCATGCCGGTGTGGCGAATCAACAGAAAGGCATTGCCACCCAGATCGTTGCGGCGGAGGAACTCCTTTTGCAGGAGTTGATCCTGCTCTGCTGTGAGCGGACGCGGAAGTCTGTGCGGGAGGCGCGGAATATCCTCGCGGCGGATCAGATGAGCGAGTTCAGGAAGCTGTTCGGTCCAAGCCAGTTCGTTGCAGATGCCGCGCAGACCGATGAGGCGGAGGATATAGGATGCGGTCACGAGCGGCGGCACTTGCGAGTGCAGGCGGGACATCCAGCCGAGGATGTGAGGTTCACGGCGCAATTGGTCTAGGCGTTGCACCTCCGGATGATCAGCGTCGAGATAGCTCAGGAAATTGCGAGCCGTCCCGCGGTACTGACGAATGGACGCGGGGCTGAGTGCCACGCCGAGGGAATCGACCGCGCGATCGAAGACTGGAGCCAGAGGATGCTGGAGCGGAGGGCGTCGCGCGCGGTTCATGAAGAGGCCTTCGGAAGAGGACGGATGTGCTGCGCCACGGCACGTGCATATTCAAGGTAGACGTCTTGTGGAGTGACCAACACATAGAGCAGTGTGGTCTGGATGTCCGCGTGACCCATCAGCTGCATGAGCGCAGGAAGACTCATACCGGCGCGGATCATGTCCGAGGCAAAGGTGTGTCGAAATCGATGAGGGTTGGCGAGCTGGATGCCGGTGCCCTGGCGATGATAGCGGAATAAGGAACGCAATCCCGCAGCGGTCATGCGCGTTCCGCGCGCGCGTCCTTTGAGTGAGACGAACAGCGCGGCGGAGCAAGGATTGGGTCGTTCCAGTCGCAGATAGTGTTCGAGCAGTTGCACGGTTTCCGGCGCCAGTGGCAGGAAGCGAAATTTGTTGCCTTTGCCAGGAACGCGAAGCTGTGCTTCGGAAAGCAACGCGTCGTCCCGATTCAAAGCCAATACTTCGGCGGAGCGGAGCCCTTGTAGGAGCATCAGGCCCACGATGGCCAAGTCGCGCGAAGTGTGGAAACTCGACCAGAAGCGCGCTACTTCATCCACCGAGAGTGGCACGATGTTGCGTTTAGGGACTTTCACTCGCAGCCGGCTCATCGCTACTCGCGGCCGGCCAAGGCCCATCGGCCTTCGCCGCAAAAAAGCTTGATGAAAGCCGCGGGCGATTTGGCAGGGAGCATCGGGAAACTCGTTGCGGATGGCGCGCTCGGCGACGGCCACGCGGTCATTAATAGTGGAAGGGGAAGGCCGAGGTTGTTGGCTGGACTGAAACCTCACATAATCAAGGAGCGTCGACTCGGTCAGATCACCTTCCACAATGTCCGAGGTGTGGTGAACACTCTCCCACCAGCGAACAAAGTGCAACAGGTTGTGAGCGTAAGTGCGCAGGGTCGTGTCCGCTATGCGGCGGACATATTCGCGGTCCAGGTAACGATTGATCCAGCCGATTGCTCGGCCAGTAGTCTGCTCGACGACACGCCTCGGACTATGTGCGTTGTGGGAGGTCTGCTGATGGATCACGCAGAACTTCATGGCTGAGCAGCTTCCAGGAGAGAGTGGAACTGTCGTGCATCACCGCCCTGGACGAAGAAAGAGTTTGGATCGTGGCCCTCGGGCAGGAGGACGTGGCGAGTGACGATACCTTGCGCGCACAGACGCTGTGCTAGCTGCTGCGAGGCTTGTTGGCCGCTGCCATTGGCATCGACATCGAAGGTGAGATAAATAGTGCGCGGACGGTCGCACAACTGTTGAAACTGGTCGGCGTTGAGATGGGTGCCCAACGAGCAGGTGACATGGCGAAAACCTGCTTGCCACAACACGGCGAGATCGAACAGACCTTCCACCAGAATCACCATGGGAAATTGGCGAACCGATTCCCAGGCGAACAAGCCGCACTTGGAGCCGGGAAGGAATCGATGGGCGAAGGCGGCAGCGATACTGCGGCCGTAGAGGTTGACGACGCGTCCGCCTTGGCAGCACGGGAAGATGACGCGCCGGTAGAAGGCGTCGCAGCCTTGTGGGTTGAGCAGGCCGAGACGTTTTAGGAGATCGCAAGAATAGCCTTGAGCCGCGAGATGTCGGCGCAAGCTCCCGCCGGGGGCATAACCGATCCGCAGTTCTTTGATCAGGACGGGATCGCGCAGTCCTCGTTGCTCGAGATAGCGCCGTGCCTCGGGGTAGCGATCGAGTTGCTGTTGATAGAAAGTGGCGGCTTGCTCCAGCACGGTGGCAGGGTCAGCTGTAAGAGAACTCTGCTGCTCGATGTAAGTGAGACTTTGGCGGAAAGATAGATGGCGGGACAACTGGACAAAGCGAAGGAGATCGCCGCCCTGGCCGCAACCGTGACAGTAAAAGAGATTTTTGCGGGCGTTGACATAAAACGAAGGGCGGGTTTCCGGATGCAGGGGACAGAGTCCGACGAACTCGGGGCCGTGAGCGATAGGCCGAGCGGTCCAATGCTGCTGCCGCAGATAATCGAGCAGCGAAAGGCGCTGTTTCAGTTTTTCGATATCCTCGCCCACGGCGCAGTTTTGCCTCTGGAGGCGAACGTAGGAGAAGGTGGCCAGCATTCCCAGGCAAGGATGGTGGGTAGAGAAATTTTCTCAGAGCCGCAAGGGCCAAAGAATTTGCAGAACCGGAATCAGTCCAGACAAAGGCCCAGCTTGGTGATTGGGCGGATCACCAAGCGCCGACCAGTGAGCCATGCGGGCGAGCGTTTGGTGGAGAAAGGAAAGTGCCGGTTGGGAGCGGTCCAGTCCGTGGGCCCAGCGGCGAAGTGTGGAAGGATCAGGCACGCGGTTAGGGTCTTTGAGTGTAGGAGTCGCTTCTTCCCAGGAGCAGTGCTCCACAAACCGCCGCCGCAACGCCTGACAGCGAGTCAGCAAACTGTACTGCGTGTAAGGGAGTGAAAAACACGGCAGGAAGGTGAAAGTCTTCCCGCAACCGGGGCAGCGACCGCGACGGATGCCAATCCGATCGTGATGTTCATCATGCGCTTGCTTGCGACGACGTCCGTGGCCGATGATCGAATCACTTTCACAAGCGGGACATCGCCGCACAATAACCTCGGCGCCACTCGTGGCCCAATCCGTTTCGAGCTTGTGTGGGGAGACGGAAAGTGGGATAAAAAGAATCGTAGCTCATGGGAGCTCTGCCACGGCGTTGACCCGCCAAGATCTCAGCCGGAAGCGGAGCTCCTCCTCCTGAAGAGAAAATCCAACTGGAAGAGAATAACCCTTCTGGCCTGCAGCTCTTACGGGTGTGATTCAGAATATTGGCCGGTAATAATCGACTTACCCGGATTTGGCCCCTACTTGCCTATCCCTCTCGCTCCTGATCAAGTTCAGTAGCCTGTTACATTTGACAGTTGGGATCCGGCCGTGAGAATCACACAATCTCGCTGCGACCCTGAAATGTCGCCTCTGGTCCCTTCTCTCGGTGCCGCCTGAACGAACTGAGTAAAATGCGATGAAGCAGGCCTGCATAGCCATCCTAGGGGCTTTGGCGTCCATAGAATCGCCGCTTTGATCGAGACCAAAAAGGAAATTCCGGCTTACTACTTCGGGCCCGCGACCATAGGAACACAAAAGAACATAGAGAGGCAAACATGCGCAATCAATACGACGTAAAGCCGCCGCAAGACGTGGGCGGTGTCGCTCCTCAACCCCAGAATCGCGTCACTCCTGCGACGTCATTCACCCAATTCTTCAGCCTGAGCCTGCTCGTAGGTTCACTCCTGCTAATGGGCCTCACAACGCAGGGGCAAGAGCCGTCGAAAGAGCAAGCCCAAGAATTGAAGCAGGAGTCCGGCTTTTTAGGCGACAACTATTCCAAGCTCGAACCTGATCCCAAGAACTCCGATCTGCTCGCCTACTGGAAAGATCAAGACGTCTTGAAAAATTCCAGCAAGTTCATCCTTGACCCAGTGACTGTTTATCTGCTTCCCGAGGCTCAACAGCGTGGGATTGACCCCGAACAATTGGCTAAGTTGGCTCAATACTTCACCAAAGCGATCAAGGACGAACTCACCCAGTCAGGAAGCTACCAACTTGTGACCGAGCCTGGACCGGGAGTCATGGTGTTGCGGTTCGCAATCACGAATGTGGAGCCCACTGGCGGCAAGGAGAATGCAGCACTGAAGGGAGCAGAAACCGCGGCTACCCATGCGGTAGCCCCGGGTGCCAGCCTATTAGTACCCAGAATCAGTGTTGGTCACGTTTCGATTGAAGGGGAAATGGTCGATTCAGTGTCCGGGGAGCTAATGGTGGCCTTCATGTCCAGCAAGAGCGGCAAGAGGTATTTCAGTGGGCTAAAGGCTTACGAGAAATGGGGAGACATAGACGCTGCATTTCGCGCTTGGGCCAAGAACTTTCGCGAACGGCTGGACAAAGCGCACGAATCGTAGTGGAACGATGTTGGAAGACACTTCGTTCGGCCGCACCATCATGTGGCAAAGCCGGGTAAAGGCGCAAACCGGAATCTGACCGGCTGCCCCGCGGAGGACGCAGAAGCCGATTGATTTGTGATACAAGCTGGCGAAGAATCCACAGCCTTTTCTGAGGATCTGAACGCGGCAAAGCAAAAGGACGGCGTGAAACGGATACCGGAGCGCCGCGCGGCAACTGCATCTTATTGATTATAGAGTGCTTATTTCGATGAATCGAAACTACCCCGCCGTGCATCCCATGGTTGTGGACGTGGATCTGAGGAGGGTCTTCCCGATGGATCGGCGTAATGTGGAAACAATTGGCGTGCGCCGCACGGGCTGGGCAGCTCTGGACCGCGATCCGCAGCAGGACAAAGTCGAGTTTGTCTGTCCGTACTGCGGTGCGCGAGACGAGAAAAATGCCAGGCGCGAGCGGACGCAATATCATTTTACGGACGGGTTTTTGCAGGATTTGCAGGGCGAAGTGACGCAGTGCCATGCCTGCAAGAGATCGTTGCGCGTGGTGCCCGTGGTCATGCTACACGACCAGGACGAAGAGCGACGATTTGAAGCGGTCTTCTCCGACGAATTGGCTGGCGCGAGAAACTAATTCGTTCGGCAATCAGAAAATGGAAACGGGGCGCTGAAATCGGCGCCCCGTTTTTATTTTGCGATACGTCTACGCGGGTGAAGCGTTAGTAGGCCTGCAAAAACGGATCGACATCCATGTGGTACTTTTCGAGGCCGGCGCGGATGTAATCGAAGGCTTCGTCGACGCTGTCGGCGAATTGCAGCATTTTATATTCGTCAGCGCTGATGGTGCCCCAGTTCACCATGGCTTCCCAGTTCAGCACTTTGTCCCAATATTTGCGGCCGTAAATGAGGATGATGTTGTGCTTGGCGAGCTTTCCCGTTTGGAGAAGCGTGAGCATCTCCCAAAGTTCGTCCATCGTGCCGAAGCCGCCGGGAAAGACGACGAGGGCTTTGGCGATTTGTGCGAACCACAGTTTGCGCATGAAGAAATAATGAAAATTGAAGCTGAGCTCCGGGCTGATGTAGGCGTTGGCGAATTGTTCGTGCGGAAGCTCAATCGAGAGGCCGATGGATTTGCCGCCGGCTTCGATGGCGCCGCGATTGGCGGCCTCCATGATGCCCGGTCCGCCGCCGGAGCAAATGACGAAGCGGCGCGGCTTGGGGCCAAGCGTCAGTGACCAGGAAGTAATTTTGTGGGAGAGCTGGCGCGCCTCTTCGTAATAGCGGGACATTTCGAGGAGGCTTTTTGCGTGGCGCACTTCGCTGCGGTGTCTGGCTTGCGCTGCCGCAGAAAGTTTCTTGACGTCTTCGTTTTTCAGCCGCGTAACGCGCGCCTGCGCCGTCTCGTGAGATTCGATGCGTGCGGAACCGAACATAACGATGGTGTCGGCGATGCCTTCTCTTTTTAGCTGCACAAGAGGGTGCAAGTACTCCGCGAGAATACGCAGGGGCCGCGCGGGTGTGCTTTCAAGAAACCTGGGATCTTCGTGGGGCGCCTTGGGGGCGTGCTGCGGCTTGAGCTTGGGCTGTCCAGCGGACATGGGCTTTTCTCTCCGAAAGATGCAAACCACCATTGTAGGAATCGCGGACGCTCGCGGCAACGTCTTCCGGCGTGCGTGCGTCGAATTGAGTACACTGCAAGAACGGGCCTCTTCGATCGGAGAGACGGAATGATGAAAAATACTTGGAAATTCGCGCTGCTGGGCGTTGCACTTCTTGGGGGAACGCGAACGCTGCGCGCGCAGGCTCCCGTGGGGCCGATTGCGCCGACGCCTGGCCAGCCGGTGCAGCAAGCTCCGCCGGACGCGCAGGCGAAGTTGAAATTTGGCGTGTCGCTGGTGAATATGCCGGTGACCGTGCGCAACGATAGGGGCGGCATGGTGCACAATCTTGAGGCGAGCGACTTCCACATCACCGACAATGGCATTGAACAGAAGATTGCGCATTTCGATCTCGGAGGCGACCCGGTCTCTGTGGTCATTCTGATCGAGACGAGCTCGCGTATTGCATCGCTCATGCCGGCACTCCGCAAGACGGGGATTCTTTTCACGCAGACCGTGATGGGGCCGTATGGAGAAGGCGCGGTCGTGGGCTTCGACGATGCGATTGACAAGTTGCAGGATTTCACCACGAATGCGAATTCCATCGAGAACACCGTTTCGCAGTTGCAAACGGGAACTTCGGGATCGCGGCTGTACGATGCGATGGCCGTGGGCGTCGAGATGTTGAGCGACCGGCCGCAACCGACGGTAGAGAAACCTGGACGGCGGCGCGTGTTGCTGGTGATGTCCGAGGCCGTTGATACGGGAAGCGAAACCAAGCTGGGCGAAGTGCTGCGAAAGGCGCAGCTCGCGAACGTGACGATTTACACCGTAGGGCTTTCTACCACGCGCGCAGAATTACGCGGCCAGCAAGAAAGAAACGGGCCGACGCCGATCGCTCCGCCGGGCATCTCGACGATGCCCGGGCCGCCTGGGACGGCCCCGACGCCAGCGGTACAGGAGGCAACGGGAGGCGGCGGCGCTGATTTGATGGCGCTGGCTATTTGGGCCGTGCAGCACATCAAGGACGAAGTGAAAGACCGCCCGCTGGAAGTGGCGACCGTGGGCACAGGCGGCGCATATTATTCCACCTATAAGGACCGGTCGATTGAAAAGGCGATCGATGAAATCGGCGGAGAACTGCATTCGCAATACATCATCAGCTACGCGCCGACGGATGGGAGCGATCTGGGATACCACGAAATCAAAGTGGATGTGGACCGCAAAGGCTTGAAGGTCCGCGCACGGCCCGGGTACTACGTCGCGCCGCCTGAAAACTGACCCTCGCGCTGCAAAATCAGACAACTTGCTTCCAGAAGGTGGCGTCGCGTGAGGCGAGGAGCGCGTCTTTCCGGGCGTTCCAGCGAAGGAAATGCGGCGTGTTGGTGTGGCGCGAATGAGCTTCGCGGCTGGCCCAGACTTCGTGGAGCAGGAAGGCGCTGGGGCCGTTGGCGGAGCGGTGCAAGTCATAAATCAAGCAACCGGCTTCTTTGCGCGTGGGGCCTACCAGAGCACGCAGCTCGGCCTCGAGGAGCATTTCCTGGCTGTCACGTGGCCGTAGCAGCACGATTAGGGTCACTGCGTCTTTCGGGAGCTTGGAGCTTTTCGCGGCCCGGGATTTTCTGCGGCGTGCTGGAGCTTTCTTTGCTTTGCGCTTGGCCATGGTGGGCGGGATTCTACTCCAAGAGGGCTTGAAATTCCCAATTCGCTTGTCGGGTACAGCTGCTCCAGAAAGCAAAAACGCCAATCAGGAGATTGGCGTTCCCGGGTGCGCGCGTGAGATTACCTGCTGACTGCAATACGCGAATGACAGCCGGCTGTGAAGAAAAAACGGAGGCAAGTCCACATCCGCTGATCACAGACGATCAAATTCGGCTTTCTCGCCATCGGCGTATTCCGGATTGCGACCGGGACTGGAAAGTGTTCGCGGTGAAGATCCTGTTTATTTCTCGGCCAGCTTGCGGCCGGCGTTTAGGCTGTCGAAATTCAAAATGGTGTTGAGGACTAGCGAATAGGTGCCTCGAGTTTCGCCGCGATACACCGGATTAATGGAGAAAAGGACTACGTGGCCGCTGCCCGTGGGCACGTCAACGACGGCGGGATGCTGGGCGATTTCGTCGCCGCCTTCGACAAGGCCGGAGATGAGCAGGTCTTTGCTATCCGCGTAACGGAAGACGACGCGGGCGCGATCGGCGGGAGGGATGACGCGGAAATTGTTGTGCAATTCCTCGTCGGTGACCGGCGGGGTTTCCCAGATTTCGGATTTGGGTTCTTCGGGAGCTTGCACGTCGGGGCGACCGACGACGAAATCGGGATCGTCAAGGGTGCCGCGGCCGGTGGGACGCGTGTGCATCTCGCCGCCCAAGCGGCGGAAGCCGCGAGCGCCGGCGATACTGCTGAGCGAGAAGATCGGGCCGTTGTCGCAGTAGGCCGCGAGTTTTTCGTTGTAGCCATAGGCGATGGGGCTGGCGCCGTCGACGAGACGCGTGCCGACGACGGAGCCGACAATCTTCATGCGCTGGCCGTTGGCGGCGCTGACGCCATCAGCAAGGCCGATGGAAAGCGCGAAACGCGATGTGTCGGTGGCAGTGAGGAGGACGCCGCCTTTTTGCACGAAGGACTGGAGATGTTCGACGCCATCCCAGCCGAGGCCGGGGCGCATGTCATCGGTGGAATCATTTTGGCCGACGAGATTCGGAGTTTCCGGTGTGTTCTTCCACGGGAGCGGGTTGCCCCAGGCGCTCGGCAGACCGTTGATGATGAGGGTCGGGCCTCCGAAAAAGCCGACGGGCGGAAAGAGAATGACATCGTACTTGGCGTTGAGATCGCTGGTCTTCGAGACAATTTGAGTGCTGATGTAGTCGTAAGGAATGTTGAGATTGTCGAGCGCGATGCGCCACCAGCCTTCGGCTTGCGTGCTGAGCCAGGTGTGAACCAAAGCGACGCGCGCGGCGCGCACCGGATGTGTTTTGACGCTCGGCATGGCGGAAATGGAAACAGCTTCCAGGCCCAGGGTAGAAATGGCGTCGTTTAACTGGTCGCGCGTTATGCCGTGAATGAGAAAAGTACCACGGTCGAATTTTTTGCCGGCGCTTTCAAAGGGCTCTTCGGCGGCCTCGATGGAGGCATCGCGCAGTTTGTAACGGAGCGTGGCGAGAGACGGCTCGGCGTTGTTATTGATGGCAAAAATCGTGCCTTCGCCGCTCACGCCCGCGGGCGCGCGGATTTCTTTCACGCGTTCCATTGGAGCATCGAGGACTTTGGGATCGGTGACGCGCGTTACTTGCACGTGGAACAGCTCGCCGAAGGTCCAGCCCGTGTCGTCATAGGGCGTTTTCTGCGGATCGTCGGGGCTCCAGTATTGGTGATCGAGCAGCGCGTCGGCGATTCTTGAGTAGGGCTGATCCATGCGGATAATGTAGGTGCCGGCAGGAAATTCGCGGGTCGTGGTGGCCGGCGCGGACTCGTTTTCTTTTTCCTTAGCGTCCTTCTCACTCTTGCTCTTAGGGGATTTTTTCGCGGGCAGCGTGACCGTGAAGGCCGCTGTCGCGCGCGAAATCTCAACAGCCTGTTTTTGGAGGACGCGCAGGAGCTCGGCTTGCGAATCCAATCGCGGGTCGTTTGCGGGCAAAACATACGCGGCGGGACCTTCCTCGGTGGGTTTCATTACGGAGCGTTTGGCTTTGAGGTAGAAATTTTTCAGGAAGAGGCGTTTGTTTTCGTTGAAATAATGGAGCGAGGTGAGCAGGCCGGTTTCTTCGTAATTGTTGTTGTCGCGTTGCGACCAGAGGACTTTCGGAAGCGGCGGATTTTGGCGGTACCAGGTGCGTGAGTACTCTTCCCGGTCGAGGGTGCGCTCGAGAGTGTCGGCGCCGCCGTTGCCAAAAGTTTCGTAGAGGCGGCTAATGCCATTGTGCATCGCGGCGATAAACATCAGGTAGCCCGGCGACCAGGTGTCGAACACGCCGTGCGTGAAAACGCCGGGCATGCCGAACTTGGTCATGTCCGCGACGTTGCGCCAGCCAATCATTTCCCATTCGTCGGTGAGAATGGGATCGACCCAGGCATTGAAGGGGCCGTCGCCGGCGGTGTTGTCGTAGAGATAGGGGACGGATTCGTGGAGATCATGCAGAACTTGCGCTTTCCAACCCACATAGGTGTTGAGCACGTTTTCGGTGAGCTTGAGCGTCATGCCCATAGCGTCGCGGTTGTTGTCGTGCGCGACGTACTTGCCCCAATAAATCAGCGGCGGATAAAAATCTTTGGGATGAGAAAGATGCCAGTGGTAAATGTCCACCATGCGATCGCGGCCGTCAACTTCGACGACGGGAGTGATGAGCGTGATCATGCCGTCGCGAATTTCGCGGATGTAGGGGCTTTCGTCGACGGTTAGACGGTAGGCGAGCTCCATCAAGGCGGTAGGCGCACCGGTTTCAGGTGAATGGATTGTGCCGGTGATGTAGTAGACGGGCACGGCTTGCGCGACGAGCTTGTCGGCTTCCGCGTCGTCAAGCTTGATGGTGCGGGGATCGGCCAGTTTCGCCAAGCGCGCGCGGTCTTCTTCCAGATTTTTCAGATTTTCCGGCGAGGAGATGGCCACCGCGATCATTTCGCGGCCTTCTTCCGTTTTGCCGATGGAGAAGACTCTTACGCGCGGGCTGGCTTTTTCGAGCAGGCGCATATATTTGTAAACGTCTTCGGCGTAAGGGAGGATTCCGGGCGCACCAGCCACGTCGCCGAGAACGACCTCAGGCGTGGGAACATTCTTCGAGGCCGGCAGATAATTGACGAGCGGGGAGGTGAAGAAAGGCTCCGTGGTGTACTTTTGGATTTTCGCGGTGTAGGCCTCGTCGACGGGCTGCCTAGGATCGCGAGCAGGCGCAGTCTCGCCGTCGCCTAGAGCGACGGATCCCGCCAGAGAAAGAACGAACAGCCAGGTAAGACTTCGCAGGATATTTACACACGCTTTTCTATGAAGAATCATTTGTTTCTCCCGGCGATGCAAAGTGGAAGGCGGATTGTATCGCAGACGCTATTCGGCGGCGACAAATGTTATGCACACCGGCGAAGGCACGTCGACGGTCTGGCCTGTGGGTGTAAGGCCGCCGCTGGCGGGGTCGATGTGAAAGACGACGATGTTGTTGGATTCCTGATTTTCGGCGAGCAGGTATGCGCCGGTGGGATCAATGGCGATATGGCGAGGGGTTTTGCCTCCGGTCAAGACCTGCCCGAGAGAGCGAAGAGTTCCTTTCTTCTGGTCGATGGCGAAGATAGCGATGCTGTCGTGGCCGCGGTTCGAGGCGAAAAGAAATTTTCCGGAGGGATGGACGGCAATTTCAGCCGCGTCGTTGGGGCTTGAATAATCCGCCGGCAGGGTCGAAATGACTTGCAGCGATGAGAGAGTGCCGCTCTTCGCATGATAGGAAAAAACGGTGACCGTGGAAGCCATTTCGCTGATCACATAAGCGAACTTAGCGTTGGGAGAAAAGGCGAGATGGCGCGGGCCGGATCCGGGTTTCACTTTGCCAAAACCGGCAAGCGTAGGCGTGAAAACTCCATTACCGGCGTCGAAGCCGTACACGATCACTTGATCGAGCCCCAAATCCACCGCGAGGGCGAAGCGATTGTCGGGAGATGTGCCGATCCAGTGGGCGTGAGGGCCTTCCTGCCGCTGCTTGTTCGGCCCTGTGCCGGAATGTTGAACGAAGCCGCTGGCGGTTCCGAGAGTCCCGTCAAAATGTGCGGGGAAAGAAGCAATGCTGCCGCTGTCGTAATTCGCAACGAGAACGTAGGCGCCGGTTTTATCGAGCGAAACGTAGCAGGGGCCGGCGCCGCGCGTGGGCACCTGATTCAGAAATTTGAGCGAGCCGGCTTTGGCATCGATGGCAAACGAGCTCACGGCGCCGCTGACTTCCCCATTGAAATTGCCAATTTCATTCACGGCGTAGAGATACTTGCCGTTCGGGTGCACCGCCAGAAAGGAAGGATCCACTGTTTCGGCGGCAACGCCGATAGCGGTGAGCTGGCCTTTCGACGGATCGAAGCGGTAGGCGTAAATCCCTTTGCTAGTCGATTTCGTGGTGTAGGTTCCGACGAAAGCGATGTATTGGCCTTTGGCTGCAGGTTTTCCTGGAGTTTGCGCCTGAGAAGAGAAAAGTAATGGCGTGCAAAGAAGAAGCGTGAATACGAACAAACGCCGAGTGATTTTCATAAGGGAAAGAATTCTAACACTAACTATTGAGGTTGTAGGGGTGCAGCATGCTGCGCACCTAAAAGGGCGAAGGCCCGGCCCGCCGGCTACTTCTTTTCTTCTTCCTGCTCTTCCTGGAGTACGGCGGCAGCGGCGACGGAATCGCCTTCCTCAAGGCGTAGCAGGCGCACGCCCTGCGTCGAGCGGCCTGCTTCGCGAATTTCGTTGGCGTGGACGCGAATCACTTTGCCGTCGTGCGTGATGATCATGACGTCGGACTCTTCGGTGACCTGCAGAGTGGCTACGACGTAGCCGTTGCGGTCGGTGGTTTTCATGTTGGTTACGCCCTTGCCGCCGCGCGAGGTTATGCGGTACTCCGCCAGCGGAGTGCGTTTGCCGAAGCCTTTTTCCGCAACCGTAAGCATCAGTGTCACCAGCGAATCCTTAATCTGTTCGTTTTCGAGCTCCTCGAGATTTTGCGTGGTGACTTTGTGTTCCTTGGCGATGATTTCGAAATCGGGCTGGACGGCGTCCATGCTGACGACATAGTCGTCCTTGTCGAGGTCCATGCCGTTCACGCCGCCGGCGTTGCGGCCCATCGGGCGGACTTCCGTTTCGCGGAAGAGGATGGCCTGACCTTCGTGGCTGGCCAGGAAAATCATTTTTTGGCCGTCGGTGAGCTTGGCGCCGATCAGCTCATCCTTGCCATCGAGATTGATGGCGATGATTCCCGTCGAGCGCGGATTGGAGAATTCCACCAGCGCTGATTTTTTTACCGTGCCGCTCTTCGTGGCCATGAACACGAAGCGGCCTTCTTCTTCGAGGTTTTGCGCCGCGACGAGCGCCGTCAGCTTTTCATCTTCCTGGAATTTCACGAGGCTGGAAATCGCTTTGCCGCGCGTGGCTGCCGCAGCTTCCGGCAGTTCGTACACCTTGAGCCAATAGACGCGGCCCTTGGAGGTGAAGAGCAAGATGTAGCTATGGGCTGACGCGATGAAGAGATGCTCGACGAAATCTTCTTCCTTCGTGCGCGCGCCGATGCGGCCCTTGCCGCCGCGCGATTGATGCCGGTAGGTGTCCGCGGCCGTGCGCTTGATGTAGCCAGCGTGGCTCACGGTGATCAGCATGTCCGTATCGGCAATCAGGTCTTCTAGTTTGATCTCATCGACCTTGTCTACAATTTGCGTGCGCCGGTCGTCGCCGTAGGCTTTCTGAACTTCGCGCAGCTCGGCGGTGATCACCTGCTTCAGCTTTTTCTCGCTGGAGAGAATTTCCTTCAGCTCGGCAATCTGCTCGCGGATGGACTTCAACTCCTTGAGAATTTCGTCGACGGAGAGCTGCGTGAGGCGGTGCAATTGCAGCTCGAGAATGGCATCCACTTGAATCGGCGTGAGACCGTCGGAAACGGAACGCGTGATTTCGCCTTCGAGGCCAGCGACGCGATACTTCCTGCCATCCAGCTTAACGCCTTCGATCTTTTTCGGCTTTCCGTTCTCGGTGATGGTGACGTCTTTTTCGGAAAAATAATTGAGCAGGTTTTGTTTGGCTTCGGCGCGGCTCGTGGACCCGCGGATGATGCGGATGACGTTATCCAAATGATCGAGGGCAACCTGATAGCCGACGAGGATGTGCTCGCGCTCTTCCGCTCTGCGCAGCTCGTAGCGCGTGCGGCGAATGACCACGTCTCGGCGGTGCTCGAGAAACAGCTTGATCAGCGGAATCAGGCCCAGTTCGCGGGGCTGGCCGCCCACGATGGCCAGCAGGATCATGCCGAAGGATTCCTGCATCTGTGTGTGCTTGAAAAGATTGTTGAGGATGAGCTGCGATTCTTCGCCGCGCTTGATTTCGATGACCACGCGCATGCCTTCGCGCGAAGATTCGTCGCGAACGTCGGCGATGCCTTCGATTTTCTTGGTCTGGACAAGTTCGGCGATGCGCTCGATCATCTTCGATTTATTGACCTGGTAAGGAATTTCGGTGACCACGATGTTCTCGCGATCTTTGCCGACTTCCTCGATGGCGGCTTTGGCGCGCATCATGAAGCTGCCGCGGCCGGTTTTGTAGGCGGACAAGATGCCTTCGCGGCCTGCGATGTAGGCGCCGGTCGGAAAATCCGGACCGGGCACGAGTTTCATGATTTCGTTCAGCGGTGTGTCGGGCTTGTCGAGCAGAACGATTGCGGCCTCCACGATTTCGCGCAGATTGTGAGGCGGAATGTTCGTGGCCATGCCGACCGCGATGCCGCTGGCGCCGTTGACCAAAAGATTCGGAATGCGCGAAGGCAGGACGAACGGCTCTTCGCGGGTCTGATCAAAATTGGGAACGAAGTCGACAGTTTCTTTTTCGAGATCGGCCAGAATGTCTTCGCTGAGCTTCGCGAGCCGCGCTTCCGTGTACCGCATCGCCGCCGGAGGATCGCCGTCGACGGAACCGAAATTTCCCTGGCCGTCGATCAGCGGGTAGCGCATGTTGAAGTCCTGCGCGAGGCGTACGAGGGCGGGATAGATGACGGCTTCGCCGTGCGGATGGTAGTTGCCGGAAGTGTCGCCGCAGATTTTGGCGCATTTGCGATAGCCGCGGTTCGAGGCCAGCCCGAGGTCGTTCATGGCCACGAGGATGCGGCGCTGCACGGGCTTGAGGCCGTCGCGCACGTCTGGCAACGCGCGCGCGATGATCACGCTCATCGAGTAGTCGAGATAGGATTTCTTCATCTCGGCTTCGATATCGACCGGCAGCAGTATCGATTTGTTTGTTTCGTCCGCCATTTCCCCTCGCTGTGGCTCTATTCCCCGTTGTAGGGGCACGATATATCGTGCCCCTACAATTAATTCCTATCGTTGGCCTGCGTGCTCCAGCACGTAAGCTTTCACTGAATCAAACGCGCCTGCCGCGTTCGTAAACCGCCGCGGCCCAAAGTGTTCTTCCAGACGCTTCAAAAAATCGTCGCGTTCAGCGTCGCTCGCAAACTCTATAGCCACGCCGCGCTCATTGTCGGGCGCTGCTGTCGGCGCCGCGCGAAATTCGCTCACGCTCATTCCACGCAGCCCCGGTAATGTGGTCCAACCCAGTTGGTAAAGCATGAGAGAACGGCTAAATATCCAGGTTCACGACTTCGAGCGCGTTTTCCTCGATGAACTTGCGGCGCGCTTCGACGTTTTCGCCCATCAGCGTGGTGAAAATATCCTCGGCGGCGACAGCATCTTCAAGCTTCACCTGCAGCAGCGTCCGCGTGTCCGCGTTCATGGTCGTTTCCCACAACTGCTCGGCGTTCATTTCTCCGAGGCCCTTGAATCGCGTGATGGTGAAATCTTTCTTGGCGTCTTCAACGACGTAGTTCAGCACGTCATGGACGTTTTCCTTGCTCACCTTGTCGCCGTTGCGCGCCACGGTGAAAGGCGGCTTGTTGAACTCATCGATTTGCTTGGTCAGTCCGCGCAGACGCTTGTAATCCGCCGTCGAAGCCAGAGCCCAGTTTACTTTTTGGTTGTGTGGCGGGCCGAATTGAATTTCGTAGAGGCTGTGCTCTTCGTCGAAAGCTACTTTACCTTCGAGCTTGAGCTTGGCCTTCTCAATTTCCTTCAAGAGTTTTTCAAGCGCTTTTTTGTCCTCGAAGTCCGTCTTTTTCTCGAGGCCGCTCTCGGCCAACAATTCAACCAAGCCCTGCTCACGCAAACGCCGGCCGAGTTTTGCTGCGGCAGCTTCGTACTCCTGCACGTTCAACAGAAACTTCGTCAGGCCAGCGCCTTCGAGCGACACGCCTTCTTTCGCCTTCACGACGTGGTCTTCCGTGGCGCGCTTCATCAACTCGTGCGCGAATTCGCGTTCGTCGCGGATATATTTTTCGGTTTTGCCGCGCTTCACGCGGTACAGAGGAGGCTGGGCGATGTAGATGTGCCCGCGATCGATCAGCTCCTTCATGTGGCGAAAGAAAAACGTGAGCAGCAGCGTGCGGATGTGCGAGCCGTCGACGTCGGCATCGGTCATGAGAATCACTTTGTGATAGCGAAGTTTTCCCGCGTCGAAATCATCCTTGCCGATCCCGGTACCGAGCGCGGTGATGATGGCGCGAATTTCTTCGTGCCCCAGCATTTTGTCGTAGCGCGCTTTTTCAACGTTAAGGATTTTGCCCTTGAGCGGAAGTATCGCCTGGTACTTGCGGTCGCGGCCCATTTTTGCCGAGCCGCCGGCGGATTCGCCCTCGACCACGAACAGCTCGCAACGCGCAGGATCGCGCTCCTGGCAATCAGCGAGCTTCCCGGGAAGGCCGCTCGAATCCATCGCGGATTTACGCCGGGTCAATTCGCGGGCTTTGCGAGCCGCTTCCCGGGCTCGCGCCGCGTCGATGCACTTCGAAATGATCCGGCGGGCTACGGTCGAATGCTTGTCAAACCATTCGCCCAGCTTTTCGTTGACGAGTTGTTCGACGTCGCCCTTGATGTCGCTGTTCAGCTTGCCCTTGGTCTGCCCTTCAAACTGCGGCTGCGGCAGGCGCACGGATACCACCGCCACGAGCCCTTCGCGGACGTCGTCGCCCGTGATGGTCACTTCATCTTTCTGTTCCTTCAGCATTCCTGCCGCCGACGCGAAATTGTTGATCGTGCGCGTCAACGCGGAACGAAAACCGGAGAGATGCGTGCCTCCATCGACCGTATTGATCGTGTTCGCAAAGGCGAATACGTTCTCGCCGTAGGTGTCGTTGTATTGCAGCGCGATTTCTATCTCGAGGGCTCCGCGCTTCCCTTCGATATAGATCGGGGAATCATGCAGCATGGCTTTGCCGCGGTTCAGATGTTTGACGAACTCGCCGATGCCGCCCGTAAAGCGGAATTCCGCGGTTTTCTCCGTGCGTTCATCCGTGAGCGTGATCTTCAGTCCTTTGTTCAAAAAAGCGAGTTCTCGCAAGCGTTGCGAAAGAGTGTCGAAGCTAAAGGTCGTTTTATCAAAGATGGTCGGGTCGGGATGAAATGTAACCGTCGTGCCGGTCTTGCGCGTTTTGCCGGTCTGCTTGAGCTTCGAGGTCGGCTTCCCTTTTTCGTAGGACTGTTCCCACACCGCGCCATCGCGCGAGATTTCCAGTTCAAGCCGGTCGGAGAGAGCATTCACAACGGAAACGCCTACGCCGTGCAATCCACCGGAAACTTTATAAGTGTCGCTATCAAATTTCCCGCCGGCGTGCAGCACCGTGAGCACGACTTCCGCGGCCGGCCGCTTTTCCGTGGCGTGCATATCGACAGGAATGCCGCGGCCGTTATCAACCACCGTGACCGAATCATCAGCATGGACGGTGACGTTGATTTCGTCCGCGTAGCCGGCCATGGCTTCGTCGACGGAATTGTCAACCACTTCCCACACCAGATGGTGCAGGCCCATTTCTCCGGTTGAGCCGATGTACATCGCGGGACGGAGCCGCACCGCTTCGAGCCCGCCGAGTACTTTGATCGACTTCGCGTCGTACTGATGACCCGGAGCTTTTCCGGTCACCGCTTCTTTATCGCCCATGTACGCTCCTGACGAAACTCACACCGCGCAAAGACGGACCCCAAGCCAAGCGGCGAGTCTCAGCGCTGAAAAGCGTTGCTCAAACTTTTGTGAAGCTAGGAAAGGCGTGCTCGCGGAATGCTCCGTACGTCGCCTTACCCTTTGATTCTGGAATCGTCGCGCGAATCCAGAACTCGTAGGGTTCCTGCTCCATCCCATCTCGCGCAGCGAGACGTGGCGAAGACTCTTGTAACTCCAAGCGTCCGGCTCATTAGCTCCTGGCGCGAAGCTAAAAGGCTGGGCCGAATTTACTTGGCCGACGTGCCGATTTGGAGGAATGCGAACTGCGAATCGACAGCCACACTAGTATACCTGAATGGGCCAGTTTTCTCAAGGCCGGGAGTGATCGCATGCACTCTCTAAAGCATTTATTTTGTGCTATTTAGACTTGCCCTCGAGGGCTTAACGGGCTTCGCCGCGAACTCAAGCTTGGCATGAAATCCGATTGGTTTTTTTGCCGGAATTGGTGTTTCTAGCATCTGCCGAATGGTCTCAAAAACGGCTTGAAATCTCGCGTCGTAGCGCTTTTCCATGGCGTCAATTTTTCGGCGCAATTCCTCGTGCGTGGCGAGCATTTCGCGCAGCCGAACAAAGGTTCGCATAATCGCTACGTTTACCTGCACCGCGCGCGAACTGCGGAGCACGCTGGAGAGCATTGCAACGCCTTGCTCGGTGAACGCATACGGCGCGTAGCGACGGCCTCCTTGAACTGATTTTGAGGTTCCAGACTGGAACCTCAAAATCTGCAATTCCTTGGGCGTAAGTTGAAACCTGAAATCGGAGGGAAAGCGGTTTGCGTTTCGCTTCACGGCCTTGTTTAGATTTTTTGTCGCAACACCGTAGAGCCGGGCGAGATCGGCATCCAGCATTACCCGAGTGCCGCGTACGAAGAAGATTTTCTGACTAATCAGGGCAGTGGGAACGATGGCGTTTTGCGAAGGCGCTGGCATAGAAGGACGGATTTGAGGTTCCAGTGTGGAACCTCAAATCACCACTCGGCATCTTAGCTTATTAAGTAAGTAAAATCAACTAGTGGATAATTTAGTGAGATGCGCTGCGGGAATGCGCGCGGTGCGCTCCCGCCTGCTCGCTGACTCAAATGCGCATCGGCATGATGATGTAGCGGTAGCGGTAGGACTCGTCGGCGAGCGGCCGCATCTGACCGGCGGATTGTTCATCTTTCAATTCAATGCTGACGGGGCCATCGGCGGCGGCGGCGAGAAAATCGAGCATGTAGGAAGAATTGAAACCGATGCTGATCGCGTCGCCTTTGTATTCCTTTTCGATGTTTTCCTTGGCTTCGCCGTACTCCGGGCTGGAGGCGGAGATTTCCACGCCTTCGCTGGAAACGGCCAGCTTGACGGCATGAGAGCGCTGATCGGCAAGTTGCGACACACGGCGGACCGCATCGCTAAGTTCCGCGCGCTCGAGTACGACGGTCTTGTTGTTGTCGCGCGGGAGCACTGCTTCGTAATTTGGAAATTGCCCGGTCAGGATGCGCGAAATCAAGAGCCGGTGGCCGACTTGAAAAAACAGATGGCTTTCGTCCTTCGCGAATTCGATGGACGCATCGGAGCCGGCTGCGCTCGCGAGCTTCTCAACTTCGTCCATCGCCTTTTTGGGGATGAGCACTTTTACTTCGCCATTCAAGCCCGCGAGCTTCTGGTCCGTTTCCGCAAGCGCCAACCGGTGGCCGTCGGTGGCGACCATGGCAAGAGTATCCGGCTTCAAGATCAGCAGACCTCCGTTCAAGGTGTAGCGCGATTCCTCCATGGAGATCGCAAATTTGGTCTTGGCGATCAGGCTCTCGATGACCGCGGCGGGAATCTTGACGAGAGTGTGGGGCATCGCGGGTAGCGCCGGAAAGTTTTCCTTGGCCATTCCGACGAGCTTATATTTCTTTCGGTCGCTGACGATTTCGACCCAGTGGTTCTCCAGCAGCTTGACCTTGATTTCGCCTTCCGGCAGCAGGCGAACAAGCTCCAGCAGTTTCTTCGCGGGAATAGTCCCTGCGCCTTCTTTCTTGATTTTTGCCTCGCAGGACGTCCGGACACTCAACTCGAGGTCGGTCGCCGTAATGGTGAGCTGGCTGCCTTTGGCCTCCACCAGCAAATTCGAGAGGATGGGGATCGTCGTCTTGCGTTCTACGACGCCTTGCGTTGTGCTCAGTTCATTCAATAGCGCCGATTTTGTTACGCTGAATTCCATCGCTTGATGTTCCTCGCGTGCGGTTCCTGCTGCGCTCATTTAGGCTCCTCGCCGCTCTTCCACCGCTGTCGTACTGTACTCGCTTTTTCGCAAAGTATAAAGCCCATCGCGCCCGAAAACCCTGTGTAAATGCGTGGGAATCGGAACTTCTCCTGATCGAGCAAGCGTCATGGATAAAATTCACTTTTTCACAACCACAATCATTACAACAAGAGTAGTTCCTCCTTCCTAAGTGCTATAAAGCTTGTTGTTGTGATGAGTCCTGTGGAATTGTGGAAAGCCTGACAACTGGTTTCTTAACAACGAGCTGGCCCAGAGGAATCCAGGTGGCGAATTGTGGGAATTGGAGAAAACGGTGCGCAAGATGGCTGCGAACAGCGTTACTCGAAGATTCCATCCACCAGACTTAACAAGATTTCCGCATTTTCTCCAACATCCATGCACAGGGTCTTCAGTCGCAAAATGTGGGCATACTCCCGCACAGATAAGCAACGAAGTCGCCGCGAGTACAGCTGCACGAGTTGGATTTCGCGCGCCTTAACGTGTGGGATATAGGGATTAAATGTGCTCTAGAAAGACCGCGGCCTATTTTTACTGCAGCGTATCCATCAAACGCGTGATCGTTCGGTTTAAGTCCTTATCCGAACGCCGCATCTCCTCAATCTTATTGATCGAGTGCAGCACCGTGGTGTGGTGCTTCCCGCCAAATTGCCGGCCAATTTCCGGCAAAGAGGCCGTGGTGAGTTGCTTCACGATGTACATTGCCACCTGACGCGGGAAAGCGATAGCGCGGGTGTTGCTGCGAACCTTCAAATCCTGCTCGCGCATATTGAAATGCTCGCTCACGCGCTTCTGAATCAAGTCAATCGTCACCCGCTTTTCCTGCGACGCGATAATGTTCCGCAGGACTTGTTGCGCCGTCGCCAGTGAAATCGTCGCCCCCGTCAAGGACGCATACGCCATCAGCCGCGTCAGCGCGCCTTCCAATTCGCGCACATTAGACTTGATGGCCCGCGCGATGTACTCCGCCACTTCGTCCGGCAAACCAAACCGGTCGTTCTCCGCTTTTTTCTGGAGAATCGCAATCTTGGTTTCCAGATCCGGCGGCTGGATGTCCGCGATCAAGCCCCATTCGAACCGCGAACGTAGCCGTTCTTCGATCGAATTAATCTCTTTCGGCAGGCAGTCGGAAGAAATCACAATCTGCTTCTGCTGTTCGTAAAGCGCATTGAACGTGTGAAAGAACTCTTCCTGCGTCCGTTCTTTTCCGGCGATGAACTGGATATCGTCCACCAGCAGGACGTCCACGGTGTGGAAGCGATCACGGAAACTGGTCATGCGATCGAAGCGAAGCGAATTAATTACCTCTATGGTAAACTTCTCCGCGCTAACGTAGCTCAACCGCATGGCCGGATTGCGCTTCTTGATGGTGTGCCCGATGGCATGCATCAAATGGGTCTTGCCCATGCCCACGCCACCATAAAGAAACAGCGGGTTGTACGCTTTTGAAGGCTGCTCGGCCACCGCGCGAGCCGCCGCATGCGCAAACTCGTTGGACTTGCCCACGACGAACGACTCGAAGCTGTATCGCAAATTCAGTTGATGATCGCTGCTCTCAAAATCGAGTTTCGCTTGCTTCACTCCGGTTGCTGCGGGAGCGGCTGCCACGGGCTCTTCCTCCGTACAGACGTATTGCACTTTGACATTAGGGGTCCCAATTTCGTGGAAGACCGCTTTGACGATCTCGCCATAGGTCCTCGTCAGGACCTGCCGGAAAACCGTGCTAGGAATCTGCACGAACAGGTTTTCGCCCTCGGCGCGATTCAGCCGCGTGGGTTGAAACCAGGTGGTGTACGTGTTGATGCTGACCCGGGACTTCACGCGCTCCAAAAACCGGTCCCAGGAATTCGTCGCAGTAGTCATCGCAGAATAAAATCTCTCCCCGCTATTTCCACAGATGTGAATAAGCTGTGGAAAGCAGGCCCCTTCGTTTCTATCTTCAGGCTTCGGGATTCATGCGCGTGCTGGAGCGTCTTGCTTTCCCTGGCGCCCTGCTCGCGGCCCTTCTGGAATTGCCGGCCCCTCGAACCGCCGCTATCAGACAGCGCGGGATTGTCGCCGATTGGACCGCTTGGGGCAAGCGAAAAGTGTGCGAAGGGATTCACGGCGGTCCACATGCCATACACAGTTTTTCCACAAGCACCAGGATTGTGCAATTCCGGCATGCGAAGCGATATTTGGCGGCAATTCTCGAATAATTATTTACGCCGCCATCGCGTTTGCACAGAACCGCAGCAATTTACCCTGAGGAAAATTCCACTTTTTATGGAGTTTTTTTATCGGGTCTATCGAATTCGTAGATGCCCAGCGGGTCGCTTCCGATGATCAGGTGATCCTTGTCGACGAGAATCGTGTTTGCTTCCAGCCGCGCTCCTGCGGGCGTGTAAAGCAAATAGGTCGCGCGGCGATTTCCATCTTTGTCAAAGTGCAGCAGCTTGTCTCCCAGCGCCATCCACACTTCCCCGCTGGACCGATCCACGCCAACCGCCGTAAGGATGCGCTTGAAAACAGGAGGCTCTCCGCGCTGTTCCTGCCGGGCGATCTCCTTGCGAGTGGCTTGCGCGGCGGGCCACGCGTCTATTCCTGTGTACTGAATGTCTTGCCCGCCGTAGCCGTAACGGTCGTACTGGCGCACGGTCGCCTCCGGCAGATAAGGAAATGAATAGTAAAGATGGCCTCCGCCGTCCGTTACGAGCATTCCGATATTCAGAAAGCGGTTCAACTCAGGGCGTTGGGATATCTCCTCGGGGTCGCCAAACTCGCGCACGTCGCGCCCTGTCTCGTCGAAAACGATCACCAGATGCGGTTCGCGCATGGTGGCCACGGCAACTTCGCCATCAGGCAGCGACGCCACCGATACCGGCGAGTCGATTTTTATTACGCGCTCATTTCCTTTGGTGTCCCAGATCTTGATGGCGTTGGCCCCGCGGTCCGCCACGTAGACGGTTCCTTGCGCATCCACGTCCAGATCTTCCCCATAGGTGATGGATTCTAATTGGCGTGACTGGGGGCTAACATCCTTGCTTTCTTCGAGCGCCGGAACTCGTCGGATCAGTTTTCCTGCGTGGTCAAAAACCGAAGCCGATGATCCCGGCGAGGTTAAAACATAATAATTTCCATCTGCGCCGCGTTTAACAGCACGCAATCCCGGCCCGACTCCAGGCAAGAGCCGTTTCGTGGCCGTGAGATCCCCGTCGTACTGCTGCGCAAACGCGCTCCCTGCAAAACAAGACAGCAGACACAAACCCGCGAGTATCTTCACGTTGAGTACTACCCCTTTGCCCTGCCCCCATTGTTATGAGTCATCAGAGTATGACGGAAGAGAACAGGTTGCCCGTTTCAGAGGGTTCGAGGTGCGGAACAGTCAATCCTAAGTCGCAGGCGACCTCTGAGGGATCGAGTTCCTTCTCATGACTCCAACGTCTACCGTTCGGGAAAAGTGAAAGAGAAGCTGAACTACATGCCCGCCAATCCGGTCATTCGCGGTTTGGTGCCGCACCCGAAGGATTGGCCGTGGAGCAGCTGGAGTTTCTACTTTCAGGGCCGATGAAATCCAGAAAGTCCGTGCGGATAGGATTGCTTCCGATGGACTTGGTGATCGACTAGAAAGAACCCAAACTCAAGCCGGCGTGGCATTCCTCACAACAGGTTGGCAAATTCTTCGACGCTGATTTTCAGGTCCTGGATGATTCCCCGCAACGTTTTCCGCTTCAATTCGCCCTTATGCATTGGGATCACCACGCGCGCCTGGTCGCTCGCGCGCACATAGATGGCGTGACTACCGCTTTGGCGCCGAAACACGAACCCTAGCCGCTCGGCAACACGAACCAACTCTTTCGCCGAAGTCGCGGGCAGCTTGGGCGTCACACGGGAATCTCAACCGGCTTAATCAGGATATCTTCCGTGGGAATGGGCAGCCCATCCTCCACCAGGCTCTCGAGGTAGAGCCCGATCGCTTCGCGAATATTCGCGACTCCTTCTTCGACGGTCTCGCTCTGCGTATGGCAGCCCGGCAAGGTCGGGCAAAAAACGTGATAGCCGCCCTCCTCCTCTTTCTCGAAAATTACGGTGTACGAGTGCGCCATCGCGAGCCTCCGTTCCACCTATTCTAGCCGATTCCGGCTTGCTCAGTCTTCTCCGGTTCTGTCCTATCGACTCACCGCCCACTATTCACTGCTCACTACGCACTTGCTTCCCATGGATTTGCTGATCGACTAGAGAGAACCGCAGAAGAGTTCGCGCAGCTCGAGCAAGAAATTGAAGTATTGAAGAAAGAAAACGAACGTCTGCGGCGGCTGTTGGAAGAGGCTCTTCGAGCCGCGAAGCGACAAGCGGCCCCCTTCTCGCGGCAGAAACCCAAAGGTCATCCTCAAAAACCCGGACGCAAAGCAGGAAAGCAGTATGGGCGCCGCTATCGTCGGCCCCTCCCCGATCAAGTCGATGAAATCGTGGAAGTACCGCTGCCGGCCCGCTGTCCGCGATGCGGAGGTGGGTTGGAAGAGTGCGAGACCGTTTCGCAGTTCCAAACCGAGATTCCGGAACCGCGGGTCCAGCTCATTGAGTTTCGCATTTCTATCGGGCGCTGTAGGTGTTGCCGACGGCGAGTGCAGGGGCGACATCCACGGCAAACCTCGGATGCCCTGGGCAGTGCTGCCTCGCAACTCGGACCGCGAGCGTTGGCGCTGGCCACGCAACTCAACAAAGGTTTAGGACTGCCCTACGGCAAGACGGCCACGGTGCTCCAGCAAGCCTTCGGATTACAGGTGAGTCGCGGCGGCTTGTGCCAGGCCCTAGCACGGGTGGCGAGTCAAGCGGAACCAACCTATAACGCGTTGGTAGAAGAGGTTCGCCGCAGTGCGAGTGTAACCCCGGATGAAACTGGTTGGAGAGTGGGTGGAGAGCTATGGTGGATGTGGGCCTTCAGCACTTCGCAGGTCACCGTCTATAGCATTCAGCCAGGCCGCGGATTCGAACAAGCAGCTATGGTGTTGGGAGCGGATTTTGCAGGATTCTTGGTGCGCGACGGGTGGAGCATCTATCGTCAGTTTATCCACGCTCTGCACCAAACCTGCTTAGCGCACCTGCTGCGGCGCTGCCGGGAGATGATTCTGGTGGCGAGAAGTGGGGAAGCGGAATTCCCGCGCACCGTCGAAACCATCTTGCAGGAATCTTTGCAGCTGCGCGATCGTCGCCAGCAACGACAGATCAGCGAACACGGATTAGCGGTGGCCCGGGGAAGATTGGAAGTGCGGATGGATCGGACCTTGGAACGGCGCTATCGCTCACCGCAGAATCGCCGTTTGGCCAACCATCTGTTGCGGGAGCGGGAGGCTCTATTCACCTTCTTGAGATGTCCCGGTCTGGAGGCGACGAACTGGCGAGCCGAACAGGCCATCCGGCCGATGGTGGTGACCCGCAAAGTCTGGGGCGGGAATCGAACCTCGCGCGGAGCGCACACGCAAGGCATTCTCGTAAGCATTCTGCAAACTTGCCGTCAGCAACTCCGCTCCGCTTCTTCTGTTTTTCAAAAGCTGATCTGTGCTTCTCAGCCCAAGCCTTTGGACTTAACTGTCCCTACGCGCTAAACAAGTACGTCTTGTCTACCCTGGAGCAACTACCTTTTTTGTGTAATGCCGCGATGATCGAAGACGGGGCAGGCGACATCGTGAGGTCGGGCATGCATCTGGTGACGCTCTCTGTTCCAGTCGAGGTGTTTGTCGAGATTGAGAGGGAAAGTGGGAACTGGCCGAGACGAATAGGAGACCACATTCCCAAGATTGCCTAGGCTCTCGGCAGAGTCGGATGCAACGTTTGGCGAGTGGTCGCGGAAGTCGAACTCGACGCCGAGAATGAGTCGCTTGAGATAATCGAAGCAGAGGAGCTTGCCGTTACTTCAGAAACGGTAGAACACGCCTTGGGTCAGGCGAGAACCCTTATTGTTTCTCATGGCGCGCCAGCCGCCTTGGACCGAGTACACACGGTGTTTCACGCATACCTGAAGGCTGCTTTTGCGAAGGCAAATCTTGAGATGCCAAATGAGAGGCCAGGCACAATCGAACTGCTCGGACTGCTTCGACAGCACGGCGTCGTTTCGTTTGAGCCTGAATTAGAGGCGTTAGTCAACAAGACTTTTCGGGGGATCCAAAAAGCCGTGGACGCCCTAGAGACTTTCAGAAACGAATATAGCCTCGCGCATCCCCAAGAGATGCTACCGGAGGCAGAGGCCCTGTTTGTGATCAGTGTGACACAGGCGATGCTCCGCTATCTGGATGCCCGGTTGCTGTGAAATATGGGAAATATGGGGACAGACGGGGAGTTTTCTCATGTTTCTCTTCGCACGATTCAAGATTACAGGAAACGTTCCGTCTGTCCCCGAGTTTCCCGAGTTTCCAGTTTTCAGGAACTCGTTGCAAGATAGGAGCCACATACCATACGAATCACATCCTGATCTGATAACGCCACCAGACACTACAGTTCTCTGGCGCTACATGGACTTTGCTCGGTTCATCCAGATGATTGAGAGCCAGACTCTCTGGTTCTCTCGACTTGACAGATTCGAAGATCCATTGGAGGGCGGACACACGGACGCTGAGCTAGCGGGAATCCGGAAACATGTAGAGCAGGCAGAGCAGTTAATCGGAGTGTTTCGTGCCGCCCGAAAAGACACATATGTGAGTTGCTGGCGTGCCGGAAAATCAGAATCGCTGGCAATGTGGGACCTTTATGGCAGGGGGAGCGGCATTGTTGCCGTAAAATCTACGGTAGGGCTACTGAAGGAAGCGGTTGAAGGTTATGGCGAACGTGTTTTCATTTCGCAAGTAAGGTACGTTGACTGGAGCGAAAGGTCCGGATTGGACAACGTCCTCGTAGCTTGTAGTCGTAAGGACCTTAGTTATCAGCATGAGGGTGAGGTCCGAGCGATACTAAGCAATATTTTCCCACCATCGGAAACAGGGATAGCGGTCCCCGTGAACATCAACTGTTTGGTTACGGAAATAATGGTGGGACCGCGAGAGAAAGAATGGGTGGTCCAACTCATCGAGCAGGTCAAGAAAAGATACGAGCTCCCACAGCTCGTGCTCGCCTCCGATCGCCTAAAACCTAGACCTTAGCGGCTAAGTTAAAGACTCGGCCCTATGTACATGAGGGGATTAGATGTTCTCTATGTAGTAAAACCCGCTATACTATGGGGTCATGTCGGACGACGCTAATTCCGCATCGAACGAATGGAAAGAATTTCTTGAATTAACTCCAGCGTACGTGGAGCGCATGTTCAAGAATCTACTTCGCGACGTAAGGCCACGCGAGCCCGGTTGTACGTGGGGTATTTCTTCGCCACGCATCCAACTTTATTATGAGGTAGACGATGGTGTCCGTTGGTTCAATCCAAGTGGGAATATTGAATGCGCGCAGTACAAAACAATGTTCCTCGGCTACACTTGTCGTGACTGCGGGCAATGGAGCAAGAAATTCGCTTTGATCCTCGTTCCAGACGTAAAAGCGGAGCCCAATTTGCTAGTCGCCATGAAGCTGGGCGAGTATCCGCCGTTTCGCTCACACCTTGCGAAGCGGATTCAAGACTTACTTTCCAAAGAAGATTTGGAGCTTTATCGAAAAGGGCTTCGGACGGAGCGCGAGGGGCATGGTATTGGCGCGGCGGCATATTTCCGACGTGTTGTCGAAAACCAATGGAAAGCACTTGTAAAAAAACTCCGAGATGCTGCACAGAAATTGGGAACTCCGGCCAAAAATCTGAAGGTGTTCGATGAAGCTCTGGCACAACCGCAGTTTTCGACGGCTGTAGATATGCTGAAAGACGCTATTCCACCGAAGTTGATGATTTTGGATGGGCGAAATCCCCTCACACTCTTCTACAAACCGCTAAGTGTGCAAATTCACGACCTCAGCGACGAACAGTGCTTACAGCAGGCCGCTGATATCCGCGTAGTTTTGAATGAGACGTTTGACAACATTAGCCGGGTGCTGAGTGATGACGAAATACTGAAGGCCGCAGTGAACCGATTACAGGGATGACAGTACATTCCCACGTGATTTTGGATTTTGTCGTTTTCGGGGGTGGCCCATCCTTTGCGGTTTTTGCAAAGGGTGGGCACCGCTGACGAGTGCCTAGGCGGCGGAAACGAGAATGCGGGCAGGTTTCCCGGACCTTGAGTTAGCGCGAAGACGAATGACGATTTCGATCTCGCAACCCAGACGACCCAGGAAGTGCATGAGGCGCTCGACCGAGAAGCCTTCCAGCCGATAGCGCGAAAGCGCCGATATTTTGGGCTGATTGATCCCGAGCTCGCGGGCCGCGCGCGCTTGGGAAAGACGGCGCTCCGCAAGGATATGGTTGATGGCCACGGCGAGCCGCACCTTAGTCTGTTTCTCCTCGGGATTTGCAAGGCCAAGATCGGCGAACACGTTCCCCGAGCTTCTAAAGATCGGAATCTTATTTTTTCTGTTTGCCATAGTGGGCCTCATAATCCGCGCGGGCTGCTTGCATCCTTTGCGAAATTAGCCGGATATCCCTTTGAGACGTGCGTATCCCGCTGGGCGATTTCTTTTGGAAGACGTGCAGCACATAAATGGCCTCCGCAAACCTGACTGTATAGACCGCCCGGTAAGTGCCACTGCGATTGTCCTCCACAACCTCCAGAACGCCCGGCCCTTCACCCTTCCACGGTTTTGCGGCGGGATGCTTGCCGCCGAATTGCGCCACGCTAAGCGCGACGCCAAGGCCGTCCTGCACGGCGTCAGGGAATTGCTGAAGATCCGCCCAGCTGGAAGCGACCCAGAAAAGCGGTTTTTCCCTGGGCGCGCGAACCAAGCGTGTCATCGCATTATCCCAAAAGTGGGATAGCCGGGCAAGAGCTGTTTTTCTGGCGAGATCGGGCAGATGAACATGGGTGGCCAATATTTATACTATTAAGTTAAATAATGCTAGATAGAATTGCTCGGGTGGCCCGGACTCTTAGTTATGCGGAGGGTGCCCCGACCTCGGGTTTTGAGGGCGGGTCTTGGGTCTAGATCTTTTCTTTCGAAGACGAGAAATCCAGAGGGCCTCTGATATCTCCCAGCAATTCAGCGGCTTACGTCGATTATCGGAGAAGAGAGATCCTTCGTTCGCCGCGGCTCACTCAGGATGGCTATCCTTGCCCGCAAAGAGGGGTCCTTCGGCTCGCAGCTCGCTCAGGACGACTATCCTTGTCGTATAGTCGATTTAACTTGACAAAGTCGTAAAATGTGGTACACTTCCGGATGTAGAGAATCGCGCCTGAGGCGTGATTCTCTTTTTTGCTTTTAGGCCCCTCCTCGTGGTTTTCCCCGTACTGAAAATGCAGGGGTTAGTGTGTCTTGAGAGGCAAGAAGGACGCGCTGCCTTCGAGGCTCAGGCCAAGGAAGCCCGCCTCTACACGGCGAGAACAATAGACGGCAGCGAGCTGCCGCACTACAAAGAAAGGCGCTGCTCAACGCGCCTATAGGATCTCCGAACATGAAAAACGGTAAACGCAACGGGACGGGTGTGTCTAAACGCTCCCTCAGACGAAAGTCCACAGCTGACAGGCAACATCAAAAAGAAGTCGACGCGAGGTTTCTTTGGAAGCAGGTGGAAGATGTACTGGTGCCGCGGCTGCGCCTGCCGGTGATCGACCACCTGGTGTATGTGCACTTGCTCCGGCATAGCCACCTGGAAGGCAAGCGCAGGCTGCGCTTTTCGATTCTGTGGCTGTCGCGCAATATCAACCTTACCATGCGTCCCACGCGCGACGCGGTTCGCCGGCTGGCTGCGCAAGGCGTTCTGCGCCTGGTGGAGCGCAGCAGCAAGGCAGGCCATGTAGTGGAGGTGCGCTTGCCGGAAGAGGTTCGCGGCATGCGCGCCAAAGCCGCCGCACGGGCTCGCGAGGCAACGCGGAGGGCAGCCAGCTCGGACCTCGAGGATGTGGATTTCCTGAAGACGGTGGACCCTGCGCGAACAACTGAGCACGCACCAGGTAGTCACGGTGGTATTGCCGACCAAGGAAGGGAAAGTGCTGAAGATTCGCAAGGGCACCACCCCGGAACCGATGCACCGAGAAATCTATGCGACGTTGCAAATACCGGCGGAGGTCATGAAGCCGGTCAAGACTTGGCATGAAGCCGCGACATAGTGACGGAATGAAATGGCAACTCCTTGCAAACAAAACAGTTCGCTCCGACGAGCGCGGAAGTGAGGTACCACAACCTTGTCTCGGCGTGCATGGCATGCAACGCGCAGAAAGGAGAGCGGCCACCCGAGGAATATCTGCACTGGTTGTTTCGCGAGCACCGGTTGGGCGCGGCCGAGCTCAGAGGCCGCTTCGAGGCGCTCGAACTGCTTGCTGCCGGAAAGCTGCGACCGGCGCTTCCGGGTCAGCAGGGAGTCGGATCATTGCCCTTGTAGGGGCGCGCTACCTTGTCCTGAGGAACGAAGGGCGTGGCCTGAGCCTCGAAGGCAGCGCGTCCTTCTTTCATTGTCATTCCGAGCGAAGTCGAGGAACCTCTCTTCGTTCTAGAAAACGGCAGCAAGCCGCCGCACTCCACGGTCAGTCGATGCGGAAGCGCAGGCGCTCGATGGACCGCGCTTTGAGGCGCCCCGAGGCGTTGCGTGGAGCTTCATCGTCCGTTTCAATCAACACGCAATTCATCTGGACATCCCCGGAAGCGACTTCAAACCGCGCCGGCAATCCATTTAGAAATTTTTTGATGATGCCGTCGCGGTCCATCCCAATCACGCCGCCATGCGGCCCGCTCATGCCCACATCCGTGATAAACGCCGTTCCTCCCGGTAAGACATGCTCATCTGCGGTGGTCACGTGCGTGTGCGTTCCTACAACAGCGGTAACGCGCCCGTCCAGATACCAGCCCATCGCGATTTTTTCGCTGGTCGTCTCGGCGTGCATATCGACGAAAACAAAATCCACATCCTCCGGCAGCTTGGCCAACTCGCTATCCGCCTTTCGAAACGGATCGTCGATCGAGGTCATAAAAACGCGGCCTTGCAGATTCAGCACCGCGTACTTCACTCCATTTCTCGCCGTCCCGCTATAGAGGCCACTGCCAACGTTGCCTTCCGGAAAGTTCGCAGGCCGCAGCAGCCGGGGCTGATGCGGCATATATTCCGTTATTTCCTTGCGATCCCAACTATGGTTCCCGCCCGTCAGGACGTCGATTCCCATTTGCAGCAGCTCGTCCGCCAGGCGCGGCGTAATGCCGAACCCGGAAGCCGAGTTTTCGCCGTTGGCGATGACCAGGTCGATCTGCCGCTGCGCGACGATATCCGCCAATCGCTCGCGAACGATCTGCCGCCCGGGTGAGCCGACAATATCTCCTATGAAAAGTACGCGCATGCTTTGTAAGGGCTCGCTGAAACAAAAATGGAGCGGACTGCTTGGCCGTGGGGAGCTAGGCCGTGAACCTCTGAATTAGGTGGGCGCCACGAGCCAACCGTTAGGCTTTCCTGCCCCGCTCGATCGTCTCCGGTGGCCCTCTTCCAAACCCAGCGACAGAGACGCTCCAGCGGGACAGGCCGTGCACACGGGCTGTCTATCCGCGGCTCCTCAGAGATTCGTCATTGGTTCAAACAGCTTTCGCTCCCTCACCTGCTTCGAAGAACCGCTCCGCTTCCTATTCTAGCAGGATGCCCGTTCAAAGCTACGCGAGGGACCAGCGAGTTGAATCGAGGGATGTATCTTCGTTGCCAAGCGGAGCCCTTGGGGTGACTTAGTCGATGAAATCGATAATCGCACCGTCACGCCGGTCCAAAAATCCCACAAATTGGCCAAAGTTTGGCGCCGTCACGTTGTTGTACACCGCGTTGAAATTGCCATGATTTGTGACGTTAAGCGAATAGAATCCGAGCCGGATATGGTGGGTCTTGCCGCTTTTCGTGCCAATAAAGGGTATTTGGATAAGGCGGTAAATTTTCACGTCCAAAGAGAGATACGTCGCGTAGCGTTGCCCGTTCGGCGTGCCCACATAGTTTTGCAACACATCCACGTTCGAGTAGGCGTAACCGGAGTGCACGTCGAGGATGGGACTGAATGTGAATTTCTTCGGCAAGGAAAAAACCCCCCAGGTGATAACCCGCTGAGGGACGTCGGAAGGCAATATCCCGTATACGTTTGGCCGGATGACGGGCTGCAAGAAGGGGATCATTACGTCGGAAAGGTTGTTCAAATCTCCCCGCGAGCGGCTCCAGACGTACGAGGCGTTCACTTCGTTGTGCTGATGAATGGTGAAGCGCACCGTGCTCTCCACCTCGCGATAGCGAGAGGAGCCCGTGTTCGTGAGGCCGAGGAAGGAGTTCTCACCCGGGGCGCCGGTGAAGGGATTGATCACAAACAGGTAGGTGGTGTGGCTGTCGATGTAGCCGACGCGCAACACCACGTTCTTCCGTAGCTCGCGATCTCCCTCGACATTCCAGGTGAAGTTGCGCGGTGTCGTGCCCGGTTGCTGCGGCAAAATGGGCGTATTTAGCGGATTCGTTCCGCCCACAAACGCGTTCGTGTAGGTTACCGGCGGCCCAATCAACTGCCCGGTGGGATCGAACTGGCTCACCACACGAGTCGGATTTACATCAAAGTCTGCTGCCAGCAGAGGCAGCATGCTATAGAACAATCCGGCTCCTGCCCGGATGACAGTCTTGCCGTCCGTCCTCGGTGAGTAGGCGATAGCCGTGCGAGGAGCGAAGGCTGCCGACCAGCCAGAGGTTTCGCTGGACAAACGTGCCCCCGCATCGACCGTCCAGTGAGGGTTGAGCGTCCAATGATCCTGCACAAACTCGGCCACCGCCGTGTCCGATGGAATCTGAGCGGCCGCGGGCTGAAAATTGATTTCCTCCGCCAAAGCGCCACCCTGCTCAAGGAGCTGAATGGGATTAGCCGTGCTCACACCGAAATAAGAGCGATAGTTTAGATCCACGCCCACGTGAATCTCGTGCTTTCCGAGCCAGTGTTTCTCAGCAAATTGGTAAGTGGGCAGCAACTGGAGCTGCTTGCCTCTCCTCGACCATTGGTTGAAAAAATTCCCGCCCCAGCCCTGCGGCGTAATCAGCATGTCATCCAATCCCTGCCCGTGTGAATTGCTGTCGAACCTGGTGTACTGCGAAATCACACTGAAAATCCCCCCCGAATCCCGCTGATATTTATCCGATAAATGCAGCGCAATTCCTTTTTGATTTAAATCGTTCGACGCGGGTTCTGGGACCAGCGCATTAATATTTATGCGTTGGTTCCGCAGCGGGAAAGCGTTGACGGTGAGAGTCACGATCTGTTTGGGCGAAAGAACCAGCTCCAGCGTCGTGAAAGAATTGAAGCCTTGTTTCTTGTAGATGTCGTCGGGCCAGGGCAGCCCGCGGACCGTGGTCTTCTTCATGTCGTACTGGAAAACTTCCGAGAAAAACAGTTTGCCGTCGATCAGCGGTCCCCCGAAGTCAGCGCCCGGCGTCGCTTGCGCGATGCCCACCATCGAGTCGTTCTTGCCGAGAATCGAAGGCACAAAATTCTTTACATAGAAGTTCCATTTTTCTTGCGGGGGTTTGGTTTCGATGGTTGTCAATCCACCCGAAAAGCTTCCCAGTCCCGCGTTATAGGGCGTCTTATAGACCGCGAACGATTGCACCGCATCCGTCGGCACCGCAATGGAAAAACTTCCGGTGACCGGATCAGCCGTCTGCGCGGAATTCACCAGAAATAAGCTCTGATTTTCGTCTGCACCCTTGAACGTTAGCTTCCCATCTATGGTTTTCACCACTCCCGGAGTGATGGGAATCACTTCGCGGATCTTTTCCTCCGGAGTAGGCAGAGCGACTAACTCGCGGTGGGTTACCGTGGCCTCTGGATTGGCAACGCTCTCCGTTGAAATGACCTGAGTTTGTTCCTGAACTTCGACCTTCTCGGCCACTGTCTCGAGTTCCAGGGCGATGTCTTGAACCGCGGCCTGTCCTGGCGCCACGGAAACTGTCTTGGTTACAGGCTTGAATCCTTGCTGAGCGATCGAAATGGTGTAGCTTCCGGGCTTGAGATCCTTGAACTCGTAATGTCCAGCGTCATCCGTATCAGCGGTTTGTTCGTTCCCGTCGGGCGGAACTGTGTTCAGCTTCACGCTAATTCCCGAAAGATCAGACGAAGCCTCCTCTTGCTTGGTCGAAATCGTGCCGTGGATGGACGCGGTCTTTGGGTTTTGGCTGCTTGAGCGCGCGCCTTGTCCAAACGCTGGCAATGCCGCGGCCAAAATAATCAGGAGGCAGGCCCTGCTTGGCCTCCTGCTTCTCGCGAGCCTCAACTCTGGGCTCCCTTCGGAGTTGAGTTTCGCCGCAAATGTAAAGAATCCCGTTGGAAATAAGTTCATGGTCTGGCCGATGGGCACTCAGTCTGCGAATACGCTCTTTCTCTAATGTAACCGGGTCAGTCGGATTGGCGAGCGACTACTGCGCCGTTGGCCAGCCGGACGACATCCCCATCATTGTCAAGTTGAACCGCTGAATCCGGAAGTCCGGCGAAGGCAGGGTGTGCCTCAATCTCCAACTGCACGCGACAGGACGCAAGCTGGGTTAGGGCCCCCACCTTTACCCAGTCCGGAACTTCTTATGATGTCCGAGCAGTTGATTCCGTTGCTCCCGGTGTGTCTAAGCGCGGACCTCTTTGCGGACCTTTACCCCGCATAGTCGTTCCGCGTTGGTATGCAGTTGAGAGAGCAAAGCTTCCAACTTGTCGATGTCCACATTCAGGATTCCTTGGAAGAATTGGCCGCGTACTTCCTCGAACCTCAGCTTCAGCTCCGGAGCAACGCGGCGTCCTCGTGTCGTAGCCTTGAGGATCATGAGCCGATGATCGCGAGGATCGCTTCGGCGGGTAAGAAAGCCCCTCGTTTCCAGCCTGTCAACGTAACGCGTAATCTTCCCTTTGTCTCTGCCCATGGTCTCGGCAAGCTTTCCTGCGGTGGTCTCTCCGTCGTCGGCGCAGTGCACCAGCACCGCAGCCTCCTGCGCCGTCATGCCAAATGGACTGAAGCACCGGTCAAACGCAGTTTGCAGCCTTATGCTCGTGCGAAAGAGCCGTGAGATGGAAAGCTCTGCCTGCCACTCCCGCACGCCGGCGTGGTTCCACGCCGGCGCACGCCTTTTCCCGCTCACTGTCATTTCAGCCATCGGTTTGCCCGTAAGACGTTCATCTGTTAAACGTGCAAGCTGCTCGCTCCAATCCATCTAGAAATGGAATCCCAGTTCCGCAGTAAGCGCGCGCGGAGTGACGTAGTGCGTGCCGCTGAACGTCGAAAGGAAGTTGTACAGCGCAACCTTGTCGGTCACGTTGACGGCGGTAAGCCGCAGACTCCACTTGTAACGGTCGCCGTGGAAAATGTTGTCGTCGCCGACCGCCACGTCGAACAGATTGCGTGCCGCAATCCGCGGCGGGTTGTGGTCGTCGTCCTCAGTGCCGGGCGCGGGAACTGTTACATACTTGGAACCGTAGCTTGTCGCCGGACAAAGATTCGCGCCGTACGTCGAACTAATAGGTGTAGTGGGGGTCGCGAACACGCCTCCGCAGAAAAGTCCCGCTTGGAATTGTTGATCCGGCGTCAGTCCCGACACATCGATGAGGTCATTGGTGCCTCCACCGTTCGGGCCGTTCGCGCAAGACTCGCCTCCGAAGCACGGCAAGGGACCCGCCACAAGGCCGCTATCGTAGCGCCAGTTGAATCCCACCCATGGCAGGCTCTTCCACGGCTGATATTGCAGGTGCGTCGTTTGGTTAAATTTTTCGTCGTGGTCGATGCGAAATACGGTTGCTCCACCTGGTGTGGCGCCAATGCCACTGATCTGGGGAGTGAAGAATCGCGCCGCCACGCTGGACATCACCACGAACGCTGTAAAACCGTGGAAATCCGGCACGCTCGCGCGTATCGCATACCCCGGAATTTTCGAGCTGGCCCATTCGATCGGATAGGTGATCGGCGTGTTGCCCAGCACGCTGAAGTCGAACGCCTTGTGCGTGTACTTCCAGATGTACTCGCCATCGACGACCAGGTACTTTCCGAAGGCTTGTTCAAGTCCCGCGTGGAACTCATTACGGTGGCCAGGACCAAGCGGTGGCACCGTCGACGAAACGCATTGACCGCCCGGCACCGACGATTGCAGGTCGAAAATCACCGGGTCGTTGCAGCCCGTGCTGGCCAGGATCAGGTTTTCGTTAAACGGGGTCTCCATCGTCCGCGCATAAGAAACGCGCAGCACCGTGTTCGTTCGTTTCACGTTGTAGGCCACACCCAGCCGCGGCTCCAATTGCTGGGCGCTGGAAATGCCGCGGTATATATCGGCACGCGCCCCGAGGTTAAAGCTCCAGTTCTTTATCGTAATGTCGTCCTGAAGGTACAGCGCCGCTTCCTTAATGTTGTCGCTGCCTGTGAATTCGTACAGCCCGCTGCTGGTTTGTCCTGTTGGGCAGCCGTCGGAGGCCGGCAAAGGAGCCGTTCGCGTTAAATCGTAACAGCCGAGCAATGGGATGAACGCCGGAACCGAACCCTGCCCCGTGTTGGCGACGAGTCCTGCCGCCGGAGTGCACTGCGTCGGGCTTGTTAATGTCGGGTTAGTGTCTGGACTCAGGTCGGCAAGATTCAAACAAACCGCGTTCACCGCTGGATCGACAATACCGAACTTATCGTTTTCCGAAAGCGCCGTGTTCTCGAACGTAACTCCCGCCTTCACGTTGTTCATTCCTTTGACATACGAAACGCTTGCTCGAACCCCGGCATTCGTCAACGAGCGATTCTGGCCGATTGTGTTCAGCTGTAAATCAGGCGTGAGATCCGCAAAGGGGTTCCCGCTTGGGTAGTAGTTGTATTGATCGCGCCGCACAAATGTGCCCACCGTGAGCACCGTATTCGTGTTGACAAGTCTCGTCCAAGATGGCGCAATGTTGAACGTTCCGATCTTCGAACGCTGATCCTGCGGCCCCACCGGTTCTCCGTCTGGCCCCAATCCTCCGCACGAAGCAGTTTGTCCAGGCGGGCATGTGGGGTCCACGGCGTTAAACGTCCAACCCGTTGCATTCTGCGCGTCATAGGAATTCGGCGTCTGGAACCAAGACCGGCTGTAACCGAAGTTGACGCTGATGGTGTCCGCCGACGAAGGCTTGTAATCGACGCGGTCGAAGAAATTCTCCTCATTGCCGCGGTCGTGCATCACGCCGATCTCGGGTCCATCCAGAAACCGCGCCGTGTTCAATCCGTTGCCGGAAATATAATTCCCCCAATTGTTGCCGCCATACGCCAAGTCAAACCCGCTGTTCACGGTTCCAAACGAGCCGTACGACGCCGTCACCTGCCCATGAGGCTCCGTGACGCCCATTCCCGAACGCGTCGTCACCACAATCACCAGGCTCGTCTTGCCCCCATATTCAGCTGGCGGCGCCCCGGAAATAACTTCGAGCGATTGAATCGAATCCGAAGGAATCTGATTCGAGAATACTTTGCTCTGTTGGTCGGTGATCGGCTGACCGTCCACGGAAAACGAATTGGACGCGTGATCTCCGAGCCCATGAAACAGCCCGTTCGAATCCGCGGCAACTCCCGGCGTTGAGAGCGTTACCAGCGAACTCACCGAAGACGATGCGCTCTCGAGAGGAAGCTTATCGAACAGTCCGCGGTCCACGTCCGTGTGAAACGTTGATTCATTCTCGACCAGGTCCCCGCCGTTCGCTTCCACGGTGACGCTCGTTGTTGCCGCTCCAACCTTCAGAGTAATCGCTAAACTAAGAGGCACTGCCGAACGCACATTGGCATCTTCTGTATAGGCCGAAAATCCAGTCGCCGTCACTACCGTGTGGTACGAATTGAACGGCACATTCGTAAAACGGAAAGATCCATCGCTCGCTGTCGTCGTCGTGCGGTCGTAGCCGCTGACGGGATCTGAAATCTCCACCGTTGCATTCGGCACCACCGCGCCGGAGGAATCTTTCACTACGCCCTCAATCGATCCGGAATTTCCGCCCTGTGCCCGGCCGCATACGGCAGAAAACAGCAACACCAAAGCCAAAATCGAGTAACTCCCCAATCGCTTTAACATTTTTTCTCCATCCCTTTGTGGGTTATCTGCGTGTGTTGATAGAGCCCGCCTGGAATACGGCGGTAGTGCTGGCCGGATGGGGCTCAACACTTGTTTGCGAGATTCACTAGCAGGAGATGGAATTTACGCGGACGGAGGGGCTCGGGAGGCGCGGTGCAGTGAAAAAGTTTTGCTCGGCGCAGCATGCTGCCGGAGCGATGAAAATCGTGCGATCAGTTCGGGAGCGGCGACCAGATCAAGCGCGGCCGCGGCCAGCACGGGCACGTGCATCGACTGGCAGATATGACAAGGAGTTTCCGGACCGCTCGTGTGGTGATGCAGGAGGCTGCCGCCTCCGGCGAAATACAGCAGCACGGCGCACGCAAAGATGGCCAGCGCCCGCTGCGCTCTTGTCCGCTCAAAGATACGATTACCCCGTAGCATGAGCCCCCGAGTTAGCGTAACACCTTGGACGCCCTGGCTGGAGTACCAGTTGCAGAAAGTTACCCCTCGGCTCCCCCCGTTGCTTGACCCCGCAACCATTCCGGCCTAAGCTTCGTCTCAGTACAAGGATGTTTCTCAGCCCCCATAGAGTGCGGTTCGGTGCCTTGCTCCTCGGAATGATCTTCCTGGCGGCGCAATTCCATTTTTGTGCCGATCTCAATTCCGGCCTCGGAACCTCACATCCCTGTCAGCTTTGTTCCGCGGCGGCATCCGCGATTGCTACTCAGACCCCGCATTTGGCCATCGTTCCCGTCGCCGACCGTCTTGAAGTTTTCGTCGCGATTCTTGCTCCCTCAGTAGAACTTCCGCGTACCACCTCTCCGCGCGCCCCCCCAGCTGTGTAGTTGCCCGCGTTTTCTCAATTACTTCCGGTCCACCATAACTGTAGCGACTTGTCCCTCTATCGAGGGACTCTAGAGGAGTACTCACATGAGGAAAGGAATGGCATGGGCCACTGCTCTTTTGGCCTTACCTGCCTGTCTGCTCGCCCAGCAGAATCCCCCGGCGGCGCCGGCTGCATCTTCGCTCCCGGCTTCTGCACCACAGCAAACTTCGGCCATGCGCATCACTCTCGACGAAGCCATCCGCCTCGCCCTCCAGCACAACCACGCTCTCCAGGCCGCTCGTTCCACCATCCTGCAAAACCAGGCGCTCGAAACCACCGCCAATCTCCGTCCCAACCCCGTCGTCTCCTGGGACGCGCAATTCCTGCCCATCTTTCAGCCGAGCCAGTTCGATGCCGATTACATCAACAACCAAGCTCAGTTCGACCTGGGCCTCGGCTACACCTTCGAGCGCGGCAAGAAACGCCAACATCGCCTGCAAGCCGCCCAGGATCAGACCACCGTCACTCGCTCTCAGGTCACCGACAACGAGCGCACCCTCGTCTTCAACGTTTCCCAGCAGTTCATCGACGTCGTCCTCGCGCAGTCCACGATCGATTTTGCCAAACAGGATCTCGACAGTTTCCAGAAAACAGTCGACATCAGCCAAGAGCGCTATAAAGCCGGCGACATGAGCGAGGGCGATTACCTCAAAATCAAACTCCAGCTTCTCCAGTTTCAGACCGATCTCTCCGCCGCCGCTCTCTCGAAAGTTCAGGCCATTGCCGCACTCCGCCAGCTCATCGGTTTCGAATCCGTCCCCGATCTTTTCGATGTCGAGGGCCAGCTGGATTACCAGCCCGTCCACGCCGGCCTCGAAGATCTCAAAGCGCTCGCTATGCGCACCCGTCCTGATTTGCTCGCCGCCCAGCAAGGCGTCACTGCCGCGCGGAGCCAGGAATTGCTTGCCGAAGCCAACGGCAAGCGCGACCTCGGCGCCAGCTTCAACTACACCCATACCGCCGCCACCAATTCGGGCGCATTTTTCTTCAATATCCAGCTCCCCATCTTCGACCGCAACCAGGGCGAAATCGCCCGCACCCGTTACGCCATCACCCAGTCACAAGAGCTTGCCCAGGAAGCTTCCGAACAAGTCATGTCCGATGTCGTCGACGCTTACGAAGCACTTCGCACCAATGACCAGATCGTCCAGCTTTACCGCAGCGGCTACGTGGACGCCGCACAGCAGTCCCGCGACATCAGCCAGTATGCCTACCAAAAAGGCGCCGCCAGCTTGCTCGATTTTCTCGACGCGGAGCGCACCTACCGCGCCAATCAACTAGCCTACCGCCAGGCCTTAGCTAGCTATTTGACCGCGCTCGAACAGATGCGCGCCGCCGTGGGAACCAGGAGTCTGCCATGAAATTTGAAATCGTCAGTTTCAGAATGCGTCTTCGTCCCTTGATTCTTGCAGCCACCGCGTTGGCTTCCGTTTCTGCAGGGGTCTCCCTTGCCGGATGCGGCGCCGGTCCCAGCGAATCCGAATCCAAGATGACTTCGTATTCGTCGAAGGAATCTCGTGCCGAAACCGCGTCTCTCTTCACCGTTCCTCAGGACCAAATGGCCCACCTCCAGGTCGTTTCTGTCCAAAAATCCACCCTCCCTCGCGTCCTGCGCCTCACCGGAGCCGTGGCCTATAACGCTTTCATGACCACCCCCGTCTTCGCCGCTATCGGCGGGCCCGTCCATGAGCTTCTCGTCGCTCCTGGCGAGACCGTGCATCAGGGGCAGCCGCTCCTCACCGTCAACAGCCCCGATTACTCCGCTGCGCGCTCCACCTACATCAAGGCGCGCGATGCCTATCTCCTTGCCGATAAGTTTTTCACTCGCGCGCAAGATCTTTTCAATCACGGCGCCATCGCCCTGGCCGACTTCCAAACCGCCGAATCCAACCGCACGCAAGCTCAGGCCGATCTTCAATCCAGCGAGGATGCCCTCCGCGTCCTCGGCGTCAACGATCCCGAATCCCTCGCCACTAATCCTCCAAAAACCACTTCTCAAGTTCCCGTTCTCGCTCCCGTGGCCGGAGAGGTCGTCGAACGCCTTGTCGGCCCTGGGCAACTGCTTCAAGCTGGAGCAACCCAAGTTGCCACCATCTCGGACATGAGCACCGTCTGGGTTCTCGTCAATGTCTATCAAAGCGAAATGGCCTACGTTCACTTGGGAGACAGTGTGGACGTCAACACCGATTCTTATCCCGACATATTTCACGGACGCATTTCTTACATTGCCACCGCTCTCGATCCCAACACCCGCACCCTCCAGGCCCGCATCGTCACGGAAAATCCCGGCAAGAAATTGAAGAAGGATATGTACGTCACCGCATCGGTGAACGCCACCTCCATCGCCAATGCCATTACCGTTCCCGACGCAGCCGTCCTTCGCGACACGGAAAACGAACCTTTCGTCTACGTCCAATCCCCCACGAATCAAAACGAATTCGCCCGCCGTATGGTTCAACTCGGCGACAGCCACGGAGGCCGCACGCAAATTACCAGCGGCTTGAAGGAAGGCGAGCTCGTTGTCGGTGACGGCAGCCTCTTTCTGCAATTCAAGAATTCCTTGGAACATTAGAGGGAGCTGAAGCCGGAAAAAACACGATGATCCATCGAATTGTCCAATTCGCCCTTCAACAGCGCTTCCTCGTGCTGATGATTACTTTGTTGATCGTGGTTGCCGGCGCCGAATCCTTCCGCCGCATGCCCGTCGACGCCTATCCGGACCTTTCTCCACCCATGGTCGAGCTCATCACCCAGTGGCCCGGTCACGCCGCGGAAGAAGTCGAGCGTCTCACCACTCTTCCTCTCGAGCTTGCCATGAACGGCACGCCGAACCTCAAGGTCATGCGCTCGATTTCTCTTTATGGCTTGTCTGACGTCATCCTTACGTTCGAGGACAGCACCGACCCGTACTTTGCTCGCAATGTCGTCTTCGAGCGCATCAGCGACGCCTCGCTGCCCACCGGAGTTACTCCCAGCATGGCCCCGCTCTTCAGTCCCAGCGGCCTCGTCTATCGTTACGTCATCGAAAGTCCCGATCGCTCTCCGATGGAGCTTCATACTTATGAAGCTTGGATTCTTGAGCGCGCCTATCGCGGCGTTCCCGGCGTCGCCGATGACTCCGGCTTCGGCGGCCCCACCATGCAGTATCACGTCCTCCTCGACCCCGTTAAGCTCTACAACTATCACTTGCCCGTCGTGCAGGTCCTCAACGCTCTCAGCGCCAACAACGCCAATACTGGCGGCGGCTTTTACACGCAGGGCGGCCAGTTTTACTACGTTCGCGGTCTCGGCCTCGTCAAAGACACCGCCGACATCGGCGAAGTCGTCGTGGGCAGCGCCAACGGCGTGCCCATCCGCATCAAGGATATCGGCCGCGTCGTCATCGGCATCGCGCCGCGCCTCGGCATCTTCGGCTTCCAGGACAAAGTGAAAAATAACGACGACGCTGTCGAAGGCGTCATTCTCATGCGCCGCGGTGAACAAACGCAAAATGTTCTCCAGGGCGTCGAGAAAAAAACCGTCGAGCTCAACCGCGACATTCTCCCGCCCGACGTGAAAATCCGTCCCTACTATGACCGCAGCGACCTCGTCCGAGTCACCACGGACACCGTCGAATGGAATCTCTTACGCGGCATGGCCCTCGTCCTCATCGTCCTTATCTTTTTCCTCGTCAGCCTGCGCGCCGCCATCATCACTGCGCTCACGGTTCCTCTCGCTCTTCTCTTCGCCTTCATCTTCCTTCACGCCACCGGTGAAGCCGCCAATCTCCTCTCCATTGGCGCCATCGACTTCGGCATCATCATTGACGGCACCATCGTCATGGTCGAAAACATCTACCGCGAGCTCAGTCTTCGTCATGGCCAGGATTACAAAATCAACGACGTCATCCTCGCCGCGGCTCGCGATGTCGATCGCCCCATTTTTTATTCCGTCGCCGTCATCATCGCCGGTTATCTTCCTATCTACGCTCTCACCGGCCCCGCTGGGAAACTCTTCCACCCCATGGCCGACACCATGGCCTTCGCCCTTGTCGGCTCTCTCATCCTCACCCTCACTCTCGTTCCCGTCCTCGCCTCTTACTGGTTCAAGAACGGCGTAAAGGAAAAACCGAATCGCATTTTCGAGCGCGTCCGCGATGGCTACGGCAAGCAACTCGAATGGTGCCTCGACCATCCCGCGTTGACTCTTATTGTTGTTACCATCATCTTCGGCGCAACTCTCCTTCTCCTTCCTTATATCGGCGGCGAATTCTTGCCCCACCTCGATGAAGGCGCTATCTGGGTCCGCGCCACCATGCCGTACACCATCTCCTTTGAAGAGGCGGCCAAATTCGCTCCCCAGGTCCGCAACATTCTCGGAAAGTATCCGCAGGTCACCGTCGTCGGTTCGGAGCTTGGCCGCACGGATGACGGCACCGATCCCACCGGTTTTTTTAATTGTGAGTTTTACGTTGGATTGAAGCCCTACAACGACGCGTCCTGGAAGACCGGCTCCATTCACACCAAGGAAGAATTAAGCACCGCGTTTGACAAAGATCTCTCCGCCTATCCCGGAGTGATCTTTAACTTTACGCAGCCTGCCGAAGACGCCGTCGACGAAGCTCTCACCGGTCTCAAGTCTTCTCTCGCCGTCAAAGTCTTTGGCCCCGACCTCAACGTCCTCCAGAAAAAGGCCGTCGCGATTCGCGACGTTCTGGCCAAGACTCCCGGCTTCAAGGAACTCACTGTCGTCCGCGAACTCGGCCAGCCGAACCTCATCGTCGATGCCGACCGCGCCAAAATTGCCCGCTACGGCATCAACGTCGCCGACGTCGAAGCCGTCGTTCAAGCCGCTATCGGCGGACAGGCCGCCACGCAAGTCATTCAGGGCGAAAAACTTTTCGACCTCATTGTCCGCATGGAGCCCAAGTACCGCTCCAGCGCCCGCGATATCGGCGATCTCCTTGTTCCCGCCCCCGCTGGACAGCAGATTCCGCTCTCCGAGCTCGCCACTATCAAAGAAACGAGTGGCGCATCCTTTATTTATCGCGAAAACAATTCCCGCTACATCGGTATTCAGTTTTCTGTCGAGGGCCGCGACCTCGAAGGCATCGTCAATGCCGGCCAGGCCGCCGTTCAAAAAGCCGTTGTTCTTCCGGAGGGATATCATCTCGATTGGGGCGGCGAGTACAGCGAGCTCCTCGAAGCTAAGGCGCAATTTATCATTATCGGCCCGCTCGCATTGCTCCTCATTTTCATGATCCTCTTTGCACTTTATGACAATTTCAAATTCCCTATCTCCATCGCTCTCGGGGTCATTCTCACCGAGCCCGTGGGCGCCCTCATTGCCCTCAAGCTCACGCACACGCCCATCAGCGTCTCCAGCATTCTCGGTTTGCTTGCCTTGCTCGGCGTGTCCGTCGAAACCGCGGTCATCCTTGTCAGCTACATCAACAAACTTCGCCTCGAAGGCAAAAGCATCCGCGTCGCGACGATGGAAGCTTCGCTCCTTCGCCTGCGCCCCATCATGATGACGGCGCTTGTCGCGTGCCTGGGCCTGCTGCCTGCCGCCATGTCCACTGGCGTCGGCAGCGACACGCAAAAACCCTTCGCCATCGTGGTCGTCGCCGGCCTCGTCTCGCGCCTGGTCCTGGGCTTCTTCGTCAACCCAGTCCTCTACGAAGTCGTCGCCCGCGAAGGCGACGTCCTCCAGGTCTAACTCCGCGCTCTTGTTTTTCCGAGGTTCGCTGGCAACGACTTTTATCAGCCGCTACTTGCCGCTCACGATTTGCCGCTTACTTCTTGGGTGGGTGCGCCGTCGGCGGCAGGATCCCGTTCAGCCGCAAATACACTGCCTGCGCGCTATAGTGATCGTACCAATCGTCGGTCAATGCGATCAGCGCTCCCGCCCGGGACGTCGTCCGGCCCCCGAACCAAGGCAGCGAATCCCCCAGCTTCGAATCATCCACACCCGCCAGCGCCGAGCTGCAATACGCAAACGAATCCTTCAGCGCCGCTACCAACTTCTCTTTCGGATCGGTGTCCTTCAGCTCGAGCTTCGGCGCCTCCTTCCCCGAAATCTTCGCGCACAGAAAATTGTTCGATTGTGCGATATGCATCGTCAAGTGCCCGAACGTCATCATCTCTGGCGTCGGCTTGAAACTGAATTTATCCGCCGGCATCAAGTCCGCCGCTTCCGACATATTTTTGTCGTAGCGAGCCATGATTTCCTTCACCGTCGTCGTCACCGGATTCGCCACCGTCCCCGACGCCGCCTCCTGGGCCCCGCAAACCGCTCCGCTCATCATCAGCGCCGCTATCACCAATCCCATTCGCCTCATGATCGATTCCCCCTTCGCAATCATCTCTTTTCTCACGCTCCGCATCTTTCGAACAAAGCGTCCGCAACGAAGCATACCTCCTCGCCCCTCCAACCGACAAGCCGCTGCCCATCGCCTCCCCTTGCGCCAGAACCATGCTTTTTCATTTCTCTTTTCGCTTTTCTGCATCCACTCCCATTTCCGATTTCGATTCGCTTTATTCAAATTTCATTTGCCTTCTTTGCCCCGTTCGCTCTCATAATAATGATGACGCTTCTGGAAGCATCTCTCTGCTTCGAGGCGAATTTAGATTTGCGGTCTGGCCCCCACGGCCCGGATTTCTCAATAGACAGGAATCATGGCCGCGGGTCACGGCCTGAACGAGGAGCTTATGGCACGAGCAAATGGAAATGGTTCATCGGCGAAAAGTAAACCTCTCGCCGCCAAGAAACTCTCCCCCCAGGAAAAAATCGCGCAACGCGCCTACGAAATCTATCTCGAGCGCAACGGCGCTCCCGGCAACCCCCTCGAGGACTGGGTCCGCGCCGAGCGCGAAGTCCTCCAAAAGCCCCGCAGAACCACCAAAAAGACCGCTACGGCCGCGGCCTGATCCACGGTAAATTTGTTCTAAGGGCCGCCGCGGAAATTTATGATCTTGGCGGTTCCCGTCATCATTCCACTGTGCTGCGCGATCGTTTTTGATTCCTCAGCCGACCAGCAGGTCTTCGGCAGCGCAGAGCCTTGCTGCGCGCCGATAGGTGTTCCCTCTGCGGCGCACCAGGAGTCCAGGAAGAAGTGGGTCGTTCCTTTCCCATGACGCCTATTTCACGTGACAGGCGCAAGAGTTCTCGCTCATCCGCAGGTAGTCGAATACCAAACGCACGTTGCGCGTCAGACGTCGCATCTTCTCCGCCACGTTCCCTCGGCCCTTGGATTTGAGCACCCCGATGGCGAAACGACGAAGCCGGGTGATGTTTTCCGGGCCATGGCCGGTGCGGATGCGACTGCGGTCCTCATCATAGTTCCAGTCGATCATGTAGTGGCAACTCTCGATCGCCCAGTGCCCGCGGTTGACCCGCAGCACGCGTTGCGGACCGGCTTGTTCCGCCGGGCGGCTGGTGAGGCCGTAGGAGATTTGCAGAGAAGGCTTGCCCGTCTTCTTGTTCGCGCTGTGCCGCTCAATGACGAACGCTTGGCCCACATGAGGAAAATCGAGATACCCGTTGAGTTCCGTGGTCGTCCAGATCTTGCGCGTTTCGATGCGTCCGTGGTCCGCCGGGGTAGGCTCGACAAAATGCGGTTGGCCGCGATCCCGAAAATAGAACTCCAAGGCTTCCAGAAGACCGGGTTGGTTTCCTTTCACCGTGAAAGAGTAGTGGGCCTGGCGCTTCTCGACCAGGTAAGTCGCCAGTTCGCGTTGGGTCAGCAGGGCATCGGCACTGACATCTTTCCCCTCAATATCGATGGAATCCAGCAGCGGGATCGCCGTCTTGATCTCGTTCGTGCGTTTGACCTCTTCCTTGGCCTTCCCCTCTACGGGCAGGGTACCGACTTTTTTTGGGTGTAGCAGATCTTGCTTTGCTGACCGACCACACTCATCACGTGCGTTTGCCGGCCTTGCTCATCCAGAGCGTTGCACATGGTCTTGCCATCGATCGCCAGACTTTCATCCCCTGCGCCATAGCGTTGGTTCCAGCGTTGCAAAGCGCCATCCAGATCGGCGGGCGTGACGCGGATGAGCACGTTGCGGATGCTGGACTCGCTGGGCACCACATACTGGCCCTGTTCACGACGGCAACCGAAGCGCTCCCGCGATTTCTGCCCCAGGCTTTGGGCCCAATCGGAAATGGCCTTGTACCCGCGCATCCCGCAGAGTACGGCCCCCGCGGCTATCCCCACGACGGTGGACAAACGATGTCGCCGCCCTTGGGTCCGGCGCGGATCGGGAATCTGCGAAAAGAACGAAGGGAGAGAGCGCATCTGATCAGCGGTGAGCCTCATGCTCGTGCCTCCTAGGCGATACGGTGGGGAAAGAATCGCGCCGCACAAGACTGTGCGGGCGTCGCACCGCAGCGGTTGGAGAAAAACCATCTTGGGAGATTGCGCCTTGGCCGTGTATCCCGCGTGGGTCCGGCGAAACCCTCGGGTGTTCCCTACATAAATCCAGTTCGCCGCCCGGTACACCGTCCCGCGATGACGCTGCGGGTCGACAAAGGTTTCCAGCAACACCACACCGTGCCCGAACGCTTCTTCCCAATCCCTCCCCAAACGCCTTTGACAGAGAGCGAGAAGGCGCGACCCCCAATTGAACAGGTGCCAGTCGGGAAGAATCAGAAAGCGGCTATTGTTGACCACCAGTTTCAAGCGGCCATAGTGCTGGCGCAGGGTCCAACCGATCCAGCCATCGCGCGGGGCGCACTTCAGTGCCGAGGCCGAAAAGCTCAACAGCGCAACCCATTGCTCCCGCCAGCTCGCCACGTACCACAGCGTTTCTCCGATCTTGGGCAAATGGCCCAGGTAGTGGTGCTCGCGCATGAGTTCCTGGTAGCGGGGCTGTTCGTCGGAACGAACCAGCCGGACCACCGTCTCGCGGAGTTCCGGACGCCATGCAGAGTCAACCTTCTCGGGATGCATTGCGCCGTGAGCATACTGAAGCGGAACAGAAAAGTCCAGAGCAAACTATAACTATTTATGTTTTATGGTCGTTAAGTGCCTGGATAAATCCACCCTGCGGCCTGATCGCTCTCGGCAGACTTTCCCCACACTCTCGGCTACAATGGCGCGGCTCTTCTAACACCATTCACGTTTCGCCGAGGAACATTCTGATGCCGCGTCCGCCAAAGGTTTTCTGCTGCCACGCATTTCACGCTGCACACAAATTCGCCGCTCGCCCTCTCGCAGGAGTCGCCGCGCTCTTTGTCTCCGTCGCGATTCTTTCCGCCGCTCCGCAACCTCCGCGCGAAAAATCTCCCGCCGCGCAACCTCGCTTTGCCATCTCCTTCGGCTCCGATCTCAGCTCCGCTCCCCTCGACGGCCGCGTCTACGTCGTCATCTCCACCAACAACGACCCGGAGCCTCGCGACCAAATCCTCGAAGTCGAAGTCCACTCCCAGCAAGTCTTCGGCGCCGACATCGATGCCCTCGCCCCCGGCCAACCCGCTTTGATCAACGACGACGCCCTCGGCTACCCCACCGCCAATTTCCGCGACATCCCCGCCGGCGATTATTGGGTCCAGGCGGTCCTCAACAAATACACCACCTTCCATCGCGCCGACGGCCACACCGTCAAGCTCCCCATGGACGAAGGCGAAGGCCAGCACTGGAACTCCAAGCCAGGCAATTTCTATAGCGAGCCGCAACGCCTCCACATCGATCCCGCCGACGTTTCCGCATCTCCCATCCAACTCCATCTCACCAAAATCGTCCCGCCCATCCCTCCGCCCCCGGACACCGCCTGGGTCAAGCACCTAAAAATGAAAAGTGAGGTCCTCACCAAATTCTGGGGCCGCCCCATGTATCTCGGCGCCATCGTCGTCATCCCCGAGGGCTGGGCCTCTCATCCCAACGCGCACTACCCGCTCCTCGTCAACCAAGGTCATTTCCCCGAAGATTTCCGCGGCTTCCGCACCACTCCGCCCGAGCCCGGCCTCTCCGGCTTCCAGCTCGAACGCGAGCAAACCCGCTATCAGTTCTATCAGGATTGGACCACCGGCAAGCTCCCTCGCATGTTGCTCCTCCTCATCCAGCATGCCAATCCCTACTACGATGATTCCTACGCCGTGGATTCCGCCAACGTCGGCCCCTACGGCGAAGCCATCAATCGCGAACTCATCCCCTACATCGAAAAAGAATTTCGCGGCATCGGCCAGGGCTGGGCTCGCGCCGTCTATGGCGGCAGCACCGGCGGCTGGGAAACTCTCGCCACGCAAATCTTCTATCCCGATGACTTCAACGGCGCCTGGGGCGCCTGCCCCGATCCCGTCGATTTCCACGCCTATCAAATGGTCGACATTTACAACGACAAAAACGCCTACTGGACCATCGGCCCCTTCGGCCGCATCGCCCAATCCGAGATGCGCACTCCGCCCGGCCTCATCCTCGCCACCACCGAAGGCACTAATCGCTGGGAACTCGTCCTCGGCACGCACGGCCGCTCCGGCGAGCAGTGGGACATCTGGCAAGCCGTTTTCAGCCCCGTCGGCCCTGATGGCTACCCCGCCGAAATCTGGAATCAGCGCACCGGCGTAATCAACCATGAAGTCGCCGCCTACTGGCTCGAGCACTACGATCTGACCGCGATCATGCAGCGCAATTGGAAAACCCTAGGCCCCAAGCTCCAGGGCAAACTCCACGTAACGGTCGGCACCGCCGACACCTACTACCTCGATGGCGCCGTCCACCTCATGCAACACGCCCTCGACGCCACAAGCAATCCCCACTCCGACGCCACCTTCGACTACGGCGTCGACCAACCCCACTGCTACACCGGCCCTCCCGGCAGCACCACCCGCGAAGGCGGCCTAACCTTCACTCAACGCGTCCTAAAAGCCGCCGCCGCCCACATGCTCCAAACCGCCCCGCCTGGCGCCGACACATCGAGCTGGCGCTACTAATCTCTTCGGCCTTCTGCGGTATCACTCCGTTGTAGGGGCACGACACGTCGTGCCCTCTGTCTTTTTCTTCGTATCCTTTATAGGCGCCGGGCTTTAGCCCGGCATCTTGTGACCGCGAATTCCTAATCAAAGATAAAAGACAAACTATCTAAATCTACAGTAAACTGCCCAAGACATTTCTCGAATATCTGAACAGCGGCTCTTGACGTGCACCCTCGCGTACATGCAGAATTGTAGGTACATCGTCTGAACGCGCTTTACTTGGGACGAGCAAAAGAACGCCGCCAACCTCGCCAAGCATGGCGTCAGTTTCGAGCGCGCCACGCTCGTGTTTGACGACCCCCGCGCCGTCAGCCTCCCGGACGACTTCGAACTTGAGGAGCGATGGCTGACGATCGGGCTGGTAAACGGTGTCTTGGTTCTCGTAGTCGTTCACACGCTGGAGCAGCGGGCCGATAAGACCGGGAATGAAGACGAAGACGAAGATGAAGATGAGAATGAAGAAGAAGTCAGAATCATTTCAGCGCGAAAAGCCACCCGCCGCGAAAGAGAAGTTTACGAACGGGCACGCCAAAACTCCTGATCCAGAGCTCGAAGCTCTTGTGCGTCTCCGCGACGAGGAGATTGACACCTCCGACATCCCCGAAATCACGGACTGGAGCAAAGCCGTCGTCGGCAAATTCTACCGCCCCATCAAAAGCTCCGTCACCATCCGCCTCGATGCCGACGTTCTCGCCTGGCTCAAGCGCTCCGGCCCCGGCTACCAGACCCGCATCAACGCCCTCCTCCGCCAAGCCATGCGCCGCCGCCGGTCATCCTGAGCGAAGCGATCGACCAAAGGTTCCGACCTTGTCGGAAAGGACCCTGGCTCGAGGGCCACTTCACAAAATCCGATGTGATCAATAGAGCCCACGTAAGGGACCCCGAGCAATGCGACCGAAGGTTCCGACCTTGTCGGAAGGGATCCGCTTTTTCCTCCGCCGCTCGTGTCCCCGCCTCTTTACATCCTTACCTCCTTACTTCGTTACTTCGCATTTTCACAGGCCACTGAACATAGGCCGCGGCTCACGTATAATGGCGCCTCCAATTCCAAGGAGACACCGACCATGCACTACCGCCGCTTCGGCCGCACCCGATGGAACGTCAGCGAAATTGGCTATGGCATGTGGGGCATGGCCGGATGGACCGGCTCGGAAGACACGGAATCGCTCGCCTCGCTGCAGCGCTCCGTCGATCTCGGTTGCAATTTTTTCGACACCGCCTGGGCTTACGGCGACGGCCACAGCGAAGAGCTCCTCGGCAAAATTCTTCGCGCCAACAAAAATGCCGCCAACGCCGGCCCCGACAAAAAACTTTACGTCGCCACAAAAATTCCGCCGAAAAATCGCCGCTGGCCCAGCCGCCGCGAATTTTTGCTCGACGACTGTTTTCCTCCCGACCACATGGTCGAGTACGTCGAAAAAAGCCTCAGCAACATTGGTGTCGACACGCTCGATCTCATCCAGTTTCACACTTGGGAAGACAAGTGGCTCGACGACGAGCGCCTGCCGCGCGCCATCGAAAATTTGCGCAGCAGCGGCAAAGTCCGCGCCGTCGGCATCAGCCTCAATCGCTGGGAACCGTGGAACGGCATTCGCGCCGTGCGCGCCGGCCACGTCGACGCTGTGCAAGTCATCTACAACATTTTCGACCAAAATCCCGAGGACGAACTATTTCCCGCCTGCCACGAAAAAGATGTCGCCGTCATCGCGCGCTGCCCGTTCGATGAAGGCTCGCTCGCCGGAATTCTCACCGTCGATAGCACCTGGCCCAAAGGCGATTGGCGCAACACCTATTTCGTCGCCGAAAATCTCAAGTCCAGCGTCGCCCACGCCGATGCGCTCAAGCCTCTCCTCAAGGACGGCATGACCATGCCCGAACTGGCTCTCCGCTTCATCCTCAACAACAAGGACGTCAGCACTATCATTCCCGGTATGCGCAAAATCCGTAACGTAGAATCCAACATCGCCGCCACGCCAAAGGCCCGCTACCCGCCACGCTCCACGCCGAACTCCGCAACCACCGCTGGATCCGCACCCCCACCACCTGGAGCCAGTAGTGAAACGCGAACTCTCACCTACTGTCATTCTGAGCGAAGCGAAGAATCCGCTTTGTTTCCCCCTGTTGCTGGCTCTCGCAGCACAATCGTCACGCCACGCCGTGATTTCGAGCGAAGCGAGAAATCTCTCTTTGCTTTTTCAAATGGAAGAAATCCAGCGAGGAACGGAAAACTCGAGAGGAAAACTACACTATGCGGTTTGTTTCAGGGCGCGCTCGACGAGGGTCAGGCAACGCTCGGCTTGTTCGCGAAGGAGTTCTTCGCGGTCGCCGCGATCTTTTTGCGAGCTGTGGAGTTCGTCGGCAATCGCCAGCGCCGCGAGCACCGCAACTTTTTGCGTGTCGACCGTCGCTCCGCCCGCCGCAATCGCGTGCATTTTTTTCGTCGACGTACTGCGCCAGGTCGTGGACGTATGCTTCGTCCAGTTCACCGCGAATCGCGTACGTCTGCCCGAATATCTCGACTTTCACGGGACTGCTCATGTCTCGGGATTGTAGCGCACAGCGGCGTGGACGAGAACAATCAACTCGCGCTCCCTCAATTGGAGCGGAGTTGCGCGCCAAGATTGTGTTCGAGCGCGGAAATAATTTTGGCGGAGAAATCACTGATTTGCGCGTCAGTCAGAGTGGCTTCGCGGCTTTGAAATGTCACGCGCACGAGCAGAGAATATTTTCCGGCGGGAACATTTGTCCCGCGAAACAAATCCGCCGCTTCGATGGCTGAAATTTCAGCGATGTTGAGCGCACGAATCGCCCACCCACGTCTGAAAATGGAGTTCCGTCGGCGAGCAGCAAGGAAAAATCGCGTTCGACCGCGGGGAAGCGTGGGAGCGGCTCGTAGCGTCGCGCTTCTTTCGCCGCGCGAATCGCGGCGTACAAAGGTGGAGCGCTCGATTTCCGCCAGAAAAATATCCTGACGCAATTTGAATTTTTCCGCGACGCGACGCGCCAGCTGCCCGGCAACGCCGAGCGCCGCAGAATGCGGCGTTGTGCTTGGCGCGTTGGGCAAAAGCAGATTCCTCGCTTCGCTCGGAATGACAGTGTTTGGATTGTCGGAGGTCGAAGATTTGGAGTGGAGATGGATC
>CAVYFO010000032.1:0-210911 GCA_963767755.1 uncultured Acidobacteriota bacterium | reverse complement strand
TGTTGATCGTGCGCATGGAACTCACGGCTGACGCTTCGTTCGCCGACATGCGAGAGCGGAGCAGGTTGGGGATCGCGATGGCGGCGATGATCAGAATGATCGCCACGACAATCAGCAGCTCGATGAGAGAAAACCCCTTTTGGTTTTTCATACCATGCCCTTTGGCTGATTTCCCGTTTCAAGAATTTCACGTTATGGACATGGGCACGTCAGTTGCCAAGAGACATCAAAAAGTCCGCCTTGCAAATATTCTCGTAAGTCACACATTCTTAATGTTTTATCTTTGATCTGCAAAGGGTCATGCAGTCCCATTCCGGTCTTCCCTAAATCTGGTCGCAGTCTTCCGGCGCGCTTTTTGTCCACCAGAATGACGCATTTCGTCACATGGAATGCCACTTGGCGGGACCCGAAAAGTGATTATTGTCATACTCCACATGGGCCACTTTCTAGACGTTGTGCTTTTTCGCGTAGTGCCGAAAAGAACGGTAGGTGATCTTAAGAAGATCAGCAGCCCGAGTGCGGACTCCCTCGCCCTTTTCCAGTGCTCCCAACAGGTAACGGCGTTCGGTCTCGGCGATCTCTTTCTCGAAGTCGACGCCCTCCGCAGGAAATGCCAGCCCGCTTGAAGCCGCACCACCCGCTGCAAAGGAGGAGGAGTAGCCCGCGATACGGTCTGGAAGAACGCGAAGGGAAATCTCCCCTCCGGTCTCGAGCGCGACCGCTCGTTCCATGGTGTTCTCTAATTCACGGACGTTGCCCGGCCAGTCGTACGATTCGAGGCGGCGAACTGCTTCCGGCGAGAGGCTCTCAATCGGCTTCTCCATCGACTTCCGGAATCGCTCGAGGAAGTGCCGCGCCAGCAAAGGAATGTCTTCGCGGCGTTCGCGCAACGCAGGAAGCTGGATAGGAATAACGCTCAAACGGTAGTACAAGTCCTCGCGGAAGCGCCCTTCCGCAATTTCTTTTTCAAACTCCTTGTTCGTGGCAGCGATGATGCGAACATCCACATCCGTCTCCTCGGTGCTCCCGATAGGCCTGACTTTTCCTTCCTGCAACACGCGGTAGAGCTTCACCTGCATGGTGAGGCTCATGTTGCCAATCTCGTCCATGAAGAGCGTGCCGCCATGCGCGGCCTCGAAGAGGCCTTTGCGATTTTCGTTCGCGCCGGTAAACGCGCCCTTCATATAGCCAAATAGTTCGGATTCGAGAAGTGTCTCTGGAAATGCGCCGCAGTTTATGGTGATAAAGGGAGCCTGAGCGCGAAGGCTATTTTCGTGAATGGCGCGCGCGACAAGTTCTTTTCCCGTGCCGCTCTCCCCGGTGATGAGGACGCGGCTGGACTGCGGCGCAATGGTTTGAATCAAATCGAAAATGGCGCGCATTTTGGGACTCTGCCCGATAATATTGTCGAGCCCGGTCAGACGCCGAAGTTCACGGCGAAGGTATCCAGCCTCTTTTTTCCATTTCAGGCTCTCGGCCACTTCCTTGACGGCGCGGCGCAACTGGTCCACCAGCTCGTGGTCCTTGATGACGTAGCGGTCCGCGCCGGAGTTGATGGCAGCGATGGCCGTCTCGACGGTGGGAACGCCGGTGATCAGCAAGAAGAAGGAGTTTGGCGAAATTTCCTTAGTGAATTTAAGAAGGTCCACGCCGGTTGCCCCCGGCATGCGCACATCCGAGATGATAATGTCGAAAATCTGCGATTCGAGCTTGCGCTTGGCCGCCTCGACGCTATGAGCTACCTCTACGCGGTGGCCTTCCTTGCGAAAGGTAATCTCCAGAAGCTCGCAAATGGAGCGCTCGTCGTCGACGACGAGGATGTGAATCAGCTCGCTCTGGGCTTCTTTTACGGCTGCTTTTGTTCCCTGCATACGACGTCACACCGTTCGCGGCAACTCCACAATAAACTCCGCGCCGCGATCTTTCTCTGAGATCACACTAATCCTGCCGCTATGCGCCTGCACGATTTGGTACACGATGGAAAGCCCCAGTCCCGTTCCACCCTCAAATCCGGACTGGAGAGGTTCAAATATTTTGGCCCGCTGCCTGGCGTCCAGGCCGACTCCGGTGTCCCGAAAAGCGATGCGCAGCCAGAAGGGCAACCGCTCGATGTCCACGCTGAGCGTTCCCCCGCCGGGCATGGCTCGCAGAGCGTTGTCGCAAAGATTCCAGAAAACCTGCTTAATCTTGTTCGGGTCTACACGCGCGCGCACTTCGGTCCCGTTAAATGTACGGACAATCTGGTATTTGTTCTCGACTTCGGGTTTCTTCTCCACCAGTGTCAACGTTTCATCCAGCAATCCGCGCACGTCCGCTTCCTGAAACTCGTAAGTCTTCTCGCGCGAGTAGTTCAGAAAGTCCGTAATGATGTGGTTCAGGCGCTCCGATTCGCGGCTGACGATATTGACGAGGTGCTTCTCGTCGTCCTCAAGCGGAACAAGCCGCGCCAACTCCTTCACTGCGCCCGCCATGGCCGTCAGCGGCTGCCGAATTTCGTGGGCGATGGCAGCAGAGAGCCTGCCCAGCGCGGCCATGCGCTCTTTTGTCGCCACTTCTTGCTCGAGTCTTCGCAGTTCCGTCAGGTCCTGAAAGTTAAAGACGTATCCGCTACGTGTGGAATTCCTGGTGCGAAGAGGGGAGACGGAAATGCCCAAATATCTAAGCTGGCCGTCGGGCGTGCGAAAGTCGATCTCTTTTCGAACCAAGGGACGCTCATCGTGGGTCCGGCCGCCCGGGAGCCAAAAATTCTCGTCGATCTCGGGAAGCTTCCGCCCGCGCAGATCCACAAATCGACACCCGAGAATCTCTTCTCCTGTGCGATTCAACAGCAAAATCCTCCCATCCAGGTCGGTCGTCAGAAGCCCGCCACGCATCGAGTGGATAATGTCCTCGGTAAAATCCTGCAGTTCGAGCAGCTCTTCGCGTTTCTCCTCAAGTTCAATTCCTTTACGCCGAAGCGATTGCGCAAGAAGGCTCGCCAGGTAAGCGACAGCTAGGAAACCAAAGAGATTGCTGAGAAACCAAACTCGCAGGCCTTCCAGCGTGGGGACAACTAGGAACGTCGGCGGGATCTTCCCCGAATAAGCCAACGCGGTCATTCCGCCGAGGATGGAGAGACAGACTGCGGCCGTAACGAATGCCGCCCGGCGCGAGAACAAAATGCTGGCCACAATGATGACCAGCAAATAAAGGGAGATGAAATAGCTCTCTTGCAGGCCAGTGGTGTAAACCAGCGCCGAAATGATGATTACGTCGCTAGCAACCTGCGATGCGCCCTGCCACGCCGCCGCGCGCATCCACCGAACCAAGGCGATGTGCACAACACCCAGCGCGACCCAAACAAGCAAGATGGGCAGAAACGCATGATTTGTGCTGGAAGCCGGGACGTACTGCGGCCAGATGAGATCGACAACGAGGATCAACAAAATTGTGAGCAGGCGGACACGGGTCAGCCAGCCCAGCCATTCCCTTGTTGTCGTACTTTGATCCATGGATCGCCCGCGCCCTGACCCCAGTTTCCCCCGGGCATTCTCTAGTTTAAGCAAAAATGGCGAAGGGCCGGGAGTTCCTTCCCTGCCCTCCGCCGATTGGATACTGCTCGAAACGCAACGCTGCGGCTAGTGGACTTCGCTCAACTTGCCGATCAAGGAGAACAGCGGCATGTACATGGAAATGACCACGCCGCCGACCACCACGCCGAGGACCACGATCATAATCGGTTCCAAAGCCGTCAGGAGGTCCTTCACGGCGGCGTCGACTTCTTCTTCGTAGAAGTCCGCGATTTTCTGCAACATCGCGTCCATCGCGCCCGTTTGTTCGCCGACGCTGATCATCTGTGTGACCATGCCCGGGAATACGTTCGAGTCCTTCAGGGGATCGGTCAGCGATTTACCTTCCTCGAGAGACTTGCGGACTTGCTGCAAGGCCTTCTCCACCACGGCGTTTCCGGCAGTCTTGGCCGTAATGTCCAGCCCTTCCAAGATCGGCACGCCGCTGGCGATCAGGGTTCCCAAAGTGCGGGTAAAGCGTGCCACGGCAATTTTCCGCATCAGGATACCGATTACCGGCAAGCGCAGGATGGTGGCGTCAATTGCATAGCGCCCTTGTGGGGTGCCATACCACACTTTCAGTCCAAATAATCCGGCGACCATGGCTACCAAGATCAGTAAACCAAATATACTGCCGATGAGATTGCTTAGGCCGATGACGATTTTGGTCGGTAAAGGCAAATCAACACCAAGACCGGCGAACAAGGTGGCGAAAATCGGCACGACTTTCCACAACAGCAAAACGATGACCCCGCCCGCTACCGACAAAACGCCGATGGGGTAAACCATCGCGGACTTAACAGCGCGCTGCAACTTGACGTTCTTTTCGATATAGGAAGACAGCCGCTGCAGAATGGTGTCCAAAATACCGCCGGTTTCGCCCGCCTCCACCATGTTGACGTAGAGCGAGTCGAAGACCTTCGGGTACTGGCGCATGGCCGTCGAAAGCGTGGCGCCGCCTTCCACCGAACCACGCGTTCCCGTCAGCACCTTTTGAAATGTCTTGTTTTCCTGCTGGCTGGCAAGAATTTCCAGGCACTGCACCAGCGGCAAGCCGGCGTCGATCATCACCGAGAACTGTCGCGTGAAAATCGCCAGTTCCTTGGCGTTGACGCCCGAGCCGAAGGTCGGCAGGTTGAACTCCTTGCCTTTCTGCGACATCTTCGTCGGCGTGATCTGCTGGCGCCGCAGGATATTCTGGAGTTCCGCCTTGCTAGTCGCGGTGACTTCTCCGCTGACGTTTCCGCCGGAACGATTGGTTCCTCGATATGTAAAGACCGGCATACTCTTTCCTCCTCAATCCATCAAAAATTCATCGGCGAGCTACTGTTCTGCTCTGAAAATCTTCTACCGCTTGTTTCCCACTGGCGCTTTTGAACCTCCACCGGAAGGTGACGACACGCCACGGTTAATCATGTCTTGCAGCTCATCGGCGTTCGACGAACGAGAGAGCGCCAAATCCAGGGTGATGAGCTTGTTAAAATAGGCGTTTGCAAGGCCCTGATTGAACGTTTGCATGCCAGTCTGTCCAGTACCCGTCTGCATCGCGGAATAAATCTGGTGAATCTTGTCTTCGCGGACGAGGTTGCGGATCGCCGGCGTGGGGATGAGCACTTCCATGATCATCACGCGGCCACGGCTGTCCGCCCGTGGCAGAAGCGCCTGACAAAGTATCCCTTCCATCACCATCGAAAGCTGCGCGCGAATTTGCGGCTGCTGGTGCGAAGGAAACACGTCGATAATGCGGTTGATCGTGGAGGCCGCGGAATTGGTGTGCAGTGTGGCGAACGTCAAGTGGCCGGTTTCCGCGATGCGCAGCGCCGATTCGATGGTTTCCAGGTCGCGCATCTCGCCGATGAGCACGACGTCCGGGTCTTCGCGCAACGCGGCGCGGAGCGAATTCGCAAACGAGTGAGTATCGGCGTGCACTTCGCGCTGGTTCACCAGGCATTTCTTGTGGTTGTGCAAAAACTCGATGGGGTCCTCGATGGTGATCATGTGCTCTTCACGCTCGGAGTTGATCTTGTCCAGCATGGCGGCGAGCGTTGTCGATTTTCCCGAACCGGTTGGCCCCGTAACGAGCACAAGCCCGCGCGGTTTGTCGCAGAGGCCTCGGACAACGTTAGGCAAACCCAAGGCGTCGAAGTTCTTGATCTCCCAAGGAATTGTACGAAAAACGGCGGCTACGGCGCCTCGTTGATTGAACACGTTGCCGCGGAACCGCGCCAAGTTCTTAAGACCAAACGAAAAGTCCAGTTCCAGATTTTCTTCAAAGCGATGTTTCTGGGCGTCCGTCAAGACGCTGTATGCCAGAGACTTCGTATCAGCAGCCGTCAGTGGTGGCATATCCAGCGCCCGCAAGTGCCCGTGAACGCGAACGCGAGGCGCGCTGTTCGTGGTGATGTGAAGGTCGCTGCCTCCCATCTCGATCATCTTTTTGAGCAGTTCGCTCAGGGTAATTCCGGCCATCGCTTCACCTTTTTCCTATAACACCGTTTCGCGCAAAACTTCTTCCAATGTCGTCTGTCCTAAAGCCACTTTGATCAACCCGCTCCGGCGCAACGTGATCATCCCTTGCTCGATCGCTTTCTTTTTCAGTTCTAGAGCGGAGGCGCCAACGAGAATCAATTCCCTAAGTTCGTCGTTGATTTCCATCACTTCATACAATCCGGTGCGGCCTTTGTAGCCGCCCTTGTTGCAGATATTACATCCCTTGCCGTGGTAGATTTTAGTCGTCTTGACTTCGTCAGGGGTGTACCCCGCGTCGATGAGAGCCTGCTCGGGAAGTTCCAGCTCTTCCTTGCAATTCGTGCAAACGCGCCGCACCAAGCGTTGCGCGCAAATAAGATTGACGGACGTCGCGACCAGGAAGGGCTCAATACCCATGTTCATCAGGCGGCTGATCGTCGAAGGCGCGTCGTTGGTGTGCAGCGTCGAGAGCACCAAGTGGCCCGTAAGCGCCGCTTTGACCGCAATTTCAGCCGTTTCAAAGTCACGGATCTCGCCGACCAGAATGATGTTCGGGTCTTGCCGCAGGAAAGCACGAAGCGCCGCGGCGAAGTTCAGGCCGATTTGCTCCTTCATCTGAACCTGGTTGATTCCCGACAGCTGGAATTCGACCGGATCCTCGGCCGTCATGATGTTGGTATCCACGGTATTCAGGCGCGCGACCGAGGAATAAAGCGTGTTGGTCTTGCCCGACCCCGTTGGCCCGGTGACCAGCACCATGCCGTAAGGCCTCAATATATTGCGCTCGAATTTCTTCAGCGATTCCTGCTCGAACCCGAGCTTGGTCATGTCCAAGCGCAGGTTCTCTTTATCCAGCAACCGCAGCACAATCTTTTCGCCGTACAGCGTCGGTACGGTAGAAACGCGGAAATCGAGTTCTTTCTTCTTGCCGTCGGCCTTGTACTTGATCATGATGCGGCCGTCTTGCGGTAAGCGCTTTTCCGCGATGTCCAGCTTGGCCATGATTTTCATGCGGCTCGTGATGGCGTCCTTAAGACGCAACGGCGGAGTCATGACCGTCTGCAACTGGCCGTCAACGCGGAATCGCACGCGCATTTCGAGTTCGTACGGCTCGACGTGAATATCGCTCGCGCCTCGTTTCACCGAGTCCGTCAAAATCAGGTTCACCAGCTTAATAATGGGCGCCTCTTCGGCGGCTTTTTCCAGCGACGCTGTATCCAGCTCGGCTTCGTCGGCGGCGAGCTCCAGCTCCTGGTCTTCGTCGACCAGGTCTTTCATCATTTTGCTCAGTTCTTCCGTGTTCGAGTCCCCGCCGCCATAGAACCGCGAAATGGCTTCACCGATGGCCGACTCCGACGCCACCACCGGTTCCACGTTGAATCCGGTCATGAACTTGATGTCGTCCATCGCGAAGACGTTCGTGGGATCGGTCATCGCGATGGTCAGAACGGAACCCACTCGCGATAGCGGTATCACCTGATAGCGCAGCGCCGTATCCTGGGGAATCAGCTTGATGACGTTGGGATCGATTTCGTAATACTTCAAATTGATCGAGGGAACCCCGTACTGGCGGGACAGCACACCGGTGATATCATCGTCGGTGATGAAGCCCATCTTCGTCAGGCAGCTCCCCAGCTTGCCCCCATTGGCGCGTTGAAATTCGAGCGCCTTCTGGAGCTGATCCTGAGTGATCAGGCTTTCTTTAATAAGTATTTCGCCCAAACGGACGGACATCCGCAGCACTCCCTGCCGGTTTGCACCCACGGTCAACATAGCAAATGGCGGCGGTGAAGGTACGCGGAAATTAGAAGAAAGTTCTGAAATGGCTAATACCTGCCCACACGGGCAGGTTTTTTCGAGCAAGGTACAGGTGCCGTTCTTGACTTGCTTCGAAGCGGTGGCTATCGTGCAAAAGAGCAGTTTTCGCAGCGATTTGAGCGGCCATCAGTTCCCGGCTCGGCTGCGCAGACAAGAGATGACCGTGACTTCAGCCGACCCTCGAAACCAGCACACTGCCCCTTGGCGCAACGATTATAATGATCTCTTTGCGGTATTCGCTCGTTCACGGGGCTGTCGAGCAAGCGCGCGGCGTTTCTCCAGACGAATTTCTTCCCTGAAATGGCGGTAGCCACGGCATGAGTCATCTCAATTCCAAACAGCGCTGGAGCCTGGCCATCGGCGGCCTCCTGCTCACTTTGCTTCTCGCTGCCGTCTTTACCTTTGGCTCGCTGGACGTCCCGTTTGAGCCGAAGAGCTGGCGCGCGCTCATGCCGCTCTTCGCCGTCAACAGTTTCATCACTGCCGCTCTCTTGATCTTTGGCCTGATTCTGGTCCGGACCATTGTCCGCCTATGGGTCGAGAGCAGCCGCGACCAGCTCGGTGCCCGCTTCAAGACAAAAATGGTTGTCGGCGCCATGGCCATTTCCCTGCTCCCCATCATTTTCATGTTTATCGTCAGCTATTCGCTCATTAACCGCACTCTTATGCGTTGGTTTCCGCGACCGCTGGAAATCGCCTCCGAGATAACGCAGGAGCTCATGGGAGATATCGGCCGTTCGCAGATACCACGTCTTCGCCGGCTCGCCGCCGAAGTCCAACAGGATGCCTCACCCTCCATCGCCGACCTGCTGCAACATGCTTTCGCCAAGGGTGCCGACGCCGTATGGATTCTCGACAAAGATGGCAACCCCACCCGAGGTGGAGTCGCCTGTGAAAACCAACCTCAAGACCGCCCGGCCACATTTTGTTCCGAAATCGGAGTGCTCGGCAAACCCGTGCGCGTCCTCAGCAGCGGAATCGAGGTGTGGGAAGCGGATGGCAGAAATTATTTTGCAGTGCGGGTTCCGATTCTGCAGGCGGGCCAAACCACCGGTTATACGGCCGTTGCCTACCGCACCAGCCCCAACTTGCTATCTCGCATCTCGGAAATTCAGTCGCAAACGCACGAATATTATCAGGAGAAGCAGGATCTGCGGGCCCTCAAGCACCAAATGCTGCTCATCCTTCTTCTATTCACTGTGCTTCTGCTTTCCGCGGTAATGTGGGTCGCGCTTTTTCTTGCGAAACAAGTCACCGTCCCCATTCAAGCCCTGGCAGAGGGCACGCGCGAAGTATCCGCGGGAAATTTCGAATATCAAGTCCCTGAACAAGCTCAGGATGAACTTGGCGTCTTGGTGCGCTCCTTTAACACCATGACCACGCAACTGCGGGACAACCGCTCGCAAATTGATCAGTTCACAAAAAATCTTCAGCAGGCTGTTCAGGAACTCGAACGCCGCCGCCAACTGATGGAAACCGTTCTCGAAAACATTCCGACGGCAGTCATCTCGCTCGATGCCAGTGGAGCCATACTCCGCGCCAACACCGCCGTAACGCGCATGTTTGGCAGCGACGCCCCCAACGCACAATCCCTCGACGAACTTCTCGGCCCGGATGCCTCCCGCGTCCTGCAGCTTCTGATGCGCCGCTCGCTCCGCATGGGTGTCGTCTCTCGCGAAATCGAAACGGTCGTCTCCGGCCGCCTCTTGCATCTGGCCGTCACTGCCAGCTCGCTAGGCCCGCGCCGGGCAAATTCTGGTTACGTCTTGGTCCTCGACGATCTCACCGAAATGTTGCGCGCCCAAAAATCCGCAGCCTGGCAAGAAGTCGCCCGCCGCATCGCCCACGAAATCAAGAATCCGCTCACTCCCATTCAGCTTTCCTCGCAGCGGCTGTCCCGTTTTCTCGAGCGCCGCGAGGCCGTGGATTCGAAAGCTCCGCGCGATCTCGAGCTAACCAAGCTCGTCCACGAGTGCTCCCGGTTGATCGAGCGCGAAGTCTCCACGCTCGCCGACCTCGTCAATGAATTCTCCCAATTCGTCCGCTTCCCCACCGCCAAACTCGCGCCCACCAACGCCAACATCATCGTCCACGAAGCTGTGGAGGTCTTTTCCGGCCGTCTCGATGGCATCTCTCTCAAAACCACCCTAGGCGAAAATCTTCCTGCCGTCCGCGCTGATGGCGGCCTCCTCCGCAGCGTCGTCGTCAATCTTATCGACAACGCTGCCGAAGCCCTCGAAAACTCTTCCTTCCGCGAAATCCTAATCTCCACTTGTTCCCACCCCGACGCCGAAACCGTCGAAATCTGCGTCGCCGACACCGGCCACGGTATCTCTCCGCAAGACAAAGACAAACTTTTCCTCCCCCACTTCTCGACAAAGAACCGCGGCACCGGCCTCGGTCTAGCTATCGCCGCTCGCATCGTCGCCGAACACGGGGGCAGCATCCACGTTGAAGATAATCTCCCCGTCGGCTCGCGTTTCTTCGTCGAGCTTCCGGTCGCCGAGCTCACACCAGCAGGCGTCATTGGTCACGACGGTTCGGAAACCTCTCAATGACCTCCAAGCCGCACCTGCTAGTCGTCGATGATGAAGCCGGCATCCGCGAATCCCTCTCTCTGATCCTCAAAGATGAGGGCTACCACGTCGAAGCGGTTGCCTCCGCCGAAGAAGCCCTTCAACGCGCCGCTTCCGGCGATCTCGAAGTCATCCTCCTCGATGTTTGGCTGCCCGGCATGGACGGCCTGGAAGCTCTCAGCCGCCTTCAAGCGATTCCCCGCGCGCCTGCTGTCATTATGATCTCCGGCCATGGCACGATCGAAACTGCCGTCCGTGCCACAAAATTAGGCGCCTTCGATTTCATCGAAAAACCGCTCTCGCTCGAAAAAATCATCGTCCTCGTGCGCAATGCCGTCCAGCAGCGCCGCCTTCAGGAAGAAAATCAGATTCTCCGCAGCGAGCTAGGCCATCGCTATCAAGTCATCGGCGATAGCGTCCCCATGAAAGCCTTGCGCCAGCAGATTGCCGTCACCGCTCCCACCAACGGCCGCGTACTCATCTACGGCGAAAGCGGCACCGGCAAAGAACTCGTCTCGCACGCCCTCCACGCCGCCAGCCTGCGCAGCAAGGGCCCCTTCGTCGAAGTAAATTGCGCAGCTATCCCCGAAGAACTCATCGAGTCCGAGCTGTTCGGCCACATCAAAGGCAGCTTCACAGGTGCTTCCGAGGACAAAGTCGGAAAATTTCAAAAGGCCGATGGCGGCACGCTTTTTCTGGACGAAATCGGCGACATGAGTCTCCGGACACAATCCAAAGTTCTGCGCGTCTTGGAAGAACAGCGGTTTGAGCCAGTCGGGTCCAGCCAAACAATAACCGTCGATGCCCGCGTAATCGCCGCCACAAATAAAAATCTTGAACAGGAAATTAGCCGCGGCGCATTTCGCCAGGATCTTTTCTATCGCCTGAACGTAATTCCCTTCTTCGTCCCGCCTCTTCGCGAACGCAAAGAAGACATCCCCACACTAGCGCGCTATTTCTTGGATGAATTCAGCTCGGCCTACGGCAAAAAGACTCGCGAATTGAGCGCCACGGCCATGGACATTCTTGTCCGCTATCCCTGGCCCGGCAACGTTCGCGAACTCCGCAATTTAGTTGAGCGTCTCGTCATCGTCTGCCCGCAAGCCCGCATCGAGCCCCACCATCTCCCGCCAGAGCTTTTCCGCGGAGTCTCCGAAAGCCCCCAACAACCATACTCCACGCTGCACGAAGCGCGCAGCGCCTACGAGCGCGAATTTATTCTCAGAAAATTGCAGGAGCACCGTTGGAACATGACGCAGACGGCAACCGCCCTGGGCCTCGAACGCAGCCACCTCTACCGCAAAATGAAATCGCTCGGCATCGCCGCGCCGGATTAAGCGGCTATGGGCGCACCGTTAGTATGGAAAAGACGGTGCGAAAAGCCATCGAAAGATCCCTTTCTTTTTGGGCTCGGGTTTCGACGGTGTGGCCGTCGCAGGCGGGGCCGACCCGGCAGCTGGAGGTGTTGCCGCAGAAGCGGCCGAGGCTCCTCCAAGGCTGCTCACGTAGGCAACCAGAGATTTCATATCCGCGGCGCTCAACGTGAGACCGACCATGCCGGCAGCTTTCATCTGAGCAGTGGGCGCTTGGAGAACAGCTGTCAATTTAGCGGGCGGATCACGCTTGTCCAAATTAGGATTTGGATTTTGACGCAAAAAAAGGCTGAGCATCTGATAGCTTGAGGTTGGGCTCTGCAAAAGCCAATCACAACGCTAAGGAGGCTCAGCCGTGAATCGAGTCAGCAGTATATTCTCACAGATTCTGCAGTTAATCCCTCGTCTGGAATTCGAATCAGCCGTGCGCCAGCACAACGCGGAGCGTCATGCTCGAGGTTTCACCAGCTGGGGCCAGTTCATCGCCATGCTCTTCTGTCAGCTGGGGCACGCCAAGTCGTTGCGCGAAATTTGTGGAGGATTGGCTGCCAGCGAAGGGAAACTTCGTCATCTGGGGTTGCCCACGGCTCCTTCTCGCTCCACCCTGGCCTACGCCAATGAGCATCGGCCTTGGCAGCTGCAGCGCACCGTGTTTGAGCAGCTGCTGGCGAAGTGCCAGATGTTGGTGGCCGGCCAACCAGAAACCAGAAAGAAGAGGAAGTTCCGTTTTAAGAATCCTCTGCTGAGCTTGGATGCCACGGTGATCGATCTCTGCGCCACCATGTTCGATTGGGCCAAGTTCCGTCTGACGAAGGGAGCGGTGAAACTTCATTTGCTGCTGGACCACGATGGCTACCTGCCGTCCTTCGCGGTGATCACGGAGGGCCAAAAGCATGAGATACGTGTGGCGCGACAGATGCAATTTGCGCGGGGGACGATTTTGGCATTTGACCGCGGCTATACGGACTACGAATGGTTTATGAGCTTGACCGAGCAGGGCGTTTATTTCGTGACGCGATTGAAGGAAAACGCCGACTACGGCGTGGTGGAGAAGCGTGAAATTCCCCAGCGGCGCGACGTACTACGGGATGAAGTGGTCTTTTTCTATAAGCTTGCGCGGGCCAGCCAGGAGGCCTTCTTCCGGCGGATCGAGTTCTACGATGAGGAGCACGATCGCGTGCTGGTATTTCTGACCAATCACTTGGAGTTGGCGGCGGCTACCGTCGCGGCGATCTACAAGGAGCGCTGGCAGATCGAGTTGTTTTTTCGGGCCTTGAAACAGTCACTGCGCGTGAAAACGTTTGTGGGGACTTCAGCTAATGCTTTGAAAACGCAGCTCTGGACGGCGCTGATCGCCATGCTGGTGGTGAAATACCTGCAACTGCGATCGACGTTCGGTTGGTCCCTTTCGAATCTGGTGGCCCTCCTGCGGCAGCAATTGTTTGTTTACCGTGATCTGTGGGCATGGATCGACGATTCTTTCCAACCACCACCGATACCAGAAAGATTGTCAGAGCAGTTGACGCTGCAACTGAGCTGAGTGGTCGATGGATTGGACAGCAGCGATAAGCCACATGCCCACAATTCGACGTAACTTCGAGATTTCAAGAGAGGGAATTTAGACAGCATCAGATCAAGAGCAACGCTTCGCCACCACCAACCTGCCCTGCGTCCAGGGCTCAGAAAGTGAATTTTGCCCTTACTCTGGAGATATTGGCGACCAATTTTCAGCTAATTTGGACAGCAGTGCGGGCGGATACTGAGTAGAAATGTGAGTCAGAGCGGGTCCAGAGGCCCCGATTCCGGCCGCGCCGTGGCACTCGTTGCAACCGTGAGAATCGAATATGGCCATTCCTGCAGCTGTGCTAGCCACAGCCGCCGAACCTCCCGCGGCTGCTGTCGCTGAAGAAGCAGCTTTCGGCGGGGCGGCCGCTTCAGCTGGTGTGGCTGTAGGTGTCGCCGGTGAAACAGACCCCGCGCTGGGCGGTGCTGCCGCAGCGCCGGTTGTTGCTCCCCCTAGGCCGCTCACATAGGAAACCAGAGCCTTCATATCCGCCGCATTCAAAGTGAGCGGGACCATGCCGGCAGCTTTCATCGGGGCCGTGGGCGCTTCTAAGACGGCTGTCAATTTATCGGGAGGATACTGACTGGAAGTATGCGTCAGGGCTGGGCCCGAGCCACCCGCTCCCGCCGCTCCATGACATCCGCTGCAGCCGTGAGAATCAAAAATGGCCTTTCCCCCTGCAGTGGCGGCTAGAGCTGCCGAACCGCCAGCGGGTGCTTTCGACGGTCCGGCTGTCGCAGCCGGTTCCGCCTTAGCAGGCGCAGGTGGCGCCGATCCGGCAGCAGGCGGCGTTGCCGCGGGGCCGGCTTTCGGCGTTGCGCTGGCGGCAGTTGGTTTCGATTTAGCTGACGCAGATGGCGCCGCTTTCGACACTGCCGATGTTCCTCCAAGGCTGCTCACGTAAGAAACCAGAGCCTTCATATCCGCCGCACTCAAAGTGAGTGGGACCATGCCGGCTGCTTTCATTGGGGCAGTGGGCGCTTTCAAAACGGCTGTCAATTTGGCGGGAGGATACTGAGCGGAAGCATGAGTGAGCGCGGGCCCGGAGGCGCCGCCTCCGGCTGCTCCGTGGCATCCGCTGCAGCCGTGAGAATCGAAAATGGCCTTTCCTCCAGCGGTTGCGGCCACTGAGGCCGAACCTCCGGCTGGCGCTTTCGACGGCGCGGCTGCGAAAGTTGGCTCCGCCTTAGCTAGCGAAGCTTCGGCAGCGGCGGGGGCTGGCGCATCGCCGTCAAGCCACATTTTCAAGTGGTCTACTTCGGAAGCGTTATGAATCATATTGTGGCAAGAAATGCACGATACCCGATTCGTCTTGAGCGAGCCCATAATCGCGGTGTGTGTCGGATTTTCGTCAAAGGTGCGCATGCCCGTATGGCAGTGCAGGCACTGCAGGTTGCTGTACGTCCCGTCTAAATGAATGGTCTTGGGTGGTGTGCTCACGTACTCCATGTAGAGGTACTTTAGACCTTTGAGCTTGTCGGTCAGTGGGCCGTACATGGTGTAATTCGTGTGGCAGGTATAACAGGCCTTGTTCGGCGGCACGAGGTGGTTCTGAAAATGTTGCGCGGGGATGTACTTCGTATTCAGAACGTCCAGACTTTGTCCGTGGGTTTCCATGCTATGGCACGAAATGCAGTACGCCGTCTGTTGGGAACGCTGCAAGTGAAAGGACATGCCGCTGGCGATGCAAAGCGTGGGAAGAATGCACAGGCCTATAAAAGCGAGAATCTTGCCCGTGGGACCCGCAGTGATCGACGGACGCACGAGAAACACTCCAGCAAGCACGATCGTCACTGCGATCAATGCGATGAGGACTCCGGTAAGTCCCGACACAGCTTCTCCTTGCCAAGCACTCGCCGGAATCAGCAACTGAGATACGGCGTGCGTGAGGCCAAGTCCCTACTGCTTAGGCCCAGTTCACAAATGCAGGGGGCGAGATCGTTGCTCAGCGATTCCTGAACTCTCTTCTCCTGGTAGGACATCGCGTCCTTACCGTTCGTCGCAATCTCGATCAGGCCCTCAACGTTTTCTTTCCGCTCCTCCCGCCAAGCGAAATCGGGAGGCCCAAATTTCTAGCCCACGGATTCGGGGCCATGAAAGTAATCCGGCTTTGCCTCCCGAGCGACTCGGCTCCCAACGCGGGCACCGGCGACTCTTGAAGGCAGTTCTCCATCCTCGCTCTTCAAGGTCGATTCTCGGCGGACGGGAGAAACAGCGAACACCAGCGAAGCGAGATAGACCAGGGTTCCGAGTCCTATCAGAATCACGCCAACGAAAACATAGAGCACAAACGAGAGCGGATGAAACCACAGCAGGCTCACAATTTCCACGAGCAACCCCAGAATAATCAAGCCACTCGAGATTTGCAGAAACCGCCGGACTCCGATCTCACGCAATTTCATCTATCGGTCCTCCGCATTTCCAGCTGACTCACTTCGATGCGTCGTGAACCGCACCGTGGCAACTACTCGAAATGCTTGACAGCTGATTCGTAAAACGCATCAATTCTCCCCAGGAATAAGATGGAATGCTGTTCCGAAGTGCACACTTGGAAGAATCGGGCTGCCTTGAGGTGAATTTCTCGACTCTACGGGAAATCAATTAGAAGTCTGGCTTCAGACGTCGCCCGGTTCTGAATCTTCGCTCGGCTCGTCGTTGTTTGCCATTGCTTCCAGTTGGGCGTGCCAATCCAGGTCACGTACTGCATGAGGATTTTCGCGCCAGTCGGGAACAACTTTCACGAACAGCCCGAGATAAATCTTCTTATCAAATAATGTTTCGAGTTCCTTGCGCGCCTGCGTGCCGATTTTCTTGAGCATCTCGCCCTTGTGCCCAATGAGAATCTTTTTCTGCGAGTCGCGCTCCACGTTCATCGTCGCTTCGATGCGCAGCAATTTTGGCAGCTCTTCGAACTTTTCCACCTTCACCGCCAGCGCGTACGGCACCTCGTGATACATCGCCTGAATTGCCTTCTCTCGCACGATTTCCGCCGCTAGGAACCGCTCCGGCTGATCCGTCACCTGGTCTTCGGGAAAGTAATGCTCGCCTTCCGGCAGCAGCCGCAAAATCTCCTCAAGCAACCCTGGGCAGCCGTCGCCTTTCAGCGCCGAAATCGGCACGATGGCAGCGAATTCGAACGCCTGATGAAAAGCCTCGATGAGGGGCAATAATTTTTCCTTGGGGAGTCCGTCGACTTTGTTCAACGCGAGAATGGTTTTCCCGCGAAACCGCTTGGCGCGTTCCAAAAGCAAATCGTCCGCGTGTGGCAAAGTCCGGCTAGCGTCTACCATAAGCAGCAGCACGTCAATGCCTTCGAGCGCCGCCGCGACTTCATGCATCATCTGCCGGCCCAGCGCCGAATCGGGAGAGTGCAACCCCGGCGTATCGATAAAAACAATCTGTCCTTCGGGCTGCGTGACAATCCCCTGAATCCGGTTCCGCGTCGTCTGCGGCTTTGAAGTGACAATCGCCACTTTCTGTCCGACAAGCCGGTTCAGCAGCGTCGACTTCCCCGCGTTCGGCCGCCCCACAATCGCCACAAATCCCGACCGGAACGCTTCCTTCTTCTTGCTAGCAGCTTTTGTCACACTCTCACTCTTCTCCGTGCCCTCAGCGACCGCTGTGTAAGTGTCTTTCCCACTTCAAAATCGCCTACCTCACAACCGGCAACACCAACGCGCTTTCGTGTTCCGCATCATGGACCAAAGTAACGTGCGCCGTCCGAGCATCCTTCGCCGTTTCCAGCGCCACCACTCCCCCGCTGTTGTAATTCTTCTCCGTCCCTGGAGTATTCGGACAATGTACAAAAAGCCGCAACCGGCTTCCTTTCGCAATCCGCCTCGAGAAAAATGTAAAATTGTCGAACACGTAGTTCTCGATTTTTCCCGGCGTCAAAAGTTTTTCTTCTCGCAACGACTCCCGGTATCTCGCCCGCATCGCCGCTCCCGTCAAGAAAACGGAATCCCCGCTAGGCAAAATCTCGTAAACATCCGCCTCCAAATCCGTGTCCGGCACATCCATCGACAGCCAAACGTTCAGCTTCAAAAATCCGCTAATCTCGGTCGCCTCGCCAAAAGGTTCGCTGTGATAGATCGCTCCGTTCCCGTAAGTATTCATGACCGCATGTTGCGAGACGATGTACCCCGCGTCATCCTCCGATTCCGCGTCTCCCGGCCGCGTGTCCAGCGGATCGTACGTCCACTTATCTGAAGGCGTGCCCGATCCAGGCTTATCCGCGAACGCCCCAGACTCAAAGACGCTCCCCGCCTTTCCGTTCGACTCCAAATAAAGCGTGCGCGTCTCGTTCGAAATCCCTTCCAAAGTGTCCGCGTACTTCCAATTCTCCGCCCCCGCCCCTACAACGTAATACGCCACCCGCTTCTTCAAAAACTCCGGCTTCTTCCCGCCCTTCATCGTCCAGTCGTACCACTCCGTGTGCAGCTTATTCAGATCCAAGACACTCGCCTCGCCAAATTTCAATCCACCCACATCCCTCTTGGGCGTTCTCGTCCCCGCGTGGTCCCACGGCCCAATAACCAAAAAGTGTTTCTCCTTCGCCTCCGCCGTTCCGTACTTCATATGTGCCTTGTAATAGGTAAACGCGCCGGGTTGATCGCCGTCGTAATCCCCCGTGATGGTCAGAATCGGAATCTGAATGCGTTTGTACTGCCCCGAACTCGGCACCATCAAGTCGTAATAAGTGCCCGGCACGGGATTCTGCATCCATTTCTGGAACACGGCGGAAGGATTTCCCACGAGGCGATCATATTCTTGAAAAGCTAGATGCTTATCGTAGTATTCGCGCGCCTTCGCCCCCCAAAACGCGCCATCTCCAAAGAGTTTCTCGTTCCCCGTCACTCCGCTCGTAAACGTCAGCCACTGCATATCGTACGGCCCAAAAATGTTGTATTGGAACGGAAAATCCACTCCCGGATGCGCTGCAGCCGCGGGAACGATCGTAGCCAAATGCGGCGGAAACTCCTTTAGCGTCGTCCACTGATCAAATCCCGCGTACGACCCGCCCCACATGGTCACTTTTCCATCGCAGTACGATTGTTTTGCGAGCCATTCCACGACGTCGAAGCCGTCTCGCCCTTCATTCGCAAACGGCTCGAACGCGCCCTCTGAATTTCCCCGCCCCCGCACATCCACCAGCGCATACACGTACCCGTGCTCCGCAAAATACATCGCGCGGTCCGTGTAGCTGTCGCCGATGTAAGGCGTGAACGTGAAAATCACCGGCAGAGGCTCCTTCTGTCCGTGCGGCTGAAATACTGTAGCGTTCAGCAACACGCCATCGCGCATGGGTATCTTCACCGCCCACTGCATGTCGGGAATCACGATGGCTGGCGAGCTGCTTTCCTGCGCCAAGCACGGCACTGCCAGTCCAAACACGCACAACGCCGCGAGCAAAATCATCCGTCGCACAGTCCCAATTCGTGTCATTCGCCTGCCTCCGCCCGGACCACCATCCACTTCGAGCACACGCATCGTATCGCGTCGGTGAAATAATTCCTACAAGACGCAACAAATGCTTCTCCGAGGACCTCTTGTGATCTAGGAACTTGTTTTCGCCGGTGCGGCCGTCCGCTTTCGAATCCTAAGCCGCAGCACTTTTCGTTGGTTCGCTTCCATCACTTCAAACCTGTACCCCTCCAAATCCACTTTATCGCCCGGTGCCGGCACCTTCCCCGAAACATGGCTCAGCAATCCCGCGATTGTTGTAACGGTCTCATCCGCCTTTGCGCCAAAGTTCACGCCCAACAATTCCTCAACGTCCCCAATCCCCATGCTCCCACGCATGATCAATCCGCCATCCGCCTCGCGCACCACATCCGGCGCCGGCGGCTTCCCCCCATTCCATCTTTCCCCCACGATTTCTTCCACCAAATCTTCCACCGTCGCGATCCCCGCCACCGATCCGTGCTCATCAATAATCACCGCCAGCGGCTGCCCCTTCTGCCGCATTTCCCGCAGCAACTCCGACCCCGCCTTCGTTTCTGGCATAAAAAGCACCGGCCGCACCAATTCGCGCACCTTGCGCTTCGGCAAATCCTGATCCGCGATGTGCAGCAAATCCTGTGCGTGCACCACTCCAAAAATGTCGTCCAGCGTTTTTTCGTACACCGGCATCTTCGAGAATTTCTTCTCCACAAATTTAGCGTGTAACTCTTCAAGCGTCGCGTCCGCCGCAATCGCCACGATATCCGGCCGCGGCGTCATCACTTCGCGTACCCGTTTGTCGCTAAACTCCACCACCTGCTCGATCAAATCCGCCTGATCCGCCGCGATAATTCCCTCTTCCTCCGCCGCCTCCACCAGCGCCTCAATCCGCTCTTCCGTGCGCTGCTCTTGCGTCATCTCCGGCTCGTGCTCCGAAATGCGCGCCAGCGATTCAGCGCCTTCCAGGAAAACGCGCACTGGCCAAACCAGCCACATCGCCGCCCGGATTAGCGGCAACAGCGGCAGCAGCCAGCGCCCCGTCGTGCGATACAGCAGCATGTCCGGGATAAAATGCATCGCGATCACAACTTCCAGCGTCAAAAACACCACAAATTCCAGCGCCGATTCCCACGTCCCCGAAACGAAATACACCACTCCTCGTGTCGTCTCGAGCACAAGGAACGCCAGCCAAAAGTGCCCCAGGATGCGGAACGTCCGCCCCCCGCTGCGCCGCTTGATGTGCAGCTTTGGCTCGATCTCCGCCTCGAAAATTTCCAGATGCTCGTGAACGCGCCCGGTGTTCATGCGCCCGAGCTCGCGATAAATCAGCGTGAGGTAGGAAAAAATGGGCAGCCCGAAGGCGAGCAAAATGACGCCCACGGCGTAAACCCATGTATACGTGTTCATGCCAGTCCGAATCTTCGCCGCATCTTCAGCTCGATGCGGTTCATCTCGCCCCGGTCGGTTTCGTGGTCGTAACCCATCAAATGCAGCACGCCATGCAAAATCAGCACGCGCAATTCATCGCTCAAATTTCTCCCATTTGTTTTCGCATAACGTCGCGCCGTCTCAGGCGCAATCGCGATATCCCCCAAATAACTCTCCGCCCCCCGCCACCCGCTCTTTCGTCGCTCTCTCCCCGCGGCCTCTGTGTAAATTCTTTTTCTTCTCTCGGTTCGCCCGTGTCCAACATTTACCGCCGGAAACGAAAGCACATCGGTCGGCCCCGACTTCTTCCGAAACCGCTCATTCATCCCCGCGATTTCCGCATCGCTCACAAAGCAGACGGTCACTCCGAGATCGGCAACCCCCAACTCCTTCTGTACCCGCCGCAAAAACGCTTCCAATGCCTTCCGCGCAATCCGCACGCCCCGCTGCCGGTTCACCATCATGCTTGCTGTTTTTCGTTAATCTGTTCTTTACTCTGCTCTTTCCCGCTTCGCTCAGCCGCCGTTCCCGCGCCCGCCTTGCCGTTCCCCGCTCCACCCGCCGCATTCACGCCGCGCTGCGGATGCGCCATGTCATAATCCTCATAAGCGCGAATAATCTGCTGCACCAAATTGTGCCGCACCACATCTTTCTCCCCGAACTGCACCACTCCAATCCCCTCAATCTTCCCGCACACTTCCAGCGCCTCAATCAACCCAGACTTTTTTCCTTGCGGCAAATCGATCTGCGTCGTATCTCCCGTAATCACCGCCTTCGAATTAAATCCCAGCCGCGTCAAAAACATTTTCATCTGTTCGCTAGTCGTATTCTGCGCCTCGTCCAAAATCACGAACGAATCATTCAGCGTCCGCCCGCGCATGAACGCCAGCGGCGCCACTTCAATAATTCCCTTCTCCAAAAATTTCTCCAGCCGGTCCGCGTCCAGCATGTCATACAGCGCATCGTAAAGCGGCCGCATGTAAGGATCGATCTTCTGCTGCAAGGTGCCCGGCAAAAATCCCAGCCTCTCGCCCGCCTCCACCGCCGGCCGCGCCAAAATAATCCTATTCACCTGCTTCGTCAGCAGCGCGCTCACCGCCATCGCCACCGCGATGTACGTCTTCCCCGTCCCTCCCGGCCCAATCCCAAACATCATGTCGTGCTTCTCAATCTCTTCCATGTACCGCTTCTGGCTCGCATTCTTCGGCGTCACCTGTTTCTTCCCAAACGACCTCGTCCGCGCCGGTTCGAACATCCCGCGCGGCGATTCATGCGGCTCTTCCGTCGCCACGCGCATCAGCGACTTCACTTCCGTGCTTGAAAGCGAGCGCCCGTGTCGCGTCAAGTGGTTGTATTCCTCGACGATTTTCACCGCCTGATCCACGCTCTCTTGCTCGCCCTCAATCGTCAGCCGCGTATCGTGCAAATGCGTCCGCACGCGCAAAGAGTCCTCCAGCAAACGCACATTCTCATCGAGCGTGCCGAAGAACGGTTCAATTTTTCCGGATATGTGAACGGTACGTCTCATCCAAGTGGAAGGTCTGCCTGCTGCTAAGGAAGCCGGATGGCCGATGGGATTCCTCCTCGCGTTCCATGACCGCCCCGCGGTCAACTCAGGAAGAAACTTCCTCCACCCTAACGCACCCCCGCCCCAGAATCAAGTTACGCTCTCGTTACAATTTTGATTCTATGATGCACCCCGGCAGCTAGCTCCTGCATCCAAGCCTTTGTCATTCAATGTTTCGAGCGTGCCTGCCAGCTTCCCGACTGTAACCTGTCCTCTGGTACGAAAGCGCTATAGACCGGTCCTTCCGGCAACGCGAAGATGTCTCTCGACACGGAAACAGCTGAATAGCCGCAATTTCTCATCACTGAGGGGTGAGTAAGAGCATGAGCAGCAAACTTTGGATGGTAGCTGCGTTCGCGGGCTTGGCAGTCACTCTGCCTTCTTCCGCTGCAGTGCACGACGGCTCCCCTGTCGTTCCCGTTTCAGCCGCCGTCCACTCCACCGTTGTCTGCCGCGGCGTCCAGAATGTCCCCGTCACCGCCGACGCCGAGCAAGCTCTCCCGCTTCATCTCGTCGCCAGCCTAAACTGCGGCGACCAAGTCTCCATCGTCTCCGATTCCCAAAGCTACACCGTGCAAGTCAGCACTCTGGACGGCAAGACCGGCTACGTCGCGCGCATGTATCTCTCCGCATCTCCCGCAAAACCTGTCGCGCCTCCTCAACCCGTCGAAGCCGCCGCCAATCCCCGCGGCATCGCCCGCTGGCAATTGGGCGCTCCCGGCACCGACCATTTCTATAACGGTCCCGCCATGGTCGAATCGCTCACCGCCAACGGCATCACTGTTCAAGTTTCTCTGCAAGACACCGGCTGGAAACTCCGCGCCAACGTCGCCATCGCCAACGCCAGCAACTCGCAAGCCCACTTCGATCCTTCGACCTTCACGCTCGACGAATTGACGCCGCGCCTCCGCCCCCTCCGCTATCAAAATCCCGAGAATCTCTCCAAATCCCCCACTCATCTCGTCTATGCGACGAAGTCCAGCGCCATCGCCCCAGCCTCCGCCGTCTACGTCAGCGCCACCCCTCAAACGCGCCGCGTCATCATCGCCGCCCCCAACTTCCTAGCCGACCAATCTCAATTCGACCAAGCCTCTGCGCTAGTCGCAACCACCCTTTCCACAGGTGAAAAATCCGCTGGCTCCGTCTGGTTCGAGCGCGCCAAAAATTCCCATCAACTCAACCTCCGCATCTTCGTCGACAATCAAATCTTCGAATTCCCCCTCTCCTTCCCTCAGCACAACTAAACACGCACCTGCAATCGCATCTGGTGCCCCACGTCCATCCCCACGACCTCCCGAACTCCCTTAGTGCAGCCGTTCAGGTTGCAAATACCATATATCCTTCCCGGCCAGTCAAATATCCAAACCTTATCGGAACGGGCATGAAAAACTGCTGCTTGATCTCGGCGTAGCAACGAGATTCGGTGGCTGGAGCCAGGCGGCTCTAGGAGTGCCTGCGCCAGTGTCTAAATCGGCCTCGCGACATCCAAGCAAGCGGAGGACAATCACATGCATTCGCTGCGCGATCTTTTGAAAAAGTCTCAAGAAGCCGGAGTGGCCATCGGCCATTTCAATATTTCTGACCTGGTCCTTTTAAAAGCGGTGGTCACGGCCGCCCGCGAACTGAACCTGCCTGTTCTGGTCGGCTTGTCGGAAGGCGAGCGCGCAGTTTGTGGGAACTCGTCCGATTGCGGCTTTCGTGCGAAGTTTGCGAGACGAATTCGACTTCCCCATTTTTCTAAACGCCGATCATACTCATTCCTTAGCCAAGGGCATCGAGGCCGCAAAAGCCGGGTTCGACTCCATTGTCTTCGACCTCTCGGCCTTGCCCTTCGAAGAGAATGTCCGCCAAACCAAGCAGGCTGTCGAAGCGCTGAAATCAATCTATCCCTCCATGCTCGTCGAGGGCGAAATCGGCGACATCGGCAGCGGCTCGGAAATTCACGAATCAGCTCCCGACCTGTCCAAAGGGCTCTCCACCCCCGAACAAGCAAAACAGTTCGTCGAGAGCACCGGCGTGGACATCCTCGCCCCCGCCGTCGGCAATATGCATGGCATGCTCAGGAGTATGGTCGAAGGAGAAACCAAAAAGCATTTGGACATCCCGAGGATCGCGGCCATCAAGCAAACCGCCCAAGTCTTCCTGACCCTGCACGGGGGCTCAGGCACCGATGACGAAGACTTCCGCAAAGCCATCGCAGCGGGAATCAACATCGTACATATCAACACAGAACTCCGCGTCGCATGGAGGCGCGGTTTGGAACAGGGCTTGGCCTCCCACCCAGACGAAGTCGTGCCCTACAAAATTCTCCCGGCCGCCGTGGATTCCGTGAAGCAGGTAGTCGCCTCGCGCCTGCAGCTATTCAACAGCAGGCGGATGGCTCAGACAGCTTAGCAGGAGACCTAACGCAAGCAGCGGCCCCCTTCGTGTATCGATGGTTCAACTCCTCAAGGTTAAGAACCTGGGGAAATGCAGGACGTTTTCCAGCCCTCTCGGTGGTTGGCTGTAAATCGAGCTACGCTGATCGTCCACTCACAGGGCGGAATCGTGGCGTCTGTCCCTAATTTTTGAGTATCCTCTGGCAGAGCCAAAAAGTTTCGTCTTTAGCCAATTTTCTCAATTTTCGGGTTTCCTTCTCATCCAATCCGGGTCCGGCGGGTAGGTAGGGATTTCTATACCGCTCCACAGGCCCTCAAGCAATCTTAAGCCGATCTTCGCTCCCCATGGCTGCAATTAAGGTGGGAACCTGATAACCCGCCGTTTCCGCATGACTTTCTTTTCACTCCGCGTTACTCTTGCCCTTCAATTTTGACCGCGAGCCCCGCGTGAGCAGTCTTTCCGTCACTTCTGAGCAACGTTCGGTTTTTTGGCGGCGCCTATTCCAGATCGAACTGGCGGTGGTGTTCGTCGGGTTGGTGGTTTATGCTTTCCTGGCCTCGATCAACCTGCCCGCTTCACTCTTCGTCATCATGATTGCCAGCCTCACGGTGGGCAACTTTCTCTTCCCACTCCAATTAGCCGGCCGTCGCCTGTATGTGGCGCGCCCGTTCCCGTGGAATTGGGTCGCGTTTTTCCCGATCCAACTCATGTTCGGGGTGATTTGCGCCGTGGCCGCGATTCTCTTCCTGCAGTTGACCAAAGTTGATCGCGAGTCGTTCTCTCTTCTTTTTGCCAGGATCGGTTATTTCGTTATCGTCGTCGCAGTGGTCACTAACGTTGTCCTGTTTGGTGTGGAACAATTTCAGCGAAAGCTGAGAGAACGTAATCAACAGCTCGAGCAGACTGTCGAGAAAGGGACCATCGCGCTGCAGCAGCAAGAGGAAGAGCTCAAGCGAGCGCGCGAGATTCAGCAAATGCTGCTGCCCAGCACGTTGCCGCAGCTTGCCCGAGTTCAGATTGCCGGAGCCTGGCAGCCTGCGCGTGAAGTCGGCGGCGACTACTTCGACGTGATTCAACTCGACAAAGATCGCCTCGGCATTTGCGTGGGCGACGTCGCCGGAAAAGGAATCACCGCCGCGCTCCTCATGGCGAATCTTCAGGCATCCTTTCGCGCCTTTGCCACTACCGAGGCATCGCCTCAGGTGGTCTGTACTAAGCTAAATAAGTTCCTTTGTGCAAATATCGCTCTGGGAAAATTTGTAACTTTCTTCTACGCGGTGCTCGACGCCAACGCACGCACGCTCACCTACGAGAATGCCGGGCACTTACCTGGACTTCTGTTGCGCAGCAACGGCACAACAGAAACTTTGCGAGGAGGAGGAGCGGTGTTGGGCGTGCTGCCTGATTGGACCTACCAGGACTACTCCGCGCAACTTCAACCGGGCGATCTGCTGGTACTTTCAACTGACGGCATCACGGAAGCCGAGAACGCCAAACTCGAAGAGTTCGGCGACAAGCGCCTGCTGGAAGCCGCTCGCGCACGCCACGGAAGCGCGCTCGACGTTCAACGCGCCATCATGCAGCAGGTCACCGCCTTCTGCGGTGGGAATTTCCGCGACGACGCAACCTTGCTTGTTCTACGAATCTCTTGAGCGACGGCGGGTGACGCACTCTAGGAAACCCGGGGACAAATCCGAAAACCCGGGGACGAAACCCGGGAAACCCGGGGGGAAACCCGGGGACAGACGGGACGTTTTCTAATACTTTAGGACCTTTTACGCGCTCGGACTTCCGGGTGGCACACTCTGGAGCATTTCTAATTTAAGTGCATACATATCCAGAAGAGGCGAAGTAGTTAGCGCATTCGGTTGATGATAGGGTTTTGAGCAGCTCGCCGATCTCCTTCCACAGGGCCTCGACAGATCGTTTGGCGGCTTTATGGAGCAGCGCCTTGAGTTTGGCGAAGAGCTTTTCGATGGGGTTCAAGTCGGGTGAATAGGGCGGCGAATAGAGCAGCGTCGCGCCCGCCGTGGCGATGGCGTGCTGGACTCCTGCCACCTTGTGACTGCTGAGATTGGCGAGAATCACGACGTCTCCGGGCCGCAGAGTCGGGCACAGGAATTGGCGCATATAGGCAAGAAACATCTCGCCATCCATGGGCCCATCGGCGACCAGTGGCGCGGTCAACTGCTGGTAGCGCCAGCCGGCCACAAAGGTGGTGGTGTTCCAATGGCCGTGCGGGGCCGAAGCGATACAGCGCTGTCCCCTGGGGGCCCGTCCATAGCGCCGTGTCATGCTGGTGGATATCCAGGTTTCATCGATAAACACAAGTTTGTCGAGGTCCATCCCGGGCTGTGCTTCACTCCAGGCGCGCCGCGCCGCCTGCACGTCGGCGCGCTCTTGCTCGCTGGCGTGCACGGTTTTTTTTGAAGGTGAGCTTCCATTTGTTCAACTGGTGCCACAGAGCGCCGATTTTGATCGAAACGCGCTGTTCCGCCAGCCGGTGTTGTAACTCGGCCAGGGTCAGATCGGGCTCGGCGGCGATCCAGGCGCGCAGCACCTGTTCCTTCTCCGCCAACCGCGAGCGGCGATGGCCGCCCATCTGAAAACTGCTGCGCACGCCCGTCTCTTGCTCACGCTCGCGAACCTGATAGACCCAAACCCGGCTTACCTCGAACCGCTGCGCAATCTCGGTCGGACGATCCCCGCGATCCAGGGCCCGCAACACCCGCTCGCGCAAATCCTGCGAATAAGCCTGCATCCATGCCTCCCCTCTACCAGCAGGAGAGATTATCGCACGGAATGTAAATACTTAAACTAGAAATGCTCTAAACTTGGCGAGTGGTCCGGACGACCAGTTGCGAATTGCCGAACTTGCCTCAAACCAAACCAAGACGGAGGGTGCCCCAGGTTCGTTGTTGGAAGCTGGGTCTTGGTGTTGTCTTCGGTTCGCTAGCGGCGAAATCCTCGCCGAAACCGACGCCTCCGGCAACACTCTCAACGAATACATTTTCTTCGGCGGCAAACGCATCGCTATGCTTCCCGCTGGCGGCAGGGCCCAGTATTACGTCGAAGATCTCCTCGGCTCTTCCCGCGTCGTCACCCAAAACTCCGGCGCCGTCTGCTACGACGCCGACCTCGATCCCTACGGCGGCGAGCACGCCTACACCAACAACTGCCCCTCCGCCAACAACTACAAATTCGAAGGTAAGGAGCGCGACACCGAAACCGGCAACGACGACTTCGGCGCCCGCTACTACACCAGCCGCTTCGGCCGCTGGCTCTCCGCCGATTGGTCCAGCGTCCCCGTCGCCGTCCCCTACGCCAACCTCACCAACCCGCAGACCCTCAACCTCTACTCCATGCTCTCCGACGACCCCGAATCCTTCGCCGACCTCGACGGCCACTGCGGATTCCTCACCATGCCCGGCGCGACCTCCGCCACTGAGCCCTGCAACAACGCTGGGCAAAACACTCCCGCCCTCCTAGGCGAGGGGACCAGAACTCTGGAATTCCGGATTGGTACACCGACGAAGTCTCCGCCGCCAGCGCCGAGAACACCGCCCAGCAACAGGCCCAGCAGAACGCCAACCAGCAGGCTCAGAATCAAATGACGACCAGTTCAGCGGGAGTGGACTTCATTAAGGGGTGGGAAGGCTGGAACGGAACCTATGACGAAAAGACCTGAAAATGGCTCCCGAAGGACGACGGGTTTGGGAATGGAACAATCGGCTGGGGACACAACTGCGGAAAATGCACGGATTTCAAGGATGGAATTACAAAAGCGCAGGGGGATGCACTGTTAACGAAGGATTTGGCTTCCTTTGAGAGTTCCGTAAGTAGCGTCACCGGCGGTAAGGCCAGTCAGCAACAGTTCGACGCCCTAGTGTCCTTTGCATTCAATGTTAAAAGCTATCAAGGTTCAACGCTCATGCACAATGCTGCTTCCGGTAGAGCAGTCACCGAATCAAACTTTACCGCCTACGGCAATGCTCGTAACAAACAGGCTATTTTGATGCACGTACCCTCCATCTATAGACGAAGAGAATCGGAGTGGAATGTATATGCGAACGGTGTGTACGACAGCAGCCATTAATGGAGGAGAAAGATGAAAATACTTGGTAGCGTAAAACTCATCACACTAGCCGCCCTCATGTTCGCTCCGTCGTCAGAAACGATCCCTTCGCTGCTTGTTGGCAGATGGTATGTTGGAGCGCCCTATAATACGCCGGGACCAGTAGGAATTGACCCGGGAGAGGAGAGGTTTATAAGGACGCTTCGTCTTTCTTACACAACTGAGCATCTTCGCGTATGCGGCAAAGATATTGCGATTAAATTGGTCAAAGTGAAGTCTCTGGCGAGCGATGACTTTCTTCAAGCATATGGCTTCCTGCCCCATGTCATTGGTATGGAATCATCACCGATCACCGACGTCACCATCAACCCATCAGATGGAATGAACGCTTGCGGCGACTATGAGGATCCGGGCGTGCATGTGTTGATTGACCATAATGGGCATGCCGTCATAGAGGTGGCCAACGATTATTTCCCAATCAAAAAAGAATAGGAACCCAGGGACAGGAACGTGTGAAAAAATTAGGCGGGTGGGGCGGGTGGCCCGGAAGACTGGGTGCGCACTTATCAATCCTGCTCCGCGTCAAACCAACACGGAGGGTGCCCCAGGTTCGCTTTTTGAACCTGGGTCTTGGGGTTGTTTTCTCTTTTCCTAGGGGCGACGGGAACAGACGCGACGTTTCCCTAACTAATCATCGCCAAACCGTCTCACCAAACTCCCAAATTCCCGCCGATCACCTCAATCCACTCCACTTCCCCGTCTCACGTTCGAATGATAATCTGTGAGTACTATAGATTAACAGTAACGCAAATCCATGCCACCCTTCGCTATGTTCTCATCACCACACCCGCTTCCGCCCGCCCCCACCCAAGCTACTTCCCAGCCCAAAATTCTGTCTCCCATCATGCTCCTCGCAACCCCCTTTAGAATCAACACTTCCGCAAGTGTTCATTCCGCTCAACTTAAAATCCCTTGGAATCAGCGTTTACAAAAAACCGGGGGGTGGTGCCCTCTTATGGTTAACCAGATATCCGACGAGGAAATCTGTCTTGACGAGCGTAGCGAGGAAGGACCTCTCGAAACGCCCAACGACCGCGGATTGCGGCCCCGTCGGGGGGCGCGTCTGTCCTGAGCGAGCATTGGGAGTGAGGGTTTTCGCTTACAGCCTGATGATGAAGTCTGCGCAAACTTCAGGTAGGCACTTCAGACTACGACCGGCGCCGGTCATCAGGCGCCGCGGCAATTCCCATCCGCCGAAGTTCGTCCGCGTAATACTTGCGGTAGAGCACGTTCCACTCTTCGCTATCTTCGAGGATCTCTTTTTTCTGCGAGGTAATCTTCTTCCGCACTTCGAGGTCGGCCTTCTCTTCTTCGTGCAACGTCGCCGTCAGGATCTGTACCACCTCGCGCCGGATCGTGTCCCGGTCCTCGACGAATTCCACATCGTCGCTCGAAACCAGCACGTCCGTAATCTGATGGGAGAGTCGCACAATCTTTTCACGGCTCAATCTCATCCCGGGTTACCTCAACACCAGTTTGCGGTCGCGCGCGAGCTGCGCTTTGACCTTCTTATACATCTCCTGGTACGAGACGTTCGTGCGCCGCATCTCTTCCTGATGGTCCGTCAAAATCTGCCGCACTTCCTCATTCAATCTGTCCTCGACGGTAACTTCTTCCATCATGCGCTGCCGCAGCCGCTGCCCCACGGCTTCCGCCGCCTTCGTCTCGATCATCTTCCTTTCCACCAGCCGCTTCACCACTTCCGTGGCCATGTACCCGACATAATCCCGTGCGATCAGCATCCCAGAGTGCGTCCTTTGAACGTAAGCAAGAGAAAGAGTTTACTGGCTGCCCCTCCAAAGTGCAAGGAACAGCAGAATAAGCGCTTCTGGAGCACAGGCACTCATGCCTGTGCGCTATTCCCCGTCGGGGCAACGCTACACTCCCAGCCGTGCCCTCATGAACGCCCGAGGTAACCAAACTCTCTGAAAAATGTCTGGGATCAACTGAAAAATTTGGAGGCGCGGGACGGAATCGAACCGACGATAAAGGTTCGGACCTTCTATCTATAGCGTCTTCTACGTCTCTCCATGCTGGCTCTGCGATGTTCCGCCGTCTTCGGGCAGGCTCGGGAGCCAATCTTGCAACGAATCATGCAACGCGGATTCCGGGTGAGAAGTTCTCTCACCCGGCATTCGCATTTTCTACTGAGGCGGGCCGATGAAAGCGAAATTCAAAGAGGGCGAGCGCGTCGAGGTTATCGCGGGCAACTATCGCGGAACCCCCGGCGTCGTGAAAGGTCCAGCCAGAGGGAAACACCGTGGCATGTTGCGGGTGAGATTGCATGGCAGTTGGGCATCGTGCGCTCAGACGATCATTTGCCTGCCCGCGAAGTCGATTCGCAAAAGTGTGCTACCGCAATGAAGAGATTCAAAGAGGGCGAGGAGGTGCGCGTCACTGAGGGCCGATATGCGGGGCGAAGCGGTGTAGTCGCGGGAGAGCGCAAGGGACGATTGCTCTTGAGGCTCGATGCCGATGGCACAAGCACGTCGCGGCCATCGGTCACAATCAACCCCGAGCTGGTGCAACGAAAAATCTAACGGAAAAGAGGGAAACATGGGAACGCGGACACTCGCATCAATCGAAAAAGCAGTCAGAGAAAACAATCTACGCGGTGCGGATGTTGGCGGACTCACGGTCGCAGCGGAGGAGCATCGCGCGGCACTCGCGCCGAATCAGGTGTTTGCCGCAAGTGACAGGCTAGAGCGAATCGCCGTGGAGATTCAGGCCGCGGCGGCGGCGGGCGACGTGGAAGCTATCCAGCGTCTTGTCGCGGAGCGCGAAGGAATCGAAGCGGAGGAAGCGCGTCGCGCTGATGCGGCGCTCGAACCATTTCGCCGGCGCATGGCCGGACGGCCGGCAGAGGGTGAAGAAGCGGATCTCGCCAAGACTGCGAAGAAACTCACCGCGCTCACTGCAAAGAAACAAGGAAAACTCGACAAACTCCGCGCTCAACTCATCCGTGACCCGGAGAACACGGACCTGCACGCGAAGATTCAGGCGGCTACCGATGATCTGGCCGACATGCAACCGCAAATCGACGCCATCGTTGCGAGGCAAAGCCAGATTGCCGAGTGGAAAAACTGGCAGGCGCAGAGCCAAGACATTGCCGAAGCACAGGCCGAGACGAAGGCAGCCGCGAAAGAACGTGAACGCGACGAACGCAGTCTGACGCATCTCGCGGTGAAAATTATCAAGCTATGGCTCGAACTGTGCGCAACCATCGGAGCGTTTCAGAAAATTGTCGTTCGCCGCATGACCATCGCAAAATTCAGGTTGCACTACGACATGGCGGACTCTCTTCGCTTGCGAATCAACCGCGAGACGCGCGGCGCCGTTGTACGCGACGAAGGGATAAGCGGCTCGTTCACGATCTCCGGCAGGTTCAATTCACCCGAGGATGAGCGATGAGAACCATTCGGAGGGGAACACCGGAGAGTTTTGATTTTCACTTCAACGGAGGAAACATGCGACACGGAGCAGGATATTCAAACGATCTCGGAACATCCGAAGCGTTGGTCACAAGTTACGGCCCGACGCGCGGCGCGACAATTCTCAGCGACGGAGAGAGCGAAAGTCAGAGGCTCACCGCGCGGAGAAACCCACGGCCCGACAATGAGGACATGCACATCCTCACTTCTGACGAAGCGTTGACGCACCTTGCAAAGAATCTTCAATGCTCGCGGATGGATGCCAGCAAAATGCTTGGCGGATTGAAGGCTTACGCGAAAGGCTTCTACGATTCGCGCACGCTCGACGATGCCGTCAAAGAACACAAACGCGGCAAGAAATTCGTCGCAGACGAACTCCAAAAAAAGCAAACCGGCCCGGACAAGGAAGTTTTCCATCTCCTCGATCGCGCTGAGGCGGTGAACGCAGTTTGCAAGGAAACGGGCTGCAACCGGCAAGAGGCAATGGCCGCGCTCGACGGCAAAGGCGACGGCATACCAGCTCCCGCACGGTACGGCGGCAACTATTACCGTGACGATGAACTGAGCGACTGGCTCAAAAAGCACAGCCTAAAAATCAGCGTCCCTGACCCGCGATTCGCATAGTGCGAGGCGACGATGAGCCGAGCATGGGGTTTGCTCAAGAGGAAGAAAGTGGAAACAGACTTCCGCCTGCTCACCGAGCAGGAAGCAATCGACACGATCTCGAAACGTGCTGGCATCTCTAGCGACGCGGCAGCCAGAGCATTGACCGCACTCGACACCTACAACAATTCCAGTTTCTACAGAAGCGATGATCTCGCGGAGTGGCTAAAGAAAAATGGGAACAGACTGAGCAGGAAGTGTGCTGCCCAGGGACGGGGTGCATGATGCCGAGAATGCGCAAGGTAACAAAACGTGGTAGCCGTCCTGTCCGGCAAGCGGAAGAGCGTTCTGGCGAGAATGACGTATACACCGTGCTGCTTCTCGCGCTAGAGGCCAGTGCCGCGCGTGTGGGAATCGAAGTCGATACGGACTTCCTCACCCTTGAGGATAAAGTCGCAGCGATCATGCGGAGTCTAGAGCAGTGCCGCGACTGGCGGGGCGAGAGGTTTGCCGCATTCGGGAAACTGTTAGCCGAAAGGATTCTCGCCACACACCGCGCGCAAACCGAACGCAGGAGCGAAAATGCCCAAACATGGACAAACTAAGTCTCTCACGCAGCGGGAACGGCTCCTGCTCGGTGCTCTCGCCAATGGCGCGACGTATGCCGAGGCCGCGCGTCAGGCAGGCTATACCGCAAAGCACTTGCGCCAATCTGGATTCCAGGCGTTCCAGCTTGTTCGGGAAAAGATGCCGGAAATTTTGGAGCGCAAAGGTCTCACCGATGATGTAGTCATAGACAAATACTTACGCCCGGCTCTGGAAGCGAAAGAGACTGTCTTCGCAAAGTACGAAGGGAAAATCTGTGACAAGCGAGACGTGGTGGCTTGGGGGCCACGGCTCTCCGCACTGGATATTTTTTTCCGGCTCAAGGGCAGCTATGCGGAGGACAACAAGCAGAGAGGCATCGGCGACGGAATACCGCTGGTGCAACTCACGGATGGATTTGTCCGGGCAATCAACACGGCGTTGGGCGTGCGCGGCGTACTTGTCCCGTTGAACGGCACGGCACTGCCCGAGGGCAGCAATGGGAACGGACACCGCGACGGCGCGGCCATAGACGAAGAAATTTTGCCGCAAGATTAGAGGAGAAAAACATGAGCATCACGGTCACACCGACTTACTTGCCATCGAAAGTGCAGGAAATTGATGGAAGGTTTTTGCAAAGAACTGTCCTGGCCGTGAGTGGTTTGACGGCGGGGAGCGCGAATACGGTGCCTCATGGGTTGCCGCGTCCACCGCAAACCGTAGACTTGAACGCGGGCGCGGCTGGCAAGTGGGGCGAGACGCAAGTCGCGGATGCGACGAATGTCTACATCACTGTTGGCTCTGGCGGCGCTACTTCGGGCTGGATAAACGTCCAATACTGAAAAGGCGTCCATTCGCGCGGCTCACAGTGGTAGACTGAGCGGGAATTGGAATTTTGCAAAGCCCACCTAACGCGTACCGGGAAGCATGTCCCTGCAAAGCACATCGTTAACGGCGAAGGTCTCTGCCATCCCTGCTACATCGGACGTTCGATCTTTGACAGCGAACAGCGCATCGTTTTGATGGAATTTCTTCCGGCGTCCAAAGCCAAGCCGAAACTTGGCCCACAATCGGCTCAGGACGCGCGATCTCCGCACCCGTAGGCATTCCTGCACATCACTGCACATCTTTGCAGCCTGCCCGCGAATCCGCTTAGGCGTTGGCCGTCCTACGCGCACAGTTAATCTCATTTCGCACCGTGGCATTTTCGGGGCGGGAACGTGCAACGATGATGCAACGCGCTTCTGAAACTCGCATAAAGACTGCCTAGGAACGTGATTCGCCGTTCCCTCATCGGCAAGTCATTCCAACACAGTCAAATCTCCTGCATTGCCGTTTAACGCTAGGCGTTATAGAATAGGACGGTGATTAAGTCCTTTCGCTCGGCTGACACTGAGCGGCTCTTCCGGCGCGAACGTGTGAAGCGGTTCCAAGCCATTGAGCGCATCGCGCTCCAGAAGTTGACAATGCTGCATACGACTTGGGAACTGCGGGACTTGATGGCCGTCCGCGGCAATCGGCTGGAGAAGCTGAAAGGAGACCGTGAGGGCCAGTACAGCATTCGGATCAACGATCAGTGGCGCATCTGCTTCGTCTGGAAAGAGGGCGACGCTTTTGAGGCTGAGATTGTGGATTACCACTAGGAGAACGCGATGGCAAAAAAACTGAGGCCAGTGCATCCGGGGGAGATTCTCCGAGAGCAATTTATGAAGCCCCTCGGCCTGAGCATGAACAAGCTCGCCCTGGACTTGCACATCCCTGTGACGCGGATAGCGGAAATCTACCACGAGCGGCGCGGCATCACGACCAGCACCGCCTTGCGCCTGGCCCGCTACTTCAACACGTCGGCTGCCTTCTGGGTGAATCTCCAATCGCATTATGAGCTGGAGGTTGCCGAGGACCGCGAGGCCGCCAGAGTCGCACGAGATGTGCGGCCTCTGGAGGTAGCGTCAACTCGATAAGAAAAAAAGCCCCGGCTGTCACCGGGGCCGATGCGGAAAGAATGATGCGGAAACGAAACAAGGATACGGCCAATCCGCGCTCGCAGGCAAGCGCGAACTCGGCAGACGAACTAGTGGCAATGGGATGTGACCGCGCGGAACTAGTGAAATCCCTACAGGCCATTGCGACTGCGAGCAGCAAATTTTCGCCATCACTACCAACCTTGCGGGGCGGAACAGCCCGCGAGCGCCGTCGAAAACTGAAACGCATTCTGGACGTGGCTAAGGACATCGAGGCACTGCTCGAAACGTCAGCCGGAAACATGACGACGATTCTAGGCGAGTTTGACGAGAACGGACCTAACGAAGCTGAATACCGCCGTCTGCCGAAAGTCTTGAAAGCGTTCGCCGATTGGTTTGACTCTGTTTCTGCCGAAACGCGGCATCCAACCGTTGCGGTAACTGACTATTGTATTGGACTATTGTTAAAATATGTTGAATCGGCGACACGCGATCATCAGCCCCATGATCGAGAAGTGGCCAAGTTAATTTCCGCATTGCCTGGATTTGGCGGCTACACTCACATCGCACAGAAACGATGGCGGGAGTCCAAGTACAAGAGCCTCGTTAAGTTTCTTTCCTAGCAGCAGCGGACCAACCCACTGGAACTCTGACACTTGGCAAGGTACGAATTGCCTGCCGGAATTTGCACCTACTCGGTACTTTACTCCGCATCGCACGGATGCGAATCTTTGCGCACGATGACAGAAAACCAAAAATTGCTTATTTCCATCAGCGACGCGGCGGAGTCACTTTCCATCTCGCGGCGCTCCGTTGAGTACCTGATCGCGAAGAACGAGCTTGCTGTTCGCAAAATCGGTCGGCGGACGATGGTCATTCTCGCTTCGCTGCGTGCGCTGGCGGCGCGCGACGTTGCTTCGCCGTCGCCAAGCGCGAAGGCGCGCGCGGAGTTGACAGCCGCGTGAGACACACCACGGCAGGTGACGATGCCTGCCAGGTGTAATTCGGGATTCGTTACCAGCGATGAACTGGCGACGACAAGAAGCCCGCATCGGAGGTGCGAGCACATGAAACCTAACACAGCATCGGTTCAGGCACAAATCAGAAAATATTCCGCAGTTCTCGAAACAAACCGCAAGGCACCGCGTTTCACGATTCAGCGACTTCGACAAAACGGCGCTTGGCGATCTGTGCCGTCGCTCGCCTTTGACTCGCTCGCCGATGCTGAGGCGTGTCTCGTGCGATTGGCGAAAAGCAAAAGTAGACTGCGAATCTTTCCGGGCGGTGCGCTGTGAGTACCTGGCGCGAACGTGTCGAAACCCACAAATCAAATGCCCTCGCCTTTTTGCGAGAGCGCGGCCCGCGCGGAGTCACGTCGGAAGAACTGTACGCCGATCATTCGCGTTTCGGAGTCAGCCCGAGAAATCGAATTTCGGAGTTGAGGCTGCAAGACGGTTTCGACATCACAACGACTCGCTTAGAAAACGGAATGGTCCGGTATGTGTTGCTGGCCGAATCATGCGATGCGGTGCCAGTCGCGGACCATGACTCGCAGCCTCACTACAGCCGCAACATGGCGAAGGCCCGCAAAACGACCGGCGCGTGGCGGTCACAGAGCATTGTCCCGTCGCGTCCACCAGCGCAGCCGAGCTTGTTTGATCTGACGGTGCGGCCATGATTCTTAAATTTGAACGAGTGCGAGTTTAGCGATGCCGAAAGCCGAGACATTCAAAACCCGCAAGCTGGTTGAGGAAGCGGCAACGATTCTGGCCGCCGAAAGCCCCATGACCATCCGGCAATTGTTCTACCGTTTGGTGAGCATCCGAGTCTTAGAGAACAGCCGCGCAGATTATGTGCGGGTGTCGAGGGTGATGACCATTGCCCGTTCCGATGGCCGCGTGGAATGGGAATTGATCGTTGACCGCAGCCGACCTGAGTACTCTCCGAACGTCTGGAACGATGCCGGGGAGTACGCCAAGACAATCCGACGCAGCTATCGCAGAGACCTCTGGAACACGCAGCCGGTCCACGTCGAGATATGGGCCGAGAAAGACGCGGTTGTAGGTTCCATCCGAGACTTGACCGATTCTCTTGGCGTTACTGTGCGCGTTGGCCGGGGATTCCAGAGCACAACCCGCGTGCATGAGATTGCCGAAGAGTTTTCCGAAAAACAAAAACAGATTCACGTCTACTACCTGGGAGACCATGATCCTTCTGGTCGCTGCATCGAGGATGAATTGCGCCAGCGCGTAACGATGCAGAATATGACCTTAAACTCATGGTCCGTAACTCGCTTGGCGATTCATCGTGCCGATATAAAGAAATTCAACCTTCCACCTCTCCGCGTGAAAGCGAGCGACTCTCGGGCTACTGACTTTCTTTCAAAACATGGGGATCAATGCGTCGAGCTGGACGCCCTTCCGCCGAATGAACTGCGGGCCAGAATTAAAAAAGCCATCATGCAGCACATCCACAAGGAATCCTGGCGACGCGCCAAGGTGGTTGAAGCAGCCGAAACACAAAGCATCGTTGCCTTCTCTGAAAAGCTACAGAGCCTAGAGGTTGCGCGGTGAATCTCCGTTACTCAATCGGCGAGTCGCAATCTCGGCCTGTATCCATGCGGGTTTTCGGGAATCGTTGCATGAGGGTTGCAGAATCGAGATGAAAAACACGGCCACAACTCGCAGGAATGCCGGTCCGCTGGTGCCGTTCGCGCCGAAAGATTTGTTGCCCGAAGTTCCCAACAATCTCGACGCGGAGCGAAGCGTTCTCGGTGCGATCATCCTCGACAATGCCGCGCTCAACGTCGCCGTCGCCGCGATTCGCGCCGAAGATTTTTTCCTTCCTGAGAATCAAAACATTTTTAGGTGCATGGTTCAGCTCGCTGGAAAATCTGTCCCCATTGACATCGTGAGTTTGCATGAAGACTTTTCGCGGACTGGCGATCTGGAAAAAGTGGGCGGAGCGGCCTACATTTCGCAGTTGCCGGACGGCCTGCCCCGCGTGAGCAATACCGCACACTACGCACGAATCGTGCGACAGAAATCCATGCTGCGGCAGTTAGCTCGCGCTGCGGAAGCCATCCGCGAGGAGGCTCTTAACTTCCGTGGCGACGATGCCGATGTGATTCTCACGCGCTCCGGGGAAAGACTCGCGGCGCTCTGCGCGAATACTGGACTCACAATCGAGCCGACTGCATGGCGCGATATGTTCCATAGTTACGCGGAATTTGAGGAGAGTGCGCCACTCAGTTTCGCAATCGGCGGATTCCTACAGAATCAAGGCGCGACGATGATAGGCGGCCTAAGCGGACATGGGAAGACGTTGATTCTCTGCTCGATTGTCCGCGCGTTGCTTTCCGGCAAAGGTGCGAAGCTCTGGGACTCGTTCCCCGTCGAGGAAAATTCCGGCCGCATCGTCTACTTGATACCTGAGTGCTCCATTGCGCCGTTCAAACACAGATTGCAGCTATTCGGAATTTACTCCGCACTCGCGCCGAACGATGAGCGATTGCTTGTCCGCACACTCTCGAAAGGTCCGACACCGTGCCTCTCCGATCCGCGAATCCTCTTCGCTGTGAAAGGCGCACACGTTTTTCTCGATACGGCAGCGCGATTCGGAGAGGGCGACGAAAATTCAGCGGGCGACAACATGCGCGGCCTGGCGAGCGATATTTTCGCGCTGCTTGGCTCTGGCGCGCGTTCTGTCATTGCGGCGCATCATTCCCCCAAACCGTTTGCCCGCGAGAATGTGATGCGTCTCGAAAACGTTCTTCGCGGCTCAGGCGACATCGGCGCAATGCTCGCGACAGCGTGGGGCGTCAAGCAGCTAGACGCAGCCGCGAACATAATCCACATAGAGAACGTGAAGCCGCGCGACTTCCAACCATGCGGCCCGTTTCAAATCATCGGGCGTCCGTTCATTGACGAAACCGGCGACTTCCGAATCCTCAAACGGCCCGGCGAGTGCGGCTCGCTCATGGATGAGCAAGCCCCCGAGCGCGACAAAGGCGGCGGCGCACCGGAAGCCGTGCGAGAAGCCAAAGCCGCAAACCTTGCGCTCATGCGAGGGTGGCTCACAGCAAAGCCCGATCTCAGTTCAAACGAACTTTCCAAAATGTTCGCGGATGAGGGAATCAAAATCGACGGCTCCAGTATCAGACGCTACCGCAAGGAGTTAAGCCTGTGAAGCGACCTGTGCAGTCACCCGTGCAACACCTCGCTGCACACAGAAACGGCAGGGGTGTGCAGTGTGCAGCCACCCCCTTAGAAAATAGGTGGTTTCACAGCCAAGTGCCGGAGGAATGTTTTAGAGACATTCCCCCGGCAAGGCGCTTGGCTTGCTGTGACTCGCAGCACACCCGGAGATGCTGATAGGAGAACGGCGGGCCATGATCTCAGGCTGTAGAAATGCGGGCCACGGAGCAGCGTTGCAAGACAATTGCAGGGTAAGGTGCCAGATGAGCGCAACAATCAGTCCGATGAGAGCAACGAGAGGAAGCGTGTTGGACGCGGCTGATATTCTCACCCCGCGCCAGTTGGCCGAGCGTCTACAGGTGAAACTCTCCTGGGTTTATGAATCGACGCGCGGACGGGGACGATTCGGCGGCGCTCCCCTGCCCGTCCTGAAAGTCGGAAAGTATCTACGTTTTTGTTGGCCCGATGTTGTCGAATGGTTGCGCAGCAACGGAGGTAAGTAAAAGTTTTCCTTGACGAGCACGATTACATGTATGACAAATAACTCCATGCGACGAGGAAGACCACCGAAACCGAACGCCGAAAAGCGAAGTGTGATCCTGAATCTTCGTCTGACGCGAGAGGAATTTGCACGACTCAGGTCAGAGGCAGTGCGGGCGGGAGTCTCCGTCTCGGAGCATGCAAGGAAAAAACTCTGCGACAAAAGGAAGGCCCACAAATGACGAAGCAACAGCGCGGTTACATCTTTCGCAAAGGACAATTCTGGTTTCTCAGGTACGCCGATACGGTGCTGCGCGATGGTAAGAGCGTCCGCGTGCAGCTCTGCAAGAAACTCGCTCCCTACTCCGACGAATATCGAAGTGAAAAATCTGTGCGGTCACTCGCAGATGAGATTCTGCACCCGATCAATGTCGGAAAAGAAGATGTGCGCTCGACGATGGCCGTCTCGGATTTTATCGAGGCCGTGTATCTCCCCGAGGTGAAAGCCCAGAGGAGACCGAGCACGTACAAAAACTACAAGGACATTTTCACCCGCCACGTTCAGCCCCGCTTGGGGAAAATAAGTCTCAGGCAATTTCGTTGCGTTGATGGCGAGCGTTTGCTCGGTGAGGTTGCCCGGCAAGCGAAAACCAAGGATGGCACTCCGTTGAGACGGAACACTCTGGCGAGAATCAAATCCTTTTTGTCTGGCGCATTCAAAACAGCGAAGCGCACCGGATGTCTCGACGGCGTGAATCCCATGAGCGACACTTCCCTGCAAGGCGGAACTCCACCCGGCGTAACTCACGCTTACAATCTGGACGAGATTCGCGCCATCCTCGCGATGCTCCCCGAACCGGCGAAGACAATTGTTCTCTTCGCAGCGTTCACCGGACTACGACAGGGAGAGATTCGCGGCGTCCAGTGGCGCGACTTCACCGGCAAAACGCTGGCCGTCGAGCGTTCCTACTGGAATAACATCGTCCAGAAACCGAAAACCTTTGCCTCTGCCGCACCCATTCCGATTGTGCGACCACTGGCAGAGGCCCTCGAAACTCACCGGCTGCGAATGGGCGACCTTGCTGCTCCCGATCTTCCGATGTTCCAGAGCGGCATCGGTACACCTATCAACTTGGCGAACGTGGCGAAACGCGTCATCGTTCCCCGAATCGAAAAATGCAAAGTGTGCCGCAAGGCAAAAAACGAGCACCGGCCCGAGGCGCATCTTTTTGAACTGGACCCCTCACTCCGCTGGAAAGGCTGGCACGCTTTCCGACGCGGACTTGCGACAACGCTTCACCAGCTCGGAACTCCCGACCGGGAGATACAAGCAATCCTCCGTCACAGCAACATCGCAGTGACGCAAGCGAGCTACATAAAATCACTTTCGCAAAGTCAAGAAAACGCGTTAGATAGAGTAGCGGCAGAAATGGCCGCGAACGCATCTTGCAACGATTCTGCAACAGATTTGAAAGGCCGAGTGAACTGAGGTTTATAACTGCAATGGTTTCAAGAGCATGGAAAAATTTTGGAGGCGCGGGACGGAATCGAACCGACGATAAAGGTTTTGCAGACCTTTGCCTTACCACTTGGCGACCGCGCCCTATCCAAGAAGGAGCTTATGTATTCTAACATCTCCAGCCGACTCGATTCTCAGCAAAATTTTCGCCCGCTTTTCCGGAGCGGAACCGGTAGAAGCTGCCATCCCTCGCTGCGAACGGGACCGCGAATCGAACGACATCACCATCCCGCAGCGTTGACGGTGCGCAAAGCATCCTGTACGATGAGTTACGTAGGGGCGCTTAGCTCAGCGGTTAGAGCGTTCGGTTTACACCCGAAAGGTCGTCCGTTCAAATCGGACAGTGCCCACCATAAAAGCAGAGTCACGAGTAACAGAAGCGGTCCTGTCCTTGCGTGCTCTACTCTTGTGAAGCATCACATGCGCCGCGCGAAGGCGCCTGTGATGCATTGCAGCACCAGTGACGTTTCACCCTTCAGCGGGGACGTAGTTCAGTTGGTTAGAACGCTGCCCTGTCACCAGAATCGATGAAAACCCTTATAATCCTTGCATCCACGACGCTTATTAGCGATCCTATTGGCGGTTCTTCCAAAGAACCGCCTCTATGCCCAAACTCCCGCACGTTACGCTCCTCAAGCAGATCAAAATTAACAATAAGTGGAGACACTCCCGCGCCCTGTTCGACAGCAAAGGCCGCGTGCGCCGCGACCGCGTCCGTGTCAATGGGAAGGACGAAAGTCATCCTGAGGGAAGTTATTTCATCGAATGGTGGGATCAGGGCAAGCGCCGCTGCATTCCAGCCGGTGCCGACGCTCAAGACGCCGCGGACAAGGCTCGCGTCAAGGAAGCGCAGCTCACGGCCGAGAGGAACGGCATCATCCCTCCCCTGCCCCAACCCGAACCTGCGCCACAGCGCATCTCTTTGACCTCAGCTCTCGATAGTTATCTGAACTACGTGCGCGATCATCGATCCTTGCGAACTTTCCGCACCTACCGGCCCATTCTCAATTCCTTCAAAACCTTTTGTGTGAAGCCCCATGTTGATGCAGTTGAACGTCAGGACCTTCTCGATTTCTCCACGCATTGCATGAAACAGGGACAAAAGGGAAAGAGTATTTACAACAAGCTCGTAGTGCTGTCGCAGGTGCTGAAGCAGCATGGCAAGCGCAAGCTGCTGACCTCAGCCGATTGGCCGAGCTTCGTTGAAACCGTGCGCCCAATTTATGAAGACGCCGAACTCGCTAAGCTGTTTAGGGCTTGCTCACCCTCCGAGGAAGTGCGCTTCAAATTTTATTTGATTTCAGGCTTCCGCGACGCCGAGGGCCGTTTCGTCACTTGGCGCGACGTCGATTTCAAACACATGGCTGTCCGCGTCACCGCAAAACCGCATTGGGGATTTCATCCGAAGAATTGGGAAGAACGCGAAGTCCCTGTTCCACAAAAGCTCATTGCGATGCTTCAGAGATTTCAGCCCAAAGACGCCAGTCCCGACGACCCGTTGTTTCCGAGCGCCACCGGGAGACCTGACGGCGCAATGCTCGAAAAACTCAAGGCCGTGGCCCACCGTGCCAAGCTCAACTGCGGTCATTGCATTGTCAAACACAAGCTTGAGGACGGCACGGTCAAAATTAATCGCTGTGCCGATGGCCCCTACTGCTGCCGTTGGTTCCTTCATAAGTTCAGACACACTTATGCGACAAGGCACTTGCAGGACGGAATTGACATTCGCACGCTGCAGCAATGGATGGGCCATCGCGATATCGCGTCAACAATGGTTTATCTCAAAGGCATGAGGAACAGCGACGTTCAGGCCCGAATCAACAAGGGTAGCCTCGCAGCGTTTGCTTAGAGCGCGACCTGCCGTACCTCATGTTCTAGGCCGCTGCCGTTCAAGATGTCCGACGTAACCCGGAGACATTTTCTGACGTAACCATGCGGAAATGGCCAATGGATCGAAACGGATCAAGCCGCCAATCTTAAAACACGGAATGCGGTGCGCTGCTGCGAGCTTGTAGACCTGACGCTCGGAGATACTCAGCAGCTCTGCGATGTCCGTGACAACCAGCGCATGCCTTTTCCCGTCGAGGCAATCCGTGAGACCCTCAGGGGTCACCCAAATCCGGCCATGCAGGGTCACCTCAAAACCGGCCATGAGTGAAGCCCGGGACATTGACTCCGACAGGAGCCCTTATAGGCTCGGTCGGCATGAGCAATGTCTTGAGCGAAGAAAAGAAACAACAAGTCATCGCACTGGGGAGGCTCGGATGGCCGTTACGGCGCATCGAGCAAGCCACTGGTGTCCGTAGAGAAACAGCAAGTGCCTACCTAAAGTCAGCCGGGGTGGTGGTGTGCCTGCCCGGATGGGGACGCCGAGCGCCGTCAAAACCGGCCATAGGGGTGACCACCGACCCCGATCCGTCAAAACCGGCCAACGAGGTGACCACCGACCTTGGCCAGCCGATTTCACCTCCGACTGACAAGCAAGATCGGGCCACCAGTGCCTGCGAGCCGTACCGCGCACTGATCGAGCAGGGACGCAGTCGTGGCCGGAATGCCATGGCCATCTGGCAGGACTTGGTTTCCGATCACGGCTTTCCCCACGGCTACCAAACCGTGAAGCGCTTTGTTCGCAAGCTGCGCGGATCGGAGGGGCCACAAGCCGTGGGGATCATCCTCACGGCCGCCGGAGAAGAGGCCCAAGTGGATTACGGAACCGGTCCGATGGTACGTGATCCGCAGAGTAGCAAGTACCGGCGGACACGCTTGTTCGTGCTGACCCTCGGCTACAGCCGCAAATCGGTACGCTTGCTGGTGTTCCGTTCGAGTTCACAAACTTGGGCGGAGTTGCACGAGAAAGCTTTTCGCCGACTTGGCGGGTGTCCACGTGTGGCGGTCCTGGACAATCTGAAAGAGGGAGTGCTGGTTCCCGATATCTACGATCCTGCGCTGAATCCTCTCTATCGGGACGTGTTGGCGCACTACGGCGTGGTGGCCATGCCTTGCCGGATAAAAGATCCCGACCGAAAAGGAAAAGTAGAAGCCGGCGTCGGACATACGCAGAAGACCCCGCTCAAAGGTCTGCGCTTCGAGAGTCTGGAGGAAGCACAGGCCTATCTGGATCGCTGGGAAGAACGCTGGGCCGATACGCGTATTCATGGCACCACGAAACGGCAAGTGGCCACCACGTTCGCCGAGGAAAAACCGTCGTTGCTTCCTCTGCCGCTGGAACCCTTTCGCTATTACCAGTACGGAGAGCGCGTCGTTCATCTGGACGGTTGTGTGGAGGTCGAGGCGGCTTATTACGGCTTGCCTCCGGGATGGATCGGGCGGCAGGTAAAGGTGCAATGGGATGCGCTGCACGTGCGCATCCTGCATCCCAGCACCGGTCAACTTCTTCGCGAGCACCTACGCCAGAGACGCGGCGGATATCGCATCCAGGAAGAAGACCACCCCAAGAAAATGCCGCTGAGCACGGCGCAACTCTTGCGGCGCGCCGAACACGCCGGAACCCAGATCGGCCAGTTTTGCCAGTTGATCTATCAGCAGAAAGGAGAGACCGGCATCCGCGGCATCTTGGGAGTGTTTTCCCTGATCAAGAAATACGGGGCGGCGGCGGTGGAAGACGCCTGCGCCACCGCTCGCGACATCGGCGTGCGGGAATACCGCTTCGTGCGCCGTTATCTGGAGCGCCGCCCGCACCCGCAAATGTTTCTACGGCAGATCGATCCCCTGATTCGCGAGCTCACCGAGTATCGCGATTTCATCAATCTCAAAATCAAGGAGCAACCCGAATGAATCTGATTGAATTAAACCGTTCCTTACGGCAACTGCGTCTCGGCGGGATCGCTGCGGTGCTGGAGACGCGCCTGCAGCAAGCCCAAGCCGAACCAATGGCTCCCATCGACTTCCTTTCCTGTCTGGTAGCCGATGAACTGACTCGTCGGAGCGACCGACTACTGGAACGGCGCCGGAAACAAGCGCAATTTCGCGATCCACAGGTGACGCTCGACAACTTCGATTTCAACTTCAACAAGAAGATGAATCGCAGCCTGGTCTTCGATCTGGCCACGGCCACGTTCATCGGTCGCCGCGAAGATGCACTTTTTCTAGGTCCACCCGGCACCGGCAAAAGCCACTTGGCCCAGGCCATCGGGCAGGCGGTCATCGGCCAGGGCTATCGTGTGATCTACCGTGAGGCGCACGTCCTGCTCGAGGAAATCGCCGAAGCGGCCCTCGACGGAAAGCGCAAAGAGCACATGGAACTGCTGGCCACCGTGCCCCTGCTGATCATCGATGACTTGGGGATGCGTAAGCTAGGACCCACAGCGGCAGAAGAGCTGCTGGAGATCGTCATGCGCCGTTACGAACGCGCCAGCACGCTGGTGACTTCCAACAGACCTGTCGAAGACTGGGGAAAGCTGCTGGGCGACAGCGCGGCCGTCACCGCCATGCTCGACCGCCTCCTCCACCACGGCCATATCCTCAAATGCGGGCCGCGGAGTTGGAGGACCAAGTTGCCGGCGGAACAATGAGCACCGCGCCGAAAACCACCCGAAGCTCCGGCCAACGGCCCAGTAGCCTCCGCTCGGACAGCCGTCAAAAGCAGGAAGGCCTGTGGAAACTGACGTCGCGACGGAAATCCGCAAAGAACGCGGATTTCCATCGCGACTTGAAAAAGCCTCGCAACGACGCTCGGCTTTTTCACAGTTCCCACAGCCCAACAATCACCATCAAACTCAAAACAGAACCAGACAAAACCGTCAGGCGAATTATCTTGATCGATTAGGCTTGCCCGAAATGCGAACGACAAGGTACAACATCTAAGTCCTGGGCCACATCCATTGGCCGGTTTTGACGTGACCACCGTTGGCCGCTTTTGACCTGACCACTGAGGGTGAGACCGCCCGCTTTGTTGTCCGGGTCCTCCCTGGCGAACTGCTCGGGTGAATCAACGGACGAATCGTCGTCAAAGGATCTTCCAAGCCGCGTAGACATAGGTACCTCCCACTCTGATTCGCGTTTCTCCAGCGAGTCCACGGGCTCGCAACCATCAAGTCAGAGGGTTCCTCTAGCATACTATACGTATAGCACCATGCAAAAAGAATTTCTATTTAAATCACGATTTTCTGAACGAAGCCGTCCGCTCCTCAAGCTAGGTAGAGGGAAAAAGTCGGCTAGGACATAAGGAAGTCGTGCAGGAAGATCATCGACATAACGACCAGACCGGTGGGTGGATGAGGCGTTGGGAATCGAGGATCACTCTCATTTCCCCCCTTTATTGGAAAAGGAGAGTCTTCGGGCGTAATTATGCGGTGCAACTCGCGGTTTTTTTGAAATGGGGCTATCGGCCGCGACCCGGCTTCGCGTGTTGGTTTGCAGCCTCCAATTCCTTGCCAAAAACTCTTGCAGCCCAGTCCGGGATCGACTGTGCGGCTTTGCTTAACTTGCCGCCGGTGAAGTGGGCCACTACGCGGTAGCCCCGGTTGTGTACGGTGTTGTCGTACAGGATTAGTTCATCCGCATGCTTACAGCCTTCGGCCAGATTCCTGGTTGATTCCCTATAGGAGTCAATTACACTTTGGGCAGTTTCAGGTTTTCCACCTCTGCTCATGCGCACCAAGATCCGCCCGACATTCAAATTCGCGTCTTCCGTGGAAATAAAAAGCACCTTCGTCGCGTAGCCTGCAGTCTTGGCCTCGTCCAGTAGATGCGTGTCCACGCGAATGTCCTCGACGGCAAACGACCGCCGATCATTGAGAAACGGTTGCTGTTGGTCCCTTACGGCCGGAACCAGCGTAGGGAAGGCTTCCTTCAAGTAAGCTTCATAAAAAGTTGTCTTACCGGCGCCTAATGGCCCCGCGATGATAAACAGTGCTGGCTTTTGCTGGCTCAGGGTGTCATTCCTTCATTCGTGCGCCAGCTCTATTGCGGCGCGTGTTCAAAGTTTGTGTCAAGCTTCTTAATGGGGTGCCTCTCTCCGTCTGGCGTGACTCTTACCGTTGCTTTGAGGTTGCGATCATATTCGTAATGCGTTCCATCTGGCTCTTCCGCAACGGCGGAGACGGATTGCGTGGCTAACAGCTCCGAGAGCATCTGGTGGAGTTCACGACGTTCCAGATCCGACATTTTGTCGTAGGAATGCCTAGAAACGCCGTGTCGCTTTGTTGATTTCTTAGGTTTGACGCTTCCCGCCTTTGAGTAATGGGCCAGAAGAGCGCTGTTCACGAGTTCATTCATCGAACATTTTCGCTTCTGTGCGACTTGATGAATGCGCTTGCGAAGACGCCGCAAAATAACGACTTGTGTCTCTCTCCCGGTTTGTTTCTGCCTGGATTGCAATTTGACAAGCTCAACGGTATCCAGGTCGACCGCTAGAAGGGCATCGTTGATCGAAGCCGACAGCTCTCCTAAGTACCGCGGTCTATCCCGCAGGAGTTTGTCGAGGGCACTTAAGAGCCGGACATTGTAGACTGCAAAATGAACGCTTCGCCGCTTCGCCACGTTTCCCACCGTCTTTAGACTGGGGGCTCCCGCAACTGAAGAAACGATGCGGTCCATACATGCGATATATACATGACCCTGGAAGCTTGTTCAACCCTTCCTTTCTTTAAGGCGCCCCTTTGGGTTAGCGTTTCGATCCCAGCGCCAAGCCAGCGAATCGGCGCTGCTTTTGTCTTCCGGGGAGTACTGGCCAGTTTTCCGCGCGGCGGCGGTAGGCTTTCTGCATTGAAGCGTCTTCTAGAAGTGCTGCGCATTTAGCAGCCGGGACGCATAGATATGAAGCACGAAAGGGTTCTGAGTCGACAAAAGTCAACAAAAGTCGGCAGAAGTCGACATAAATCAACAGAAGTCGGCAGAAGTCGACATCAAATCGGCACAAGTCAGCCAAAGTCGGCAGAAGTCGACACCATTCAACTGCATTAGGAGCAGTGTGTAGGCAACGCAGGCAGACTATCGGCGACGGACACACGTATTGGAACATAAAGGGTTGTGGCGACGCTGCGCGTTTTTTTACAGGTAACTCCTTGTTTTACAGAGAGAAAGCATGTGTCGACTTTTGTTCGAAATGTGGCACAAACGTGCCACCACTGGGAATGGAGGCAATGTATGGGATTCCTTGAGATGGTGATCAACGATTCCGAACGATATGTATGGCAAAAATGGCTTTCCGCCGCCGAAACATGCCCCTTTAAGAGTGGTGCCTATGTGGTACCACAATCTGTTCGAAGTGGTACTGCTCAAAACGCATGAAACGTAAGCAGTTAAGGCAGAAAAACACCACAAAGTGGCCCAAACCCTTTATGTTCCAATACCTGTGTCGTCGAGCGGCGAGAGAAGGTCGCGCCCCCGTCAAAGGGCGAGGGTTCCGTTTCCGGGTAAGTTTTCATCATTGCCGCTTTCGAGCACTGAATTCGGGAGGACGCCAACACCCAAGCGACTGCACACTTTCAATTCCCCTAAACTGCGATATAATTGAACTTGCTATGCTTTCTGAAAAACCACTCCTGACCGCCTCGGTCAAGCGTCACTCGCTCGACGGGATCGACGTGGAGAATGACGCGGAACTTGACGCCCTCACCGCTCAAGTCCTCGCTGCGGGCAACAAGATCGCCGAGTCGGAACGCGCGGAGATGATTCGCAAAGGTATCATCGACGAGCATGGCAACCTCCTGAAGACCGAACTCCCCGAAGATATGCGTAAGGACGCAGACAGAGACTTCGGGGGATAACTTGGCGCGACCGCGAATGGTCATCGTTGCCGGTCCTCCTGGCAGCGGCAAAACAACTCGTTTCCCCGTAGCTGAATTCGGCGTCGATTCCTTCAATGCTGATCACCGCGCCGCGCAACTGAATGCCGGTTCCTTTCGGGGTATCTCGAAAGAAATCCGCTCCCAGGTGAACGTCGAGTTTCAAAAGTGGATTTTGGACCACATCTCCGCACGGAAAAGCTTTGCCCTCGAAACAACGCTTCGCAGCCAGGTTACGTTTGAGCAGGCGCAGCTTGCCCGTGAGCACGGTTTCTGGACTTCAATGTATTACGTGACGCCTGGCAGCGTTGAAGAATGCATCAAACGCATCAAGGCCCGCGCTTACCGTGGGGGACACTCCGCGTCCGAGAGTGTTGTTCGCGACATCTTCCAAAAGAGCCTGCATCATCTTGTGACAGCTCTCGATTTTGGTGACGGTGGAATTAACCGCGTGGAGATCTACGACAATTCCGCCAACCTCGCCGACGAGAAAAACGTGCAGCGGATAATGAGCATGCGCCAAGGCCGCGTGACCTCTCTCGCCAGCAACGTTCCTAGTTGGCTTGAGCACTTGCTAAAAGGTACGAAATTCGAGATCCCCGCGCTGCGCGAATTTTTGCAGCTTCGGGCCAACCGTCGCAGCCACGATCTCGGCCGCTAATGACTTCTGTGCCTTCTTTGGCCCGCCCTCGCCAGACATCAGCGATGTGCCCACCGTGACGGGCTTTGCTTTGCCCCGTGTTCGGCGTGTGTCCTGGTATTGAAACGAAAAAAGGTTGGTAACCGTGCTTACAATCTTCCGTCAACGCTGCGACTGCTCGCTGTGTTTCTTCTGACAGTTCGTCGAGAACTACACCTGTGATGTCCACAAGGTCCTCAAGCTCGCGGGCACAGACTACTGTGCCACCGTTAGATTCCATTCCTGCTCCGGTCCCTACTTCGGTTGCAATCGATGGGATGTCCCAAACACAATCACGAATCGATTCACCAAAGTCCTCCTTTGCAATTCCCGCAGGTAGTCTAAAACGCTGCATATCGCGTATATAGGGACCGACACCACGGTCTTGCAGTGTCATGGCATCGTTAGGGCCCTCTTTGTTAGGGCACGCTTAGCTTCGCGAATGCCTGATTCGATCTCGCGCTCCAAATCTAAACGTGAAGTGGCCGAGCCCGACGCTGCCTCGTACAACAGCAATGCCTCATCAGGTCGATCTAATCGAGTGAGCAAGATTCGGGCGGCACCAAGTTGTGCCATACGAGCCACCCGAGGCTTTCTGGGAAGCCGTTATGAATTGTCCCGAGATGGGCTCCGACGCTTACAGGCAAGCACTCACTGAAAATGGACCGGCGGATGACTATTGGGTGCGCGTCACCAGTAATCGACCGTCGCCGCGTCGCATTTCCGGACGCGTGCTAGGTTGATCTCTGATCCAATTCCACTTGTCCGGTTTCGGATAATCGGACAAGTCCCGTACTAGAACTTCACTTGTACGGTAACCGCGTTTGGACGTAGCCGCCCGGCGGCGGACGCTTCGCGTGAGGCAGAGCAGCGTTGGTTGCTTGATGGCTTAGATGTAAGTGTGGGTCACAGGAGGTGTTCCCGTGACCCATCTTCGAAAAATGATGCTGGAAGAACTCCAGCTTCGTAATTATGCACAAAATACCATACGTCACTACCTTCGTGCAGTAGAAGATTTTGCTCGACATTTCAACTGTTCGCCAGATCGCTTAGGTCCTCGACACATTCGCGAGTATCAAGCCGAGTTATTCCAGAAGCGCAAGTTGTCAGCAAATTCCGTAGGACAACACCTGGCGGCGCTGCGCTTTTTCTACATCAAGACTCTTCGCAAAGCCTGGAGCATTGCCGAAACTCCCTATCCGAAAAAGACACGTCACTTGCCGACGATTCTGAGCCGCGAAGAAGTCGCGCAACTCCTCCATGCGGCGCGCACCCCTGGAGAACGCATCCTGCTCATGACCCTCTACGCCAGCGGCGCCCGGAACGCCGAACTGACCCACTTGAAAGTCAGCGACATCGACAGTCAGCGCATGGTGGTGCACATCCGTGGCGGCAAGGGCCGCAAAGATCGCGATGTCATGCTCAGCCCCAAGCTACTGGCGGCACTGCGCGCCCACTGGCGTTACTACCATCGCCAATCCAGTACCTGGCTGTTTCCCAGCAACTTTCGCAAGGATCGGCCCATCGATACGAAAACCGTTTGGTACGCATGTCAGAAAGCCGCCCAGCGCGCCGGCCTCCAGAAACGCGTCTATCCCCATTTGCTTCGCCACTGTTTTGCGACGCATCTATACGAGGCGGGCGCGGATCTCCGCGCCATTCAGGTCCTGCTCGGTCATGAAGATCTGAAAGACACCTTGCTTTACGTGCACCTCGCGATACAACGCCTCCACGCCACCGCCAGTCCTTTGGACTCGCTAACACTGAACGACAAGCCGCCTGACGAGCACTAGATGAGCCGGCCGCCTCTGGAGGTGGCCGACATTATCCGCGCTGCGGGAGAGGCTTTCATCGAACGACACCGCCACTGGCTCCGTTGGAAGCACGTGAAAGTACTGCGGGCCATTGCGCGGTGTCGTACCGCCGCACTCGGCGGGCATCTCGACGAGTGCACCCGTTGCGGACATCGTGCCACCATCTCGTATAACAGCTGTCGCGATCGCCATTGCCCGAAGTGTCAGACCGCTGCGCGGGAACGGTGGATCGCCGCGCGTCGACGTGAACTTTTGCCGACCCGCTACCTGCACGTGGTCTTCACGCTCCCCAGCCGCTTGGCGCCGCTGGCTCTGCAGAACAAGAAGATCCTCTACGATCTCCTGTTCCGCACCACTGCCGACACCCTTCTGGAAGTCGCTCGCGATCCCAGACACCTCGGCGCAGAGATTGGCTTCTTCAGCGTGCTGCACACCTGGAGCCAACAACTCAAACTTCATCCGCATGTTCATTGTGTCGTTCCGGCCGGCGGTCTCTCCCCCGATCACACCCGCTGGATTCGCTCACGAGACAACTACTTTCTTCCCAAGAAAGTGCTGCAGAAAGTTTTTCGCGGCAAGTTCGTCGACGCTCTCAAACAAGCTTTCCAGAATGGCCAGCTCAGCTTCCAGGGTGACTTGAAGCTCCTGGCACAACCCAACATCTTCGCCGCCTGGCTGCGACCACTGTACCGGCAAGACTGGGTGGTGTACTTGAAACGCCCCTTTGGTGGTCCCGACTATGTGCTGCACTACCTGGGCCGCTACACCCATCGCGTGGCCATCTCCAACCATCGACTGCTCTCCTTCGTCGATGGCCAAGTTACCTTTCGCTGGCGTGATTCCGCTGACCACAACAAACAGAAGCCGCTGCCTCTATCGGTCGACGAGTTTCTATGTCGCTTCCTGATGCACATCCTTCCGCAAGGCTTCGTGCGCATCCGGAATTTCGGCTTTCTGGCCAACCGGCGGCGCAAAACGCTTCTGCCGCTTTGTTTTCAGTTGTTGGGTTCAGCCCAAGAATCGCAAGCTGAACAACACCGTGCTTCCACGGAAGACCCGCCCGGTCTTTGGCGCTGTCCCAAGTGTGGTGGCCCCATGAAGGTCGTCGAACGGCTGACGGCGGCCGAAATCCAACTCCGCTCTCCGCCGCTGGTCACCGTGGCAGCATGAACGCGCTCTCTCCAATTCGAATTCTTCGCGTGCCTCGGCACGGTTCGCACTTCTTTGCCTGGTCGCCGAATAACTCTCTTCTTCCAGTTTCTACCACCACCTTTTTCATCATACTTTTTCGCCGTAACCCGATTCCGCACGCCTGGTGTCACGTGCTGCAACCTGGCGTTCACACGCGGCGAACCTACACGCCGCTCCTTCCCATCATTCAATTTCCATAGGGCCCGCGTCCGCCGCAAACTGGGCGGCCACGTTCAAACGGCTTAATCGAACGCGCGCAGAGCACCCTGCCTGCCTTCACGTATTCGCAAAAACGCGCGTCCGATTAAGCGCTAGCGTTAATCAGGACCTGTTGCTGCGAGTGGGCCTCCCTCGTTGATCGTAGTCCCCATTTGTTTTCAATCCGCGCCGAATGTCCGGAACAGGAACGAGCTATGCCACTCCTGCAAGAGGGCTTTGCCATTGAACAATGCCTCACCGTTCTTGTATCCACCAGCAACGTATTTCCACCCGAACAGGCTGCCCCCTTTCAACCGGACACTGTAGACCAGCCCGGGCGAAACTCGCGCACCGCCGTTGGGAAAGAAGAACCGGACCCGGCCACAGTCCTCGACAGGCACGGTCTTTGATATCACTGCCAGCACTTCTCCCTTTGGATTCAGTAAACTTAATGTGAGCTCTTCATCGGGTGGGCCGGGGTTGCCCACCACGAGCTCCACTTCCACGCTGGTCAGCCTGGGCAGCGATGGGGTGAAGGTTTGTTCCACGTCGTTGAGCAAGTTCGTCCATCCGTTCGTCCACGTCGCCGTGTTTGCCTGGTCCGGCTTCCCGGCTGCGCGTGGCTTTCCATGAGCTGGTCCAACTCGAATCATCACCACAAAGGTATTTTTTTCCGCAATGTCTGGGTCTAGTGAATTGAGAATTGGAATTATCACCTGAGCCTCTCCTACGGCAGCCGTCTCGAAAATGTAGATAAACGTTGAGCCTCCCGGGTTCGGTGGCCAGTCCAAGGCGGTGCTCTCCAGCCGGACGGCAGTCGAAGACACCAGCGGGACGCCATATTGCGCCGGACCCACAGTTCCGAGAGTTATGTTTATTTGTTGGCCCACTGTTGCTCTCACATGTTGTCCATTGTTCGTGAAATTGAGGGACAGCACTTGTTGCTTGATACTCGTCGGGGACATGCTGACCTTCTGAGCGTTTGCGTCTGCGCAGAGTGGTCCCCATAGGACCAGGGCCACGAACATGACAGCAGGCCGTGAGTTCGTCATGGTCTCGACCTCCTCGAGAATCATACGTGAACACAATTAGAACGGCCCAGACTCGACTACTTGCACGGTTTCATGAGGATTGTTTGGCAACTTCTCGAAAAGACTGTGGTTAGATTTCTTGGGCTCCCGGTAATGTCGGCTTACCGGTAACTTAGGTACCGGGACTGGGCTGGGCCGGCTAATCCGCGGGCTGCGTTTCTCAGGTTTTGGACTCAAGCGTTAGGCTCGATGCCGAGCCGGTCATTCACGGCTTCCCGAAATCTCTGCTTACATCCTAAGTATTTCTCGGTCGTTTGCACGGACACATGGCCGAGCAAGAATTGGATCTGCTCCAGTTCGCCGCCTGACTCATGACAGAGCCTGGCACACGATCTTCTGAGGTCGTGTGGAGCGAGTTTAGCTACCCCCAACCGTTTCGCGTATTCCTTGACGACGTGCCAGACGACTTTCTCCGTGATCTCCGTTCCCCAAACGACACCTTCGCGGCAAACGCATCGAAAAATCTTACCGTGCGCGACTCTGGCGACAGTCAACAAGTCATCGATCGTTTGCTTCACCCAATTGGGCATCGGAACCGTGCGGATGTGTCCTCCTTTCCCAACGAGGTCAACTATCGCCCAGTGGTCTTCGCGGCGCTGAATGTGGTCAAAGGTCAGATCAATGAGTTCTCTTCGACGGAGCCCACATCCTAGGAGAACCGCCAGGATGGCTCGATCTCTTTTACCCTTCACGCTGTGCATGTTCGGAAGCTGCCATAGGGAGCGAGCCTCATCCACGGTTAACCAATTCCCAAGACGCATGCCCAGCTTTTTTGCTCCTTTCACGCGACGGATGCCGGCAGCGAGTTCCGGGCTAAGGAGCCCCGTATCCGCCGCCTCGTACGCAAGCCGTCGAACGGCCGCCAGCCGTACGTTGATCGTGCCTGGTGCCAGCAACTGATCCTCAAGATGGATTCGATACCGAGTGACGACCGTTTTACTGAAGGACAGGCGTGGCTCTGAGCAATACCAACAGACAAAATCATCAATGGATCTGCGATAGCTTCGTTGGGATTCAGGGGACCTCAGACTTACGAGCACCGCGGATTTGACGTGCTCTAAATCTGGAAGACCGAGCTTGGTCCTTAGCCGATTCGATTTTGGTCTTGTTTTTCTTCTCATGGAAGCCACCTCTCGACGTGGGGAGTTGGGAATCGCACGATTCGCCTTCACACGCAATCTCTGGACACGTTCGTGCTAAAGGAGTATGAGATTTTCAACAAATAAGGCGAACGCGGAGGTGGTGTATGGATGTTGACGCGGAAAAGTTGGAGCAAGCGGTTCTCGCGCTTCTGCACTTGAACACGATTGACGAGAAGTCAGGAAAACGAGCCTGGAAAGCGTTTCCCTGGAGCGTGATGGATCAACTCCACCACAAGGGCTACATTTCCGATCCGGCCACGAAAGCCAAGTCCGTGCGGTTATCCGACGACGGGGCTAGGCTGTCGGAAGAATTCTTCGAGAAGCTTTTTGCCGTCAAGTAGCAGGTAGCGTTACCGCGCGGGGCAAGACTGGTCGCCTTCGCAGCGGCCCAGTACGAACTTTACCGGTAATCCGACTTGGAGTTCGGACTATCGATTTGAAACGCTCAGTTACAGGAACCATCGTCGCTGAATTGTCCGCTTGCGGCCATGGCTCCAAGGAAATGGCCGCAATTTATAATGCGCTTGTTTAGCTCGTCATTCTGAAGCGCATCTGCTGCAATATAGGTCAGGCTGGCTCGCATGTTGACGTATTTATCGCTGAGTTTTCCCATGTTCAGATACACATTATTCAAAAGCTGGTAGGCGTTGCGGTCGGCCGTAGTGGTCGCGGCGACGGACGTTAAGCGAAGATTCGTGGTGACTTGCGCGCGATAGGGCTGGAGCAAACCTTCGGAAAGAGGAATCCCATTTTGAATCGCCGTCTGTAGAGCGGTGTGCCATTCGCGAAGAGTGGACATCTCCTCGATCCCGGCATTCAAGAATTCCCGCGAAAATCCCGGATTGGAAGGAACAGGTTGGGTTGGAACAGGCGCGGGAGCTGCAGTCCACGTTGTTGGAGCTGGAGCGGGGCCCGCGGAACTGACAGGAAGAGTGAGAGCAACCATGACCCCAGAAGAACTGACTGACCCGCGGAGGGCGTTTGCGAGAGCCTCCAGGTCAACAAAGGGATGATCGGCCACGAAAATGACGAGCACGTCTGTGGATTGCCCATTAAGAATGAGCGTGTGTCTCTGAGCTGCGCTCAAAGAAAGTGCAACCGCAAGAATGGCAAGAATCAGTGCTACTTTTGTCGGCGAAATGGATCGTTTTTCGATCATCAGAAAACTCCTGCAATTCGGATAATGAATTCTTTTCAGCCCGGGCGTTTGAAGCAGTGGCCGCTCTCGACGGACGAAGCGCGCGAGCTCCAATCTGCAAAACTCCAGGTAAAAGCGCAAACTGGAAGTGAACGATGCACCCAACCTTTAACGCCTCGGGCGGGATTCGGAGAGGCACCGGAGGTTGGGGGTACGCCCCTCCCGGAGTCCTGATTGTTCTTTGGTCTACACTTGTGAATGAATTTTTAGACCTCATCTCGCATCCGTCACCTGGCAAAAGAACTAGAACTGATCTGATAACTAGCTTTGGGGCGGCCCAAATCCTTAAAAGATCGCGTGCCAGATTAATCTGAGAAAATGAAGTAATACTTTATATGTCCGGTTAGGCGACATTACCGGCCAATCTCTGCCCATTCTCAAGGCGTCGCGAGCTTGCGCGCTTCTCTGAGGATTTTGGTGAGGCGGTTGGATAGACGGTCGAGGCGAAGGCGAGAGGTACCGTGTGGTAGTTCACGACGGAACATTTCGAGCACATGTTGAGCCGCGAGCAAAGTATCGATCACTCCGCCGAGGCCAGTTCGAAGGGGGGCAGACGGCACCCTCGGTTGCGGAACCAGATGCCGAGGTTTTGAGCGAGCCAGCTCAAATGCCCGCTGGAGATCATTCAACGTCACATCAAGATATTGCATGGTCATCTCGGGAGCGGTGTGACCGAGTAATTTCATCACCGCGACCAAGCCAACACCGGCTCGAAGCATTTCCGAGGCATAGGTGTGACGAAGCTGATGTGGGACGATGCGGATGGGAAGGCCGAGCGAATGGCAGACTTGATGTAAATAGTCACGAAAGTGACGAAGGAGCGTGTCTTTCGCGCCCGGACGGACAAAGAGCCGCCCATCGGCAGGCAGGGGATCAAGCGAACGAAAGAATCGGAGGCGTTGGACGAGTTCACACACAAAGGGATCTACGGGGACCATACGTTCTGTTTTGAGTTTGCCGAGTGGTACATGAACGGCCCATTGATTCGGACCGGTCGAGCGAAGGCAGTCGGAGGACAGATCGGCACACTCACCGATGCGCATGCCGGTGTGGCGAATCAACAGAAAGGCATTGCCACCCAGATCGTTGCGGCGGAGGAACTCCTTTTGCAGGAGTTGATCCTGCTCTGCTGTGAGCGGACGCGGAAGTCTGTGCGGGAGGCGCGGAATATCCTCGCGGCGGATCAGATGAGCGAGTTCAGGAAGCTGTTCGGTCCAAGCCAGTTCGTTACAGATGCCGCGTAGAGAGATGAGGCGGAGGATATAGGATGCGGTCACGAGCGGCGGCGCTTGCGAGTGCAGGCGGGACATCCAGCCGAGGATGTGGGGTTCACGGCGCAATTGGTCCAGGCACTTCACCTCAGGATGATCAGCGCCGAGATAGCTTAGGAAGTTGCGTGCCGTCCCGCGGTGTTGACGAGTGGTTTCGGGACTGAGTGCAACGCTGAAGGAATCGACTGCCCGGTCGAAGACCGGAGCCAGAGGATGTTGTAGCGGAGGGCGTCGCGCGCGGTTCATGAGGGAGTCCTCGGAAGAGGACGAATGTGCTGCGCCACGGCACGTGCATATTCAAGGTAGACGTCTTGTGGGGTGACCAACACATAGAGCAGCGTGGTCTGGATGTCCGCGTGACCCATCAGCTGCATGAGCGCAGGAAGACTCATACCGGCGCGGATCATGTCGGAGGCAAAGGTGTGTCGAAAGCGATGAGGGTTGGCGAGCTGGATGCTAGTGGTCTGGCGATGGTAGCGGAATAAGGAACGCAATCCCGCAGCGGTCATGCGCGTTCCGCGCGCGCGTCCTTTGAGTGAGACGAACAGCGCGGCGGAGCAAGGATTGGGTCGTTCCAGTCGCAGATAGTGTTCGAGCAGTTGCACGGTTTCCGGCGCCAGTGGCAGGAAGCGAAATTTATTGCCTTTGCCAGGAACGCGAAGCTGGGCTTCGGAGAGCAACGCGTCGTCGCGATTCAAAGCCAATACTTCGGCGGACCGCAGCCCTTGTAGGAGCATCAGGCCCACGATGGCCAAGTCGCGCGAAGTGCGGAAGCTCGACCAGAAACGTGCTACTTCCTCCACCGAGAGCGGCACGATGTTGCGTTTGGGGACTTTCACTCGCAGTCGGCTCATCGCTACTCGCGGCCGGCCAAGGCCCATCGGCCTTCGCCGCAAAAAAGCTTGATGAAAGCCGCGGGCGATTTGGCAGGGAGCATCGGGAAACTCGTTGCGGATGGCGCGCTCGGCGACGGCCACGCGGTCATTGATGGTCGAAGCAGAAGGCCGAGGTTGTTGGCTGGACTGAAACCTCACATATTCAAGGAGCGTCGACTCGGTCAGATCACCTTCCACAATGTCCGAGGTGTGGTGAACGCTCTCCCACCAGCGAACAAAGTGCAGCAGGTTGTGAGCGTAGATGCGCAGGGTGGTGTTCGCCAAGCGGCGGATATATTCGCGATCCAAGTAACGATTGATCCAGCCGATTGCTCGGCCCGTGGTCTGCTCGACGACACGAACCGGACTTTGTGCGTTGTGGGAGGTCTGCTGGTAGTGCACACAGAACTTCATGGCTGAGCAGCCTCCAGGAGAGATTGAAACTGTCCTGCGTCACCGCCCTGGACGAAGAACGAGTTGGGATCGTGGCCATCGGGCAGGAGCACGCGGCGAGTGGCGATGCCGTGCACGCACAGACGCTGTGCGAGCTGCTGCGAGGCTTGTTGTCCGCTACCGTTGGCGTCGACATCGAAGGTGAGATAAACGGTGCGCGGGCGGTCGCACAACTGTTCAAACTGGTCAGCGTTGAGATGGGTGCCCAACGAACAGGTGACGTGGCGAAAACCTGCGTGCCACAACACCGCGAGATCGAACAGACCTTCCACCAGAATCACCGTGGGAAACTGGCGAACCGATTCCCAGGCGAATAAGCCGCCCTTCGATCCGGGGAGGAATCGATGGGCGAAGGAGACGCCGGTACTGCGGCCGTAGAGGTTAACGACACGTCCGCCTCGGCAGCACGGGAAGATGACGCGCCGGTAGAAGGCGTCGCAGCCTTGTGAGTTGAGCAGACCGAGACGTTGCAGGAGATCGCAAGAATAGCCTTGAGCCGCGAGATGTCGGCGCAAGCTCCCGCCGGGGGCATAACCGATGCGCAGTTCTTTGATCAGGACGGGATCGCGCAGTCCTCGTTGCTCGAGATAGCGCCGTGCCTCGGGGTAGCCATCGAGTTGCTGTTGATAGAAAGTGGCGGCTTGCTCCAGCACGGCCCCAGGATCAGCTGTAAGAGCGCTTTGCTGCTCGAGATAAGCGAGACTTTGGCGGAAGGAAAGATGGCGGGACAACTGGACAAAGCGAAGGAGATCGCCGCCCTGACCGCAACCGTGACAGTAGAAGAGATTTTTGTGGGCGTTGACATAGAACGAAGGGCGGGTCTCCGGATGAAGGGGACAGAGTCCGACGAACTCGGGGCCGAGAGCGATAGGTCGGGCGATCCAATGCTGCTGCCGCAGATAATCGAGCAGCGAAAGGCGCTGTTTCAGTTTTTCGATATCCTCGCCCACGGCGCAGTTTTGCCTCTGGAGGCGAACGTAGGAGAAGGTGGCCAGCATTCCCAGGCAAGGATGGTGGGTAGAGAAATTTTCTCAGAGCCGCAAGGGCCAGAGGATTTGCAGAACCGGAATCAGTCCAGACAAAGGCCCAGCTTGGTGATTGGGCGGATCACCAAGCGCCGACCAGTGAGTCATGCGAGCGAGCGTTTGGTGGAGAAAGGAAAGTGCCGGTTGGGAGCGGTCCAGTCCGTGGGCCCAGCGGCGAAGTGTGGAAGGATCAGGCACGCGGTTAGGGTCTTTGAGTGTAGGAGTCGCTTCTTCCCAGGAGCAGTGCTCCACAAAGCGCCGCCGCAACGCCTGACAGCGAGTCAGCAAACTGTACTGCGTGTAAGGGAGTGAAAAACACGGCAGGAAGGTGAAAGTCTTCCCGCAACCGGGGCAGCGACCGCGACGGATGCCAATCCGATCGTGATGTTCATCATGCGCTTGCTTGCGACGACGTCCGTGGCCGATGATCGAATCGTGTTCACAAGCAGGACATCGCCGCAGAATGACCTCGGCGCCACTCGTGGCCCAATCCGTTTCGAGCTTGTGTGGGGAGACGGAAAGTGGGATAAAAAGAATCGTAGCTCATGGGAGCTCTGCCACGGCGTTGACCCGCCAAGATCTCAGCCGGAAGCGGAGCTCCTCCTCCTGAAGAGAAAATCCAACTGGAAGAGAATAACCCTTCTGGCCTGCAGCTCTTACGGGTGTGATTCAGAATATTGGCCGGTAATAATCGACAAATCAGGCGTTTGGCGTGGGTCAAAGCAACAATGCTCCAGAGGTGTGCAAGCTGTGCTTCAGACTCGAAGCTTTGCCGTGGGCGCGCCGTGCGCACTAGTGAGCTTCGTACCAAGCTAACCAAGGGCCTGGCTTCTGGCCCAGATCACGCCCCACAATCTTCGTTAGCGTGTCCTCGGCTTCTTCGCCGAATCCTTCGTCTTTCAAAAACGGAACCAGCTGCGGGATGCTTTTCACGTAGATGTGAGTTTCCAACGCTAGAAGCGTTTCGTACTTCAGTAGCCCGTCCGGCTGGTCCGTTATGACGCCATAGGTGCCACGCTTAAATCTCTCTCGGATCGAGGCGATTACCGGTAGATTTTCCTCGTCGGGCATGTCGCGAAATGCGTCGAGCGCCGCTTCGCTCGGCTGATCCATGCCGTACTTAACTCCCCACATCCCTATTGCGCGGAACAGAAGCAAATCTTCCCGGCGATGAAATTTCGCCAGACCAGCGGCTCCATAGTAAACGTAGCCGGTGCTGTCGCTGACGTCCGGAGGCATCGAATACCATTGCTTCTGGTTCAGTTCACCGCCAAGTTGGTGCGCAGAAGCGTAGTCATCGAAAATCTTCTCTTGTTCTGAAATAAATTCCTTCACTGTCTCGTGCAGCTTGTCGCCACCGTATTCGCCAGCGTCCCGCAGTAAATCCATGCGCTGGTCGTGAGGTAGTTCATTGAAGTGTTCTGCGAAATAATCGCCTGACACGGGCGCGATCCGCTTTAGAACTTCTTCTGCGCGGCGCGCGACCTCAGGTCCGAACGTGTTCATGTCCAGGAACGGCCACAGCGCTGTCGCGCGTCGAAGTGGGTCGGGAATGTTGCTCGCAGCTTCAAACCGCCGCCTCAGATCGACGCCTTTCTCCGCGAAACTTCGAAGTTGCGGCGTCTGTTCGGGGTTCTGCACCCAGAAAAACGAGAGACCGTAGTCCAAAAGTTTCCAGGATGAAGGCGCGGTTTTTTTGTGGCGCAAATACATCAAAATTCTTGTATCGGGGGTGATGGGCTCAACTGTGTCCGGGCCGTATTGTTGTTCGGTGACGAGTTGAAAGCCCGGCAGTCGAACCGATTCGACCGCCGGCCCGGTCGCCAGAAACACTTCGTCGACTTTGAAGACACCAGGCGCTTTTTGGGAGACGATGCAAACCAAGTCCGCGTCCAGAATCCCGACGCGATAGTCAAACCCTGAGGTGAGCTTGGCGATGGCGGGGGCAGTGAACCCCAGCAAGCAGCACAGTAATAGCACTGCGCGATTCATCCTCGAAGTGTCGTAAATGACTCGACACATGTAAATAGGCGCTAAGTACAGATGTCGCGAACCCGCTAATCGAGGATCGAGGCGCTAGCTCCTGAACGCGCTAATCGGAAATGTGGGTACTAGTCAGAGCTCAAAAAACCTAAATTCGAAACCGCTTAATGGCAATTCCGTCGATTCCCTTTGGCCATTCCGACCGAACGAAAGCCCTAATCGCCGCCCGTGCAGACCGGAAATCGGACTCTTTCTTCGCTGCGAGAACAGTGGGAGCAATCGGGTGGCTGCGCTGGAGGGTAAGACGAAATCCTCCCCTTGGCAATTTCTGTAGGATTGCTCCTTCGTGGACTACATTTCCTTCTTGCCACGGCCGCGCACCAGGTGGGAAATACCCAGAGTTCTCCAGTACGCGTGCCACGACTGCGGCCACCTCGGTATAGCGAACGTCGTTGGGAGAAAGCGCGAGGCGTTCCGGCACGCTTAAGAGCATGGTCGTCACCGGCTTGTCGATGAGTTGTTCTCTCTCGTTCATCGAGACCATAATTTAACTCAACTTACCTCAACGCGCAGTAGGTCCTCGGAAAACGCGCTTACAGGTAAAGTTGAATCGGCCAAGGGAACTTTACCGGAAAGCCGACTACACGTCCACTGGCCTCCCGATGCCTATAACCGATTGACTTTGCCAATTTATTCTATATTGTATAGCTAATGTCTAGCCGCGATTATCTCGGTGAATTCGAGCACATCGTGATTCTGGCCCTTCTTCGTCTTGCCGGTCGGGCCTATGGAGTTACAGTGCGGCAAGAGATCGAAGCACGGACTGGTCGTGAAGTGTCCATCGGCGCCATTTATGCGACCCTTGACCGCCTGGAAACGAAGGGATACGTCAAATCGCAATTCGGCGAACCCACGCCAGAACGCGGCGGACGATCGAAACGTTTTTTCCATGTCACCGGCAAGGGAATGTCAGCAGTGAATCGGACGCATCGTGCAGTTCAGAGCATGACCCAAGGCCTTGATCTGATCGGGAGTCACTCATGATGTCCCAATCCGCTCTGATTCATCCGCCACGCATTGCCTCCTGGCTTGTTGAGCTGTTCGCTTCTGCGGAGCAGGCAGAATCCATTCTTGGCGACCTCAGTGAGGAATTCTCCGACCTAGCCTCACGCTCAGGCATCGATCAAGCCCGACGCTGGTACTGGGGACAAAGTGCCAAAACCATCGCCCATCTCACCGGTGCCGCGTTTCGCGTTGCGCCATCGTGGCTCGCCGCCGTCGTCTTCCTCGGTTTCACGTTTTCATTGTTCGGCGCAGGCCTGCCCGAACAGTTCATCGTCGCCTTGCTCCGCACTCAGCGGCCTTATTCGAACCGCCACTATGAAGCTTATGTGTGGCTCCTGACCTGCGGTATTCCGATTGCGCGCTTCACTCAGTCGCTTCTCGTCGGTTGTGTTGTGGCAGTTTTAGCGAAGGGAAGAGAAATGGTCTCAACTATGACCGTTATCCTCCTGCGCGCGGCCATGATTGCCTCGCTTCTTGTCATTTTTTTCGGACACACGCCACCCGGTCGGCCGATGATTCCATTCCTGGCGCCATTTCTGTTTAGCCGTGCTCTTGATTTAATCGGCATCGTCACTGCCGGGGTTATTGTGCGAAAAGCTAGATCGGTTTCGGCGCGTCGCCGACTTGCACGTTGGCATGATGGACAAAGATACCTTTGAGAGCGAAATCCAAATATTGCTCAGGGAAAGCGCGTCCAACACGCCTGCTAAGTGAATCAACTCCTGGTAAACGCTAATCGGAAAAGTGTGGAGTAATGGTACGGGCTTGCCCGGGTGACCCGACTACTTTGGAACTTAAGAGCTTGCAGGGTGATTATCAAGCGCAGCGAGAACCCACCTCTGGAGAACCTCTCGAAAGTGAGGCTTTATTCCGCGAAACACCAGACCCAAGCCTGAAGGATTGACATAGAGGACTGACGCCTCGGCCTCGAAATGTTCGTCTGAGAGCTCGATTTTCAGAAAAACTGGGTGTTGAAGTTCAAACGAAGCGGAAGTCTCCAGGAAACACCCGCGCAAGCTCAACTCTGTCACTCGTGCGGGCACAAAATCAGTCGGCGAGCTTTCAGGAGCGATCTCGGCACCGGCGCTGAACGCAAACCTCAACCCACGTTTCTCTTGGTCCATCGTTCAAGCCTATTCGATTGAATGACTGGCGTCGAGTCAGTCGGTGAACGTCCGACACGAATTGTCTACTACTGCTATTCTGACCGTGAGGTCTGCTTATCCCGTCACTTTCTTCGCCTGCGCTCGAAACTTCGCCCACCGTTTTTTCGTAGCTCTGCCGATCTTCGCCCTGGCAGCGGCAGACAGTACGCGCTTCTTTACGACCTTGAGTTCCTTGCCCGTCGAATCGCCCAGTGCTTTTGCAGCCGCCCTGACTCCGTTCAACTGATGCTGTAGCTTGCCTAACTGCTTTTCGAGTTTTCTCTCTTCGCGCTTGATCGCTGCTAGAATGTCCATGAATCCTCCGAAAGAAATCTATCTCATGCGGAGGGGCTGCACCAGACGTAGGCCCAAAGACAAGTGACGCGGGAGTAGTGCCGGAGCGGGCTTGACGGATTGTTAGAATCGTCGGGCTATAAGAAGAGCTAGACCATCGCGGCGGGCATATTCGTTTTCTTCAAACGCTTCGCCAACCGCCCGCTCACCCCTCGCTATTCCATCCTCGACGAACTTTGTCTGTCCCGCAGCGGTAATCGGAGATGTAGGTCCCAGTACCAAAGTTACCGGTAATAATCGACTTATCAGGTACTTGAAAGCTGGCGGCAAGGTAGGGCTATGATTTGTGGCATGCTGTGTAGCAAATCAGTTGTACAGGGAACGTAAGAGGAAACGAGCATGGAAACTCCGGTTCATGACATCCGAGTCAGTCTCCGCATGCTGGCCCGGAACTGGGGCATGACTTTAGCGGTTGTGCTGACATTTGCGCTCGGAATCGGCGCCAACACAGCGATCTTCACGGTGGATTATGCGACGCTCCTTGCTCCGCTGCCTTATCCCCATCCGGAGCAGCTTGTGATGGTCTGGTCAAAGATTCAGAACTCTCGCGATGGCGTTGCGGCCGGAGACTATATAGATTGGAAGCAGCAGAACACGGTTTTCCAAGACCTCTGCGCCCGGACCAGTACAAGCTTCAATCTCGCCAGCAAAGACCAGCCGGAGTACCTCGATGCCAACGAAGAAACCCCCTCCATGATGCATATGATCGGCCAGTCGCTCTTAATGGGACGTTATTTCCTGCCCGAAGAAGGCATGGCTGGCCGCGACCACGTCGTGATCCTTACCTATAAGCTGTGGCGGAAGCTTGGAGCGAATCCCCACGTTCTCGGCACCACTCTGCGACTCAATAGCGAGCCCTTCACTGTCGTTGGCGTGCAGCAGCCGGGCATCTTCGATCGTCAGCAAGCGCAGCTCACGGTTCCGCTGATCTTCAAACCAGACCAGATCAATCGCGACTTTCACTGGCTTCAAGTTATGGGCCGACTCAAACCGGACGTGACGGTCAAGCAGGCGCAACAGAACATGGACGCGGTCACAGCTCATCTTGCACAGATGTATCCGAACAGCAACGAGGGTTGGGGTGTCTATGTCGAGCCGCTGAAGAACGATTTCCTGCCCAAAGAACGCGTCAAGATGCTGTGGCTGCTTTTCGGAGCCGTCGGATTCGTGCTGCTCATAGCCTGCGTGAACGTCGCTAACCTACTACTGGCAAGCGGCATGTCTCGGCAAAAGGAGTTGGCCGTCCGCGGCGCGTTGGGAGCTGGCCGCGTGACCATCTTCGGCCAGCTTCTCACGGAGAGTTTGTTGCTCGCTCTCGCTGGAGGTGCTCTTGGAGTAGGCCTCGGGTACTGCTTGTTGCAGGGGCTGATCGCTGCTATGCCGTCAAATACACTGCCCAGTGAGGCCGATCTGCGTCTGAACTCGCCCATCCTGCTCTTCACTCTGCTGGCTACGACCTTGGCAGGTCTTCTGGCGGGCTCTGCACCGGCCTGGTCTGCGTCGCGCGTCGATCCAGCCGAGATGCTGAAGAAGGGTGGGCGTTCAGGAACCACCGTCGGACAGCATCGACTGCAACGCACTCCCGTCGTTGGCGAGTTCGCGCTGGCCCTTACTCTGCTTGCCGGAGCCGGTCTCACCATTCACAGCTTCTGGAACCTCGCCCATGTCGATGTCGGATTGAAGACCGATCATGTTCTCACTTTCTTTTTGCCTGTACCTGCGTCGCGCTCAAATGATCCTAGTCAGATAATCGCCTATTACCGAGACATCCTCGCGCACATCACTGCCGTCCCCGGTGTCACTCATGCCTCGGCCGAGACGGGCCTACCGCTCTACGGAGCAGGTTTCGGCATGACCTTCAAGGTAGAGGGCGACCCAATCGACACGAATCCCTCTCAGCTCCCCGACACTGATTTCGGCTTGGTTACGCCGGACTTTTTCCAAACTTTCGGCATTCGATTGGTATCGGGACGCGCGTTCACTGACCAAGACACGGCTGCGAGTATCAAGGTGGCTGTGGTCAATCAGGATTTTGTGAACAAGTTTCTGAAGGGCAAGGACCCGTTGCACCAGCGCGTGCTCGTCGAGCAGATCATTCCTGGCGTCACCAAGTTCGGACCGCGCGTCGCGTGGCAAATCGTCGGAACTTACCACAATGTGCACGCCGCAGTTCAGCGCGAGGAGAACCCGCAGATGCTCATTCCCTTCTGGCAGACTCCTTGGCCGCAGGCGGGCTTCGGCGTGCGCACTGCAGAGAGACCAACCTCTATGCTGGCGAGCATTGCCGCCGCTTTGCACTCAGTCGATCCTGGCGTGGCTCTTGCGCAGCCCAAAACCCTGGCCGAAGTGCAGGACGACACCATGGCCGAAGAGCGCTTCACACTTATCCTCTTTAGCAGTTTTGCAGCCGTCGCTTTGTTCCTGGCAGTGATTGGTATCTATGGGGTTATGTCGTTTTCCGTAGCGAATCGCGCGCATGAGATCGCCCTCCGTATGGCTCTTGGCGCAACTCCTAACCGCGTGATTGGCCTCGTCGTCCTTGATGGCGTGTTGCTCGCCGCCATTGGACTGGTTCTTGGCCTCATAGGTGCCTACTTCGTGGCGCGCGCCATGCAGAATATGTTGTTTGGAGTGCCCGCGGAGGACTTTTCCACCTTCGGATCTGTGGCGGCAATTCTGCTCGCGACCGCCGTCCTAGCCTGTTTCCTACCGGCGAGGCGGGCAGCCAAACTCGAACCGATCCGTGTGCTCCGCGCAGAATAACGTCCGATCTGCTCCCGTTTGATATCAATTGTTTCCCTAACTGCGCTGAGAATCCTCCGATTCGCCGAGAGAGAGAAAACTCCTGCATTGCCGAATCAAAGGCAGCGGATCACAGCCTCCCGCCGAAGTGCTTGGTAAACGTTAGCGCTTTACCGGATGCGCGTTCTCGGCGAGGAGTGAACGGAGGCGGGGAGCTCTGCGCGCGTCCGGTAAAGCCGTTTGGACGTGGCCGCCCGGCGGCGGACGCGGGCCCTATGCAAATTCAATGGTGGGAAGGAGCGGCGTTAAGCCGTGCCGAGACTGTGCTGCAGGGCAGGACACAGGATACCGTGCGCGCGGAAATTGGCTACGGCGAAAAAGGACCGCAAAGACGGTGGTCAAAAATGCTGGAAGAAGGGATCGGTTTGACGGCGAGGCACAGAGATGCGCAGCACCTGGAAGGACGCAGAGTTTTCGAGTTGGAGAGAGTAGTCTCATGCTGCAACGCTGACCCGTGGTGGAGAACGAAGTTGCATTTCGGCAGCGGTGAACCGTTCGATGACTCTCATTGGTCCACCGCACTTAGGGCAGCGCCAAAGAGCGGGACCATCTTCGGTGGAAGAGGCGTGTTGTTCGGCTTGCGGCTGTGGTGTTGCGCCGAGCAAGTGAAAGCAAAGTGGCAGGAGCTTGGCGCGTTTGCGGCTGGCTAGGAAACCGAAGTTACGGATGCGCACAAAGCCCTTGGGAAGGATGTGCAGTAAGAAGCGCCGTAAGAACTCATCGAGGGATAGCGTCAGCAACTTCTGTTCATTGTGGTGCGCCGAATCGCGCCAGCGGAAAGTGACTTGGCCATCGCTGAAGGAGACCAGGCGGTGGTTGGAGATGGCCACGCGATGAGTGTAGCGGCCGAGATAGTGCACCACGTACTGGGGGCCACCGAAGGGACGTTTCAAGTACACCACCCAATCCTGTCGATGGAGGGGCCGCAGCCAAGCGGCGAAGGTCTTAGGTTGCGCGAGAAGCTTCAGGTCTCCGTGGAAGTGGAGTTGGCCATTTTGAAACGCCTCTTTGAGCGCGTCGACGAACTTGCCGCGAAAGAGTTCAGCCAGCACTTTCTTGGGTAGGAAGTAGTTGTCGCGGGAGCGAATCCAACGGGTGTGATCAGGCGAGAGGCCGCCGGCCGGAACGACACAATGGACATGTGGATGAGCGGTGAGCTTTTGGCTCCACGTATGCAAGACACTGAAGAAGCCGATCTCGGCGCCGAGGTGTCTGGGATCGCGAGCGACTTCGAGGAGGGTTTCCGCACTGGTGCGGAACAGGAGATCGTAAAGGATTTTCTTGTTCTGCAGCACCAGAGGAGCCAAGCGACCAGGTAGGGTGAACACTATATGGAGATAGCGGGTGGGGAGAAGCTCCTCTTGGCGCGCAGCAATCCAGCGGTCCCGAGCGGCGGTCTGACACTTCGGGCAATGGCGATCGCGACAGCTGTTATAGGAGATGGGGGCACGATGTCCGCAGCGCATGCACTCATCGAGATGCCCGCCGAGAGCGGCGGTACGACAACGCCGAATGGCCCGCAGTACTTTCACGTGCTTCCAACGGAGCCAGTGGCGGTGTCGTTCGATGAAAGCCTCTCCTGCAGCGCGGATGATATCGGCCACCTCCAGAGGCGGCCGGCTCATCTAGTTCTCGTCAGGCGGCTTGTCGTCCAGTGTTAGCGAGTCCAAAGGACTCGCGGTGGAGTTGAGGCGTTGTATCGCGAGATGCACGTAAAGCAAGGTGTCTTTCAGATCTTCATGACCGAGCAAGACCTGAATGGCGCGGAGATCGGTGCCAGCCTCATAGAGATGCGTCGCAAAACAGTGGCGAAGCAAATGGGGATAGACGCGTTTCTGGAGGCCGGCGCGCTGGGCGGCTTTCTGACATGCGTACCAAACGGTTTTCGTATCGATGGGCCGATCCTTGCGATAGTTGCTGGGAAACAGCCAGCTGCTGGATCTGCGGTGGTAGCAACGCCAGTGGGAGCGCAGTGCCGTGAGTAGCTTGGGACTGAGCATGACATCGCGATCTTTGCGGCCCTTGCCGGCACGGATGTGCACCACCATGCGCTGACTGTCGATGTCGCTGACTTTCAAGTGGGTCAGTTCGGCGTTCCGGGCGCCTCTGGCGTAGAGGGTCATGAGCAGGATGCGTTCTCCAGGGGTGCGCGCCGCATGGAGGAGTTGCGCGACTTCTTCGCGGCTCAGAATCGTCGGCAGGCGACGGTTCTTTTTCGGATAGGGAGTTTCGGCAATGCTCCAGGCTTTGCGAAGAGTCTTGATGTAGAAGAAGCGCAGAGCGGCCAGGTGTTGTCCTACGGAATTCGCTGACAACTTGCGCTTCTTGAACAACTCGGCTTGATATTCCCGAATCTGTCGAGGACCTAAGCGATCGGGCGAACAGTTGAAATGTCGAGCAAAATCTTCTACTGCACGAAGGTAGTGGCGTATGGTATTTTGTGCATAATTACGAAGCTGGAGTTCTTCCAGCATCATTTTTCGAAGATGGGTCACGGGAACACCTCCTGTGACCCACACTTACATCTAAGCCATCAAGCAACCAACGCTCCACTGCCTCACGCGAAGCGTCCGCCGCCGGGCGGCTACGTCCAAACGCGGTAATCGGTAAAGTGAAGTACTAGAACGGCGGCACTGAAAAACCGGACCGTGATAGGCGCTGAGTAAACGCTGGGCAAGTTGTAGTTAGCAAAATCCACTAAGCTGCTCTAACGACTCGCTTTTCGAGCCACGCAAGCCGTACCCGGCCACGCGGCGTGATCTCCCAGACCATCGGACGCCATCCCCGCCGCCGCCCCTGAACCAGATGCAATCGCTCGTATCGTCGCAGGAGTAGAAGGATCCTGTACGGCCAGACGTGAACAGCCTTCGTGATCGCGCGCTCTGTTGCACCGTGCGCCTGCCCGGCCAAATACCCCAGAACCGCTTTCTTCATCCGAATCAATAATCCCTTATCCGCGCGCCGAGCCGGCCTGCGTAACTCATACTGTTCTTTCATCCGTCGTGTCTGTTCCCGGGCGCGCTCGAGCTGCTCGAGTTTCGGATCGCCATAAGCGTGCAGCCGGCGCACGTCGTTTGGTTCTGCTTCAAATTTCAGCACCAGTTTCTGGACCCACGTGTGCGAAATGCCCAGTTGCTTAGCCCAATTCCGACAGGATGGCCTCCGGTTGTCACGGCTCGTGTGCCACCATAACACTAATCGCCTGATCATGAGGCTTTCCTCTTTGCTGCGCCAAGGCCGCGGGTAGAAACCGAGCTCATTGCGGCGTGCACACGCTTTCTGAAGATTTCGCATAGAAGCATCCAAGGCGGACCATCGATGTCCCGGCGCCATATTCACCTCTCTCTGTGACGTGCGTCTAGCCGTCTTGCGGAGTTGCCGATCTGCCACCTTCACGTCTAAAGAGCTTACCGGCACGTCACACCGCTGGTGGCAAATTTCTCCCCCACCTCGTCGTTCTTTCCTCCCGAATACTTTACGAGAAGCTCTTCCGAGAGCACCGTAGGGCAATCTGTGCCGTACTTCTCACACTCATCCCAGATGCGCCGCACCCAAGCGCTGGACGCTTCCCCGTCCTGCCGCGGCGTGTCCTTCACGATTTCTGCAAAACTCTTTCTTTTCAGCAGACCAACCTGCAGGCACTTCCGTAAGAGCTCTTCTGCGCCTAAAATCCCCCGGCGCGCGTAGATCTTCAGCATCTGGCCCTGATACCAGTTCAATGGACCCCGCCTGGCTGCCTGTCTCAGGCTTTCGACTTGCCCGATCCAACCCGGACCCACGATCGCGTCCAAACATTCTCTCAACGTCATCTCGCGCTTCTCTGCCGCTGCTCGCGAGCGAATCTTCTCCGCCCTATCTTGGCCCTTTCCTTGGCCATCTGGTAGCGTTCCTGGTACTGCCATTCCTCCAGCCCCTTGAGATAGAAGCTCAAGAGCTGGTGGGACGTGTTGTTCTCACGTGCCAGCGCCCGCAAGGATGGCCGCTCCGATTTTGGAATCTCATTCCAGACCGCGAGCTTCTGGCGAAGCTCCCTTGCGCGAGACTCATACGCGGGCTTCCGGCCTCTCAGTGGACGTTCTTGTTTATGAGTATCAATTCCTTGCGGGTTGACTTCGCCAATCTTCACTGTTCGTCTCCTTGCGGGCTCTGGCAAATTTGTAAACTTTAGAGTTCACGAACCCTTCGGCTGCTCCTGCCGCTCTCTGAGGCAGCCGCTAGCCAGTCGAATCGCACAGGCAGACGTTCGGTCCACTTCCCTCCCCCGGCACCGGCTAAAAGTCGCGTCCAACTGGACTCGCCTCGACAAATTTCGCGTCCAACTGCGTCCATAACTCGTGGTTTTATAGGCTGTTTTCGAAGTAGGAAGCCAGTAAAGCCAACTGCATCAACAGGGTTTATGGAGCGGGCGATGGGAATCGAACCCACGTCCGAAGCTTGTGAAGCCCGCGATCCAAACAAGATTCATCGGACTCGGCTTCGACTGTTGCAGGCAACTGTGCTAGGATAAATCCCGCATGAGCGCACGAATTCTTATTAGCGGTTTATTGGCGGTTTTGGCAGGGACAGCTGCTACCGTATGCACCGCAAGCGAACAGTGCGCTGTATGCGAATCTTGCAAAGGATTTGTTTGCAAGGTTTTACGGTAAGTTGTTGATTCCACGGTTGGGGACGTAGTTCAGTTGGTTAGAACGCTGCCCTGTCACGGCAGAGGTCGCGAGTTCGAGTCTCGTCGTCCCCGCCATTCATTCCAAAAGAGTTGAACTAATTTCGCCGCAACCAACGAGGGTGCAAAAGGGCACGTTTTTGCACCCTTTTTGCACCCCTTTTCGTCAATTAGAACCGTTTTCACAAGTTCGGCTTTCACCGGTTTGACCACTGGAGTTCGTTTCAGAAGCGAAGATCAGCGCAAGGACCGCTGCTTGCGCTGCGTGTTTTGCTGGCGAGATTGCCTGCGTGTAAACATCCAGCGTGGACCGAAACGAGGAATGCCGCAGCAACTCTTGCATCACTTTGAACTCGGTACCGACACTTCGCAGTAGAGTGGAGTACGTGTGTCGAAATGTATGCCATCCGAATTGTTTCTGAATCCCAACGCGTTGCGCGACGGGGCGGATATGCTTGCGCAAAAGTGCCTGGCCCCAGATTGGTTTCCGACCATGGTACCGTCTGCTCGCGAAAATCCAGTCGTCGAATTTGGTGTACCGGGAGCCTTCTTTCCATTTCGCGAGCTCCTCCAAAACTGTTGGATGAACCGGTACGGGTTTTTGCGATGATTCAGTCTTGCAAGGACCCACCACTCCGTACACGATGGAGCGCGTGACGTTCATTGTGCCTTGAGCAAAGTTGATGTCTCCCCACTTCAATCCGAACAGCTCGCTCTGTCGCAGCCCGGTGGAGGCCGCAAGGAGCACTAGCGTTCGCTCACGTAACCCCAGGCCATGTATGAGCGCCCTTATTTCAGCGGGTGTCAGCACACTTGGCGTAGTGCGCCGCTTCGCGCCCTGTCGAACTAAACGGATCGGGTTGCGGTCAAAGAGTTCATGACGGCAAGCATGATTGAAAAGAACAGAGAGAATACCTCGGATTTTCGCACAACTGCTCTTCGCCAGGGGCAGACTGCGAAGCCATAACTCTACTTCTGTCGTTCTCACTTCCGAAAGACGCACGCTGCCCCAATGTGGGATGACCCATCTGTTCAAGTACGCTCTGTACGCTTTCTTTGTGGAATAGCTTCGCCAGTTATTGTCCTTAGTCAGTTCGCGCTGAACAAAGTGATCGCACACTTCAGCAATGGTCATCGGGAGATGGCATCGCTGAAAGACATTCGCATTGATTTCTCTTATTAGTCCCGTCACCGCTCTGCGGGCAGAGTCTGCGTCGGCGTATTGGCAGGCTGTTCCGATAACCCGCTTGCGATAGATGCGCTTTCCGTACGGTCCCCTGTCCGCCCAACGGAACTGCCACACATCCGGGCCGCGCTTACGAGCGCTCCTGATTAGGCTCCCCTGTTGCATTCCTGCCTCCCGCGTCGCAGTCGCGACGCGGGAGGCATTCTTACGCATTAGGCATAAAATTACGTCTTCTAAGCGATGCCCGAATGAATTGCTTTGCGGCGGCAACGTTAATTCCCCTCCCAAGCAGGGCTTGATAGTCGGGTCGGAGGAGGCGCGCTTGCGCGCTGGCCTCCGTCCGCCGCTCAAACTGCACGTGCGGTTTTCCCGCATGCAGCTTTCACGAAGACACATGATTTGAGATGTAGGGAAAGGCAAACACCAAGTGGACCTTTCTTACATCCGTCAGGTTGAGGCCGGCTTCCAGTATCCTCGGACGATGATGTACGGGTTTTTCGCTAAGCGAACTGATCCACCTTCATCATCCTTACTCTTCTGGCTGCCTGCCTCTTCTGTGCCGCCTCAGCTGAAAATGGAGAATGGCGTTCTTCCGTTAATATAAACGGAGAGGACGCATGCGAAAAGAACGCAAGCACTACCCATCAGAAGAGAAGGTCGGCATCCTGAGACGGCACCTGCTCGATAAGGTGCCGGTATCCGAACTTTGTGAGGAACTGGGCCTACAGCCGACGGTGTTCTACCGCTGGCAAAAAGAGTTCTTCGAGAACGGAGCGGCCGCCTTCCAGGGCAAAAGCCGGTCGGACCACCAAGCCGAACAACAACGGATCGAATTTCTGGAGAAGAAGATCCAGACCAAGGACGAGGTGCTGGCCGAATTGATGGCCGAGCACATCGCCTTAAAAAAAAGTCTTGGGGAGCTCTGACCAAAGTGTGGGTGCCGCACGATGTGCGGGACCTGGTGGTGGATTTCGTCCGGTGCTGGTCGGAAAAAACGGAGATCGGCACCGGACGATTCATCCACTGGCTGGGCGTGCGAGCCAGCAAGTTCTACGACTGGCGAGAGCGCTATGGGCGCGTCAATGAGCACAACGGTTGGGTTCCCCGTGATTTCTGGCTACAACCGTGGGAGAAGCAAGCCATCATCGGCTTCCACCGGGAACATCCCTTGGAAGGCTATCGACGACTGACGTTCATGATGCTGGACGCCGATGTTGTGGCCGTTAGCCCCTCCAGCGTTTGGCGCGTGCTTCAACAAGCCGGATTGCTCTCCCGATGGAAGGGCAAGCCTTCGCGCAAGGGGAGCGGTTTCGAGCAACCACCGCATGCGCACCAGCATTGGCACATCGATGTTTCCTACATCAACGTGAGCGGCACCTTCTATTATCTGTGCAGCGTTCTGGATGGCTACAGCCGTTCGATCGTTCATTGGGATCTGCGGGAATCGATGACCGAAGCGGAGATCGAAATCATTTTGCAACGAGCGCGGGAGAAATATCCGGAAGCGAAACCCCGGATCATCTCTGACAACGGACCACAGTTTATTGCCAGGGATTTCAAGGAATTCATTCGCATCGCGGGGATGACCCACGTGCGAACCTCGCCCGGCTATCCGCAATCGAACGGCAAGCTGGAGCGCTGGCACAAATCCCTAAAGTCAGAGTGCCTCCGACCTGCAGGGTGGATTTATCCAGGCACTTAACGACCATAAAACATAAATAGTTATAGTTTGCTCTGGACTTTTCTGTTCCGCTTCAGTATGCTCACGGCGCAATGCATCCCGAGAAGGTTGACTCTGCATGGCGTCCGGAACTCCGCGAGACGGTGGTCCGGCTGGTTCGTTCCGACGAACAGCCCCGCTACCAGGAACTCATGCGTGAGCACCACTACCTGGGCCATTTGCCCAAGATCGGAGAAACGCTGTGGTACGTGGCGAGCTGGCGGGAGCAATGGGTTGCGCTGTTGAGCTTTTCGGCCTCGGCACTGAAGTGCGCCCCGCGCGATGGCTGGATCGGTTGGACCCTGCGCCAGCACTATGGCCGCTTGAAACTGGTGGTCAACAATAGCCGCTTTCTGATTCTTCCCGACTGGCACCTGTTCAATTGGGGGTCGCGCCTTCTCGCTCTCTGTCAAAGGCGTTTGGGGAGGGATTGGGAAGAAGCGTTCGGGCACGGTGTGGTGTTGCTGGAAACCTTTGTCGACCCGCAGCGTCATCGCGGGACGGTGTACCGGGCGGCGAACTGGATTTATGTAGGGAACACCCGAGGGTTTCGCCGGACCCACGCGGGATACACGGCCAAGGCGCAATCTCCCAAGATGGTTTTTCTCCAACCGCTGCGGTGCGACGCCCGCACAGTCTTGTGCGGCGCGATTCTTTCCCCACCGTATCGCCTAGGAGGCACGAGCATGAGGCTCACCGCTGATCAGATGCGCTCTCTCCCTTCGTTCTTTTCGCAGATTCCCGATCCGCGCCGGACGCAAGGGCGGCGACATCGTTTGTCCACCGTCGTGGGGATAGCCGCGGGGGCCGTACTCTGCGGGATGCGCGGGTACAAGGCCATTTCCGATTGGGCCCAAAGCCTGGGGCAGAAATCGCGGGAGCGCTTCGGTTGCCGTCGTGAACAGGGCCAGTATGTGGTGCCCAGCGAGTCCAGCATCCGCAACGTGCTCATCCGCGTCACGCCCGCCGATCTGGATGGCGCTTTGCAACGCTGGAACCAACGCTATGGCGCAGGGGATGAAAGTCTGGCGATCGATGGCAAGACCATGTGCAACGCTCTGGATGAGCAAGGCCGGCAAACGCACGTGATGAGTGTGGTCGGTCAGCAAAGCAAGATCTGCTACACCCAAAAAAAGTCGGTACCCTGCCCGTAGAGGGGAAGGCCAAGGAAGAGGTCAAACGCACGAACGAGATCAAGACGGCGATCCCGCTGCTGGATTCCATCGATATTGAGGGGAAAGATGTCAGTGCCGATGCCCTGCTGACCCAACGCGAACTGGCGACTTACCTGGTCGAGAAGCGCCAGGCCCACTACTCTTTCACGGTGAAAGGAAACCAACCCGGTCTTCTGGAAGCCTTGGAGTTCTATTTTCGGGATCGCGGCCAACCGCATTTTGTCGAGCCTACCCCGGCGGACCACGGACGCATCGAAACGCGCAAGATCTGGACGACCACGGAACTCAACGGGTATCTCGATTTTCCTCATGTGGGCCAAGCGTTCGTCATCGAGCGGCACAGCGCGAACAAGAAGACGGGCAAGCCTTCTCTGCAAATCTCCTACGGCCTCACCAGCCGCCCGGCGGAACAAGCCGGTCCGCAACGCGTGCTGCGGGTCAACCGCGGGCACTGGGCGATCGAGAGTTGCCACTACATGATCGACTGGAACTATGATGAGGACCGCAGTCGCATCCGCACCGGCCATGGCCCGGAAAACATCACCCGGCTTCGTCGTTTCGCCATCGGGGTGCTCAAATCCAAGGGCCGAGGGAACGTGGCGGAGAAGATGCGACGTCTGACGCGCAACGTGCGTTTGGTATTCGACTACCTGCGGATGAGCGAGAACTCTTGCGCCTGTCACGTGAAATAGGCGTCATGGGAAAGGAACGACCCACTACTTCCTGGACTCCTGGTGCGCCGCAGAGGGAACACCTATCGGCGCGCAGCAAGGCTCTGCGCTGCCGAAGACCTGCTGGTCGGCTGAGGAATCAAAAACGATCGCGCAGCACAGTGGAATGATGACGGGAACCGCCAAGATCATAAATTTCCGCGGCGGCCCTTAGAACAAATTTACCGTGCTCCGACCTGGCACACCGTTGACCAGGGAAGATGCGCTGCGTCTGATTCAAACCTACGTGGAGCATTACAACACCGTACGTTTGCACAGTGCCATAGGCTATGTGACGCCGCACGATATGCTCGCCGGGCGACAGGCCGAGATCCACGCGGCACGCGATCGCAAGCTCGAGGAAGCGCGTCACCAACGGCAGCTCCGGCGGGAGGCAAGATCGCTGCTTGCACATTCTTCGAACACGACTACAATGACCTCGCCAGGTGAAACAGAGGCGGGCTCTGCAGGGATGCAACCATGCTGAGGGATAACCTGGTAGGACTCATCGAGCCGATGCGAATCAGCGCGGGAGTTGATCCTCTCGCGCTGAGCATCCAGACACAGGCATCGGACGATAGATCCTCATGCCTTGAAAATCCCCGCCCCGAAGGGGCGGAATCTTCACTAACGGAAAACGTCGCCTCTCCATTTCAGGCTGAGCCAGCACACTTCCTTCCTGCCTTCGCCTGCCACCTTCCCCGACCCACACTGGTCGCCGATCGCTCGGTCACGTAACTTTCATCACGCTTCAGGTACTATTGGGCAGTCCGACTACTGACAAAGCATCGCTCGCCACTTCGCTTGCGCTTATAGGTCTGCTTACCCCAATGCCACTGGGGACTCTATCAGTTCTCCTGAGGTCACGCGCTGTTCTTCCGTACCGTGCCGTCCGCAATCACCGTGGTGCGGTGGGTGAATGAGAACGCCTTCGTCCCGGAAGTGCAGACTCGACCTTGCCCCACCTTTGGCCGACCGGTTCATCTTGAGGATTGCCCCCATCGATTACGGCCCGGTACTTCTCCTCATGCCCTTCGGATTCCATCTCTCGATGGACACCCTGCCCTCCGAAGTACAGCAAGCGGTGGCTTTAGGTCGGTCTTGGCTGTATCCAGCTTTCGCTTTCGTGCCCGTTTAGACGTCTCCATACCTTCCGCTTCTCCGGCCAGCGAGGCTACGAACCCCGCTTCTTGGATATGGCGCCCCTCATTTGAGCACCAGAGGGACTTTAACCCTCCTGAACAACGCGCTGCTCAGCGCGCACTTCCTGTTTGCCGACCACTCATCCTGAACGTCCAAGGCGTTTCCACGCTAGCTACCTCATCGCGGCTTCGATTTCCTCCGCCGAATAAGGAACTCCTGGGGTAAGTAGCTCGGCACCATCCCTAGTAATGAGGTACATGTCTTCGAGGAAATACCCCTGGCCATCGATTGAGGCGATCGGCTCAAAGTTGATCGTGGTTCCTTGCCTGAGTGGCCCAACTGGGCGAGCGGCCATCAGGTTTGTCGTATGCACTTGCCAGTACGGAACATTCTTGCGATCTGACCAGGAATCGATCGCTTGCTGCGCAAGCAGAGTCTTTGCGGACGCGCGATGACGCAGCAGTTCGGCTCGCCAAGCATCGAAGATCTGGTCGACCTCGGCCCCGTCGCGCAGCGCAAGGACGCCAGCGTGATATGCCGCCACGAATATATTCCAGGTCTCTCGCTGTCCGTCGTCGTAGTGGCCCGATACCGGCACCGTCCGCCCCAAATCCCCTGTGTAGTGGTCCTGTTCGCATCCCACATCAAGTCGCACCAGGTCGCCCGAGCGCATGTTTTGGTTCAGGTGGTCGTATCGCGCGAGCGAAGTAAAAGGGCGTGGGAATACACCATTATCTCCCGCCATTGCCCACGGCCAGAAGGCTGAACCATGTGCACCCGCAGCCCAGCATGCGCTTTCCACTACTGCTTCGACACTCCGCTGCGATACGCCAGGCCGAATTCCACGCATTCCGGCCATTAAGGCGGTCACAGTCGCCTTCGCAGCCGAGCGCAGAGCGGCAGCTTCCTCCGCACTCTGAACTTCCATAAGGGACTGGAGTCGTTCCCCCGCCGCTTTGGCTTCAAACACGGGCCATCTTTGCAGAATGATCTGCAGCCAGATCGGAGCTTGGGGCGACTTCGGGCTCAGAAGGTTGGCTGGCAGTTCTTCGAATGTTGACAGATCGTTGCCGTAGTACAGGGGCGGCGCTTGGCCGGCGCGTGAAGCTAGAAACCCTTCCAGATCGGACCAATCAACCACATGTTCAATGCCCAAGTGTTTTGCCGATTCGGGTCCGGGCTGAACTTCCGGCTGTAGACCCATTCTCAAGAACGGGGGTTTCGATGGCAAGAAAAGCCAACTTTCACCTGATCTTCCGTCGATGGCCAGCATGGCCCCAACCGTGTTCCCCAAGCCGGTGAAGTAATAGAAGTAAGGGTTCTGGCGGAAGCCATCAGCACTGGAATCCAGCCCGGAACTGGCATGAAACAAGAGGATCCCGTCGCGGAACGCAGCAGCGGCTCGCTGCCGGCGCTCGCGTACGACCGTGTCTTGAGGCGCGGCCATGCAGGTGATACCGATCAGAGCAATCGCCAGAATCGACAGAGCAGCTCGCATCGCCGAACAACTTAGCACGCAGGCTCTGACATTACCTAGTCCCCACAATTGGTTTCTAGGGAGAGCCTCTCTCGGCCGACGTGTTTGTGGACGAGTGACGGGCAACCCGCAAGTAATGTCTCCCCATTGGTCCCGACAAACGCTCCAGCGGTGACCAACAAGTAGCTGTAGGGAATTCAATTATTGCCCACGACGCTTCAGCATCTGGCCGTATTCCAGTCTGGCTTGAATAACGATTGGCAACCCGGGATCGGCATCCTTCCAATATTCCAAAACGTTTTCGTATGCCTTGCGGGCGTCCTCTATTTTGCCGAGCCTAGCGGAAGCGCGGGCAATACCAAGTATCGCAAGGGGTACGGACGGCCTGAGGGGATCCACCCCCCGATGATCGAGCAACTTTTGGAATTCGCTCAGCGCGTCTTGCGGCGAACCACCTTTCAAATATCCCACGGCACGAATGTAGATCGGATTCAGCGAAGCTATCCCGCCTGTTTCATAGAGTCCCGCTGGAGCCATAAGGTCCTTGATTTCTTGCGCGGGCCTTCCACGATGGATAGCATCACCGGCGCTTATCATCGGCGAAAAAATGCTCATGTTATAGGTTAAATTGGGTATTCGCTGTCGAAATCGCGCTTCACAGTGGTTGCCCGATTCGAGTCGCCATTCCACGCGAACACGGCGGCGACCGCACCCAAATTGATGTCCGTCTTGCCGCTCTTCAGACTCTTCTGGGCGCTCTTGATTGCCTCTTCAGGCTGTCCCATCTGCAATTGCATGAATGCTTCGTCTGCGTAGAGATTTGCCGCGTAGCCAGGAACGCCGGCCGCAATTTGCTGCTGCGCAATTTTCTCGAAGAGATCCGCGCTTCGTTTCATTTGGCCTTGCGCAGCAGCGTACTCTGCTTCACCGTAAGGTATGGACGAGTCGTCGGGGAACTCGGCCGACCACTTGCGTTCCTCCTCCAGAGCAGTCGGATCCGACTGCAGCACTGCGACTGCAAACAAAAGCAGATGCAAACCTCCGTCGTCTCTGGCGTGGGATACCGCTTGTCTTGCGACGCCTTTCGCCTCGTCCACGTGATTAAGGGCCAGGAGTGCGCCAGCCAGAATCTCATAATTGAAGGCTTGGTCGGGGTTCAGCTTCAGTGCCTGCTGTGAAGCGTCGATTGCTTCTTCGTACCGGCCAAGGAGGAGGGCGTCGTTTGCTAAAGTATTTAGTGGGCGCCATTCCTTAGGATAGGAATCTGCCCACAGCCGATACGTCTCCATCGCTTTTTCAAGCTCGCCCGTAACGATGTCAAAATACCTTCCCGCAATGTAGAGTCTTTCCGGCTCAATGGTGCGTGAGCGCAACTCGAAAGCCTTTCGGAAATACTTTGCGCCTTCCTCGGTTTCCCCCTGATTAGAATAGCTAGACCCGAGCTGAGCGTAAGCCATAGCGAATTTGTCATCCAGGGCGATGGCAGACTTGAAAACCGGGATGGCCTCCTGGTTTTTCCCTCTCGACCGCAGATCCAACCCGAGTTGATACGCTTTCAACGCTTCCAACGAATCGGTCGTCGCCTGCTCGACAGGCACCGAATGTTTCTGCAAAGACTCACCGGATTCGCCAAACTTGCGCCTCAAGCTTGCGACGGCTCGGTCGATGCCTGGCAAAACATCTTCCTTTCGCAGCAGTGTAACCCTTTCCGTCGCGAGAACACCACCGTCACTGCACGCGTCCGCTTCCAGGTACAAGACATAAGTGTTGCCCGAGCGATGAATAGAGCCTGTAACCAGAGCTGCTGCGTTGGCTCGCTGGCAGATTTGGCGCTCGAGGCTGGGGGTTAGAGCCTCATCGGGCGAACGCCCCAGATTCTGCAATCCATCGCGAAGCGCCTTCCGCGGCAGGATTGTCAAAAACGGGGACTGCGACAACTCGACGACGCTGGCTTGCTCAAGCGATCCGTCGAAGGCAGCGTCACCCGTGAGATTCACGAAGCTTCCGACCATTATTGCGGCGTGTTGGCCAAGCTTAGGTCGCAGCCGATAGTACCAATACAATCCGCCGCTGACGGCCGCGATCAGCACCAGTGCTAATGTGACCCGAATAAACGGAAGCGCCCGCCCAGCAACGGCTGGCGGCTGATTTGGCACCTCTGCGGTCTCAGCGATCGCAGAGATCGGCTGCGCTGCCGGTGTTCCATTTCGCTCGACGGGAGCGATGAAGCGATAACCGTGGCGCGCCACAGTTTCGATGTATCTAGGACTTGCGGCGCTGTCGCCTATCGCGTCCCGGAGTTTCGTAAGAGCAACGCCGAGGCTCTTGTCAAAATCCACAAATGTATTACCTGTCCAGAGCCGCTGCCGGAGGTCCTCGCGGGTGACAATCTCACCGTTTCGCTCGACGAGAGCGACCAGCAACTGAAACGGTTGGTCCTGAACGCGGACCTCAATTCCTTGCTTGATTAGCCGCCGAGCTGAGAGGTCCAGCTCAAACAGCCCAAAGCGATAGCGCACGGGCGGGCCAGTCGGAGGTAGAGAGGTCGCACCCACGAAATTATCCATGCGGGCGAGGGTATCACAGGCATTCAGAAACGAGCCACCAGTTAGCAACTCCCTGCAACCCACTGAAACAAAACAAATTGGCGGTTAGCTCAGGCTTAGCAGGCAGTTAGATTGACGGTCTGGAGTGAGTCCCCCAAAGTTGCGCATGTTCGGGCGAGCAAACAGTAGTCATAGGGGCGATGACAGTGGAACTGCAAATGACATCCGGGGATCTGGCCGCAACGGGAGGCGGAGCCCATTGCAGCCCGGAATTCGCTCGCTGTCAACGCGTTGTCTTGCCGTTTGGCGAAGACCTTCTTGTGATGCTTGAGTTTGGATGCTGTGAGTGCGGCGAACATGCCTCGGTTCGCGTGGCACGAATTGTCAGAGTCTGCAGAGTAGCTCTGGCTGCCGAATCGGTAGGGAGGATCAAGTGAACCCGCGAAGGCATCTCCTGATCCCTCCGTCCTACTTGGATTCCATTCGGAAGAGACCTGAAGGAAGACTCGCATCTTCTGGCCCGCCAGAGTCAACCACAGAAGAGCCTACAGAAAACATGCGCAAATTGCGGAGTGATCGCGGAGACGGTGCGAGAGCCGAGAATCGGCAATCCGTAAAGTGGAAGCAGCAGCAATGAAGAGCGATATTCAGTTCGGCAGCTTGCGCAACGCATACTTTACGCGGGCCGCCATCGTGGCGATGCTGCTTGTCTTTGCAGGATTTGCGCGCACGTATTATCTGAAGATTTTCTTTGCCACTCCGGCGCTTCCGACTCTGTTGCACCTCCATGGAGCAATTCTCACACTTTGGTTTGTGTTGTTCTTCGTTCAGGTGAGGCTAGTCGCAGCGCATCGAGTTGACCTGCATCGTCTGCTGGGTACGTTTGGAGGTGTGCTTGCTTTTCTAGTTGTTTGGGTTAGCTCCGCCGTAGCGCTCCACGCTACCAGACGCGACTTCCTAGCGGATCCAAGATCAAACGCCGCGCTCAGTTTCCTCGCATTTTTGCTTCTTGGCGAACTTCTTCCATTTGCGGGCTTTCTCGTCGCCGCGCTGTTGTTCCGTCAGCGAAGCGATTATCACAAACGCTTTATGCTTCTCGCCTCCTGTTCTTTTCTGGGAGCTGCCATCATTCGCCTCCCGTTCCATTTCATTCAGGCTGCTGGGATATGGGCTTCCATCGGAATGGTGGAAACCGTTCCGGTTACGTTCATCCTTTTCGATACCGTACAGAGTCGCAGGCTGCACCCCGCCTTTTTGTGGGGTGGTCTCCTCTTTGTCTCGGTGCTACCTGCTCTCGTGTTTTTGAGCAGAACACAGCTGTGGATCGAAATAGCCAAGCGGCTGGTGCTCTGATGAATTTCCCCACAAACGCTCCGAGCCGCCTCGTTAGCCGGTTCTATCTCTGGTTTCCTGTTTGCGCTTTCCTGATTGTTTTTGCGGGATTCGCTCGCACGTATTACTTAAGGCCGATATTCGAGGTCCGGCCACTCCCACTTTTGCTTCATCTGCACGGATTCCTTTTTACGTCGTGGTTCGTTCTGTTTTTTGTCCAAGCGCGGCTTGTAGCCAAGGATCGAGTCGATGTACATCAACGGCTGGGTATTTTAGGCGCGATTCTCGCGCCGTTATGCACGGGCGTAGCTTGGACCGTTGCGATTCACGGGGTGAGAAGAAGCTACCTAGCGAATCCGGCCTCGTTCACAAACTTACGCGTTCGTCCATTGGCGATGGATTTCGGAACGAGCCTAATGTTCTTGTTACTTGTTGCGATTGCGCTCTATCTGAGGACGCGCCCAGATTTTCATAAACGAGTGATGGTTCTAGCTTGTTGCAGCATCCTTCTGCCTGCCATCGGACGCATTCCCTACGTGTGGGACACAATCGGATTTTGGGGATTGGTCGCGGTTTCGGAAATCCCACCGCTCGCGTGCATCCTGTACGACACGATCAAACACAGACGTTTGCATCCTGCTTTTGGCTGGGGCGGAGCTGCCGTCTTGGCATCTTTTCCGGCATTCATGCTGATAGGCGTCACTGATCCTTGGCTCAGATTCACGATTTGGCTGAGCCGGTGAGAAGACTGCCTATGTGCTCGAAATGGAAGTCGGTTCTGATTCAGCGGGCTTGGGGGCGTGGATTAACTGGAATTTCCATCACAGGACATTTTCAGCATTCCCGCGGCGGAATTGCCGAGAACGCAATCTGTGTTGAGCCTGGTGGGCGCATAAATTGTCTACGACGTTGGGGTCTTGCATCAGCCGACGGAAGGATGGGGAAAACCATGGTTTGGAACTCAAAGCTGAAGAAAATCTGGCTAGCAACTCTTGGGCTATCCGCAGCCGTAGTGGTGACTGCATTCGGCCAATCAGCCGCACCCGATTTGGTTCTATACAACGGAAAGATCTTCACCAGCAATGAAGCGCATCCATATGCGCAGGCAATCGCAATCCGAGGTGAACGTATCAGCGGGGTCGGCGACTCGAAAACGATGATGGGTCTCGCGGGGCGAAACACAAAGCTGCTCGACCTCGGTGGACGCACCGTAATTCCGGGCATCAACGACGCGCACTACCATCTCGGAGTGACTCCATCAAACGAGCTCTATTTGCGGTTCAAAAGCCCAGACCCCACGCTGGCCGAAGTGAGTGGAGCGATTGTCGCGGCGCTCCCCCAAACGCATGAAGGAACCATCATTCATGGATTCATCGGACCTTCCGCCTATCCCGACCAGCAGTTAAACCGTGACTTCCTCGACAAACTGGCTCCTGACCGCCCCGTCATTCTAGGTACTGTCTCGGGGCACGCTTCCGTGCTGAACAGCGCAGCCCTTGCAACATTTGGAATCCACGACGGAGAAGCAGACCCGCTCGGCGGCAGGTACGAAAGAACTCCCGATGGCAGACTCACTGGCGTCCTCCGTGAGTACGCCTCATTGGACCTGGGGCGCAAGCTTGCCGACTTGGCAAGCGAATCTGATGCGGTGAAGGAGTTGCGCGAGGAGCTTTCCGGTTTCGCTAAACTCGGGATCACCTCGATTCAAGACATGTCGAACGCCATCGCTCCCGAGCGTTGCCTAGCTCTGCTAGACAGGGTGCCAAGTCCAATTCGGGTTCGCGTTATCCGCATGCCGGGGTCGACTCCGAATGGACGCGATACACGCGAAGGCCTAGAGGTCCTCCACCACCACTCGGGTCTAGTGACCGTAGACGGAACCAAATGGATGCTGGATGGCACGCCCCTCGAAGGTACGTTTGCGACCCGCCAAGCCCAGGCCGCTCTTTTCGCGGCGGTGCGCCAAGCGCAAACCTCCGGCACGGTGGCAGCCGCTCTTGACGATGCCTTTGCGACTCTTGCGTTGACTTTTCCCCGCGAGCAAATATCCGCGATGCTCGAAGAGTCTCTTCGGGACAACGATCAATTAATGGTGCACGTCTCCGGTTTTCTTTCCGCTTCGGAAATGATCGATGCCATGAAGTCTAGCGGAGGAAAATCTACGTGGGCCAGCAAGCGCGTTCGCTTCGAACACGGTGATGGCCTCTTTCCGGACCTTCTCCCGCGCGTGAAAGAACTGGGGATTATCGTGGTGCAGAATCCATCCCATTTCGCTCATAACATGAAATTGGCTCGGGCACAGCCGCTCAAATCATTTCTAGTAGCTGGGATTCCCCTGGCGCTTGGCTCCGACGGCGGCGGTCGTATTAACCCATACGTGGACATCATGTTCGCGTCGACGCATCCCGACAGGCCTTCCGAGGCCATCACGCGCGAGCAGGCAGTGATTGCCTACACTCTGACCTCTGCCTACGCCGAATTTGCGGAGAAGGACAAAGGCAGCTTGGAGCCCGCCAAACTCGCCGATCTCGCGGTTCTGTCGCAAGACATTTTCAGTGTGCCCACGGCAGAACTGTCAAAAACGCAATCTGTGTTGACCTTGGTGGGGGGGCGAATTGTCTACGACGCTGGTATCTTGCACTAAGGCTCGGAGCAACTCTGCTCGGACATCCTTCGAAACGGAGAATGGCATGAAACGATTGCTGAAGATCAATGCAGCCTTGGTCAGTCTGTTAGCGTTTTGCGTGGTTTGCTTCGGCCAAGCCGGTGCAAGCACGCCCAGTTCCTCTCCCCCCAACGCTCCACAAACAGCTCCGGAGATGCAGAGCTTGGAAAAGGCGCTCGTCGGCAAATGGTCCACGACCTATGAATTTGCGGCGGGCGGCATGTCTCCCACCGCAGGTGCCGGCACGGGCGAAGAAGTCTGGCGGACTGGACCCGGCGGTTACGTTTTGATGGAGGAAGAACACGTCCGGGGGCCCTTTGGAGAGGTGTTTCTCTTTGCGCTCCAGTGGTGGGACAAGAGCACAAAAAGTTTCCGCGGGATGCTCTGCAACAACTCCGGCCCCGCCCCGTGCGATCTGAACTCCTACTACAACAGTTCTCTCAAGTGGGACGGGGAGCAGCTGACAATCGACATGCAGTTTCCTCAAAACAGCAAAAAGATGGTATGGCACGAAGTATGGTCCGGTATCACCGCAACTTCTTTCACGCAGACCGGAGACATGGGCGAGGTCGGGGGCCCACTGAAAAGAGCAGTCACGATTCAGGGTACCAAGGTCGCGGAGGTCGTACAAAGCCCGTTTGCGGGGACATGGAAAACCGAAAATCCAGTCCCCATGGCTGGCACTATCACGTACTCGAAGTCATCTACAGGCGGCGAGCACTATTCTAACAATCGAAACAGCGAGTATGACTTTGCGATTGACGGCAAGGAATATCCGACAGATCGCCCAGCTTCGACTGTAGCTTGGGTCAGCACAGGGCCATCTTCGTGGGATTGCGTGGAAAAAATCAGGAATAGAGTGACTAGGAGCTTGTCGGAATGAAGTTCGCACCAAAGTCCAAGGCATCGGGTTTATCGGCAGGCATGGTGGAATTGTTCGGGTAATGGCTTGGTGAGCCATATTCGGCCTCTGACAGTCTTACTGCACTGCTGTAGAGTGCAAAGGGAGACCGCGGGTTTGGCACTGTTAAGTGCTCAAAGGCTGCATTTTCCATCCAGACCGGAAGAGCTTCAACAGATTGTGCGTGGCACAAATCAGTCTCCACTCGCTGCGCACATTTCCGAAGCCGCGAAAGCTGAACCGGCGAAATCCTCGCCCCTCTTTGATGTATCCAAAAACAGGTTCGACGATTTGTTTCCGCATCTTGTAGACGGTCTTACCACCCTCCGTCTTCAGTTTGTCTCGCATCTGCTGTAAGACCGAACTTCCTTCCGGCCCTCCCTCCACGGGAACGTCCTTGCTCTCGCCGTGCTGCTGGCGGTCCGTAGCTACATGCAGGTCGATGCCTTGCAAGCTTTCCGCGGTGACGTTGGCCTCGCTCCAGTAACCCGTGTCGGCACTGGCCACTTGTGGTTTGCCATGCACGTTCTCGATCACCTGTTGAAGCATCGGCACCAACTGCTGTTTGTCGTTGGTTTGTTGCGTGATCTCTGCCGCCACGATGATTTGTGCCGCGCTATCCACCGCCGCCTGAGCATTGTAGGCCTGCACGAAACTCCCCTTGTGCGCTCCATCCGGCATAATCCGACTTTCCGGATCGGTGAAATTCCGCTGCGCCGAAGATTCCGGTTTAGCCTCCTCGGGGTTAGGAACCTGAGGAGCCCGCCCTCGCGGCTTTTGCCCGGTCTGTTTCTCTTGCTCCTGCCGTGCGGCGATCTTGGCTTCCGCCTCCGCTTTCTGCTCCTGCGCTTTTTGCTGGGCTTCGGCCTCTAAAGCCTCCTTGGCTTCCCGAATCTTTTTCAGCCGACTCTCCCGCCGCGCCAATTCCGCTGGCAATTCATCGCCTCGCTGGCCCTTCCCGTATTGCCGATCTTCGGCCTCGTCCACTTCCTCCGCATGGCGCAGCAGGGCTTCCACTTCGGCCTGCAGTTTCTGCTCGGCTTCCCCCATCCGCCCGTAGCTCATGGCTTTGTGTTTGCTCGCATTCGCCTGCATCTTGGTGCCATCGATGGCTACGTGCCCCAGCTTCACCAATCCGGCCTTCTGGCACAATTGCAAGGCCTGCACAAACAGTTCACCCAGCTTCGCCAGATGTTGTTTCCGAAAATTCGCGATGGTGTCGTGATCCGGATGCTGGTCCGCCGCCAGATAGCGGAACGCCACATCCTCATAGCTCTTCCGCTCGATGGCTCGCGAACTAGCCACTCCCACGCAATAGCCATACAGCAGCAAGCGCGTCATCAACAGCGGGTGGTATCCCGCTTGCCCCCGGCCATCCGGACGATCGTAGGTAGAATAGATGGCCGACAGGTCCAGCTGTTCCGTTACGTCGGCGAGGAACCTCGCCAAGTGCCCTTCGGGAAGCCATTGTTGCAATGAGGGAGCCAGGAGAAGCGGTTGATCCAACGTACAGGCTCGGAATTGGAAGCTCATGCACGCATACTAAAGAAGCCCAGGAAGAAAGGAAATAGTTCACCGCAAAAAATCTTGGTATCCGACCAAATTTAGGAAATTTCTCTCCGACAGGCTCCTAGAAAAATACATTTGGTGCTGTCTGCTGAAGGACAGACCCTCACGATGACTTACACCTGGTTCAATCCTGCAAATCGAACGGCGAACGGGTCCAGCGCTTACGCCAGAGTCTCCGGTGGGCCGGGCCTGGAGGGGTCTTGGAAGATGCTGAAGAGAATCGAGGAGCCCGATACGATGACTATCGCTTTTCCCGTGCCGGGTCAGATGTACGTTTACATCGATCCTATCGACAACACATGGGCTGGCCCGACCGACGGGTCTTTCATGGCGGTACAAAGTCCGATGTCTCCTCCGGGATTGACGACCGCCTTTCGGACTGCGGGGCCTCGAAAAATGACGTCTGAAACGAGACTTGGAAGCAAGATTCTTTACCTCGCCGCCCTTGAAGTTTCGGATGACGGCAACACGATGACGCGTACCACCTGGGTGCCGGCAAAAGAAGATCAGAAAACAGTGCTGACTCTAAAGAAACAGAACTAGGGCGGATTCAAAGTGGCGCACCGGCAACTCGAATTGAAGCATTTTTCAAGGGAGGAGAACAATGGACAGGAGAGCATTTCTCGCGGCCGGCGCTCTCGCTTCGTTCGAGGGATTCTCGCTGAACTCGGCGGCCGTTTCGCAAGTCTTCGCAGACGTGAATCAGGCAACCAACAAGGGAAATGTCCGGCGGCCGGTGCTGGTGCGGTCCGGTTTCACGCGCACATCCGACGGTACTGATGAGCGCGCGCCCTCGCCGTCAGGCATGTTCGACACCGAGGTCGTCCGTTCATCCGATTCCGAGGGGCGGCTCGCAGTCTTTGTGTTTCCTGCGGGAGAGCATCACCCCTATCGCGGCGCTCCTCTTCACGTGCATCACGAGCAGGATGAGTGGCTTTACATCTTGGCGGGCGAGTTCGTTGCCGAAGTAGGCGGCAAGCGCATGCGCCTGAAACCTGGCGATTCCTTGCTGATGCCCATGAAAGTGCCACACCGCTGGAGTGTGGCGCAGGAACAGCGCTGCGGCGCCGTTCACCTTTATTCGCCCGCCGGCTTGATGGAGATGGATTGGGCGGCCGTTGCGCAAGACACAGACCCTAAAAAACAGGAAGCGCGCAAGGCGGAGTTCGAAAAGCACGGCTTGACGCTGCTTGGAGGGCCACTCAATAAGGAAGAAATCGACGGCACGGAACCTGAAGATTCCAGCTTTCGAGCAAGGTGAAAAATGGCCAGCAGATCACTTCCCATTCGCAAACACACGGACGATTTCTTCTTTGCCTCGATGGCCGGGCTCACCCTCTTGACTGTCTTCATCGGATTCGCTCGGACCTATTATTTGGCGGGCATGTTTCATGCCCCGCTGCCAAGTCTTCTCGTCCATTTTCATGGCGCGTTATTCTCATGCTGGATTCTCCTCTTCATCGCGCAGATCGCCCTTGTCTCCTCGAATCGTATTCGGTGGCACATGCGCCTTGGCATTTTCGGGGTCATTCTTGCGGTTCTCATGGTTCTTGTCGGATTCGCGACTCTTATTGCCGTAGTGCGACGACATGCCGTCTTCGCCATGGGGTTGGACACCTTGTTTGCTGGCGATGTTCTTCAACTATCCGCGTTCGCCATCCTGGTCGGTTGGGGTTTTCTCGCGCGCAGAGATGGTCCCGCGCATAAGCGTCTCATGATCTTAGGGACCGTCGCGTTGTTGGGTCCAGCCTTAGCCCGCTGGCCATTTCCCTTTGTATTTTCGAGTGCTCTCGTCTTTTTCGGAATGCTCGACGCTATACCGATTCTTCTGATCGCCTTTGACCTCTGGTCGTGCAGGAAAATCCATCTCGCAACAATCTCCGGAACGCTTCTTCTGCTCGTCATGCAATTCTCGATGCGCCCCCTCGGGCACACGGCGGTTTGGCATCAGTTCACGCTTTGGGTTCAGAGTCTCTGAAGGTTGTGAGCAACACAAAACGGGGAAGAACAATGATCAAAACTTGGCGCATAGGAGTTCTGGCCACGGCCGTACTTACAATCGCTCTGTTAGTCACGATGCCGCTCTCAAAAGCGGCTCAGGTTGGACCAGGCTACAGCATCGAGATGAGCCGTATGATTCCAATGCGGGATGGCGTGGAGCTTGAGGCGTGGATATCGAAGCCGGACAAGCTCACGGGAAAAGCGCCTACTGTGTTGGAATTTACGCAGTACGACATCGATGGCGGCAGGCGTCGCGACTTCTCCGCATTCGTCAAGCGGGGATTCGTATTCGTGCAGGCCTATGTGCGTGGCCGAGGTAAGTCGGGAGGAGTCAAGACTGACAATCTTGGTCTGCAGGTTGGTCGCGATGGCTATGACCTTGTGGAGTGGATAGCCAAGCAGCCATGGAGCGATGGACGGGTCGTCATGTACGGCGGCTCTTTCGTGGCTATGACGCAATGGCGCACGGCTGCACAGCACCCCCCGCATCTGGCCGGAATATCTCCGTTTGTCCCTATCTATCCTGGGTGGGACATCCCGAATACCAACGGAATCCCGCAAGCCTGGACCACGGTCATTTTGGGCGTTACGGCCGGTCGTTCGGATAACGAGGGTTTCGTTACCAATCAGGACTATTGGATGGGAAAAATGCTCGAAGAGTACGCGGCCTATCACCCTTTCACACAGCTTTATTCCGCGATTGGCATTGAAGCGAGCGATTGGTGGATGCTTGACGAACATGGCGATAAGAAACCGATGTTGAACGTCTGGATGGATCATGTCGGTGATGAGACTTTCAATCTTGTGGCCGAACCGAAAGCAGTGGACTTCAAGCAGATGACATTTCCCGTGCTCACGGCTACGGGTTTCTTCGACGACGATCAACCGGGCGCGTTACGCTACTACCGTCGTTACATGGCCGACGCACCGGCAACGGCGGCGGACAACGCCTATCTCGTGATTGGGCCTTGGGATCACGGCGGGACGCAACATCCTGCAAAGGAAATCCTGGGGCTAAACATTCCTGAAGCCGCAGTCATCGACATGAACAAGTTGCGTGCTGATTGGTACGACTGGGTGCTCGGACGCGGCCCTCGTCCCGGATTCTTGGGCGACAAGGTGACTTATTTCATGCTCGGAGCCGATGAAAGGCGGTCGGCCAAGTCGCTTGACGCGGCCTCTTCTGGAAAGACTCTCAACCTCTTTCTTTCTGCGACCGAAGGCACGCCAAGGGACGTTTTCCATTCAGGGTCACTAGCCTGAACCCCCATGCGACCGCATGAGCTAACAATGGAGAAGCGACAGTTCAGTTGCAGCGGCGTCAAACGCACAGCTGTGTTAGGACGCAGTGAAATATATCTATTATTGCCACATTGTCACAATAGAAGATGGACGGTCCGCACGGAGCAAACTCCCACACTTTTCGCCCGTTTCGCCTGCAATTAACCCTTAAGGAATGACGAAGAAATCGACCGTTATGTAGCCAAGGGCCAACGTGGGCACGCGAGCAACTGCACCCCCGTAGATTGAGATTGACAGGGGAAACTATAACAAGATATAGTGGCCTTGTGAATTTCAGTGCACTAAAGAAGATAACAGGATTCGCCCGCTCTTTCCTCATCCCCTCCAATCCCACGCACCGCCAATACGAAGCCCTCCGCGCCTTCTTTGTCGATCACCTGCCCGCCCAGGAGGCCGCCAAACGCTTCGGCTACACCTACGGCAGCTTCCGCATCCTCTGCCATGAATTCCGCCAGAATCCGCAACGACTGTTCTTCCAAAGCCCTCCCAAAGGCCCGCGCCACGCCCCCAAACGCGACCCCGTTCGAGAGCGCATCATCGCCCTGCGCAAACAAAACTATTCCCTCCAGGACATCCACCGAGCATTGGAGGAATCCGGACACCCGCTCAGTACCACCGCCATTTGGCACACCCTGACCGAGGAAGGATTTGCCCGCCTGCCGCGACGCGCCGACGAGGAACGGCCCTCCGCACTACGCCCCACCACCGCTGACGTGGCCGATATCCGCCAATTGGATCTGTCTCCCAGATCCTTACGCACCCGGTTTGGCGGATTGTTTCTCTTCCTGCCCTTTCTGGCTCAGATTCCCCTCGGAAAACTGCTCAGCGAAACAGACTTCCCCGGCTCGCGCATGATTCCGGCCGACGCGGCCATGCGCTCCTTGTTGGGCCTGAAGTTATTTGGCAGTGCGCGACACAGTCACGTAATGAGTTCGGTTTTCGACGAGGGGCTGGCCCTGTTCGCCGGTTTGAATGTGATCCCCAAACGCTCTTTTCTGACCGAATACAGCTGCCGGATTCCTCCCTCCTGCTATCCCGCTTTCATGAAGCAATGGTTTGTGGCCATGAACCGGCTGGGTATCGATCGCGGCGTTTCCTTTGATCTGGATTTCCACACCATTCCCTATCACGGAGACGATGCCCTGGTCGAAAAACACTATGTATCCAAGCGCAGCCGCAAGCAGAAGGGGATTCTGGCCAGGGTGGATTTATCCAGGCACTTAACGACCATAAAACATAAATAGTTATAGTTTGCTCTGGACTTTTCTGTTCCGCTTCAGTATGCTCACGGCGCAATGCATCCCGAGAAGGTTGACTCTGCATGGCGTCCGGAACTCCGCGAGACGGTGGTCCGGCTGGTTCGTTCCGACGAACAGCCCCGCTACCAGGAACTCATGCGCGAGCACCACTACCTGGGCCATTTGCCCAAGATCGGAGAAACGCTGTGGTACGTGGCGAGCTGGCGGGAGCAATGGGTTGCGCTGTTGAGCTTTTCGGCCTCGGCACTGAAGTGCGCCCCGCGCGATCTTTTGCTATGCCAATGGCAGTGTTCGCAAGCAGGATCAGGACGATGAAATCTTACGCTTCGCCGAGTTCTGGAAGGAACGCACTGGAAAATGGCCCCAGGAATTGATTTTTGATTCCCGACTCACCACCCATGCCAATCTCCATCGCCTCAACCAACGGGGCATCGGTTTCATAACCCTGCGCCGGCGCTCCTACAACATGCTGCAAGAAGTCTATCGACTCCCCCTCTCGGCCTGGCGTCGCATTGAATTGCGCAGCGTGTCGCGCGAATACCGCACGCCCCGCATCTTGGACCAAACCATCACCCTCAGCGACTATACCGGGCCTCTGCGCCAAATCATCGCGGCGGACCTCGGACATGAGGAACCCACCTTCTTGCTCACCAACCAGCTCCGTCGGTCCGCCCCGGAATTGCTGGCCCGTTACGCGCAACGTATGATCATCGAAAATGGGATCTCCGATGGCATTGACTTCTTCCATATGGATGCCCTCTCTTCGGCCGTGGCCATGAAGGTCGACTGCGATCTGCAACTCACGCTGATGGCCAACAGTCTCTACCGGCTCTTGGCCTTAAAGGTTCAAAACGGGTATCGGCAGGCCCGCTCGCGTCATCTTTTTCGAGATTTCGTGGATGCCACAGCCCTGGTCACCATCGAAGAATCGGACATTGAGGTTCGCTTCCAGAAGCGTGCTCACAATCCCCTGTTGATGGCGGCTGGATTCGATCGCATGAATCAGCGCATCGCCTGGCTCGGGGGCAAACGTCTTCATTTGGTCTTCGGATAGAGCTCCGTGGTGTTAACTCAAACGGCTAACATGGGATTTCAGGCTAGCTGTTCGGCGATCATGTTCTTGCGGATAATCGCACTCGCCCATGCCAAGAAGCACAACCAACTTCGACGCCGTGAGGAAGATCGGCTTGGCGTTGCCCGGCGTGGAAGAGGGCACAGCCTACGGGTCACCCGCGCTCAAGGTTCACGGAAAACTCTTGGCATGCGTGCCTGCTCATCGTTCGGCTGAGCCGGGTTCGCTTGTGGTTCGCGTCGGCTTCGGCGACCGCGCTGAACTGCTCGCAGCGGACCCGGATGTCTACTACGTGACCGACCACTATCTCAACTACGCAGCCGTGCTGGTTCGCCTGTCCCACGTCACACCCGATGTCCTGCGGGACTTGCTCGGCATGGCGCACAAGTTTGTGACCGCGCATGAGGCACGCCGTTCGCCATCGCGGAACCGCCGCAAGCCCGCCTGATTTGATCGAGCCATGAATGCCGCAGCCATCATAATTGTCGCCATCGCCGCCACGGGCGTCCTCATGATGCGGTTCCGCAAGCGGTGGCTGGCGAAGATCAACATCGTCCTCACCAACCGGATCACCGGGCTATTCGCAGGCTGGCTTCCCGGTTTCGGCATCCTCACGCATGTGGGTCGCAAATCGGGTAAGGTCTACAGAACTCCTGTGAATGTGTTTCGAGCGCCGAATGCATTCGTCATCGCGCTCACGTACAGCAGCCAATCGGAGTGGGTGAAGAATGTCCTCGCGGCGGGTGGTTGCGAACTGAAGTCTCGCGGGAAGAAATATCAGCTTTCCGCTCCGAATGTCGTGCGTGATTCTACGCGGCGGCGATTCCCGATCCCGGTGCGTGTCGTGCTAAGGGTCGTGGGTGCGGATGAGTACATGGAGCTTTCGATCCTTTCATCTTTGCGACCTGTCTCAGCCTGGACGAATACGAGAATTTGCAATAGCTTCCGTTGGGTCGCGTTGACCTTCGCTCGCGTCCGACCTAGTATTTCCGCCAAGGGCAACTTTCTCCCAGCTTGTCGGTGCGCTGAGGGCGGACGCCGCACAGTCGGCTCTGTGCGCCTGCCTGTCACTGATCGCGTTGGCGGGACTGGCGATCAACGCGATCTGGCGGGTCAAGTGGGCAGACCCGATTGCGGCTTTAGCCGTTCTGCCTCTGATCGTTTGGGAGGCTCGGGAAGCCATGCGCGGGAAGGTTTGCGGCTGTTGCTAGTTTCGCCTGCGTCCACACAATCTGTGATAACCCCCCCGCCGACGAAGTATGACTCTATGCGCAATCAAGTGTGCAAAGCGATTTTCATCACGGGCAGTTCCTCAGTCTTGGGTCGAGCTACCGCCAAATTGTTCGCGGCGAAGGACTGGAAGGTCATGGCCTCCATGGGAAATCTCGATTAAGAAAAGGAACTGATGAAGACCTCTGGCGTGATACTGATGGCGCTGGATATTACTCCATGCGCGTGCGCAACTACCAGAATTGCGGAACATCGGATTATGAATACAACCAGCAACTAGACTCTCAGAGTTGGGCTTGGAATTGGTGAAGGTGGCTTTTTGGAAACATCATCATTCCGGGTTCTTTTGGTCGAGGATTCGGAGGCTTTTCGGAAATTTATTTGTTCGACGCTTGGGAAAAGACCAGAATTGCAAATCGTCGGAGAGGTCTCGGACGGATCAGAAGGCGTTCACCTCTTGTGGGCACAAGGTAATGCAGAAGCGGCGATTCAGGTGGAAGGACTCTGCGACCAGCTAGTCAAGACATACGACGTGGATACTCTGTGCCGGTACTCTCTTCGTAGTGTTCAGGGCGGGATGGAAAGCCACATCTTCCAACGCATCTGCGCAGAGCATTCATCCTTGTTCTCCCGGTGAACCGGACAACAGTCAGGTTCTAAATTGTCAGTGCCACCGTCCCGTTGGATGCTGGCTCTTTAGCAGAGTCTTTTACCCCGCCGCCCGTTGGGAGGCGTGCCCTGACCTTAGTGGAACGCGAACATGCATACTGGTCCCGCCCATCGGCTTCGATTGAATCTCAATCGTTCCCCTCACTAGGCGGACTCGCTCCTGCATGCTCGTAAGACCCAGCCCCCGACCCTTCTTTGCAGCCTCTACATCGAACCCTTTGCCCAAATCCCTGATCGTGAGATGAATCTCATCTGACTCTTCGTGGAGTTGCACTTCAATCCGTTTCACCCCACTGTGCTTGGCGGCATTGTGCAAGGCTTCCTGTAGAACTCGAAAGAGGCAAAGTCCGATTTCTTGTGGCGGAGTGCTTCGCACATCCTGTCTACAGTCGATCTGCATTCCCTGCCGCTCGCCGAATTCCTTGCACCAGTTTTTCATGCCCGCAACGACACCCAGATACTCCAGTTGTGAGGAGTGCAGATCGTGTGACAAGGCTTGCACACCATTCGAAATCTCAGTCGTCTGTTTTCGGAGTTCCGAGACACGTCGCTGGATTTCAGACGGATCGTTTTGCACTTGTTCAAGCTGGACTGCCAACATTGCGAGGCGTTGGTTGATGTCATCGTGAAGCTCTCTGGCGATCCGGGCGCGTTCTTGCTCTTGCGCTTCAACCAACTTCCGTGTCATGCCCGACAGTGCCTCTTCTGCCTCTTTGCGCTTCGTAATGTCTAAAACCTCTCCGACGAAATATTGAGGATGACCCTCGCAGCTTCGAATCACAGAAGCACTGCTTTCGGTGTAGACAATGCGTCCACTTTTATGCAAGCAGCGTTTCTGAACCCATTGGAAGCTGTGTCCCTCTGTAAGGGCATTACTCAACTTTTGTGCGAAAACAGGCCAATCTTCCGACAAAGTAACCGACTCAACAGTCTTCTCTTGAAGCTCTTCCTCTGCGTAGCCGAGGCTATCGCAGAACGTTTTGTTCGCAGCGAGGTATCGTCCTTCGGGCGAGACGATAACCATACCCACTCCTGCGTTATGGAAAACGCTGCGGAACTTTTCTTCGCTCTCGCGCAACGTTTCCTCCGCCTGCTTGCGCTCGGTGATATCTATATTGACGCCAACCACCCGAGAAGGCTCGCCAGATTCGTGCATTACGACCTGCCAGCGTCCAGCTATCCAATGAACACTCCCGTCCGGCCAGATTACCCGCCATTCTCCCTCTGTTGGTTGTCCCGTTCTCAACGCCCCGTTAACCAACTCCACGACTCCTGCCCGATCGTCGGGGTGAACCAGATTTTCGAAAGCCGTTCGTGTTTGCCCAAAGCCGCCCGGCGGCAAACCGTACATTGATTCCATTTCCGCCGTCCACGTATTCACTCCCGTCCGAATATTCCGTTCAAAAGCTCCTATCCGAGCAACCTTCTGTCCCAACCTCAGCCTTTCTTCGCTGGCAAGTAGCGCCTCTTCTGTCATCTTCTGATCAGTGATGTCCGCTACCATACCAATCACCCGCAACATTCTGCCTTCCTCGTCGAAGAACGCACGTCCGCTGCTCTTCACCCAAACGGGAGACTTGCCGGGTAGCAGCACGCGGTAGGTCACGTCAACCGTCGGGCTTTCCGGCGAGTGTCTAGCAGCGGCTGCGGCAAGTTTCGACCGATCGTCTGGGTGGATTTTTTCCATGACCTGCTGGTGGGTTAAGGTTCGAGGCTCAGTAGCACCGAGGATATTCACGTACGCCGGGGATCGCATGATCATGTCGGTTGCGATGTCCCACTCGTATGCGTACATCTTCCCTACCTCAGCCGCTAGACGCAGCCGTGCTTCGCTCCCGCTCAATGCCTCTTCCGCCGCCTTGCGCTCGGTGACGTCACTCACCATCGCCATCGCCCCATCGAACTCTCCGCTGTCCTTAAAGACCGGGGTCGCTGCCATTCGTACCCACAATTCCGAACCGTCCCTTCGCCGCAGCCGTTCCTCAATCTCCTCGCGCACTCCTTGCTTCCGGCGCGTTAAAGCTTGCCTCTTGTGCTCAACATCCTCGGGAAAGTAAAAATCGAATACACTCCGCCCAACCATTTCTCCCGGTTCGTACCCCAGCATCTCCCCCATCTGCCGATTCACATACCAAGTGTGCAGGTTCAAATCGAGGAGCCAGACTCCTTCGTTTGTGGTCTCAACGATCCGGCGATATCGCTTTTCGCTTTCCCTGATTGCGTCCTCTGCCCGCTTGCGCTTGGTAATGTCACGGGCAATTTCTGACGCTCCTACGGTCTGCCCGGCATCAACTATCGGAGAAACCGTCAGCGATACCTCAACACTGGTACCGTCTTTCCTCCGTCGTACTGTTTCGTGCTGCTTCACTACTTCGCCTTGCCAAGCCTTCTTTAGCACGCCTTTGACGTCATCCCGGGCATCGGCTTTCGACAGAAATAGAATGTTCTCGCCAATCGCCTCACTGGCTGAGTAGCCAAAAAGACGTTCTGCCCCTTTATTCCAATTCGTAATAGTTCCATTGGTGTCCAAGCCCGTGATTGCATCGTCGGAGGATTCGACAATGGCGGCGTACCTGAATAGAGCCTTTTCTGCCTTCTTTTTCTCGGTAATGTCCTCCACCATGGCAACTACCATGGGAGGAGTTGCGCCCTTCAACAGACAAATGCTCAAACGTCCCCAGACTGTCGAGCCGTCGCGTCGAAAAAAGCGTTTGTCGATTTGATAGTGATCTATAGAACCTGCCCGCAATTGCTCAAAGAGCGCCCAATCCTTCGCTGCATCTTCGGGAGGGGAGAATTCGACACAGTGTTTGCCGAGCATTTCCTCTTCGCTGAGTCCGAGCATCGCGCAAAGGGCGGAATTCACGAAGAGAGGCTGCCCCTCTAGGTTCTCTATAGCAATTCCGAGCGGACACGCCTTGAAAGCATCATAGAGCAGCTCGCTGTCGGGTTTCACCATCTGTGCTTTTTTCTCTCCCTTAGCAGGATGTGCAGAGCACTCGTTTTGTCAACTTGCGATGAACCGCACGGTCCTGCCGACTAGCGGGAGAATTCAGCCCGACTTAGGCAGGATTCATATTGACAAAGCCGACACGACAGGGGAGATACTTCCCGCTGTAGGAATCACATTATAGACGCAATATGTCTTAAATCCAGCTCGCTGCTCCCATCCCAACGCCCACGCCAACCTCGATTCTCGTCACCGTTTCCGAGGTGGCCGGATTTTCCCGCCTTCGATAGCTATCCCCAACCGACGATTCCCGGTTATCTACAGCCATTCCTTTTTATCACCTTTCCAGTTCGCCGGATTGCGGTGTTAAGGGGCACCATGATGTGGCGTCATCGATTTTTCTTCGCCGTCGTCTTGCGGCTGCGTCCCGTCTTGGTCCGCGCCTCACGCGTCCTGCCGTCAACGCCGCCCTTATCCCATAGAGTTGAACGGCACTTCTTAGACGGGCAGTTCGGCGGATTCTTGCTCTCTGGTATCCAGTGATGCCCGCATACGTCGCATACGGCGACCCTAATTGTCTTCGAGCCCATGCAGCCATCATACAGCATTCTGTCCCAAGGACATAACACTGTTGACTTCTTGGGCAGAAGCCCGTATAATATGCCCTATGGACAGAATAAAGACTTCGGGAGAGCCGCCGTTGAAAGCCGCCGTTTACATCCGCGTCAGCACCGCCGACCAGCACGTCGAAAGCCAGCTTTACGATTTGCGCGAGCTTGCTTCGCGGCGCTCCTTTGAAGTTGTCAAGGTCTATCGGGACTGCGGGGTTTCGGGCCGGAGAGCGCGGCGTCCGGGCTTGGACGCGCTGATGGCAGACGCACGGCAGCACAGATTCTCGGTCGTGCTCGTCGCGGCATTCGACCGCGTGGCGCGGAGCACGCGGCATTTCTTGCAGGTCGTTGACGAGTTGGACAGTCTCGGTGTTGCCTTCATCTCCCGCAGAGAGGGCATCAACACTGACGACCATAATGCCATGGGTCGCCTTTTCCTGACGATCATCGGGTCTATTGCCGAACTCGAAGCGGATTTGATCCGCGAGCGGGTCTTGGCTGGCATGCGAAGGGCGAAGCTCGACGGGGTACGAATCGGACGCGCACCGATGGATTTAGACAGGGCAGCGATAGTGCGCGACCGACTCAGCGGGATGAGCCTAACGACCGTTGCGAAGAGATGGGGCATCTCCGGCAGCCTTGTTTGCAAGCTTGTGAAGAGATCGAGGGCTGGTGACGAAGGCTCCGTGCTGCCACCACCCATCGTCGTTGATTCTGCTCAAGTTATGCGGTCGAGATCAGCCGAGGCGGGCTGGTGAGCAATCTATACCCTCGTCACCTCTGAGGGACAGAATGACGAGCGACAACCGGAGCAGCCTCGTGCCGTCAGACTCTAAGGGAGAAAACGAATGTGCAACATCGGCAAGCCTCTTGAAATCCTCGACGTCGAGCCGCTGGTTCTCCCCGCGCCCATGCGCAAGGAAGAGAAGCAGCAGGAAGCCGTCGCGGTTCCTGCCGTCGAATTTCCAGTCGCGGAGATCGCCCCTGTCGAGAAGAGCTAACAGCCGCTCCATGCCCCACGCCCGCTACGGCGTAGACTTGGCGAAGGTGCCCGACACCTAAATCGAGCCTTTCGTCGCCTGGGACAAGCTGCGCGAAGAGATCTTTGCACGACAGAAGAGGTTGGGCGTTATCCCCGCCGATGCGGAACTCACGGAGCGCCCCAAGGAGATCCCTGCGTGGAAAGAAGTGCCCGACAACTTGAAGCCTGTGCTGGCGCGTCAGATGGAAGTCTACGCCGGATACATGGAGCACACCGACTTGCAGGTAGGCCGTGTGGTGGATGCGTTGGAAGAGATGAAGATCATAGATCACACGCTGATCATCTACATCACTGGCGACAACGGCGCCTGCGTCGGGGGTGGGCTGAACGGCACCTTCAACTGGATGCTCGGGGTCAACGGGACGCTTGGTATCGAAACACCCGAGTTTATGGCGTCGCGGCTCGACAAGTTCGGCACGCCGGATGCACTCAACCACTACTCCGTTGGCTGGGTGCACGCCACAGACACGCCCTACCAGTGGACCAAGACGGTCGCCTCCCATTGGGGTGGTACGCGCAACGGAGCCATCATCCATTGGCCAAACGGCTTCAAGGCTAAGGGAGAAATCCGCTCCCATTTCAGTCATGTGATCGACATCGCTTCCACGGTGCTCGACGCGGCCGGGATTCCCGAGCCCGACTTTGTGAACGGTATTCAGCAGGCGCCGTTGCAAGGCCACAGCATGGTCCCGACCTTCACCAACGCGGATGCGTCAGAGTTCCGCGATACTCAGTACTTCGAGATATTTGCTAACCGCGGCATCTATCATCAGGGATGGACCGCCTGCACGAGACACGGCGTCCCGTGGGTCGCGATGGGGAAATTTCCGCCGCTCGATGAGGATGTGTGGGAGCTATACGGTCCGGATGACTGGACGCAGGCCCACAACCTCGCTAAGGAGATGCCCGAGAAGCTTCGCGAATTGCAGCGCCTGTTTTTGATTGAGGCAGTCCGCTACAACGTGCTGCCGATCGACGACCGCAAGACGGAACGCTTCAATCCCGAAATCGCCGGCCGTCCGGAGCTGATCCGTGGTAACACGCAGATGCTCTACTCCGGAATGCGCGGCCTCCCGGAGAACGTTGTCCTGAACGTCAAGAACAAGTCTCATGCGGTCACCGCTGAGGTCGTCGTCCCCAAGGGCGGTGCGAAGGGTGTCATCGTTGCGCAGGGGGGCATGTTCGGAGGCTGGAGCGTCTACGTGGAGGATGGCTGCCCAACCTACTACTACAACCTCTTCGGCATCGAGCGTACGAAGATCAAAGGCAAAAAGCCTATCCCGGCGGGCGAGCACCAGGTGCGCATGGAGTTCACCTACGACGGAGGCGGCCTCGGCAAGGGAGGCACGATCGCGCTCTACGTCGACGGTGAGAAGACTGGCCAGGGGCGCATCGAGCGAAGCACCCCGGTGCTCTTCTCTCTGGACGACAAAACCAATGTCGGCTGCGACCGCGGCACACCGATCAGCGATGACTATACGTGTGCCAGCTCGGAGTTCAACGGGCAAGTCAAATGGATACAGATTGACCTGGGCGAGGACGCAAAAAAACCCCGCTCACCAGATCTCGGCGGAACAGCGGTACGAGATCGCAATGGCCCATCAGTAACGTCAGATAGAGTAGATGCATTCGCGGCAGGCAGCCCAAACTGGGCTGGCTGTTGCGGTCACTCACTCACGCACGAGGTCAAGCTTTCACCATTATCCCGGAAGCAAGTTCAGTTTCCCGACGGCGTTGGCGTTCTCTTGCTTTCGAGGGAAAAAAGATCAGTGGGCGTCCTTTAGTTTTCGAAGGATAGCCGGCCTGCCGCGAGTCCGATCGCGGCCGCCTGTTTGAGTGTTCGAGTGCGTGAGACGAGAGCCCCGGCCGCCGCGGAAGGAGCAAAGAGATGAAACTAAATCCCTGCAGTAAGTGGTGCGCACTGGTGGGGCTCCTGATACTGCCCGCGGTTGCCCTCACGCTCATCGCGTAGCAGACCAATTCCCTGCTCATCAGCGGCAAGCCAGGTCAGGCCATCGTAATCCAAGTCCAAGGCCGCAATTATGTCGAGGTGGAAGCTTTGGTCCGGATCCTCAATGGCACGATTAGCTTCAATGGCCACGAAATTGTCCTGACGCTTCCGGACTCCGGCGGAGGCACTGCGGTCGCACCCGCTCCCACTCCTGGTTTCTCGAAGGAATTTCAGACTGCCGGCATTGAGGCAATGGCAGAAATTCGCGAGTGGCACACGGCCTTTAGAACCGCGATCGAGCGAGGCGTGCCCCTCGACGAGCAGTGGCTCGGAACCTATGGCGCGCGTGCTAAGCAGGCTGTTCATTTGGCATCCCTCGCCATCAACACGGAATCGGACAAAAATGTCTACCCGTTCGTTGTCAATGTGTCCGACAACATGAGCGGACTCACCGACAAATATCTGCAGATGGCTAAGAACAGGACTTACATCGCGCCGAATTCGTTAGAGTCGGACCCCGTGGATCGGAAGATTGTGACCTGCACCCCTTCCCTAGCCTCCATGGCGACTGCGAATCAGTTCACTGATGACAGCTTATGTCGCTGAGGCGCATGCCCGCCTTGGCAACTTGCATTGATGCTTCGAATCCCTGTGGAGAGAGTATCGCTTAACAAGCAGCTGAAAACCGGAGTACGCCGTCTACGGACGAGGTGTGGATAACTCCCGTGTAGCGTTACAGAACACCTAGAACCAGATGCCCGATTACCGCTGGGGGGCAAACACGGCGTTCTAGGAAACGAATGTGGGAGCTGCTCCGGAGACCGTAGAGGTTTTCCAACCCACAACTCAACCCACAACGTGCGATGTCTTATACGACTTCCGCGTAGTTTGGCAGTCCCCGCGGTCTTGTAAGTTGTTGTAAACCCTAACCACGCTACGCTGTCACGGCAGAGGTCGCGAGTTCGAGTCTCGTCGTCCCCGCCATATTTTCAAAGGTTTTTCAATTAACTGTGTCTAACACTGCACAGTCAGGAGCCGAACTTGGGTCCAACTTGGATCCAAGTACGAGCCTCTTCACCCTCTCAACTGCTCGAGGTTGTTCTTCGGCTATCGCGTGCAAATAGATCTCGCGCGTGGTCTCGAGTGCGGAGTGCCCTAACAGCGCGTGCATCGTTCCTTTTCGAGTGCCCACACAATCAAGCATCGTCGCGTGGCTTGCCTCAGAAGATGCCAAGTGACACCTGAAAGCCCTAACTTCATCGTGGCCGGCTTGAGGGCGCTTGCGTAACAGATTCCATCGGTCTGATGGCGTCTGATCGCTTTTGGTCAATATAAGGCTTTTGGCGTCAACCGTCGCTGGACGCAGGCTAGTTAGAATTTCCGCCCTCTCTGCTCCGATTCGGATCGTGCGCACGCATCGCTTCGTTTTGGGTTGTCGAAGTGACCGTCGTACACCGTTTCAACTGCTCGGAGTAATCGAGCCTTCAAATCGACATTGCCCCATCGAAGCGCAAGCAGCTCACCGACTCTCAAACCCGTCAATACTAGCAGCAATGTGAACGAACGCACTGGCTCTCTCAACGCATCGGCGAACAGTTGCACTTGGGCAGGAGTAAGCACGATTCGCTCCGTTCCATATTGTCGTCGCGGGAGCTTCGTCGTCAGAGCAACGTTCTCCATGACACCGCGCTGTAAGTGTCAAAACTGACAGACTTCGCGCACATCCAAAAGCCTCTCGTTGAGTTGTATTTCTACGAAAAACTGAAGAAAGGGTTCGCCGGAAGGCCGGGGAGAGACTGTCACTTTTGCGGATAACAAGGCCAATTTGCTCCGGGTAGCCTCGACAAGTCTCAGAAGTATGTCGGGCCTGCTTGCAGGTGGACTTTGCGAATTAAATGGATGAAACAAAATGCATAATGTCAGAAACAACCTGGCCATTAACAGAGTCGCTGGAGCTATCTGCCTGTTCCTATTAACCGTTATCCTTTCGCCGCTGGCGATGGCGAGAATCAATGTTGATTTTGATCCCAGCCTGGACTTCTCGAAGTTCAAAACATTCGCGTATATCGGCGGCGTGAATCAGCTGGACTTTCGCCAGCTAAATCCTGACTTTATTACTAACCAGGTCCACCTTGGGGTATCACAGGCGTTGATCCAACATGGCTTAAGGGAAGTAAAACCAGATCAGGGGCCAGACCTCGTCGTGCGGTATTTGGCCAATAGCCAATCCAACCTTGTCTCCGCCGCCGTCGGAGATTGGGGACAATTTGGACCCTTGATTGGCGACTACTGGGCCTATACCTACGACATGATGTCCGCCGAAACGAGCTTAGACGCATCTCTTATTATCGATCTGATCGATTTGAAGCGAAAAGATCTGGCGTGGCGCCTCTACCTGAACCAGAAAATTACTAATGACGATACGATTTGGCCGAAAGTGATAGGGCAGATTCCCAAAGGGTTCGAGAGATTCCCTCCTTCCCAAAAGGAAATAGAAGAAAAGCGCAAGGAACGCGCGGAACATCCGCCCAAGCCTGCGGCACAGTGACATGACCCAGCCGACCGATGAACCGAGGGGGTAACGAACCGTATGACAGAATTGGTAATTCTGCCAGTTGAGTCAGTCAGTTTCCGCGGATAGTTTCATCCTTTGCACCGCTCATCGACTCACTGCACCTCCTCCCGTTCTGCGGGGCGGGCGAGTCGAAAACAAAGGTAAAGGAAACACCACAGGATACGAAACTAGCAGAGGGTCGAATGTCTCCAGCAGCCAAAGCTAATGAAAAGCCAGCGGACCGCGCCGAGATGAAAGGCAACTGCAAACACGAGCGTTTTGAATGATCACTGCGACGTAGCCACACCGATAGGGAGCAAGCCTTATGACAACGAAGAACATCAAGAGAATATTCTCAGTCCTGCTCAGTATTGTGTTTATCGCCACCTCGTCACAGATTTCGTACGGATTCCAAACCTCAGGGGAGATCCCAGCGACAAACGACGGGAACCCCACTGAAACCGCTCCACAAAGCGCGGCCGAACTCCAGGCGCTGGTGGCTCCCATTGCACTTTATCCAGATTCGCTAGTGGCGCAAATTCTCACGGCGTCTACGTTCCCGGACCAAGTCGCGATTGCGAATTACTGGTTGCAGCAGAACAAGAGTCTGACCGGGAGCGCCTTGATGCAGGCCGTTGACAAGCAATCTTGGGATCCCAGCGTTAAAGCGCTAACGGAATTTCCCTCCGTGCTCGACAATATGTCTAAGAATCTCACATGGACATCATCGCTAGGAGAGGCTTATCACGACCAGCAGGCTGAGGTAATGGCAGCAATTCAGGCGTTACGCGCGGAGGCCAAAGCTAAAGGCAATCTGAAGTCTAGCTCGCAAATTGCCGTGGTGCAACAGTCGCCTCAGGTCATCGTCATTCAACCCGCCAATCCCCAGATTGTGTACGTTCCGGTGTACAACCCTGCGGTCATTTACGGCACGCCGTATGTGACACCGGGATATAGCGCCGGCGACGTGGCCGCCGCAGCCGTCATCGGATTCGGTGTTGGAATCGCTGTGGGAGCGATGATGAGCGGCGGGTGCTGCGGTTGGGGGTATAGCAGTTGGAATTGCGGCTGGCATGGCACCGCGGTGATTTATCACGGTGGTGGGTATTACGGAAATTCTGCGTGGCACGGCGGCTACTACAACGGTGGCTACCACAGCAGCTATGGATACAACAATTCCTATAACCATAGTGGGTACAACAACGGCTACGACAACAAGTCGTACGCACAGAACGGCAACAACTACAAAAACAGCGGAAACACTTTCAACAGGAATGTCAGTGGAAACACCGTGAACGTGAACACGGATCATTCTTCGTCGGCGAACTCTTGGGCGCAGCATGACGGCGGAAGCAGTGGACACTCGGATGCTTTCAGTGGCATGAGCGGACATTCTGGGGGGTTCGGTGGATCCGGCGGGTGGTCCTCACGGGCCGATAGCGGCCGAGGCTGGGGAAGCATGAAATCAAGCGGATTCAGCGGCGGCCGATTTGGTGGGGGCGGGTTCGGCGGAGGCGGTTTTCGCCGCTAGTCTCCGATGAAGTCCGAAGTCGAAGATCTTGGAGATCAAGGTTGGGAGGAATATCGATGTCATACGCAGTACAGTACCTGAAGATCTTGTCTTCCCGTCTCGCCCTACTCGTCGTTCAGGTCTTGGCGATCGGGGTGCTGGTTTCCTGTGGCGGGCACGGCAGCCAGCAGGAGAGCCCGGCGGTTGTTCAAAAAACATTCGCGTCTCGGGACGATGCTAGCGCTGCGCTTCTGGAAGCGGCCAAGTCTAGCGACCAAAACGCACTGCTCGCGATCTTCGGCCCAGACGCCAAGGAGGTTGCATTCTCTGGAGACGCGGTAAAGGACAAGGACGCTATGCAAGACTTTGTCGCTGCCTATGACCAAATGCATCGCTGGCGCGAAATTAAAGCAGGCGGCGATATGCTCTTCATAGGGGCAGACAATTATGCCTTTCCCATTCCTCTCGGACAAAATGCCTCAGGCCAGTGGATTTTTGACACTGCTGCCGGCAAGGACGAGATTCTTGCGCGGCGTATTGGGAAGGACGAGTTGACGGCCATTGCCGCCTGCGGTGCCGCCGCCGCCGCTGAGCAGAAATTCTTCAGTGAGGTTCACGAAGGCGGCCAGGTGAAGCAATACTCTCAAAGGTTCGTCAGCGACCCCGGCGAGCAAAACGGGCTGTACTGGGCAGTGACTGAGGGGCAGAATTCGAGCCCTCTTGGCATGGTCGGCGACTTCGCAAAAGCTGTGGGTTATACCAACTCCGGGGACAAACCACAACCTTTCAATGGCTACTACTTCCGAATACTTACCAAACAGGGGGACAAAGCCAAAGGTGGCGCGAAGGATTACTTCGCGGAGGGAAAGTTGACAGGTGGCTTTGCCATTTTGGCCTATCCAGCGGGATACAGAAATTCGGGAATCATGACTTTCATCGTGGGCAGGGACGGGGTTGTCTACCAAAAAGATCTAGGTGAAAAGACTGCCGACATTGCCGCCGCCATGGCGGAATACAATCCGGGCGACGGCTGGAACCCGGCGATTTAGACCCGATTGCTCAGGGCCAACGGCGATTAGACGCAGAGGGTTAGCTGCCGCAGTCGAAATTGAACGGTTGGAGTCTTGAACGCGTTGTTTCGGTGGAGTCTGGAACTTACCTCGCCCGAAGAACTAGACTGGTTGGTCAAGACAAAGCCCTCATTCCCCAGTGTGTCATTTCAACATTCTGGTAGTTTTGACAATTCCCGCCAGCCGGCAAGACGCACACTCTTTAGCGTGATCCGAGTAGACGGCGCAGCTTGCATTCACGATGGCTCACCCGTCTATTAAAGTGAGCTGGCGAGGTCGCCGGAGGACGAAGAACGGTCCGCTCTGGAGGTTTACTGTGGAGGCAGATTTATGCGGAACAGATTATCGCGTCGATTGTTGATGGTATTGAGTGCTTTGTTCTTGATGGCGTGCCTGGCGCTCCCTGGAGAGACCAAGGCGCATCCTCAGGACTCGCAGACGCAGCAAAGTCAATCCGTCGCCGATGCCGCCCGGCGGAGCCGTGAGCAGAAGAAAAATGCCGCCAAACAGTCCCGCGTAATTAGCAACGAAGATCTGGATCTGGAATACTTCAAGCCTGGTCAGGAGGGGCTCAACCTTAGTACTCCGGCCGGATCGCAGGAAGGGTCACACGGCTCGGTGGGGGCCTCAGCCGTGGTACCTGGGAATGATGCCGCGAATGCAGCTAACAAAGACCCACAGGTAAAAGATAAGGACTCGGAAGAGGCTGCTGCCGAGGACGCGGAAATCGCTAGAATGAAGGACCAAGTCGCTGAGGCAGAGAAACAATTGAAATGGCAACAACGTGAGCTTGCGCTCGACCAGGACACCGTTTACTCGAACCCGAATTACACGGACTCCCATTCCGGAAAAGCTAAGCTCGACGCGGAGCAGCAGCAGATTAAGGAAAAGCAGCAGGAGATCGAAGGACTAAAGACACAGCTTTCAACGCTTCAAGAGCGTCGGGCCCAGACGGCTCCGGCTAAGGGTGCACCGCCGGGACAATGACTGTTGATCGGCGGCACTATTAACACAGCCTCCGGCAAAGTTGAAGCCTTCCATATATATTCAAATTAAGCTGGGGACCCTGTTCATTCTGACAATAGCGCTCGTTTAGCCGCTTGCTCAAGAATAAAAGGCCTGCACGGAGGATTGGTTCCTGGTAGTGGCTAAGGAGAAAGAACTGTATGCCGAGCACTAAGAAAATGAATATTGGATCGTACAAATGGGCCTTAGCTGTATTAATTGGATCCGGGCTGGTCATCCTGGCGGTTTTTCCGGCCTTCGGAGCCAGAGGGGTCAAGGACGAGACCATTGAAGCAACGGCCATGGGCACAAACACCCAAATGGGTGCAATCGTTGGCATCTCCGTCGAAATCTACGACTACTCGACACCCGCAGACAAACAGGTCCTCGTTCAGGCATTCTCGACAGGACAGAACCAGGGCCTGGTAAACGCTCTCGGCAAAATGCGCGCCGTCGGTCACATTTCCATCACCGGCACGTTAGGCTATGACCTGGCTTATATCCGACTGATCCCAACGCCGACGGGCCGCAAAATTCGTTTTGTCACCAATCGGCTATTAAGATTCGGAGAGGTCTGGGCAGACACTCAATCCACGGCGTTCAATCTTACGGGCGGAGAGTTCGATCTGAACGACACGGACAAGAGCAAGAGCACGGGCGTTCTGTATCCGGCTTGCCAACTTACGATCGACAAGGAAGGCCAACTCCAAATCGAACTAAATCAAAATACCTGGAATCTGGTGGATGTGCTCGATTGGAAGGGCACTCAGGGCATCAATTAACGCGCTGGTCTCCTGCCAGCAAATCGACCAAAAGATTGGAATCGCCTCTCCGCTATTTACCGGATGCGTATGGAATCTCGACGAAGCGGAACGTTATGTTGGAGAGAGGTTCAGCATGAGAAGAAATCCTGTCCTGGCTATTGCTGGTAGCTTACTTCTGATTCTGACTGGGTTATTACTCATGGATAGCAATCTCGCCGCGAAGGATAAGAAAGGCAAACCTTCGGTTTGCTCAAGTCCGCATCCTGAACAGCTTTGTACGGCGGCAAATACCTGTGGGTCGAGTAATTCTCCCTGCCTTCTGGAGATTAGGCGAGTGGGGGGTGGGGTCGATGCGTCTGTGACTCCGAACATCCCGAACTTCCCGAAGGACTCGGTGATTTGCATCACGATAGGCACGAACGTGACGTGGCGAGGAGAGGGCAAAAACACGGGCATCATGGTCGACTTTGGCGACTCGTCTCCCTTCGAGCCTTCAGGAACAATTATGGGAGGTTCCGATCGCCCCGTTACTGTCCTCACGAAAAAAGCCGGTTGCTATAAATACACGGTCGGCGCTTGTAATCCGGGTTCAATCTACGGTATGTGTGGGAATTCGGATTTTGATCTGATTGTCCTGGGTAGTAAGTAGACGATGTTCAGCCGCTTGACCCGGCTACTCTTTTTTGCTAGCCAACTTTGTGAAGAGCCGCCGTGGCTATTGGCCTGCTGAGCCCAGCCTTGAACGAATTGGCCGCCGACGAGAGCGCAGCCACGCGCGGTAGGATTTTGATCGCCATATCTAGCCAGGGCTCCGCCTTCGACTTGTCCGTCCAAGGCGTTCGGATCGCGCTTTGAGTCTGGGGTCCGCCGGTAATTGCGCGTGCTATTCAATGCTGTGCGGCATCCTCGATGGCTTCGAGAGCGATAGCAGTCTTGGGTCGTTGCTGGGTGTCGTTGCTGGGTGTTCGGCACGAGCCGCTTCTTCTTTACAAGCCGTTGCAATTCCGTAAACGCCGATGGCCCTGAACCTGGTGAGACTTTCGTTGAGAGTTCGAGGATTGCTCCTCCAGGCCACTCCCAAAGTTCCAAAGCGAGTTTTCCCAGATGGGGCTGAGATTGCGTTCGCCAAACGGTTGATCTGATCTCAGCAATTCGCTTCACGTGGGTCCAATCGACAGAAACTTGCGCGTCAGTTATTAGCTGCATTTGCGCAGGCCCGAGGAGACCGGTGGCCTGGGATCCAGTTTGAGGGAGCTGTTCCCCGGCGAAACGGCTGGTCATCGAATAGGAGAGATTTGGTCTTTTCCCCGTCAAGTCAATTTCGCACTTGAAATCATCATTTTTCGCGGAGGAAGAGACCAGTCTCCTCCCATCGGGCAGACGCAGTTTGACGGTCAAATCGCTGCGAGTGCCCTCACGCAGACGGATAATTGCCCCTTGAGCCTCAGGGGTCACCCAAATCCGGCCATGCAGGGTCACCTCAAAACCGGCCATGAGTGAAGCCCGGGACATTGACTCCGACAGGAGCCCTTATAGGCTCCGTCGGTATGAGCAATGTCTTGAGCGAAGAAAAGAAGCAACAAGTCATCACACTGGGGAAGCTCGGATGGCCTTTACGGCGCATCGAGCAAGCCACTGGTGTCCGTAGAGAAACAGCAAGTGCTTACCTAAAGTCAGCCGGGGTCGAGGTCTGCCTGCCCGGGTGGGGACGCCGAGCGCCGTCAAAACCGGCCATAGGGGTGACCACCGACCCCGATCCGGCAAAACCAGCCAACGAGGTGACCATCGACCCCTCTGAGGCAAAACCGGCCAAGGAGGTGACCACCGACTTTGGCCAGCCGATTTCACCTCCCACTGCCAACCAAGATCGGGCCACCAGTGCTTGCCTGCCGTACCGTGAGCTGATCGAGCGGGGACTCGATATTGGCCGGAATGCTATGGCCATCTGGCAGGACTTGGTTTCCGATCACGCCTTTCCCCACGGCTACCAGACCGTGAAGCGCTTTGTTCGCAAGTTGCACGGGTCGCAGTCAGCCCCGGCCGTGGGAATCATCCTCACCGCCGCCGGAGAAGAGGCCCAGGTGGATTACGGAACCGGTCCGATGGTGCGTGATCCGCAGAGTAGCAAGTACCGGCGGACACGCTTGTTCGTGCTGACCCTCGGCTACAGCCGCAAATCGGTACGCTTGCTGGTGTTCCGTTCGAGTTCACAAACTTGGGCGGAGTTGCACGAGAAAGCTTTTCGCCGACTTGGCGGGTGTCCACGTGTGGCGGTCCTGGACAATCTGAAAGAGGGAGTGCTGGTTCCCGATATCTACGATCCTGCGCTGAATCCTCTCTATCGGGACGTGTTGGCGCACTACGGCGTGGTGGCCATGCCTTGCCGGATAAAAGATCCCGATCGAAAAGGAAAAGTAGAAGCCGGCGTCGGACATACGCAGAAGACCCCGCTCAAAGGTCTGCGCTTCGAGAGTCTGGAGGAAGCACAGGCCTATCTGGATCGCTGGGAAGAACGCTGGGCCGATACGCGTATTCATGGCACCACGAAACGGCAAGTGGCCACCATGTTCGCCGAGGAAAAACCGTCGTTGCTTCCTCTGCCGCTGGAACCCTTTCGCTATTACCAGTACGGAGAGCGCGTCGTTCATCTGGACGGTTGTGTGGAGGTCGAGGCGGCTTATTACGGCCTGCCACCAGGGTGGATCGGACGAAGTGTCAAAGTGCAATGGGATGCGCTGCACGTGCGTATCCTGCATCCCAGCACCAACCAACTTCTTCGCGAGCACCTGCGCCAGAAACGCGGCGGATATCGCATCCAGGAAGAAGACCACCCCAAGAAAATGCCGCTGAGCACAGCGCAACTCTTGCGGCGCGCCGAACACGCCGGAACCCAGATCGGCAAGTTTTGCCAGTTGATCCATCAGCAGAAAGGAGAGACCGGCATCCGCGGCATCCTGGGAGTGTTTTCCCTGATCAAGAAATACGGGGCAGCGGCGGTGGAAGACGCCTGCGCCACCGCTCTCGACATCGGCGTGCGGGAATATCGCTTCGTGCGCCGTTATCTGGAGCGCCGCCCGCACCCGCAAATGTTTCTACGGCAGATCGATCCCCTGATTCGCGAGCTCACCGAGTATCGCGATTTCATCAATCTCAAAATCAAGGAGCAACCAGAATGAATCTGATTGAATTAAATCGTTCCTTACGGCAACTGCGTCTCGGCGGCATCGCTGCGGTGCTGGAGACGCGCCTGCAGCAAGCCCAAGCGGAACCGATGGCCCCCATCGACTTCCTTTCCTGTTTGGTATCCGATGAACTGACTCGTCGCGGCGACCGCCTGCTGGAACGGCGCCGCAAACAAGCGCAATTTCGCGATCCGCAGGTGACGCTCGACAACTTCGATTTCAACTTCAACAAGAAGATGAATCGCAGCCTGGTCTTCGATCTGGCCACGGCCACGTTCATCGGTCGCCGCGAAGATGCACTTTTTCTAGGTCCACCCGGTACCGGCAAAAGCCACCTGGCCCAGGCCATCGGGCAGGCGGTCATTGGCCAAGGCTATCGGGTGATTTACCGTGAGGCGCACGTCCTGCTCGAGGAAATCGCCGAAGCGGCCCTCGACGGAAAACGCAAAGAGCACATGGAACTGCTGACCACCGTGCCCCTGCTGATCATCGATGACTTGGGGATGCGTAAGTTAGGGCCCACAGCGGGAGAGGAGTTGCTGGAGATCGTCATGCGTCGCTACGAACGCGCGAGCACGCTGGTGACTTCCAACCGCCCGGTCGAGGACTGGGGAAAGCTGCTGGGCGACAGCGCGGCCGTCACCGCCATGCTCGACCGCCTCCTCCATCACGGCCATATCCTCAAATGCGGGCCGCGGAGCTGGAGGACCAAGTTGCCGGCGGAAAATGAGCACCGCGCCGAAAACTAGCCGGAAAGGCAGGACCTGAACTATGGGGGACCTCGAGAAAATGCAACCACGGCCATGTAAACGAGATTTTTTTCGAGCTTCGAGGAGGAAACGGCCCTACACCTCGAACTCTCGGAGATTAGACTTGCCCGGAAGGCGAACAGCAGAGTACAACAGCTAAGTCCCTGGCCACACCCTATGGCCGGTTTTCAAGTGACCACACATGGCCGGTTTTGATCTGACCACTGAGGCTTGAGACAGGAGATCGAGGGTGTCCGTATCAAAGAAATAGATTCGCCCGTGCATCTCATTTGTGCCGTTAAGAGCCGCTACGGCAGCCTGAGTATCACCCACCGAGAGCAGAATCTTCACTTCAACATCGCAGTTTTCATGAGCGAGAATAGTTGAACAATAAAGCAGCAGCGCACAGCTGAAGAGTGGAATGGGTAGTGTTCGCGGTTTCGGGCGTTCCGGCACTTGACGCACTCCAACCGTCATGATCGGGGATAATTTCGCCTTCGTGCCGGAGCCTCGGGTTCCTCGCGAGTAAGAGGTAAACTCTCGTTTTCCCAGTTTAAGGAGGCTCTGGTGCCTAATCTCACTGCGTGCGCCACAGCATGAAGAGATTCCACATCGGAATGCTCAGAAGCAGGAATGCAGCGATGAGCAGGCCCGTGCGAACGGTGGTGACATGGAATCGCTGCCCGATCGCGACAATCAGTAGAACACTTGCCAACAATACGGTGATGCGCACGTAGCGGTCTCCCATGTCACCGGCCTGTGTACCGCGTTCAAAGATAGCCGCCGCCTCAGCCTTTAAGCGCTTTGCCTCTTCCCGTTTGGCGTTTCGGTATTCCGGCATGAAGACCGGACCAGGCAGGGCCTTGGGATTGTTGAAAGGATCGGTGTTGAGCCAAGCGGTAAAGGCGGTGCGATATTCGTCGCGGAAACGTTTCTCAAAGATGTCCGCTAATCTTTGGTTGCCTTTCGCCTTCGCGGCAATCCATGAATTGAACGAAATTAGGTCGTAAATGTGTTCTTGCCCAGCTAGGGTATCCAATTCCTCCATCCCGATTCTCATCTTTGCCGATTCTGCATAGCGTTCCGCGCGATGAGTGTCCCAACGCGCTGCCTGATATCCGCTCCACGCGGTCGCGACGGCCACGAGGGCGAGCACGACGGCTTCAACGATTTCGAGTGCTTCTGCGATATGCGGCCGAGACTGTGTCCCGTGCTCGGATCGTTCGTTCAGTTTTTCCACGACATGATTGACCGCCGACTCGGGCACAGCTTGTCTCCTTTGGTGTTTAAGCCGACAGGCTCGAAGAATTATCGAGGATGTGAACTCTTGGGAGAGAAACGATCCGCACTCTTTTTGAATCTCTCCGCGGGTCTCACTTGTGCTCTTGCTTCTCTTCATCGAGGGCCAGGATTTCGGTGGCGTCAATCTTGTGTGCTTCGAGATCCTTGTTTAAACCCTCGTCGGATAAATCCATCGGATGCGAATGCTCCCAGTCGTGATGAGCGATCTTCGTCAAACGCTCCATCACGTCCGCGTTGTGTACTTCGATGGCCAGCTCGCGTCTGGTATCAAAGCTGCCTGGTGTCAGATTGATGGAGCCAACGATCGCGCGTGTATGGTCCGCGACCAAAATCTTACCGTGCAGCTTTAGGTGCTTCATCTTGCGAATCTTGATTCCCACGTCGTCCATGATGCGGATGCCTTCAACTCCTTCGATCAGCTTCTTGGCTTTGACTTTATGGGCTGGCCTTGCCAGCACATGGACTTTCACGCCCCTCTCCTTGGCGCGCACCAGTCTCTCGATAATTAATGAATCCTGATAGCGCTCGTTCTGCACATAGAGACTGTGCTTGGCATCGTCGATAAAGCGTGCGATTCGGTCGCGGCCGTTGGCGTTGCACCAAATCAAGAGTGAGTCCTCGTCCACGTGGAATGGCTTGCGCTTCCAGTCGGCATCGAAGCATTTAATGATCTCATCCACTTCCGGAGCGTGCGTGGTCACAATGGCAAAGTCGCGAGTTTCGGTCAGGTTTTTCGTGTCCCAGTTCAGCGAGTGCACAAACGCTTGTTGTTCGTCAACGACCAGGGATTTCTCATGCGTGACATCAAACGCCGGATTGCTGTCGATTACTTCAATATTGGCTGCCTTCAGTTTCTTGGCGGTTTCTACGTTTTCGGATTCGCCGTCCCGCCGGGCGGGATTCAGCATGACTCGCACAGTGACGCCGCGCTTCCGCGCTTTCTCAACAGCTTCCAAGAGGCCTGGGTCAGAAAAAAGAAACATCTTCACGCGAAGCGATTTCTTAGCGCCCGCAATGGCATCGAGGATGGGTTTCGCCGTGTCATCCGGCAGAACTATCAAGGTATGCGACATAATTCCTCCAATGAAACTGACAGCCTGCTACCGTCAGTAGACCATCGCAAGCACTCGACTAGGCCGCGGTTTGCGCCGCCACGGCCTCCACCACCGCTATCGGTATCTTGTTCGTTTCGATCTACATCGGCCATTTCAGAGAGCATAAAGATGCATGGAAATCGAAGCCTGTCGGAATTGTCAAAACTAACAGTGCCGCTAATTGCCCTCGCGGCAGTGCGCAGCCTGCCGTGTTTTGAAGTTAAATCGAAGATTGCGAATCAACACCATGTGCACCAAACTGTAGGTCTACTCTGATATTGCGAACTCCCCAGTCCGCAACCTTCGCGACTTGCTCACCGATGGCCGATAAGCCTGAGCCAATTTCGACAGAGAGGAAACTAGCTGTGTCACTTTTGACAGTAGAAGCGAGCGGCGAGGTGGCGCAGAAAGAGTTAGCAGCTAATTCTAACGAACTGTGAAAATCAAAGACGTAGCGAAGAATGCGCAGCCACCGAGAATGCCGACCTCCAGGGACGTGTGTTAAATGGCAGAGCGGCCATGAAGGGGCCTGGTGAACCAACGGCTAGCCAAAAAGATGTAGGCCGTATTCTGGTCGGCAACGCTGGTCGTACGTTGTGCGCCCTGCGCAGTGTTACGGACGTGTACGTCTCCTGCAGCTAGAGGGCATCCGAATGTCGAAAGTTAGACCATCTATTGGAACCGACGGACTTGCGCTTCCCATCCTGCCGCCGGTTCGTGACGAGCGCGTTTGGGCGAAACTGGTGCGAGTGATGTTCTACACGCCCGGTTTCTTGGGTCTCCTGCTGATCAAATCGGGCGAACCGGCAAGCTTCGGCATTACGGTCGAGCTGCTGATGTTGTCCAGTGCGGCAGCAATTGTCGGCGGCCTCTTCATCGGCACGCAATCATCAAAGGAGGGCGCCGATCAATCGTCCAAGATCGGCACCTGGAGCGGTTCGCTGGTGCTCGAATTGCTCTGTGTGGTGCCTTTCCTGTCTGCGGTGCCAGCGCTATTTCATGAACTAGCGCACAGTACTTTGCTTCACACCAGGGCGTTCGGCGCCGTCGACGTAACACTGGGTGCCTCCGAGCTTCTGCCAGCGGTAGCGATCCTGCCTTTTTTGATCTATCAACTCGCTGGCTTCGGCACCATACACTTCATTGTGTCGAAGGCGGTAAATTGGGTCATCAACATCCTCATTTTCTGCTTGATTATGTCCAGCTATATCGCCTACCGCGAGGGCGACTACCGCTTGGAGAAGAGGTTCGCTGCGCTTCTAGTAGTTATCATGGCGCTTACGGTGTTTTACGGCGTGCTCAAACTGAAGCGGATGCAGGAAGCTTATGACGCTCACTGCCCGCCGAAGGAATCGAAGTAGCCCTTCTGTGCGCATGGTGCGACGGGCGGGTGGTTTTCGGTATTCGTAGCGACAGGGAGGGGACTGCTCACCGCTAGCTTGCACGCTATGCCTCGGCCCTGGTCGAACCTCTCGATCAGCATCACGACGAGATCAGTCAAACAGTATTCCGCATCATATTTCCGGCGCGCGGGGGACACTCAAGGCGCTTGAAAGCTGGGGAATAAGCATCGGAGTACGCGGATTGCGCCGCATAGTCTAATCTGGAAAAATGTACCCGTGTTGTTGAGAGAGCCCGGCTTACTGGCGCTGGTGCAGCCAGCGACGCCCGCGATGATCAAGGCCAGCAGCAGTCCTGTTGCCGTCGCTCCTTACTTGATTTACGAAACGACGTGAAGGGAAATCTGGAGGAAAAATCCAGGTGCTAAGGTGTTTTTGAGTCGCGCGCCAGAACGAGGCCACGGAGGTAGGGAGTGGAAGGGATCTCGTAGCCCCACATCTGCCCAGCCGGATCACACGAAGCAGATTCCCTGCGTGAACTTGTTCGAAATGCCGGCTCTTTCACTTCCGCACGCCCGATCATCGTGAGACCAGATTATTTGCCAGCGTCCTTTCATCTTGGGCGACGCCGTATGTGGCGGAATTTAACGGCATGCAGCTTTGAAGCCATCCAGCCCAGCTTAATTAGGGTTGCCTGTCGAGTTCGGCAGCTGCGCTTGTACCTGGGCAGCGTCCTTTTGCTGCTGCTGCAGGTCACTTGCAACGCTCTCGTCCGGCTTAGGTGCAGGGATTTCACCAGCCTGAGTCTTGGTATCTGGAGCAGTCGGGATTCCGTCTTTCCCCTGCTTCTCCGCCAGCTCTTTAAGTCCAGCATCCAACTGGATCCGCAGTTGATTGTGCATTTCCTGCAGGTCTCCGGCATCGACTGCAACGGTTGCGCCGCCAGCACACTCATCTTTCTTACTGCTCTTGACGATTGCGTTCACCATGTTGTCAGCGTCAGGCTTGTCGCCGGTCCGATAGACGACGTCGCCGGGCGTCAGCCCACACTCCGCGCGCTCCGACGTGGTCAGATCCAAGTCTGAGGAGACGACGAAGATGCGTATTTTGGGATCGAGAGCCGCGGGCATCTGGTCCGTGCTCGGAGTATCCTTCTTCCCGCTGGCCGCCGCGGCCTGTTCCTTCGCTATCTCCTGCTTCATCTGATCGGCGATTGCCTGTTTCACCTCTGGACTGAGCTGCGTCGCAGCGGCATCCGGGGGCGATGCTTCCGCAGCCAGCATGTATGCTCCGATGGCAACCTTAAGATTGACCTCTGTCAGCGAATTGATGGGCCAGAACGAAGCGATAGCACGAGCCGACGCCGTTGCCAACGGCTGAGGGTCGGCTTGCGAGCTCTGGGCGGCTGCCTGCTGAGCCATGTAGGCAGCTTGAAGATTCGCCGCAATCAAATAATCCGTCAGCCAAAATGCGGCCGTTGGATACACCGGGTATGGCGCGAAATATGGACCGTAGTAGCCGTACCACGGCGCCGGGCCCCAACCCCATGCGTAGTAGACCGGTGCAGGCCACGGATTGTAAGCCCATCTGTAATAAGCGGGATGCCAATAATAAGCGGGAGCATAGCCGTAATAAGGACGGCCCCCCCAATGGTAGGTGCGATACCCGTAAGCGTAATAATGTCCGCCCCTGTAGTATGTTCGCTGAACATAGACGTGGCCACCGTGGCTATAGTAGGAGCGCTGGCTGTAGCCTACCCCTCTCCCATAGCTCACGACAGTGCGTCCGCTGTGCGTGCTCACGATTCGCGTGTTGCCGTACATGCCGCGATTGATGGTCATCCCGTGAGTCTGGATCACGCGAACCTGGCCATTGCTTCGATACGTCGCGCTGCCGCCGCTCTTCAGAACGACTGTCTTGCTCCCTGCTGGCTGATGACGGATGACGGCATTGTTGCGCGTGTTGTTCGCGCTCGTCGTGCCAGCCCTGTTGGCATTTGCAGGGGAACCTTTGTTCGTGCTCGTTTGGCCTCCCCTGTTGCCATTTGCAGGGGCACCTTTGTTTGCGCTCGTCTGGCCTCCCCTGTTGCCATTCGTAGGAGCACCTTTGTTTGAGTTCGACTGGTTACCCTTGTTGGCATTCGCAGGTGCGCCCTTGTTTGCGCTCGTTTGGCCTCCCCTGTTGGCATTTGTCGGAGCACCTTTGTTTGAGTTCGTCTGGCTACCTCGGTTGGCATTTGTCGGAGCACCTTTGTTTGGGTTCGCCTGGCTACCTCGGTTGGCATTCGCAGGTGCGCCCTTGTTCGTACTCGCGCCGCCCTGCGTCGCAGGTCGTTGACCGGCACTGGGGGTTCCGTGAGGGTGCTGCGCTGGGGCTTGGTGGGGCGTACCCGAAGCTGGCTTACCCGAGGCGGATCCCTGGGCTGGAGGTGTATTGGTCTTCTTTGGATTCTGCGCCCAAGCGAGTGCGGTCACGCCGAGAAGAAGGGGCAGCAGCGCGGAGCGCATGGCCACAGATAGGGGAACAGCGCCAACTTTTCTTCCAAACATGGCGTATTGTCCTTTCGATTTGGGTCGAGTCTCTGCACCCCAGCTCGTTGAAACACTACATTTAATTCCAAATTAGCGCTGTGCAGCTACTGTCACAACTGACAGGAGCGGAGAGGATGGCTAAATAAGCCAAGTCTGTAGTTGAATGCGCCAGGATGCCGGCTCCCGCGGCCAAATTAGCCGTGGTGGTATCAACCGAGGCCAAGTACTCCAGGAAGTGAGAGTGCAGTATCGTGCGGAGCGAAGCATCCGTACCACGATCTGGCGGGGAGCGACTAGTACCCTCGAGTCTGACCTTTTTTCACTGTTAGTTTTGCCAATTCCTGGCGATTCCCCCTAGTGCTAGGTTTTCATATTCTTTTGAACACATCAGCATCGCGTCCGGTCCAAGTCTTCGACTGCCATGCTAATGGGGATGCGGCGCGGAACTGTGGGTTGCCTCCCGCAACGAGTTGGTCGGTCAAATGAGCAAAGTGCGAGTCCTGCTGGCTGATGACCACGCGAACATGCGAGGCATGGTGAACGGCATACTCGATCCTCACTTTGAAGTCGTCGGCGAGGTAGCTGACGGCAAATCTCTGATTGCAGCTGCCCTGGAGCTAAACCCTGACGTCATTGTTACCGACATCTCCATGCCGATCATGAATGGCATCGAAGCAGTCAAAAAATTGAAGGAATACGGCTGCCGGTCAAGAATCATTTTCTTGACGGTGCATTCCAGCCAGGACTTCGTACAGGCTTGCTTGGAGGCCGGCGCTTCGGGACACGTCGTGAAAGCCCAGATGGCCTCCGACCTCTTGGAGGCCATAAGAGCAGCCCTCGCGGGTTGCATCTTTGTTTCTACGGATCTTGCCTACCCGATCTAGCGGTAGTTTACTGCCGGCGGAGTCGATAGATTTCTAAGAGTTCCTTTTTGTGCAGTTTATAGTGTGGGTTTGGTATTACCCACGGTGGGTAATCTGCAGCTCGTCCAGCTTCAGTGCCTTGGCCAACGCCTGCTGCGCCAAAGTTTGTTTCGAGAGCACATAGGCAGCGCGAGGGAAACCTTTCTCGCCTTGCCGTGGGTAGAGCAGAACGAACTGCTGTATCCGTTGCAACTCTTCAATGAGTTGCTCCATCGAAAGATCACTCCAAGCGGCTTTGGCCTGGCGATGCACATACTGCAACAGAGAGATGCCCAGCATGCAGTAAAACGCATGGATGCGGATCTTGCGGTCGGTCCAGTGATGCATTGGTCCCCAAGCGAGCCACTCTCCGTCTTTCAGGCCGCGGAAGACGCGCTCGACTTGTTGCTGGCCGTCATAACCGGTTACAACTTGTTCCGCCGTCCAGTCCATGCGGTTGGTGAGCAGCACCGTGCGGCCTAAGCGACGACCGAGCAGGCGCTCAAACGCGGCCTGATCGAAATCAAACTGAAGCCGCCAATAGCCGTCGCGAGATTCCAATTGATAGCGAATTAAGTCCGCCAGGAATTGGCCGGAAAGCCACGTCTGAATCTTGCGCGTGATACCTTCCTCGGTCCAACGCGAACGAGGTTTATTCAATTCTTTCGAGAAACGTCGCAGGGACTGCAGCGTGCGGCTGATGCTGGTGGTCACGCTGTGCAGTTGCTCGGCGGCAAAAGGCGCCGAATACTTCACCACCGCGAGATATTCCTGGCCGTGCACCAGCAGCTTCTCGGCCACAGCTCGCACACCGGGCTGTTCGGCGCTGCACGGCGGCAGCTCTTCAGTGGCGCGCTCGCGTAACTCCGGCGGCGCTTGATTCCAGGGCAGGGCGGAAATCCATCCCACCCCCGCCTCTTGCAGTTGCACGGTGTTGTCCAGGGCGGCCGTGCCCTTGTCAAAGACCAGCGTGACTGTGTCGCGGGTCAGCTGATTTTGATCCAGCAGTCGCAGGATGCGTGCCAACGCGACGGAGAACTCTTCGACATCGGCTACGTTGCCCGGGTACACGTGGTGGCATAGGCTCAACCCGCTCTCTCCGTCCAGAACATAACTTAGGCCTATTTGGCGCAAGTTGTGGCGACCTTGTTTGTTGTGTCCGCGCTGCGCCAGGTGGTTCCGCGTGTTGGTGCTAGCAATGTAGGTGTAGAAGTTGGTGGTATCGTAGGCCAGTAGTCGACGGCCGACCAGGTGCTTCTCTTTCCACAGACCAAGTAAACGCAACTGCGCTTGATCGAGGGGATCCTCCGCATGAGTCAGAGTCTCACTGGACTCCGGAAGAATCTGTTCGAAGGCATCCCAGAAGGCTTGTGAGGTAAAGCGCTCGGAAGGGAAACCCCACTCGGAAGCAAGGAGGGTCCGCTCGTACCAGCTACTGACTTCGGTTTTCGGACCGGGATCACAGATGCGGTGAATGGCCGCGAGCAGGAGATAGTGACCGGGAGCGGGTCCGGAACGCGGAGCAGGCCACAGGGATTCGAGCAGCGGCCACACGCCGGACTGTTTGGCAGCCAGCCACAAGGCGCCGGGGAGGCCGAAGTCTCGCAACGTGGCGGAGAGGGGAACCGGGGCGGACTTTTGCTCGATGAGTTCGGCGACTTTTTCGGCGGTGCCGAGATAGGCCTGATGAACGATGCGGGGTTTGCCGTCGACGCGAGCGCTTTCGACGAGGTAGTAGTAGAGGCGGTTGCCCTTTTTCTTTTTGATGAGGCTCGCCATCAAGGGTAATACATAAACAAGCTAGCAATCATTGTCAAGCATAAAATGCGACAAATATCAGAAGTGTAAGCCTGAAAATAGGGGGTAATACATAATCCAAGAGGAGAAAACCCGTTTAAGTTCTACGGAGGGAATGATTTAGTGAAAATGCGCAAGGCTTCGGGAGGGCACTCGCAGTAAACTCCCGCTAGAGCTTATGCCTCGCAGGCTTTGGGAAGCTCTCCGGTCCTGGTCAGAAATGCAGTTTGATCGTGAACTGTGCGGACCGCGGACCGCCAACGGCGTATAGTGGGTTCTGACCGGTAATGGTGCCCGATCCATCGGTGTTCGTCGTTGAGCCAGGGCATATCTTGCCAAAAGTTGAGAGCGCTGATCCGCCCTGATATCCCCAAAAGCTGTCTGGGTTGCACCCCGATCCGGGCAGTCCGAACATCGGATGGTTGAATACGTTGAAGTACTCCGCGCGCACATCCAGCTTGACTCGTTCGGAAATGCTGAACTGACGGCGCAGCGCCAGATCGGTCTGATCGATCGAGTACGGGCTACGCAGTCCATTTCTGGGGAGGTTTCCGTTCTCCCCCGTGGGTGGCGGCGCAAAGGCTGCCGGATTCAACGCTTTGCCATCCGGTTGCGTCGGATCAGCGATCCAGTAGGGTTGACCTGGCACGATGTCCGCCTGAATGCGATTGTACTCGGACTGGGGCACGAGCCCACCGACCGTTACGTTGATCGGGGGCGCCGAACTCACGCGCACGAGCCCGTCCACGGCCCAGCCTCCCAGGAGCACTTTGCCCGCACGGCCCCAAGCAGGTGTTGGCACTTCGTACGAGATGGCACCCGCGAAGCTATTGCGAATGTCAAAATCCGATGGCGACAGCGGTGGCAGCACGACGTCGCTTACGCTTGTTGCCTCAAGACCAGCCGCATCAGCGGAACCCACATCGCTCGATTTTGCCAGCGTATACGACGCCAAGGCTTGCAGTCCCTGCGAAATTCGCCTCTGGAACTGGACCTGCAATGCATCATAGTGCGAATATCCAGCGTTCCGCGTTACCTGAATCGGCCCTCCACCGAAACCTGGCGGCGAAATGGCGTCCTGCCGCAACAGCCGTCTGCCGTCTGACCCAACATAGGTTGCCGTCAACGTTTGTTTCGCTCCCAATTGCTGTTCAATGGCCGCGTTCCACTCCAAAGTGTAGGGGAGTTGCAGGTTTGGATCGACAGCGCTTAAAAAAGCCCCGCTGTTGATGACCGTTGAGAATGGCGGCGGCTGCAAAGCTGGGTTGCTCGGATCGAAAGGGAGCGGTGGTGATGCAGAAATGAATTGGGAGATTTGGTATGGAAACCCATAGGCGGCGTAGCCGACGTTTCCGTAACCTAAATCATAGAAGACGCCAAATCCTCCGCGCACCACCGTTTTGGGTGTGATCTGGAAGGCAGCTCCAATCCGCGGAGCAAAATTGTTATACCTGGTGTGCCAAAGAGCTCCTGGCACCTCTGCGAGCGGGTTCGCATCAAAGATTCCCTGCAGCACATAGAGCGGTTCGCCTGCCGCTGCCGACACCGGCGGCGTGTTGATCTCCCAGCGCAACCCATAGGTCAGCGTCAGGCGATTCGTGACCCTCCAGGTATCCTGAGCAAATAGCGAGTAGTTATTCACGATTACCGAGAAAGGTCGGTACGAAGACAGAAGGACGACGTCCGACGTGCCTGCCACCAACTCCGCGTACCCGGACGGGAAAAAACTGTACCCGGTGCCTTCCAATGAGGTCGGGTTTACACGACGATAATCGATGCCGAACTTAATTTGGTGCACCCCAACGGCCCAGGAGAATGTATCCACAAAGTTGAGTTGCCGTTGCACATTGGAATATTCGGTACCCGCCCGGACATCCATGTTGCCATCGCCGATGGATCCAAGATAAACGAGATTCTGACTTCTGCCAGGGCGATAAACGGACGAAGCCGGGAACAGCACGGAAGTAGGCGGCGCCACGCCGCCATAAAAGTCTGTTAGGTCGGTTATGTAGGCGCCGGTGTAGCGACTCACGTTTGCGCGGAAGTCGTTCACCTTGTTGGCGGCAAGCAAGATAGTCAACCCGGCGGTAAGCGTGTCCGTATTCGCGTTTAGGTAATGCAATTCCTCCCAGCTCCGGTAGGCGCCATAAGAGGGCGCGTGGACGTAGCGTGCGAATAGCGTGATTTTTTTGGTGAAGTTCTGGTCGATGCGGATACTGGTGGCGTTGAGCGAGGAGGGATTGGAATAAGCCACGGTGAGGTTCGCGAGACATGGATTTGTGATGTTATCGCAGGTGGGGTCGATGAGAGGCGCGTTCGCGGGGGGAAGCGGCAGGGCGTCGACAATTGGCTGATAGGCGGGCGCAACCGCGGCCCGGGCCGACGCCGTCAAGAATTCGCCTGTGGCCGTCTGTGGGAGCCGCAATCGCAGCCCTTCGTACGAAAAGAAAAAGAAAGTCTTGTCTTTGCGGATGGGGCCGCCAATTGTACCGCCAAAGTCATTCTGGCGCTCCGCGGGTTTGGGAAGCGGCGGGGCGTCAAAATAGTTGCGAGCGTCGAAAATGTCGTTCCGCAGGTAGTCAAAGGCCGTGCCGTGGAACTGGTTGCCACCGGATTTTGTGACGATGGAGATTTGGGCTCCTGGAGTGTGTCCAAATTCAGGCGGGTACGATGAAGTCTCGATGCGGAACTCCTGCATGGCATCTACGGAAACCAGTCCATTCGTGCCGCCTTGCGCGGTGAGACCCGGTATCGCGCCCCCTAAAGTCTGACCGAGGCCACTGATGTTTACGCCAAAATTGGCACTCACTCCATCCACCGTGAAATAGTTCGCGTCGCTGCGCTGCCCATTCGCGCTGAACTGCCCTTCTCCGAGATTTTGCGATGTGAACACTATGCCCGGCGCCAGCGCGATCAGCGGCTGGAAGCTGCGCCCATTCAGCGGCATGTTCTCAACGAACTGCTGGTCCACCAGGGTACTGACCGCCGCCGAGTCGGTTCGTACCCCGAATGTGTCGCTTAGAACGGTTATGCTTTCTGACGCGGGACCGATTGCCAGCGTGAAGTTCTCGTTCAGCGCATCCTGGACGTACAGTTGGAGGGAGGGTTGGACGACGGTACGAAACCCTTCCTTTTGGATAGTCAGGCTATAGGTAGCGGGATGCAGGTCGGGCAGCACGTAGATCCCGTACTCGTTGGTTGTGGTGGTAACGGAGACACCTGTTTCAAGGCTGGTGATTTTGCACTGAGCGCCGACGATGACGGCGCCTGTCAGGTCCGTTACCCTGCCGGAAATCCGGGCACTTTCTGTTTGTGCGCTGGCCGCCACCGCGAACAGAAGAAGCAGCACAACGAGTACAAGGGACTTCATCGATCAATCTCCCTAGCCTGAAATCCCATGTTAGCCGTTTGAGTTAACACCACGGAGCTCTATCCGAAGACCAAATGAAGACGTTTGCCCCCGAGCCAGGCGATGCGCTGATTCATGCGATCGAATCCAGCCGCCATCAACAGGGGATTGTGAGCACGCTTCTGGAAGCGAACCTCAATGTCCGATTCTTCGATGGTGACCAGGGCTGTGGCATCCACGAAATCTCGAAAAAGATGACGCGAGCGGGCCTGCCGATACCCGTTTTGAACCTTTAAGGCCAAGAGCCGGTAGAGACTGCTGGCCATCAGCGTGAGTTGCAGATCGCAGTCGACCTTCATGGCCACGGCCGAAGAGAGGGCATCCATATGGAAGAAGTCAATGCCATCGGAGATCCCATTTTCGATGATCATACGTTGCGCGTAACGGGCCAGCAATTCCGGGGCGGACCGACGGAGCTGGTTGGTGAGCAAGAAGGTGGGTTCCTCATGTCCGAGGTCCGCCGCGATGATTTGGCGCAGAGGCCCGGTATAGTCGCTGAGGGTGATGGTTTGGTCCAAGATGCGGGGCGTGCGGTATTCGCGCGACACGCTGCGCAATTCAATGCGACGCCAGGCCGAGAGGGGGAGTCGATAGACTTCTTGCAGCATGTTGTAGGAGCGCCGGCGCAGGGTTATGAAACCGATGCCCCGTTGGTTGAGGCGATGGAGATTGGCATGGGTGGTGAGTCGGGAATCAAAAATCAATTCCTGGGGCCATTTTCCAGTGCGTTCCTTCCAGAACTCGGCGAAGCGTAAGATTTCATCGTCCTGATCCTGCTTGCGAACACTGCCATTGGCATAGCAAAAGACGCGCGTTGCGGCGTCCTGGGCCAGGAAGGCCAGAATCCCCTTCTGCTTGCGGCTGCGCTTGGATACATAGTGTTTTTCGACCAGGGCATCGTCTCCGTGATAGGGAATGGTGTGGAAATCCAGATCAAAGGAAACGCCGCGATCGATACCCAGCCGGTTCATGGCCACAAACCATTGCTTCATGAAAGCGGGATAGCAGGAGGGAGGAATCCGGCAGCTGTATTCGGTCAGAAAAGAGCGTTTGGGGATCACATTCAAACCGGCGAACAGGGCCAGCCCCTCGTCGAAAACCGAACTCATTACGTGACTGTGTCGCGCACTGCCAAATAACTTCAGGCCCAACAAGGAGCGCATGGCCGCGTCGGCCGGAATCATGCGCGAGCCGGGGAAGTCTGTTTCGCTGAGCAGTTTTCCGAGGGGAATCTGAGCCAGAAAGGGCAGGAAGAGAAACAATCCGCCAAACCGGGTGCGTAAGGATCTGGGAGACAGATCCAATTGGCGGATATCGGCCACGTCAGCGGTGGTGGGGCGTAGTGCGGAGGGCCGTTCCTCGTCGGCGCGTCGCGGCAGGCGGGCAAATCCTTCCTCGGTCAGGGTGTGCCAAATGGCGGTGGTACTGAGCGGGTGTCCGGATTCCTCCAATGCTCGGTGGATGTCCTGGAGGGAATAGTTTTGTTTGCGCAGGGCGATGATGCGCTCTCGAACGGGGTCGCGTTTGGGGGCGTGGCGCGGGCCTTTGGGAGGGCTTTGGAAGAACAGTCGTTGCGGATTCTGGCGGAATTCATGGCAGAGGATGCGGAAGCTGCCGTAGGTGTAGCCGAAGCGTTTGGCGGCCTCCTGGGCGGGCAGGTGATCGACAAAGAAGGCGCGGAGGGCTTCGTATTGGCGGTGCGTGGGATTGGAGGGGATGAGGAAAGAGCGGGCGAATCCTGTTATCTTCTTTAGTGCACTGAAATTCACAAGGCCACTATATCTTGTTATAGTTTCCCCTGTCAATCTCAATCTACGGGGGTGCAGTTGCTCGCGTGCCCACGTTGGCCCTTGGCTACATAACGGTCGATTTCTTCGTCATTCCTTAAGGGTTAATTGCAGGCGAAACGGGCGAAAAGTGTGGGAGTTTGCTCCGTGCGGACCGTCCATCTTCTATTGTGACAATGTGGCAATAATAGATATATTTCACTGCGTCCTAACACAGCTGTGCGTTTGACGCCGCTGCAACTGAACTGTCGCTTCTCCATTGTTAGCTCATGCGGTCGCATGGGGGTTCAGGCTAGTGCTCGCACCAGGCAGCTAGTTCCGTTCCGTCTTCAAAGTACTGAGAAGGGTATTCTTATGGGTGACGTGATTCAAGCAGGAAAGTTGAGAGGTACTGTCCTGATTTGAAATGAAATGCTTTAATGCTGCGGAATCTGGAATCGAACCCCAGCTTCAACAGCTGCTCGTTTTGCGTTAATTTCTCTATTGACTGAAGCACCAACATTATTTATTCTGTTTTCGGGAAATATTGCGTGCCGTCTGAGCGCCAGCAGTCAGCTGGCGTTTTGCTTTTTCTAGCCCGGATTTTAGCCCCTGTGTTCTTCCCGGCGAATGAAACACTACCCGCCCACAATTGCACCCAGATTAGCAGACCGCATTAGTCCGACCGGGCAAGCTCTAAACGCATAAGTGCACAGTTTTGGTGCAATCTTTAAGCTATTTGGAATCAACACTTACGCAAGAGTATGAAAACAAATGACTTTATCTATCTTTAGAATGAATGTTTACGCAAAACCCCAGGGGGAGGCCCATACATTACGGGTGATCGGCCTCGCCCAAGTAGGCGTAGAGCATCTTCTGTCCGCCGGGCTGTTTGGCGCCGGCTGCGGGCTCGACTGTGACAAAAACGGAGCTGATTTCCTTCACAAGCTCAGGGTTGTCCACCTTCAACACCCAGCGCCCCTGTGCTTTGGCATCCACGCGCAGGAAGCCCAAGCTGCGAGAGGAGTTCTTGCTCGTTTCTGGCACTGCCCAGACTTGGAAACCACGTTTCGCACTTAATGCGGCGTCTTCATTTAGATCAAAGGCATAAAAGGTGAGGGATTTGCCTTCGGTCAGAAAAACGCGTCCAAAGGGTTTGCTGGGATTTCCATTCGGGTCCGTGTCATGAACATCGATGACATGCAGCTCGCGGGACAGCATTAGCTCCCGGACATCCTTACCCGCCGCCGCGAGTTGCCGTTCCATATCCAGGGTGGCACTCGCGATCCGCAGCCTGTTTGAGAGTTCCGTTATGCGATTGAGTTGCTCGGCCAGGGAGGCTTGGTCGTTTACGCGCAATTGATTGATACGAGCCGCCTCGTCTCTCGCGTCAGCCAGCAGTTTCTCCTGGTTGCGTGCTTCGTCTTGCAATTGCACGTTCTGGCTGGAGGACCGTTCTGCGTCTCCTCGTGCCTGGTCACCGTTGCGGCGAAGGTTCTCGACCGTCTTGGCAGCGTTTCCCAGTTCAGTGCGCAGATTTTGAACTTCGAGCTGGCTCGCCGTGAGCGACTCGTTTAGCTTAGAGAGGCTTGCGGTAAGCGCGGCGTTCTCTCGTTTAAGCTGTTCGACCTGCTGCTGCGTCTGCAAGGGTACCCGCCAGGCGGGGCGCCGGTAAGTCCAAAAGAAAGCCAGCGCGACGATCGCGATGGCCAAAGCCGTCGCGGCTGCAATGGGGAGGCCAAATCGCCAGCCGTCTTGCCAGGCTGACCATTCGACGCCGGGGGAGAACACGATGCCTTCGCGCCTAGCGCGTTGAAGGAATCGTGCGCGCAGGCCGTTATCGGACCGGGCCTTTACCTTATCTACGAATTCACGAATTGGACTCAACGTTAGCGGCAGTCCGGAGCGAACGAGTCCACCAAACTCCTCCTGGGCCCTCTTGCATTCAACGCAATCCTTTGCGTGTTCGCGGAGCTCCACGAGTTCCTCGTCCAATAGGAATCCGCCTGCTAACAGAGCGGCCAATTCTTCGTAATGGGAATGATCACTCATCGCGGCCTGCTGTCTTCTTCACCTCCGGCCTGTTTCCGACGAAGGAACGCAGTTTCTGCAACCCCCGATAGTAATGGTGACGTACATTCGATAGAGAGTCGCCCATCTTGTCGGCGATTTCCCGCATCGACAGCCCGTTATAACTGGCCAGTTCAACGACCTGTTTTTGGGGCCCGCTCAGTGTTGCCAGCCCCTGCCGAACGAGAAGCCTCGACTCATGCTGTGTAAACCGGCCCAGGGTGGAGGCAGTTTCAGGCAAGCGAGCCTCGACCCCTTCCACATTCGCCTGGTTGTAGAAATTCCTGGCATACAGGTGTTGCCTGCGGTTGATAGCGCGATGATAGGCATACTGAAGAATCCACACCTTAGTCGTGCCTTTGGCGGGGTCGAATTGTGCCACCGACCGGAAAATTTCCAGGAAGACGTTCTGCATGACGTCTTCCGCCTCGCCTGGATCGCGGACGATTTTAAGAGCAATACTCAGTACAAGGCGGTGGTAGCGGTCGAACAAAACAGCAAGAGCGTCGTTGCAACCAGCGCTTAAATACGCCATCAGCTCGCCATCGTTCAGACCCTTCAACTTGGAAAGACTTAGAGGTTGATCAGAACGCGTGAACTGCATATCGGCGGACGGGAATTCGGGTTTTGTCAACGAACCGTGCCTGTGGCGCCATCCGGGCGGCGGGCGGGACTCTCCAGGAAAGGTCATTTATATGAGGAAATGTCTCAAAAGGCAACTGGTAGAAGTGACGCTTGACGGGCTGGGAGTCAAAAAGAAGAATCATCTAGGCGGCGGATGAAAAAGTGGCATAGCAGGCCTTCACACGATATGATTCCTGCGGCTTTTCGACGTTCACTCGCGACACGCTATGAAAAGAGACAGATGACGCGCAGCGTCAGGATTCTTCTCGTAGATGACTTCGAACCTTGGCGTAATCTCGTCGCTTCCCTGCTAAGCAAGAACCCTGACTGGCAGATCATCTGCGAGGTGTCGGACGGATTAGCGGCCGTCCAAAAAGCAGAGGAACTTCAGCCGGACTTGATCATGCTGGACATTGGCCTTCCAAAGTTGAATGGAATTGAAGCCGTTGCTTCCATACGCGAGGTTGCTCCAGAGTCCAAAATTCTTTTCTTGAGTGAAAACCGCTCCCCGGAGGTGGTAGCAGCAGCCCTCAGCGAGGGCGGGCATGGCTATGTAGTCAAATCGGACGGTGCAAACGATTTGCTACTGGCGGTAGAAGCCGTTCTTCAGGGCAAGCGGTTTGTCAGCAGCATATTCGCTGGTTTTGATTTCAGCGGTACTGAACGGCAATCCGACGACAAACTCCGATAGGCCGGTGTCCCCCAGTGGTGTCCGGGATGTAGCGGCCACGCGTTGCCTAGCCTCCTTTCCAAGGAGGCACAATTCAGATTCTGGAATAGCAAATTCCGTAAAACCACAGTCCATGCAGACCAGAAGCTTTGGGAACACAAAGACCGGGAGTTTGTCCAAATTCGTTAGTCCGGAAAAATGGACGGCGATCTCAGAGCTAAACCTTCGCTGGTTATCAGAAGCGCATAATTTGCATGACATAGCACCACCCCAAGCGAGGCTATGGTCGGTAGTAGCCGAGGGCCCCGCGACATTCCAGTCTGCCTTCGCGACTCATGATTTGTGCCATGGGTGTTTGAAGAATTCTGGTGGGGGAGTGCCCATGATGATGGCTGACTTGTATCGAGTTGCCGGGAGAAAGTGGAAGCACCCCGCGTTCCGATTTGCGCCACTACGCAGCAACTCCGGGATTCTCGTTAATTCGCAAGTTATCGTTAAGCTTAGCCCGCTGGAGGGGCCGCAGTAGAGGCCACCTGTGAATCCGTATCACCGCCAAACGGTACTACTCAGCAGGATTGTCAACTCTCGGAAATGTACCACCCAGCGAGTTCACCAATAAGGGCAGGCCTAGCCCGTCCCCGCTGCTGGCTCTGCAAAACTTGGGCCTATCCACTCCCTCGCTCGATCTAATATGCGGGGCCATCAACCCGCAAACCAACTCTCGAAAGAACGGGTACATAGGACGGGGTCAGGCTACTACTGGCTGCCGCCTCCTTCAGGTCAACCGGAGGTCCGCTGACGCGCTTGGCCTTGAGATGGACAGTCACCTCGATGCGGTCGGCGATCGTGACGAATGGAATGCCTTTGTTCATTCCGTAGTCCTTGCGATCGAAGGCCATTATCCCATTGACCTCTCCTCCTTCGCCGGATGCCGCCCTGCTAACCTTAAACACCAACTTCTCGGGTTTGGTCACTCCGCGGATGGTAAAGTCGCCATCCACTTCGACCGTGTCCGGCCCGGTCTGAGCGAACTTCGTCGAGTGAAACGTGATCAGCGGGTTCTGCTTGGCGTCGAAGAAGTCTTTGCTCTTCAGCTTGCCATCCTTCATGCCGCTTCCGGTACTCACACTGTCCGCCTGAATCTTAATGTCCAGAACGGCGGTCGACAGCTCCGGAGATGTAAATGTGAGAGCGGCGTCCCATGCTTTGAAAGTGCCCTTGATCGCTACCGATGCTTTAACGAAAAACGTGACGGCGCTATCTTCCTGAGAAATCGTGAAAACGGGAGCCTGTGCTTCCTGCGCTTGGCTGGCTACTGGTAGCACACCGAGCGCTAAGAGGCATAGAAGAGTTGAACGCATGAAATCCCTCCAAGAAACGGCAGTCAATCGTAACAACTAATGATCTCATCCAGCCTGTCATCAAGAGGGAATGGCTCCTACTGTCAAAAGTAACAGGCTGCTGCACGCAACTCGGCCGTGAAAGACAAGGGTTTACTCCTCGCGAGCGGCAAATTGTCAAAACTGACAGTTTCAATGGAGCTTCAGGATATCTAGCCTCTGGGTTGGCAGTCCTGCTCTGTTTGACTCACATGAAGCGTTTTTATTTCATCACGCTAGCTTTCGCCGTTCTTAGCGGCATCTTCCTGAAGGCGTGGACGCCTGCGCGCTCGCAAAAGACGTATGCATCTCCGCCGACCACTATCCTTATTTGTGGCCTCAAAGATCGACCCTGCGTGACGTATGCGATCTCTTTCCATGAACCAACCGCAAGATATGGAGAATTGCAGGGCGAAGGAGTGACCGACTATTCGAGAAAAACAATCTCGATCGCGCAGAGCAGCGATCGTTTTAAGAACGTTGAGGCGCTCCAGCACGAAGCTTTCCATGCAATTTTATGGGAACGGGGATTCGATGATGACAGTGAGAAGTGGGACATACACGCCTGGATTTATTTCTCAGAAGGAGCATTCCCCGTCTTTTTTCACGACAATCCGGAGTTTGTTAAATACGTGATGGAGGGCTATTAGCGTTGAACGCCGCGAATCTTGATCAGAAGGTGCGGCGCGTTCCGTATTATGAGTTCCTAAACTCCGCGGAAACAGGCCAACTCCTGACCGAAAGGGCGTCGAGGTCAATACTTGGCTGCTGAAGCTCTCCTGCGTCGAGCCCTTGCGATCCGTGGAAAATATCTTGGGCCGGATAACGGGGGAGTGGCCTCCATTCTCAGCCAGCTAGGCGTGCTGGACTACCTGCGCCACAATCGTGTCGAAGCCGAGTCACTCTACGAACGAGGTATGAGAGTACGGGGACAGGCATCCCCAAGGCAGTCTTTGAAATATGCGCGGACGCTGCAAGCCCTGGGTGTGCTGTAGTTCGATCAGGGCAAATATGATGAGGCCGGTGTGTTATTTGCTGACGTACTCTCAATTAAGGAAAAGTCGCTAGGTGAGGAGCGCCATGATGTGGCAGATGGACTCATCAAGGTCGCTGATGTCGGCTCGGCGCGAGGATACTATGCCGAGGCTGAATCGCCTTGCCGGCGAGCGCCGAGCATCTTGACACGGGGGCCATGGTGTACCGTACCAAGCCCAAGGAAAATGAAAAAAGGAATCAGGCTGTACTCTCGGCGCGGCAGCCTTGACATCAGATCTTTGAACGAAAACTCTTCAGCCAGTGTTCACCGCAAGAAAAACTCCGAAGATTGCGCTCTGATGGGTGTTAAGGCCGCAATCCGAGTATCGGGGGCAGAGAGGGACTACAGCAGAGTTGACGGTTGAGTGAGGCAATTAATGACTTGCGCCCACGAACAAACTTGGATTAGTGTGCTCTCGCTTGCTTCCCGCGTTTTATCGTGAGCCCCGCAGAAATGGAGCACACCAGCCACGCCGCGCACTCGCGTTCTGATAGTGGATGATTTCGAACCATTTCGGTCTTTCGTCTCTTCGGCGCTAAGGCAAAGGCCGGAATTGGAAGTCATCGGCGAAGTGTCGGATGGTTTAGCTGCAGTACACGCAGCCGAAAAGCTTAAGCCGGATTTGATTCTGCTCGATATTGGTCTGCCCACATTGAATGGAATCGAAGCGGCCCGGCTAATCATCGAACTGATTCCCACTGCGAAGATCATCTTCCTCACTCAAGAATCCGCTGACGAAGTGATGCAAGAAGCGCTCCTCCTCGGTGCAAAGGGCTACGTTTTTAAATCACACGCAGGTAGCGATCTGATGCCGGCCGTGGAAGCCGTCCTGCAGGGCAGACAGTTTGTGAGTGGAAAAGTGACAGATCCTGATTCGGGAGTCGCTCATGCTGGCTCGCAAGCTGCCAAAGCCGCCCCATCCGATGCAGAGTTCCGTTCGCGAGAGGCAGAGGCCGATCGCCGCCATGAGATTCTTTTCTATGCTAATGATGCGAGCTTTCTGGAAAGCTTCAGCCGTTTCATTAGAGAGCGACTAGCGGACGGAAATGCGGCAATCGTTATAGCGACGGACCCCCATCGTGCTGGCCTTCGTGAGATGTTGCAGGCACAAGGAGTAGACGCTGCGGCCGCCGAAGCAGAAGGCCGGTACATCTCTTTGAGTGTCCAGGAGACGCTCGCGACGTTCATGGTCGACAGGGTGCTTGACGAGGTTCGCTTTGCAAGAGTCGCCCTCGATCTCATTCGTACGGCGGCCAAAGCCGTAAATGGGGACTCCCGTCGCGTTTCTGCTTGTGGAGAATGTGCACCTGAATTATTGGCACAGGGTCAGGCGGAGACGGCGATTCGGCTCGAGCAACTCTGGGACATGGTAGCAAGAAGATACGGCGTAAGAATCCTTTGCGGTTATCCAGCCAATAATGGGAATGGTGCAGAAAGCAATTATACTTTCTCAAGAATCTGCGCAGAACATTCATCGGTCCATGCGGATGGAAAGACAACGTAGAAGACTCGACCCCTATCTTCTGGCACGCATCGAAAGGAGGGGCAAGTCCGTCTCCGAAAAGACGAATTCGGTATATCCGCAGGCTAGGCAGACCAAGAGCTTCGGGAATAGCAACATGGCCTGGTTGCCCGTGTCTGTGTGTCCGGGAAAATGCAGGTTGATCTCTGCGCCGAACCCCGCCTGATGATCCGAACCACATTTTTACATGACACAGACCCTCTTCCCATTTCCAGCCACAAATCCCGGTTTTGAGAACTCGCCGGAGCGTAGAGAACCACTCTCAAGCGTGGGACTGTCAGAACGGACAGAGGGCGTTGAAAGTCGAGTAATCTGACTGCCAAAAACGGAACGAACCAAAGTCCTGGCAAAGTGCTGGCATGTTTTTAGGCGGAAGCCCGTGTAACCTTGCTAAGAGACACCGTGGCATGAATCGCGGTACCGCGCTTGGGCTGCGATTCGATGGAGAGTTTTCCATTCACTAGCTTGAGCCGCTCGGCCATACTGACAAGGCCGAGACCGGACGAGGTTTTTGCCTGGGCGGCGTCAAAACCGGATCCCGAATCGCAGACAGAGAGCTGGATGACATCCGAGGTGTAGCGCAGCCCCACTTCGAAGCGCCGTGCGCCGCTGTGTTTCAACGCATTTTGCAAAGCTTCCTGCAGGATGCGAAAGAGGCACAGTGAAATGTCCGGTGAGAGAGTGCGTGGGACCTCATCACTATCAAACAGAACTTCGACATCCTGCTGGTCACCGAAATCCTTGCAAAATGCTCGCATGGCACTCGCTACTCCCAGATATTCAAGTTTTGAAGAGTGCAATTCGTGCGACAAGGATTGGATATCGGTCGCGATGGCGGAGCTGTGTTCTCTAAGTTGGCCAACATAGTAGAGTAGTCCGGCAGGCAAATCGGAATACCTTTGCTTGAGCTGGTCCAACTCGATTGTTAACATCGCGAGGCGCTGACCGATATCGTCGTGAAGCTCTCTAGCGATCCGCGAGCGTTCCTGTTCCTGCGCCTCGATCAACCGACGGCTCACGTTTGTGAGCGCGGCTTCTCCCAATTTGCGATCCGTAACATCGATACCCGTTCCAATGTAACCTGCAAATGAACCATCCTGATGAAATCTCGCGACTCCATGGTCGAGAACCCAGCGATATTCGCCATCATTTCGACGGAGCCGATACTCCATGCTGAACTTCTCCCGGCGATCGAACGCCTTTATGTAGGTTTCCATACAAGTCTTGAAGTCATCCGGGTGGACTCCTTCCGCCCAGCCGTTTCCAAGCTCAGACTCGAGGGATCTCCCAGTGAATTCCAGCCACGGAGTATTGAAGTAAGTGCAAAGTTTATCCGTATCAGCCATCCAGATCATCACTGGCGCAGTATTGGCGACCAAGCGGAAACGTGCTTCGCTCTCACGCAGAGCTTCTTCCGCGAGTTTGCGGTCGGTAATGTCGCTAGCGACGGCGAGGATGCACGGCTCGCTGTCCAGCTCGATCAGTTCAGCGCCGACTAGAACGGTGCGGATACTGCCGTCTCGCATGCGAAAAGGGCGTTCCAATCGAGGAACAGAGCCCTCGGCTTGAACTCGTCGTGAGAGTTCCGCTGACTCCGCCAAATCCATCCACAGGCCAATGTCGGTGGCGGTGCGCCCGATGACCTCTTCACGGCGCCAGCCGGACATGCGTTCAAAGGTTTCGTTCACTTCGATGAAGCGACGATCGCTGGCCCTCGTTATAGCAAGCACCAAGGGACTTTGGTGGAAGGCCTTCGAAAATTTCTCCTCGGACTTGCGCAGGGCCTCTTCCGCCCTTTTTCGCTCGGTTATATCCGCGACCATACCTGCGATCCTCAGCAGATTGCCCTGGTTGTCGAAGTGCGCTCGGCTGTTTCTCTCTACCCAGATCACAGTGCCATCGGAACGGACCATGCGATGGCTCATCCAAAGTTCTGGATTTTCCGGGCTGAGTTTGGTGGCCGCTTCAGTGAACAGTCTTCGATCCTCTGGGTGGACGAAGCCTAGCATTTGGTGGCGGGTAAGAGGCGTAAGCTGTTCGATTCCGAGAATCCTGGCGCTTTCTAATGAGTGGGCGAACATATCCGCGGCCGCGTCCCAGTCACACGCGAACATCTTTCCAGCCTGGATTGCAAGTCGTAACCGCTCTTCGCTTTTGCGAAGCTCCTCCTCGGCCCGCCTGCGATCCGTAACGTCATCAATCGTACCCCGAAGTTGGACAATGTGACCGGCGCCGTCGCGCCGCACTTCGCCCTTGGCGATGACCCATTTTCTTGAGCCATCGGCGCACGTCATCTCAAGATCCAATTGGTATGGGGTTCCCGAGCGCAGCGCTTCCTCTACAGCGCTCCGCAGGCGGAGCCAGCTTTCAGACGTATAAAGTGTTTCGTGGTCCTTGTAATTGACGGCCGACAGGGCGTGATCCAGACCTGCGATGCGATAGAGCTGTTCTGACCAGGTGACCGTGTCCGTTTTTGGGTCCCATTGCCAGCTACCGACGTTCGCCAGGCGCTGCGCTTCCGTGAGAGCTGCTTCGCTCTCCTGCAAGGCTTGCAGTGCCAGCTTGAGCTCCGTGATACCGTGCGCCATGCCCAGCATGCGCTCGGGCTCGCCTTTCGATGAATAATAAAATCGTCCCATCGCGGCGATCCAGCGTGTACTCCCGTCGGGCCAAACGACACGGAATTCCGCCGAGTAAGGCAGATGACTCCCCCTTGCATCAGCCACGGTCTCGGAGACGCGCTGTCGGTCCTCAGGATGTACGTATCGGAAAAAATCTTCTGTGCGCCCAACAAATCGCTCGGATGAGATTCCAAACATCGACTCCAGATCGCCAAACCAAGAATCGCGTCCGGTCTTAAGGTCCCACTCCCATCCCACGGCTTTTCCGGAGTCCATAGCCAAACGCAAACGTTCTTCGCTATCGGCGAGTTCGCTTTGGGCCTGCTTGCGCTCTTCAACCAGGACCGCCAGAACCATGAAAGGCAGTGAAGTGAAAAATAGGAACAGCTGCAGGAACAAGACGCGGTGGATGGGATTCGCGATGGCGAAAGGACCACGCCCGTGGACGGCACCCCAGATGGAGAGAAGGGCAACAATGGTTGCCGAGCAGCCGACGCCTGTGGATCCAAAACGCAAGGCCGCCCAGATCAGAAATGGGACGAGAGAGTAGAGTAAGGCCGGCGAGTTATCCATCCCGCGAGAAACGAACATGAGATAGCACAATGGGATGAGCGCAGACGCTAATATGGCCCCTTCCAAATAACGGGTTCGAGAAGCCCGTAACACCCGTCGGTCTTGGCCAAACAGGCCGAGAATCGCTGGAGTCACGGTGAGGAACGCCAATGCTTCCGATAGAAGGCTAAACCTCCAATCGAGCCATCTGTCGCCGTTCATGCCAAGAATGCCGATGGAAGACACGATGAGAGAGGCGAGAAACGCCGTAAAGAATAGGTACTTAGCCAGGGCCTTGAGACTGTTCAAACGTGGCACGCCTCTCAGGGAGTAACTAACACCCCAAGCAGCAACTAGGATTTCGCAGATGTCGGCCAGAATGAGCCATGAAATCGAAGAGATTGGAACTCCAACCTGCAAGTCATAGAAAACAAAACCCGCCAGGCCCGCAGGAAGCAGAACCGGCCAGATCTTTCGTGGAAGAAGCAGCAGAATCGCGACTAAAGCCGCGCAACCAGGCCAAAGAGGCCACACCGTTTGGGGGACTTGTATGATCAAGGCCCCACCTAGCTTTGCAGCCAGGTAGCAGACGGCAACGACCAGGAACCCGAGTGCAGATGTATATAAAGGGGAATCCAGTTTCCCTTTGCTCCACGATAGGCGATTTGGGACTGAATTCACACGCACCTCTACTCTACTAACGGTTCCAGGCGTCTATACTCAACGACGACGGGCAGAAATCTTTTAACGTCCGTGAATGTAAGACCCATCATAAAGCACCTGCCAAATATGCAAGCCACGAGGACTGTCTCACAACGGAAAGCGAGAGAGTGCGGAGCGAATCGGGTCGGGCTTGCTTGCATTTCGACCCTCGTTCTGGGATACGGACGTCGAGTGAACTTGAGAGGAGGCGTCCTAACCCAATGAGGCGGTGCGAATCATATACGCTTCTGGACTTCACCGCCACGATATAAATAATGATGCAGATGCCTATGCCGGTGCCGGCGACTACAGCTACCCGCTCAGAACATCCCGGCCGAGAGTCTGTCAGTTTTGACAATATGCGGCATGTTTTAGCCAATGTAAGTTCAACGGGCGAGATGATCCCTGCCTATCGTGACAACACTAAAGTAGTTTCGGCCCAGCAAGGTGCGAAGAGGTCCCGAAACAGGACCGCGTAGACGTGCGGACATCCGAGGATGGAACTCCGCGATTGCTGATTGAAGAACTGGTGCTCCCACCGCGGGCATTCAGCTAGTTTAGGAGTGAGGAGCTTTCTTGAGAAAACAGTCTGTATTGCTCGTGGCTTTCCTCGCAATTCCGTTGGCCCTGGCGGCCAGTTCCCCTAAATTGCTTCTAAGTTGGAAGAATCCGAACTATTCGGAGGGACACTTTACGAATATTCTCGTGCTGGCGCTTAATGGCAAAGCGGAAAACCGTGCGGAATTTGAGGATGAGCTGGTCACCGCAATTGCTAGGCCCGGAATTCAGGCTACGCAGAGTTATGTTTTCCTGCCGCGTCCGAACGTAACGCCTATCAACATGAATGATCTAAAGGCCGTGATCAAAGAACAGAAGTTCGACGCAATCATAGTCGCGCGGTTAACCAAAGCCGTCGACAAGACCACTTATGTGCCCGGCCAAGTCTACAATCCGTATCCTTACTACGGGAGCCTGGCCGCTTACTACGGAGCAGTATCTCCCCTGGTCTATTCTCCCGGGTATATGGAGAAAGTAAAACTCGCGCAAGTAGAGACGAATTTTTATTCCACTGCAAAACCCGACGGAGAGCTTGTTTGGACCGGGACCACCAATACTTTTGATGGCAGTTCACCCATGAAGGTAATCAAGGGGTTGGTTGAGGTTGTCATTAAAGGTTTGGAAAAAGAAAAAGTCATCGACCAGTAGCCGCGCACAGACTCGATTCAAGCGCGAACCGGTTGCGTTGCGGTGCGGCTGCTTTCGAGAATGTGACAGCCGTCTTCCGGACAGGGGTGCCGCCTAGAAGGACCACCCGACTCCCGAACTTATGCCGAGCTCGTTCTTTCTCGCAGTGGCCGGCGGTCTGCTATCGAAATTGTCCCAAAAAGTGAACGCGAGATGAAAATTATTTCTTAGTTTGATTGTGACGGAATTATTTGTGGTCAATCGAAGGCGGCCGGCGTCCGTTAATCCAGGAAATATCCGCAATTGAGAATCGAACTCACCGAAGTTGAATCGGACATAGTTATACTGTAGTCCCGCCACAGCCTCCATACTCTGGCCCGATGGTTGACCGGCAGTGGTGTCGAAGGACTCATGAATGTACACAATTCCGCCCAGCCAGGCGAGGTTGCTGTTGGTCGTACGTTTAAAGTAGCGTCCATAACCGCCGCCAAGCGTAGTTCGCAGGTTCAGATCTTGTCGGCTGCTGTGGAGAAAGTCAGACAGACCGGCGACAAAGGAATTTCGATTTAAGAACTTGGTAAACGTTGCCTGCACGTCTTCGCGATTTGTGCTGGACGCTCCCGACTGTCCGCTAAATGTGGAATCGAAAGAGGTCGCGACCTCCCATCCGGGAGTTGAGTAGGACGCGTTGGTATCCGCGTTCAGTGTCGACTGACTGCTGCCGCTGGCAAAGCTGTAGCCGGCGTCGATGCTCCCCTGCAATTGCCGCCAGAACGTGGGCTTTTTTGTCTCAATGCTCACAATGACCGCCGAGGGGACCTGCAGTTCTTCGGTCGCTTCGCGAATCAAAAAGTCTTCCGTGTTGGCTTTTTCACCAGAAGCCTTTTCAATCTTTCCTTCCAGCCTTTGCCCGCTGTTCAGAACAATTCGGTAGGTGGCTGTACTTTCGACCGATTTCACCTGAACCCAATCCAGCGCGATATTACCTGACGCGTAGTCCGTCTCCACGTACAACAAACCGTTTTGCAACCGCTTTATTTGTCCGGTGAAATGGTCGCCGTTGTTCATGATGATGATGTCTTTTCGCTTGGCCGGCTTCTCTTGAGCAAGGACTGATCCGCCCAGCAAGAGAACCGCAAGAAATGATGAAGCCACAACTCCACATAACCTCAGGTCGGCCATTTACGATTTCTCTCGGCCGGGAATTCCGGCACTTTGCACCACGAGCCGCAATTGCAAAAGCTCTACCTCCCGGAAAAACTGCCCCAACGCACTGGATTCCAACTATCGCCTGAATTGTCTTTCACAAGGAAAAGGTGGTGTGGGCAGTTCATTTCCCGAGCGTCCTTCCAGTAGAAAGTGGCGCTTTTGCGCCGGCTGGACATCAGGACTATGGAACTCAGCGTTTGGCGCAGCTTCTCAGCCCCACCGATGCTGTTCGCAAAATATGCGCGAAGAACCTGTCAAAAGTGACAGTGAGTTACGATGCTGAGTGGCCGAGTCCGTTTAGTTGCGTTTGATCTGCGATCGTTATCGCCGCTCCAGTCATGTTCAGGCTGCTCTGGTAAAGAAAGGTTTCTTTACGAATAGGAACGATTAAGGCGTGTTCCTCACGATGGGGGTTCGTGGCTTACCTTCGCCCGCCTCGAGTGCGTGGGTCTAAGACGTCCGGAAAAGACATGTTCTGGCAGGCATCAACGAACAGTGCCTCGTGGCACGTTCCCAAGACTATTTTGCTGTGGCCTTCTCGGCGGAGAAATATCTGACCATCAGTATGCTGGCGCCGACCGTGGCGAGCAGCCAAACTGCAGCGATAGCGACGAAGGCAACAGTGCCCGCGGTCGATCTTATTTCTTCTTTTCTCTGTATCTCGGCTTTATCGGCCAACTGATGGCATTGTGTGAGCACCTCCGGAGGGATCATTCTTTGAAGTAACTTCGCGCCCACGAAAAGAACGAAGAAGTCATCCAGGAACCCGATCACAGGGATGTAACTTGGAATCAGTTGAATGGGACTAAACAGATAGCCCGCACTGCATGCCGCAATCAGTTTTGCGTACCAGGGGACACGGGGATCTTTGAAGGCATAGTAATAAACGTAGGCCTCGCGCTGAACCCGTCGCGCCTGAATTTTCCAATTCGTTCCAGAGACACGTTCACGGCGAGCTATTTCTGTCTCATTTCTGCGAAAAAGTCTCGAAAACACCGTCTGGACCTCACACCGCTTCGCAATTCATGGAACTCCTACGCACTAGCGGGATGCGTCGAAAATCACCTGGTCATACCGCCAAAGTCGATCAAAAAAAATACGCGCCGTTTCAATTATGGACGTTCGTTGTGAAGCAGAATGCCATTTATCAAGGATGTCTTCGATAGATCGATTGCCGTCAATGGCATCAAACAATCGCTTTTCTGCTTGGTTTATTGGCATGAATAGATCCGTGTAGGTGTGGTTCTGGTTGATCAAAACGGCCGCGGCCCCGGCGGGCAGCCGCTCCTTGACGCAGATCGTGTCTGGCGTCCGAAGAGGGACGTAGCTGCGCCAAGTGTCGCCCACAAAACTAACGACATTAGACCCGCCCGGGTTGTCTCGCCTAAAGGCAACTACGCTGTGACGAACCATCGTTCCCCGGAAGAGTTCGACGGCAGCGAATTGCTCCGCGAAGGAAAGCTGCGCCAGCCGGGAGGCCTGTGGGATTTGCGCGATTGCTCCGCACTGCGGCGAGTAGGGTGCTTGCCTGATCCACCGGCCAAACTTCAGTTCGCCCCTCTCGAGGAAATCGAATAGTTGCGGCACTGAATATGCGCGGTCGTGCGGGTGTAGAAGCGCATCGGCGAGTGCTGCCTTTTGCCGAAAATCCGGTGCCTCGTGCAGCAAGTTTTCCAATGGATGACCGTGTGGCAGCGCTTTGAGCGCATCGATAAGGTCCGAAATGTCCGCGTCGGTCGCACGTATACCAACGCGCCTGCAAAAATCCTGGAGCATATAGACGCCGGTCCGTCCGTATGGGGCATACACCATCAGGTGCATCGCCCCGTCCGGTTTGAGCACGCCGCGCAGGGCTCGGAGCCCCTCATCAGGGTCGGAGAGATGATGAAGGACTCCTGTGCACACAATAAGATCGAATGTAGTCCCCAACTCGCTTACCCGCTCAATGGGCAATTGGCAGACACGGAGGTTGTCCAGGCTGTATTTCCGCTTTAGGTCCTCGGTGCACCTCAGACTCGTGGCGCTAACGTCGATACCGGTAATCTGGGCCTCCGGCCAGCGCACAGCGTGCTTGGCCGCCTGGGATGTCCCGCAGCCGGCAACGAGGATGGATAGGTCTTCCTTATAAAGACGGGTAGGCCAAAATAAATGATAATCGGCGCGGCGCCTTTGCGGGTCTTGCCAGAGCCGCCGATATTTTTCGAGGTTATCGACCGGCCGAGGATAGGGATATTGATCGTAGAAGTCCCGGACCGCCTCTGCGACAGCGAGCAATGCCGGATCCTGTTCCATTTGCGCAATCATTGAAAATTAGCCGAGATAAATGAAGACCCCAATGTCTAGTCCATTTGTAGCTTCGCTGAAACATCAGAGGGGCTATATTATTAAATTTCTCTTGAACCTGTACCTGCAGTTGCCTTGCCGTCGGTACCCCGCCACTTTTGCCTTCCATGCAACACAGGCCCCCGGCAGACGTGCTGTCCGCCGGGGACATCTGTGCGCATGGCTTGGCGGAATGCAGATGAAGTCTCCCCTGCACCACCAGTTATTACAGGTTTACGTCTTGGCGGTCGCCGCTTTCGCCTTGGCGACACCCGTATGGGTCTGCACCTGAGCAAGCACGGCGTCCAGGTTGAACGAGGCAGGCTTCTGGCGCGGCGGGAACAAGGCAAAGTCCTTGATTTGTCCCGCCACCAATGCCTGCATCTCGTACAACATGTAAACGTGGTTAATGATCCAGTCCCAATAAACATTCGAGTTATGCTGGGCCAGCTCGAACGGGTCGAGTCGCAGGTTGAAAAACAAGGGCAGTCGTAGCTTCACTAGAGGTTCCTGCCAGACATAGGTCGAAGTGGCACGTTGCTCCGCCAGGACGAACTTGTAGTCGTTGTGCCGCACGGCCATTACGTCGCCGTCATCACTGAAATAGAAGAGGGCCCTTCTGGGGCTCTCTTTCATCTGGCCGGTCAGGTAAGGTACTAGGTTGTTTCCATCGAGGTGGACTTTGAAGTTCTTGGCGCCAACAGTGTAGCCGTTGACGAGTTTCTCCGTAACGTTCGGATCGCCAGCGATGGCCAGCAATGTCGGAAACATGTCGATGTGAGAGGCGATGCCGTTCAGGACCGTGCCAGCCTTGATCTTGCCCGGCCAACGGGCCAGACATGGCACGCGCCAGCCCCCCTCCCAACATGTGTCCTTCTGGCTGCGAAAGGGTGTATTGCCGCCGTCCGGCCACGTGTCGTTTTCGGGGCCATTGTCCGTGGAATACATGACGAAGGTGTTGTCAGCGATACCCAGTTCGTCGAGTTTGTTGAGTATCAGGCCAATTTGTTCGTCGTGGGTGGCCATCCGATCACTGTAGTCGTCGTCCAGCCCGGTCTTTCCACGGTTCTTATCGGCAAGGTGAGTCCTGAAGTGCATCGCCGTCGAGTTGTACCAGAGGAAAAAGGGCTTGTCCGCCTTGACGTTCTTCTCGATAAATCCGATAGCCCCTGCAGTGATCTCCTCGTCGACGGTTTCCATGCGTTTCTTGGTTAGTGGGCCGGTGTCCTTAACCGTTTGCTTACCGACACGTCCCCACCGAGGCTCAACAGTCGGATCGTCCTTGTCCGATGCCAAGCAGTGCAGCACACCGCGTGGTCCGAACTGCCCCAGAAATGCCGGGTCCTTGGGATAGCCAGGGAGCTCGGGTTCTTCTTCCGCGTTCAGGTGGTAGAGGTTGCCGAAGAACTCGTCGAATCCGTGTACGGTCGGTAGGTATTCGTTTCGATCGCCAAGGTGGTTCTTGCCGAATTGGCCTGTCGCGTACCCAAGCGGCTTAAGCAGTTCGGCAATTGTCGGGTCTTCCGGTTGAAGTCCGACAGTGGCCCCGGGCATGCCGACCTTGGTCAAGCCCGTGCGAACTGGGTTCTGGCCGGTGATGAAGGAGGCGCGGCCCGCTGTACAGCTCTGCTGCCCGTACCAGTCAGTGAAGGTCACGCCTTCGTTCCCGATACGGTCGATGTTAGGAGTCTTGTAGCCCATCATGCCGTGGCTGTACTTGCTGACGTTCCACATGCCGATGTCATCGCCCCACAGAATTAAAATATTTGGTTGCTTTGAAGCCATGTTTTGTCCCTTTCCTTGAATTGATTTTTATGTTTCGATTGCCGACCCTTGCCTGAAAAAGATCATTTTGTGCCCGAGAAGTCCCATCGAGATGTCATTTGGCTGCTCCACGCGAGTCGCCCGACGACGCCTGGGACGGGAATTCGGAGTGCGCAATTTCGGTGGGCCCATCCTGTCGTGCCGCTTTCACAGGGCTCACACCGCTGAATTGCGAGCGCGGCGAGCGGTTGCCGTGGCAGAAGCGGAACTTCTGGCCGTTTCCGCAGGGACACGGGTCGTACGCGCCTCGACCCGCGTCCTCGGAAATCGTCAATGCCATCACTTCCGAAGGCGGGCGGCCGCTCTGTAAAAGTCTAGCCATCGTTTTCATCGCGGGCATCGTGTGGGTGAAGAACAGCTCGAGGCCAGCACAAAGGTAGTTCTGACCAGCTTCGCCGTCACGCGAAACGGCAAACCGGTCCTTGGGGCACCCTCCGTTGCAGAGCGGCCGAACCGGGCAAGCCTGGCATTGCGCAGTAAGTGAATCCCGCTTGTCATCCCCGAACTTGCGTTGCTGTGCGGACGCCACGAGCTTGAGCATGTGCGTCTCGTGAATATTTCCCAGCAGATATCGCGGTTCAACAAAGTGATCGCAGGAGTAAAGATCGCCGTTGAACTCCAGAGCCGGGCCGTAACCGCATGTCGGAGCATGGATGCACAACCGGTGGCGTCCGAAATACGCTTCGAGCGTCACGTCGAAGAGCTGGACAAAAATCTGTCCTACGTCGTGGCGAACCCACTCCTCAAAAATATCTACGAGGAAGCGGCCATATTGCTCGCCGCCCACTGAACGCTTCGTCACCAAATTGCCGGCTTGCGTGTAGAGCAGGCGCTTGCGGTTAGGTTGCTCGCTCCAGCCCAAGTTGGCGATTTCGATCGTTTCCTCGCTGGCGCGCTCAACGATGGGGATGAACTGCAGCCACTTTGCCTCCATCTCATCGCGGAAGAAGCGGTAGACGGCGCGGCCGTGTTTCTCATTGGCGGCGTTTACCGTGCAAAGTATGTTGAAATCGACGTCATGCAGGCGCAGATACCGCCATCCCCGCATTACCTTGTCGAAGGTGCCTTGCTTGCTGCGATCGATTCGGTAAGTATCATGTAACTCGCGCGGACCGTCGACGCTCAGGCCGACCAGGAAATTGTGCTCCTTGAAGAACGCACACCATTCATCATCCAGAAGGATGCCATTGGTCTGAAACGTGTGTTGTACGGCTTGGCCCGGCCGGCGGTACTTCTCAACGAGCTCGACAGAGCGCTTGAAGAAGTCCAACTTCATCAGCGTCGGCTCGCCGCCCTGCCACGCCACGGTTACTTCGGGCGTGCGGTGTGACTCGAGCAGTTGGCGAATGTAGGTCTCCAAGGTGGCTTCAGACATCCGGCTTTTTTCGTTCGGATACAGCGATTCCTTGGACAAGAAGAAACAATAAGTGCAGTCGATGTTGCAGGTGGACCCGCTCGGCTTGGCGAGCAGGTGAAAGCCTGGAGGCGCGTTTCCCGGAAGAGACTCAGCAGTTATGGGGGGCATTTTCGTATCACCTTTTAGCTTTATGAACGCGACGAGGCTCGGCCTGCCAATTTCAAATCCGTTTACCGTCGAGCGATTTCGGACTGTCCTGTGATCTACCCTGGCCGTTGACTAACATCGCCCGCCTTTGCGACATCTACATCCTTGTGAGTTCTTGCGCGAACCAGCCGAATGAGTCGATTAACCGGGCCGCGCACAAGCAGATACGGGACGATGGCCAGGGCGACGGCCACGATGAGTAGTTCCCCCGCGTAAACCGTCGAATGAACTTTCATCTGGTAAATGACATCGAGTATGATCGCGAGGATAAAAATCTTGCCGACCGACTTCCAACCTTCATGCAACAGTTCTTTCCGATAGCCCGGCGTTGTGACCAGCGCCCAAAAATAGGCAGGCTTTCCCGTCCTGGCATCTTTGACGCCGTCGATGACTGCGAAAATAATCGCCATCAACGGCTGGAAGACAAACCGGAAGTGGAGCGGCCCGTCCAACCGGGCAAAGAGATCTTCGAGTATTCTTTCAAGGTCTCGCATGTCTCAGGCCCCTCCGCTTCTTGCGACTTGCCACGGCAAGCATCCTTCGATTTCCACGGTGATCGACCAACTCAGAATCGTCCGAACGCCAATCAACAAACCCAACGAAATAATCCCTTCTCTGGTTGGGTCGATGGAAACGGTCCTGACAATGTCCGCGGCGACTAGAAATTCCAGCCCCAGTTGTAACCCCTTGCCAATAAAGACTTTGAGGCGCTGATAGGCGTCAGGTCTCCGCTGCCTAACATCCACAAACCCGCGGACGGTGGCGTAGAAGAAAGCAACACCGATCACCGCAACACCGAGAATCTCGAGTCCCCGAACGATCAGTTCAATGCCTTGGCTAAGTGCAGTCATTAGTGCCGTTTTAGAGTGATATCTGTGTTTCCCGCCCTGTTTCCAGTTACTCCTGCAAATCTTCCCGGCAGCAGAGTAGGTCGTTCGCTCCAATCACGTAACTGTCAAAAAATACAGGAGGGAGGGCGTGGTGGGTACAGGCTTGTGGGCCATCCCCGAATGGGCCAGTGTTCTCGTTGGGGGGGTTAATCCGGCTTAGCTAAAGGCTGTTGCAAAACAGAGAGCCTAACCCCTTGATTGACGCGGGCAGCTGACGAAACGGCGTGGCAGATCTGCTGGTTTGCTTATCTTTGCAAGCAAATTTCTGCGAAAAAGTGCGGTGATTTCATCTTTTCCCTTGACAATGTATATATTACTCGATATAATCGAGTACGTTGTGATCAACTCTACCTCCCACCAACCCTGGCTCTTCTATTCCCCCTTGGCCCTGCAAGCTGCACTGCTCAAAGACGATTTGCTCGATCCCGTCGATCAACTCTTGGAGGATCCCGCTTTGGTTGATTTGGTCCAGCAATGTCTGGCGGCACGTTCCCCCGCCTCAGCGCGCACCGGGCGACCCGGCATCCCTCCCGATCGCGTGCTGCGCTGTTGTGTCATGAAGCACCTGAAGGGCTGGAGCTTCCGCGATCTGGAACGTGAACTCCGCAGCAACTTGGTGTATCGGCGGTTCACCCGCTTCGATGCCGAAGTCACGCCCGATTTCACTACCTTCAGCCGAACCTTCGCGTTGTTGACTCCGCAGGTCACCGAACAAATTAATCAGCGGGTGGTGAGCCTGGCGCGTGAGCAAGGCGTAGCACACGGACGTAAACTTCGCACTGACACCAGTGTCGTGGAAAGCAACGTTCACTACCCCACGGACAGCTCGCTTCTGGGCGACAGTATCCGAGTGCTCAGCCGCAGTCTCGAACGGATCGCCGCCGAGTGTAAGGACGGAGCCCTGAACGTGGTGCATCACGGGCGCGCGGTGAAATATCGCCTGCTGGAGATCAGCCGCGCTGCCAAGTCACTTACGGACGCCAACAAACAGCGGATGCGGGATAGTTACCAGAAGTTAGTGGGGCTGACCCGGAGCGTGGTGCGGCAGGCCAGCGAAGTGGTGCAACGATGGAGGAAGGGACGGCTGAAAGTGGTGGGCAAGTTCCTGCGGGTAGAAGCACAGATCGACCAGCTGCGGCACTTTCTACCCTTGGTGGAGAAGGTGATCACGCAAACCAAGGAACGAGTGTGGGGTGGAAACTGGCACGTGAAAGGTAAAGTGTTGAGTCTGTTCGAACCGCACACCGAAGTGATTCGCAAAGGGAAAGCACACAAACCCAACGAGTTTGGTAGGCTGGTGCGGATTGACGAGGTGGAAAACGGCATCGTCAGCGGCTACCAAGTTCTCGAGGGCAATCCGGACGATCACACGGCCTGGATGCAGGCCCTCGAACAACATCAAGCTTGCTTCGGGCGTGCGCCGCAGATGGCTACTGCCGATCGAGGTTTTTTTTCCGCCAAAAACGAACGTGAGGCGCAAGAGCTAGCGGGAGTTTACTGCGAGTGCCCTCCCGAAGCCTTGCGCATTTTCACTAAATCATTCCCTCCGTAGAACTTAAACGGGTTTTCTCCTCTTGGATTATGTATTACCCCCTATTTTCAGGCTTACACTTCTGATATTTGTCGCATTTTATGCTTGACAATGATTGCTAGCTTGTTTATGTATTACCCTTGATGGCGAGCCTCATCAAAAAGAAAAAGGGCAACCGCCTCTACTACTACCTCGTCGAAAGCGCTCGCGTCGACGGCAAACCCCGCATCGTTCATCAGGCCTATCTCGGCACCGCCGAAAAAGTCGCCGAACTCATCGAGCAAAAGTCCGCCCCGGTTCCCCTCTCCGCCACGTTGCGAGACTTCGGCCTCCCCGGCGCCTTGTGGCTGGCTGCCAAACAGTCCGGCGTGTGGCCGCTGCTCGAATCCCTGTGGCCTGCTCCGCGTTCCGGACCCGCTCCCGGTCACTATCTCCTGCTCGCGGCCATTCACCGCATCTGTGATCCCGGTCCGAAAACCGAAGTCAGTAGCTGGTACGAGCGGACCCTCCTTGCTTCCGAGTGGGGTTTCCCTTCCGAGCGCTTTACCTCACAAGCCTTCTGGGATGCCTTCGAACAGATTCTTCCGGAGTCCAGTGAGACTCTGACTCATGCGGAGGATCCCCTCGATCAAGCGCAGTTGCGTTTACTTGGTCTGTGGAAAGAGAAGCACCTGGTCGGCCGTCGACTACTGGCCTACGATACCACCAACTTCTACACCTACATTGCTAGCACCAACACGCGGAACCACCTGGCGCAGCGCGGACACAACAAACAAGGTCGCCACAACTTGCGCCAAATAGGCCTAAGTTATGTTCTGGACGGAGAGAGCGGGTTGAGCCTATGCCACCACGTGTACCCGGGCAACGTAGCCGATGTCGAAGAGTTCTCCGTCGCGTTGGCACGCATCCTGCGACTGCTGGATCAAAATCAGCTGACCCGCGACACAGTCACGCTGGTCTTTGACAAGGGCACGGCCGCCCTGGACAACACCGTGCAACTGCAAGAGGCGGGGGTGGGATGGATTTCCGCCCTGCCCTGGAATCAAGCGCCGCCGGAGTTACGCGAGCGCGCCACTGAAGAGCTGCCGCCGTGCAGCGCCGAACAGCCCGGTGTGCGAGCTGTGGCCGAGAAGCTGCTGGTGCACGGCCAGGAATATCTCGCGGTGGTGAAGTATTCGGCGCCTTTTGCCGCCGAGCAACTGCACAGCGTGACCACCAGCATCAGCCGCACGCTGCAGTCCCTGCGACGTTTCTCGAAAGAATTGAATAAACCTCGTTCGCGTTGGACCGAGGAAGGTATCACGCGCAAGATTCAGACGTGGCTTTCCGGCCAATTCCTGGCGGACTTAATTCGCTATCAATTGGAATCTCGCGACGGCTATTGGCGGCTTCAGTTTGATTTCGATCAGGCCGCGTTTGAGCGCCTGCTCGGTCGTCGCTTAGGCCGCACGGTGCTGCTCACCAACCGCATGGACTGGACGGCGGAACAAGTTGTAACCGGTTATGACGGCCAGCAACAAGTCGAGCGCGTCTTCCGCGGCCTGAAAGACGGAGAGTGGCTCGCTTGGGGACCAATGCATCACTGGACCGACCGCAAGATCCGCATCCATGCGTTTTACTGCATGCTGGGCATCTCTCTGTTGCAGTATGTGCATCGCCAGGCCAAAGCCGCTTGGAGTGATCTTTCGATGGAGCAACTCATTGAAGAGTTGCAACGGATACAGCAGTTCGTTCTGCTCTACCCACGGCAAGGCGAGAAAGGTTTCCCTCGCGCTGCCTATGTGCTCTCGAAACAAACTTTGGCGCAGCAGGCGTTGGCCAAGGCACTGAAGCTGGACGAGCTGCAGATTACCCACCGTGGGTAATACCAAACCCACACTATAAACTGCACAAAAAGGAACTCTTAGAAATCTATCGACTCCGCCGGCAGTAAACTACCGCTAGGGGTAAAGAAAGTAGTGCTGCCAGCGCCCGGACGTCTCTCGGTCAAGCGGGCCAAGCAGCAGAAGCAGCGCTGGTTCCGGCGAGCGCTGCGCTGGCGAGCCGGCTGTGAAGCTACTATCAGCACCTTGAAGCATCCCTTCTCGATGTTGCGAGCCAGGTACAAAACCGACCCTGGATTTCAGCGCTACGTGGGCTGGTGTGTGATTACCAAAAATCTGTTTTCCATCGCTCGCTATCAAGAGCGCAGGAGGATCAATGGCAAGGTCGATTGATTCCACTGCCCAACGACGCAAACTGCTGGGCGAGATTGCACGTCTAGCAGAGATCGCTATTTTCGGAACCCTATCGGAAACTTACCGCACCTGCGGACAAGCGGGCTGCCACTGCCAAGGAGATGCACCCAAGCATGGTCCGCATCTGAATGTGAGCTACCGTGGGGAGAAGGGTAAGACTACCGGCTACTATGTTCCTAAGGCAGCGCAAGAGGCCACGCGCGAGGGGGTCGCCGCCTGGCAAAAAATACAGGAATGTCTACGAGAACTGGCGGAGCTAAATAAGGAACGGAATTTGCAGAGTGCCCGCGAGGCCGCTTCACGATGAAGCCAAGGTTCTGGTTAGCCATGGTCTGCTGGGCATTGGTGTGTCTGGTGCTCGGCCTCAGTCAGCAAGCCGGCCTGTACCACTCGTCACAGGTTTCGGGTTCAAGCCAATGGTTGGATCGATGCAGAGAACCCGCGTCTGGCTCGCCCACTGCGTCGGTCGTCGAAAGCACGCAATTCGATCTGGCTCGTGCTGGACCACTCACATCTTTGGTCCTCGAGGATTCGTGGAGTAAGGGAAATATTGGCCCACCCGGGCAAGAAACCCATGGGCCACCCGGAGACGATCGGAATTTGGCGGTTGCCGGTAAAAGACCGAAGTTCAAAACAACAACGAGCCACCTTGCCCCAAGAAATACTTGACTCAGCCGACGGAATTTGAAGAATCAGGGGTTTTGCAACACCCTTTAGCTAGCTTGGTTTTAAACGTGCGCTCACAATTCTGCATCACACTGAACAGGAATGCGGTCGTGAGACCGAACAAAATCCAGCCATTTAGCGCTTCCAGGGCACCCATCATTTGCCAGCCAGGGGCAAGCTCGAGATTTTCGTGCCCGTAGCTCGTCATGGCATTCAGTGAATACAGCATGGCGGACTTGTTGCTCTGTAGAGCCCCAATGAAACAGTAGGTCTCGGCCCAGATAAAACCCTCTAATGCGTGCAAAACGGTGGCGGAAAGCGCCGCACCTCCAAGTGCAACGATGGAGACGGCGGTTAGATTCCGAAGCCGTCCCGTGCCGCTCAGCATTTGCGAAACTCTTCGACCGATAAGTCCGAGGCCGGCAGCATGGAAAATCACGGTCAGTACGACGAGGGGCAAGGCCCACGCCCAATTCGCAATCCAAGGAACGACACTTTCCGGACTCATCCAAATCCTTTCCCGGTTCGGCCTCACTTGAAAACAGTCTTGAGCAGAAACTTTGCCACTTGCGCCACCGAAAAGACTGTTAGCGTCAACGGCAAAAGGGGGGCTGCGGTGGCGATCGCGAGCCGAATTATGTCGTTCGACCCGAAGGGAACGAGGCGCATCTGGCGCACGGCCGAATATCTATTCCTGACCTCTGTCAGCGGCCGGAAGTCTTGAGTCGCGAACAGGTCATTCGTTCCCGAGGCGCCGCACGTTTCTCCCTTGCCCTCAAACTGGAGCAGGAAGCGACTCGCCATCAGGCCATACGCGGCAGTGGCGTTCCGCTTGGTACGCTCAAGCCGAGGAGTAAACATTATCAAGGGACCGAGGATGACCAAAACAAAGAAGCCCACAAACCCGGCAGCTTGGCCCTTGAAGGACAGCAGAGCCTGTCCTTCATGCAGGACCCGGCTGGCAATCAAGCCCGCCAACAACACGCCTTCGGCGAAAAGTATGGGTCCGAAGGCGTAGGAACCTTTCCCGAGAAAACCGATCCCTCCGGCCCGATCGGGGTGGGCCGCGGTTAGGTGCAGGTTTAGTCTTGAGATTTTCCACAGGAGCATGAACCAGATCACAATACGCATGTACCATCGCAGCAGAATGAACTGAAAAATGGGAATACTTACGAAGACGTACCAGTAGCCGGGCAAAGTAAGATGCAGTTGCTTCCCATCTGGCGTCGCGTACCACGTGGGCTCGGCCAGCGCAAGCTGGCTCCGCCAGATGAATAGCCCAACCGTATACACCAGAGCGAGTAGCGTCAGCTCAGTAACATTCGAGTCGCGCACGCGATGCGCTGATTGGACCGCTGCCTCAAACGCGGGCAAATCTTCAGTCTCTACGATGCGCCTTTCCACGAATCGCTTAATCAGCGGGCTGACGCGTTCCTGAACTACAAGCTCCGCGATTATGAATATTGGCAACGCGACAAGGAATCGAACATTTGCTTCAATGTCGTGCAGGAGTGGGATCTTTATAGCTCCGGCAACGGCATGGCTCTGGAGCGCCGACAGGAACAGTATTGGTAACCACGCCAAAAGCGTGATGAAGAGAACTCGGCGGTGCACAAGCTCCAGAGAGTTCCCCGACAAGCGGGCGCGTCGCCATAGCTGAAACATGAGCCCGCCCAAGACCAAGGAGAACTCTGGCGACCCCGTGCGTGCTTCGGCGCTAGCGCGAGGGTCGACTGGGGGCACGGGATCGCCCGCTGAATTTGCTGCAGCGGCGTGAGAAGTCTCATGCAGGATAGCTCCTTCGCCCTGCTCGGTGGTCATCTCCATTTTTCTCCAAATTCTAGTGGAACTGGTTACACGTTCCTCCCATTTGGGAGTTCGCTGACGTCTGAATCCCCATCAAGTCTCACGGCCCCGTCTCCGCGTGCTTCTCACACGCAGCTCCCTTCTCTTTTAAAACGGTCCATGGCGCAGCAGCACTCCGTAAAACGTGATCAATCCAATCAGGACGACAACAATCGCTACCACGAACGAGATGGACCACGCATGCCGTGTATGGGACGCCCCAATCTGTTTTAAAAAATACCTGTGCTGCCAAATTGCGGCCATCAGCGCCAGAGTGCCCAGGGCGATAAGACTCATTCCCAGATTGCGCGGCGCTTGTGGACGCTGAATATTGCCGGTGGCAATTTCTTCGGGCAGGTATTGGAAAAACTTATAAATAGTGAAACCGAATCCGATCATCGACAGGGCCGTTCGGATCCATGCCATCAGCGTTCTTTCTGCTGCAATCACCGTGCGCTCAAGGGCCAGATCGGTTCGTGTCTCGGCAAGAACCGTTCCCCGATCTTTGGGTGCTGCTTCAACAAGACTCATAGAAAGATTCCTCGGATGGACGCCAAATACCGACGGTGGAATAAGACCTCAGACCTCAAGAACCCGAGCGCGACAGCACAAACGCGAACCGCCTGCTCTTTCAGAAGGGGTTCACGCGTGCTCGCCAGGACCAGGACCGGCGGCAGGCTCTGCAAGCGGCACAATCGACGGCCAGTGCTCCCGGACAGCAATCACGCGGAAGATGAATGCAACCATCACGGCAATTAGCGTCACGGGAAAGAACGAGGCGCTCCCCTTCATTTCTACGGCGATCACCGAGTAGACTGTGCCCGCCAGCACCGCCGTCGTAACGAGTTGCTCTGATGGCCTGACGACCTCTGGAGTGACACCGGAGAAAAGGTCAATGAGCACCCCACCCGCCGTTGTGGAGATAAGTCCAATGACGATTGCTGCGAGAATTCCCAGGCCGTGGTCAAGCGCCTTATGCGCGCCCAGGATCGCGAACCAGGGCAAGGTGAAAGACTTGAAAAAGGCCAGCGTCCTTGTGCGGAACCGTTCCTCCCTCGATTCGCCATAGCGGGAAATCGCCAGCCCGAGCAAGCCCATCGAAAGGCAAATTATGATGTAGTAAGGACCTCGGAGCGGTGAAGGAACGTCATTGAGTAAGACATCGCGCGTCACGCCGCCCCCGATGCCACCGAAATAGGCCATGATTAGTAAACCAGCGGCTGTGTAGCCGCGGTTATGCGACGGTTGACGCGCTAGCAACACGCCGTACAAGGCATTGACGCCGGCCGAGAACATATCAACGTCGGGGAAGCTTGGCAGGTTCATCTTGGTTTCCTAGTGAGAGCGGCTGGCCGCCCTCGGAAAAGGCCCTGGAGCTCTAGATCGCCGCTGACACCAGAGTCCCACGGCCAAACACTACAATCAGGTGGAGGCTTAAGACGCTCCAAATGTGCCGAACTCACGTCCAGAACGATGCCATCAGCGTTCGTTCGGCGTCTGTGAAGTTGCTCGACGGCACTGTGGGCGTTCGGTTGCGCCAGAACCACACGCCCGTCAGCCAATGCGACTGCAGCCCGCGGTTCTAAGAGTTTCATTTTCTTTTACAACAACACCAATGAAAGACAACTCGAACACCGATCCACGCCTGAAATGTAATGATCTGCTTGACATCCGCACACTGTCAGAACTACCAGTTTCTTGACGAAGTTCGCCTACGCGGTTGGAAGGGCTGAGCCTGTATCGTCTGATTCCGCTCCGATATTCTTGCGGAGGTCCTGCCAATTCATTTTGATCCCTCTTATTGCAGAGGGATCAACGCAACCTGCTCCTCACAGGCGAACTCGAAACAAGCTCACAGAGGAAGTCATTTTGTTATCGGCCAAGCACGAGTGATTGGCAAGACTCAGTCTGTCGAGGCCGAAAGCTGACCTTCGACATACTCAAACGATTCTATGCTTAACGGCATAGCGTACGAGCTCAGCACTGGTTTTGATCTGTAGCAATTCCATAACGCGATATTTGTGCGAAGCAACAGTCCGCATGGTGATGTTTAGCAAGCCTGCGATTTCCTTCATCGAACGCCCTTCGGCCAACAGTTGGATGACTTGCCGCTGCCGAGCGGTCGGCTGGGGGGCATGCTCGCGCGCTTCTGGAGAAAGCAATGAAATATTGGCTAAACCTCCTTCGATACAAGGCGTTACATAGGTTCGGCCTTTCAGAACATCGGCGATTGCCTTTGTCAGTTCCATTGCTGCCCCCTGCTTGAGCAAGTACGCGGAAGCGCCGGCACGAAATGCTTCTCCCACGAGATAAGGGTCTTCATTCATGGTCAAGAAAACCAATCTTACCCCCGGCATCTCGATCTTTAGTTGCCGACCCGCATCGAGACCGTTCAAAAGAGGCATGGCAATATCCAGTACAACGATGTCGGGGCGCAATTCCTGAGCGGCTTTCAGAAGCGCAAGGCCGTCGGCAACCGAACCGACGACGTCGTACTCCACTTCCAACACTTTCTTGAGCGCCTCGACCAACATGAGATGGTCATCAGCGAGTAGTACACGAGCGCGGGCCAAGACTTACCTCCTCGCGACCACGGTTGTTGCCTGTGCCCCGTGGGACGATGTTGCTAAGGGAACCCTGGACAGACTCTCCGTTCGCCGGCTGGACCGCCATCCTCCCAATGACCGGTCCGAGCGAGCCACTTGTAAATTCCAAAGAACAGGATTCCCGCTAATCCCGGACATAAACCGATCTAGCCGGGCGTTCACCGCGAAGCTGGCGCGAATTCTCACTGAAACACCTCAAATTAGCGGCCAAATGCCCAGAGCGAAACTGTCATTAGTTACAGCATGTCGGACGAATTGAAAATCAGCTCTTCTCAAAAGTTGACCTGAGCCGTCCCAGACCATAGCCGACCTTGCAAAAACGTGGATGTTGTTTCTCTGACCAGATCCCACGTTAGAAACTCACCGTTCACGCCAAACCCCGCTTGGCGCATAATCGCTAGCGCCGCGCCGCTGCTAACTTCTCACTTCAAGACTTTCGGTTTTTCTCGCCAGGAAAGCCGTGCTGGTTCGCCGGTCGTTTGGCTATTGCCTGACATTAGAGGGGACCCGGTCGAGATGACGGAGAAGTGTCGAGGATCCTCTGTCTTTGGAGGTGAACTCTCTCGATCCGAATCCCCTTTTCGATCGGGGAACAGAAGAATAGGTCTGCTGCGGTCTGCCCGTGAACTGTCAAAAATACTACTTCTTCAAGAAAATGAGAGCCAAAATAGGAGAACGGGCCGTCGCGCAGACTACTCGACTCTTAGGACGGTTTCCAGGAATAGAATCGTTTTGCGCCGACGGCATAGCGGTCGACGATCGAACTGGAATCCTCGGTCCCCGCCCAACAATGGAATTAAGGGCACCATTCCCTAGAAGCGCCGTGATGATCGTCCGGGCAGGAGGACGTGGGGGTGGTTCATACCTATCGGCTCTGAGAGAAAGTAGTCAAAATGAAGGGATCCGAAAGGCTTGTGCGCTCCTTAAATGATTACGTGGCTCGCCGCCAGCCTGGGCAAAGCCCAAACTGGCGGCGGATCGGCGGAGCCTTTCGTCGCGCCACGTTCCTGTGCGGACCCATTTGCGCCACCCAGATGAACTCTGGGTAAGTCGCTTCCACTTCACCAGGCGATAACGATCCCACTCTTCATACGGAAGCTGTTCTGGTTGTTATTGTTGCTGCAAAGTGCCAAGTTGCAATTGTTGCCGAAGCGCGTGTACAGATACTCGGCCTGAATGACTCGCCAGGATATTTTCTTGCTCAGCTGGACGTCAAAGCCGGCACCCGCAGTCATAGCAAATGCATTCTTGCTGTACGTGACGCCGCTGCACGAAGTTCCGTTATCGCAACTGAGACTGAGGCGATTCCCGCCGAAGTTTACCAGACCAAATGGCCGGACCTTGCTGCTGTTTCGATAGGTGAACCGCGGGCCGAACATGTAGGTAAAATCACTCCCGCTCAGTTTAGAACTCAAGGCGGGAATTGTATTACCAAAGTATTTGCAACCACCCATATCCATGGCGAGGCCGACTACACTTGTCACGTTGTAGGCGAGCGTGCCCCCGCCACCGGCGCAGTTGAAGCTTTCGTTAAAGCTCGTGCCCGGAATTCCCTCCGGAGCCCCTGTCGGAATCGTGAAAGAGGTCGGCGTGCGGATATACATGAAAGCCAGCGAACTTTCGACCTTCGGGTAATCCTGCGCGAACGCCGTAGTTCCAAACAGCAGAACAACTCCCAGAACCATTGCACTTCTGATCTTCATTTCTTTTCTCCTCATTTCTTGATTTTTACTGGACGACACAAAATTCAATCGCGCTCTCATTCCAGAACCGGACGTAATCGCCCGGACGGAACTTCTTCGATGGATCAAGCGCAGTACCCCCTATGGAAGTCGGGTAAGTTCGACCTCCGGCGCCTCAAATCTAGTCTCTCTGCTGTTTTTCATTTGCCCTTCACAGAATTCGAGGACCCTGTACAGAGATCTTAGAAGGCGTCTTGCCATTTACCTTCTACAGTGGGACCGGCCTTTGCACGGATCCTCGCGTTTCCTGATGCATGGCACGATAGGCTTCGTTATCGCGAGCGGAAACTGTCAAAAGTGACAGACGTGGTGTGATTGGCTGAATCCAGGAGCTATTAGGAGTGAGAAGGCGCCCGTTTTTAGTAGTTTTAAGAAAACTGCCCGTCAAACGACGCTGGGTGATTGATTGCTCAGCAGAAGCGACGAGACACCGAAGAATTATGGCGGCTTAGCTTTTAACGTGGACTGGTAATTTTGCCAGTATCAGGAATCGAGCGCCGAGACTATAAAAACTGTGCCGCGAAGATTCAGAAGTTCGTGCGGAATGCGACCTTCTGATCGTCCGGCAGAGAAACTGACAAAGACACGGTCAAAAACGGTCGGATCGGCGCTATAGCAAGCAAAGACGCGGACATCGTTAGCGCCAAGTCTGGTCTTCCCTTCCAGTGTCGAACTGGGCTGCAGGAATTCCGATCAGTTAGCCGTTCTATCGGAACGGAACGCTGAAAAGGTGCCGAAGACTTATGACCACAATACCTCTGTTGGCAAATCTGCGCCGCAGAACAGGCCAGTGCCTACTCGCAGTTCTTTGCGCGCTATCGCTCACACCCGGCGACACTGCGATCTACGCTCAGCCGACACCGCTACAAGATGCGGCAGCGGATCAAGCAGCTCCGACAATGCCCGGTGGCCAACTGGATTCTCTGGTTGCTCCGATCGCGTTGTATCCCGACCCGCTTCTGACCCAAGTTTTGGTTGCTTCCACCTATCCGCTCGAGATTATCCAGCTGCAGCAATGGCTTCAGAGGAATAGCAATCTAAAGGGTGATGACCTTACGAACGCGGTTGAGAAACAGGACTGGGACCCAAGTATCCAATCCATGGCCATCTTTCCGGACCTGGTCAAGCGCCTAGCCGATGACATTAAGTGGACCACTGATTTGGGGAACGCGTTTTTGGCGCAGCAGGAAGACGTAATGGACGCCGTGCAGCGCATGCGCAAGAAGGCCATGGATGCGGGCAATCTGAAGTCCAGCGAGCAACAAACAGTGCAAACAAAGATGGTAGAAACCAAGACCGTGGTCGTGATTCAGCCAGCCAGCCCGCAATTTGTTTACGTGCCCGTATATAGCCCGGTCGTCGTTTACGGACCGCCCGTATACCCGTATCCGCCAATCTACTACCCACCGCCATCGTATTATCCAGCGGGTGTCTTTATAGCGTTTGGCGCCGGCGTCGCCTACGGCTCGTATTACCGCGGAGGCTGGGGCTACGGTTGCGCGTGGGGTTACAGCCGCACCACCATCAACATCAACGTGAACAACCGCTACGTCAGCCACTATAACAGCACAAATATCAATACGAATCGGCCTCGGCCTACTCCGTATGGAAATGGAAACACCTGGCAGCACAACACCCAGCACCGCGGTGGTACGCCCTATCCGAATCAGCAGGTGGCCAAGCAGTATGGTGGCACCGCGCGCGGCGATTCCTTGTCTACGCGGCAGACTAACGCCCGGCAGCAACAAGGAGCAGGCAACAGACAGCAACCCGGCGCGAGCACCGGGAGCCTCGGTTCGGCCAACCGACCTGCGTCAAATACAGGCGCGCGCCCGAGCAATGCCGGTTCTACGGCTGCAAACCGCCCCGCTTCGAATTCCGGCACGCGTTCCGGCAATGGGAGCGCGAACCAGAACAGCACTGGAAACAACATTGGCAATCGCCAGGTTCCGAACAACACGCCTTCTGGGAACAACAGCGCCTTCGGAGGGGCATCGAGCAAGGCCAGCGCTCAAGCGAGTAGTGCACGGGGTGCGGCCAGTATGGGAGCTTCCCGTGGTGGAGGCACGCGTTCGGGAAGCAGCGCGCGCCCACGTTGATCAAGCACTAAACAAAAGGAAAAGATATGACCTCCCCAATAATGAACACGCGCCTTGCAAAACTTCTCTTTACGGGCTGTGGACTTGGCGCGTGCTGCTTCCTGGCAATCGTATTGTACGCTGTGCCCCAGACGACAGCAGCAACAACCACGACCACGCAATTGCAACAGAAGACCTTTAAAACGGCGAAGGAAGCTGCGGACGCCATGATTTTGGCAGTCAGAAATGACGATGTCGCCGGTCTATTGGAGATTTTCGGACCCGATGGTAAGGATTTCGTCGCCACGGGGGATGATGTGCAGGACAAGAACTCGCGCGCGGCGTTTGCTGCGCTGGCGCAGGAGAAAACGCAGGTAGAAACGGATCCTCACCGTCCAAATAGGGCTATCCTCTCGGTCGGTAACGAGGATTGGCCCGTCCCGGTTCCGATCGTCAAGCAGGGTGGAAAGTGGCATTTCGATTCGCAGGCGGGCCGGACTGAGATCCTTGACCGGCGCATCGGCGAGAACGAACTCGATGCGATAACCATTTGCCGTGGCTACGCAGAAGCCCAAAAGGAGTACGCGTCGGAGATCCACGACGACAGCGGGGTAAACCAGTACGCGCAACGCATTATTAGCACTCCTGGCAAACATGATGGACTCGCTTGGCAGAATCCGGATGGCACCTCTGGTGGTCCTATCGGTGAAACAATCGCCAAGGCGATCGAAGAAGGCTACTCGAACAAGTCCGGGCCGTATCGTGGCTACTATTTCAAGACTCTGGTAGGCCAGGGGCCTGCCGCCCCGCTCGGACAACTCGACTACGTGGTGAATGGCGTCATGATCGGTGGCTTTGCGCTCGTTGCGTGGCCAGCGGAATATAGAGTCACGGGCGTGCAAACCTTTATCGTCAGTTACGATGGCACCGTCTTCCAAAAGGATTTGGGGCCCGATACCGCCAAAATCGCAGCAGCGATGGAACTCTACAACCCTGATAAGACCTGGCATCGCACTTACGACGAACAGTAAACGGTCGCAGGGAAGGCCAAAAAAGATTGTCTTTCAAAGCCTGACAGGCTCAGGTACCCACGAGTTCGACCCTGCGAACCAAGCATTCGCCCATATGTGGCCAAGACAAAAAAGGGGGCCAAAAGGAGTGGCAGATGAAAGCTAGATTTCTTCCGTTTATCTTTTTGATTTCGGCCTGCTTTCCGGTCACGGGGATGGCTCAGAGTGCCAGCTACAACTACGCCCAGGGTGTGAATTTTTCGATCTTTAAGACTTACGAATGGGTGGATATTCCGGGAGCGGCCGTCAGCGACTCATTTCTTGATGCCAAGATCAGGCAAGCGATTGAAGCGCAACTTGCGCGTAAGGGGCTCACGAAAACAAATGAGGGAGCCCAACTCTACGTCGCTTATCAAGTAAGCTTCTCTCAAGAAAAAGAAATCAAGCAATACATGCGCGGTGGTGCTGGCGGGCACGGGCCGGGATGGGAATACTTTTGTAGCTATGGCGCCAGCTACGGAGGTCCTGCCCTCTCTATAGAGAATAATTCAACCATTCAGTTCGGAAATCTGGTGCTGGATTTTTACGATTCGGCTTCCAAAGACTTGCTGTGGCGCGGGAATGTTTCAAAAGCCTTCAACGCCGATCACAAGAAGCAAATTCTCGACAAGGCCGCTGCCAAGCTCCTTAAGACTTTCCCGCCAAAGATAAAGTACTGAGTATATGAAGAGGCGGCACAGCGGCGACCCAATTCGCTTTGTCTGTGTTGCAGACCCAGCGACGGCCAGAATTGAGCGACTCGAAGGGGAGACAAATCATGAAAGCGAATTTGTTCGCTGTAGCCTGCGTGGCTCTCGGAGCCTTGGCGGCTAACATCCTGGGACAAACGCCACAAGAGATCCCGGCGTCCAGCCTCGTTAGCAAGTCCACCGTCGCAATCGGTTTCACCGTGGGCGGCGGAAGCACGAAAGTTGATCTGACGGGGACGGACCTGATGGCTCAGGCGAACGGTGAGGCCAAGGTGCAAGCGAAGGCCAATGCCGGCCTGACGAATATCGAAGTAGCGGTAAAGGGCATGACTCCACCTTCTAAGCTTGGGGCAGAGTATCTTACCTTCGTGCTCTGGGTCGTCACACCCGAAGGACGTACCGGCAATTCAGGAGAATTTCTGATCAATAAGAATGGCGAGGGGAAACTGAGCGCCACCACGCCGGCTCAAACGTTTTCCTTGATTATCACTGCGGAGCCGTATTTTGCAGTTCGCGTGCCGAGTGAGATGCTGGTCCTGGAAATGGAGACCCGGAAAAATACCAAAGGGAAGCTGTTCCCCGTTACATCCTACAAGCTGATGAAGCGCGGTCAATATGCGAAGCTGGGAAATCCGCTGGCTTTGACGCCGGATCTCGCGCGCGTACCCCTGCAGATGTATGAAGCACGTAATGCAGTGGATATCGCCAAGGCGCGTGGGGCTGCCCAGTACGCATCAGATATTTTTTCTAAAGCTCAAGCGAGCCTCCAAATGGCGGAAAACGCTCTCGCAAGCAAGGCCGACAAAAAGCAAATCATCTCCACCGCCAAGCAGACCGTCCAATTCGCGGAGGATGCGCGCGCATTCACCGCGGAACGCCAAGACCAGGAACGCATAGCCGCCGAACAACAAGCGGCGGCCGACAAGGCCCGGGCCGAAGCGGAAGCCAAGGCCGATGCAGAGGCCAAGCACCAAGCTGAGATCGCCGCGGCGAAGCAAGCCCAAATAAAAGCAGAGGCTGAAGCAGAGGCCAAACGCCAAGCCGAACTCGCTGCCGCAAAGCAAGCCCAAATGCAGGCGGAGGCTGATGCCGCCGCGCTTAAGGCGAAAATGGAAGCGGACGCTCTAAAAGCAAAAGAAGACGCTGCCAAAGCGGAAGCGGATAGAGCTCGGCAGGCTGCGGCTGACCTGCGCGCCCAACTGCTGGAACAGTTTAACCGCGTCCTGCCGACCACGGACACGCCCCGCGGGCTCCAGGTCAACATGGGAGACGTGCTTTTCGATACGGGAAAATACCAACTGAGAATGGAAGCACAATTGGGATTAGCAAAGCTGACGGGTATCGTCTTGTCCCATCCTGGACTCAAACTCGCGGTCGAGGGCTATACCGATACCACGGGAAACGCAGCGTTTAATCAGACACTTTCGGAGCAAAGGGCAAATGCCGTTCGAGATTATCTAATCCAGCAGGGACTCGACGCTGGCTCCGTCACCGCGCAAGGCTTCGGACCGGCAAATCCGGTGGCAAGCAATGACACACCAAAAGGCCGCCAGCAAAACCGCCGCGTCGAAATAATCATATCTGGGGAAGTGATCGGCACAAAAATTGGCGGCAGCGCCTCATCGCAGTAGGCGTAACACCTCCTTTCGTTCTGGATGTGAGATCTAGCAGCGGTGCATTTCTACGGTGCGTTTGCGATCAGCGCCAGACTCAAATCCGCCATCTATTTTGACTCCCAACGTGTTCAAACTTAATCGAAGGCGACTCGTGGTTAGATCCGGCATCGGGGTCATCGTCCGCAGACGTTCCGCAATCCACGCAGTCCGACATCGTGCTGGCGATAACAAATTGGCCGCAATAGAAACCAGTTTCCGGATATCCCGATTAGTGGGGGTGCAAGGAATGAGAAAGGCTAACCAGATTCTGTGGGTATACGCGAACCAAGCCACCGCGCGGGCTATCAATGTTCGCTATCAGAGAGAATGAGATGGACACAATGAGGGGGAGGACCAAGAGCAGACCAGCTTTCGCTTCGCCGCGACGCGCACCATAGCCTATCAGCACATTGCAGCAGACAGCGATTGCGGTCATCAGAACCCAGGCCGTGATCGGGATGCGGTTCAACCAGGCGGCCTGTGCGTATCCTCTCGAGCTCAGCACCTCGTTCATTCCCGAAACTGCCAGGGCAATTACCGGCGTAGTCTCTGCTGCCGCCGGCCCCTGGACGGCTGTCCACAGTTCGTTTTCGAGTTGAACGGTATCAACCTCAATTTGCTGCAATTGACGGGAATCTCTCGTTTCGTAGAACAAAACGCGCTGCTCAAGATAATTCCTCAGTAGAGTACGCACTGTTTCCGCGTCAGTAGGAGGCAGAAAGTCTGCCCGCGCGTACTCCGTGGCGACTGCGTTGGCCTCAGAGGCTTCCAGGGTCTTGCGCGCATCATACCGGCTGCTCGCCATTGAAAAGCTGAACCCAATGATAAGAGCGAGCAGGGTCAGGGAGGCGGATACGACAACCCCGAAATCCTCGCGCTCGGCTATTTCCGGGTTCCCTCGCCTCTTTCGAAAAAAAGCGCCAATCTGTGCCGAGATCCACAGCACCAAGAAACCGAGCGCGAAAACAAGCTGCGGATATCTCACTATTTGGCTCATACGCTGTAACCTCGTGTCCTGCTCGGGACAATTTGCAGCAGCCTGCAAACGACGCACAAAGCTTGCGCTTGAGTGAAGAGCACTTGCTTACTGATCCGCCTGTACATGTACCGCAGAAACGGGAAGCATCCGCCGGCCGGCCTACTGAGAGTTATCCCCATGGTTGACTGGCCTGGGGACGGAACTCGTGTTGGAGGAATCTTCGAGTCCGTCGGCGAGACGGGATTGACTGGAGTGAATCTTGAGAAACCCAGTTCCTCTCCGGACAGATTTTCGAATCGAAAACCAACGGATTCCCGTCCTACACCAGATTCTGTAACCCTCAGAAGTTCCGGCTGTGATCACTGTTGAGGCCGGGGGACCACGAGAGTTATGGCTATCCGAGCGTGTTTAACACCGCTATTTCTTGGGCGGCGGTGGTGGATAGTTCTTGAGTAGTTTGGTCACGGCCTTGTTGAGATTCTGCTGATTCTTTTCAGGATTCTTGCTTGGATTTAAGGTCTTGGTCGCTTGGCCGCGCCAGATGAGCTGCTTAGTGGCGGGGTCGTAGAGATCCACGACCAGAGTCCCGACTTGTATCGTGGAGCTCGTAGCCGTTGCCATTCCACCACCAAACCGCCAGCCCATTCCACCTCCGTAAGCATTCCACTGCTTCTCTTGATCCACAGAGACCTGGTAGCCGACAAACAAATCGGCAGTTTCGGCATCAGTCTTGGCCAATCCCTTGCCAGCGAGTTGCTGATCGATCGCGCTTTTGATTTGCTGATCGATGATTTGATCCGGGTGGACGTTGCTCTCCGAGACCCATTTGTAGGTATGATATTTCGAGAAATCGGTACCCGGCATAAAGTTATATTTTACGTCCTGCGCGAGGGTCGACCCGCACGCGAGCAGCATCAGGCCCAGCATCAACCCCAGTTGAACCAAACCAGACTTCGACTTGCAAATCATGCAAATCATGGTTGCCTCCTCCTATCAATATTCTTGCGAACGTCTCTTGCTTCTTTACAAGTTTCCTTCGCGGCCAACCGATGCCAGACCCGGGTGTAAACCGGCACTTCCCTCGGCCGAGCTACGAATAATCCTCCGATTTCCAACAGCCTCGTGTCGTCGAATTCCTCGTTCGCCGCGCATAGGCGCCGTCCTTGGGAATTTCTTACCGGGCGACCGGTTCAAGCTCTGGCCGCGCCAGTGCGACGCGATCTCGGACAGATTCGGCAGTCGGTGACAGCAAAAGTCTTTCCTTGCGACTTGCCGTCCCGCAACGAGGATGACTGGCGAACAATTTCCGCACGTCCTCGCGCGAGAGCAGATGCGGTCCGCCAAGCATTTCCGAGGTAAGCACCACTTGGGCAAAGTGCTCCACAGTTTCCATGCGCTGGAACGCCGTGCCCAAATCTGGTCCGCAGGTCACAACTCCGTGATTCTCAAGCAAGATCGCATCGTAGTGTTGAACCAGCGGTTCGAGCCCCGCGCAAACTTCCCAGGTTCCCGGTGTTCCGTAAGCGGCCAAGGGAATCTTGCCGAGATCCACGATCACTTCTGGGAGTACGGGTTCTTCGAGCGCCCGGCGGGCAGCGGCGAATCCCGTCGCCGTCGGTGGGTGCGCATGGCAGATGGCATGTACATCTGGTCTCGAACGGTAGTAAAGAAGATGCATCAACAACTCCGAAGAAGGGCATCCTGCCCCGCAGACAACCTCGCCGCCCAAATCAGTAACCAGCAAATCATCTGATTTCAACCGCCCTTTGCATGCGCCCGAAGGGGTCACAAGAATCCGGTCCTCATCGAGCCGCACCGACAGATTGCCTTCGCTCGCGACCACGTATCCCCTCGCGTACATCCAGCGCCCGACTCTACAGACCTCTCGCCGCTGCCGGAGCTCCGCTCGGGGAGTTGATAAGAATGGTTGGCAAGTCACTTCAAACTCCTGGGACATCAGAGCGAACTCCTTCCCTGTCGCGCGAGACGCTCGGATTCATTGCTGAAAGTAACGGACACCCTCGGGATGCGTAACTGTCAGTTCTTACAGAGCGAAGCATGAAACGGGTCTCACCCATCAGCAATCCTTGGGACTCCTGTCAATCCTTCAGGCGCTGCACCTCTGAGGGCTCCATGTATAAGTACTCTGTTTCTCCCGCATGCCCCCACTTGGCACACCTACGTCCGCTTGTGAGGCCGTGCTGGCATATGGCAAAAATGACAGTTCCCTTCTCTCTCTCGCGGGGCCTAGCATGTGGGGCCTCGGACAATCGCCGGATTCTGAACTGCTTTTCCTCCGCATGGATCCGGACTCTATCGCTGCGAGAATCGCAGCCGATCGGCACATTGAGATGACAGAAGAACGTTATCGGACAACAGTCGGTCGGTTGATCTGGCAGATGGGGACGGCGGTCGTGCTCGCCTTGATACTCCTCGTCGTGTTAGCGCTCGTGAAGAGGATTTATATGATCCAGGAAATTCTTATTGTCACGCTAGTGGTCGCCATTTCTGTGGCCACCATCCTCCTCCTTCTAGTTGCCTTCGTTCTGTTTCAAGAGGGGATACGCCGCGCCTTTCTTTCGACGAAAATGGTGATTTTACGGCTTGCCAAATGGAGCCACCGCCACGTCACTGGTCCGGACCCGATCATCCCTCCGCCGTTGCAACGCTAAATCTTAGGAAGCAAACCATTAGAGACGGCCGAAAGTTCTAACGGCGCGCTGTGTTAGGGCTATAGCGTCCAATTCCTAACTAATTTCACATGAAGGGAGTCGCTGCGGATTTCTATTAAATGCTCTGCTTGACGCAGCTCAAGTAACCTTCGCAGGAAGATAGCGAGGTGGAAAAGCCGCCGGCGCGAATCAAGATCGCGCTGCTGCTGCAGTCGAGGTGTTCTTTCAATCCGCGAAGCCGCAGGTAAGCCCGCCGGGTGCGAACGTTCGCGTGTGCAGCGAGGACTAAATACAGAAGCTTGGTGCGTGGCGACAGAGGGGCGTCTTTCGTCAGAGTAGTCGGTACCCTGCGGCAGAATTCGCGCTGAGAGGACAAGGAAAGCGCTGCGAAAAGGACCAAAAAGGAAAACCCGGACAGAATGCCCGTGTTCCACGCGTTTTCCTGTTGTTTGTTATCCGGCAGAAAGATCCATCTGGCCAGAACTGTTTTTAACCTGTCAGTACTCCTTTCTGGGGCATGGGGGCAATCTGTGCGCGTATGAGTAGGCAAAAGTTGGGCAGCTTCTTCTGTCAAAAGTGACAGTACACTCGGCGGTTCCAGTTGTTTAACAATACTTAGCTTCTGGTTCGCAGGGGCTAACGTTCGAAGAGTCTGAACCTGTAGCACCTAGAGACAGAGACAGCAAGCTGCGAAAGTCACCCCAAAGCTCGCAGGCGGAGGTTCCACATCTTGCAGCAAACAACCTTCCCTGCCCGGTGGCCCAAGCGAAGTTCACAAGTTCAAGAGACTTTCCAATGTGGTTTGCCACGTGCCCAGGTGCACCATGGATAGTGAATCGGAGAAAAGATGCTGAAGCGCCGCGGCTGTCAGTTCGTGATGGCCTTGTTTCTGTCTCTTGCTGCAACGGCTCTGAGCGTACAAGTAGGCGCAGGCCAACAGCTTCAGGTGGTCTTTCTCGGTTCGGGCAGGGTCAGCAACGGCTTGGACCACGACACCATACCAGTGGGCCAGCACAAAGGCACATTTCGTGGTGTACAACTCCGCGTCAGCGGAGGCGCCGTGAATTTTCTTCAAATCGTCGTGCAATACGGAAATGGAACGCGGAGCCAAATTCAAGTGCGCAGCAACATTCCCGCAGGCGGAACTACCCGGATTATTGATCTACCCGGAGATCGACGCGTCATCCAACGCGTGGATTTCTGGTACAGCAAAGCGCATTGGGCCACGCTCCCGAAAGTCAGTCTCTACGGCGTCCGCTAGCTCTTTGGTATTCGTGCGCCGGGGTTGAACTTCTCGAGCAGTTGCGAATAGGGCGTATGCACGCTTCGGCCCGGTGACGGAAAGGAAGACTTATGAACAGGGTGTGGCTAGTTGTTGGACTGACGTTGGCAATAGCGCTGCCCGCTGCGGCACAGAACAAAGAGGCGGATCGCGTCGAAAACGCGGGTACGGTGTTGAAGGAGATTCTCAACGCTCCCGATTCCATCCCGCAGAACGTTCTCGACAAAGCGGATTGCATCGTAATTCTACCGTCCGTCTTGAAGTTTGCAATCGGCTTCGGAGGTAGTTATGGACGTGGAGTGATGACGTGTCGCGGTGGCACCACCTTCCATGGCAACTGGAGCGCGCCAGCTATGATGGCTCTCGAAGGTGGCAGCGCAGGCTTGCAGTTGGGTGGCAATGCGACCGACTTCGTGCTGCTGCTCATGAGCCCGCGTTCCGCTACAAGTATTCTGAGTAGCAAAGTCAAGATCGGCGGTGACGCTACCGCCGCCGCAGGTCCGGTTGGACGCACCGCCTCCGCGGAAACGGATGTTGCCATGCGCGCCGAGATTCTTTCCTACTCGCGCGCTCGCGGACTCTTCGCGGGCATCTCCCTGGCAGGTTCCACTCTTCGCCCGGACAACGGCGCCAACAAGAACCTATACGGCAAGGATGTTAGCGCAAAATCTATCGTCTTCGAGAAAGCCGTGCCAGTGCCCGATTGCGCGAAGGGGTTGCTCTCGACATTGCGAAAGGCCTCCCCAATAAATAAAAGCGGCAAATGATTTTCTGCCCCGCTCAACTTTGGTCGACTCGTGGGTAGTCGGACGATCAGAAATTGATCAGTAGCAAGGTCTGCGCGGGCATTTGGCAGATGCACCGCAGGCTAACGGGTTCGTCCACCTACGTTTCGACAGCGGCCTACGTTGATGCTTGCCTGTGCCTGGGCCAAAGTTGTCGCGCCCGGATCGACCGGGGTGCGGGCGAGTCGACTTCCTGCGATAAGGCTTGCCTTTTTCGAACTTTTCCGCAACGCACTGTCATTTTTGACAGTTAAAGTCGATTCCCCTTCTGTGTCACGGTGAGCTCACACGGTGAACATGGAATGACCCAGAAATTGACCAAGACTAGGTTTCTTTCTTGCCTGACTTTGTGCGGTTTGATTGCTGTCTTCTGCAGTTTGCTCCTCCTAACAGCACTTGACGTTGGAGCCCAGGATAAACCCAGGCGCGAAACAATTCAGGCGACAGCTTTGGGTCAGCAGAGAGCGTCCGGCAAGACGTTCAATTTGACCCTGAACATCGAATCTTACTCCACCCCGGAAGACCAGAAAGTTCTCTCCGATGCATTCGAGGCCGGTGGCCACAACGCTTTGGTAAAGGCTCTGAGTAAGATGCCCTCGAAGGGGAGAGTCGCTCTTACAGGGACGATGGGTTACCAGATCGCGTACATACGAACTTTTCAGACGGAAAAAGGACGGAGGATTCGCCTGGTCACGGATCGTCCCATTCAGTTTGCTGAGGCTTACCTGAATGGCCGTACAAAGGACTATGACCTGTCGGCACTGGAAATCAATCTGGATGCAGACCCGAAGCTAAGCGACGGGAAGTTGATTGTCGCTGGCAAATTCAAGATCGATAAGAACCAACAAATCTCGTTCGAAAGCTATGGATCGGGGCCTTGGCGTTTGGTGAACATCATGGAGAGGAATTGAGCTAGGGGAATGGGACTCGGAACCCCGTACAGATGAAAGATCCGCCAGGCTGCATGATCGGGATGCTACGAAGATCGGCTTAACCATGATGAACACAAGTTTCTACACGCGAGGTGGAAAGACATGAAATCAGTGAAGAGTCTGTTGGCGGTTGCTTTCTTTGTTTTACCGGCGCTGGTTGCAACGGCTGCGTACACACAAGACACAGGGACAACCCAAGATGCGAGCGCGAGCAGTGATCGTGAGCTGAACCTGCGAGCTTATACGGAGTTGCTACGAGCCGATGTCAAGGCAAAGAGAGTGGCTATTATCACCGAAATCATGCAGTTCAACGACGCCGATGCTGCAATATTCTGGCCGATTTTCCGCGACTACGATCATGAGTTATCCAAGCTCGGCGATACGAAAGTGCAGCTCATCACGGACTACATCAAGAACTACGACGACATCACGAACGAAAAAGCGGATGAACTGATGAGCGCTGCTCTTGCCTTGGAGGCTCAACGCGCTGAGTTGAAGAAGAAGTACTTCGACATCATGAAAAAGGCACTTTCCGCCAGGACTGCCGCGAGATTCTTCCAGGTCGAAAATCAAATGCAGCAGGTCGTCGATCTCCAGATTTCGGCGAATTTGCCAACGATGCAGTAGCCGCGCGTGAGTAAGAGAGTTTATATATCAAATACGGAAAAGGGAGCATCCCATGGAACGTCTCATGAAGCAAACTTTGCGGGGAGCCTTCGCAATAGTTCTTCTCTGCTCCGGCGTTGCAGGCCCGCTGCCAGGATGGGCTCAAACGCCGATGGTGACAGTACCAGCTGGCACTTCTCTCCTGATACGAATGGTAGATTCGGTGGATTCCAGCAAGAACGCAGTTGGTTCCCGCTTCAGTGCCACTCTCGAGACCAACCTTCAGGTGGCAGGTGTGGTTGTGGCCCCTGCGGGAACCAGGATTTATGGCCGGCTTTCGCAATCGAAGGAAGCCGGACGCGTCGCAGGCAAGTCCGAACTGCAATTGGAACTGACAGATATCATCATCAACGGAACGGCTTACCCGCTTTTGAGCAGTGATTACAGCCTGCAAGGCAGCAATAGCGGCAAGAAAACAGCCAAGCGCGTGCTCGGCGGCGCAGGCTTAGGCGCAGCAATTGGCGCGATCGCAGGGAATGCAGGGAAAGGCGCCGCCATCGGTGCAGTGGTGGGAACCACGGCAGCTGTGGTGCAGAAGGGCGAAAAGGTAAGCGTTCCGAGCGAAACGCTGCTTGAATTCCGCCTTCAGCAACCTGCTTCTTTGCCTGCCCGTTAAGTTTAGGAGCTTCTGGATTTGCAACACGCCGGGCAAACGAAGCTTAGATGACGACAATGAAAACGAATCCAGAAATTTCATCGGCCGAAGCCTCGCTGATCAGGAAAGCTCGAGCGGGCAACTCGGAAGCATTTTCAGAATTGGTCCGGATCCACTCCGATCCTATTTACTGCATGTCGCTTCGGATCCTAAAGAACCATGCCGACGCAGAGGACAACCTGCAAGATGTTCTTTTCAAAGCCTACCGGAACATTCGACGGTTTCAGGGGCGCTCGCGCTTTTCCAGCTGGCTTTGTCGCATCACCATCAACGAAGCTCTCATGAAAATCCGGAAGGCGAGTTCTGCCCGTGCTCCGGTGCAGACAGATCTCCCTGAGGAAGCCTCTGATAAGGGCCATCTCCTGGAAATTAAGGACGAGCGACCCAACCCAGAGCGTCAGTACATCGCCGTTGACCTTGCTGAGAAAGCGTTTAGCAGACTACATCCGACACTGAAACAAACCTTCCTCCTGCATAAAGGCGAGGGATGGACTCATCGTGAGTTGGCCGGGGCCATGGGAATTGCCGTTGCGACTGTAAGGTCGCGCGTTTTCCGGGCGCGTGCGAGTGTCCAACACCATCTAAATGCGATTTGCTGAACTCCGGTTTCCGGTGTGCAGCGTGCCAAGCTGCGTCTCTCTAGCGCTCTGGCGCACATCGGCGAGACGCGTCACTGTTTGGCCTTAAATGGAATACTTGCCAACCGGCCTATGAGCCGGATGCCGCGGCTACCTTTTGGAGTCGCTCCAATTCAGGCCCGGGAATGACAAGTTCCGCAAAACCACAGTCCAAGCAGATCACGATCTCCCTGCATACATAGAGAGGCGGGAGTTTTGCCCTATCTAGATCGGGGAAGCTGGCGGACAGCTCTCCCGATAGCTTTTGGAGGTTTACAGAAGCACACATTTTGCAAGCCACGTCTCGCCCCTATTGATTGCGCGTAATCAAAACCCAGGTCCACGGAACAATCGCTTCGCTGAACCCAAGAGGTACTAGACTGAGGCAGGCATCTTAGCACATGCCACCGTTTCAGTTCATTCGCTATCTGAATATCGAGTATCTGCACCTTGAATTAGCCAGAGTGAGCTCTCTCCATTGGGCGCGTGTAATTCATCCTCCAAGAGCGGCCCGCAGAGTAAGACTGTCATTAATGACAGTAGAACATCCGGTTTAACGCATCAAGAATGGCAGCCGTCAGCCAACGCGTCCGCGATACAAACTTTCTCCGTGGAAAAAGTGCAAAAGCCCGACTCAGTCCCAGAAAGCTCCGACCCAGAACAGGCACAATCAGTTGCATTCCCAAAGAAGTATGGGGCGGCCTCCGCCTTGTCGTTGCCGGCGCTCCACATATTGCAGGGGATTGCATGCCTGGTCATTATTCTCTGGGGAATAAAGGCCGCATCCGATCTCGTTGGATTCGTCCTGCTAGGCGTCTTGCTCGCCTGTGTCTTTCTTCCGTTTCCCAACTGGCTCATGCAGCGTTTCCAACTCGAAAAATACGCTGCGATCGGGCTATCGATGGCCTCGCTGGGGACGCTCAGCCTGTTCATGGTTTTCTATTTATACGAAAGAATTACTCACCTGCGCGACAAACTCCCCACGTATCAAGAACATTTCATGATTCTCTACGCAAAGGTTCTGGTTCTCTTGAACGCGCACGGCATCGATTTTGCCAGCCACTCAAGCGCAAAGTTGTCCTCCTCCGATCGGTTCCTTGAGTTGAGTCGCGTGGTCCTCCCACAAGCGGGCAGAGTTCTGAGCGATGGTTTGCTGATTTCTGTTCTGGGGTTGATCTTCCTCATCGTCATGGTCGAGTCCCCCCAGGAAAAGGGAAATGTATTCATCGACAGACTGCGTTCCAATAGTTCAGATGTGCGCCGCTACATCGAAATATCGGCGAAAATTAGCGCCATCGCCGCTCTGGCCAACTTGGTGCTTTTCATTGTTCTTGGTGTGGACTTCCCAGCGGTCTGGTGTGTCCTTTACTTCTTCCTGCGGTTCATTCCAAATATAGGTTTCATTATCGCCCTTCTCCCTCCGACCTTCCTGGCACTCCTTATGGCAGGCTGGCAGCGTGCCCTCCTCGTCGCAGGTGGACTTATCCTTATAAACCTGATGGCGGACTATGTGCTCACACCGATTTTCATGAAGAAGGGGGTTGACGTTTCCTTTGTGGAAATCACACTTTCCCTACTCATTTGGGGCTCTCTCCTTGGCCCTGCCGGTGCAATCCTGGGGGTTCCTCTGACCGTGGCAATGCGGAAATTCATAGCCCAGGACTCCAGCGCCGGAGGGCTCGCCAAGGCCCTGACGGATTAACCTGTCGATATTTACGGGGGTGCGGGGATGCGGTGTGTCGTTCAGGCTTCTGTGTTTGTCATGCTGATCGTCGTGGCCGCCCTGCCCTGCAGAGCCCAGACGATTTCGGAGCTGAATACCTATTTCCAGCAGGACGTTGGGCTGACTCAGGACCAGCTCGCGGCCATCCGTCGAGGACAGGCAGTTGCGATGAACATGAAATCGCGCATTCCCGACGAAATTTTCGTGTTCGGCGCGGTCTACGTCAAAGCGGATCCGGAGAACTATTTCAGACTCGCCTATGATTTTGATCGTCTTCGCCAACTCCCCGAATACCTGGCCCTCGGGAAATTCAGCAATCCTCCGCAACTCTCCGATTTGAACGGTTTCGCATTCGACAGCGACGACATGAAGGCGTTGAAGGCTTGCAAACCCGCCGATTGTCAGCTCCAGCTACCCGTGGGCAGTATCGAGGCACTTCGCAATTCTGTTGATTGGTCTGCCCCCGACGCGCAGGAAAAGGTCAATCAGCTTCTGGACGAGAAGGTACTCGAACGCTTGCTCGCCTACCAGAAGGGCGGGAATGAGGTATTGGGAGTTTACAACGATAAGAAAAACCCCACGAAGGTCCCGGAGCAATTCAAGTACATGCTCAGCTACACAAAGGTTTTGCCCAAGGCCCTTCCGGATTTCTACAACTATCTTCTAAATTATCCCAACGCAAAGCCCGCCAACGTCGAGAACATGTTTTATTGGGCAAAGGTGAAATTTGGTTTGAAGCCGACCCTCCGCCTTGTGCAAGTTGTGATCATGCAGGGCAACAATCCGCATGAGCCGGCCTACACCATCGCCGAAAAACAACTCTACTCGAGCCACTATTTCGAGACGGCCCTGGATCTCACCTATTGCGTCCGCGGCGACGATCCGATGCATCCTGGCTTTTATCTCATCATGTTCATGGGATCAGAGCAGGCCGGGCTGACCGGCTTCAAGGGCTCGATCGTGCGCAAAGCCGCTGTGGGCCGCTCGGCTTCCTCTCTCCAAAAATCTTTGATTTCGCTTAAGGACGCTCTGGAGCATGGCCAATGAGCGGCCAAGGCGACCTTGCATGTCGTTAGAAGTTCAACTCCAAAACCATACCCAAGCAGATGTAATCGATCACCTTTTCTACTCGAGCGAAAAGAGTCTGGCACGAGCCCACTTAGTGCTGGGTGGGTTCGGAAAAAAAGACAATCCCGAGGAAGTTGTGCCGCCTCAGCTGAAAATGGAGAATGGCGTTCTTCCGTTAATATAAACGGAGAGGACGCATGCGAAAAGAACGCAAGCACTACCCATCAGAAGAGAAGGTCGGCATCCTGAGACGGCACCTGCTCGATAAGGTGCCGGTATCCGAACTTTGTGAGGAACTGGGCCTACAGCCGACGGTGTTCTACCGCTGGCAAAAAGAGTTCTTCGAGAACGGAGCGGCCGCCTTCCAGGGCAAAAGCCGGTCGGACCACCAAGCCGAACAACAACGGATCGAATTTCTGGAGAAGAAGATCCAGACCAAGGACGAGGTGCTGGCCGAATTGATGGCCGAGCACATCGCCTTAAAAAAAAGTCTTGGGGAGCTCTGACCAAAGTGTGGGTGCCGCACGATGTGCGGGACCTGGTGGTGGATTTCGTCCGGTGCTGGTCGGAAAAAACGGAGATCGGCACCGGACGATTCATCCACTGGCTGGGCGTGCGAGCCAGCAAGTTCTACGACTGGCGAGAGCGCTATGGGCGCGTCAATGAGCACAACGGTTGGGTTCCCCGTGATTTCTGGCTACAACCGTGGGAGAAGCAAGCCATCATCGGCTTCCACCGGGAACATCCCTTGGAAGGCTATCGACGACTGACGTTCATGATGCTGGACGCCGATGTTGTGGCCGTTAGCCCCTCCAGCGTTTGGCGCGTGCTTCAACAAGCCGGATTGCTCTCCCGATGGAAGGGCAAGCCTTCGCGCAAGGGGAGCGGTTTCGAGCAACCACCGCATGCGCACCAGCATTGGCACATCGATGTTTCCTACATCAACGTGAGCGGCACCTTCTATTATCTGTGCAGCGTTCTGGATGGCTACAGCCGTTCGATCGTTCATTGGGATCTGCGGGAATCGATGACCGAAGCGGAGATCGAAATCATTTTGCAACGAGCGCGGGAGAAATATCCGGAAGCGAAACCCCGGATCATCTCTGACAACGGACCACAGTTTATTGCCAGGGATTTCAAGGAATTCATTCGCATCGCGGGGATGACCCACGTGCGAACCTCGCCCGGCTATCCGCAATCGAACGGCAAGCTGGAGCGCTGGCACAAATCCCTAAAGTCAGAGTGCCTCCGACCTGGCACACCGTTGACCAGGGAAGATGCGCTGCGTCTGATTCAAACCTACGTGGAGCATTACAACACCGTACGTTTGCACAGTGCCATAGGCTATGTGACGCCGCACGATATGCTCGCCGGGCGACAGGCCGAGATCCACGCGGCACGCGATCGCAAGCTCGAGGAAGCGCGTCACCAACGGCAGCTCCGGCGGGAGGCAAGATCGCTGCTTGCACATTCTTCGAACACGACTACAATGACCTCGCCAGGTGAAACAGAGGCGGGCTCTGCAGGGATGCAACCATGCTGAGGGATAACCTGGTAGGACTCATCGAGCCGATGCGAATCAGCGCGGGAGTTGATCCTCTCGCGCTGAGCATCCAGACACAGGCATCGGACGATAGATCCTCATGCCTTGAAAATCCCCGCCCCGAAGGGGCGGAATCTTCACTAACGGAAAACGTCACCTCTCCATTTCAGGCTGAACCAGTACAAAGTGATCCCAGACGTTAGTCAGGAGACCCTGGCTGAAATGATTGTCACAATCAGCTCACGCATCAATTTGTTCATGCATAAGTCCAGAAAACCTGACTTCTTTGGCTGCAACGATAGACTGCGGACGCATACTTCGCTTCTTAGCATCGTGCTACACGGATAACTCGCCTCCGGCCTCCTCGACTCGTGATCATAGTTCCCCATGCAAAGAGGATAGCCTCTGGACAAGGTGTTTCGCATGTGTGCAATTTTGAACAGACAGACTCACTTTCTACGCCTACACTCACTACGTTGCACGGTGTGGCCTAGCAGAATGGCTTACTACTTGAATGAGCCATCTGTTCTTGGGGGTCCGTTATGTCTTGCCTTTCATGTGGCTCGAACCATCAGGCGCAACTTGGGGCCGAGATGATCATCCATTTTAGTGGTCTTAGGAATGTTGACAGGGCTGGAGTCTGGGTTTTTCCGCACCTTTTGGTCTGCTTGGACTGTGGATTCTCTTCGTTTAGCATACCGGAAACTGAATTGCCACTCCTTGCAAGCGGTGCTCCGGAAAATCTCAGATCCGTCCAAGCAAATCAAAAGTGGCAGGACGACACGCCCCGCTTCTGTAAATACTTCTGATGATACTCTTCCGCGCGATAAAACGTTGAAGCCGGCGTAATTTCCGTCGCGATAGGCCGCTTAAAGTTGCCGCTTGCTTCCAGACCCGCGATCGACTTTTTCGCAGACGCTTCCTGCTCCGGCGAATGGAAGAATATCGCGGTACGGTATTGCGAACCGAAGTCCGGTCCCTGCCGGTTAACTTGTGTTGGGTCGTGCACCTTCCAAAATACATCCAGCAATTGCTCGTAACTCACCTTGGCAGGATCGAACGTGACTTGCACCACTTCGGCGTGCCCTGTCTCATCTGTGCAAACATCTTTGTAAGTAGGATTGGGCGTTTCCCCGCCGCTATAACCCACAGCCGTATCAATCACCCCCGGAACTTGCTGGAAAGCTGTTTCTACCCCCCAAAAACACCCCGCCCCAAACGTCGCAATTTCTGGCATTTCCCTCTCCTCAGCGAACTCGTGTTCGCCGCGACTTCATTCAATCTCTCATGAATTCAAACACTTAGATGCCGCACACCAGTCTAAAGTTTCGGTCACCTTCGACAGCAGATTCTGCGCGCCGCTCTCCCAATCGTGGCCCCGTCACGCACCTTTCTTCGTGTCACTCCCCGTTTCACGGCTAATGCCTTGACGCGCCCACAAAGGTTTTCAGTTTCGCCTGAGCCAGTGCTTTGTAAGGACTATTCGCCGATGCCGATTGTGTGAACGCCACCTTGGCTTCGGCATTCCTCTTCAAATTGAGCAAAGCAAAGCCCAGCCGGTATTGGTTTCGCCCATAGCTCCCTTCGTTCGGCTTTAGCAAGGGGGCCGCCGCCTCAAAATTCTCAACGGCTTGCGCGTTATCCTTTTTTTCGATGTTAACCTGCCCCAAAGCGCTGAGCGCCAGCCCTTTCTGCAACGAAACCTGCTGCTGCCACTGTTCGTCGGTCACTCCTTCCGGTTTTTGAGCGCTTCCCAGAAGAGTTATTGCTTTCTTAGCGGAGGTCTCGGCCTTATCCAGTTGCTCCCCTTTTTCGCTGTAATAATCGGAGAGCAACAGCAGCATTCCTATGTTGTTCGCGTCCTTGGCGAGCAGTCCGTTCGCCACCTCGAGCATTTTCGGGATGTTCTGCGCTTGCTGGTACGAAGTTGCCGCAACACCTAGCGCTTGGTTCGCGTACGGAGAGTCCGGAAAGATTCGCGCGAAGTTCGTCAGTAGTTCCGCTCGTTTTGCGGGGCTCGGCGTACGATACTCGGCCATAAAAACGGCTTCCTCAATATAGTTAATATTGTCTTTGCTGCTTTCCAACGTCGCCGCCTTTTGCCGCTGCCATCCTTCCGCCTCCATACCGGCAGGCGCAGGCAAATCCTTGTACCGTTGCAGAATTCCAGCCAATTTCTCCCCGTACGCCACCACTTTTTCTCCATCGCCCTTTTCATTCGCCGCGCGGACCATGTTCACGTCGTTCGAAAGGCTGTCGGGATCGAGCGCGAAGAGCTTGTCGCCATATTCAAACGCCTTATCGTAGTTTTTCTGCGCAATGTAATAATTCACGTACAAGTCGTCGGCCACGATTGCCATGTCGCCCTGGCCAAGCGTCGAAGAAAATTTATCGATAAGCGCAAGCTTCTGTGCCGGATCGGCCGTCCCGTTGATTTCCGTAAGTGCGTGGTCCGCGTCCGAACCTGCCGGAATTGGCACATACTTGCCGATTTGCTGTCCGTTCGCCGGACCAGCCGCGAAAACGAGCAATCCCATGACCCCGATGAGCTGCACAATTCGCTTCATGATGACCTCCACAGGCCGGAAATTGCCTGCATCTTAGCGCCGCTCTGCTTCCGGCGCAAACAAACTACGGCGAAAACGGCTCGCGGCATATCAAGGTCCCTCGCGACTTGGTTTTCGTCTAGAATGCCAAGGGCTCGCTTGTCCGGGAGGTAGTCTTGCCTAAGCTCGCGTTGAAACTGAATGGGCCGCTCCGAATGCCTGCAGCGTCTGTGGCAATCGCTGCGCTTTTCGTTGCCGTCTCCGCACCCCGCGCCTCTAGTCAAAACGCAATGAGCTCACACTCGATGGACATGCGCGAGGAAGTCGCGCCCGAAAAACTTCCTCCTCCGCTAAGACTCAACGGCATCGGCAACGCCCATATTCACATCACCGCAAGTCCCGAAGCACAGATGTGGTTCGACCAGGGCTTGAATTTGCTCCACGATTTTTGGAACTACGAATCCGAGCGCGCCTTCGAACAGAGCGTTCGCGTCGACCAGCGCTGCGCGATGTGTTATTGGGGAATCTACCAGGCCGAGAAGTTCAGCCACAGCAACTCCAAATTCTATTCGAATCAGGCATTGGCCAAAGCAGTCAGCCTGAAAAATCACTCCAGCAAGGCGGAACGCCTGTACATCGAGGCGAGCGCCGCCGCCGAAGCTGCTGGCACGTCCGAGAAAGAAGACAATAGCATTGAGGATTCAAAGGAAGTGCAAATTTACCGCAAACTGGTAAAGAGCAATCCCAAGGACATGCAAGCGCGCATTTTTCTGGCGGAAGCGCTCTCGGACGGCTACGACGATAACGATCAGCCGCGGGCCGGCCAAAAAGAAACCTTGGCGATCTTGCAAGGCATCCTAAAGGAGGACCCGGAAAACTCCGCCGCGAACCATTACTGGATTCACGCCGTAGAACCCAGCCAGCACCCCGAGCAGGCCCTCCACAGCGCGGAAATTCTCGGCCGGCTCGCTCCCACTTCCGGGCACATGGTCCACATGCCAGGCCACATTTTCTATCGGCTAGGCGACTATGCTCGAGCGAAAGAAGCCTTTGCCGCTTCGATGAAAGCCGATGAATCGTACATGCAAGCCCAGCACGTCCAGGTCGATGACGACTGGAATTATGTCCACAACCTGATGTACGCCATCGCCAACTTAATGGAAACTGGCCAGCTTGAGGAAGCCACAGCGCTCGCCGGCAAGTCCAGGGCTGCCCGTGGCGAACTCGAAAACACGCTGTACCCCTGGTCTCCTCGCGATGCCATGTCGCGCATTGATCCGCGCCTCCCGGTCGCCCTCCGCTCCGCTGAGTGGCCCGCCGTTCTTTCGCTTCTGAAATCCAGCGATCCTCCGGCGACTCTTCCGAACCTTCAATTCCTCGCCCGTCAGCTAACTCAATTCGCTCTCGGAATGCAGGCACTCGATGATCACGATCTTGCTCGCGCCGAGTCGGCCTCCGCACAATTTGACGCCGAGCTATGGCGAATCTCCAATCGCTTGAAAGACGAAGAAGACGCCAAAGTCGATGAAAAAGAGCAGGCGAGAAAAAAGGAAGACGTGGGGCCTCCGAAAATGCAAGTGATGCCAGACGCCATGCCCAAACCACTTTTGAGCAACTTATCCATCATGTCTCTTGAACTTCGCGCTGGCCTGCTGATCGCGAAGAAGCGGACAGCAAATGCGAAGAAACTCTACGCGCAAGCCGCCCAAGAAGAGAAATCTCTCGGTTACCACGAACCTCCCGCCTTCATCCGCCCCGTCGGCGAAACCGAAGCTGCCGCGTTCATGGCCGCTTCGGATTGGACGGATGCAAAGACTGCTTACGAACATGCCCTCGTCGACCGGCCGCACTCCGGTTTTCCCCTCTATGGCATCGCGCTAGCCAGCGAACAAGCTGGCGACGCCACCGCGGCAGCTTCCGAGTACTCTGATTTCCTGTCAGCCTGGAAGTCCGCCGACTCCGATCTCTCGCAACTCGCCCATGCTCGCGCCTACCTCGTCGCTCACAGCGCGGTTGCAGCCAAATAGCTGCCGAATCCACTTCGTAGAGTGAATTCGTACTCCTGCGAGGGCCGACCGATTATCCCTTCCTAAATCGTCAGCCCTCTGCTAACCGAAGAGGAAGGCCCCCAGCGTCCTTGAACCGGATTACCGCCCAAATTGTCTTGATCAAGCTGCCTTCGGGGTATCCATCCACAACAGATAGACAAGAGGCTCCTGACTCGGCTCTCGTTCAGCGCTTTACTAGGACTTCCACCCAGTTCTCCTCGACATGGCAAACTTGCTGAGACTGTCTCTCGAAGATTTCCCCAACTGGCCGGTAAACCATCATTCGCAATACGCCCGCGCTCTCGTCAAACGTGATCGAACTCCACTGGTCCAGCAGCGAACCGATACAGTGCCTGGCCTCGGACAAAACAAGCACCCAGGAGTTGCGCCTCAGCCATTTGTACTTCTCCTCGGCGTATGGGAACAAGGAGCTCGGGTGAAATGGCTCCGCCGCGCAATCGTTCCCAGTCTGGGCATCAAAGAACCGGAGGTTGGCAAACCCGGCGCCCTGACTTTCCACGGCGAAGAAGAGCCCGGCCCCATCGAACCAACTCAGAAATGGGAATCCATGGAGTGGCCGTCGATGATCGAGCTCACGCAGAATGCCTCCATCTTGGCCGACTAGGAATTGGCCTGTGACCGTTATCGCAAGAAACAAAGGAAACCGCCGTGATCCGGCGCAACCGACAACGTCGTCGAGACCGCATGGACGCGTGACACCCGAAATCACCTGGTAAATCAGGCCGCCTTCTTTCATAGAGATCAAAAATAAACAGTTCGAGCCATGATTCCAGGGTTGGTACAAATCTGGACAGATCAATCCTGATTTTGCGGCAAGCTTCTTGGTTCCGCTCTCAAATACTTCCAAGTCCCATGAATAGCACCCCATGCGGAACTCGCTCGGATTTTTGAAGATAGCCTTTGCACCGTTCCCCGCGAGGTAGACGCGCGAATCTTCCCACTCGCGCGAAGTAGGCCTGCTTGCGTACCTTCTAAGTATCTCGAGGGATGGCATGGCGCTGAAACAAAAGTATAAGAGATAATTCGGAAGGTTTACTCTGAATGAGTGATTGGAGCGCCAATCAGAAACTGCTCGACGCTTGTAATCCGTCAGGGATGCGTAAGATTTGACCCGCCGCGCTTTTCGCGAGACGATGCAAAGTTTGAACGAGGAGCAAAATTGGATCTAGGGCTAGAAGGCCGCGTGGCGATCGTCGCGGCCGCGAGCAAAGGACTTGGCCGCGCTGTAGCGGAAGAGCTCGCTCGCGAAGGCGCCAGCGTGGCGATTTGCGCCCGCACAGCATCAGCGCTCGAACAAGCTGCGGCGCAGATTCATAAATCAACGGGCCGCGAAACTTTCCATCAGGCCGTCGATGTCACCAATCAAGCCGCCGTTTCTCAGTTTGTCGCCGCGGTTGAGGAGCGCTTCGGCCGGCTCGATATTTGCATTACCAACTCCGGCGGCCCGCCGTCCAAACTGTTCGCGGACACAAATCCGGGAGACTGGCGCTCCGCCGTCGAACTTCTTCTCATGGGCGCGGTATTCTTCGCCAAGGATGCGCTTCCGCTCATGCAAAAAAACAAATGGGGACGCTTCATCACCATCACGTCCTCCGCCGTCAAGCAACCCGTGGACGGCCTGCTGTTATCTAATTCTGTTCGCGCCGCCGTCACCGGCTTGGCGCGCACTCTCGCGAATGAATACGCCGCATACGGAATTACTATCAACAATGTTTGTCCCGGTTATACACGCACCGCTCGCCTCGATGGTCTTGCGGCCGCCATATCTACACGAACAGGAACTCAGACCGAAGCTGTCTTCGCGGACTGGACGCGCCAGATTCCCGCTGGCCGCATTGGCACTCCGGAAGAGTTTGCCGCGGTCGTGACCTTCCTAGCATCCGAACGCGCCAGTTATGTGAACGGCGCTTCTATCGCCGTCGATGGCGGCATGGTCAGGAGTCTGCTCTAGCCCGATGAGCCCCTCTCTGCGCCGTCTTCAACTATCGCTGTTGCCGGAAAGTTTCGCTATTGTTGGGCTTTCGCCGCGAGTGGATGTTCCCCGGTGGGCCATGCAAGGTCCTTTCTTCTCCGTCACGCGCACCAGCGACGAACTCTCGATTATCGTCGAGGAGTCTCAAGTGCCTGCTGGCGTGCAATCCCAAAGCGGCTGGCGCGTGATCAAAGTCCACGGACCATTTGTTTTGTCGGAAGTCGGCGTGCTGGCTGCGCTCGCCGGACCGCTAGCCGCGTCCAAAATCAGTCTGCTTGTTGTCACCACCTTCGACACCGATTATCTGCTCGTGGCCTCGGAGAACCTGTCCGCGGCCGTCTCCACTCTCGAACGCGCAGGACACTCATTCCAAAGGAGTCTAGCCCAATGAATTTCGCGGGAATTCTAAATCGCCGTCGGCCGCGCCGCCGCATACTGACTCTTGCGGCCGCGAGCGCGCTTGCCGTTCTCTTCGTTGCTCTCCAGCTTCGCGCTGACGAGCCTTACGCCCGTAGCCGCGATTACGACCTACAACACTCGCGCATCGCTCTCCGTTTCGATCTCGATCAGAAAAAAGTTATCGGCGATGTGACGCACTCGCTCACGATTCTTCGCGACGGCACATCGGAGATCAAATTTGACTCGGCTGGCATCACCATCGAGAGCGTCACCGTCAACAAATCCGGCGCGAAGTTCGAGACTACGGATGATAAGCTGATCATTCCGCTCTCTTCCCCCGCGCACGCTGGCGAAAAATTCGACGTCACTATTCGCTATGAAGGCAGACCCACCAAAGGTCTCTATTTCATTCTTCCTGACAAGGAATATCCCGACCGCCCTCCGCAAGTCTGGACACAGGGCGAATCCGAAGATACCCATTACTATCTTCCGACCTACGACTATCCGAACGACCGCCTCACCACCGAAACGATTCTCACCGTCCCAGATTCCTGGGTCACAGTTGCCAACGGCAAGCTGATCAGCGTCTCCCCAGCCCACAATGGAATGAAAACATGGACCTGGCGCGAATCTCTTCCCAGTTCGACATATCTGATCACCGTCGTCGCCGGCAAATTCGACGAAGTGAAGGATTCCTGGCACGGCATCCCCGTCGACTATTACGCGCCGCAAGGCCGCGGCGACCGTCTCGCCGTAAACTACGGCCGCACTTCGCAAATGATTGAACTGTTCAGCCAAAAACTCGGCGTCAACTATGCTTGGGAAAAATACGATCAGTCCATGGTCGATGATTTCGTGGCCGGCGGCATGGAAAACTCCAGCGCCACGACCAACACCAGCTCTTCGCTTCGCAGTCCCAAGCTCGTTCCGGAATATCCCATAGACGAAGACGACCTAATTTCCCATGAGCTCGGCCATCAGTGGTTCGGCGATTTGGTCACCTGCAAGGATTGGGGCGACATCTGGCTGAACGAAGGCTTTGCCACCTTTATGGAAACGGTCTGGGAAGAAGCGCATTTCGGCAAAGACCAGGCCGACTATGATCGCTGGGAAGCAGCCCGCGGCTGGTTTGCCCAGCGCAATCTCTATAGCAAGCCCATCGTTCGCTTTGACTTCAATGATTCCAGCGAGTTCGACGGCAACGCCTACACCAAAGGTGGCTGGGTTCTTTACATGCTGCGCCACCAGCTCGGCGATGACGCCTTCTATGCGGGCCTGAAGCATTATCTCGAGGTTAATCGCGGCAAGAACGTCGTCACTGCCGATCTCATTAAGGCCATGGACGAAACCACGCACATCGACGTCGACCAATTCTTTAACCAGTGGGTCTACGGCGCCGGCGCTCCCAAATTTGATCTCAGCTACACGTACGACGACGTAAAGCACGAAGTCGCGCTCACCGTCAAACAAACACAAAAGGTCGAAGGCCGCGTTGGCCTCTTCCGCATTCCCACCGAAGTCGAAATCACCACTGCCTCTGGCCCGAAACTTTTCCCCATCACCGTCTCGAAAGAATCCGAAGTGTTCCCCTTCCCGACTGATTCTGCTCCTCTCATGGTGCTCTTCGATAAAGGCGGCCAAATCCTGAAATCCGCCGATTTTCATAAAGAGAAAAAGGAATGGCTCTATCAGTTGAAAAACGCCACGGAACTTGGCGACCGCGCTGACGTTGTCGCCGCTCTTGCCAAAATGAAAGACGATGATGCTGTTGTCGCCGCCCTAGGCGAAGCGCTTCTCAGCGACAAAGCCTGGGGCATTCGCGCCAACGCCGCCGATGCTCTCAGGGAATTGGGCGGCGCCGCAGCTTCCAAGCAGCTCCTCGAGGCGCTCGACGTTGACAAAGAGCCGTGGGTGCGCACGCACGTTGTCTCCGCGCTAGCAAATTTCAAGGATGATCCGGCCGTTGTAAGCAAACTCAATTCCATCGCCGGCGACGACAGTTCCTATCGTGCCCGCGCCGCAGCTCTTCAAGCGATAGGACGCCTCAAAGCGCCCGGCGCGCTCGCCACGCTTGATGCCGCCATAGCCGCCGATTCCCCGGACGACATCTTGCGCAACGCCGCGCTGCGTTCGCTGGGACCGCTCGGCGACGACAAAGCCGTACCGCTTCTGCTGCAGTGGTCTGCACCTGGCAAGCCAATCGATTCACGCACTGCCGCCATCGCCAGCCTCGCTCATCTACAAAAAGAAAACAAAGACATTACCCAGCAGCTCGCGTCTTATCTGAACGCGCCTGATTTTCCAGTCCGTTTTGCTGCAATGTTTGCGCTCGGCGCTCGCGGCGATGCGAGCGCGGTTCCCGCCCTCGAGGCCATGCTGCATAGCAACGACCTCAGCATCGAAATGGCTCCGATGATCAAACGGCAGATCGCGCGCCTGAATAAGCCCGCAGGAGCAATTGGCGCCATGGCCAGCGAAGAAGGCGAGGAAGGTGAGGGCGCTGAAGAATCCGCGGGCACAACCAACGATCAAGGAGCCGTAGCCAAGCGCCTCGACCGCCTCGAACATCTGATGGAACAAATGAACGACCGCCTCAAAACAATCGAGACGCGCCTTCCGCCGACAAAACAGTGAGCTGATTTGCTTCGAACGAAAGCGGGCGCCGGATCAATCCGGCGGCGGCTTTTCTCTGTGAACTCTGCGTACTCTGTGATCTCTGTGTAAAATCCGGTTCTTTAGATCTTCAGGTCATTACTTCTTTAAGTCGGGCTCCGCCAATAATATTCGTAGATCCCGCAAATTATTCCCAGTCGGTCCGGTAATGATCGCGTCGCCGAGCCGCGCAAAAAAACTGTACGAATCGCTTTCGCGGAACATGTACCGCGCATTCAATCCAATCGTCCGGCTGCGTTCCAACGTTTCTCCGTCCGCCACCGCTCCCGCCGCCGGACTGTTTCCATCCACTCCATCGGTTCCCGCGCTCAGCACCGCGATTTTCTTTCCTGCAATTTTCTTCACGCACGCCAGCACGAACGCCGCATTCCTGCCGCCAATCCCTTTTCCTTTCACCGGCGAACTCACCTCGCCATCTGCAATCACCGCGACGCGCTGCCGTGGATTGGCCTTGCGCAATTCGTTGAGCTGCGCCAATAAATATTCCGCCGCCGTCTCCACCGGCCAATCGTCCGTGGCATTATCGCAGCACGCAACGAATCCCTCTGCTTCCGTGGCGTGGTGCGCCGGATGGAACAATTCGTCCAGCCCGAGCAACAACAAAAAGTGCGCGTTGCGAAACGCCGCCTCGCCTTGCTTCGGCGTCTCCGGCATCTTGCCTTCCGCCAGCCATTGCGGGAGCGCTACCGGCAATTTGTCCCTCAGCGAAAACTCCGCGACGATGCGCTGCACATCCGCAATCGTAGTCGGGTCCGGAAGAGTAGGCCCGGAAGCCAGCGCCGATTCTTTTCCAACGGGCACATCGCTCACCGCCAAGGTGATTTTCGTTGCGCGGCCAGCAGCCACCGCAAGCCTTCCACCCTTTACCGCCGAGACGTGCTTCCTTACCGTGTTTATGGCGTCGATCGGTGCGCCGCACGTCACCAGAGCGCGATGCAATTGCCGCACGTCTTCTATCGTCTGCCGTTCATCCAGTGGCAACTCCACCAGCGCGGATCCCCCACCGGACAGAAGAAAGAACACGACCGTCTTGTCGTCGCACTGTTGCAGCAACTCCAGAATCGCTTGCGCGGCTTTCCAACTTTGCGCATCCGGCGTGGGATGTCCTCCGACGAAATATCTCATTCCTGCCATGGCATGCAACGGCGGTGTCGGTGACGCAACTATTCCTTCAAACGGAAAAGCTCGTCCCAACAAAGTATCAAGGCCTTCCACCATTCCATGCGCGGCTTTGCCAATCGCGATGACCCGCACGCGCGCAAACGCGCGAAGGTTCACGTCCAAATCTTCAAGACGCAGTACGCCTCCCGCGAGCCGCAGTTTCCGTTGCATCGCCTCGGGGATATCGATCGCCGAAATGGTTTCCCGGAAAATTCGGCGGGCAACCTGCTTCAGATCCGCCATGGGAGAATTACCGCCACTTTATGATATTGCTTTCAACACTTCGGGATTTAGCATGTTCGGCGGCCGCTGCCCCTTGAACAGCAAGACCACGTTTTCCGCCGCCATGCACGCCATCTTCGTCCGCGTTTCAATCGAAGCTGACGCGATGTGCGGCGCCAGCACAACGTTCGGCCGCTTCAGCCCGGGATGGAGGAACGGCTCATTCTCGAAAACGTCCAAAGCCGCTCCTGCAATCCTGCGACTCTCGAGAGCGTGCACGAGCGCGGCTTCGTCCACCACTGGACCGCGCGATGTGTTGATCAAGAATGCGGTCGGCTTCATCTTGGAAAATCTCGGCGCATCGAACAATCCGCGCGTCTCCGGCAGCAGGGGCACATGCACGCTGACGAAATCGGATTCCGCCAACAAATCGGCCATCCCGCGATAGGTCGCGTTTAACTCTTTTTCGACAGGTTCCGGCGCGCGCACCGCGTCCGCGTAGACTACCTTCATCTGAAACCCCAGCGCCCGCCGCGCCATCGCTTTTCCAATCCGGCCAAATCCCACAATTCCCAGCGTCTTGCCCCACACATCTGTTCCTACGAGCTGATCCAGGTCCCAGCCTTGCCAGTTTCCAGAGCGGGCAAGCGCTTCGCCCTCGCCGAGCCGCCGTGCCACAGCCATCATGAGCGCCCACGCAAAATCGGCTGTCGTTTCATCGAGCACACCGGGAGTGTTCGTCGCCACGACTCCGCGCTTGGTGCACGCCGCCACGTCGATATTGTCGAATCCCACGGCCACGTTGGCGGCAATCCGCAATTTCGGCGCCGCGCTCAACAAACTCGAATCCACTTTCTCCGTCAGCAGGCAAACTAATCCTTCTTTGTCTTTCACCCTGCGAAACAATTCTTCCTTGGAAATGCGTTCCGGCTTGGTCCAATACTCAACTTCGCAGCCCTTATTCAGAATCTCCTGCGCCGCTGGAAACAGCGGCCGCGTCGCCAGCAGTTTCGGTTTTGCCATCGTTCTCCTTCACCTGCCCCCAACGATTTTTTAGAAAATTACACTAACACACTCAGTCGGTGCTTGCGGTTCGCAGTTTGTTTAATCGACGCTCCCAAGTGGGACTGAGCCTTCACGATTTGGCTGGATGGCCACGACGCTGGTCGGAAGTCAGCGCTCGCCGATCAGGTAGCGGCAGCCTTTTGGGCCCACCCTTGCTGAGTGAACTGCGCCTGCTGGAACGTCGCAGCGGCTGCCTGGAGTGTACATCTCAGAGCGGCCATTCATGGTCAGCGTCATCTCGCCGCTCAAGATGATGTGCGCGGTTTCGACTCCGTCGGTATGCTCCGGATAAAACGCGTTCGGCGGATCCTGCCAAACATAGGTATGGCTATAGCCCTCGAGCTCTAATTGTTTCGCCAGCTCTTGATCGTCCATAACCGAATTATATAGCGCGAGGGGCGCCGCAGGTCTCAACGGATATTTTCTTTTGGCGGCGTCTCGTGTGCGTGCATCCTCTATTCTCCCCAAAGACGGCAGCGCCCTCTCCGCATTGATGGGGGCAGATGCGGAAAGGGCGTACCGTCTTCAGGAGAGAAGATCGTTGTTTTTCTGGCGCCTAAATCAAAAGCGAGTTCCGGCGCGTGTATCGATCCTCAGTTGTCGTCCGGCGGTGGCGGAGGCGTAGCGCCACTGAGAGCACGGCCTCGTCCGCCCGTTTGCACGGTGTAGTCCGACGGCACTGTAAACAGCGTGGCAGGGGGTTCCGTCCTCTGGATGCTGGTCACGGTATACGTCGTGGTTCCAAAGCGTGGATCGGTCCTCGTGCTCTTCATGACGATTTGCAGGTCCGGCGAATACCAGCGTTCGGAAACAATCTGCAGAGGCTTGTCGTTGCCGATTTGTCCCGCCGGGATGATGTGCGTAGTCCGCGTTCCTTCAACGACCACGCCATTCATGGTCTGGGTTCCGAGCGATTCCTTTTTCAGCAGACCGGCGGCTTCTTCCTTTTCCTCACGAGCCTGCATCTTCGTTGCAAAGGAAGAGGAAGATTGGGCGTCCGGACTCGAACCACCGCCGCGCGCATGGAAAGCCATCTTGTGCGCTACTTTCTGCTGGGTATCCAGCATAATGTGCACACCGGCGACGGGATCGGAAATGGCTACCATTTTCTTTGGAGTTCCCGATGCCGCAAGCGGTCCGACGCCCGTAAAGGACGCTTCGTGACGCGACCTGCCCTGGCTGTCGCGGTACATGGTGACTTGCGAAGTCCGGTGGATCACGGAGCCATCCTGCAACGTTTGCGTCGTTTCTGACGTGGCCGTAGCGGTGAACGGTGCACCCGTGACGGTCTTCCCGCCGTGCATTCCTTCAAAGCCCATCAACTCCATCGGGCCTCCGAAGGGCGGACCGCCGCCGGGCCCACGGTGTTGGGCTTGCACCGCCATGGCGCTCAACACTAGCGCTCCTCCTAATGCCAAATACGTTTTGATCTTGACGTTCATCATTTGCTCTCCTCTTCTCTCCCGCGCTGCGATGGTTTGTTCATCGCCGCAATCTCGTTTTAATTTTCTTCTTGCGCCAGCCGCACAGCCTCCGGCAGTCCATCGTTGCCAACCAGCAAATCCACCTGGATCCAGTCACCGGCTCGCTGTTCATTCACGGGCAAGCCGAGCGCACCGAGCGAGCCGCGCTGCATTCTCACGCGCAATATCTCCGACTGCTGTGTCAAGTCCGGAGCCGCACCAGGCAGCGGGGTAAAATCGCTCAAATCATCAGCACTCGAGAGTTCGGCGGAGAGGGAGTCCTGCTGAGCGGTCTGCGTGGTTGTGGATTCGCTCGCTGGCGAGACGGGTGGCGCGGCCAGTGTTTGTTTTGCAACATCAGCGCGGCGCGATTGCTCCCAATTCCTCCAACCGACTACCCCGACAACCAAAGCGGCCACACCCAAGGCCCAAGCCGCTACCATGGTGCCTCGCCGGATGGCCATGGTGCGATGCTTCGTGCGAAATTCCTGCCGTAGCCGCATTTCCACGCGAGCAGGCGCATGCGCGTCTAAAGTCTCCTCGCTCAGCGCCCACAGCTCTTGCTTTGCCGCTTGCCAGGATTCCTGCAACGCCGCGCAATGCGGGCAATGGCTCACATGCGCCAGGGCGGCCGCTCTTTCGAGCGGATCCAGCGAGTCGTCGCGATCTAGGTCCAGAACGATGGCTTCCACTTGTTCGCAGTTCATTTGCTGTTTCCCAAACGTTTCCAAGATTCTTTCACCTCGCCACTTTCATCCGACGGGGCACGTCCCGCAACATTTCCAGCTTGGCCAGCAACAGGGCGCGCCCGCGATGCAAGCGGGAACGGATCGTTCCAATCGGGCAGCCGGTCATCTGTGCCGCTTCCTCGTAACTCATCTCTTCCAATTCGCACATCACGACGGCCTCGCGAAATTCAGCCGGCAAGTCCAGCACCGCGGCTCTCACTTGATGCATGCGTTCCCGGGTTTCCACCCACTTTGCCGGGGTGAAGTTGTCCTGCAATACGATCCCCGCTCCACTGCCGTCCTCGTTCTTCTCTTCCAGTGGCACTTCTCTGGGCAACCGCTCGAGGTGCTTCATCACCCGGTTGCGGGCAATGCCAAACAGAAGCGCACCCACTGACCCGCGCTCCGGATCGTATTTCTTGGGAGCACGAATCAAAGTCATGAACACGTCCTGCACAATCTCTTCGGCGCCCCAGGCGCTGCCAGTCATTCGTAGGGCGAAACGATATAGCCCACCCTGATGCCGCCGGTAGAGAAGAGCAAAGGCCTCCTCGTCACCCTTCGCGGCACGCCGCAACAGAAGGTCGTCTCTGTCCTGAGCTGCGATCCTGGTCTCCCCTGCTACGGCTCTTGTGCCAGTTCGAGGTGCGTATTCTGCCTTCTCCCCTATTTCCCGCAGGTCACGAAAAAAGTTCCCGCGCGAGTTGGGCTGCAGAGGCTGGCTGATCGCAAGTTTCGGTTTCACAATGGTTTAGACGTGCACGACACCTGGCGCGTGTCGGGCGAGGGTACTCCGAAGAGGACCCTGGTTCCACCTAAAATAAGCGGGTCAGATCCAACCGAAGTCAACGAAAAATAGGCAATTGCCGTGAGTTTTCGACAGAACTAGGAAAGCTCTTTCGGTTTAAACATTCGTGCCGCAACGCGGGCTACAAAACGCCGTGAAACTAGCCTTTGTCCGACCACGCCGAGACAATTTCCGAGCCCCGAGATGACATAGCTCTTACCGCGGGCGAGAGCGCGCAAGCCGGTTCGCGCCACTTTCTCGGCAGTCTCTCGATGTGCCTTCGTCGCTGCCACGTGCGTTTGCCCCGCGACATCCGCGAATTCCGATTCCGTCGATCCGGGACACAAAGCGCAGACCCGCACACCATAAGGCTTCATCTCCTCCGCAAGCCCTTCCGCAAAGAGCAAATCGAAGGCTTTTGTAGCTGCATAAGTCGAAATGTAGGGGACGCTTTGAAAGGATGCGGTGGACGCAAGAATCAGCACGTCACCATGACGACGCGCGACCATTTCCGGGAGAAAGAGCCGCGTCAAATGCACCACGGCGCTGCAGTTTACCTGGACCATATCCGTGAGTCTCTCTAGCTCCACTTTAGAAAACTCGCCGTAGGCGCCAAAACCGGCATTATTGATCAGCAGCTCGACCTCGAGGCCTAGTTCTTTGGTGAACTGAAATATTTTCTCAGGGGCGACCGGCTCCGTCAGGTCCGCGACGAAGATTCTCGTTTGGATCTTGTACGCCGAGATGAGGTTCTGCGACAGCTCTTCCAAACGTTCGCGCCGCCGGGCAGTGAGGACGAGGTTTGTCCCTCCTCGAGCCAGCTCTTCGGCGAGGGCTTTGCCAATCCCGGCGCTCGCCCCCGTTACCAACGCCCATTTCCCGGACCACGGTGTCATCGAATGCTTCTCCTGAAATGAGGTTTAGCGTAACACGAAGCTAGGGAAGGTTTGTTTTCGGGGAAAAGGGAGGCCGGACGGCTTGATTGCGCAAACTAAGAGCGGGCTGCGCGGGCGGTCTGAGTCAAACCAGCGTCCTCTGCAGCCACGCGGCCGATGACGGACCAATCCTTATCCTGATTTCCGCGCGCCATTGCAGTGATAAAGCGATCGCGCACGACGCTCGCGATCGGCATCGGAACGTTTGCGGCTTCCGCGGCTTGCAGCACGAGACGGACGTCTTTTAGGCCAAGCGGCAGTGCAAAACCGGCGGGTTCATGCTGCCCCTGAACGATCAAATCGCCGTAGGTCTTATACACGGGCGCGTTGAAGAGCGTGCTGGTGAGAAAGTCCATGAGCTGGCCGGCATCGACGCCGGATTTTCTTGCAAATGCCAGAGCTTCCGAAAGCGACTCGAGCACCGAGGCGATCAGAAAATTCCCGGAAAGTTTCACGACATTGGCCATCGACGGGCGCTCGCCGGCCACGAACAACTTCGGCCCCATGGCTTCAAACAGAGGCTTACATTTCTGAACAAGATCTTGCGGGCCGGCAACCACGACAGCGAGGCGCGCCGCTTCCGCCGCCTCGGGCCGCCCAAAAACTGGCGCCGCCAAATAGCCCTGTCCGGCCTTTGCATGTGCGGCAGTCAGCCTGTCGCTCAGAGCCACCCCGATGGTGCTAAGCGAGACATGCACCGCGTCGCGCGCGAGCGATGCCACGATTCCGCCCTCTCCGAATGCCAATCCTTCCAAAGCCGCGTCATCCGCAACCATCGTAAGTACCACGTCGCTGCGGCACGCCTCGGCTACTGAGCCCGCGACAATCGCGCCACCGGCGCGCAGCGCTTCCGCTCGTTCGCGCGTGCGGTTGTAGACGGTGACGCGGTGCCCGCCGCGCAAGAGACTCTTGGCGATGCCAGCGCCCATTTTCCCCAGGCCGATCAATGCGGCGTCCATTTCTAGTACCTCCGCTATTCGAGATTCAGTTCACGAGACTTGTCTTGTTCCGTTTACGTCTCCGCTGTTTTGTTGGATTCGGCGGAATCCTTCTCGGGTGCATTTTTCGCGGAGGGCCAGACTACTTGGCGCACTCTTTCGCCCTGCCTCTTAATGCGGTCCATTAACCGCTTGGCCCAGACGAATTCCGCGGCTAGCAAGCCTAACCCGAGGAGAATCACGAGCCAGCCCGGCCCAGGAGTGACCAGCATGACGATACCGATCAGCAAAAGGGTGAAGCCGCCAACGATGCGGGAGAGACGGCGGACTTGCTCGACGGTGCGGAGGATCATCGCAGTTCTTGGAGCGCAGCTTTCCGGGTAGAGGCGGTCTAATCACCGTTGAGCTTCCTCTTAATGTTGGCCTTTCCACGAGCTTCGCGCAAGAGCGGCGTAGCGTCAGCAGCATTAGACGCAAACAGGAGAAATTTGGAGCTGGATGGACGGGTCGGCTTTAACGCACTGTAAAGCGCACTGGAGCGAGCGTGGCGTTAGCTTCGGGATTGTAGTAGTCGTAGACCACGGAAGGCGCAGTCATGGCTTCGATGCGATAGCGCATGCGAAAGTCGAAGGCAAAAGTTGTTCCCCCGGCCTTGGGCCACAAGTAGAAGACCACTCTGTCGGGCTGAACTTCGTAGCCGGAGACTCCGGGAGAAGATTCGGCTTTGTCCAGCGAGGCGCGGTTGACTTCGGCACCAGGAGGGAGTCCCACTTCCGCGAGCATCATGCCATAACCGCGAAACCCGATGCGCTCGGCTTCGACGGTGCAATGGACGGTCTCGTCCAGGCGAAGTTCGTTGCGATCATAGAGGACCTTGAGTCGCAAAGCGCGAGTCTCGCCGGTCTTGAAGGCTTCTTTGGCCACGGCATCGGATTGCGACCAGGGGATGTAATAGCTTGTGACGATAGAAGCATTCATTGCGGATGAGCTGCCCGAACGCGCGATCTCGAGATGGTTCGCGCCTTTCGCCAAATCGTTGGCCAGGGGGATTGTCACCGGGCCGACGACATCTTGGGGGTTAGGCATTTTTATGGAGCGTAGCGCGCGGCCATCGATTTTTAGGACGGCCTCGGAGGCTGAGGCGCTTTCGCCAGCCGGAGGAAGCGCGGCGATCATGGCTTCCAAAACATTTTGGGTGGCTTGCGTCGAGTACCAGATGAAGTAATGGTCTTTGTGCGTGAGGAGATATTGGAGTCCGCGGCTGATCATTTCTGGAACATCCGGATCGACGCGAACCGTCTGCAATTTGGCGAGAGCGTTTACGGCGAGCGCGGTTGTCTCCAATTGGCCGGTAAATCCCCAGCCATAGAAGGGCGAAGTGTTGGCTTCGAGGTTCCAGTAGCTCGTGTCGCCTTCGCGATGCGCGAGGCGCCGCAGAACTTCTTCGGCATTTGCGATGTGCTCCGGGCGAGCGCTGTCCACCGCGGCGATGGCATAGTTTCCGGCAAGATAAGGATCGCTCCAGGAATCGATGCGCGCTTCCAGAAAATCCAGCGCGGATTTCAGCGAAGCCTGCGCTTGCTTTTGTTTCTCGGGGGCTTTTGCTTTTGGATCCGCTTTCATACTCGCCAGGGCGCGCGCGACATAGGCAGTCAGGTTGGGATCGTCCACTGCTTTATCGAGATCCCCGCGGTAGGAAGTCCAGGCGCCAGATTTGCCTTGATGAGCCACCAAATAATCGCGCGCCCTCGTGCGGATTGCTCCATCGACTTCGATGAAATCTCCCGCCAAATTCAGGAAGCGCAGGACGTAGGCTGTCAGGGCGACATCTGTTGGATGCCCTCGCCAGTAAGGGAATCCGCCGTCCGAATTCTGCAAGCCGACCAATTGGTCGTAGCCTTCCTGCAAACTTGCTTGGGCTTCCGCCGCAAGCACGGCCCGCGGATTCGCGGAGTCCGGTTTATCTTGCGCGCCCTTATGGAGGAGTTGCAGAGCCAATAGGTTTACGTAGGAAACGGAAGTGATTTGTTCGGCGCAGTAAGCGGGAATCTCTCCGATTCCATGCATGGCGTCCAGGACGTGAGCCAACAAGTTCGGATAGATGCGAAGCTCGGCGTCGATCGAGCCCGATATGGCGTTATCGGGAACTTGTACGTCGATCGAATCATGCTCGCCAGCGAGAATGCGGCTCGAACTGAACGAGATTTCCTGGCCGTCTGGATGGACGACCAGTTCGTGTTCGACGGCGTCGCCGGCTTCGGCATTTCTTGCGGTCACTCGCTGCTTGGCGTTTTTCTCGCTGCGGTCTGCACGGAAAGTGAACACGGAAGTGGCGTCGCCGTTCGGCGAGACGGTCACGTTTTGTTTCGGCGCAGACAAAATCGTGAACCACGGGGCAGGGTGCATTTCCGCGGAGACGGCGAGCGGCCCGGCGGTGTAGTTGCGCAGAACGATGGGCAAACTAATTTGGTCGCCAGCGGTCAGAATTTTTGGCGGATCACTTTCGAGAAAAAAAGGCTGAAAACTGCGCAACTCCTTTTCCGCGATGCCCACTTGACCAGCTTCGTTGGAAGCGAGCACGGACATTTTCCAGGCGGTGATATTGTCGGCCATTTGGAAATCGATGTGGGCACGGCCGCGCTTGTCAGTGATGACTTCGGGCTGCCAGACCAGCGTTTCCGGAAAATACTTGCGCAGGCGCGGAGTGAAGAGTGGTTTTTCTGGTTGTGTAGAAGTAATTCGAGCAGAAGAAGCAAGCGACTGAGTCGACATGGTTTGAATCGTGTCTGCGGTTGCGGACACCTCCACGGATTCCGAGACCATGCCAACGTTCAGCGTGATATCAACTTTTGTCGAGAAACCCATATCGACCGGCACACGCTGCACTACGCTGCGTGTGAACCCCTTGGAAGTGCACTCGAGCTGATAAAAACCTGCCGGCAAGCTGGTCAGAGCGTAGGCTCCCGCGTAGTCCGCTTGCGTTGTGAAGACTTGGCCGGCATCCGCGGATATCGCTGTGACCTCGGCGTTGGCAATCGCCGCGCCGGATGCGTCGGTGATCACGCCATAAATGCCGCCGGTATTGCCCGCGAGCGGTTTTTGCTTACCTGTTGCGACAGGCGCTTTGTCCTTGCTGGTTTGTTCGGCAAACATGCGGCTGAATTCGGCGACGGAGAACATCTGAGTTGGATCATTTTTCGGACCGTTGCTGACCACGTTGAGATAGGCCACTTGCTGGGTTACGGGAATGTCTTCCGTTATTTTTTTGGTTCGTTTCGCCGGATCGGAATAAACGCGCACGTCATGAACCGCGAGTATGTCCGAATAACGGCTCTGGGAACTAAAGGTGAAGTGGTAAGGATGCCCCCACGGATCGAGAAGAGTGTCCGGACCCAATTTCGCCATGTCGAGAATCGGTCTGAGCTGCTCTTCATCCTGCGGGAAAGAGCCGGTGGTCTTGAAGTTTTCGGCGAGGGCGGAATTGAGCGCGGTGTTTTCCCTAATAAAGTAGCGGATGCTGGATACCCAAACTTCCACGTCGTCCCAGGACGCTTTGGTTTTGGTGTCGAAGAATCCGTCCGGACCAGCGCTGTCCGTCAAGATGCGGAAATACGGCCCCTGAATGTCAAACGTGAAGGAATATGGATGCCCCCACGGGTCTTGCAAAGCGTCCAGATCAATCGCCTGCTTTTTCAATTCCTCTTTTAGCGTGGGGTAGTCGCGGATGTATTTTCCCGTCGCAGAGAAATATTCTGCGGTGGCTTTGTCAATCTTCACTCCGAGTTTGCGAAAGTAGGGCCAGCGAAATGTGGCCACGACGAAATCATCCTTCGTGCCGGGCTTTTTGTCCACGCCGCTGCTGACAAGCTCCACGACATGGTCGGTGCCCCTGAACGAAGATTTAACGAGAAATGGCTTTCCCCAGGGATCGCGGAGCTGATCGAGATCAATGCCCCTCGCCATGAGCGCTGCGTGAACTCCCGACTCATCGCTCGGGTAATCGCCATTCGCTTTATACCAGTCATTCAAAGCCTTTTGTGCCGGCTCGACTTTTTGTTGTAGCCATTTCGCAAAAGTACCGGAGGCTCCGAGCGCGTCCCATCCACCGCCTGCGAGCGATTCAGAAGCCATCCACGGGCCGTAACCTGTGTGCAGCATGCCTTCGGCGACGAGGTCCATTCCATCGGGAAACGGCTTGCGGGCGTCTAAATCGAGCAAGTCGCGATAACTTACGCCGCCGATGCTGCGATCATAGTCCCAGCCAAAATAGTCAAAGATGGAGTAACCGTAGTCGCGGCCGAAATCCTCGTCGGTTCGAACGCGTTCCGCAACTGCGCGATCGAAGACCAGAACTCCGAGCGCGCTTTCCGTAGAATGGCCTTCGGGAGTCACCACGCGCACGTCGGCGGAAACATCTGCCCCAGGTTTAAACGTGGTTTGCGGCATTTTGACTTTTACATCGAGCTCTTTGCGGGCCGGATAGAGGACCTCCGTCCATCCCGAGCGCGCTTTTTCCGGGTCGCTCGCAGGCGCCATGGTGGAGGCAGTCAGGAAAACCTCGTCGAGGAAGCGCGGATCGTAAGCAACCGTGGCGGTTGCGTGGCCGTGAGACAACGTGACGGGCTGCGAAGTAAGGAGGCCCTTCCCGCTCCACGCGCTCAGCACCACATCTTTGTCCTTCGCATTGGAATTCAGCGTGACCTGGATCGCATCGCCGGGATGATAAAGGGTGTGGTCAGTTTGGACTCGAAGAAAGAGATCATCGGGAGCCACAGACAGTTGCTCGTCATGTTCGCCGCGCAATCCCTTGGAATCGCGAGCGTCCACCACGAGCCAGGCGATGCGCTCCGTGGGTTCTTTGCCGGATGCGCCATAGCCATAGTAAGAGTTGCGTTGATGGGAATACCACACCGGGATGCGAATATCTTCTTCCTGAAGCGGAGAGAGTTCCGCGCGGCCAATGCCAAAGCGATTTGTATGAAAAGTGCCGATTTGCCGACGATGGCTAAGCTCAAAACCGTTTTGAAGTTTCTCGTCGTTCGTCGGCTGCGCCGCGAAAATCCTTCCCGATACCGAGGCCGGCGTTCCGTCGGCATACGAGCTCGTCACATACAAGAAAAAAGGCTGGTTGCGGCGCGCGTCCCCGACTCCGACGATGTACAAATGGATCGGCTGGGCGGTGATGCGGATTTTGAACCTTCGCTGTTCGGTGCGGCCCGTTGAAGAGTCCGTCATGTACGCGGCAAGAGTAAGATCATCGAACCGGTCGGAGTCGTCTCCCTTCAAACTCTTGAAATCTTCGGCAAGATGTATCGTACCTTTAAAATGCCCGTCGCTCCCGAGTTCACCCTCGACGGGCCCGGATTCTTCGACCTGCCACTTCTGTGTCGCATAATCCCAGTGACGGTTTTCCTGCCGGACAATTTTTACTTTGCCGTGCTGCACCGGCTTGCCAAAAAGATAGTCGGCATGCACATCCACAATCGGGTTGCTGCCGGGCAGATAATACGCACGGTCGGGATCGACGCTGACCGAGAACGTCGGCAGCTCATAGCGGCTAATGCGGATTTCGCTGCGCCGCTCTGTCCAGTAATTGCCCACCGAAGAGTCAAACTTGGCCGCGATCGTGTATTCGCCGAGTTGCAGTTTTTTCGGAATGTCCCAATCCGCCGCAGCGATTCCAAAGCGTGAAGTAGCCAGCTTTTGATGGAACTGTTCGTTACCGGCTTCATCGTCGATTTCCAGATCCAGTTTGGCGCCCGCCATGGCATGCCTACGCGAATCAATCGCAAACAAACGGACATGAACCGTCTGCCCCGGCTGATACAGCGGCTTGTCCGTGGTAATCGTAAGTCCCGGCGGAGGCGCATCCGGAAAATCAAACTCAAGTTTGGCGTCGTCGCTGAATGGACCGCGCGTCACCGTGGCCGTGACAGCTCCGTTTTGATCCACGGGCGCCTGAGGCAGGGTAAAAATAACGGTCGCGTTGCCTGCCGCGTCGGTCTTGGCCGCGCGCTTCACGTCGGTATCTTCGTCGTCACCGAACTCCAGCACCAAGTCGACGGAAGTATCTGCATAGGGCCGGTGAGTCAGCGGATTTTCGACGTGGAGGCGAACCGGATACTTGCTGCCAGGCTCGACTTTCGTTGCCGCGGCGAGGCTTACCGCGAATCCGTCCGTAATGATTGGACCTAGCTGGACGATGCCGCGGGCCGCTGGCAGGCCGGATTCCGCTTCGGGCTCAAACGAATATTGCAGGCGATACCAGCCGAGTGTGCTGGGCGTATCGCTTGGCAAGTGTTCGACAGGCCAATCAATTTTCTCTACCGTTTCGCCGGGCGACTCAATAAAGGTTCCCGAGATGGCCGCCGCGACGGAGTCATCGTCGAACTCGAGCAACGCGAGCCGAAACTTTCCGGAAATTGGTTTGTTGGTAGAATTCAGAAAAGGCAATTCCAACATCGAATGAGGAAGCAGATGGAAGCGCATCTTGGCTTCTTCCACGGTCAAAGGACTGGAGACACTTTGCCCGGCTGCAGCACCCGCCACCAAGCAGTGAAGCAGAGAGACCGCCAAGACAAACCCCACCCCGAGTGAGCGCATCGCCCCTCCGCTCGTAACGCTTATCTCAATAATACTCGGCGGGGATCGAACCAGGAGGTTTCAAACCGTGTTCGTGACGCAAGAGGGACGGATCAATTGCATGAGCGGCCGATGGACACAGGACCTCCGGGTCCAACTTTGAAGATCACCTGGTCCAGAAATCCTTCAAACCAGCGAAAGCTCCAGACCAGCCCGGGAGAACGGCGAGTGTCAGCGAGGCCTTGCGTCAAACAGAGAATTGCCCTCGCCAACAACACGAGTTGCAAAGCAGAGAGAAAGAAGTGCAGAGGCTTTGTCGAAAGATGGCGGAGAGGGTGGGATTCGAACCCACGGTAGGGGTTAACCTACACACGCTTTCCAAGCGTGCGCCTTAAACCGCTCGGCCACCTCTCCGGCGACGAACGCAACCTTATCAATTTAGCAGAAACTCGTGCCCCGCGCACAATTCAACCTATTCGTGGAATTGGAAGGGCATTTCGTCACAGCTTGGGGGTCTGAAATGCCTAAGTCCATGGAGCGGGGTGGATAGCAAGCTTCGCACATTCTTTTGCCTCTGCTAAACTATTGGGAACAGTTCCGGGATCGTCTAATCGGTAGGACATCAGCCTTTGAAGCTGAGTATCGTGGTTCGAGTCCACGTCCCGGAACCAAACTTTCCCCCGCCTATACCCAGCTGCGCATGCACCGAAAGACTATGATAAGAGCACTCGTCTAAGGCGATTTCTCGAGGCGCTGATTCTCGCGAACTACTCGGAGATTGCGGCGCTCCGGATGATATTGCGGATGAAATCGGCTTCCTCCTGGCTGTACGGTTGGCCGTTGGTACGGAAAATTTCGTGGAACCAGACCGCTGGTTCGCGATTGACGTAGGGGTTCTTCGATGAATCCCACGGAAGATACGTCTGCGTTTTGCCGGCGACAAGTCCCCAATTGATGGCCGCGACGTGGCATTTATTGGCGATGGGTAGCGTGCCCTGAAAAGTGCTGCCATTTCCCCGTGCCATGTATTCCGTACAAAAAATGGGCCGTTGATACTGCTGCAACGAGAGCACGCGCTTTTCAAAGACGTCCGGCTTTTCATAGCTGTGGAAAGAAACGACGTCGGAATAATCCAACTGAATCTTCTCCATCGGTCCGAGAGCATCCGGATTTGACCAATTCCCATTCCAAACGCCGCTCGTAAGCGGCTGCGTCGCGCCAGCTTCGCGGGCCCATTCAAACACTCTCGGCAAAAGCGCGAGCACTAGCTCAACTTTATTCGGCGGCTCTTCGCTGCCATAGCTCCCATCATTTGTGTTGTCCGGTTCGTTCCAAACATCCCACGCGAGAATTCTCTTGTCGCGGGCAAAGGCGCCGACCACGCCTTTGACGTAGGCCTCGAGTCGCGGATATTGGGAGGGATCTTTGAGCGCATCGGCCCCAGGACTTTGGACCCAACCAGAATTGTGGACGCCTGGTCTCGGAGCGCGCTGCTTTCCGAGCTTGGGATTTGGGTCCCAGCAGGAATCGAAGAGCACAAAAATCGGGCGGATTTTATGTTTCTGAGCGATGGTCAGAAAAATATTGATACGCTTCTTGAATCCTTCCGGATCTTGCTTCCATAGCAAGTCGTGCAAGAAGACGCGCATGGTGTTCAGGCCCAACGATTGAGCCCAGCCGAGTTCCCTGTCGATGCGCTTGGGATCAAACGTATCCGCTTGCCACATTTCGAGTTCGTTGATCGCCGTCGAGGGAATGTAGTTGCTACCGACGAGCCACGGTTGCTGGGCGTACCAGTCGTTCGCCTGCTTCTCCGTCCAACGGGAGGTCGCTGCATCACAGCGCCGCGCGCCTCCGAGACTAATTAGCAACGCCAGTGCAGCGAGAAATTTCTTCATTTCACAGCGCTCCCGCCTTTTGCAAATCCGCTTTCATGCCGGCCCAACTCTGCCTGCTGGATTCTTCGGCGGTGCCCGCACCGCGCCAGTGCGTCTCCAAACTGACGGCATAATGGTAGCCATCGCGCTTGAGCGCGGCGAATTGGCCGGTCCAATCGATAATGCCGCGACCTATCGCCGCCCATTCGTAACCTTTGCCGTCCGGCCGTTTCGCGACGTCTTTGCAATGGCAGTGGCCAATGCGTTCCTTTGGCAGCAACGAGTATCCATCCGGATAGGCGACCTCTCCTCGCGAAGCCGCGTTTCCAGGATCCCAGTTCAACATCAGAGAAGGAGACTTTACTTCCGCTAGAGTTTTGGCTGCCTCCGCCCCCGTCGCGGTGTTGCAGGCGGGTTCATTTTCGAGCAGCAGAATCGCGCCCTTCTTCCCTGCTACACCCGCCGCCGCGAGCAACCTCTCATTCATCGCAGCACGATAGGGCTCCTGATTTTCGAGCCGCCAAAAATCGAAACAGCGCACGCGATCGGTCTGGAACGCCTTGGCCAACTCGATGCTGCGTTCGAGGACTTCGTCCTGCTGTGCATAGGTGAAATCCGCGCCGAACTGTGCGCCCTTGGGACTGAATTCGGATTTCGGCGCGCCGGGCCAATCTACCTTGAAAAGCGGGCTGGCAATATCCGTGACCCGCAATTTGTATTTTTCCAGAATGCGGCGAGATTCCGCGACTTCCTTGGCGTCAAGGTTGAGAATGTTTTTGTTCCACATGGCGCGAAGCTCGATCCATTCGAGACCGAACTCGCGCGAAATGACTTCGCAGGCGTGGCCAAAATCCTGGCTCACCTCATCGTTGATGACGGCAACTCGAAATGGCGAGCTCATACCGTCAGCCCCAGCTTTTCTTCGACGTATTTCTTATTGATGATCGCGGATTCCCTTGGCGTTCGCGCCTTATCCGGCACAGAATCCAGCTCAACGATGCCCCATCCGCGAAAATCGATTTTGCGAAGAGCTTCAATAACGGCTGGAAGATCTACCAGGCCTCGCCCAAGTTCCACGAAGCGATAGGATTGTTTGCTGTCCACGCCTTCCGGAAGACGCTCGACGTCCTTCAAGTGCAGGAACAACAGCCTGTCGCGGTATTTCTCGATGGCTTTGGCTGGGTCGCCGCCTCCCTGAAAATAATGCGCCACATCCAGTTCCAGCTTTGCGTAGCGCGGATCAACGGCAGCCATAATTTTCTCAACGCCTTCGGGAGTTTGTCCCATGGACCCCATGTGATTGTGATACCCAAGCTGCACGCCAAGATCGGCAATGCGCTTCCCTAGTTCATTCAAGAGGCGCCCCAGCCGCGTATAGTCTGCCGCTGTGATCTCGCGGCTCTTAGGCCGCTCATCGATAATTTGGAGGTATAAGCCGCCCGCGTCGCGAAGAAATTTCCCATTGTCCACGTGCTTGGCGATTTCCGAGCTTTCGATCGTGGGATCGAGGCTAATGTTTCCGCTGGAAAGAGCGACCATCTTGAGATGGAATTTGTCCAGCATCTCACGCACAGCCGTTCCGCTGCCGAATTCCTTGACGGCATCGGACCGTATTTGAATCCCGGAGTAGCCCACGGCGGAAATGTCTTCGATGGCTTGGCGATCGTTTCCTCCCCAAGTGATCGAGGCATAGCCGATGTGCAGCTCGAAAGGCGCTGGAGGAATTGGAGTGTCGAAGTACGACAAATCGGCGGGAGGATAGAGCCGCTCTGGTGCGGACAATAGCACCTCGGGAAGAGCTGCTGCGGCAGCTAATGCGCCCAGGCTTGCGAGAAATTCACGGCGAGGTTTGCGAAACTCCATTGACGCTCCTTTCTCTTCTTTGTCTGCGGACAAGATACCGCAAGCAGTTGCATCTGGATAGTTCTCTCTACAGAAACTTGACGGTTGGACACCAGCAGCGGGATCAGAGTTTGCCAGCGTCTCGCCCACACTTTATGATTTCATGGAAACAGGGCCGAGCGTCTCTGAACGATCGGCTCGAGGTCTAGATGGCTCAGGATCCAACGCACAGTTCCCATCCGCACATCAACCCCTGGATCATCGCGATCGCGGTCATGCTCAGCACTTTCATGGAAGTGCTGGACACCACGGTTGTAAATGTCTCGCTCCCGCATATCGCCGGCAGCCTTTCCGCAACGGTCGAAGAAGCTACCTGGACGCTGACTTCCTACCTGGTAGCTAACGCCATTATTTTGCCCCTTACCGGCTGGCTCTCCAATTTTTTCGGCCGCAAGCGCATGTTGATGTTTTCCGTCACTGGCTTCACCATCGCCTCGTTTTGTTGCGGCCTCGCTCCGAGCCTCCCTTTTCTCGTTTTTTTCCGCGTGATCCAAGGGGCCTGCGGCGGAGGCTTGCAGCCCATCTCGCAAGCCATATTGCTCGAATCGTTCCCACCCGAAGACCGCGGCAAAGCCATGGGATTTTGGGGGCTGGGAATCGTCGTCGCGCCGATGCTTGGTCCCGTTCTCGGCGGCTGGCTCACCGATAGTTACTCATGGCGTTGGGTCTTCTATATCAACATCCCCATTGGAATCATTTCCATCATCATGACGTCCCTCTTCATTTTCGATCCCTCCTATATCAAGCGCGCTTCGGAAAAGATCGACTACTGGGGCATCGGCATGCTCGCCGTCGGAATTGCCACGCTGCAGATTGTTCTCGACAAGGGCCAAGAAAAAGATTGGTTTGGCACGAGTTGGATCACCGTGCTCACGGTGATTTCTGCCGTAGTCATCTTGGTATTTCTTGTCTACGAGCTGCATGTTGAGCATCCCGTAGTCAATCTTCGCGTCTTCACCAACCGCACTTATTCCACGGGGGTCTTCCTGATGTCGTTGCTCGGCGTAGGCCTCTATGGGACAACCGTGCTGATCCCGCTGATCTTGCAGACGCTGCTTGGCTACCCCGCCATCCAGGCCGGCATCGCGATGGCGCCACGCGGACTTGGCTCCTTCATCGCCATGCCCGTCGCGGGCATCATCATGGCCAAACTCGACCCGCGCAAGATGCTGACTGTCGGCCTGATCGTCTGCGGCTACACTCTGTTTCAAATCTCCCGCTTGAGCCTCGATGCCGGCTTCTGGGATTTCTTTTGGCCGCAACTCATTATGGGATTATCGCTGGGTCTCATCTTCGTTCCGCTCACAACGATCAGCATGGCGCCGATCCGCAAAGAAAATATGGGCAACGCCACCAGCCTGTTCAATCTCGTGCGCAATTTGGGCGGCAGCATCGGCATTTCAGCCGTCAGCACCATGCAGACCCGTTTTCAACAGAGGAACATTGACCAGCTGGGCTCGCAAGTAACACCTTACAGCGCCAGCGCGCGCAATATGATGAATTCGATGCAGGGGATGTTTCAGTCCACGGGCTCGGATGCCGTCACCGCGGCTCATCAAGCTCGTGCCGCGATGTTCGGCATGATCGAGCGCCAAGCCAGCATGCTCGCCTATAACAGCATCTTCCTGATTCTGGCGGGATTATTCGTCCTGATGCTCCCGTTTATTTTTCTGATGCGCCGCCCGCAGGCAAAGGGCGGCCCAATGTCCCTGCACTGATGACGGAATCAATGGATAGCGATCTACGGGCGCAGCCATCTCCGCGCGATTTCGCCAACTGTTGTTCGATTGCTCTCAGTAGATTCGATGCGGTTTGAAGCACCGCCTACGCGATATTCGCTATTGCTCTGGATCAAACGGCACAGGTCCAGTCAGGGGCTCCATAATCTCTTCGGTGACGTTTCCCGATTCTTTTTCCGCGGTCTTATCCAGCTTGCGCTGCACGCGCCGCTCTTCCTTCATCTTTCTTTTTTCCATGCGCTTCATTTCTTTTTGCCGCTTTTGAAATGTCGTAGTCATAGCGTCTCCTCGCAAACGCTGCCCGGCGCGCTGCGCACCGTCACTGCCCAGCTCCATTTCCTGCCCTTACCAGCGCGGTTCGCGCGGCTGTCGCGCTGATTCACGGTAGTCCTCGTTTGAAAAGCGGTCGCGTCCGCCGCCTCCGCCCTTGCCTCGGCCACCCCCGCCGCTCCCTCCCCCGCCCGGCCTTCCATAACTCTTTGGCCCGCGTGGCGCGCCGCCCTCGCCCTTTGGCCGCGCTTCATTCACCTTCAAATTGCGTCCGCCCAATTCCTTACCGTCGAGCCCGGCCATGGCCTTGGCCGCTTCCTCGTCGTTGGGCATCTCCACAAACGCAAATCCCCGCGCGCGCCCGGTTTCCCGGTCCATGGCCATGTGCACGCGCGTAACCTGCCCAAACGGCGCGAACAGATCGCGCAGCTCGCTTTCCGTGGTCTGAAAACTCATGTTGCCGACAAACAAACTCTTCATCTTGATTCTCCCTGTACTCTTCGAAGCACCATGAGTGCAGGATCTCGGCAAGCGAACGCTTCCGGGACACTACGATACACTGGCCTAAAATTGGCTGAAGTCACTGGAGGGAGGGCCGCAAAGCGCGCCCTTCAAGGAGTTCAGGCAACCCTACTTCGGGAGTCTACACGAAGACAATAACACATTTGGCGGCAAACCCTTCACGTTCATTTTGGCTGATCTGAGAGGCATTTGGTTTGCGGCGTTCATCAACTTTTCAAAACCTCGCCTACAGCCCGCCAGGCCTGATCGATAGCCTCATTCGTGTACGCGTTGGCTCCCGCGTCCGAATTCGCGATCGCGATTTTGCCGAACGGTTTTCTCCCAATCACCCAGGGCTTCTCTTCTTCTTTCCAATCAGGATCGAAAAGCGAATTAGGCGTATACGCATACCCGTGAGCCCAACGATTCACGGTGATCCCTTCGATGTCCTGCTGCGGGTCGAACCCAGCTATGCCCAGCATCCGCCAAAGCTGCTCCCGTATGTTGCGCTCAAATTTCGCGAAGGGTGTTTCCATTAATTCTATCCGTCCCGCGCGAAACTGATCGCTCATCGGCAGCCCCGGCCTGCACGGTGTGCGCAGCATAAACAGGACCATCGGCTCCTCTGGCTTGCTGGGAAACGTGTATTCGCCAATGCTCACGGGAAAATCAAGCGCCGTGCACGTGTGATACGCACCCGGCGCCACGATTTGATGCACGCCGAGTTTTGCAAACGCAGTCCAATTCCGCAGCGCAACATGCGTGTATACCAGCGGCGTCTTCACCAGATACGACAGCGCTTCCCTCTGCTTCTCCGGCAACTCCGGACAAATGTAAGGAATCATCATGTTGTAGCAAGCCAGCACGCAGTGTTTCGCCTGGATGCTCTGCAACTTCATCCCGCGCATGTAAGCAATTTCCACCGTCTTTGCAGCCTCGCCATTTCCGGAGTGCTGCACATGCATCGCGGTCGTGTTCAGCCGGATGCGCACCGGCGCGCCCTCCACGTCGAGCTTGCTGTAATCCGCGCGCGCCGTCACGACATCTTCCATCGTTTGCCCCGGCATCGCCTCCGGAATCAGCGCCCGCACCAGCAGCCGCGCAATCGACGCGTTTCCATCTGGAAAATGAAATATGTATGGCTCTTCTTTTTCGTGCTCGCCGATGCCCAGGCCGTCAAAGCCCGGATACGTAAACGAATTGTAGTCGTCCCCCGATTCAAAGCATCCCAACGCCGGAACCGCATCGATCCCCACACCGTACAAATCGTGCGGAAACGTCTGAAAAAATGGCAGCGCGTCCGGAGTCGCCCTGCAAATTTTCGTTAAATAGTCCGCATAGCTGATTTTCGCTAGCCTCTCGAGTTTCTCCTCTTTCGAAAGCCCCGCAAGGTAATCCACCTTTTCTGTGTAAACTCTCGCGATGTCCCGCTTTGCCGCGTCCGTCAGCGGCGCCCGCGCCAAAAATTCCGGCCAGGGCGTCTTGTTCATTCCCGTGATCAGCAAATCTTCGCCGAAGGTCTCTTTGTCAAAAAACGCCGCCGTCCCCATCGAGGCGTAAAGCTTCTGATCGTAGTCCTTATAAAATCTCTCCGTCTTGACTCCAATGTCTTCGATCAGCTTTTTCGCGACCGCGCTGTAATTGCCAGGGCTCTCGATCGATTGCGTCCCGCCATAGCTCAAGACCATCCGGTTTCCCGCGCGAAACTCATTCCGCTTGGCATGGCCCCCAAAATCGTCGTGATTATCCAAAATCAAGATCCGCGCGCTTTTTCCAACGCTCTTCCGGTAGAAATACGCCGCGGCAAGCCCGCTGATTCCCCCGCCCACTACGACCAAATCGTACGATTCCCCAGTTTTCGCGGGCGCCCCGGTAGCATTCCACTTCTCCCCGTCGCGCAATGCATGTGCGTACGTGTAGGTCCCTTCATGATTCCCGCGCATGCCCATCAGTGCCGGGGGATAGTAATTTGCTGCCTTTTCCGGCGCATACTCGTCCAGCGCCCCTGCGGCCAACAGCGTATCCGCGCCGAGCGCGCCGCCCGCCAGTGTTCCTCCGACGCCAATCGCCACGCCATTCAAAAAATCGCGCCGCGTAATCGGGCAGTGCATCCCCAACTCGCGGTCTTTTTTTCCCGCACTCATTCTCGAGCATCTCCTAACAACATGAACGCAAAGAATTATAGCTCTCGCCGCAGTCCGTCGCGCGAACCGGATCAAACTGGCAGGATTTTCAGAAAAGGAAGAGTTAAGTTGCTAGAGTTCCCGCAACGCCGTAGCCACGGGCAATCGCGCAGCACGAACAGCAGGAAAAAACCCACCGAGCAGTCCCATGGCCATCGCAAACACGATCCCCATGATCAGCAGATCCGGCGTGATCTTAAAAGCAAACGCCAGATTCGAGAAGGTCTGAAAATTAATCGTACTGGTCGTCAACCCGTTCAGCCGGAGAACCGCAAGGCAACCCACGACGCCGCCCACGAAGGAAATCAAGAGCGCCTCAATGAGAAAAGACACAACCACGGAAGGCCCGCCAAAACCAAGCGCGCGCATGGTGGCAATTTCCCGCCCGCGATCCGCCACCGCCGAATACATGGTATTCAGCGCGCCGAAAATCGCTCCGATCGCCATGATCATAGCCACGAAGCCGCCCAGACGCGTAATCAGCGTAGTCATCGCCGTCGATTGCTTGGCGTAATAATCAATTTCGCGTGTAACGTCCACATTAAGGCGAGGGTCAGTCGTCAGCGAGTCCTTCAGTTCATTCAAAGCGTCCGGAGAGGTGAGATGAACGGTAACCGACTGGAAAAATGTGTCGGACCGGTTGAAAGCTCCGCTGAGCAAATGCGCATCCGCCCAAACCTCGGAATCGAAAGAGCTGCCTCCCGCATCAAACACGCCTACAACTTTCCACCGCACGCTTCCGAGCGAAATCGTGTCGCCAAGCTTCAATCCCCGGTAAGTAGTGTTCGCGTTCTTGCCCACAATAATTTCGGCGAGTCCTGCCTTGAACATCCGTCCCTGCACAATTTTCACTTGCTTGCGTATCTCAAGCACATTCGGTGAAACGCCCCGAAGCTCCACGTTTGCGTCCGTGCCCGTCGAAACCAGAGGAATCGGCGCCATCAACACTGCTTCCGGTGTCACCAGCGGACCATCGGCCCCGCGCGCGATTCCCGGCGCATCTTGAATGACCTTCACTGCGTCGAGCGCAACACCACTGGTCATTTCCGACGTGGCGCCGGCGCGAACCACTAGCGCGTTATCTTTTGAACCCGAGGCCACCAGCGTAGCCCGAAAACCGCGTGCAAGTGACAGCATCGCCACAAACACGCCGACCGTCCCAGCGATGCCCAGCACGGCGACAATGGTCGATGTCCACCGCGCCCTGACGCTGCGAATGTTGTAGACAATCGGAATCGCCATCTCACACCCTCCGCAGCGCATTCACGACGCGCATGCGCATCGCGCTAATCCCGGGAATCATGCCGCTGATGACGCCCACAAAAGCTGCAAACACCAGCCCCAATGTGAGCATCGGCTTTGACAAGAGGAGCGGCGGCAGCAATCCGGTCAGCGCAACACTAATCACCGGAATCGCCGCCCAAGCAAGCAACAGTCCAAGCAGTCCTCCAAAGAGTGCGATCATCACGGATTCCGCCAGAACGAGGAAAAGAATCGAGCCATCGGTCACTCCAATGGCTTTCAACACTGCCAGCTCCGCGGTACGTTCGCGGACAGAAATGGCCATCGTGTTTCCCGTCACCAGAAGGAGAGTAAAAAAGACAACGGTCCCAATCGACAGGATAAGGAATTCTATATTTCCGAATTGTTTGGCAAATCCGGCGGCAAAAGCCGACTCGGTCTCCGTCTTTGTTTCATAAGAGGAATTTGCGAACATCGAGTCTATCGTCTTTGCAACTCGAACGGAGTCGTCCGGGCTATCGAGACGCAGGATATACCAGCCCGCCGTGCTCTTTACGGAAGCGGGAACATTTTCGTCGAAGTCCTTCCAGTGAAACCAGAATTGGCTCTCGTCCCCGTCCGCTTTTGCCGTGTGGTAGATGCCGTCGAGATTGAACTCCCATGTTTTTGTCGGGCCGTAAAGAGAATTCTTGATGGGAATTCGGTCGCCTACTTTCCATCCGAATCGTTTGGCGGTCCGGGCGCCGGCGATCGCGCCTTCCTGATCCTTCACGAATGCGTTCCATTGATCGTCCGGCACGATGAACTCCGGATACACTTTGCGGTGGTTCTCGACGTCGATGGCGAACTGCGGAAAAAAGTTTTTCTCGTCCTGATAAACCCCGCCGAACCAGTGATCCTGCGTGACATACTTCACGCCGGGAATCGCCCGTATTTTGTCCTCGTACGAAATGGGCATTGTTTGGATGAGCCCGATTCGGTTCTCGATCACCAGCCGGTCCGCCCCCGCGATGTCAATGCCGCGGTTGAAGGCGCTGTTCACCACTGCCAGGAACGTAAATAGCACCAGCGCAATCGCGAAGGATCCGATGGTCAGAATCAAGCGAATCTTCTTGCGAAACAGATTGGCGAAGATCAGTGCGCGGAATTTCATGCCACGCCTCCGGCCACGACCCCCTGCTCAAGTTTA
>CAVYFO010000031.1:0-239758 GCA_963767755.1 uncultured Acidobacteriota bacterium | reverse complement strand
ATTTGGCGGAGTTCGGAGAGGAGGGAGGAGTTCATTTAGTGAATGCAAGCAGAATAGTACGTCGCTGCAGGAATGGAAAGTGGAGCGGTCCAGACGTGCAGATACTCCCGCCAACTCCGCGCGGGGGTTAGTGTCGCTTCAGCAATCCATCCACATCGACTCTGACCATGCCGTCGGTAAAAACAAGGTTCTTCGCGGCGGGATCTATTTCGTAGATAAGCTGTAGCTGGCCCATTTCGGGACTGATGGCGATAGGATCCCACAAATCATTAATCCAAGGGCCAACAATCGCCTGGGCCATAGACGGCGGGCCGCAGAGTGAGTATTTGGCGTCTTCGACCCACCACCCGCCGTAGCGGTAGCTCCTGCCCTGCGATACGGCGCCTTCCTGAGTTTCCTTGGCGAGGTTTTCACGGACCACCAGAGCCTCGCGATCCAACCGGACGCATTCAGCATGGCGGAGCTCGAAATGGAGCACGAGAAGCGTCTTGCCCTTGTTGCGTCCGACCGGCCCGTTGTGCGGAACGTCCTGGGCCAGGGCTGGGGCAGCGGGAAATGTGATGATCGCGCTGTTGCGCGTCTCGGCTTTGACAAGGTAGCCCGCACCAGTTTCCTGGGTCTCAGGCCGCGCAGTTGGTGGGACTTGCCGGGACGCGAGTGCGGCGCCGGCGCAGATGCAGACTAGTACAATGGGAAGAGAACGGCGCTGCAAACTATGGACTCGCATAGCAAATGGACTGCGGTAAAAAAGAGTAACACAGCTCTCTGGTTTGGGACAGATGGCTGTAGAACGCGGAACGGGAAACTGATCCATCCACGAATCAAAGACGGATGGCCAGTGCCGCGCTGTGACGCGGCGGGAGCAGCAAGCCCTTCCGCTAGGAGGGTGTCGGAGAGAAATCTCCTAAAATTGGTCGGATAGCGAGATTTTTTGCGGTGAACTATTTCCTTTCTTCAGAGGCTTCGTTAGTATGCGTGCATGAGCTTCCAATTCCGAGCCTGCACGTTGGATCAACCGCTTCTCTTAGCTCCCTCCTTGCAACAATGGCTTCCCGAAGGGCACTTGGCGAGGTTCCTCGCCGACGTAACGGAACAGCTGGACCTGTCGGCCATCTATTCTACCTACGATCGTCCGGATGGCCGGGGGCAAGCGGGATACCACCCGCTGTTGATGACGCGCTTGCTGCTGTATGGCTATTGCGTGGGAGTGGCTAGTTCGCGAGCCATCGAGCGGGAGACCTATGAGGATGTGGCGTTCCGCTATCTGGCGGCGGACCAGCATCCGGATCACGACACCATAGCGAATTTTCGGAAACAGCATCTGGCCAAGCTGGGAGAACTGTTTGTGCAGGCCTTGCAATTGTGCCAGAAGGCCGGATTAGTAAAGCTGGGGCACGTAGCCATCGATGGCACCAAGATGCAGGCGAATGCGAGCAAACACAAAGCCATGAGCTACGGGCGGATGGGGGAAGCGGAGCAGAAACTGCGGGCCGAAGTGGAAGCCCTGCTGCGCCATGCGGAGGAAGTGGACGAGGCCGAAGATCGGCAATACGGGAAAGGCCAGCGAGGCGATGAATTGCCAGCGGAATTGGCGCGGCGGGAGAGTCGGCTGAAAAAGATTCGGGAAGCTAAGGAGGCTTTAGAGGCCGAAGCCCAGCAAAAAGCGCAGGAGCAGAAAGCGGAGGCGGAAGCCAAGATCGCCGCACGGCAGGAGCAAGAGAAACAGACCGGGCAAAAGCCGCGAGGGCGGGCTCCTCAGGTTCCTAACCCCGAGGAGGCTAAACCAGAATCTTCGGCGCAGCGGAATTTCACCGATCCGGAAAGTCGGATTATGCCGGATGGAGCGCACAAGGGGAGTTTCGTGCAGGCCTACAATGCTCAGGCGGCGGTGGATAGCGCGGCACAAATCATCGTGGCAGCAGAGATCACGCAACAAACCAACGACAAACAGCAGTTGGTGCCGATGCTCCAACAGGTGATCGAGAACGTGCATGGCAAACCACAAGTGGCCAGTGCCGACACGGGTTACTGGAGCGAGGCCAACGTCACCGCGGAAAGCTTGCAAGGCATCGACCTGCATGTGGCCACAGAACGACAGCAGCACGGCGAGAGCAAGGACGTTCCCGTGGAGGGAGGGCCGAAAGGAAGTTCGGCCTTACAGCAGATGCGAGACAAACTGAAGACGGAGGCCGGTAAAGCCCTCTACAAGATGCGGAAACAAATCGTCGAACCTGTTTTTGGATACATCAAAGAGGGACGAGGATTTCGCCGGTTCAGCTTTCGCGGCTTAGGGAATGTGCGCAGCGAGTGGAGACTTATTTGTGCCACGCACAATCTGTTGAAGCTCTTCCGGTCAGGATGGAAAATGCAGCCTTTGAGCACTTAACAGTGCCAAACCCGCGGTCTCCCTTTGCACTCTACAGCAGTGCAGTAAGACTGTCAGAGGCCGAATACGGCTCACCAAGCCATTACCCCAACAATCCCACCATGTTTATCGATAAACCCGATGCCTTGGACTTCGTCGCGAACTTCTCTCCGACAAGCTCCTAGACCGGGCGAACAGTCAGTGGATGAAGGTTAGGCCGTGGGGGATGAATTGGGGGAAGACGTAGGCGTAAAGCATGACGATGACGCCGACGATGGCGGCTAGGGAGACGGAGTGCCAGAAGACGAAGCGGAAGATGGAGCCTTCCTGGCCGACCTGGTTGGTGGCGGCAGTGGCGATGGTGATGGATTGGGCGTCGATCATTTTGCCCATGACGCCGCCGGCGGAGTTGGTGGCGGCCATGAGGACGGGGCTGAGGCCGAGCTGCTGCGCGGTGATTTTTTGCAGGCCGCCAAAGAGTACGTTCGAGGAAGTGTCGCTGCCGGTGAGCGCGACGCCGAGCCAGCCGATGAACGCGCCGAAGAAAGGGAAAAACCAGCCGGTGCGCGTGAAGGCGAGGCCGAGGACGGCGTCCATGCCGGAATAGCGCGTGACGAAGCCGAGGCCCAACATGCAGGTCATGGCGAGGATGGCGAAGCGGAGGCGGTGGAGCGTGCGGCCGAAAATTTGGAAGAGTTTGGGCGGCTTGAGGCCGAGTAGGAAACCGGAGAGAAGAGCGGCGAGGAAACACGCGGAGCCGGTGGCGGTGAGCCAGTTGAAATCGAACTTGGCGGCTTCGGCGGTGGGCTTGGCGACGACGGGTTGAGCACGGTAGACGGCTTTGTGGAGATAGGGTACTTCCCAGCCGCCGGACGCGAAGGCGGGCGTGGTGGCTTTGCCCATGGCGTTTTTGAAAGTCGGAATACCCCAGCACAAAACGAAGACGGAAAGAATGGCGAAGGGGAGCCATGCGCGAGCGACTTGGCCAGCGGAGTAGCGCCTGCCCGCGAGGGATTTTTGGCGAATTTGCCATTCGTCGCCCATGGTGTCGGTGACGGTGGTTTGCGTTGAGCCGATGGAGGCGGCGGTTTTGGCGGCGTCGGCTTCGCGCTCCTCGGGGAAGCGCCAGATGCGTTTGGGTTGCCAGACGCGAAGGAAGAGGAGCGTGGCGACGAGAGAGACGATTCCGGCAGCGATGTCCACGAGGTTACTGTCCATGTAATTGGACCAGAAGAATTGCGTGCCGGCAAAAGAGATGCCAACGACGAGGATAGCGGGAAGGACTTCGAGAGTTTCGGACCAACTGACCATGGCGCGCACGAGCCAGAAGGGAAGGATGACGGCGGTGATAGGAAGGATGCGGCCGATCATGGCGGTGACGTCGCTTTCGGGGAGGGCCGTGACGGAAATGAGCGCATGGATGGGAATGCCGATGGCGCCGAAAGCGACGGGAGCGGTGTTGGCGATGAGGTTGAGCGCGGCGGCTTGAAAGGGCTTGAAGCCGAGGCCGATCATGAAAGCGCCAGCGATGGCGACAGGCGCGCCGAATCCCGCGCAGCCTTCGATGAATGCGCCGAAGCAGAACGCGACGAGGAGGAGCTGGAGGCGGCGGTCTGGAGTGATGGCGGCGACGGACTGCTTCATGATTTCGAATTGGCCGGTGTCGACGGAGATGTCGTAGAGGAAGACGGCGGCGATGACGATCCAAACGATTTTGAGGAGGCCGTAGGCGGAGCCGTACAGGAAGCTTATGACGGCGAGAGGCGTGGGCATGTGGAAGATGAGGATGGAGCAGAGGATGGCGGTGGCGGCACCGGCGATGGCGCAGAGATGAACGCGGACTTTGAGGCCGGCTAGAAGGCCGAGGAGGACGACGACGGGGAGTGAGGCGACTAGCGTGGAGAGCTGCCAGTGGTGGAGGGGGTCGTAGACTTGGGTCCAGGAGGTCATGAAAGGGCTTCGGGCGAATGAGCGGAGTTACCTTTTTGAAGGGAGGAAGTCAAGTGAATCGTGGATGAAAGCAGGGTGGATTTATCCAGGCACTTAACGACCATAAAACATAAATAGTTATAGTTTGCTCTGGACTTTTCTGTTCCGCTTCAGTATGCTCACGGCGCAATGCATCCCGAGAAGGTTGACTCTGCATGGCGTCCGGAACTCCGCGAGACGGTGGTCCGGCTGGTTCGTTCCGACGAACAGCCCCGCTACCAGGAACTCATGCGCGAGCACCACTACCTGGGCCATTTGCCCAAGATCGGAGAAACGCTGTGGTACGTGGCGAGCTGGCGGGAGCAATGGGTTGCGCTGTTGAGCTTTTCGGCCTCGGCACTGAAGTGCGCCCCGCGCGATGGCTGGATTGGTTGGACCCTGCGCCAGCACTATGGCCGCTTGAAACTGGTGGTCAACAATAGCCGCTTTCTGATTCTTCCCGACTGGCACCTGTTCAATTGGGGGTCGCGCCTTCTCGCTCTCTGTCAAAGGCGTTTGGGGAGGGATTGGGAAGAAGCGTTCGGGCACGGTGTGGTGTTGCTGGAAACCTTTGTCGACCCGCAGCGTCATCGCGGGACGGTGTACCGGGCGGCGAACTGGATTTATGTAGGGAACACCCGAGGGTTTCGCCGGACCCACGCGGGATACACGGCCAAGGCGCAATCTCCCAAGATGGTTTTTCTCCAACCGCTGCGGTGCGACGCCCGCACAGTCTTGTGCGGCGCGATTCTTTCCCCACCGTATCGCCTAGGAGGCACGAGCATGAGGCTCACCGCTGATCAGATGCGCTCTCTCCCTTCGTTCTTTTCGCAGATTCCCGATCCGCGCCGGACGCAAGGGCGGCGACATCGTTTGTCCACCGTCGTGGGGATAGCCGCGGGGGCCGTACTCTGCGGGATGCGCGGGTACAAGGCCATTTCCGATTGGGCCCAAAGCCTGGGGCAGAAATCGCGGGAGCGCTTCGGTTGCCGTCGTGAACAGGGCCAGTATGTGGTGCCCAGCGAGTCCAGCATCCGCAACGTGCTCATCCGCGTCACGCCCGCCGATCTGGATGGCGCTTTGCAACGCTGGAACCAACGCTATGGCGCAGGGGATGAAAGTCTGGCGATCGATGGCAAGACCATGTGCAACGCTCTGGATGAGCAAGGCCGGCAAACGCACGTGATGAGTGTGGTCGGTCAGCAAAGCAAGATCTGCTACACCCAAAAAAAGTCGGTACCCTGCCCGTAGAGGGGAAGGCCAAGGAAGAGGTCAAACGCACGAACGAGATCAAGACGGCGATCCCGCTGCTGGATTCCATCGATATTGAGGGGAAAGATGTCAGTGCCGATGCCCTGCTGACCCAACGCGAACTGGCGACTTACCTGGTCGAGAAGCGCCAGGCCCACTACTCTTTCACGGTGAAAGGAAACCAACCCGGTCTTCTGGAAGCCTTGGAGTTCTATTTTCGGGATCGCGGCCAACCGCATTTTGTCGAGCCTACCCCGGCGGACCACGGACGCATCGAAACGCGCAAGATCTGGACGACCACGGAACTCAACGGGTATCTCGATTTTCCTCATGTGGGCCAAGCGTTCGTCATTGAGCGGCACAGCGCGAACAAGAAGACGGGCAAGCCTTCTCTGCAAATCTCCTACGGCCTCACCAGCCGCCCGGCGGAACAAGCCGGTCCGCAACGCGTGCTGCGGGTCAACCGCGGGCACTGGGCGATCGAGAGTTGCCACTACATGATCGACTGGAACTATGATGAGGACCGCAGTCGCATCCGCACCGGCCATGGCCCGGAAAACATCACCCGGCTTCGTCGTTTCGCCATCGGGGTGCTCAAATCCAAGGGCCGAGGGAACGTGGCGGAGAAGATGCGACGTCTGACGCGCAACGTGCGTTTGGTATTCGACTACCTGCGGATGAGCGAGAACTCTTGCGCCTGTCACGTGAAATAGGCGTCATGGGAAAGGAACGACCCACTACTTCCTGGACTCCTGGTGCGCCGCAGAGGGAACACCTATCGGCGCGCAGCAAGGCTCTGCGCTGCCGAAGACCTGCTGGTCGGCTGAGGAATCAAAAACGATCGCGCAGCACAGTGGAATGATGACGGGAACCGCCAAGATCATAAATTTCCGCGGCGGCCCTTAGAACAAATTTACCGTGTGGATGAAAGGGAGCGCGGAAGGCGAGCAAGGAAAGCGGGCGAGGAAAGCGGGCGAGGAAAGCGGGAGCAGGGCTCCCGCACTCCACATTTTGCTCCGCGGCACTTATACTCGGTGCATGAATACGGCAGAAGAGCTGCACGGGGCGCTGCGGCAATACTGGGGGTACGACGCGTTCCGGCCGTTGCAGGAAAATATTGTGAAGAGTTTGCTCGGCGGGCGGGACACGTGCGTGGTGATGCCGACGGGCGGAGGGAAATCGCTGTGCTATCAATTGCCGGCGGCGATTTTGGCGGAGAAGACGGTGGTGGTGGTCTCGCCGCTGATAGCGCTGATGCAGGACCAGGTGGCGCAGTTGACGCAGATGGGGATTCCGTCGGCGTTGTTGAACAGTTCGCTGGCGGCGGATGTGCAGTCGTGGGTGGTACATCAAGCGATCAAGGGGGCGTACCGGCTGCTGTACCTTTCGCCGGAACGGCTGGCGCGCGAGGACACGATTGGATGGTTGAAGCGCGTGCCGGTCTCGCTTTTTGCCATTGATGAGGCGCACTGCATTTCGGAGTGGGGGCACGAGTTCAGGCCGGAATACCGGTTGCTGAGCCGCTTGCGGGAGCATTTTGCGGAGTTGCCGATTGCGGCGTTTACGGCGAGCGCGACGCGTCGCGTACGGCACGACATTATCGAGCAGCTGAAATTGCGCGAGCCGGATAAATACATTGCGAGCTTTCACCGGCCGAATTTGCAGTACATCGTGAAGGAATGCGCGGGGCGGGAGCAGGACGAATTGTTGATACGGGCGTTGCGGAAATATGCGGAGAGCAATGTAATTGTTTATGCGCCGACGATTGCGCGCGTCGAGGAGACAGTGGATTTCTTGGCGGAGCAGGGAATTGCGGCGATTGGCTATCACGGGAAGATGGATGCGGACACGCGTCGGAAAAACCAAGAGAGATGGATGTCGGACGAAGTGCGCGTGCTGGTGGGGACGATTGCGTTTGGGTTGGGGATTAATAAGGCGGCGGTGCGCGCGGTCATTCATTTGTCGCTGCCGAAATCGATCGAGCAGTATTACCAGGAAGCGGGGCGGGCGGGGCGCGACGGGAAGCCGGCGGAATGTCTTTTGCTGTGGCAGAAGCGCGACGTGGGATTGCTGACGTATTTCGTGCAGCAACTGGAGGATGAGGCGGAGAAGGCGCGGGCGTGGCAGCGGTATCACGAAATTCGGAGATTCGTCGAGGCGCGGACTTGCCGGCACCATCAGATTTGTTCGCATTTTGGAGAGATTCGGAAGTGGAATTCTTGCGGGGCTTGCGATGTATGCGTTGGTGAGCCGGAGTGGCTGGCCGCAAGTGTGCCGACGAGAAGGGCGAAGAAGCGCAAGGCCGCGGCTGCTGCAGTTGGTATGAGCGGAGCTGGCTCTTTTCCAGCAAGAGATGCTGCACGCGAATCGGCCCCGCTTGCGCCGACGAATGCACCCGGGAATGGCGCTGCCGCAGGGATCGATTCTGAACTGCGCGATTATCTTCGCGAGTGGCGGCGGAAGGAAGCAACGGCACGCAACGTACCTGCGTACGTGGTAATGCATGACACTTCGCTCGAGGAACTTTGCAGGGTGAGACCGCGGTCGCTGGGCGAGCTTCGAGGAGTATCCGGTTTTGGCGATCGGAAGACGGAGATGTATGGTCCGGGGATTTTGAGCGCGCTGGAGGAGTTTCGGCGCGGTGCGCGTGCGACGAAGGAAGAAGAGGAAAAGGCCAAGCCGGCTGAAGAGACGCTGCGGTTGCTGGCGGAAGGGCGGACGTTTGAAGAGATTGCGAAGACGCGAGGGCGGCAACTATCGAGCGTCGTGAATTTGGTTGTCGCCCTGATGGAAAGAGGAGAGCTGGAGTTTCAGCCAACCTGGATTGATTCCGGAAAGCGCGAACAGATTGAGAAGATGTGCGCGCAGCATGGCATCGAGCGGCTTAAGCCTTTGAAGGAATCGCTGCCCGCAGAGATTACGTTCGAGGAGATTAAGCTGGTCATCGCGCGGATGCGGATGGAGCAAGAGGAGCAATCGCAGGCAGCCGCCGTGAAGACTGCCAAAGTTTAAAGGGCTGAAGAAACGGAAGTGCCGGCGGCGGCGAAGACGGTGGCCATTTCTGCGGGCGCGAAGGAGAGGAAGCATTGCACGACCACGGTGTCGAACTGCGTGCCGCTGCATTGGACGAGGCGGCGGGCGGCTTCCTCGACGGGGAGACCCGCGCGGTAAGGCCGCGAGGAGACCATCGCGTCGAAGGCGTCAATGACGCAAACGATGCGCGAGACGATCGGGATTTCTGTTTCCTTTAAGCCCGCCGGATAACCTTTGCCATCAAAAGATTCGTGATGGTGAAGGATATCGAGAGAAGCGCGTTCGAATCCTGGGAGCATACGAAGGACGGCCCAACCGTATTCGGGATGCTTCTTCATCAGAGCGTATTCTTCATCGTCCAACTTGCCTGGCTTCTTCAAAATGGAATCGGGAATGCCGACTTTGCCGATGTCATGGAGAAGCGCGGCAACTTCGAGGTTCTGAAGTTCGGCTTCATCGAGTCCAAGTTCCTGGCCGACGCGCATGCCCCATTCCGCGAGGCGCGTACTGTGTACGCCGGTATTGAGATCCTTGAGGTCGAGCAGCTGGTTGAAAGCGCAAATCACGGAGCTGCGCAGGGCGGAGACTTGCTCTTCGGCTTGCTTGACGCGCAGCGATTCCGGAGCCCACGAAGGATTTGAGGACATGGTGAGCGCCGGAATCATCTGGTTAGACCCGTGGATTACCTAGTTGCAGCTCGAATTGTTTGTCCAGGCAGAGAGAGCCTGGTAGACATCGAGGCGACCCTTGTTAAGGTCGGGAGTGAGCTGTACCGCGTGAGAAAATGCGCAGGCTGCATTCTTTTGGCTGAGAGAAGCCTTCGCGGACATCAAGAGATCAGCAGAGCCCGCTACGAGCGGGGAGCTGAAGGAAGTACCGGAAGCGCTTGCGTAAGTGCCACCGGGGTAGGTGCTGATGACGTACTCGCCAGGGGCAGCGATCCAAACGTCAGTGTCGCCGTAGTTGGAGAACGTAGAGCGAGTATCGTAATCAGAGGTGGAAGCAATGCCCATGACGCTGGAGTTGAGCGCGGCAGGGTACACAGCGGCGCTCGTATCTCCGTTGCCGGCTGCAGCGACAAGAATTACGCCTGACAGGTTGGCGTAGGAGATCGCCGAAGAGAGCGCGGGCGAGGGTGTGGACACGTCAAAGCTCATGTTCACGACGTCGGCGTTGTGTTGGACGGCGTAGTAGAGCGCCGCGACGATATTGGAGACGTAGCCGGTGCCGTTTGCACTAAATGCCTTAAGAGGGAGGATGTTGGCGTTCGGCGCGGCCAAATGGACTAGCCCAGTCGTCATCGTGCCGTGGCCGAAATCCGAGTAAGAGCTGCCCCCGCCATCTAGGACAGCAGCGGAAGATTGATCGAGCACGGCGGCGCTGGATTGTTGAACGAGGACGGGTTGCCCGGTTTCGGAGCTGCCGCTGGTGGAATTTTCAGGCTGCAATTGGGGGACGTCGAGCCATTCGGAGGCACCCGGCTGGTTGCGCGTAAAGTCGTAGCCGGGGAGAAGTACGGGATAGAGGACCGGGTGGTAGATGTCCACGCCGGTATCGATCACAGCGACGATCCCGGTGCCGCTGACGTTGAAGCCGTTCTGAGCATCGGTCAGGCGAATAATCGAAGCGGCGGGTTGGGCTGCGTAGCCGTGGGTGACTATGGTTCCGTAATAGTTTACCGGGGCAGTGTCATAGAGGCCGGCAGGGATCGTGGTAACCGGTGCCTGAGGAAGAGGGAGGAGCTGGTCGGCTTCTACGCTCTCAATCCCCAGCAGACTCTCCAGGAGATTCCCGACGAAGCCGAGGAGGTTCGAGATGAGGTTACCGGAGGAAGTCACTAGATAAGTTTGGCCGATCGAGCCATCCAAAGACTTTTGGACCTGGCAGTTTTCGGACAGGCAAAGCTTCAGAACGGAGGTTAGACCTCCAGTGGTGCGGACGATATAGCGGTTCTGAGCGGTCGCGGGTGTCGAAGTTAGCGCCAAAAGAGCCGCGATAGTTACGAATGTGTAGAATTTGCGTTTCATGTTGTTAGTCCCTTTCCAGGGTCTCCTGCTTCCGAACCGCCGGCAAATCTGCACAAAAGTAGGCCCTCTAAGTCTTGCGGAATCTTCCTCTTGGGCAAATAGTACGGGTGGTTTCGAGGTGCCAATCAAAAGCTACAAGGGATTTTGGTACTTGAGTACCAAAATGGGACTCCCTTGTAAAACGTGTTTTGGAGGCAAAGATCATGCCTTCTTGCCTCCTGGTAAATTGTCTAAAGCGTTGCGAAGCAAAATGACAATGGGCTTGTCGCCGATGCCGGGGATGGAAAGCTCCAGATCCCCGGAGTTTTCGAGCTCGCCGGAGAACTCGCCGAATTGATTGGTGGCGACCACCACGCTGTTTCCGCGGTTGTTCGAGATGGTGACTTGGATATCGCGGCCGAGGATGCCCGGATGGCTCAAATCGAGCATCTGGCCGGTGATGACAATGCGGCTGCCGCCCGGTTTGGGCTCGATCTGGATATCGATCTGGTAGGGGTCGGCTCTAAAGAGCATTTGTCTTGTCCCTATGACGACCGAACGAGCGCCAGCGAGGGCAGGCTGCCGGAAACTGTCGAACAGCACTTCGACTAAGCTGCGCGAGTTCTTCTGCGGTGTGTCTAGCCGAGTGGTTAAATACCAGGCCTTGGCCAGGCGCACCGCATCCGCCGAGGGCTGGTAACTGGCCTCCGCAGCTGCCGATTTGCTGACCTTTTGCCATAGCGAAACTGTCTCCTTGCAGCTCTTGCAACCTGTGGCCAGATGCTTTTGCATGGCTTCCTGCCGGCCGCTGGTGACTGTGTGGTTCACGAAATCAATCCATTCCTCTGTCGAAAAGTGCTTCATATCTCTTCCCCCCATCGCTTTCTTCCTTGCCGTTCCGCTCCCCAGCGGAGGCAATGATTCAAGATCCCTCAGTGCATAAGGGAGGGGAGGAAGCCGAAAAATATAGGCTGGTGAAACTAATTAACTCTTTTATTTGCAGAAACTTGGCCGACAAGGACGAAGGGGGCCCAGAAATAGGGGTGAGGATTCTGCTCACGGAGTTGCTTCATTGCGGATTGTAGGGAGGCGGCCATGTTGCCGGTTTCCATGTAGCCCGTGTAGAAAGATTGCATGAGGTCGGCGGTGCTACGGTCGTGAACATCCCAGAGGGAAAGGAGAAGAGAGGAGGCACCGGCGCAGAAGAGGCCGCGCTGGAGGCCGAGGAGCTCGTCCCCGGCGGCGACCAAGTTCATACCAGTGGCACAGCCGCTCAGGGTGACGTGGCCCACGGAGAGACGCATCTGATAGAGATCATAGAGGTTAAGGTAACCATCGCCGAGACGGATTCCGGAGAACATGGGGTTGTCCTGGCGGTAGGTGCCATGGGTGGCGATGTGGAGGAGGGCACTTTGGGACCCCTTTTCTTTGAGAACATCGGAGGTGGCTTGGCCGCCCAGGAATAAATTGGATTGTGGAAGGATGGCGGCGACGGATTGGACTTCGGGGAGGATGTGCGGAGCGCGGTCGTCTGGGATGCCCATGACAAGCGAAGCGGCCATGGTGGATGCCGGCTTTTCTTGGCAGAGGGCGAAGACCGTGGCGCTGGGAGCGTAGGACACAGTGTGAGCGTCGCAGAGATAGGAGTCGCCAATTTTGAGGGCGTGGAAGGGAAGGAAGTGAAGCGGGCCGTGAGGGACGAAGATCAGGTGTTTGGCTTGGAGACGCGGGCGCAGAGGGGCGATGAGCTCAACACCCAGGGCTTCGAGGTGGCTTTGAGTGGCTTGAAGCAAGGGCTCGGCGAAGCGTTGGGTGTAGCTGGAGCCCATGCGGAATTTGGAGAGCTGGAAGCGCAGAAGGTTCAGGAAATGGATGACGCGGGAGAAAACGGTGATGGGAGTAATTTCGATGGAATTGCGTGTGACGAGTGCGGCGACGAGGCGGTCGCCCGTTGAATAGTATTCGACGAGAGCGGAGTCGGCGGGGAGAGCGGATTGCAGTTTTTCGAGAGAAAAATCCGCTGGAGCTTCGAGGGTCGCGTTTTCGCGTTCGTGGGCGGGGAGTTCGCGGAGGGTGCGCAGGAGTTCGTTTTCGTGGGAGAGAGCTCTTTGCTGGAGTTGTTCCAGGCGCTTGGCGGAGGTCTCTTCGGGGCGGAGTTGTTCGAGTTCGATGCGGTGGTAGTACCAGTTTAATTCTTCGCGAAGATCGCGAATTCTGCGGACGAGCTCACTTTGGCCGGCGTCGCCGAGAGGGAGGCTCTGGCCACTTTGAAAAATCATTTCGGTCATGCTGCGGGATTTGGCGGCTTCGATGCAGGAGAAGGCTTCCGTTGCGGAGGATTCGGAGGCATCGCCGCTGAGGTACAAATCGACCAACGCTTCGTAGACCTGGAGGCGGTTTTTTACGAAGGAGATTTTCAGTTCTTCGGCGTGCAGACGGCTGCGCAGCGCTTCGAGAGATTTGCGCGCTTCTTGATAGGAAGCCAGCGCGGCAGAGCGGTCGCCGTGAGATTGCGCGAGCTGGCCGCGAAGGAAATAGGTTTGGTAAGCGAGAACTGGGGCTTGCAGACCGGAAATTATGGAGATGGCGGCGTCGGTTTCCGATTGGGCGGCGGGGAGTTCGCCGACTTGGAGCGCGATACGTGCGAGAAGAAGGTGGGCGAGAGCGGCTTTGCCGTGAAGCGCGGATTGATCGAAAAACGCGGCGGCACCGGAGCAGAGACGGCGGGCTTCGAAATAGCGGCCTTCGTGGAAGAGAAGAAGGCCCTGGTAGAGATCGAGGAGCCAGGGCCAGACGAGATTCCTCTCGGCGGCGAACATGGCGCGGGCTTTTGTGAACCGCTCGAGGGCTTGGACCGTTTTTCCTTGCTGGCCGTACGCGGTGGCTTCATTGGCGAGAGTCTTCGCGGCTTCGTAGCCCATTCCGAGCTTTTCAAAACGAAGGAAACCTTCGTGGGCCATTTCGCGGGCTTCTTCGCTAAGGTTCAGCTCGAGGTAGATCTCCGAAAGATCGAGATGACAGAGAGCGAGATGATAGACATCACCAGAAATTTCACAGGTTCGGCGCGCGGCAAATAACATTTCGATCGCGCGGCTATATTCGCCGCGGAAATAGTACAAATAGGCGATGTTGTAATCGGCTTGATCGCGGAGCAGTGGCATCCCGTATCGCTCGCACGCTTCGCGTGCTTTCTGATAACAGTCCAGCGACCGTGGAAAATCATTCAAGCTAATCAGGCACATGGCCATGTTGCTCAGGACGACGGCAATACCCTCCGCATCTTTATAGGGCAACAGAGCCTGATAAGCCCGCTCGTATTGAGAAATGGCTTCCTCGAAGCGGTCCTGGCGGTGAAAGACATTGCCGAGATTGATGTCGAGACGTGCGAGACGCCACGTGTCGTTGAGACGTGTAAATATCTCTCTGGCGCGAGCCGCAGCTTTGAGGGCCTTATCGTACTCACCAAGCAAAATCAGCGGCTGGATGGAACTGCTCAGAGTTCGCGCAGCTTCCTTTTCGATTTTAAGCTCTTCGTAAAGTGCGACGGCTTTTTCGTGGTGCTCGACGGCCGCGGCGTTGTTTCCGCAGGCGTAAAGGGCGTTCGCCTTTGCTCGCAGCCCGAGAGCCAGGCTCTCTTTCCTTCGCAGTTTCCTTCCGATCAGGACGGCTGCTTCCGCGAGGCGCACAGCCTCGCTTGTGTCGACGCGAACCCGCTCAACAACCAGGCGAGCCAGGTGCTCGACAACTTCGCTGCGAACCAAGCCCCGATGGCGAGCGAGAAACTTTCGGCGCGCCGGCCCATCCTCGATCTGAGCGAGGCGGGAATAGAGCTCGTTCAGGGGGGCTTTTTTGACCATCGTGGGCATCAGTCAAAACCTAATTCGCTGAGGTGTTTGCGCAGGCGTTCCATGCATTTTTGGCGGGTGAAGCCGATGGAGCCGACGGCTAGACCCAGTTCCGCGGCGACTTCGGCGTAGGGGCGGGCGGGAGTTTCAAAAAAGAGAAGCTCGACCAATCGGCGACATTGGGGCGAGAGAGCGGCCATTGCTTCGCGCAACAGCTGTTCTTGCTGCGTTTGCTGGACGAGTGACTCAGCGATGGCGGGCGTTTCGGGGACGGGCAAGCCGGATTCGTCGTCGTCGCTACTGACGAGACGTTGCTGTTGCTGCTTCCAGCGGTAGCACTGGTGATGAGCAACCTGCATGAGCCATTTTGGGAGCGCTTTTGGTTCGCGCAGGTCAGGCAGGCGATGGAGAAGCTCGACGCAGGTGGCTTGAAAGACGTCGGCGGCTTCGTGGGGAGGAAGCCGATATTTTACTGGGATCGAGTAGATGAGGGCTTTGTATTTATCGATGAGGAGAGACCAGGCTTCCTCGTTGCCGGAGAGGCATTCTTTGACGAGGCGTTCGTCAGTCCGCGCGAGGGGAGATTTTTTTGCAGCTTTGGTGAGCACGGGGGTCATCGGTTGGAACCCTCCGCGCCGCTGCGGAAATAGAGCTGCTCGACGTTCCAGAGCAGGTAGGGTTCGAGTATGGCAGGATGAATATTTGCAAGCGAGTTTTTTGCGCCGACAAGGATGTCGGGACTTGCGAGGAAGATCATGGGTTGATTTTCGGCGAGGATTTCCTGGACGCGGTCGTAGAGTTTTTTTCGCCGCTCGTAGCCCGGAGTGGAGAGTTGCTGCTCCATGAGGCGATCGATCTCTGCTTCCCATGGGGTGGCTGGATGAGATTGGGAGGGGGCCCAAAGATGCGTGCCCCCGCTGGAGAGCCAAACGTTGAGATCGGAGTTGGGGTCGGTATCAAAACTGGCGAGGCCGAGGACGCAGGCATCGTATTCCTTCGTTTGGAGAACGCGATCAATGAGAGAGCGAAATTCGAGAGGGACGACTTGAACATGCATGCCGAGTTGCTTGAGATCGTCCTGGATGAGCGTGGCCATTTTGGTGCGGTCGGCATTCGAAGAGCTGGTGAGAATGGAAAATTCGACGGGCTTTCCTTCTGAGTCGAGCAACGCTGGATCACCGTTCGGCGCGGTGGACCAGGAAAAGCCGGCTTCCTTTAGGAGAGCGCGCGCATGTTCCAGGGAGCGAGGCGGATGCGGGATTGTGGTATCCACCCAGCGGTGATCGCCGGGCGTTACCGGGCCCCAGAGCGCGGCGCCGCGGCCTTGATACACGAGACGAATGATGGCTTGGCGATCGATGGCGGCGGAAACGGCTTGGCGGAATTTCACATCGCGAAACCATTTCTGTTTGCGGGCAAGATCGGGCGGAGACTTGTCGCCGAGGTCGTTCAGATTGAAGAAGAGGAAATTGTATTCGAGGCCGGGGCCGGCGTCGGCCATGGTGTAGCCACGCTCCCGGCGGGAGAGAACGGAGAAATTTTCCGCGCCGAGGTGAGTGATGGCGTCCGTCTCGCCTGATTGAAAGCGGAGAACCTGAGCATCGGCGCTGGGGACGAAGAGAAAATCAAGTTCGTCCAAATACGGAAGACGATTTCCTTTCGCATCTGTCTTCCAGTAGTAGGGATTGCGCTGGAGGACCAACTTTTGGCCAGGAACGTATTCTTTTAGGCGAAAAGGGCCGAGACCGGCCGATTCGTTCGGCGGAGTGGAAGGCGTCCAGAGTTGGCTCAGCTTACCTTCTTCGTAGGGCTTTTCGAGGAGATGGCGCGGCAGGATGGCGATGCCGTCGAAGAGTCTTTCTTCGACGCCATCGGGCTTGGCGAGTTGAAAAACGAGCGTTTACGCATCGAGTTTGTGAACGGTGATAGGTTTGCCACCGACGATCAGCAGATCGCGCTGCGTGGCGTGGAGCTTCTCGTCGAGGTTGACGCGGAAGGTGAAGAGGACGTCGTCGGCATCGAGAGGATGGCCATCGGAGAAGCGCAAACCTTTACGCAACGTGAGCGTATAACGGAGGCCGTCCGGGGAAATCTTCCAGGATTTGGCGAGAGCGGGTTCGGTGAGCTGGGTGGCACGGTTGATGTGAATGAGGTCGGCCTGCATGGCGGCGATGACTTCCCGGGAGGGAGTGTCCGCGGCGGTCAGGGGATTCAGGGTTTTCGGTTCGTCGCGGAGGGCGATGACGAGGCGTCCGCCTGGGTGGCCGATTTCACCGGGCAAGGTGAGTAGTTCCTCATTGGCATTGGCCTGTTGTGGCTGTGGGAATGCTTTGGCCTGGAAGGAAATGGCCGCTGCGCAGGCCAATAGAAAGCCAGCGGTGATGGAGAGGCGACGGGAAGAGGGGTGTTCTTTATTCACGATAGGGTCCAGCTACTCTTCTCATCTATCTTGTACGGGCTGGAGCGCTCCTGCAATGCGCTCGCGAGACCGAGGTATCCGAGAAAGAACGGGATGATGGCCAGGGCAGGCAGATACATCCACCAGTAGGAGACGAGGACGCTGTATTGCTGGAGGCTGGCGAGGAGATTACCCCAACTGGACATGGGCTCGGGAATGCCGAGGCCAAGAAAAGAGAGTGTCATTTCGGCGAGGACGAATTGCGGGACGAGGATGGCGGCTTGTGTGAGGAGGACGCTGGAAGTTTCGGGCAAGATGTGGCGGCGCAACAAATAATGATCGGAAGCGCCGAAACCTCGAGCGGCGCGGACGAAGTCGCGCTCTTTCACGCTGAGCACAACGCCGCGAACCATGCGCGCGGGGCGTGCCCATCCAACCATGCCGATGACGATCACGACGAGGAGGAAGGCTTCGAGTGGGCTGACGGCGAGAGGCAGAAACGCGCGCAGAGCAAAGAGCAGGTAGAGCCAGGGGAGCGCGAGGAAAAGTTCGGCGGCGCGCATCAGGAGATCGTCGCGCCAGCCACCGTAGTAGCCGGCGGCTAAGCCGATCAGACCACCGAGAAGAAGAGTGACGCCAGCACCGAGCAGGCCGGCGAGGAGAGAGACTTGACCGCCGTAGAGAATGCGCGAGAGCTGATCGCGGCCGTAGGCGTCGGTGCCGAGGAGATAGATGCGCGCGTTGGCGGCGCCGAAGAGATGCAAATGAGAAGGGACGACAGCGAGCAGGCGGTAGCTTGCGCCTGGCGTGACGAAGTAGAGCGGGACGGCCGTGGTTGTGTCCTCTTGGTATTGGTCGAAGGAATTTTCACGCAAGCGGAGTGGATAAAAAAAAGGGCGGAAGTGGAAATGGCCGTGCGCGTCGATTATGTGGACGCGCATGGGTGGGAGATAGGCGCGGTCACGGTCTTGCTCGATAGGGGAATAGGGAGCGAAAAATCCGGCGCCAACGATTACGCAATGGAGCGTGGCGAGAACGATGAGCCATCGGGCGAGTTTTCGGCGCTGGGTCATTTTGCGCTCGCTGCTGTGCGGATACGCGGGTCAGCCCAGTAAAGAAGCAAGTCCGCGAAAAAATTTCCGGCGACCAGGAAAATCATCGAGAGCAGGACGCCTCCGATGACGACATAGAGATCGCGCGCCAGAATGGCTTCGAGGAGGAGCGGACCGAGGCCGGGCCAGCTCATGATGACCTCGACGAGCAAGGAGCCGCTCAAGAGCGTGCCAATACTAAAACCGAAAAGAGAGATTAGGGGATTGGCGGCGGCGCGAAGGGCGTAGGTGTAGAGAAGCTTGCGATGGGGGAGGCCGTGGCCGAGGGCGGCGCGAAGGAAGGGAGCTTCGAGAACTTCGGCGACGGAGGCACGGACATGGCGGACGAGCATCGGAAGAGCAGCGAGGACCAGCGCAGTAACTGGGAGCGCCATGTGCAGAGCGAGATCGCGGAATTTTTGGAGCGGCGAAAAAGTTTCGAAGCCGACTGAGGCTAAGCCGCCTGTAGGAAACCAGCCAGTACGCACGGCGAGAATTAGCAGACCGAGAGCGAGGGCGAGATCGGGGACGACCATGAGGGCGGCGGTGGTCCAAGAAAGGACGCGGTCGGGCGCGCGGCCGAATCTCGCGGCGCTCCAGACGCCGAGCGGAAGAGCGAGCAGCCATGCGAGAAGAGAGGCGGTTATGGTGAGAAGAAGAGTGTTGCGGGCGCGCACCCAGAGAAGCTGGCCGACGGGGCTATTGTAGGCGAAGGAGAATCCTAGTTGGCCGTGAGCTACGGCATTCAGCCAGTGGATGTAACGGACGGGGAGCGGGCGATCGAGTTGATATTGGGCGCGAAGGGCGGCGACGGTTTCAGGGGAGATTTGCGGATTGAGACGCATTTCGTCGAAATAGTTGCCGGGAGTCAGAGCGGAAAACAAAAACGTGAGCAGGGAAACGCCGAAGAGAAGAAAGATTGCATGGAGAGTTCTGCGGAAGAGGTAGCGCATCAGGAATTCACCAGAACGCTCTGCGTTGCGGCGAGGGTTGGCGTAGCGGCGAGGAGAGAGCGGGTGGCTTCGTGGCTTGGCGAGCGCAGGATTTTTTCGGGAGAGCCCGACTCGACGATACGGCCTTTGTTCATGACCGCGATTTGGTCGGCCAAGTGGGCGGCCATCGCAAAATCGTGGGTGATGAAGAGGTAGGTGAGGCCGAGGGAGGACTGCAGCTCGAGCAGGAGATTGGAAATCTGGGCTTGCACGGAGCAATCGAGGGCGGAGAGAGCTTCGTCGAGAATAATGAGTTTTGGCTCGAGGGCCAGGGCGCGCGCGATGGCTAGGCGCTGTTTTTGGCCGCCGCTGAGTTCGCCGGATGTTCGGGTGGCTAATTTGCGAGGGAGAGCGACGAGATCGAGTAGCTTAAGAACTTTGTCGGCGTGCTCTGGTTTGGTGAAGCGGCGCTGTACGACGAGCGGCTCGCTGATAATTTCGAGCGCGGTCCAGCGCGGATTGAGCGAACTTGCGGGATCCTGGAAAACGAGCTGGATTTGCGGACGGATGCTGCGACGATCAAGCTCAGATAGGGCGGTTACATCGACGCCATCGAAAAAGATGCTTCCAAAAGTGGGTTGTTCCAAGCAGGCGATGCAGAATGCGAGGGTGCTCTTGCCGGAGCCGGATTCGCCGACGAGAGCCAGCGTTGTTTGCGGCGCGATCGAAAGGGACACGCCATCGAGCGCGGCGTGATTGCCGCTCGAACGGGGCGATCTCACTGCCGCGTAGTGCTTCACAAGATTTTCGATCCGCAATAGTGGCTGCATGGTTTCGTCTTAAAGATGGTCAGCCGGCGAATTTGAAGCAAGCGACGATGTGCAGCTCGCTCACCTCGGCGGCGGCCGGTTCGTCGCATTTGCAAACTTCCATTCGACCGTCACATCGCGGCTCGAAAAGGCAGCCCGGCGGATGCGAGGCAAGGTCCGGCGGATCGCCTGCGATTACGTGCAGCTTCGCTTTGCGAGTTTTTTGGTGCTCGGGGAATGCCGTGGGCAGGCAGCGCAACAAAGCTTCCGTGTAAGGATGCTGAGGCGAGGACAGCACACTCTCTGTTGGGCCGATCTCGGCGACTCGGCCGGCATAAAGAACGAGGATGCGATCCGCGAGGTTCGCGAGCAGGGCGGGATTGTGAGTGATCAGAATCATGGCGAGGCCGAGCTCTTGGCGGAGAATCCCGAAAAGCTGCAAGATTTCTTGGTGCGTCGTGGGATCGAGCGACGCGGTAGGTTCATCGGCGATGACGAGGGAAGGTCGACAGGCAATCGCTTGGGCTATCAAGACGCGTTGGCGCTGGCCGCCGCTCAATTGATGAGGATAGGAGCGGGAGATGCGACCGGCGTCCGCGTGAAACACGGAGGCGAGAAGCTCGCAGGTCTTTTCTTTCAGCGTGCGCCGATCCAAAGATTCATGCGCGGCTAGAACGTTGCTCAGTTGCTGGCCGATTCGCAGCGTGGGATGCAGGGACGACGAAGGCTCTTGAAAAATCAAGCCGATGCGGCCGCCGCGGATTTTTCGCAACTCTTGCGCTGAAGCATCGAGCAGATTTCTACCTTCGAAGCGAACTATGCCTTGCCGGATTTTCCCGTTGGGCGGAAGGAGGCGCAGAAGGGAAGCAGCGAGAGAGCTTTTGCCCGAGCCGGATTCGCCAAGAATGCCCAGAATTTCTCCTTTCCCGAGACCGAAACTGACACCGGCTAGAGCAGGGCATAGTTCCCCGGTGGAGGCGGAGTAGGCGACGTGGAGATTCTGGACTTCAAGAATGGGCGTCATGCCGTGAACCGGGGCGAGGGACTTCCCGCCCATTGTCCATGGTGTGTGAAGCGAGGCAGGCGGACAACAGAGACGTAATTTCTGGCGCAGGAAAGGTAATGACGAGTAGGAACTTACTGGCCATTTGTACAGGCTGGCGCGACGGACCGCGCGAGACTCACGCAGAGAAGAGGCTATTCGGTTGTGTAGGTTATCTCGATGCGATGGATGAGGAAGCAGGCCAAGACAAGGATCGCGATCGTGAGACAAAGCAGACCGAAGACGGCGACAAAGGGCGAGACGGGCTCGGCGACGACGGTGAAAATAGCCATGGGGCCGCTGACGAGGAGAGTGACGGGGCAGAGATGCTTCACATAAAAAGTGACGCTCAGCCGCTGCGCCCAGGCGGGGAAAATTGGCGCGATGGCTTCCCATCCCATCAGCATCGCGCCGGGAATGATCGGGTTTTTGAAAAGAAGGCTTAGCGCGAGAAAAACGGCGCCATACCCTAGGCAAGCAAGTGCTGTGACGAGAAGATAGGAACCCAGTTGGCCGAGGCCGGGGCCGTCGAACATGTAGGACCGGCCAGCGGCACCGAAGCGGCTGTACGTCAGGTAGAAGCAGGCGAGCACGGCGGTTTCGAAGAGCACGATCGAAATAATCGCGCCGGCAAGAAACTTTCCGACGACCAGAACTTCTTTTCTCACGGGAACGAGGAATTGATAGTGGAGCGTGCGCTCGACGATTTCGCCTCGGAAGAGCCAGGTGAAGATGCCCATGCAAGCAAAGAAAATGCCCAGACGGAAATAATAGAGCTGGATAATTCCGGCCAGAACCTCGGTCTCGTCCTCGATGTTGAGAGGATTGGGATGGTACGCGTTAAAGATGTTGTGAATGACGAGTATCACGACCGGGACGAGTGCGAGGAAATAGACCCAGATGCGGCGGCGGGTGAACAAGTTGCGGCGAACTTCGTTGCGAACGAGAACGGAGATCTGACTGGCAAAAAGCCGCCAGGGCTGTTCTTTGAAGGTCTTCTGAGCTTGCGCCAATATATTTTGAGCGCTCATGCGGGTCCGCCATCCGATCCGATGAGATATTGATAGATGGAATTCACGTCGTCGTCGGCGGGAGCGACGGCGTCGACTTCAACCAGACCGCCGGAAACTATTTTGTTCAGCAAGAGATAGAACTGTTCCGCATCGCGCGTGCGGACCAGCACGCTTTGGCCATCGTTCAGAATTTTGGCTTCGACGACGTGATCGAGCTCGAAGGCAGCCGACGCTAGCTTCGCGGCGTTCGAGCAACGCACGAGAATTTGCATGGGATGATCGCGCACTTCCTGCCGAACTTCGCGTATTTGGCCTTCGGCCACGACGTAACCGCTGCTCATTAACACGACGCGGTCAGAGATGCGGTCGACTTCCTCCAGAATATGGCTGGAAATGATCACGTGCATGCCCTGCTCGGCAATGGCCTGGAAAAGCGCGATGGATTCGGCGCGAGCCATGGGGTCGAGGCCGTTGAGCGGCTCATCGAGAACCAGCACTGATGGATGATGTGCGATGGCTTGGGCCAGGCGAATGCGTTGGCGCATTCCTTTGCTATAGCCGGCCACTTTGCGCTTCGCGACTTGGGCCATGCCGGCGCGCTCGAGGGCTTCGTTCGTGAGTTTGGCGGCCTGGTCGTGTCCAAATCCATGGAGCCGCAGAGGCCAATAAATAAAATCATAGCCATTCGTGCCGGGCGGGAAGGAATCAAATTGAGTGCAGTAACCGACTTGGCGGAAAAACTCTACAGGTTGGTGCGTCGTCAAGCCGAGGACGTATATTGCGCCCCGCGACGGCTTGATCAGTCCAGTGAGAAGGTTCATTAGTGTAGTTTTGCCCGAGCCGTTTGGGCCGACGAGGCTGGTTATTCCTGGCTCGAGAGAGAAGTTCACTTTGTTCACGCCGAGAACTTCTCCATAAAACTTGGAGACGTTTTCGAAGACGATTTGGTGGTCGCCGGGCGTCATCCGCGCACGACCTCACGGGCGCGCAAACGGGCATTAAGAATGAACAACGAAAATACGCAGACGAGGACCAGCATGGCCCAAGCCATCGGAATTGGGATTTGATCGCCACGCGTAAAGGCGCCCATGATTGATTCGGTGCGGAATGAGTGCATCAGGATTCGCTTGAATAGTTCCGAGAAATTCAGGAGTCCGCCCCAGTAAGTGCCCATGATGGCATCGAACATCGCGCCGAGGCCCGCCGGGATAAGGAGCGAGATGAAGATTACGCCGGTAGCGACGATTCGCAACTTGACCCAAGCCGATACGGCGAGAGAAATCATGGAGAGCATTAAGATCCAAATGGCTGAACACAAAATAATCGGAACCGTCATCCACAAGTGCGACCAAATCCAGCCATTGCTTGCGAGGCCAGACTGAAGACTGAACAAGAGCAAGCAGGGAACCCATGTGACAGCGGAGAGTAGCAATCCAAGTACGGCGAGTTTTCCAAAAACGTAATCGGAGCGATTAAATGGCCGGCTGAGAAAAAGGGGAAGCGCGCCGTTTGTCAAGTCGCCCGAAACCAGCACCGGCCCGACCCAGCAGTTCAAGAGAAATGCTGCCTGCGTCTGGGCGATCATTATGATGACAAAAAACTGGGTTTCTACTGTGAGAACATCCGAAAAGCGCATTTGAAACATCAATTGCACAGTTCTGTTATTCGCGATGAAAATGTACCCGGCGAAAAATAACGTTGGAATGAGACTGAGAATCAGGAGAAGAACGAAGAAGCGGGACTTGAACAGGTCCGCGAAGGCGTACCGCGTGAGGACGAAAAAGCGCGACCATTCGGGCGTCAACGAGCCTGTGTAGGAGCTGTATCTGCGCTTATAAACGGCCATCGACTGCTCCCGTCTGTTCCATTGCGTTCAGGAAAATGTCTTCGAGCGAATCGCGCCGGTGGTTCATACGGCGAATTTGCACGCCGCGGTCTGCCGCTACTTTAAACACTTCGCGAATTTCAACGCTGTCCGGCATGACCACCTTGATACGCCCGTTGGTGAATACCGCGCATTCGCACCCGAGGCTTTCGAGCTTGGAAGTGAATGTGGCTTCAGCGCCGACAGTTTCAAGCTCGAGGAACTTGCGATTGGCACGCCGCTCTTCGACGAGATTGCAGATCGAGGCGATTTTTCCGTTGCGCAAGATGAGAACCTCGTCGCAGGTTTCTTCCACGTCGCGCAAAAGATGTGACGAGAGAAGCAAGCAGATATCGCTGGCTTCTCGGATTTCGCGAATGAGCTCGATCAAGCGTTTACGTGCGGGCGGATCCATGCCGTTGGTCGGTTCGTCAAGAATCAGGACTTTGGGGCCATGAGCGATCGCTTGGGCCAGCTTGGCCAATTGTTTCATGCCGAGAGAATACGTTCCCACAGGGCGATAACGCGCCTCGCCTAAACCTACGTAGACGAAAGCTTCGTGGGCGCGCTCCATCGCTTGCTCGGCCGGAAGACCGGAAATCTCCGCCATGTAGCGAACGAAGCGCACGCCGGACATTTTTGAAATGAAGGCGTCATTCTCCGGCATATACCCGACAAGCGAGCGAAGCGCTTTGCCGCCGGTGAGAGAGTCGATGCCGAGCACACGTGCGCTGCCCTTGGAAGGTGAATGAAAACCCAAAAGTGTATTGATGAGCGTGGACTTGCCTGCGCCATTCGGGCCGAGCAGGCCGATGGCGCGGCTCTTCAAAACGCCGGTGAGACCGTGAAGAATGGTTCGGCCGCCGAGTTGCACTTCGAGCCCGTCGAGCTCAATGGTTGGGTTGCTCATCTACCATTCATTACGGATTCGGAGTGCGCGAAGTTCCACGCGCCGCTTGCTGCAATATATGGGTTAACGCTAGCAGACTCGGGTTCAAGTCCAAGAGCTTGCCGGTGCTGGCTACTTCGAGGCGGTCACTCTCTCCGTACGCACAGAATACGCTGGGTTTGGCATCGGCGGCCAGTTGCTGAACCAGGGCCAGCTGACCGGAAGTAAGCTGCGCGGCGAGCGGCTGCAAAATGGGGCTGAGATTTTGATAGAGCATGGCCGAGAAATTCGCGTGATTGTCGCTGGGCAGGAGCGTTTGAAACGAAGCAGAGCGTGCCAGCGACGTGCCGTTTGCATGAATTTGCAGGGCGGCGAGGAGCAGCGCTCGAGAGGGCGCCATAAGCATGTAGCCGTCCGCGAAAGTGTAGTCGTACTCGGTCGCGAGACCGGCGGTCTGCGCTTGAATCGTGTAGAACGTTCGACCGCCAACTTGTTCCTGGCTGGTTGTTAAGCTCGCGGGCTGGTTTGACTTTTGCGCTTCCCGATTGGCGGCTTGCACCAGCTTATCCAGGGCCACCTGAAGTGCGCCCGAATCATTGACCTCGATGATCGCTTTCCAGGAAGGCGTGGGAAGAACGGGGCCATCGAGAGCAAAAGTCATCTCACCGCCCAGAGCGCTTGCCAAATCGTTGCGGATATCCAAACCAAGTTCCGAATTTGCCTTCGCCAGCCCTTGGCTGAAGTTGGCATCGGAGGCGCCGACGGTGTTGAAAATGTCGTCCAACATAAGCGCGGGCTGTTTCGTAACAAAAGAGATGGCCGCGCCTGCGTTCGCGGAAACGTAGTCCAGCGAGCCCATGGGCGCGGGAGCGGCGAGCCAGGAAGCGATGCCGTGGCGCTGGCAGGTAAATTCCAGCGAGATGCGGTTGTCGCCCTGGCCGGACGAGGCAGACTCACCGCGCGTCGCGATCAAGTACTTAATGTCGTTGAAGCCGCTGTTGCGAAGAGCGTTTGAATCCTGCTGTTCGGCATGGCTGGAGTTTAAAATCTGGCCAAGATTTGCAGCGACTACAGTTTCGGTGCCGTGACTGTAAACCTGAGTGATTCGTTGGCCAAAATCCGTTCCGGCGAAGGCGGTTGCACCGGCGTCAAGCTGCGCGTTCATTTGCTGAACCGAAGCGGCATTGCCTCCGACCACCAGCATGTCAGGCCTGACCAGCATGATCATTCCGTGTTTATCACCGGAAAGAGAGGAGAGCGACTGCGGGTCCACCACCTGCACATCGTGCATACCTTGAGCGCTCGACAACGCGTCGGCAAAGTGATTTTGCAAGAAATCTTTCAGGCCTTGCTGCCGCACCGCGGCGAGAAGCAAGGGACCGCCGTCGTTGAATGGCGAACCTCCTCTGGCGGTAATCACCACTTCGTCGCCGAGGTACTGGCTTATGGCTTGAATTTGATCGATCAGCTCCTGGGGAGTTGGATGTTGATTCGAGTTGCCGCTTTTGTTCCACCAATCCTGCAGCACTTTGCTTTGCGAGAGCTCCTGCTGAAAGATTTGATTCGCTTGCTGGAGCGCGTCGCCAAGATTGGGGATACCGATGTACAGAACCGTGTCTGCAGGCAGCAGCGGAAGAATCTTGCTCTCATACCGCGGGCCGGGAGTCTGAATTGCGTTCAGTTTGGTGCGCAGCTTAGAAAATTCGGCAAGCAAAGCGAGCTGGTGATCCAGATCGCTGCTCCAGCCAATCTCGTCGCGAACGGGAACGAGGCCGACGCTCGGCGTCGTGGCCATCTCATCGCCCGAGTGCAGAATCGAAAGCAAACCAGCATGCTTAACGTGGACTTCGCCTTCGATCACAGCTACGCGAGAGCCTTTGGTGCCGGAGTTTACGGAAAAGACCGTGCCGGTGACCACGACTGTGCAATCCGGCGCGCTGACATACAAATGTCCGGAGTGCCGTTTGGCCGCTTGCACAATGATGCTGCCTTGATCGAGATGGATAGTGGCGTCCCGCAGGCTCGCGGTGATGGCCAGTTCAGCGCGCTGATTCATTTCCACTTGCGAGCCATCAAAGAGCCGCACTTTGGCGCGGGAATTTGCGGCGGTGCGAATAAATTCGCCCTGGCTGAGTTCGTCGCCTACTTTAATCGGGCGGTCGCTAGCAGGACCGATGCGAAAAGCCTGCCCTTCGATCGAGTCGACACGCGCGCGGGTGCCAGGAGGGCCTGCGAAGTACCAGTTGCGGCCTGTCCAGATCAATGCGACGAGCAGTACCGCTGCCGCTGCCACGGAAGCAAGTTTGGCAAAGCTCCACTGAAAACCGCGCGACGTAGGTTCCATCCGCCAATCGATGCGCGTCGCGCCGGCAACTCCGCGGCCATGTGCATAGGCACGGCATGTAACGCATTCGCGCAGGTGATCTTCGACGAGGAGAGCGCGGGCTGGAGTCAGCTCCTGCTGATGAAAAGCCGGCAATAGGGCGCGGATATCATCGCAGCCGCGAATGGATTGCAGAGCGTTCGTCGCGAATTCTTCGCCTTCGCCTGCTTGCAGCTTCTGCCACACGCGTTCGGCGGACGCGGAGAGCGTCTTGGCGTCGGGTTCTTCGCCGCGAAGTTCTGCGATTGCTTGATCAAGAAAAACGTCCTTTTTCGACCGCAAGAATTTCATGATGCACCTTTCCTGAATCCTTGAAGGCCCTTCTTGAGCCGCGCGCGCGTGCGATGCAGCGTTACGGCGACCACCGCCTGCGAGGTTTTCATCATTTGGGCAATTTCGGGATTATCGAGGCCTTCGAGGTAGCGCAATGTAAACATCTCGGCTGCGCGGGGGTTCAACTGGCCAAGCTCGCGGCGCAGCAACTGTTTCATTTCCGATGAGGAGTGCGAGCGCTCAGGCGAAAGGCTTGGATTGGCGTGAAGCTCGTCGGCCGTTTCCACTGGGACGGTTTCTCTATGGCCCCTCGAGCGGATTAAATCCAACGCGGCGTTGACCGCCGATCTCTGCAAGTAACCTTGCAGATTTGAGATGCGGCTATGGTCGATTGTTCCGCGGGCCAATCGGAGAAATACAGATTGTGCAACGTCCTCTGCGTCGGCCATGCTGCCCGTTATGCGGTAGGCGGCCTTGAGGACGCAGGAATGATGTGCCCGAAAAAGTTCCTCAAGCTCCGCAGCCGGTTGGGTCACCATAATGTTTTCTATCGCGGCTGCCAAGCATCCCTCCCCGGCTTCTCTACTACCTAAGACGCGATAGATAGAAACTTCTTAACACACAATGGGGAAGTTGGTGCAACTCGCCTTACAGCGGTTGGAGAGCGTCCATCGCGTGAACTAGGACACGCTGGCCAAACGTACAGGTCCTTCGCGAATGATGAGTAGAGCCTTAGGTTCTTGCCGCGATATTTTTGGAAAGGCTGTTCGAGGGATTACACAACTATTACAGAAGCCCGGCACGATGCGTGCTACGTTGAGGATCATGGACATCCTTACACGCGACAAAACATTTTCCGAGCCGGTCAACTGGACGACTACCCTTTTCATGCTTGCATTTCATATCGGCGCAATCGCCGCGCTCTTCTTCTTTGCGTGGAAGGGTCTTGCTCTGGCCGTTGTTCTTTGGTGCGTTGCCGGGGGCCTCGGCATCGGCATGGGCTACCACCGCTTGCTCACGCATCGCGGCTACAAGACGCCGAAGTGGATGGAGTATTTTCTGACCATCTGCGGCACGCTGGCGCTCGAAGGCGGTCCCATCGCCTGGGTGGCCACGCACAGGGTGCATCACCAGAACACCGACAAAGAGGGCGATCCGCATTCGCCGCGCGACGGCGGCTTGTGGGCGCATATGGGTTGGATTCTGACGGGGCAGGCCATGCATAACAGCGTGAAGGATCTCTTGCCCTATGTTCCCGATCTGCGGAAAGACAAATTTCATGTATTGATCACCAAGTGGCATTGGGTTCCCCTGACGCTGCTGGGCATCGCCATCTTCGCAATCGGCGGCTGGTCCTGTCTCTTGTGGGGGATCTTCGTGCGGACTGTTTTCGGCTTGCACTCCACTTGGCTGGTCAATTCTGCGACGCACATGTGGGGCTCGCGCCGTTTCCTGACGGATGACACCTCGAGGAACAGCCTTTGGGTCGCGCTGCTGACCTTCGGCGAGGGGTGGCACAATAACCATCACGCGGTACCGCAGTCGGCGCGCCACGGTCTCGCGTGGTACGAAATTGACCTGAACTGGTACGGGATTTGCGCTCTCCGAGCGCTCGGCCTGGCGTGGGACGTCAAACGGCACAAGCTCGCGCCGCACGGGGAAGTGGCAGTGCGGCCAAGTACGATAGCTGCTGACGCTACCCGGGCAGTTGCTCCGCAGCTGATAACTAGCGGGGACTGAACCGTGGCTCACGCGAAGCGCGCGTGGCCTGCATCGAGCTGCAAAGTATCATTGTTATTCCTACTGCTGTGGCGCACGGGCGGGCATGTCGTAAACTAAAGCGTCATGCGCATCACGCGCCGCACCAAAGCGATCGTCTTTTTCATCGTGCTGGGCGTTTGCCTTGTCGCCCTCGCGGTCGCGCTCAATGTCAGCTGGATCATCTTCCATTGGCGTCAGGTTGTTCCTCTCGTTCTGGGCATTATCTTCTTTGGATTGCTGATTGCAGGTCTGGTGGTTAACACCATCTTTCTCGTCCGCGAGATCCGGCGCAATGAGCAGCAGGATAGCTTCCTCAACGCCGTCACCCACGAGCTAAAAACCCCGATCGCATCCATCCGGCTGTATTTGGAAACTTTGGCGAGCCGGAACTTGGCGGAAGAGAAGCGGCGCGAGTTTTACCGCATCATGCTGGAAGACACAGATCGCCTGCTCGGGACCGTCGAGCAGGTGCTCAAAGCCGGTGAAGTCCGTCACGGCACCGAGCGAAAGAACTGGCAGGAAGTGAGGTTTTCCGCCATCGTCGGCGAAGTGCTGGCACTCGCTCGCCTTCGTCAAAACCTGGCGCCGGGTGTGCTCTCCGTCGGGCTGATGTCGCCAGAAGAAATCATCGTTTTGGGAAATCCCGAGGAACTCCGCACCGCCGTGATCAATCTGCTGGACAACGCCATCAAGTACTCGGGGAACAAGAAAAGCATCGTTGTGGATTTACTCACACCCAATCTCGACACGGTCTTGCTGCGCGTCCACGACAGCGGTATCGGCATCCCGCGCAACGAGGTGAAGCGAATCTTCAAACGCTTTTATCGCGCGTCGAATTCCAAGACGGATAAAGTGAAGGGAACTGGCCTCGGCCTCTTTATCGTGCGGTCGATCGCCCGCCGTTACGGCGGCGACGCCTACGCCGAGAGCGAGGGCGAAGGGCGCGGCAGCACTTTCACGATACGTCTTCCCAGGGTATACCACGCATGAGCCACATACTGATCGTTGAAGACGAAACACATCTCGCGGAAGGGCTACGCTTCAATCTCGAAGCGGAAGGCCATAAGGTGGAAATCACGGACAACGGCGAGGACGCGCTGAAGAAGCTATTGGAGGAGCACGAAAGCTTCGATGCTCTGGTTCTGGACGTCATGCTGCCCGGCAAGGACGGATTTTCCGTCGCGCGCGAATTGCGAAAAGCGCAGAACTACACGCCGCTGCTCATGCTGACGGCTCGCGGCCGTCCCGAAGATGTTCTCAAGGGGTTTGAGTCTGGCGCGGACGATTACCTACCAAAGCCTTTCAATCTCGCCATTCTCATTGCGCGGATAACGAGCCTGCTGCGGCGGAAGAACTGGCTGAGCTTGGCCAAATCCGCACCCGCCCAAGTAGCTCGCACCACCAGCCAGGAGCCGATACCGGAAGTCTTTCGATTCGACGACAAGGCCGTGGACTTCCAGAACTTGCAATTGAGAGTGGGTGAGCAAGTCATTCCTTTGACGATGATGGAAGCAGACTTGCTTCGCTATCTCATCCAGAACAGCGGGCGCGCCATTTCCCGCAAACAGTTGTTGCAGGATGTCTGGAATCTGCACGAAGACACCGACACGCGAGCCATCGACAATTTCATCGTGCGCTTGCGGCGGTATATCGAGCCGGAGCCCTCCAAACCGCGCTATTTACTTACGGTTCGCAGCATTGGTTACCGTTTCGTGCCGAATCCCAGCCTTGATAAACCGAAAAAATAGAGAGGGCTTCCCGATACAAACCAAAAAGGGCTTGTAGAGGAAATTCGAGAAAGTAAGTCAGACCGTAGCGGACAGTGTGCCCCGCCGTTGGAAATTCCGGGCGTCCAAACAGTGGATTGAAACCGGGAATAAAATGGTCGGGGCGCCCGGATTTGAACCGGGGGCCTCCGGCGCCCAACCCAGCGATAGAAACGCTATCCTATTGGTCCGCCTAGCTTTGTTCTACGTCACAGTACTCGGTTTTGGGCCTAATTCGTCAGCATTTGGACCCAAGTTGGCCCCATTCATTTTTTTGGACACAGCTTCCGATTTCTTCCATGGCGGGCCGTTACTCGCGGCACCGGTTCCAGTACTTCACTTTACCGGTAACGGCGTTAGCAAAGAGAGCCGCCTGCCTCGTGCTGCTCATACCGCTGGCACTGTTCGAGATGTACTTATGTACGACATTTCTCCCGACGTCGTGGCAGCGAGCCATTAACGATAGCCTGACGAACATTTCCCCGAAGTCGCAAGATTGGACCTCGACAACGCATCCACTCTTGAACGAAGAAGTTGAACAGGTATTGCGTGAGCACGTCGGACTCAGGGTCACGGTATTCGTCGTCAACCTGGCGTTGCTGCTCGGAAATGCATGGCTTATTTGCCGCGTTTGGCGGTTCTCGGGTAGGGCGCAAACTTCGGATTAAGACTGATGAAATGGCCCTTGCGCCACTTTTCCGGTAAGGCGACACAGGCGTTGAGACTGACTAATCCCTTCTGAGCCAAAAAGCAGTGGTAGGGAAAGAAACGCTGGAATTATGAAGTGTCTTGGACACTTTCACATTCTTGCCTTTATAATTAGGCAGACAACTGGTTGGAAGTTGGGGGTTGTCCCTGATGAAAGCAAACAAGATGGGGGGGCGATCCCCAAAGCCAACCTCTCGGTTAAGAGTTGCCCCAACCAGGGCAACAGGACGATCCCCGGCTTTTAAGAGGCCAACAACCAGATTCACTGCGGGCGCTCTGGCCATTCTCTTATGTGTCCTTGCCATCGCCGCGTTTGCAAATAGCGTCCGTAATGGGTTCGTCTGGGACGACCATCAACAGGTCGTGATGAATGCAAGCCTGCGCCCGGGTGCTCCATTCCTAGATTTGGTCGCGCCAAACGATTGGGCCTTCGCCCGCGCGGGAGTCCGCCAACGTATCAATTATTACCGACCCCTGCAGATGGTGACGTACCGCCTAACTGCCAATGCTTTTGGTATAGATGGTAGCGCGTTCCACGCAGTGAACCTCGCGTTCCACGTAATTGCGGTCCTTCTTGCATTTGCTATGTTCTATAGGTTGACTGGCCGCATGGGACTTGCCTTCGCATCTGCGGCTCTTTTCGCGGTGAACCCGATTCATTCAGAAGCGGTGGATTGGGTCGCGGCCCTACCCGACATCGGCTGCACTGTGTTCTTTTTGCTCGCTTTTTTGTTTTTAATTTTAGGGCGGAGGCAGCCATCACAACCGCCGCCTACCAAACCGTCTCCACGCATTCGTGTTCTTTTTCTGGTTGGATCGTTTGCCGCGTTCGGTACCGCATTGTTATGGAAAGAAACCGCAATCGTTTTCCCCCTTGTTCTCATGGCTTACGTTTTCAGTCTGAGTGAAGAGGCTGCTCTCGTCCGTCGCATCGGCGGCGCCCTAAAGCTTTCTCTTCCTTACTGGTGTATTTTGGGCCTTTACTTCTTGCTCCGTCTCCGCCTTCTTGGGTTCATTGTTATCCGCCAGCGAAATTGGATTCTGAGCCGTTACGAAGCCGGCCTCACGGTGCTCAACCTGATCTTAGAATATTGTTGGAAATTGATCGCCCCCCTCAACCTCAATGCTTACTATCTCTTTGTCCCCGTGCGAACTCTTCAAGATCCCCGGCCCATCGTGGCTATTCTCTTTGTGCTTTTCGCCCTCGGCGCAATCCTGTACGGATTTCGCCGTGCGCCTTTGGCCTCGTTTGCGGCGCTCTGGGTGTTCATCACGTTGATTCCTGTTTTGAATGTTTACGCGGTCGGTCGGAACGTGTTTTGCGAGCGCTATCTGTATCTGCCTTCCGTCGGTTTCTGTTTGTTGATTGTGCTCGTGGCTATGCCAGTCGGGCGTTGGCTTCCCGAGCGTTTTCGTTCACCCACTGCAGCTGTGACGTTAGCTGCCGTTCTGCTTCTCTTCATGGCGTCGACCCTTGCTCGCAACTCCGTATGGAAAGATGACACTGCGCTTTTCACACGCACACTCGAAGCTTCGCCGAATGCGCCATTCGTGCATGATATGGTTGCTGCCCTTCAGCCTAACACCGCGACGGGACTGAGTTCGGCCGAATCTCACTACCTGAGTGCTATTTCCCTTGCCAAGAGTGAAACGCCTCCCGACAGGTCGGAAATGGCGATTGCGGGGGAAGGATTAGCGTCGATTTACGCCGCCCGGGCTGACTTTGATCGGGCACTGGGAGCACTCGCCCAGGTTCGCACGGCGGACCCCAAGGACCCCCAAGTGGATGGCGAGGAGGGGCTAATCCTGACGCAGGCGGGGCGTTGGACTGAGGCGGAAGCAGCGCTGCGGAGAGCCGTGGCCATCAGCCCCAATGACGCAAACGTTCTCAATGCCCTTGGGCTGCTCATGTGGCAGCACAATGACCACCTTGACGAAGCTGCATCCTTGTTCTCTAAGGCGCTCGGCTCTCATACGGAGGCGGATGATTTCAATGCGTCGCTGCATAGCAATCTAGGGGCGGTTTACGGCTCGCAAGGTCGCTATTCCGATGCCATCGCGCAATTCGAGGCTGCAGTGCAGATCACGCCGCGTGATCCCGAATACCTCACCAATCTCGCCACCGCCTTCTGGGCAGTTGGCCGCATCGATGATGCCCGAAAAGCGCTTCGGGCCGCTCTCGCCGCCGCACCGGATTACCAACCCGCCCGCGTCGCTCTTCAGCAGATTAGGACCAATTAGGAGTCGAAACCATAGCGGCCTCTCCACCGCAAAGTCACTTGGACGATTAACGCGGTATCTCTAACGACGCCGGCCGTGTCAAGAGTTTTTTCTTTCCCTGATCAGGGGTTTTGGGCACACACTTCCGCCAGCACACGAAGCGTGTCCTTTCGGGTCTTCTCTCTCACCTGTGGCACCCTAACCTGCTCAGCCCTTTTCCGTTCATCAACTCAGTGTTGCCCACCAAACATCTCTTCGGTCACGATCGACCATGATGACTTGTTCGAACTCCCTCTTCCTCAAGGGAGGCGGGTATCCTAATCAATCGGCCGGTGACTGTTCGCACCATACGGCGTTTCAGGCATCCCCGCACAGGCTTCACTGCTTTTCTGCTGCTTCTGTCCGCGACGACAGAACTCGTTATAATCAATCTCATCCCGCAACATGATCCACAGCCGGATCCCGAGTTTGCGAGCCACCGCCACTCTCGCCTTCCCCAGACCTTTCTGGACCAATTTGTGGCGGTAGAAACGCTGCAACTCCGGATCCCGGCGTACCGCGTGTACCGCCGCCTCACCCCAGAGAAACCGCAACAACGGATTGCCTTGTTTACTCAACCCACCGAACCGCTGCCGCCCTCCACTGGAGTATTCACTCGGAATCATCCCCACATAACTAGCCAGGGCCTTGCTGTCAGCGAATCGTGCTGGATCTCCCAGGAACACCTCGGTCGCCAACGCTGTGATCGGTCCCACTCCAGGGTGCGTCATCAGCAACCGTGCTCCGGCACGTTCCAAAGCTTGCTTCTCGACTCGCTGGTTTAGCTTTTCGATCTCCGCCTCGAACTTCGCGTACATGGTTTGCAACTCGCTCCGCCGATAAGCGGTATGGGGCGCCAACGGCAACGCTGTTATCTTGCTTTGCCCGTCCTGGCTCCACAGCGAGGGACCTCGTCGTAGACCATTCGCCAAGGCTATCGCCTGCAGCGCATTTTGTATTCGCGTTCGTATGCGTACCCACTGATGACGATGCCGCAACAAGGCCCGCAGATCTTGTAGCTCCTTCGAAGGCAGCCAGATCCTCGGAAAACGGTTCTCCACCAGCAGCTTCAGAATCAAGTCCGCATCTCGTCGGTCATGTTTCTGTTTGCGGGGCTCGGCTGCTCGAATCGTGGCCGGATGACCGACCTGGCATTCCATGCCCAGCTCTTCCATGAGGTTCACAAACCACTGCATCGATCCCGTGGCTTCGATCCCCACACGCACCGGACGTGGAAGCTTGGAATAAAACTCCCGCACGTTGTTGCCTTCGTGCGTCAGAGTCATGGTCACCACTTCTCCCGTCGTGGTCTCTAGCATCGCCAACGATTGCTGGCGAGCGTGCAAGTCACATCCTATAATTTTCATCCCGGCCTCCTTCGGTCCGAGCACTGTTAGGGTGAACACCGAAACAGTCTACCCGGGCCGTCGCGAGGCCGGCGTCGTTATGACATCAATCGTAGTGCCATCGTGACGGCGATGAACTCCACGACTCGTGGCACGTTGCGACCCGCGTCTGACTATGAAAACCACCCTTCCAGCAGTCAGAGGGAGTAGGAGTCGAGCTGTTTTTTATAGAGGAAGAGGACGCTTGGCCCAAAGGAGAGGAGCATGATGGCGATTCCGGTGGCGATGCCAAAGCTGGTGGCGATGGGGGCGGAGCAATCGTGGCGGCGGCGGACGATGATGTGGCAGGGGACGACGATCAGAAGTTCCAAGACGCTGCCCTTGAGCAGCCAGGAGATGAGGCGAGTGACCACAGCTGAGGAGTTGCGGAAATAGAAGTAAAAGAGGATGGCCCAGAGGACCCAGAGGGCGCCCCAGAAGAACAGAAGATTGGTTGGCTTGTCGAAGAACTTGTCCCAGAAATTTTCTCCGCGAATGGCAAAGCCCAAGGACCAAATTACCGCTGAGGAAAGTAGGGCGGTGAGAATGGCACCGACGGTGACGGAAACAAGGATATGGGTGCGAGGCTTAAGGCGTTTTTGGGACGTGTCCACTGATAGGAAGAGCAGGAACGCTTGACTGAGGAGGATGACGCCAGCAGGAAGCCAGAAGAACCAGTCCTGGTAGGTTTCGCGTATACCGCCGAGGAATTTTGCCCAGTTATCAAAGTCCCGCCCGGAAGAAAAGAGAACGGCTGGGACGATGAGGCCCAAGAGAATCAGGGCGTAGAAGACAGAAATGATGATGCCCCATTTGCGCATGGGCCCTCCCGAGTGCAGCTGAGTGTTTATCACAAGATTGGAGAGGCGAGGGCAATAGCTTCTGGTCTGAATCTACTCTTTGCACAGGCACACAACTCTGCCCACCACCAGGAACACTAACTGGCTGGTGCAAACGCTACTCAGGATGTGCCGCCTCAGCTGAAAATGGAGAATGGCGTTCTTCCGTTAATATAAACGGAGAGGACGCATGCGAAAAGAACGCAAGCACTACCCATCAGAAGAGAAGGTCGGCATCCTGAGACGGCACCTGCTCGATAAGGTGCCGGTATCCGAACTTTGTGAGGAACTGGGCCTACAGCCGACGGTGTTCTACCGCTGGCAAAAAGAGTTCTTCGAGAACGGAGCGGCCGCCTTCCAGGGCAAAAGCCGGTCGGACCACCAAGCCGAACAACAACGGATCGAATTTCTGGAGAAGAAGATCCAGACCAAGGACGAGGTGCTGGCCGAATTGATGGCCGAGCACATCGCCTTAAAAAAAAGTCTTGGGGAGCTCTGACCAAAGTGTGGGTGCCGCACGATGTGCGGGACCTGGTGGTGGATTTCGTCCGGTGCTGGTCGGAAAAAACGGAGATCGGCACCGGACGATTCATCCACTGGCTGGGCGTGCGAGCCAGCAAGTTCTACGACTGGCGAGAGCGCTATGGGCGCGTCAATGAGCACAACGGTTGGGTTCCCCGTGATTTCTGGCTACAACCGTGGGAGAAGCAAGCCATCATCGGCTTCCACCGGGAACATCCCTTGGAAGGCTATCGACGACTGACGTTCATGATGCTGGACGCCGATGTTGTGGCCGTTAGCCCCTCCAGCGTTTGGCGCGTGCTTCAACAAGCCGGATTGCTCTCCCGATGGAAGGGCAAGCCTTCGCGCAAGGGGAGCGGTTTCGAGCAACCACCGCATGCGCACCAGCATTGGCACATCGATGTTTCCTACATCAACGTGAGCGGCACCTTCTATTATCTGTGCAGCGTTCTGGATGGCTACAGCCGTTCGATCGTTCATTGGGATCTGCGGGAATCGATGACCGAAGCGGAGATCGAAATCATTTTGCAACGAGCGCGGGAGAAATATCCGGAAGCGAAACCCCGGATCATCTCTGACAACGGACCACAGTTTATTGCCAGGGATTTCAAGGAATTCATTCGCATCGCGGGGATGACCCACGTGCGAACCTCGCCCGGCTATCCGCAATCGAACGGCAAGCTGGAGCGCTGGCACAAATCCCTAAAGTCAGAGTGCCTCCGACCTGGCACACCGTTGACCAGGGAAGATGCGCTGCGTCTGATTCAAACCTACGTGGAGCATTACAACACCGTACGTTTGCACAGTGCCATAGGCTATGTGACGCCGCACGATATGCTCGCCGGGCGACAGGCCGAGATCCACGCGGCACGCGATCGCAAGCTCGAGGAAGCGCGTCACCAACGGCAGCTCCGGCGGGAGGCAAGATCGCTGCTTGCACATTCTTCGAACACGACTACAATGACCTCGCCAGGTGAAACAGAGGCGGGCTCTGCAGGGATGCAACCATGCTGAGGGATAACCTGGTAGGACTCATCGAGCCGATGCGAATCAGCGCGGGAGTTGATCCTCTCGCGCTGAGCATCCAGACACAGGCATCGGACGATAGATCCTCATGCCTTGAAAATCCCCGCCCCGAAGGGGCGGAATCTTCACTAACGGAAAACGTCGCCTCTCCATTTCAGGCTGAGCCAGCACAAGGAGCTATCAAGGGCGACTTCACGGACCGCTATTTCGTGGATAAATTCCCCATGTTCTATAACTCTGGCGTCTCTCTCCTCCCTGTGGTGACGTTCAGTTTCATCGATCCGGGGTTTGAAAGCATGGACAGTTTCAGGACACATTTGGACGCGTACCTGACGCTTTTCACGAAGCTCTCGCAGCTCCGTTTCTACTACGTGGCAACCCGAGACACGAATTTCGAGCGCGCCAAGAAGTTGTTCCATGGGACGTTTCGGAGGCTTTGGAACCCGGCAGCCCCTCGTGGATTGTTCGATTATTTCCGTACGCGGCGAACGTGGGACGAGAGGCAGTACGGCAAACTGAGCGAACACGACGTGTTGTTCATGAATGAGGGAAAAGAGCGATTTAGCAATCCAGGCATGGAGAATCTGTATCAGAGATGGCGTACCGGGGAGATTACCGAGAACACGGTGCGATCTGAATCCCTGAAGTTCCAGATGCCTTCTCAGGTGACTTTCATTTCAGCGACCGTGAACGGACAGGCCGCGTTGTTCGAGCGGCACCCGCATCAGCCCGTAAGTATACCCGGGAAAAGTTCCGAGGAGACATCTTTCTCGGGGTATTTCACTTCCGGCGTCACCCTGGCATGGCGATAAGAGACAGAAAGAGCAGGCAGATGCGACAGAGAGGGAAGGGAAACGGAGCGCGGCCAAAACGCGATCAGAGGCGGGAGCGACCCCCATAAGCGCTAAGATAAGAGAAGGCGGTTGAGCTGCGGAATCCTCTTGCGGTTGCGCTCGGCCAGCGCCATGGCGATCTCATTCCAGTGCGTTAGGACTTCCTCCAGCCTCAATCGGGGAGCAACGGTTTGCTGGAGTTGGTGCAGGGCAAACTGGAACTCACGCCAGGGGCTGTGCACCGGTGGTTTGCCAGAGATCGTAGCCCCAGGGGGAAATAGCGCAACCGAGGCGCACTAACTTCTGCGTCAGCAGCGCCACCAGGAGTTTCCCGTAGAGCCAGGCCCGAGAACTCTGCTCGTCGTACTTGGGCAAGTGGCCCATGGCTAGAATGGACTTGAGCCGTTTAAACACCAGCTCAATTTGCCACCGGAAACGATAGTATTCCAACACTTCACCCGCACCCATCTCGGACTCGCGCAGGGTGGTGAAGACGATTACATAGTGGGCGTATTCCCGCGTTTCCGGTGTGCTTTGGCGCTGTCTTTTTTGGTCCTTGAGAGCAATACGCCGTTGCGCCAAGGCGATGGCTTGCTTAGTTTTCCGCACCACGCAGAGACGCCCTGCAATACGCCGATTCTGCTCGTGCACCCAGGCCGGCCATTCGCGAACCGTGCCGGCGGCCCGGATCTTCCGCAACTTCGGCAGCAAAGCGAGAGGCTGCCCCGTGGGCCCGAACAACGGCAGAGAGGAAGTGTTCACTCGGACAATGACGTCCGCGTCTTGTCGATACACTGCGGCCACTCCGGGCGGGTTCGAGTATCCGCGATCCGCTAAGATGATATCCCCCGCCGCTACGGGGAACCGCCGCAACTGCTCGCCGTTCCCCTGTCCCTCGGCGGCCGTGATCTGGAAGAAATCACAAGACAACTCCGGCAGCCGCAGGCTGAAGTGCAGACGCCACTGCGAACCGGTTTTGCCCGGTTCTTTGATCACGGTTGCGTCTACGGCGCGGATCGGCCGCCGTGACTGTGGCCCGCGCCATTCCACTCCATTCTCCGCCAGCAATTCCTGGCACAGGCGCTGCAGCCATCCCTCGGCTTGTCGCAAGCGATTTAACAGCGTCACATCCGACACTTCGGCAACGCCAGCTGCCTTCGCTCGCACCGCTGTCTCGCGCAGCGAATAGCCGCAACCGACGTGCACCAACAGAGTGCGCAAGACCTCCTGGACGGACTCGAAACCACGAAGACGCGCGACCGCACCGCTTCGGCGTGCCGCGACTTCCCAGTCCGGCGGGAACAATCCCAGAAGGATTTTCCAGTCTTCGTCAAGGGCATTCATGCCCTCAGGGTACAGAAACTAGAGATCACGGTCAATCCTTATCTTAGCGCTTATGGGAGCGACCCCATCGTGCCGCAAAATCGCGGCCCCATCCCTGCGGGCTTCGGGGGTCACTCCCGCCTCTTGCTGCTGGAAATCCCAGCTCGTGTTTTGGCCGCGCTCATACAGAGATGTAAGCAAGACGGAGTACAGAGAAGAAAAACTTCGAATGCGGAAAGGAGCAAATAGTAATGGCAGTGTTGAAAGCACCACCGAAGCAACCCAAAACCACGGTTATCCAGTTACGGCTGGACGACGAAGCAAGAATGAAGCTCACGAAATATGCGGAGTTCCTTGACTGCTCTCCGTCCTACGTGGTCACTGAAGCCCTGAAACTTGTCCGCAATAGGGACAAAGAGTTCCAGGCCTGGATTTTAGGCCAACACTCAAACAAACAGGAACCCGTCGTGAAAGGAGAATCGCTCCAACTTGAGTTGAAGTAAAATCCATGCACCGCCGCCTCCAACTCGACATGCGTGAGAACCCAGCGTCCGACCGACGACATGGCTCACGCCAAGGAGTACGCAGCCTCTCGCCTGGGAATCGCACAGATGAGCAGAATCTAGCGTCACTGCCGCTTACCACCGGCGAAAATCATGTGCATGCAGACGCTGATGCCAGACCCCAAGCCGCGCGACCCCACGCGGCCACAGGGGATAGAGAGGCCAACCGACTGTTAACCATTCAGCAGGTCGCGGCAATGCTGCATGTGCCGGTGTCTTGGGTCTACGGGAGGACACGCAAACGTTCTACGCAGCGACTGCCAGGTATCCGGCTTGGCAAGTACTGGCGGTTTCGGGAAGAGGAAATTCACAGGTGGATCGAGAGTCAGCACGGAGGCGATTGTGTTCTTTAATAATCGCGCTACACTCGAAACCGACATAGGAAAAGGCGGACGAGCCAACCTCAGAATGGAGAGGAGAAAAATGGCTCGTAGCCAGTATCAGAATGGTAGTTTGTTCGTTCGCGGTAAGCGCCGGAAAGTGTGGGTTGCACGATGGAGAGAACAAGTGATTCTCGCTGACGGGTCTGCCGGTCGAGTGATGCGCTCGGTTGTGCTTGGCTCCATGAGCGAAATCGGAGGCCGTCGGGAAGCTCGCAGACTACTAGACGCTTGTCTCAATCCAATTAACCAAGGGCAGTATCGCCCGGAAGCAACCATGCTGTTCTCAAAGTTCATTGTAGAATGCTTTGAGCCGGGGATGCTGCCGACACTCAAGTTTGCTACGCGGGAGATCTATTCGCTTCTGCTGCGCAAGCACTTGATTCCCCAATTCGGTGGCCACCGCTTGTGCGATGTTTCGAGGGTTGAAGTGCAGCAATACCTCTTGAACAAGCTCAAGCAGGGCTTCGCATGGGAGACCACCAACCATTTGCGGCATCTCCTGAGAAAGGTCATGGGAACCGCCGTGAATTGGGAATACATCTCGAACAACCCTGTGAGTGGTGTAAAGATGCCCGAAAGGACATTGAAACGCCCTCACAGATTTCTCTCAGCTGAGGAGGTCCAGCGACTCATCGCATCAAGCAAGGAGCCAACCCGGACAATCGTCATCATTGCGACAACGACCGGTTTGCGAATCGGTGAAATCCTTGCGTTACGATGGGGACGGATTGACCTACTTCAAGCGACCTTGCTTGTAGCAGAAACTTGCTACAAGGGACATTTTGGAACACCCAAGACACGTGCAAGCAGACGGACAGTTCCGTTGGCTCCGTCAGTCGTACGTGAATTGAAAGAGCGCGATATCCGTTCAGCGGATCATTCTCCGAGTGCTTTGGTTTTTGCAACTCGCGAGGGCGCTCCGCTTGCTGCGGATAACCTAAGAAAAAAGTCGCTTCGCACTGCATGCAAGCGGGCTGGCTTGCAGCGGATCGACTGGCATGCACCGCGCCATACGCACGGCACGCTACTGCATGCTCAAGGAACGCCGCTCAAAGTAGCGCAGGCTCAACTGGGGCATTCTCTCATGGCAACAACTCTGGAAGTCTATACGCACGCCAGCGGGAGCGCACAGAGAGACGCTGTGAACATGCTCGCAGACCAATTGTTCCCAAATGTTCCCAAGTTGGAGGGTAGTGGAAATACCGCGCAGGAAGAGCCTCAAGTAATTCAGTAAGTTAGTGGTCGGGGCGCCGAGATTTGAACTCGGGACCTCCTGCGCCCAAGGCAGTTGCAAAAAATCTATCTTGTTGGTCCGTCTAGCTTTGTTCTACGTCATGGTACACGGTTTTGGACCTAATTTGGCGGTCGTTGGACCCAAGTTGGACCCAAGTTTTTCTTTGCGACTAGGCAGGCGCAGGCCAGGCGGTGGCGGTGCAGTTTCCGGTATGGCATTGATCAGGTTCTAGGCGTGTTGTGCCGAAGAATTCTCTTGAATAGGACTTCTCCCGCTCGGCTTAGTAGGTACCACCACAAAGTGCCCGCCACAAAAATCCAAATCGCGGCGAGCACATTATACTTCCACGCCAAAGCGTAGGTCAGGGCCGAAACGGGAAGGTCCGCAAGCAGAATGAATGTAAAAAGTATCCCCACGTACTGCAGACTTGGAATTGCGAGGCCGATGAAACTCACCAAGCAGGCGCAAAGATGAACAGCCGGTAGCAGGTAAACCCACCGGCTCCGTCGATCGCGAACCATACTCAAACACTGTTCGTGCCAGATACCAGGCACGCCCTTGAGCTCATAGAGTTCATCCCCGCCATGGTAGACCCCGACCGATTTCACTTCGGCAATTTTGTTTGCGTAATTCAATTGATCGGGTTCCAGTTTGTGGTGGAATTTCCAGGTTTTGAGAAAGTTTTCCAGACGCGCACGATCCACAATTTGCACAGTGGAACCCTTCGGAAACTCTTCCTTGTACGGGCCTCTTGTTTTTCCCATAGAAACGACACAGCATCGTAGCAGGAATTAATTGTCAACTCTCGACTAGTCCTAGGTTAACCGGAACCCGCCCTGATACTGCGGACTATGCCCGTTTAGCCTTCGCGTCTGCCACGCGGATGATTACCCGCTTGCCAAGCGCCCTGGCTGCACGGTTGATTGTATCGAGTGTCACAGAGACATTCTGAGGGTCCAGCAGGCGATCCAACTGTGACCTGCTTGTGTGGAGCTGTTTCGCCATCGCTTGTTTGGTCTTCTGCTGTTCTTGCATCGCCTGTTCAAGCTGCCAAGCCAGCACCCGCTTGATAGCGACCGCTTCGACTTGATCGCGAATTCCTTCCTGTTCGAGAAAACTATCGAAGGTCGAGCCGCTGTGGTCTCTTACCTTGTGATTTTTTCTTACTTTCATCTGAGTCCCCTTTGGTGCTTGCTCTTGTTGTTCCGTGCCAGCTCTAAATCCAGGTCTGGTGTCTTTCGCGTTTTCTTAATGAATCCGTGCAGCAGAACCATTCGGCCCTTTTTGTCGATGTAAAAGAGAACTCGCGCGATTCGGTTCTGAGCCAAGTTCGACCGCACCTCGTAAGTCCCGCCACCCATTGGCCTGCAAACGGGCATCCCGATCGGCCAGCCGAACTCGACCGTCTTAATGTCCTCGCCGATCCGCTTCCGATCTTCCGACGAAAGCTCTTTCAGCCAGTCCCGCACGGGTTCCCCTCCGGCCTCAGTCCGAAAGAAAATCGCCGGAACCCGTTTGCCTTGTCTTTCGAGCCCTTCAGGCTGGGTACCCATGTCCGTGCCCGTCTGGAATTGAGGCTTCTTACCCACGGGACAAGTGTACCATGGCTGGTACATACATTGAAAGCGGCTTTTGGCTCTTCCGCCTCAATACGTTCGGACTGAAAAAGTTCTCGCGTTTCCTGGAAGTGAGTGTTATTTGTTCCAACAATGGCAAAGGTGCTTTGTCCATATTGTGGTGAACGCGCTCGATTCGCTCCGCGGCTCTTTGGATTGCCTTATTGCGTCAGGTGTGGTTGGAGGTTACAGGATGCAGAGACGAGTTCCAAGCAACTGTCGTTGATATTGTCACTGGTGGCGCTCATAGGTCTTGTCGGATTTGCCCGCACTGTGATTCTCGGATGGCCAATAGCCATCGATTGCCTCTTTCTCGCCTGTTTTGTCGTGATGCCGGGTGTCCTCGTCACGATGTCCTGGTTGGACTACCAGCAAATTGTTGTTGCGGAGCCTCAGACGGTTGCGCCGAGACCAGAAGATTGGCTGGTTCGGGCTACTGCAGAGTATCAGCCATTACTGAATCTTTCCGTACCTAGGGCTGTACAGGTTTCGTGGAAGGGTTGGCTTCGCATCACCATTGCGGCAGGCTGTCTCGGACTCGTCTTCTACCGTATTCTCGCATCGGGTGTTCCGGAACATGTTGGGTTGGGCTTCGTCCTCCAGCGCCTTCGCGAGCAGATGCTGCCGGTCAGCGTCCTTATAGCAATTGGCGGATTCACGAGTATCAATCTTGTCCGACAACGATGGTCGCATGTCCCACTTTTTGAATCCGGGAATGTAGTTGTTGGGCGGATACTTCAACAGAAATACCAAAACATTACAGTCCTAATGGACCTTATCGGTCGTTACAGCATGGTGGAGTATGAATTTCGCGACCATGAAGGACTTCCGGTTGGGGGTGGAGGACACGACTACACAAAGTCCCTTTTTCAAGAGATGCCTGCCGTAGTCTTCTATGACCCTCAAGATCCTCTCCGAAATGTTGCTCTGGGTTGTTCCCTATATGAGTTAAAGAATCGCAAGTAGCCGTGCCAAGACCATGCAAATAGCACTACTCTATGTATTGGCGGATTATTGGCACTTGAGAATCTCCTTGGGGAATGAAAGACGGACTGAAGTACCGCGCGTTCGCCCATTTTGCCTACCGAAAAGTGCATTTTCCTCCTCACATTTCCGGCTTTTTCTGCCTCTTTATAAATAGGGAGAGTCTCGCCGCTTTTTTGGATTTTCCCGGTGAGGTTTGGCGGATTTTTCACCTCTATATAGTAGGAGAGCTTCGTCAATGCGTGGTTTGGCAGATACGGCCGGGATGCATGATGTCAGGAGTAGCCGGGCTTTCTTTCGCATTGAAATTGTGTGCCCAGATCAGCCGCTGGAAATGAAGCTTGAATCTACTCCCGATTTCTCCCATTCAGAAGTGCGTGCAGCTCGCGGCACATTGTTTGGCATGAGGTTCGGGCGCATTTTTTCTCTGCCGTTTCTCAGCTCTTCTTCTGTGGCCGCGTTTCGTGGCCCCAATTCAGATGGCAGAAATGAAGTGTATTTTGCGGCCTCGCGGCAGACATGCGAAATCATCGTGCCAGAAGCACCCCATTCTCATGCAGCTTTTCTAAGTATCCACCGGGATTATCCTACGGAGGGTGAACGGTGCATGACAGACACAGATCACCCCATCGTTCACCCTTTGCGTCACCCTCGGATTTTCGGAAGAGTCCGAAGGGAAAGAGGTTGTACATCGCGTAGCGATCACTTTGGGCGCGGACAAAACACCGGATTGGGCTGGAGCGACCCCACTTTTGTGCACGGTTCCGTGCCCAAAGTAATTCGTGGGGTCGCTCCAGCCCAACTGCGCGGTGACCGCGCAAAGTATTTTGTCCGCGCAGCATTCCGCAGCAGGAGGCCACAGTGATGAACAACGGAGATGAAAACCATACGGAGCTTTTGACCGTGCATGAGATCGCCAGGCTTCTGAAGGTGCCGGTTTCTTGGGTGTACGGGCACACCAGGAAACGCTCGATAGATCGCCTGCCGGCATATCGCCTTGGGAAATACTGGCGTTTCCGGGCAGACGAAGTAATGGCCTGGGTGCAGCGCCAGAGGAGAGATCGCGAAGCGGCTTGACATGCGGACTACACTGAGAAGCGACGCAGAAGAAGCTGGGCGGGCCATCGAGATCCCAAGGAAGGGAGAAACGATGGCTCGAAGAGGTTTCCAGCAAGGATCGCTTTTCCAGCGCGGCACTCGGAGAAAGCTTTGGGTGGCACGCTGGTGGGAGGATGTAATTCAAACAGACGGCACGCTCGGCAGACTGAGACGGTCCGAAGTGATCGGGACCGTTGCCGAATTTCCGACGCGCCGCCTGGCTATGCAGGTTTTGTCTCAGAGGTTAAGGTCGATCAATAGCGGCAAGGCACGACCGCAGTCGGTCCGTACATTCGGCACATTCGTCAAAGAGGACTGGACGCCTGTGGTTTTGCCAACACTCAAATACGCAACCCAGAAGCACTATCGGTACATGCTCGACGTGCATCTCAATCCAGCTTTCGGCCAGAGACAGCTCCGCGAACTCACGCGAGAAGAGCTGCAAAGCTTCCTCAGCCGAAAACTCAGCAACGGGTTGTCGTGGGAAACCGTTCACCACTTCAAATGTGGTATGAGCAAGATTCTCGGAGCAGCCGAGGAATGGGGCTATATTGCCGAGAACGTAGCTCAGAAAACGAAACTCCCACGACGGCAGCATGGAACGGAGCGAGTAGTCGTCACTCCGGTCCAGGTGCGAGAAATAGCTGCCGCACTGAATGAACCCGCACGTTCGGTCACGTTGTTGCTGGTGCTGACAGGATTGCGAGTAGGAGAGTTGCTTGCGCTTCGCTGGGGGAGTATTGATTTGAATGCTCGTTTGCTCCGCGTAGTCGAGACGGTGTATGACGGTCACTTCGATCAACCGAAAACGAAACGCAGTGCGCGAACCATCCCGATAGGGACTGAGACGGCAGTAATTCTTGCCGTCGTTTGTCCCGCCGCTGTTGACCCAAAAGCCTTGGTATTCGCCACGCGCGAGGGATTGCCGCTAGATCGCTGGAATCTCTTGCGCAAGCACCTGAAGCCTGCCGCAAAGAAGCTAGGGCTCCCTGGTGTCACGTGGCACCTGCTGAGGCATAGCCACGCAACGATGCTCGACTCTGTGGGCACGCCGATAGGAACGATGCAATCGCTTCTAGGGCATTCCACACCGGACATCACGCGCGAGATTTATTTGCACGCGATCCCGGAAGAGCAGCGTCGCGCAGTGGAAAGCGTCGAGAGGCTCGTATTTGGACCCAAATGGACCCAAGTTCAGGCTCCGACGCAAACAGCAACAGGTAGAGTGAATTGAAAATAAAGAAGTAAATGGTCGGGGCGTCCGGATTTGAACCGGAGGCCTCCTGCGCCCAAGGCAGGCGCGCTACCAGGCTGCGCTACGCCCCGACATGAACTGCTTTATTCATTCTAAAGCACTTCCCAACATTACTCCTAGCGGTAGTTTACTGCCGGCGGAGTCGATAGATTTCTAAGAGTTCCTTTTTGTGCAGTTTATAGTGTGGGTTTGGTATTACCCACGGTGGGTAATCTGCAGCTCGTCCAGCTTCAGTGCCTTGGCCAACGCCTGCTGCGCCAAAGTTTGTTTCGAGAGCACATAGGCAGCGCGAGGGAAACCTTTCTCGCCTTGCCGTGGGTAGAGCAGAACGAACTGCTGTATCCGTTGCAACTCTTCAATGAGTTGCTCCATCGAAAGATCACTCCAAGCGGCTTTGGCCTGGCGATGCACATACTGCAACAGAGAGATGCCCAGCATGCAGTAAAACGCATGGATGCGGATCTTGCGGTCGGTCCAGTGATGCATTGGTCCCCAAGCGAGCCACTCTCCGTCTTTCAGGCCGCGGAAGACGCGCTCGACTTGTTGCTGGCCGTCATAACCGGTTACAACTTGTTCCGCCGTCCAGTCCATGCGGTTGGTGAGCAGCACCGTGCGGCCTAAGCGACGACCGAGCAGGCGCTCAAACGCGGCCTGATCGAAATCAAACTGAAGCCGCCAATAGCCGTCGCGAGATTCCAATTGATAGCGAATTAAGTCCGCCAGGAATTGGCCGGAAAGCCACGTCTGAATCTTGCGCGTGATACCTTCCTCGGTCCAACGCGAACGAGGTTTATTCAATTCTTTCGAGAAACGTCGCAGGGACTGCAGCGTGCGGCTGATGCTGGTGGTCACGCTGTGCAGTTGCTCGGCGGCAAAAGGCGCCGAATACTTCACCACCGCGAGATATTCCTGGCCGTGCACCAGCAGCTTCTCGGCCACAGCTCGCACACCGGGCTGTTCGGCGCTGCACGGCGGCAGCTCTTCAGTGGCGCGCTCGCGTAACTCCGGCGGCGCTTGATTCCAGGGCAGGGCGGAAATCCATCCCACCCCCGCCTCTTGCAGTTGCACGGTGTTGTCCAGGGCGGCCGTGCCCTTGTCAAAGACCAGCGTGACTGTGTCGCGGGTCAGCTGATTTTGATCCAGCAGTCGCAGGATGCGTGCCAACGCGACGGAGAACTCTTCGACATCGGCTACGTTGCCCGGGTACACGTGGTGGCATAGGCTCAACCCGCTCTCTCCGTCCAGAACATAACTTAGGCCTATTTGGCGCAAGTTGTGGCGACCTTGTTTGTTGTGTCCGCGCTGCGCCAGGTGGTTCCGCGTGTTGGTGCTAGCAATGTAGGTGTAGAAGTTGGTGGTATCGTAGGCCAGTAGTCGACGGCCGACCAGGTGCTTCTCTTTCCACAGACCAAGTAAACGCAACTGCGCTTGATCGAGGGGATCCTCCGCATGAGTCAGAGTCTCACTGGACTCCGGAAGAATCTGTTCGAAGGCATCCCAGAAGGCTTGTGAGGTAAAGCGCTCGGAAGGGAAACCCCACTCGGAAGCAAGGAGGGTCCGCTCGTACCAGCTACTGACTTCGGTTTTCGGACCGGGATCACAGATGCGGTGAATGGCCGCGAGCAGGAGATAGTGACCGGGAGCGGGTCCGGAACGCGGAGCAGGCCACAGGGATTCGAGCAGCGGCCACACGCCGGACTGTTTGGCAGCCAGCCACAAGGCGCCGGGGAGGCCGAAGTCTCGCAACGTGGCGGAGAGGGGAACCGGGGCGGACTTTTGCTCGATGAGTTCGGCGACTTTTTCGGCGGTGCCGAGATAGGCCTGATGAACGATGCGGGGTTTGCCGTCGACGCGAGCGCTTTCGACGAGGTAGTAGTAGAGGCGGTTGCCCTTTTTCTTTTTGATGAGGCTCGCCATCAAGGGTAATACATAAACAAGCTAACAATCATTGTCAAGCATAAAATGCGACAAATATCAGAAGTGTAAGCCTGAAAATAGGGGGTAATACATAATCCAAGAGGAGAAAACCCGTTTAAGTTCTACGGAGGGAATGATTTAGTGAAAATGCGCAAGGCTTCGGGAGGGCACTCGCAGTAAACTCCCGCTAGTCCGCCTCATCACTTTTACCCCCGACTGTGCACGAACTGTGCACGAATGAGGCTATTGAATCGTGGCTGAGCATAATGCCGGTGCGCCCAACACCTGCATCTCGTTGGCTTGACGATTGATTTTCTCCAGAGCTTCGCGCCTCATCTGGAGTTTCATTTGCGAATACTTCTTAAAGACTTGCGCATCTCCCTGACGAAGCATCTGAGTGACCCATTCGTCGGCTACTCCTCCCGCGCTCAACCTGGTCGCGTAGGTCGAACGAAGATCGTAGATGCGAAAGTACGTTACTTTGGCTCGAGACAGCGTTCTCTTCCAAGCCTTCCGTACGTTCTTGTGGTGCCCCGACGGATTGAGGTCACTGGGAAAGAGGAACGGACCATCGCCAGAAATGGCAAGCTGGCGTTGAAAAGCCTGAACGGCCAAAGGGGTCAGTGGAACCTCAGCGATTCCGTTTGGGGTTTTAGAATCGGGTATCCAAACAACAGCGTTGGCCAAATCCACAGTGTCTTTTCTCATGGGCGTGAGTTCTTTGTAGATTCGGAGTCCAGTCTCCGTAATGATCCGCACAATATTGGCAAGATACTCCGGAGCATGGGATTCGATGCGCTGCTGTTCAGACCATGTAACGTAGGAGGACGAAATAAGCCCCTCACGGCAACTGGGAACTCCACTCCCGAACACGGATTGGCCGCCAAGAGTTTTTTCCGAACGGCGATATTCAGCATACGCCGCAGGACTCGGAATTCCTGATGGACCGTTGTAGGCTTTAGGAGGTTCGTTTCCCGGTAACCGCGCTGGCTCTTGATTCGGACACGTTGGCGGAGACGGTCACGCAAATAGAGTTCAATCGAATCCGCTGTGAGGTCCACAAGTCTGCAATTTGCGAATGCCAACTTGAGGTGCTTCACACAGCGGCCGTTCGTTGCGTGAGTCTTCTCCGCGCGCACGGGTGGTCTGGAATAGTTCTCCAGGAAAAAATCCGCCCATTGTCCGTATGCCAAGGTTTCGCCTTTACGTGTGACTTCTAGGACGTTGTCGTCTCTGGCTTGAAGCCTGTCGCGTAGCTTTTTCTGGGCCTCATGCCAATCAGCAGACTGGCTCGATTCTCTTCGGGCGTTCCCGTTTCTGTCCCGGTAGCGAATCCACCAAATAGCGGTTCCATTCCGCCGGTAGACAACCCCGTCGTATTTTAGTGCTCTAGGCATTCTCCATCTCCCGTCTGAACGACGCGCGGAATGTTTCGAGATCCGATTTGAGAAACCGGATATTGCGACCCATTACGCGGAGATGGGGAATCTGCTTACGCTCAACCCAAAGATACACAGATTGAGGACTAACGCCAAGATACTTTGCCGCTTCTCTCACAGTCAGTGGATATTCTTCTGCGTGAAGAACGACGGTTTCGTTGGGATCGAGGAGCAGGCGTTGATTCATGGTAGACCGCCTCGTTCTTGATTCGGTTCATGCGTCGAAGCAATACAGATGCCCCAGTCCCGAGCCTCGGCGGTACTGTTGAGGTCGAATTGGCCCATTGAGACAACTATGAACTGGGTTCGCAAGGCAGGAGCGATAGCAGATTGTCTTTCGCGTTCACGTCCAGCGATTGTGGGATCCCAGGTATCCCTCCTTTCTCCACCCGTGGCTCGTTTTCTCCATTCGGAGAGAGACGATCTGAACAGTTCTCCAGATGACGACATCCGTTGTACCGATATGTTGTCTCTCAGCTTACAAAGTGGATTTACTCTGGACTCGTATAGCGACGGGCTTGCTGAAGGGCGCGAGACATGCTGTCTTGGGGACGCTGTATTCTCGCGCGCAACGAATTGGGTTGGACGGGGCTTCATGTTTGTCAAACGGCCTTCGCAAGAACGTCTCCTTTAGCTTTTCCATTGTTGTGGTTGTTTGCGTATTCGTCTGCCCAGCGTCTGAACTCGTCGTCCTTGCGGAAGAGCAACTTCAGGGCTTCGGTGATCACGTAAGACGGCGAAGCATCGATGAACTCAGCATAGAGCTCAAGCTGAGTCTTGACCGATTCTTCGACACGCGCCTGGATGCTGACTGTTTTGGGCTGTTTTGGTGGTGACTTCAATATAGACAACGGTCTTCTCCTTTCGTTTTCATACAAAGTGTCAGACCTCACGTCTGACAAACTCTCAGGTCAACCTATGCAGTCGCGCAAAACGCGGCCCCGAAGTTCGTGCGAGGGCGGGAGCGACCCCACGGCAACCGTGACGCACCGTGCGTCAAAGGGTGGGGTCGCTCCCGCCTCAGGCGCGGTCTGGGCCGCGTACAATTTCGTTTTTCGGGACGATTTATCTGATTGATTTCCTTAATGCCGTGCTCGATCGAGGGTGAAGTAGCAGGGGAAGTTGCAGTGAAGTAGGGGGGTGAAGCGCACTTCACCGAAACTTGAGAATTTGACGGCCAGGAGTGAGGCTGCTTCGCCCTTGGCGAAAAAACATGCGCACCGGAATTCAGCAACGGGCGGGAGCGACCCCACGAACTTTTTGGGGCGGCTGAAAGCCGAAAAAGTGGGGTCGCTCCCGCCCAATTTGGTGATTTTTTCTGTGTCACTCTTGCCATTCTCGTGTCGTTTATTTCCCTGTTTTCCCTCGACTTATGAGCATCCCAAGCTGAAGAAGATGCTGAAGACGAAGCTGAAGTAGGTAATTCCTACCTTCTTCAGCTGCTCCGCCCAAACTCTCGCGCGGTACCGAAAGAAGTTTCTTGTTGGGCTGGAGCGACCTACGACTCACTTTGGTCACGCAATCGTGCGCGAAAGTGGGGTCGCTCCAGCCCAACACGGGGGTTTGCCCGCGTCCAAATTGATCGTCGCGCCATGCGCAACCTCTTGTTCCTTGGGCACTTGCTCGATCACCGAGGTGACAGCGAGGGTGACGCATATAGTGATCTTCGTATTTCATTCACACTTCACCTTCCCCGCTGCAAGTAGCGATCAAGGCTCCTTTAAATAGTCATGCCCCTCACCAGTAAGAGGCCTCGAAAACTAAAAAGCGCAATGACAATCTCGGCCTCCTAACCTACAGGGAATCGTAGCGAGCGCCTTCATCATAAAAGTTCGCCGGCGTCCTCTACTTCCTAGGGAACATCCAGTCGGGAAAAAGTGAGAAAAAACTTTATTCCCTCGGAGATCCCGGGTTGCCAGGGAAATCCCGGCCATAGCCCCCTACCTATTAAAGGAACATCGAGAAGGGAAAAAGTAAGAAAAAATCTTAATCCTCCCGGGAAAGTCCAAGCTGGCCGAGAATTCCCGATCATAGCCCCCTACTTATTTAAGGAACATCCAGAAGTCGGAAAAGGAGAAAAAATCTCGGTACTAGTACATTTTTCCGAAAGTCGCCCGGCGGAGTGCGCCCACAGGGGGGGAGGAGAGAACAGGAGACTATATCCGGTAGATCGCATCGTTCGGAGTCTTGAGAACTCCTCGAACGAAGTTCATTGATAACCATTTCAACGCCAGGGTCCGCCGGGCTTCCACGTCTTCGTGAACGAACGTCCTTCCTGGACGGTGCGGACCGGGAGAGCGAGAAAGTTTCGGATGGCTTCCATCACCGCCTTGAATTCAGCCTTCTGGACGTAGGACTTGTTCCTCGCGCAAAACGCGGTCCATTGCCGTTTCTTGTTTACGTCGTCATAAAACTCGGAGGTGAAGGCGACGGGGAGACCTGCCATCGGAACGTCAGTTCCACGTCTTTGAAAGGTGTTTTGAATCGCCTGGGCGAGGGTTGTTCCTTCGCTCGCGCGCCAGGTTCGCGAGCTACTGGCGGACGGAAGCGTGGAGATTCTTTGGGGCCGGTTTGCTCAACTAGAGTGACTCCAGATACGGGCGCATGACGTTGGCGACGCGGCAGACTTTGGCGGCGGCGGCGCGTTCGTCAATCGAGGCTTTCCTTCGTCGTCGGCATTCTTTGAGGGCTTCGATGGCGACATCGAGGCAACCTTGCTGCGAAACTTGAAGCAGTCGGCCACCGTCTTTGCCGGGGAAAACACGCGAAGAGTTGCTCCGGAAATGGAATATTCTTTCAGTCCAAAGTGAAGGGCTGGCCCGGACATGCGCACGATGCGAACGGGGGGAGAGGAAACTTTGGGAGCCCAGGCTTTGTGACCGATCGCCATCCAGACCTCGTGGGGAGACTGAGCGGTGAAATTGTGAAACCGGAGCGCAGAGAGCAGGCAGACGATTCCTTTGGGGATTTGGTAAGCCGCTTCGATGAGGGAGGCGTGCTCCGTTCCGGAGAAATCCCCAGAGGAATAGAGACCGCGGCCGACCTTTTCCAGGTTCCCCAGGCGAGCCCGCCGGGGGAGATACGTTCGGGGAATGCCGAGTTCCCTCGCATCTTGGACCCTTACGATCTGGCGCTTCGACGCCAGCTTGCGGAGCTTTTCGACTTTTGACTCTTGCATGACCCCCTCGGGTACAGCGTACCAAATCCTCGGCAGATGTAAATAAGTGCCTATAGTATGTAACAACGGAGTAGAGCTTCATGCAGAAAAGCTGAACGCAGCGGGTACTGATTCAAAAACACGAAAATGTTCGCGGCGCAAACGGAATATTCAAATCGGCCTGGACTTTCCCAAGCGGAAAATCGGCTATTGCAGCCCGATCTGTTGATGAAGAGGCAGATCCAGCGAGGAGCCTCCGGCCATGATAGTGTAGCTGCCAGGAACAAGTTTCCAGGCATCGGCTGCTTCATCGAACACGGTGAGACGATCGCGACCAACCTGGATCGTCACTACCTTTGACTCGCCCCCCGCTAACTCAACACGAGCCCAACCGATCAGACGCTTGGGCGGCTCGCCAGCTGAATCTGGCAAAGAAGCATACAACTGTGCAATCTCCGTTCCTGCACGCTTGCCAGTATTCTTCAGGGTGAATGAAACCGTAAGTCCCTCGCCGTTCTTTACCGTCAGCCCGGAGTAGGCATAGCTCGTGTAGGAGAGGCCGAAGCCGAAGGGGAAGAGGACGGGCTTTTTCTCCGCGTCATACCACTTGTATCCGACCTTCAGCTTTTCGTCGTAGTAGATTTCAAACGGCGGTAGCCCTTTGGCCATCATGGCCATGAAGCTGGAGATATCAGCGCCCGGCGCCGGACGTACGGGCTGCGAGGCCGGCGGAGGTAATACCAACGTTGGATGGGGCAGTTCGGCGTCGCTTCTGGGGAAGGTGATGGCCAGTTTGCCGCTTGGATTCACATTTCCTACGAGCAGATTAGACAGCGCCTCTGCGCCGCGGATTCCGGGATACCAGGCTTCCACTACGCCAGCCACCTTGTCGATCCATGGCATTGTGGCCGGGCTGCCCGTCTCCAGGACAACAATGGTTTTCGGATTTGCGGCAGCAACCGTTTCAATCAATTTGTTCTGTTCCTCGCTAAGATCTAGAGACTTCAGATCAGAGCCTTCCGACTCCGCCTGATATCCGAAGACGATGGCGATGTCGGCCGCTTTGGAGGCGGAGGCGGCAGCAGCCAGGTCATCGCCGGAGACGTAGGTTACATTGCTCGAAGGCAGTCTGGCGGTCAACGCGCGCAGCGGAGAACTGGGCAGCCAAACCTGGCGCCTCATGAAGCTTGCCATGGGAGTCGCGCCAGGCTGGGCCGGTGGTGGAGGTACAACGGAGCCTCCTGGTGCATCGACCTGCGCCGAGCCGCCGCCGGTGAGCACACCCACGTCCGCATGGCCGCCGATCAAGACGACGGAACGGAGGGCGGCACCGTTCAGAGGAAGAACATTGTGCTCGTTCTTGAGCAGAACGATGCTTTTCTCGGCGAGTGCCTGCGCCACTGCGTAACCACCCTCCACGTCAGGAACCTGCTTGACCACCGGGTTATCAAAGAGCCCGGAAGCAAAAATCGTTCGCAGAATGCGATGAACGTGGTCGTTGAGCTCGTCCTGCGAAACTTCTCCGCTCTCGACTGCTTTCTGCAGAGCGTCGCCGAAGAAGTTCTTGCCCGGCTGCTCCTGGTCGAGGCCGGCGTGCGAGGCTTTCGCGGTGGAGTGCGTTCCGCCCCAGTCGGAGACGACAAAACCCTTAAAGTGAAAATCTTTCCTCAAGACCTCCGTAAGCAGGTAGCTGTTTTCGCAGGCATAGTCGCCGTTGACGCGGTTGTAGGAGCACATGAAGGCGCCGGCGTCTGAGATCTTAAGAGCGATCTCGAAGGCCCTCAGATCCGTTTCCCGCATGGACCGCTTGTCAATGTTCGCATTCAGTGCGTTACGGCCGCTCTCCTGGTCGTTGATGGCATAGTGCTTCAGATCGCCGATTACGTGTTGCGACTGGACGCCTTTGACGAAGTTGCCGACCAGCGTGCCTGCTAGCAACGGATCTTCGCCCTGGTATTCGAAAGTGCGGCCGTCGCGGGGCTCGCGAGACAGGTTAACGCCTCCACCGAGCGACATGCTGTAGCCCTCCTGACGCAACTCACGACCGATTAGTGCGCCATATTCAATGGCAGATTGCGGATCCCAGGAGGAGGCAGCGGCGAGGTTGTTGGGGAGCGCCGTGGAATAGCGCCCGGAAGCGGCGCCCCGGGTGACACCGTATGCCGAATCAGCCATCTGGATCGCTGGAATGCCCAAACGTGGAATCCCAACTGAGTATCCGGCACCGCCGTTGGACTCAGTTGGACCTGTGGAGCGGAAAGGGGAACCCTGCCCATGCAAAAGGGAGATCTTCTCCTCCAGCGTAAGTTCCTTGACAACCAAGTCAGCACGCACATCGGGCGACAAGGTGGTGTCAGACCAGGGATAGTGTTTTGGTTGCGGCGTTCCCTGAAACTGCGCAAATAACATCGGCACCGCTAAGACGGCCACCACGACGAGCATTCCAGCTTTCCCGATGAGACTTGAGAGCTTCTTCACCTTGACCTCACTTCTTCTTCGCCGCGTTCAGATGCGTCAAAGTTCGACCACTCGGGGCTGCATTTCAGTCAACGGTCGGCCTCCCCATCGTGGAAGAATGTGATTCTTGATCCAAGCTTCACATCCGTAGCGTGTGCTAAGTCTTTCGGGCTTCCGTACTGCTCGAAAACGCTCAACCAGCTGCCGGATTATGAGTATCGATCTCTCCGTTGTGAGTCTCAGATTCTTCGGACGCTGTAAGCCAATCGGAGTCTGGGAAACTGCTCATGTTCTTGGATCCCCATTCGTGCTTTCAACCGTCACTTCCACCTGCTCCAGTCGATCGACTAGCTCGCGTAGAGGCCACTTCCCCGCAAGAAAATCTGTATTTGTTTAGCGTCTAGACACTTCTTCTCAAGAATGTAGTTGTCTGCATCCGTGAAGTGGTTATTTTGTCGGTGTGGCAGAAGAGCATACCGCAGAAGAGTTCGCGCGGCTCGAGCAAGAAATTGAAGTATTGAAGAAAGAAAACGAACGTCTGCGGCGGCTGTTGGAAGAGGCTCTTCGAGCCGCGAAGCGACAAGCGGCCCCCTTCTCGCGGCAGAAACCCAAAGGTCATCCTCAAAAACCCGGACGCAAAGCAGGAAAGCAGTATGGGCGCCGCTATCGTCGGCCCCTCCCCGATCAAGTCGATGAAATCGTGGAAGTACCGCTGCCGGCCCGCTGTCCGCGATGCGGAGGTGGGTTGGAAGAGTGCGAGACCGTTTCGCAGTTCCAAACCGAGATTCCGGAACCGCGGGTCCAGCTCATTGAGTTTCGCATTTCTATCGGGCGCTGTAGGTGTTGCCGACGGCGAGTGCAGGGGCGACATCCACGGCAAACCTCGGATGCCCTGGGCAGTGCTGCCTCGCAACTCGGACCGCGAGCGTTGGCGCTGGCCACGCAACTCAACAAAGGTTTAGGACTGCCCTACGGCAAGACGGCCACGGTGCTCCAGCAAGCCTTCGGATTACAGGTGAGTCGCGGCGGCTTGTGCCAGGCCCTAGCGCGGGTGGCGAGTCAAGCGGAACCAACCTATAACGCGTTGGTAGAAGAGGTTCGCCGCAGTGCGAGTGTAACCCCGGATGAAACTGGTTGGAGAGTGGGTGGAGAGCTATGGTGGATGTGGGCCTTCAGCACTTCGCAGGTCACCGTCTATAGCATTCAGCCAGGCCGCGGATTCGAACAAGCAGCTATGGTGTTGGGAGCGGATTTTGCAGGATTCTTGGTGCGCGACGGGTGGAGCATCTATCGTCAGTTTATCCACGCTCTGCACCAAACCTGCTTAGCGCACCTGCTGCGGCGCTGCCGGGAGATGATTCTGGTGGCGAGAAGTGGGGAAGCGGAATTCCCGCGCACCGTCGAAACCATCTTGCAGGAATCTTTGCAGCTGCGCGATCGTCGCCAGCAACGACAGATCAGCGAACACGGATTAGCGGTGGCCCGGGGAAGATTGGAAGTGCGGATGGATCGGACCTTGGAACGGCGCTATCGCTCACCGCAGAATCGCCGTTTGGCCAACCATCTGTTGCGGGAGCGGGAGGCTCTATTTACGTTCCTGAGCTGTCCCGGTCTGGAAGCGACGAACTGGCGAGCCGAACAGGCCATCCGCCCGATGGTGGTGACCCGCAAAGTCTGGGGCGGGAATCGAACCTCGCGCGGAGCGCACACGCAAAGCATTCTCGTAAGCATTCTGCAAACTTGCCGTCAGCAACTCCGCTCCGCTTCTTCTGTTTTTCAAAAGCTGATCTGTGCTTCTCAGCCCAAGCCTTTGGACTTAACTGTCCCTATGCGCTAAACAAGTACGAAAATCTTTGCCTTCCAACCTCGCCCGTAACTCTCGGAGGGTTGCTCGTCAAGCCTCGATTCCTCGCAATCCTAAGTCTGGTTTTTTCTAGTGTTTCCGACTAGTGTTTCCGACTTCCTATAATACCTCTACTGGTGACTTAAAAATGAGCGCTAGTCACGGTTGATGACAAGCGCTCATTCTTTTGCGGTTGTGGTTTTGATTCAGACAGCGGTCCGAACCAAAACACGGGATTCCTATTCGGGCAGCGCCAGCTGGCCATCGATCTGGAAGTGCCCGGCGACGGTAGGCGCTCCGGTATCAGGCTGGCCTCCTCCGATGCTGATGGTGTAGTTACCAGCGGCAATGATCGGGTCGCCATTTTCAGTGACCATGACCAGATCGCGGTCCTTCAGGTCGAAGTGGACCTTCTGGCTCGCGCCCGGCTCCAGATGGACTTTCTGGAATCCGCGGAGAGCGATCTGCGGCGCACCCTCGACTGCGGGGAACTTGATGTAGACCTGTACGGTCTCATCTCCCGCAACTTTGCCTGTGTTGGTTACGGTGACCTCAGCGGCGACAGGTTGTCCCGCAGCTACAGCCTGCGTCGGGACACTGAGGTCGCTGTACTTGAAGGTGGTGTAGCTGAGTCCGTAGCCAAACGGATAGAGTGGCTTGCCCTTGAAATACCGGTAAGTCCGATTTGTCATCTCGTAATCTTCGAAGTTAGGCAACTGGCTGACGTCCTTGTAGAAAGTAATCGGCAGCTTTCCGCCAGGATTGTTCTTTCCGCTCAGCGTCTCAGCAACAGCCGCGCCGCCTTCTTCGCCTGGGTACCATGCTTCGAGAACAGCATTGGCGTGATCGTTGATCCAATTGACAGCCAGGGCGCTGCCATTCAACAGAACGACGGCGAGCGGCTTGCCTGTGGCTGCTACAGCTTCCACCAACTCTTCTTCCGGCTGGGGAAGATCGATGCTGATGCGATCGCCGCCGAGGAATCCAGGTATGGTCACGGGCATCTCTTCACCTTCGAGCCTGCTGGTGATTCCCACGACTGCAATCACGACGTCGGCGTTCTTTGCGGCGGCAAGGGCCTCAGGTGAAAGCGCATCGTTGACCTTCGTCCAGATGAGTTGCGCCTGCGGCTTGATGCCGTTCATGGTGCCGAACGCGAGGCTCAGCGCGGCCTTTTCGCCCTTTACAAGGTGGGCACGACCTACGGCTGCGTCGACTCCTTCGACTCTGCCCAATTGCGCAATTTGCTTGTCGTTAATTGATAATCTTCCGAAGCCATTGGCGCGGACGCCGATGAGGTAGTCGCCAGTCTCAGTGGCCGTGATGAAGCCCGTCCAACGCACACCAACAGTCTTTTTCCCGGCAACCTCTGCAGGCAAGTTGCCGTCAGTGAGATTGATGTTTGGCTCGGTGCGGCTGACAAGCACCGGCGGTTCGGGTCCCCTGCCAAACCGGCGCATGGACTCGCTGTAGTCCGCCTTCAGGCCAGGCTTGCCGTCGGGAGTGGTGAGCATCGCATCTGGAACGGGATTCCCCTCATTGCGCAGGAACTGGATCCCCGGTACGTAGGTGATCGTAGCGTTCGGGAACTCCGCTTTCAGTCCTTCCATCACTGTAACGGTATGCGTCGTCGTTCCTGCATAGTTGCCGAGCAGCACTGCGGTCTTGTCAGCAAGCGGGCCGACAACGGCGATCTTCTTGATCCCTGGTTTGAAGGGCAGAATGCCATCGTTCTTCAACAGAACCATGGACTCGTTCGCGAGCTTGCGAGCCAGGGCGCGGTGTTCCGCACTGTCAAGTTCCTTCTCGTCGATCTTGGTGTAGGGAACCATCTCCGTCGGATCAAACATGCCAAGCTTCATGCGCGCTGTGAACAGGCGAATGAGGGCTGTGTCCAGCGTGCTCTCAGGCAGGTAGCCCTGCTGCACCGCATCGATATAGGCCTTGCCGACCGGCTCGCCAGGCTGATCAGAGAAGCCGCATTCGTTATCCATGCCGCGGATTACGGAGATGGCCGCACCTTGTGCCTGGTTTGGGCGGTAGCGATGATTGGCGGCAATGTCCCGGACTGCGCCGCAGTCCGAGACCACATATCCCTGGAAGCCCCACTTGCCGCGCAATTGGTCCTGCATCAGGTACTGGTTGGCGCATGCGGGCTCGCCATTGATTGCGTTGTAGGCGCACATTACTGAACCGGCCTTGCCTTCCACGATGGCAGCTCGGAACGCAGGCTCGAAGGTATCCACCTCGTCATGTTTGCTCACGTCCACATCGGCAAAGTGACGGGTTGGCTCCGGTCCGCTGTGCACGGCGTAGTGCTTGGGTGTAGCGATCACGCGGTAGTACTTCGGATCGTCGCCCTGCATACCGGTGACGTAGGCAACGCCCATACGTCCGGTGAGGAAGGGGTCTTCGCCATAAGTTTCCTGTCCGCGGCCCCAGCGCGGGTCACGGAAGATGTTCAGGTTGGGGGACCAGAAATCCAGGCCTCCGCCAATAAAGGCCGCTCGTCCGGTACGTGCATCCTGCACATATTTAATGCGGCCCTCAATACCGATCTGGGTCGCCATGACATGGATGTTCGACGTATCGAAGGTCGCAGCCAGACCGATTGGCTCTGGATACTCCGTTACACCCGGGTCGATGACACCGTGGAGCGCTTCACTCCACCATTGGTACGCAGGAATGTTAAGGCGCGGAACTGCGGCGGATTGGTTGAGCATTTGCGAAGCCTTCTCCGCCAGGGTCATGCGATGCACCAGGTCAGCAGCACGCTGTTCCGGTGACAAACTTGGATTCATGTAGGGGAGTTTCGCGGTATCCTGGGCAACTGCAAACTGCATAAATGAGCCAAGGAAAAGCGATCCCGTCCACGCGACCAAGACTGCAACAACTCGTGTCATACGTATCTTCATGTTGTATCTCCAGATTAAGTGTGGCGACCGCCAAGCTCCATCGCGAGGAATTCCGATGGAGCGCAGTATCGGATTCTTTCTACAGATTGCGCCCGGTTTCATTGGAGTCCGCCCGACGGATGCGGTTTTGCCTCAGACCCAGTTGTAGATGACTTTGAAACCTGCACCATCCCTAGAGTGCAAGCAAGAATGACGGGCCCTGCCAAGCCATACGGTTGTACCAGACCGCGTTTCGCAAATGCGTCGTCGGTCTTCAACAGATGCGAAAAGCATGCGCGCATTGGCCAAATGACGGGCGCGCGAGGAGAGAATGTAATTGAGTTGGAGCGTCCTGAGGTTGGCTTCCGATTAAGGCAATGGATGATGATTTCATTGGTGGCCGGGTTCCTCCAGACTTTGAACCTCATTGCAACGGTTTCGACCCAATGTGTTGAATCTCGACAAAGTCTCGCCTTTCTGTTGGTCCCACAGGGACTGGGAGGAGCCATATCCAGCTGGTGGTCTCCGAGTGAATCCGATAGAAAATTCGTCAGCATTATAACGGTCGCGACGAATCGTGCCTTAAAGCAGGTGCGCTGTGAAGTGCATAACGGAGAGTTCCCCTGTTAGGTTTTGTTAGCCCATCTAAAGTGCTTGAAATCAACGATGTTAGCACCTTGGCTGCAGGCAGGATTTCCGACAATCTGATCGACTGTAGGATATACTTCGGTTCGCAAGCTGATGACGACATCTTCTGTAGCGGGATTGAATGCAGGAACCGAATGCCACTCCTCAATATCGACAATCTGGAAACGCCATGGACCCCAGCCAGCGAAGAGGACTTCACCAAAGTCCAAAGGCAGCTTGAGAGGATCTTGGAGGATCCGCATTTCAAGGGAAGCAAGCGATATACGCGCTTTCTGCGTTTCATTGTCGAGGAAGCCCTAAGCGGAAATTCGGGCGGAATCAAAGAACGCTCGCTCGGCATCGCTGTGTTCGACCGCCCACTGGACTACGACACATATTCTGATTCCATTGTTCGGGTAGCGGCTTCAGAGGTACGGAAGAGAATAGCGCAGTATTACGACACACCAGGTCATGACCATGAATTGAGAATCGGACTGCCCTTGGGCTCGTACACACCGGAATTTCGGTTGGGCAGGCACCACGCTTCTGACGCAACGACGGTCCATGCAGATAACGGCTTGCGAACTCTCGAATCAGGATTGGCGTCCTGGACGGAGGACGTATCGAAGAAAAGTGAATCTCAAGCTGGAAGACTCCTCAATCGCCGAACCTCGATTTACCTGCTGATTCTGGCCGCGGCTTGTGTTGGCGCCGCACTTTTGGGGCGGGTCGCGCTTCGTACTCCCAAGGAAACCGATGCCCTTTCCGCGCTATGGGGACCGGTCGTTGAGAAGACGGATTCCGTTGTGATATGTGTCGGGCAAGTCAGTTCACAAACCCCACGGGCTGCCGCGGAGTCAGCTCAAGTGGCCGCACCGACCGAGACCGGCTTCTCACCAGACATTCTTTTAATTCGAGATGCTGCCTCGGCCTCGCAGGTTAGCGCTGTACTCGGCCGCATGGGTGGCAATCCTCGAATGCTCGGGGCTGCCTCGACTAATTTCACCGATCTTCAAATTACGTCCGGGGTGTTCATCGGTGCATTCAACAATCCATGGACGTTGCGTTTGCAGGCGCCTCTCAGGTATCAGTTTGTTCGAAACGCAACCGATCAAACCTACCGGATCGTTGACACACAACACCCTGACTTGCGTCTCTATCAGATAGACAAAACCAAACCATATAACCAGTTGACTCAGGATTACGGAATAGTTGCCCGATTTCTGAGCCCAACGACAGAGCGAGAAACAGTGATCATCGCCGGGATCAGCGCCAACGGAACTCTCGCGGCAACCTCGATGGCCACCGATGCGCGCTTTTTCGAAGAGTTGGCTCGCACCGCGGCCAAAGGCGTGGCGAAGCAGAACTTTGAAATTCTCGTGTCAACACAAGTAATCGATAATCGCACCGGTCCGCCCAAAGTCCTCGATGTTCAGTATTGGTGAACAGGTTCATTCAGCGTTCGTGCTTCCAGCTAAAATCACCGATTATCGCAAATAAGCGAGAAACGTTTCGACACACCTTTCCTTGATAAGGGCCTTTATACAGGGAATCTAACGATTGAGAGAATGACGACACCCAGATTAGGTCCGGCCACTCAATTTACCGAGAGATTCTGGTGCCGGGAGGGGGCTTATGCCAGGAAAAGCATCAATGTAACCCAACCGTCTGAACGGTTTGCCTGTAATACACCCGGAACAAGAAAACAGAACGATTTTTCGCGATGACCACATCGACGATCCCTATCTAGCGCAATATTCCCGGATTACTCAATGGATCAAGTTCCACGCTCTCTGGTCGATCAGAAAAAAAGACAACGCAAAGGGAGAGGCTAACTACTCGGACAGGATTTCTCTGATGGCGCATTCGGATTTGGATTAGTTAGAATGCGAATCGAAATAGGGCCAACCCACCGTGATCGTTAACCGCCAAACCAAATTCTCGGAAGAGGTTTTATGACAAGGAAAGCAAGCAATCTGAAGCCACGGCGTGAATTTCTCAGGCTGGCCGCGTTTACCGGTGCGGCGGCGCTCACGGGAAAGGGGGCGGCAGCCGCGGGCGAACAAAATGCCGGTCCACAATCCGCGGACAGTCATGAGGGGGATGACAAGATGGAGTTCCTTCGTGTCAGCGGCCGTCACATAGTCAATGCGAAAGGGAAACAGGTTCGCCTGAGGGGAACCTGTCCGGGCGGCTGGATGAACATGGAGGATTTCATTAATGGGCATCCGGGCGCGGAGCATACTCTCCGAGCGCAGATGGCGGAGGTGCTTGGTCCGGCCAGAGCACAGTTCTTCTTCGAGCGCATGCTGAACTACTTCTTCAATAAAGACGATGTGATCTTTCTCAGGAAGGCCGGCGCCAGCGTCGTCAGGATACCTCTTAATTATCGACACTTCGAGGACGATGCCGCTCCTTTCAAATACATAGAGGCGGGTTTTGCCCGTCTCGATAGGGTGTTAAGCCACTGCGAAAGGCATGGTCTTTACGTCATTCTGGACCTTCATTTGGCGCAGGGGTGGCAGAATGTCCACTGGCATTCCGACAACGCATCGCGCATCAGCCTTTTCTGGGAGGTTGCGTTCTATCAGGATCGCTTCGTTGCCCTTTGGCAGGAGTTTGCGCGGCGCTACAAGAACAGGGCTGTAATCGCCGGCTACGATGTGCTGAACGAGCCTTGCGCGAACAACGCCCTAGGCGACTATCCATGGAACGTGGGTTCCAATTACAAGCCCAATTTTGACCGCATGAATGCTGTCTACCGGCGCCTGGTTACGGAGATTCGCAAGATCGATTCCAAACACATTATCTTCCTTGAAGGTGATGAATACGCTAGGAGCTTCTCGGGGCTAGAGAAACCTTTCGACGATAACCTCGCCTACAGTTCACATAACTACACTGTGCCTGGGTTTGGACCTGGCCAATACCCTGGCACCATCCATCCGCGATCGGCGGCAGCGGGCAGTGCTCAGGACTGGGATCTGGCAAAACAGGAGCGCAACTTCCTCGTTGCCGAAGGAACGAAGTTCACCCAGCAGCATAACGTTCCGCTGTGGGTTGGCGAGTTTGGGTCTGTCTTTAACGGGCCTGCCAATGAGAGTGGCGACCGGCTTCGCGCGTTAGATGATCAGATTGGTATCTTTGAAAGTCACGAAACACACTGGACAACATGGAACTACAAAGATGTTGGCGTGATGGGTATGCTGACGCTCAACCCTGCATCTCCGTACATGGAGCGCATCAGCGACCTTCTTCGTAAGAAGCTTGCCCTTGGCACCGACGATTGGATGAAGTGGCTACCACCAACGCAGGTAAAGGACGCAACGGCTCAGCTTGCTGACCAGATACGTCAAGTGGTTGGTGATCCGCAGTTGGATGCGCGACTCAATGTACGGTGCATGAGTCAAACCCTGTTGTGCTTCTACACGGGAACCCTGATGCAGCCCCTCTACGCCAGCCTCTTCAAAGGCCTGTCCGAGAATGAGCTCGATCACATCCTATCTTCCTTTTCGGCAAAGCAGTGCGTGCCAAACCAAGGCCTGGTGGACGTCCTCCGTAAACATATGGCCACGCCAGCTCAGGTGCCGAGTACTGGCGGTTGATTCCCAGCGGCTGCAATCCCGAGATCACGATATTCAATCGTGAGTCGCTAAGGCGGCGTAAATAAATAAGGGTAGCATCTTGTGCTGATGGTTGTTATGCTGCCTGAGCATGGATAGTCTTGCCGAGCTGAGTGCTAAGTTCCATTCGGTGTGGCCCTTGTTGGACGAACGCACGCGGCGCCTCATGGCGGCCAACGAAGCGAGGGCTTTAGGCTATGGGGGAGTGAGTCTGGTGCGCCGTGCGTGCGGACTGTCGCGCAAGGCGATTTCCAAAGGCATCCGTGAAATCCAAGAGGGCTCCGCGCCGGTGGAAGGTCGCATCCGCCGCCCCGGAGCCGGGCGCAAACTCATTACGGTGTCGGACCCGCGGCTGGTGGATACCTTGGAAGAGATGATCGATCATCAAACACGGGGCGACCCGGAATCGGCGCTGCGATGGATTTGTAAGAGCACGCGGGCGATTGCGAAACAGTTGGATCGGCACAAACATCCGGTCAGCCATGCCAAGGTCGCCCAGCTTCTGCATGGCCTCCACTACAGTCTGCAGAGCAACCGGAAGACGGAAGAGGGGCGGGACCATCCGGACCGCGACGCGCAATTCCGGTACATCAATGCCGCGGTGAAAAGATGCCTGGCGCAGGGCAGCCCGGTGATCTCGGTGGATACCAAGAAAAAAGAACTCATCGGCAACTATGAGAATACCGGCCAGCAATGGCTTCCAGCGAAACAGCCGAGGAAGGTTCAGGGGCACGATTTCCCCAGGCCCGACGTGCCGCGTGCCTATCCTTACGGCATCTACGACATCGGGCGTAACACCGGGTTTGTCAATGTGGGGACCGATCACGACACGGGAGAGTTTGCGGTGGCGTCCATCCGGGGATGGTGGCGCCGAGAAGGCAAACGGCTCTATCCGGCGGCCAGCCAGATCCTGATTACGGCTGACGGCGGGGGAAGCAACGGCTGGCGGTTGCGCCTGTGGAAACTGGAGTTGCAGATATTCGCGGATGAAACAGGTTGGCCCATCTCGGTCTGTCATTTCCCCCCTGGGACGAGCAAGTGGAACAAGATCGAGCACCGCCTTTTTTCTTTCATCTCGTCGAATTGGCGTGGCGAACCACTGCGCGATTACGAAACCGTCGTCCACCTCATTGCCAAAACGACGACTGCGAAAGGACTGAAAGTGACATGCCGATTGGACCGCAGCAAATATCCGACCGGCCGCAAAGTCAGCAAGGAAGAAATGAAGGGTATCAATCTTCAACCGAATAGGTTTCATGGCGAATGGAACTATGTCATCAGACCTCATCAGAGCTCATCAGGCTCGACATCGTAAAAGCAGGTCGATTGATACCTTTATTTATTTACGCAGCCTAACTGTGACCATCCTTGCCGGCAAGACCGAGGCTGGAGGGCACGCTGGTATGCCGGTTGCGGAAAAAGCCTCGATCAAGGAACTATTTGCCCCGACCAAGAAGGCCCCAGTGTGGATCGAACTGTCCGGCATTGGTCGCACCGTAAAAATCCAGAAAGATCACTCGATTTTGGATTTGGCCGGTGAGGGACGGCATCTGTCGGTAAACGTGCGCGAGGCTGTGCCCCTTGCCCTAGACTCCGTGATCGATGTCAAGATTCAAATCCATGGAGTTGTTCGGATTATTGGAATCCTGTTAACACAACTCTATATATGTGATCTAAATCACAGAGAAAGAATACGTCGCCGGTTTCGCGCGAATTCCTAGCCGCCCAGGAGAGCCGGGGCGATTTCCCGCCACTCTGCTAACGGAAGTGACCGCGGGTTTGCTGAAAGAACTTGGACGCAAACGTGGTCCGCGCCGGCGGAGTGATGGGCGCGAATGCGGTTGCGGATTGCGTTCAGATCTCCCCAGGCGATAATGCTATCGATCAGGCGATCACTTCCACCATTCTTGATGTCCGACTCGTCGAAGCCCAACCGGAGGAAGTTGTTCGTGTAGTTCGGTAAGGCGAGATAAATGCCGAGGAAATCCCTGGCAATCTTCCGTGCCTTCGCCGGATCTGTCTCCAACACAACCGCTTGCTCTGGACACAAGTATGGACCCTGACCCAGTATCGCGCGGGCCTGAGCCGTGTGCTCCGGGTTCACGTTGTAGGGATGTGCGCCGTCAGCTCGTTCCGCGGCAAGCTTCAGCATTTTTGGTCCGAGTGCCGCCAAAAGTCGAATTGGCTTGATGGACGGAGGCACCGCCTGGTAAGGAGCTTGATCCATGGCATCGAGATACGCCCGCATGGTGGAGACAGGCTTCTCATAACGATGCCCGCGTAATTTCTCGACTAATGGAACATGGCTGACGCCAAGTCCAAGGACGAATCGTCCGGCATAGGCCTCGGCTAATGTTTTCTGGCCCGCCGCCATCGCGACAGGATCGCGAGCATAGATGTTCGCAATTCCAGTGGCGATTACGGTTCGTTTTGTTCCTGCCAACAGGACACTCGCATGGGTGAGCGCTTCACGTCCTGCGGCTTCTCCAAACCAAATGGCTCCGAAGCCGAGTTGCTCCAGTTCCGCAGCCGCTTCTTGCGCCTTGGCAGCCGGGCAGTGCTCGAATTGGAATGTCCAGACTCCGATGGATCCGAGTTGTATCGATGTTTGCGTTAACGTTCAGTCCGCTGAACCCAAGATGGAGTCTATTCTCGGCGCTGGCTAGTATAGACGATTCCGCGCCTCCTCATAATCCCGCGTACGGTCGAAGAAATTTTCAGGCGCACAATACCAAAAGTTCAACTACCAAAATCTAAAGTATGACGCTTTTCAGTCCAACTTCGGTCCAGTTCAAGGGCGAGATAAGTGACGCGCTTCCTCGTAAGCGACACAGGAAGCGGCACTTAGAGTTTTGTATTGCATAGCTTCTAAGCAGAATGCCGCAGGTTCGAGTCCTGCCGGGCGCGCCATCTCATTGAAGTAACAAGATTAAAAAGAATGTGCCTTCACCTTCAGAGTCTTCGCACGTAAATCGTAACCCACTCATTGGCAAAGCCTTGCCAGGGAAATTCGCACGGAGGACTTTCGGACTTGCGCTTTAGGTGTGTCCGTGCCATTATCTTACAGTCATATGAAAGCAAGTAGGTCGTTGACCAAGCTATCGGACCTGGCGTTGCAACAGCGCCGGCGTGGACTCGCCAAGATGTTACCACCGGCCGAGGAGACGCTGCGAGGGTCGTTGATCGAGCGCTATCTTACCTGCGGAAATCCATCTTGCAAGTGCGCTCGCGGCGAGCGGCATGGTCCGGTGTGGTATCTGACGATCACCTTGGGTCCGGGCCGGACGACTGGCGCGGTGGTGCCGCCCGAACTTCTGGAACGGGTACGCCGCTGGATTGAGAACTACCGGAAGGTTAAAGGCGATCTGGAGAAGATTTCGGAAATCAACCGCGAATTGCTGCGCCGCGAGCGGAAGAAGAAACGCAAAAAGTAAACGGGGGCCGATCAGGAAGGGTTGTTTTGGTGGATTGCATTTCTTACAGTCATTAGAATGCAAGATAGACCAAGCCACACGTTGCCATCTTTCGACGCATACGTCGACAAAGTCTTCCATCTTCGGGAGGCCCTCTCCTCACTCCGCGATGCCCGCCAGCATCCCGACATCCCTCCCGCCGCTGTGTTCCGGGCGTTGTTCTACGGCTTCGTCTTCCGCTTGCGCAGCTTCAAAGAACTCGAGGCCGATCTGGCCCAGCCCCAGCTCCAACAACACCTCGGGGCCTCGCGCCCCTTTCGCGACGACACCTTGCGCTACAGCCTGGCTAGTTTTGCTACCGAGCCGCTCGAACAGATGCTGGTGACCGTCAATCGCCAGCTGAAGCGCAATAAGGCCTTGGATCCCGGCCGGGTGCAAGGCCCTCTCGTCGCCGCCCTAGATGGCATCGAGGTCCTTTCCAGTTTCAGCCGTTGCTGTTCCGATTGTTTGCAACGGCGGGTCAACTGCACCGCCGCCGATGGCCAGCCGGTCGAGCGCATCCAGTATTATCATCGTGCGGTCGGCTGCCAGATGGTCAGCAGTCCGGTCAAAGCCTTTCTAGGCCTGGAGTGGGTCGCGCCCGGAGAAGGCGAAGACAAAGCCGCGCTCCGTCTGCTGGCACGCCTGCCGGATCTCTACGGGCAGCCGCTTCTTCGACATCTTGTTGCTGGATTCCCTCTATGCCCAAGCCCCGGTCCTGAATCTGGCCCAGGAAGTTGGTTGGGGTTTGGTCATCACGCTGAAACAAGAAAACCGCGACCTATACCAGGATGCCTTCGGACTCTTCTCGACCCGAGAAGCCGATGATCGTTTCACCGAACAGAACCCAAGTCAGAGACGGGAGGTGCAGCTTTGGAGCGAGGCTAACCTTCCTTTTACCAAGGAGTGCCCGAAGCCCGTCCGTGTGGTCCACTCCCAAGAAGCGGTCACCGAAAACCATTACCGCCGGGGCCAACTCCAGACAGAAACCACACTCCACAAATGGGTGTGGACCGACACACTGAATCCCCAAGTATTTTCTCCCCGAGTCGTGTGGCGACTCGGGCATAGTCGCTGGAAGCAGGAGAATAATGGCTGGAACGATCTAACTCAGAATTGGGCCTGGAAGCATGGCTTCCTGCACGCCTGCAAACACCGCCCCAAACAGCCTACCGCGGATGGCCCTCCGAAGGTGGTCCCCAACCGAGGGTTGGCCGCCGTCACGCTAGTTCTGCTGTTGGCGTTTACCGTTTGTTCGGCCTTTTGCCTGCTCCATTCCAAATTGGTTCGTCGCTATCATCTTTCCTTGCGCGAGGTCGCCCGGCAGTTGTACCGCTCGGTCTGGCAGCAGCCGCCAACCCGTGCACCTTAGTGGAGTGTCGCTTCCCGGCCACCCCTCTCCATCTTTCTCTTTCTTTCACTCATCCACTGAGTCCGGCCGCGTATTCCCTTTCGCCGCCTCGTTGACCCGCTCCGACCCTGGGGTATGCTGCTCATGGCACGAAAAACGCAGTGCGAATCTGCCCAACACCCCTTCCCATGCTCTTGTGCCGTCCTGACAACCTTTTAAACGCCACTGAAATGCACCATGCGAAGTTCCTGCCTTCACCTTTGACCCTCTGCTCTGTTTGCAGATGCTCGCGTAAACTGATCTTCTCACCCATCACATGCAACCTCTCCTGTGCAAGGTATTTACAACGATTTCCTGATCAGTTTTGACTCTGATTCCCGGTCCAGTCGGTCCAAAAACGCACTTTGCACGCAGGGAGTTGAGCGCGCCTGCCACGTGAGCAAGTGCTTCCGCGGATCAACCTGTATAAGCGGAGAGGCAATCTCCTCGGCCTGAGGTGCAGAAAGCCCTCGGTCCTGCGAATCACTTTCGGCTTGGGATATCATGCAGGCGGAGCGAATCGAGTCGATGAGCGAGAAGAATGAAACGGTGCTGGGGAAGACGCCACTCTTTGCAAATCTTACGGACACAGAGATGGCCGCGTTGGCCGGGCGAGTCAGCAACAGGCGTTTTGAGTGCGGCACACTATTGTTCAGCGAGGGTGACCCTTGCACCGGTCTTTTTCTTGTGGCGTCGGGCAAGATTCGCATTTTCAAGCTGTCGCAAACGGGGCGTGAACAAGTTCTAGCTGTGGAAGGGCCAGGGAGCTCTTTCGGAGAGCTTCCGGTCTTTGATGGGGGCAATTATCCGGCCTCGGCTTCTGCATTGGAGAACGCCGAAGTACTGTTCATTTCGCGCAAGGATTTTCAGAATTTCTGCCGTGAACATCCAGATGTAGCGCTCAAAGTAATTGCCGTGGTTGGTTCACGACTGCGACGCCTGATCAGAATCATCGAAGACTTGTCGTTCACGACGGTGAGGCAGCGATTGATTTCTCTCCTGCTGCGACTAGCCCAAGGAGGCGGAATCGCTACAAAACAAGGTGTCCGGGTAGAATTGACAACCACCCACCAAGACCTGGCGGCGGAACTAGGAACCGTGCGGGAACTCGTGTCCCGAAATCTGAGCCGACTCCAAGCTGAAGGACTTCTGGAAGTGGATGGCCGCACGATCATCGTAAAAGACCTCCCCGGCCTCAAGCGGGAACAAATCGCATCGGAATAGGTACACAAACCTTCTCCTTAGAAAACCAGGCCCCAGTGACTTTAGTCACTGCCAACAATTCATGAGGAATTGACGATGTTGACCGTGATGGAGGTCGTCATGGAGTTCAAAAGCGAAACTAAAATGAGAGACATCGCGCTTGCTAATCGGGCAGCTAGGCAAGTATTGGAGGACGCTGGGCTGGATTATTGCTGTAGTGGCAGTAAGTCGCTTCACGAGTCGTGCCTTCATGCGAGTGTCTCGTCAGAAGAAATATTGAACCGTTTGCGAGAAAATGCCAATGGCACTGGACCCGAGGACTTGAACTGGATGGCAGCGCCGCTCTGCGAACTGACGCGGCATATTCGAGAGAAGCACCATCAGGACGTTCGCGAAGCGATCCCTCGCACGCAGGCCTTGTCCGACAAGGTCACGGCAAGGCACGGAAAGAATCATACCGAGCTTGAGGGTATCGGGAAGCTCTTCGCGGAGGTTGGTCGAGAGATGATCATGCACATGCAAAAAGAAGAGCAAATCCTCTTTCCGTACATAGATTCGCTGGAGAGGGCAGTCAATGCACATGGTTCGGTTGAACCGCCCTTCTTTCAGACCATAAAAAATCCCATTCATGCCATGATGCAGGAGCACTATGCTGCGGGAGATTTAGTCAGGCAAATTCGCGTTTTGAGTTCGGAGTACACGCCTCTGGGAGACGCCTGCACGAGCTTCAAAGCACTATATGAAGTACTCAGAGAGTTCGAAGCAGACCTTCACCAACACGTACATCTCGAAAATAATGTGCTTTTCCCTCGCGCGGTGGAGTTGGAAGCCTCCGCCACATGAGGGACTGACTAACGGTTCAGAGACCACTGCAGTTCGGGGAGGAAGCGATGGTTCGGTTCGATGCCGCGCACAGGGCCGTTCATTACCCGCCTGATCGTCGTTTTCGCATTTGGATTCGACCGTCTATTCCGATCGGTACCGGTATCGCGATCCTGTCCGTAATCGTGGCAGCTTGGATCGAAGTCGCAGTAGCCGGAATGCCTCACGTTCCGCCTGTTCCGCAGATATATCCAAACAACTTTGCGGGGCCACACGGCTTTCCCATATGGGTACGCTACTGCCACTTCTTCAATTTTCTTTTTGTGATGATGCTGATTCGGAGCGGGCTTTCGATCCTCATGGATCACCCTCGTCTTTATTTCAACGATGGCTGCACACCGGGGAGCGAATGGATTCGGTTTACGCCGCTGAAGGTACCGCGCGACCGCATCTGGACGGCAAAGGATGATGCTCGCTACATCTCGCCGCTTGTTGGCACGCCAGGCTACCGGCACACCATTGGCATTGCACGGGTTTGGCACTTCATCGATGTGCACGGCTTCATCCTTACGGGCGTTGTCTTCGTCGTTATGCTGTTCGATACCGAGCAGTGGCGGCGCATCGTTCCAACGTCGCCTCTCGTGCTTTTGCAAGCTTGGAACACGTGGGTTCACTACGCAACGTTTCACTTGCCGCCGGAGCCAAACGGGTTTTACGGCTATAACGCATTGCAACAGATCGCCTACTTCACAGCAGTGTTTGTGTTCGGCCCGCCGGCGCGTGTCAATGAGTTTGAGACCAGTGGTCATGGAATTTAGTGAGCATTTTCATTTGAGTTGAGCGGTTTGTTGATCCACACCTCGGTGGGAACCGTAGTTGGTTTGGGGGCCTGGCGGACGAAGCGTTCGGGATGGACGCGATAGGCGACATCGAGAACGGTTTGGCGTCGTTCGAGGATGAGCGCAGTTTGGTTGTAGTGGACCATGGCCGGGGTGAGCAAGCCCAGACCGGAGTGGCGATGTTCTTCGTTGTACCAGCGGAAAAATCCCTGCGAAAAAGCGCGGCTGTCCTGAATGCACCCGAAGCGGTCCGGGAACTCCGGCCGGTACTTCATGGTGCGGAACTGGCTTTCCGAATATGGGTTGTCGTCGGAGACGTGCGGGCGGCTATGCGTTTTGGTGACGCCCAGATCAGCCAGCAGAAAGGCCACCGGCTTGGAACTCATCGAGGTTCCGCGATCGGCATGCAGCGTAAGCTGGCCGCGCTGGATGTTTTGTTTCGCGCAACTCTCCGCGATCAGCCGCTTGGCCAGTTCCGCGCTTTCGCGCATGGCCACCATCCAGCCGGTGACGTAGCGGCTGAACACATCGAGGATCACGTAGAGATAGAAGTACGTCCACTTGGCCGGACCCAGCAGCTTGGTGATGTCCCAGCTCCACAGTTGATTGGGCGCGGTGGCCAAAAGTTCCGGCTTCTGATAGGGCGGATGAGCGAGTTGGTCGCGGCGTTCGCGCGATTCGCCTTTTTGCTCCAGCAAACGGTACATGGTGCGGATCGAGCAGTGATACTGCCCTTCATCGAGCAACGTCGCATAAACAGCGGCGGGCGAGCGATCCTGGAATCTTTCGCCGTGCAAATGCGCCAGGACGGTTTCGCGTTCCGCCGGAGCAAGAGCGCGTGGCGGCGCGGACCGCGGCCTGGTCTTTGCAGGACGGAGCGACGCACGCCTTTGGCGATAGTGGGAGGCGCGCGGCGCAAACAGCGCACGGCAAGCGGCGCGCGTGCCCACGGCGGTGGACAGTTCGCTGACGGCGGCCATCAGGAGTTCTCCTCCGGGTCCAGGTCCGGAAGCGGACGGCCCAACAGCGCTGCCACTTTTTTTTGGACGTCGATGATGATGTGCGCCTTGCGCAGATCTTCGGTGAGGCGCGCGTTCTGGCGTTGCAGCTTCAGATTTTCCTCTTTGAGTGGATCGTACTTGGACTTCGGCCCGCGCTTCCGTGGAGTCAGCGCCTCGCGGATGCCGTTGGCCCGCTCGTGCCGCCAATAAGCCAGCAGCGACGAGTACAGCCCTTCGCGGCGCAGCAGCGCGCCAAGAGCACCTCGCGTGGCCGCAGCCGCTTCGGCTTCTTGCAAGATGCGTTGTTTGTACTCCGCAGTGAACGTACGGCGCTTAGGTCTGGCAACCACTTCGGAATCAAGCGGCGCGACCGACCGGGAGCCGGCCGCCGCTTTGGCTGGCGCTGCACTGCGCTGCGGCTCGCTACGCTCGCCTCCGCTCCGTTCCGCGCCAGCCAAAGCCCCAGGGGAAAGAACAACACCAAGAGAATTGCCGTTCATTTCTGCCTGCTTCTTTCTCGCCCTGCTCATTAATTAAGAGTACTAGACTGGTCTCAGAGATGTTGGCACGGAGGGCGCTTGCCATCGCAACCGGGATAGCCATGTCCCCGGCGGTGGTAAACCGGTTTCCGTGGTACGCGCGAATATTCGGGGGTCGACAATCAGCCCGTTCTATCCACTTCCTGACCATGTTCAGCTTTCTTGCATTTCTGGTCGTTCACGTGACGCTGATCGTGATAACGGGATTCGCGCGCAATATGAACCACATTGTGATGGGCACCAACGATCAGAGCCCTATCGGGATGTACCTCGGATTCGTGGGAATCGGCGTGGTCGTGCTCTCGTGGATTGTGGCGCACTACATTTCTTGGAATCATCCCCGTGGAGTGCAGCACGCCCTCAAGTCAGTGACGTATCCAATGCAGCTTCTTACGCTGAATCGGCTCATGCCTCAGCAGAAGTATACGGAGAAGGAAATCTCTCCGTATTTCTGGCCCAATGGAAAGATGCCGATTCGCGATGACTGGAAGAGCCTGGCAGAGAGTGGATTTGACGGTTTCCGGCTGAAGGTGGGTGGCTTGGTCAAGAACCCGGTGGAACTTTCGCTCGCCGATCTGGAGCAGATGGGTGCGGTCGAACACATCACGATGCATCACTGCATCCAGGGATGGAGCGGCATCGCCAAGTGGGGTGGGATTCCTATGCAGAAGCTTATTGAGCTAGTGCAGCCAAAACCGGAAGCGAAAGTTGTCGCCTTTTTCTCCTTTGGCGAAGCTCTTTATGGCGGACCCTATTACGACACACAGAGTCTGGAGAACGTGCAAAAGCCGCAATGTCTGCTGGCTTCGCGAATGAACGGGCAACGGCTCCCGCAGCTGTACGGAGCACCCCTGCGGCTGCGAGTAGAAAACCAGCTTGGCTATAAGATGGTCAAATGGATCGAACGGATCCAATTCATTGAATCCGAAAAATCGCTTGGCAAAGGAGAGGGCGGCAAGAACGAAGACGACGAGTATTTCGACCTGCTGCCCAATATTTGATGCAGAATCGCGATTCGCTCGCCGAGGAACACGCCAGCGCCTACCATATTTTCTCGTTCTTCCGAAAGCTGCGGCTCGATTGGCTGCTGCGGCACTTTCCGCCCCTACTTGTGCGCTCCGCCTACGTGTTCGTGAATGGCTTCATCACGATTGGGGTGCTTGCGCTACTCGCACTCGTGACCCGGAACCCATTTGTCTTTCCATCGCTCGGACCTACGGCGTATCTCCTGTTCTTTTCCCCGCTTGGCAGGACCTCAAGCCCGCGAAATACTGTTTTCGGCCATGCTATTGGCCTCATCTGTGGTTATATCGCATTCGTTGCCACTGGTGCGGGAGCACTGCCATTCGGGGTGCATCCAGGAATTTTCTGGCCAAGGGTCCTGGCTGCGGCTCTTTCGCTCTCGGCTACGGGCGCGTTCATGGTTCTTCTCGATGTTAGCCATCCCCCGGCAGGCGCCACCACGCTGATCGTTTCCCTCGGGATTATTTCGAAACCGCGTGAACTCATCATCATCGAAGTCGCGGTGTTCCTTCTCGTTGCTCAGGCTCTGATAATCAATCGGCTGGCCGGATTACGGTATCCGTTATGGAATGCGGTGGGTTCGATCAAAGGAGTGGAGGATAGCACTGAGTAACCGACCTGTGTGGCTGGACGATAAGACAAAGTCCATCATGGATCGCGCTATCACGCGCGAGCAATCCCTGTCCCGCCTGCTGATGGCGTACATCATCGCGGGGCTGATATTCATGCTGCTTCCCGGCACATTTCTCGGTGTGTGGAATCTCATCAAGATCAGCAGCCGGGAAGCGGCGGAATCCATCTCGCCTGCTTGGATTCAGGCACATGGTCATGCCCAATTGTTCGGTTGGGTGGGAACTTTCATCCTGGGGATTGGTTTTTACTCAATCCCAAAATTGCGGAAGCTGAAGCCGTTTGCTCTTTGGTCAGCTTGGCTTACATGGGCGCTTTGGGTGACCGGCGTAACCGTGCGCTGGTCGTCAAATATTTATCCATGGCACTGGCGGATTGCGCTGCCCCTCTCGGCTACCCTTGAACTGGCCGCTTTTCTCATTTTCTTTCAAGCGGTCGCGAGCCATCGCCCGTCGAGCGGTACGGCGAAGCCGCTTGAGCCTTGGATATTCGTCGTCATAGCGGCAACACTTGGGCTGCTCGCATCACTTCTCCTCAACCTCGGTGCTTCGTTTCAACTGGCGCTCCATGCCAGTTCGCCGGCGTTTCCGCACCTGTTTGATCAACGATATTTGATCGTATCTACCTGGGGTTTTATCGTTCCCATGATCTGGGGCTTCAGCGCGCGCTGGTTGCCTGTGTTCATGGGATTGCACCCGCTGCGGAACGCGTTCTTGCTAGCGGCTCTGGGTTTGAACACTGTAGGTGTGATCTTGGGGTTCCTCGAATATTTTTCCGCGGCCGGAATACTTCTTCTCGCAGGAGCGGCAACGGCTGTCGCGGCGATTCGCTTCTTCGAGCCCGCGGTCAAGCCGGCGAAGACCGTCAACGTACACCGGAGTTTTCCCCTATTCATACGAATCGCGTACGGCTGGTTGCTCACCGCCGCTGCTCTCGGCATTTGGGCCGCGCGCGTCGGCGAGGCGCCCGGAATTTGGGGAGCCTCGCGTCACGCCCTGACGGTTGGCTTCATCGCTGCGATGATCTTCTCTGTGGGACAGAGAATCCTGCCCTCGTTTTGCGGGATGCGCGTGCTGTGGAGCCCGAGGCTTATGTTGGTAATGCTGGTCTTGCTGATGAGTGGATGCACGCTGCGGGTCGCATCGGAAATCCTTGCCTACCAGGATTACGCGAAATGGGCTTGGAATATTCTCCCGATTTCGGCGCTTATCGAACTCACGGCAGTAACGCTGTTCGCAGTCAACCTGATTGCCACGTTCGCCCGTCCTCCCGTTGTTGTCACATCTCCCCTGACCATGACAATCGAATAGCGCGTGTGGAGCCCTGAGGCAGCGAAGAGAGCCGATCGAGGCGCGCCACTCAAGATTTCGTCCCCCGTCTTCTCGGTGGTCTGTTTCCGCTCTTTTTGGGCCGCGACTTCAGAAGCCGAAGTGCTGAGCCTTTGTGAATGGCGATGTGGTCCGTCTTATCGCTCTTGATGAAATACTGGAGGTCTTCTTTCGTGGCGTGGTGGACATAGCCCTTGAACCGAACGTCGGAAACAACTTTCTTCGTGATAACGCCTCGAACCCGGCCTGCTTCCGAGTTCCATTCAACATGGTCGCCGCGTTTGAATGTCTTGGCCATCGGACCCGAAAACCATTTTGGGTGAGCAACCCTTGATAGTTCGAGAGGCGGAAGCCTTCAATTAGGTGGAATTGTCCCAAAACGTTTTGGGGAGGGCTCATGCCTCAAAAGCATGCGTTTAGAGCTGTACCAAAGGTGTACCAGAATGCGATGCTTTTTGAGCGGTTGGGGTTAGCTTCGGGCGAGAAGAAAACACGTAGAAAGCGAAGTGGGTGTCGGATGCGTTGGAGTCGGGTGGTACGCGCCCAAAGCAGGCGTTTCGTCTACTTCAGGGCGTGTCTTGCAGGGTCAAAACCGATTCGGCTTTGACCCCAAGAAATTCCGAGCAACGCAGCGAATAGGCTGTGTCCACTCGTTCAGTCCAACTTCGGTCCAGTTCAGGGGCGAGATAAATGACGCGCTTCCTCGTAAGCGACACCAGTAGCAGGACTTGGAGTTTTTTATTGCATAACTTCTAACCAGAGTTTCCTTGCGTGGTTGACTTCGAGACCTGGCCTCGAAGCTCTCCTGATTATTGGAAAGTTCGTCGATGATATCGCAAACGCGAAGACTTGGCGGGAACGCCAGGTCAATCCCAAGGCTCACCGGCAAGAGTTTTCGGGAAGTGCATTGGAATCGAAATCTGTGCACCAACTGTGCAAGAATCCAACGTTTTCAATCCATTCGAGTAATCTTTGAGCGAAAAGCAAATTCCCCGATTTGTTGGAAACGTTAGTAGTTAGAAGAAATGGACGGAGTTATTGGAGTCGGTTTTCGTGCGCCCAAGGCAGGCGCGCTACCAGGCTGCGCTACGCCCCGACTACAACTACCGCTTTGATTCTACTGTACCTCGAGCGTGCGATTCTACTGATCATCGGCGGGCGGCGAAAGAACCGCTCCGCACGCCCACATCGCTGACCTGACCGTGAGGAATATCTGGAAACGAAGATCCGCGCGAAAGAGTCCAACTGTCAGACGGAGAAGACATGAGTTCCCTCGAAACCAACCCCGAATCCGATTTCAGGAACAAGGCCAAGAAGAGCGACGTCCCCGTGGCACGCCTGATTGGTTTCGAAGCGAAAGAGTCCTCTGAAGGACGTTCAGTAGTCTCGTTTGCCGCCGGCCCGCAACACGCCAACCCCATGGGCACTCTGCACGGGGGAATCCTGTGCGACATCGCCGATTACGCGATGGGAATCGCCTTTGCCAGCACGCTTGCCCCCGGCGAGTCCTTCACCACGATTGAATTGAAGATCAATTTCTTCCGCCCCGTGTGGAACGCTGTCTTGAATGCCGAAGGCAAAGTGGTGCGCCGAGGCTCTACCGTCGGTTATGTCGAGTGCGAAATCACCGACGAAAACGGAAAGCTAGTAGCTAAAGCCGCCTCGACCTGCATGGCTTTGAAAGGCGAATTCGCCAAAGGCCGTTAGGCCACAACGTTTTTCGTGGGAATTCTTATTTTGCGCCGCATGCATCGTGAAGTGAGCCGCCGCATTTGCGCTACACTGTGGCCAGCGTGGCTCAGGCGACTCATCCAAAATGGCCGCCAAATTGAAAATGAACATGCCTTCGATTCGCAGCCTTCAGATCTTTCCGTGCACGCGGTTGAACTTCCTCAAGATCACTTCGGTCGTCTGCGTTTTGCTCCCCTTCTTCACCCTCGGGGGCTGCACACGCTCATCCACGCAACCCGTTACCGTAACGTTTCTGGATGTCGAATGGGATACCTCCACTCTAAACCCTAGCTTGGTGCACGATTTGCAGGACTTCACAAAGCAAACGGGAATCGAGGTCAAACGCCTTCCCCGCCCGGATGGCTCTCTCAATCAACTCGCCCTCTGGCGCGCGCTCCTCAAAAAAGGGGGCCCAACGCCCGACGTGCTGAGCATTGACGTGATCTGGTCCGGAATCTTGAACCAGTATCTGATGGATCTAAAGCCCTACTTTCCAAACGAACTTTCCGCACAGGATCCAGTAGTGCTCGCGAGCTATACAGTCGGTGACAAGCTCGTTGCTATGCCGCACCATGCCTATATTAGTCTTTTGTATTACCGCCCCAATCTTCTGCGAGAGTACGGCTATCGCGAGCCGCCCAAGACCTGGGATGAACTTGAGCGAATGGCCGCCAGGATTCAGGCCGGTGAACGAGCCAAAGGCAACAAAGACTTTTGGGGGTACGTCTGGCAAGGCGGTATGAATGAAGACTTAACCTGCAGCGGCCTGGAATGGCAAATCAGCGAGGGCGGCGGAGGGATCATCGAAGACAACAAGACCGTCAGTGTGAACAATCCACACGTGATTCGGGCATGGCAACGCGCCGCGCGCTGGGTCGGCACCATTTCGCCGCCCGGCGTAACGGCTTACGGATTGTGGGACGCGCAGAACCTCTGGGGGGCCGGCAAGGCGGCCTTCCTTAACGGCTGGCAATCGGACTATAGTGTGCTCACGGGCGGCTGGCCTTTTCCGGCGCCGGGTTCACCAGCTTCCTCGGGCGATGCTACCCAGATTGGCGTAACCAGCGTACCCGGTGGCCCGGCAGGGCGAGCAGACACCTTGGGGGGAAATGGTTTGGCCGTTTCCCGAACGTCGGCGCACCCTCGCGAAGCGCTCGAGCTCATCCGATTTCTTATGCGAAGAGATGCCCAGCTCATCCGCGCCAACGAACACACGCAACCACCGCAGGGAGTGGAGTTATACCAACTCCCACAGGACTTGAATCCGTATCCTCAACTTGCCGACTCAACGCGAAACGGAGGTCGTCTAGTGGCTCGTCCGTCCATCGTCGCCGGCGACAAATACGAAGAGGTAAGCAGAGCTTTTATCGGAGCGCTGCACTCCGTGCTCACCCGCGAAAAGACCGCCTCGGCGGCTGTCGCGAGCTTGGAGAAGGAGCTGGTTCAAGTAACGGGGTTCAATCCTGGACCGCCCTCCAAGCCCACTTTTCCGTCGGCCGAATAAGCTTTCTGAATCTACCGGACGTCCTTTTGATACGATTTGGTTTCTGGTCCAGGCGCGGAGCGCCCTCGCCTCGCGTAGCCGAGGCGATCGATAGGGAGTCACCAGTGGTCGCGAAACTTGCCGCATGGGCGAAAAAAGCTGGCGAGAGATCCTTTCCTCTTGGCCGATTCAACATCGGCCCTCGCTTGACGCTTTGCTTCGTCCTCATCATCGCGGCGATGTTGCTGGGAAGCGCGGTTTTGCTTTGGCAATTCCAGCAGACTCAAGAGCAAGCCGAGCGTCTGCGCGGCGTCGATCAAGAGTTAATCATTGTCCTGCAGGCGCATACCAATCTCATGTCGTTTTATGACCGAGTGGATGAGCTCGCGCATTCCGAAGACTCTGCCGAGTTCGTGACGGAGGCTGCGCCTCTTCGCAAAGCGCTCATTGAGGACAGCCGGCGCAGCACGAATGCCCTCAGTCGCTTGCCGCCTGAGGTGCAACTGGACCCGACGCTGGTCCCTGCCCTTCAAGCAGTCCAGGATGCGCTGCCGGCGGAGCTCGACGCGATCACAGATTTGGCCAAATTGGACGACTGGCAAGCTGTTCGCTTGCGACTGGCTAACCAGATCAGGCCCCTGGAATTCAATAGTTCAGCGCTGGTCGGGAATATCGACCACGAGGTCGCTGAAAAACGCACACAAGCCCTCCTCAAGATTCGTCAGGTCCAACGGCGAATCCTGTTCACTGTGGCGATTACAGCCGTGTTGACGCTTCTCTTCGCCGCATTTCTCGGCATAGCCATAACTCGCAGTATCACCCTGCCGCTCGGCCGATTGATGGAGGGCTCTAAAGCTTTGGCGGGAGGTGATTTCAGCCATCGAGTTCCCGCGACCGGAAAAGACGAAATCGCACTTCTCGGAAACGTCTTCAACGACATGGTTGTCAGGCTCCAGGACCTTTACCGGGAGTTGCAACATCGCGAGGCCTACCTTTCGGAGGCTCAAAAACTAAGCCACACGGGCAGTTTCGGCTGGCACGCATTGAGTGGAGAAGTCTTCTGGTCCGAGGAAACCTTCCGCATATTTGAATATGATCCCGCCACGAACCCTACAACCGGGCTGGCACTTGAGCGAACACACCGAGAAGATCGCGGGCTCGTCGAGCAAACCTTCGAACAGGCCGCAACGAAGAAGCGCGACATTGATTTCGAGCATCGCCTGATAATGCCGGATGGTTCCCTAAAATATGTCCGAGTCGTGGCTCATCCTACGCCCGCTGACGAACCCGGCGGAACGCTTTTCGTCGGTGCGGTCACGGACATCACCGAAAGTAAACGTGCGGAAGAGGCATTGCGCCAAAGCGGCGAACAATTGACGGCGCAAAGCGCCCAGCTGGATGAGCTGTTTACGCAGGCGCCGGAGGCCGTAGTCCTTCTCGATGTGCAGGACCGCGTCCTCCGGGTCAATCCGGAGTTCACGCGAATCTTCGGCTACGCTTCCGAAGAAGTTATTGGACGTGCCATCAATGACCTGATCGCCCCGGATGAACTCCGCAGCGAGGCGGAGACCTACACGCACCGGATAACCCACGGAGAGCCGTTGAGTGCGGAAACGATTCGGCGCAGAAAAGACGGCAGCCGCGTCGACGTTTCGTTGCTGGCCGTTCCCATCTCCGTTCCGGGTGGCCAAATTGGTGAATACGCGATCTATCGCGATATTACCGAACGAAAGCGCGCTGAAGAGGCGTTGCGGCAGAGCGAGAGCTATCTGGCAGAAGCGCAAAGGATCACGCATACCGGGAGTTGGGTCTGGGAAGTATCCCATCGGGATGCCGTGTTTCTGTCTGACGAATGGTACCGGTTGTATGAATTTGATCCAGCGGGAGGCAGGCCGGAATGGGAGAACCGGCTCGACCGCGTGCATCCAGCGGATCGAGCCGTGTGGATTGGGGCCATCGAACAAGCGATCAAAGAGAAGGCCGACTACGACGTGGAATTTCGCATCGTTCTGCCGGACGGCCGGGTCAAATTTATCCATACGATCGGCCACCCGGTTTTGAGCGCCGAAGGTGTGGTGGTGCAATTCGTCGGCACTTCGACGGACATCACCGAACGCAAGCAAGCCGAGGAGGCCTTGCGTCGCAGCGAGGGCTATTTGGCGGAAGCGCAAAAGTTGAGCCGAAGTGGAAGCTGGGCCTGGGACGTCCGCACTGGCGCCATCTTCTGGTCAGATGAGAACTATCGCATCTATGGCTACGAAACAGAAAAAACTACACCCACCTGGGCGCATATTTTCGAAAGGGTTCACCCGGAAGATCGCGCGCTGGTCGAGCGCCGAGCGGAAATGGAGTCCACGCAGAAAGATAGCGGCGTTTCCGAAGGCGACTATCGAATTGTCCTTCCGGATGGAAGGATAAAGCGTTTGCATTCGATCGCTCACCCCGTCGTGAACGATTTCGGCGAAATTACCGAAGTCGTCGGCACCACCATGGATGTGACCGAGCAGCATGAAGCCCGGAGGGCCCTGGAGACGGCTTTCGAAGAAATCAAGTCGCTCAAAGACCAGCTGGACAAAGAGAACATCGCTCTGCGGGAAGAAGTCGACAAAGTCTCGATGTTCGAGGAGATCGTCGGCTCTTCAGAACCGCTCCGGCTTGTGCTCTCGCAAGTCGCAAAGGTGGCTGCGACGGATTCGACGGTGCTGATCCTGGGCGAAACCGGGACAGGAAAAGAGATGATCGCCCGTGCCATCCACCGGCGATCAAAACGCGCAAATCGCGCATTTATCCGCGTGAATTGCGCCGCGATTCCTCCCACGCTCATCGCCTCCGAGTTGTTCGGCCACGAGAAAGGCGCTTTCACTGGAGCAACGCAGCGGCGTCTTGGCCGCTTCGAGCTCGCCGATGGAGGAACGATCTTCCTTGATGAAATCGGAGAACTCCCGCCGGAGACGCAGAGCTCTCTTTTGAGGGTGCTTCAAGAGCGGGAATTTGAACGGGTAGGAGGCACGCAGTCCGTTTCCGTCGACGCGAGAATACTGTCCGCGACGAACCGGAATTTGCGAGCGGCTATCGAGGCCGGCACTTTCCGGCAGGATCTCTTTTACAGGCTAAATGTCTTCCCCATTCAGATGCCTTCGCTTCGAGAACGGGCGGATGATATCCCCCTGCTCGTCGAGTATCTGATTGAACGGTACGCCAAGAAGGCTGGGAAGAAGATCCAGAACATCGATAAGAAGACCTTGATGTTATTTCAAGACTACAAATGGCCCGGCAATATCCGTGAATTGCAAAATGTCGTCGAGAGGGCTGTGGTCCTATGCGATGGAGAGACATTTACGGTCGATCCGACCTGGCTGAAGCGCGAACTCCCCGGCGAGATGTCGCGACCGGGCATTCTTTCAAAGGGTCTGGGCCGCCTGGATGAAACTCAGGAAAAACAAATGATCGAGGCTGCCTTGGCGGAAACCGGCGGCCGCGTTTCTGGCCCGTCGGGTGCGGCCACCCTTCTAGGAGTTCCTCGGCAAACGCTCGAATCCAAAATCGCTACCTTGGGAATCAATAAGCACCGGTTCAAGTCCGTCTAGCGATCCCTGCCCAAATCTGATCTTGCTTAGCTATTCGGATGAACCGGCACGAGCTGGTACCCTCGCGGTTTGGATTCTTGGTCACTCCAGAAAAGCTCCCCGCGCCGTCGCTGCGTCTTGGCAATCTCAGCAGAAAACGCTTCAGCAATTGCTGAAAATCAGCAATTGCTGAATTTGGGCAGCCATTCCTGAGTGCAAGCCTTTTATTATCAATCGCTTGATGTAGGCCATCAGCTTGCACCCTCAGTGCTCGGAAGATGCAGAATGACCCTGAGGATCGAAAAGGTTTCTGACAGAAGCGGGGTGGTTTTCCGGCTCAGCGGGCGGATTTCCTCTGAGCATCTTGAGGAGCTCGCTGTGGAAATTAAGGACGCGGCAGCAGGCACCGCGCTGGACCTCGAGCACGTTACGCTCGTGGACGTCGAGGGTGTTCGATTCCTCGGCGCTTGCCAGGCCAAGGGAATGGAACTTGTGCACTGCTCGCCGTACATCAAGGAATGGATTGCCAGGGAAAAACAAAGTTAAGAGAAAGCTTGGGAGGTGAGGGATGGCGTGTCGGTGCATCGTAGGTTCGATGGAAGAAAATCTGGAGCTCGAGAATCTGGCCGTGAAGGAAGTTTGCGAAAAGCTGGATGAGAGTAGTCTGGTCGCAGCCGCCAAGTATGGCCAAACGGTGGCTTTTGACACTCTGTGCGAACGGCTCTCTCCAAAGATTCTGCGGTCCCTGTATCGAATTACCAGAAATCGCGAAGATGCGGAAGACGCCCTTCAGGATTCCTTCCTGAGGGCTTTCGTTCACCTTGCGGAATTCGACGGCAGGTCTGCCTTTTCGACCTGGCTGACGCGCATCGCGATCAATTCCGCGCTGATGATTCTGAGGAAGAAGCGCGGCTCTCTCGAAATATCCATGGATGGTTCCGAGGATTCCGATACGAAAAAAACGACCTGGGAGCTGCCCGATCAAGCGCCGAACCCAGAGAAGCGCTACGCCCAAAACGAACGGGAAAACATTCTTCATGGCGCAATTAGTACGCTGCGGCCCGCCATTCGCAAAGTAATTGTGTTCCAACAATTGCAGGAACACTCGATGAAAGAAACGGCAGCGAAGATCGGAATCTCCGTATCCGCCGCCAAGGCGCGTCTATTTCACGCCAAAGCTGCGCTACGGAGAGCGCCAAAGCTCAAATCCATAAGGCCGGGCCGTACGAACCGATCGAATTTGCCATTTATCGTTCGAGCGCCGGGCAGCGCGCGTCGCGCAGCAATGGCAGTTGTTGCGGCTGCTCGCTAAGGCGAGTATTTGGTCAGCCCGTGCCGTCCCCAAGGAGCGTGGTTCGGCAGTTGGCGGGATGCAATCTGCATACTTACCCACACCTGTTTGCCGGCCCCTGGCATCCAACTGTAGAGAAGAAGAGGGGAGAAAAGAAGCGATGGCAAAGAATAGTGCAGGTGCAGTCCAGGCGGAGAGCCGAAAAACAGATGCCGCCGAGACTACGAGCGGACTGAGCTGTGAAGCGGTTACGGAGTTAACCAGCGAACTTCGGCCGCTGCTTGCCGACGTTTTTGCGCTTTATCTGAAGACCAAGAATTTTCACTGGCACATGACGGGGCGCCATTTTCGCGATTACCACCTCCTCCTGGATGAGCACGCCGAGCAAATCTTCGATATGACGGACGACGTGGCCGAACGCGCGCGCAAACTTGGCGGGACCACGCTTCACTCCATCAGCGATATCTCGAAGCACCAGCGGCTGAAAGATAACAACAACGAGAAGAATAGCCCTGAAGAAATGCTTCGGGAACTTTACTCAGACAGCCGCGAACTTACGCAATTTTTGCGGGCGGCGCATGAAGTTTGCGAAAAACACAATGACGTCGCGACGACCAGCTTGATCGAAAACTGGATCGACCAGACGGAACGGCGAACCTGGTTTCTGTGGGAAATCGTCCGCGACTTTTAAGAGAAAACGGGCAAGCAATCAGTAACCGGCTATTGTGATTCTTGCTTGCGCGTGTTGCCTGGCTCGGACCTGATTATTGAGGCCCGAGCCAGCTGCCAGTCCGGTTGCGCAAAAGCACGCCCGTCTATTGTTTTGCTGCACGGTTGATTCGCGGCGCACCGGACGTTGTTGGCCGAATAATTGGCTATCCCCAAGGAGGTCAGATATGTCCTCGACAGCAGCGCCGACACCTGACAATGGGATGGTGCATCTTAGCAGTCCTTACTCGGTTCCAGAAACACTCAAGCGGGTTGAGTCGATATTGCAAGAAAAAGGACTGACGATTTTCTGCCACGTCGATCACAGTGGCGAAGCAGAGAAGATAGGGCTGAAGATGCATCCGACGCAGCTCATTCTTTTTGGCAGCCCAAAGGGAGGCACGCCCCTGATGGTTGCTTCTCCGACGATTGCCATCGATCTGCCGTTGAAAGCGCTGATTTGGGAGGATGCCGGGGGGAAAGTGTGGATCTCCCACAACAGTCCGACGTATCTCCAACATAGGCATGGAGTTGCAGAAGATCTGGTGAAAAACATCAGCGGGGCAGGGGCACTGCTGGAACTGGCCGTAAAATAGCCCGCTTTTCTAACAGAGAATCTCGGTGGTTTTGTGCGGTACCCCCCGGTTTTTTGTAAACACTGATTCTAAACAGGTTAGCTATTCTGTAAGTCAATTAGAATCAACGGTTACAAGCGTTTTCCATAAATACTGATTACAAAGAATTTATAAGTAAACATAACTCGCGATCAAAACTTGCCTTTTTCGGCGCTTACAGGCATCGCTAAGGAGTGCATTGCGAGGCTGCCCTAGCTTGAGGGGACGTACTTGTTTAGCGCATAGGGACAGTTAAGTCCAAAGGCTTGGGCTGAGAAGCACAGATCAGCTTTTGAAAAACAGAAGAAGCGGAGCGGAGTTGCTGACGGCAAGTTTGCAGAATGCTTACGAGAATGCTTTGCGTGTGCGCTCCGCGCGAGGTTCGATTCCCGCCCCAGACTTTGCGGGTCACCACCATCGGGCGGATGGCCTGTTCGGCTCGCCAGTTCGTCGCTTCCAGACCGGGACAGCTCAGGAACGTAAATAGAGCCTCCCGCTCCCGTAACAGATGGTTGGCCAAACGGCGATTCTGCGGTGAGCGATAGCGCCGTTCCAAGGTCCGATCCATCCGCACTTCCAACCTTCCCCGGGCCACCGCTAATCCGTGTTCGCTGATCTGTCGTTGCTGACGACGATCGCGCAGCTGCAAAGATTCCTGCAAGATGGTTTCGATGCTGCGCGGGAATTCCGCTTCCCGTCTTCTCGCCACCAGAATCATCTCCCGACAGCGCCGCAGCAGGTGCGCTAAGCAGGTTTGGTGCAGAGCGTGGATAAACTGACGATAGATGCTCCACCCGTCGCGCACCAAGAATCCTGCAAAGTCCGCTCCCAACACCAGGGCCGCTTGTTCGAATCCGCGTCCTGGCTGAATGCTATAGACGGTGACCTGCGGAGTGCTGAAGGCCCACATCCACCATAGCTGTCCACCCACTCTCCAGCCGGTTTCGTCCGGGGTTACACTCGCACTGCGGCGAACCTCTTCTACCAACGCGTTATAGGTTGGTTCCGCTTTACCCGCCACCCGCGCCAGGGCCTGGCACAAGCCGCCGCGACTCACCTGTAATCCGAAGGCTTGCTGGAGCACCGTGGCCGTCTTGCCGTAGGGCAGTCCTAAACCTTTATTGAGTTGCGTAGCCAGCGCCAGCGCTCGCGGTCCGAGTTGCGACGAGGCACTGCCGAGGGCATCCGAGGTTTGCCGTGGATGTCGCCCCTGCACGCGCCGTCGGCAACGCCTACAGCGCCCGACAGAAATGCGAAATTCAATGCGCCGCACCCGCGGTTCCGGAATCTCGGTTTGGAACTGAGAAACGGTCTGGCACTCTTCCAGCCCGCCTCCGCATCGCGGACAGCGGGCCGGTAGTGGTACTTCTACAATTTCATCGACTTGATCGGGGAGGGGCCGGCGATAGCGGTGCCCATACTGCTTTCCTGCTTTGCGTCCGGGTCTTTGGGGCTGGGCTTTGGGTTTCTGCCGCGAGAAGGGGGCCGCTTGTCGCTTCGCGGCTCGTAGCGCCTCTTCCAACAGCCGCCGCAGACGTTCGTTCTCTTTCTTCAATACTTCAATTTCTTGCTCGAGCTGCGCGATCTTTTCTGCGGTATGCTCTTCCGCCACATCGACAAAATAACCGCATCGCGGATGCAGACAACTACATTCTTGAGAAGAAGTGTCTAGACGCTAAACAAATACGAGGGGACTAGCCAGAGCACTCTACGCTATCGATGCAGGCGTTTGGCCGAGCGCGTACAATTCTGAGCAAAACTAACGGACGCGGGGCGTGGGCACGGGCGAGTATGCGGAGGTTACGATCTCTAAAATAGAAAGGGCGGCAAACCTGCCGCCAAAACAGAAGTCACAAAAATGCCTAAATGGATGTTACCAAATGGCGGACAGTGTCAAAGCGGAAAAACACGGGCGGGGAGCTGGTGATGTTTTTGGGGATGAGAAGAGAGAGTTAAGGGAGGAGACATGTCCGAACCAGCTGAGGATCGTTCCTTGGCTCCGAGCAGCATCAACCCCAATCTTGCGCGCGACCATCTGGCCAATGAGCGGACCTTTCTCGCTTGGATACGGACAGGTGTGGCCATCGTTGTATTTGGTTTTGCGCTGGGGCGTTTTGCGATCGCCATACGGCAGTGGATGCAGTTGGAAGGGAACGGGCGTGTCTTGCCAGAGTCGGGAGTTTCCGTATGGTTTGGGACTGTGGCCATTCTTGGCGGAGTGGCCGTTTGTCTTGCGGGATTGGCACGATACCGGCGGACGCGCGACCAACTCAATGCGGGGAGGTTCGAGCCTGCGGGTTTTGTGATCGATCTCGTTGCGATTGTGACCGTGCTTTTTGGGCTGGCGCTGGCGGCTTACCTAGTTTACTTCGAGCTGCGTTTCTAGCTGCAAGCCTGGTTAGAGTCTACAGATCAGCAATTCTCTTTCGTAGACCATTTCTTTTGGCAGGTGGTCGTGAAGGCCGATGAACAACTCCTCGTGCTCGATGACTTCTTTGCGCCAGGCTTCGCGTTCGAATTTTTGTAGCTCGTCGAACCTCTCTTTGGGGAGATCCATGCCTTTCCACTCCATGTCTTCATAGCGGGGCATCCAGCCGATGGGAGTCTCTCTAGCGAGGGCGCGGCCCTTAGTGCGGTCGACAATCCATTTGAGGACGCGCATGTTTTCCGAGAAGCCGGGCCACATGAATTTTCCATCGGCATCCTTGCGGAACCAATTCACGTGAAAGATGCGGGGCGTGAGCGTAAGCGAGCGCTGCATTTTGATCCAGTGGCGGAAGTAATCGCCCATGTGATAGCCGCAAAAGGGAAGCATAGCCATGGGATCGCGGCGAACTTTGCCAACCGTTCCTGCGGCGGCTGCGGTAGTTTCGGAGCCCATGGTGGCGCCAATATAGACGCCGGAGCTCCAATTGAAAGCCTGGAAAACGAGAGGCATGGTTGTCGCACGCCGACCACCAAAAATAATGGCGCTGAGGGGCACGCCGCTGGGATCTTCCCACGCGGGATCGATCGTCGGACATTGCGAGGCGGGAGCTGTGAAACGCGCATTGGGATGGGCGGCTTTTGCGCCAGTTTCTTTCGCAATTTCCGGAGTCCACTTCTGGCCTTTCCAGTCGAGGCATTCTTTCGGAGCACTGTCCGTCATGCCTTCCCACCAGACGCCGCCTTCGGGAGTCAGCGCGACATTGGTAAAGATGGAGTTTGTCGCGAGGGTGGCCATGGCGTTGCGGTTTGTTTTTACGGAAGTGCCGGGCGCGACGCCGAAAAATCCTGCTTCCGGGTTGATGGCGCGCAGGAGGCCGTTTTCGTCGGGCTTGATCCATGCAATGTCATCGCCTACCGTCCAAACTTTCCAGCCCTCGAAGCCTTTGGGTGGGATGAGCATGGCGAAATTTGTTTTGCCGCAGGCGCTGGGAAACGCCGCGGCTACATAAGTTTTTTCGCCGGCGGGATTTTCGACGCCGAGAATGAGCATGTGCTCGGCCATCCAGCCTTCGTCGCGCGCGATGTTCGAGGCGATGCGCAATCCGAAACATTTTTTACCGAGGAGCGCATTTCCGCCATAGCCGGAGCCGTAGGACCAGATTTCACGCGTTTCGGGGAAATGGACGATGTATTTTTCTTTGTTGCAAGGCCAGGGCACGTCTTTCTGGCCGGCAGTTAGCGGGGCGCCTACCGAATGCATGCAGGGGACGACGCGAGGGATGCCGGTATCGATTTGCTGAAAAACCTGTACACCGATGCGGGCCATGATGCGCATGTTGACGACGACATAGGGGGAATCCGTGAGTTGGACGCCGATTTGGGACATCGGCGAACCGATCGGGCCCATGCTGTAGGGAAGCACGTACATCGTGCGGCCTTGCATCGAGCCTTTGAAAAGGTTTTTCAGCTTTTTGCGCATCTCGTAGGGATTTTCCCAATTGTTCGTGGGACCCGCCGTGTCTTTGGAGAGCGAGCAAATAAAAGTGCGATCCTCGACGCGGGCGACGTCGTTGGCGTCCGAGCGCGCGTAGTAGCATCCTGGCCAGAGCTTTTCGTTCAGCTTGGTGAGCGTGCCTGACGCGACCATTTGGCGCAGGAGAAGGTCGTTTTCTTCCTGGGAGCCATCAACCCAATGGATTGCGGTCGGCCTTGCCAGCTCCGCCATTTTTTCCACCCAGCGCAGAAGATGTTCGTTTTTGCTGAGTGGAACTGCCGGGTTTCGACCAGGCATGCGTCCCACGCTCTTCGCCAGTGCTTTATGCATGAAAATAATCAATCCCCGCCATTAACTTTACTAGGAGTGCCCGGCAAAGTGAACTGGTTGAGACAAGGCTTGGTGCTTAAGTCAAATGCGGCTTCTAGCTGGCTTCGGCGGGTTTTATTTCGGAGCGTGGAGCGCGGTGCAGGAAATAATTGATGGCGGGAGTGAACACCAGCGACAAAACCATCGAGCTTAGCAAACCGCCGATTACGACGATGGCCAGCGGTTTCAGCATTTCCGAACCGGCGCCGATGCCGAAGGCCAGCGGCAACATGCCCGCGACCGTGGCGATGGCGGTCATGGCGATGGGACGCAAACGGCGGCGGCCTGCTTGAATCATCGCTTCCTCCGGAGAGAATCCCAGATCGCGGAAACGCTGCTCGGCATCGAGCAACAAAATGCCGTTCTTGGCGACGATGCCGATGACCATAATCATGCCCATGCGAGAGGCGACGTTGAAGCTGGTGTTGGTAATAAGCAGGGCGAGAAAACCACCGAAGGTGGAGAGAACGGCGGAGGCGAGGATGGCGGTCGGCGCGGAGAAAGTAGAGAACTCGAAAAGGAGCACGGCAAAGAGGAAGACGAGGGCGAGCAACAAAACGATAAACAGAGCTCGGGAGGATTGTCTGTTTTCCTCGTAGAGTCCGCCATACTCGACGCGGATGGAAGAAGGCAAGTGCAAATCGCCGACGGCTTTTTGTACGGCGGGAATGCCCGTGCCGAGGTCGACACCTTCCAGGCGCGCCGTTACTTCCACCAGGCGCTGCAAATTTTCGCGTCGAATCTCGGTCTCACCAGGGTCGACTGAAATGGTTGCAAGCGAACCGAGCGTTGCGGTGTGGCCCGTGGAACTGGTGAGGAGGGTGTTGGTCATGCTATCAAGCGAAGAGCGATTGCGATCGGGGAAGCGAACACGGATCGTGTATGCGCGATCGTTTAGAATGACGGGTGTGGTAGCCGGCTCGCCTTCGAGCACAGCGGAGGCGTCGAGAGCTATTTCTTCGGGAGTGAAGCCGGCGCGAGCGGCGACGGCAGGGTTCACCTGGAAGGTGACCGCCGGCCCGCTGACAACGTTTTCGACGCCGTTGAGGACGTCAACCACGCCATGGACTTTTCCAATGGCGTCGGCGACGCGCGGGGCCGTGTCGTTTAGCAGCTTGCCGTCTTGCGAAAAAAGTTTGATGACGATGGGTTCGGGCTGACTCGTCAGATCGCCAATCATATCCTGGAGGAGCTGGACGAATTCGACGTCCGCCGCCGGCTCGCTCTTGGTGATCTTCGATCTGACGTCGGCAATGACCTCGTCGATGCCGCGTTCGCGGTCCTTTTTCAGTTTTACGGTGAAATCGCCATTGTTTGCTTCGGTGACGGCGGCCAAGCCCAACTGCAAGCCGGTACGGCGCGAAGTGTTCTCGACTTCCGGAGTGGAACGCAAGATTTTCTCGATGTGCAGAAGGATTCGGTTGGACTCAGCGAGGGAACTGCCCGCGGGAGTGAAGTAATCCAGAATAAATCCGCCTTCATCCATCTCGGGCAGAAAGTCAGTTTGAAGGAAGTTGTAACATACGAAAGAAAGAATAATGATTACCACCGAACTGGCAGCGAGTGTCCAGGGACGTTTTATGATGACTCGCATTGCGCGGGTATAGAAGTTGACGATGCGGCCGAAGAAACCGGAAAGGTGGGCTTCTTCCGCAGCGAGCAAAGCGGCCATGTCGGGGCCTTCGGCGGAAGTTGTCGGGGCGGCAGTTTCTTTGCGGCGCACCAGATATTGGCTCAGCGCTGGAGTCCAGGACATCGCAAGACCGAGCGAAGTGATAAGCGATACGGTCATGGTGATTGCCAATGCGCGGAAAAAGGTTCCGGTGACGCCGGTTGTGGAAATGAGCGGGAGGAATACGACGATTGGCGTGATGGTCGAGCCGATCAGCGGCTTGGTCAATTCTTTCAGAGCGCTTTGAATGGCCTGATAACGGTTTTGGCCGGCGTCGCGGTGGAGGACGATATTTTCGAGGACGACGATGGCGTCGTCGATCACGAGACCGACGGCGGCGGCGAGACCGCCGAGAGTCATGAGGTTGAAACTTTGGTTCGTCACTTTTAGAACGATGAAAGTGATCAGGAGCGTGACGGGAATGACCAACCCGGCGACCAGCGAAGTTCCCCAGTCGCGTAAGAACAAGACCAGGATGATGGAGGAAAGAATAATTCCGAGCAGCACGGCGTCGCGAACGCTGGCGATGGAGTCGTGCACGATGGTGGATTGGTCGTAAAAGGGCTCTAGATGAACGCCAGGCGGCAGCGTGGGCGCGAGTTCCTGGATGAGCGAGTGCACTTCGTTGGCTACCGCCAGCGTGTTGCTTTCCGGCTGGCGATTCACATTGAGCAGGACGGCGGGTTTGCCGTCGGCGGTGACGATGGTGTACGTGGGAGCAACCGACGGGCCGATGGACGCGATGTCTCCAAGGCGAATTGGAACGCCAGCGGGAGAAGTCTTTACGACGATTTGCCCGAGCTGCTCCGGAGTGCTGACCTGACCGCTGATTAGGCTGAGAGTGAGCTGATGGCCGTTCTCGATCAGGCCGGGAGAATCGATCAGATTGGTGCGGCGAACGGAATCGAGGATGTCCGAGACGGTGACGCCGGCGGTGAGAAGGCGGACGGGATCGGGCATAACCTGAAATTCTGGGACGCGGCCGCCTTGAATGATGACGGTGGCGACGCCGTCGAGGCGGTTGATGCGCGGTTTGAGGTCGTAGGTGGCGATTTCCCAAAGCTTATTTTGGGGAATGGTGTCCGAGGTCAAGCTGTAGCCGATGATGGGAAAAACGGCGAAGGTCAGGCGGTGCGTGTCAATTTTTGCCGTTGGCGGGAGTTCGCTTTGCAGGCGCGCGACGAGAGCATCGACGCGCTGAAGCGTGAGGATCATGTCGCTGTTCCAGTCGAAGAAGAGATCGACCTCGGCGGAGCCGCGGCTGGTTATGGATTGGACTTTTTGCAAGCCGGGAATGCTGTTGACGGCTTCCTCGAGGGGACGAGTGATCGTGACGAACATTTGGTCGATGGGCATGACGCCATTGTCCACACCTATGACCACTCGCGGGAAATCCGTACTGGGAAAAACTGAAACGGGAATCGAGAATGCCAAATAGCCGCCGACCAGGGCCAGGCTGACGATCAAAAAAAGAATTGGGTGCGACAAGCGCCGAAACCAGGGCAGGTTTTCTTGGGCGGCTTGCTCAGATTTCTGCGACTCGGACTGTGGCTCCATGCGCGGTTAGTCCTTGTCCTTGTCGTCGGGTTTGGCGGAGCCGTTTGGCTTGCTATCTTTTTCAGTCGGTCCCGTTTTGTCGTCTGCATCTTTTTCCGGTGGAGCGGCAGCTTCGATTTTGATTTTGGTTTCGTCGGGAAGGGCGTAACCGCCGGAAGTGATGACCGGATCGCCCGCGTTGATGCCGCTGACGATTTGTGCATCGTCGCCATTGCGGATGCCGATCTCGACCGTTTTCCAGTGAGCCTGCTTGTCCGCGCCCGCCAGAACCACGTAATCCGTTCCGCCTTCTGAATTTTTGAAGACGGCGCTTGCGGGAACGACGATGGCATCGTTCAGGGTCTTGGCAGTCATGGAGACTTCCACGGTCATGCCGGGTTTCAGCGCGGAGTTGAAATGGGATGCTTCGACCCAGACTTCGATGGTGGTGCTGCCTGGATCAAGTGCGGGGCTCACAAGGGTGACGTGGCCTTTTACTGGTTCGTCCAAACCTTTCACTTTGAGCTCGGCTGGATTTCCTACTTTTAGTGCGGCGGCTTCTGATTGAGGAACATGGGCCTTGGCGATGAGCCTGCTCAAATTCATCACGGTGAGGAGCGGTTGGTTGGCGGTCGCGAGATCGCCAGGATACAAGGGACGGTCGGTCACGACGCCGTCAATCGGGCTGCGAATTTCGGAGTAACTGAGAATGGCTTCTGCGCTGCGCATCTGCCCTTCGGCGGAGAGCCGGGAACCGTGCGCGGATTTCACCGCTTGCTCATTACCCACGCGGTGCAAGTCGGCGAGCTGCTTCTGCGCTACGTCGTTCACACTTCGCGCTTGGGCTAGCGCAACGCTGGCGGCCTCCACTTCGCGCTGCGGAATCGCGCCCTGCTGTAGAAGTTCTTTGCGGCTGTCGTATATTTTTTGCGCGGCGTCAAAGGCGGCCTTTGCCGCCGCGGCGTCGAGCTCGGCTTTTTGCATTTGTTGCGGAATCGTGGCATCGACGGAAGTGACGTAACCGGCTTCGGCCTGCTCAAAATTACCTTTGCTCGCTTCTGCTTGGCCGGCGAGGTCCTTATTTTCCAAGACTGCCAGCAATTGGCCTTTTTTTACGTGGCTCCCGCGTTGCACTTTGAATTCGGTGATGGGCGCCGTGATTTTTGGCGAAACGACGGCCTGTTCCAGAGGGAAGACGATAGCTTCCGATGAGATGACTTGGGAAATTGGGCCGCGCTTCGCTGGTGTGACTTGCACGGAGACGAGCGGCTCCTGCTCTTTTTCGGTTTGGCTGCAGCCGACGAAAAGCAGCGCGGCGAAAACGGCATATGTGGCCGTTATCGGACGGAGAAACTTTCGAGGAGAACTCGTTGTTACCAGTTTCATGGAGTTGTCAGCACTCCTGTCAAAGTTTGCAGATTGGCCAGCGCGACGCGGTAGCGCACGGCTCCGTCCTGATAGGCGTTGTTCGCTAGCGCTGCGGTCGTCTGCGCATCAACGACTTCGAGCACGGTGGATTCGCCATTCTTATAGCGCAGAGTCGTTAACCGGAGGCTTTCCGCAGCGAGATCAGCGGAACGGCTCAAGCCTGCCAGCTCGTTCATGGCCGTGTCCGCTTCCGCATAGAGAGATTGGATTTCCGCCAGAAGCTTGCGTTGTGTGAAAGACAGTTCGCGTTTTGCTTGGGCGCGGCGAAGTTCGGCTTGCTTGACGCGGCTTTGCGTTGCACCCCAATTCCAAATCGGAATATTAAGCGTCGCGCTGACCGAGGACCCAACATTTGAATATTGCAGGCTATTGAATCTCGTCGGGAAATTGACGCCAAAGTTTGGCGCGTCAATTCCATACCAGTAGTCGAGGCCGAGGGCCGGCACGTAACCGGCGCGGGCAGCGGTGACATCGTCTCCGGCCGCGCGGGTGGCTTCTAGAGCGGCGCGGACTTCGGGGTTTTCCTGAGCAGCGCGCTGTTTGACCTCGTCCAGAGTCGGCAGCGGGATGCTGGCGTGAAGATCATCGGCGAGCTCGAAATTATCGTTGAAGTCCGGAAAAATCAGAACGGCGAGATCGAGGCGGGCGTTCAAGAACGCGAGTTGAGTTTCCTGGAACTGTCTGTGGCGATCCTGGGCTTGCAGGTCAGCTTTAATCACGTCGGCGTGCGCAACTTCTCCGCCTTTTTCGAGCTCTTGAGTCAGTTTTAGAAAATCGTCACCTTCTTGCGCAGCTTTACGCGCGGTTTCCCATTTTTGTTGCGCGGCGGCCAACGTGTAGTAGCTCTGAACGACGGTGACGACCAGCCCGCGCGAGGCGATTTCTGCGCGCGCGCGAGCAAGTGCGGCAGTGGCGGAGGCACGGTGAAAAGCTGCGATCCCTGCAAGGTCGATGGTTTCGTGCACATTGGCTTGGCTGATGTATTCGTGGACCGCGTTATTCGCAATGTACAGCACTGGAACTTTGGTCTCCGCAGCCACTGGAGCGGCCGCCGCTTGGGTGTAAAGCACTTGGTTGTTGTACGTCACGCTGGGGAGCAGGGCGGCGCCGGCTTGGTAGCGATCCTGACGCGCTAGAGCTGCGTCGGTTTGCACGGATTGGAACTGAGCGCTGTTGATTCGGGCGCGGTCCAAAGCGTTTTGAAGGGTGAGGCGCAATGGGGCACTGGTGGGGGAAGCGCTTGAATTCTGATTCGCAGGCGCGCTTGTTTTCAGAGTACTCGATGCAATTAGCTTTGGGACCGGATTATTGGGTTGCTGGGCTGCTGCCGGACAGGAGCCCGCGACAAGCACGATGAGCGCAGTAACCACCGGTCGCTTAGAAAGTAGAAATGTTTTCACGGAAGTTCTCTAGTGCGGCCGCAAGCCTTCACGTTCCGCTCCTGTGAATGTAAAGGTCATGAGATAAACAGACGATTAATCGGCGACTTTAGCTGCAACCGCCGGCCGCGGAAGATAAACCGCGAAATGACTGCCCGTTGCATCGGAGTGCACCAATTCCAGCCGCCCGTGATGTGCTTGGGCGATCCAGAGAGCGATGGAAAGTCCGAGGCCGGCGCCTCCTTCGCGCCCCGAACGCGAGCGCGCGGGATCGGCGCGGAAGAAGCGCTCGAAAATGCGGCCCTGTAAATCCTGGGGTATTCCAGGGCCTGTATCCTTGACCTGGACCGTGCATTCGGAGTTTGCCGCGACACAGGCAATTTTTACGCGTCCGCCTTCGGCCGTGTACTTGATGGCGTTATCCAGGAGATTCAGAATCATCCTCCGAAGAAGCGCGGAGTCCCCGCGCAAAAGGCATTCGGAGGAAGCCTCGACGGTGAGCTCTATATTTTTTTCGCGCGCGAGAGTTCGGGCAGAATGCGCGCAGTCGGCCACCACTTCTTCGAGATAGAGGTCTTCGGGTGACAAAAGATATTGCCCCGAGTCGGCGCGCGTAAGGGTAAAGAGGTCTTCGACAATTCGAGTGAGCCGCGACGTTTCTTCGTGAAGAATCCGCAGCGATTCGAGATAGTCCTCCGCATTTCGTCCGGGCTGAGACATCGCGACCTCGGCCTCACCACGCAGGATTGCCAGCGGCGTTCGCAATTCGTGAGAAGCGTCCGCAATGAAACGCCGCTGCCGCTCGAAGGATTGGTCGAGGCGGTCCAGAAGATCATTGAAGGTCGTGGCCAACTGCCCGAGCTCATCGTTGGCGTTAAGAACGGGAAGCCGCTCGTGCAAATTGGTGGCTCCGATGCGGCGCGCGTGCGCTCCCATTTCGATGACCGGAGCCAAACTTTTTCTCGCCAAAAAATATCCCCCGGTGCCAGCGAGCAGTAGACCCACAAGAATCATCCACGTAAACGTCAGCCGAATGGTTTCCAGCGTTTCATTTTGCGCGTGCAGGAGATGAAGAAGAACCAGCGAGTACGTGTCGCCGTTCGCCAGAAAGTGACGTGAGTACGCCCGCAACCGCGGTCCTGCTCCATGAATTGTTTGCAGACTGGCTTCCGTGCTGCCGCTCGCTCTAGCAAATTGCTGAAATTCACTACTTACCAAAGCGCGAGTTACCCACGCATCGGATTTTGCGCCTGGGGCGGCAACATCATTTGAGGCGGCAAGGATTTTGCCGTTCGGGTCCAGCACGATAAAGAAATCGGTGTCCGTGCGATGCTCGATCATCGCCTGGTGTGCCGCCGACAAAATCGCGGAAGCTTGCGTATTTCCCGCGTCTGCTAATTCCGCCTGAAAAGTCGCAAGGAACGAATCGGCCAGCACCGCCAAGTCCGCATCCGTGCGTTGCATGGATGTTCTTCGGACGATGAAGTAAGTAGTTGCGGACACTAGGATGAGCACAACCGCGAGAACTGCCGAATACCAAACCGTCAGCCGGACTCGAACGGAATCAAGCATGTTTCTTGCGGTCCGAAGCATTGGCTTTGCCTTGCGCGCCGCCCGGTTGTACGCGCCCTCCCGGGTCAGCGTCCTCGGCTGATTTCAAGATGTAGCCTGCGCCTCGACGGGTCTGCAAAAGCCCCGAGTGTCCGTCCGGATCGATTTTCCTCCGGAGCCGGTTGATATAAACCTCGATCAAGTTTGAAAACGGGTCGAAGCTCTCGTCCCAAACGTGTTCAGCGATTTCCGCACGACTCACGACTCGCCCCGCGTTGCGGACCAGATACTCGAGCAGGGCATATTCCTTGTGCGTCAGCGAAATCGCGTCTCCACCCAGCATCGCGTTCTGTGCCGCAGTGTCCAACTCCAGCTCTCCCACACTGAGCCGAGGTGGATGCAATTCCGTCGAACGGCGCAACAAGGCACGCAGCCGCGCGAGCAGTTCGCGAAACTCAAAAGGCTTGGTCAGGTAGTCGTCGGCACCGTGATCGAGCCCGCTCACTCGATCTTCGACGGCGTCCCTCGCGGTTAACATGAGGATGGGCATCCGTTTGCCGGACTTGCGCAGACTGCGGCAGACTTCAAATCCGTCGGGCGGGGGAATCATGACATCCAGAATAATCAGGTCGTACTCGTTGATGTCCGCCTGATACAGCGCATCTTCGCCGGTCGAGGAGGTGTCCACTGCGTAGGCTTGTTCGCGCAGTCCTTTGACGACGAACCTGCGCACGCCCGGGTCGTCTTCCACTAGCAAAATCCGCATGGCTGCATGATACGTGAAAGCACTGGCCCTTGGGCAGTCTCAGCCGCAGCCGCGGCTAGATCGTCTTGTCTTTCGAGTAGCAAATCTGCTCGAGATTACATTCCACGCATTTCGGCTTGCGCGCCTGGCAAACGCGGCGGCCGTGCCAGATAATCTGGTGCGAAAACTTGATCCACTTCTCTTTGGGGATCACCCGCATCAAGTCCATCTCGATTTTTTTCGGGTCTTCGTTCCGCGTCAAATCCAGACGGTTCGAAATGCGAATCACGTGCGTATCTACGACGATTCCGCTGGCGATGCCGTACGCCGTGCCGAGCACTACGTTCGCCGTTTTGCGCGCGGCGCCCGGCAGAGTCAGCATTTCTTCCATAGTGCGCGGCACTTGCCCTGCGAAATGTTCGAGAATCGCTTTGCTCGCTCCCATGATTGACTTGGTTTTGTTACGGAAAAATCCCGTGGGCCTTATGTCTTGCTCCAACTCCAAGGGATTCGCGTGCGCGAACGCTTCCGGCGTTGGATACTTTTTGTAAAGCATTTCCGCCACTTGATTCACACGAACATCGGTACACTGCGCGGAAAGAATCGTCGAGATCAGGAGCTGAAACGCATTCTCATGCTTCAACTCGCAGGTTGCGTCCGGATAGGCTTCGTCCAGCTTTGCGAGAATCGCCGCAACACGCTTAGGGTCGGCTCCCGCGGCAGATTTATTCGCAGGTCCTGCGCGCTTCGCGGATCGCTCGGCCTTTTTCAGAGCTGGCTTCTTGGCTGACTTATTTTTCTTTTTGGGCTTTGCTTTTTCGGTCGCCATGGAGCGCAAGAATATCACACACGACGGGACAGGCATCCTTGGCTGCTGGATTCATCCTTTAAGCCGTCCCCATCTTAGTGAAAGCGCGCTGGGCGCCGGACCTCGACTAGTAAACGCTAAACGTGCTAAGCAACTTCCGAAATGCCTTCCCGCGATGGCTGTGCTGGTTTTTTTCTTCTCGCGAAAGCTCCGCGAACGTTTTCTGGAGGGCCGGGAAGTAAAACACCGGGTCGTAACCAAATCCGCCGCTCCCTCGCGGCACTTCCAAAATTTTTCCATCCGCGCGCGCCGTGACAATGGCGATTGCCCTCCCGCGCTCCGCCAGAGCAATCGCGCAGACAAAATAAGCCGACCGCTCCGCATTCTTCTTCTCGTGAAGCTCGCCAAGTAACTTCGCGATTCTCTCGGCATCCATCGCGCTTGCCCCCGCATAACGCGCCGAACGAACTCCGGGCGCTCCCCCGAGCGCGGGCACGACCAACCCGGAATCGTCCGCAAACACAAATCCTTCCGCAAGGCGCGAATAATGCAGCGCCTTTCCCGCGGCATTTTCAGCAAATGTTGGCGCGTCCTCTTCGAACGAAGGCATAGCGTCGAAGCCCGGCTGCAGCTCGATGTCTGCGCACCTATCGTGCGCGCCGGTGACACCCAGCCCATCTGTCGCCGCCAACGCGCGATATTCCCCGAGTTTTCCCGGATTGGACGACGCCAGATACAACTTACCGTGTGCGCGCACTGAATTTAACCGGCAATACCGCACGCTGCTCATCCGTCAGCCGCCGAATGCCAGCAGCGGCTAATGCCAACAGGTCCTGCATTTCGCTCCCACTAAACGGACGGCCCTCTGCCGTCGCCTGAATCTCCACAAAATGCCCGCTGCCCGTCATCACCACGTTCATATCCACTTCCGCGCGCGAATCTTCTTCATACGCCAAATCCAGCAGCGCGCGGTCATCGACAATCCCCACGCTGGTTGCAGCCACCGTATCAATCAGCGGAGAACTTTTCAAAATTCCCGCGGCCACCAGTCGTTCGAACGCCAGCGCCAGCGCTAGAAATGCTCCCGTTATCGAAGCTGTTCTTGTCCCGCCGTCCGCCTGAATCACGTCGCAATCGATCCACACCGTGCGCTCGCCCAGCGCCTCCTGATCTGTCACCGCTCGCAGCGATCGCCCAATCAACCGCTGAATCTCCAGCGTGCGCCCGGATTGTTTGCCGCGAGTCGCTTCGCGCGGCGTCCGTTCCTCCGTTGCTCGCGGCAACATTCCGTACTCGCTCGTCACCCAGCCCTTGCCGCTTCCTTTCAAAAATCCCGGCACGCCATCGTCCACGGTTGCCGTGCAAATCACGCGCGTACTTCCGAGCTCGATCAGCACGCTCCCTTCCGCCGTCGAGATAAAATCCGGCGTAAGTTTCAACGGGCGCATCTGGTCCGGGCCGCGTCCATCAGCTCGCACTTTTCCTCCTGTCACAATTGCGTTTCAAAAAGATCTTTCGCGGTTCCGCTTAGGCTGCGTCAGTTTGCCGAGCCAGCCATCGGATGTCAACGTCCCGTGCCTGGCTTCCGTGTGGTCGTGGGTGTCGTCGCGGGCTTGTCAGTCGCTGGCGCCGCTGCGGGGGTTGCCACTGGGGGCGCAACTAGCGCGGCTCTCGTATCCACCAGAAAAGTTCCCGTCAAATCCAAATGCCCAGCGAGCGTCTCGACTTCCTGCCCATGAATCAAAATCTTCAGCCGCTCGATTTTTGGCACATCCGCTTCTAACGTCCGTGCAATCGAATCCACGGCCATTTGCTCGCTCTGAATTCCCGACGGCGTCTCCGTCGCCAGCGCCTCGGAAAAATCCGCCACGGCCGTCCCATCCGGCAACAAATAAAACGCGAGCAACACCGCGTCCGGCGGCAATGTCCTTAAATCCGCATCCACAGGCCCCGCCAGCAGCGTGTTCAGCACTTCCTTTGCTCGCAGCACCGGATCGCTCGAAAGCGGCAATTCCACCGTCGCGGAGGCCAGCGTCCCGTCCCCATTTCCCGACGCCCAAAATAATTTCACTCTAACTCGCGGCTCGCCGGGATTAGCCGTAATTGGTTGCGTCAATTGGCGCCGCGCTTGCTCCACACTTTGTTGCTGCAACTTCGCGGTCCGCTCCAAGCGCCGCCGCAGGATCGGAAAGTAAAACACTCCCACGATCACCGCCACACAAAGCACGCCCACGAGCCACCGGATCCAGCGCGCCGTCACGGCGTTCCTCCGCTCGCGGTCGGTACCACATAAGACGGCCGGAACTCCGCCACTCCAATCGCGATTGCGTCCGCCACGGCCGGGGCCATTTGATCCAGCGCCGCGCGATCTTCCACAACGACGCTCGAAACTTCCACCGCGATCGCTGGCGCCGCCGTCGTTCGCAATTGCCTCACCGCCGCCGTTTCCGCCGTACTCGGCGATCCCTTGAAGCGCTGCGCCAGCAACCCCTGCACCAAATCGCCCAACTTTCTGCTCAATCCTTCGAACGGTGCCTGCGCGCGGCCCCATGGAATCAGTCCGCCCGCGTCCGTCGACGTCGGCAAATCCGAATAAACGTACACGCGCACCGTGCCCGGCAGTCCCGTCGAACCGACATGCAATGTCACGAACACCGCTCCTGTTTGCGCATTGGCCATCGCCGAGCGGTCGTCAAAGGAAGGATCTTCGTCTCCCTGACGCGTTTGCAACACTTGAAAGCCCTGCGCTTCAAGCGCTTTCTTCACCTGCGCCGCAAAGTCCAGCACGATTTCGCTTTCGCGCATGCCGCCTGTTCCACGCGCACCTGGATCTGTGCCTCCGTGCGCCGGATCAAGAACCACAATGTTCAACCCCGCACGCGGCGGTGGCGGTGGAATCGTTTGTAGTAAAGGCGTTGTCGATGAGGGCGACGCCGCGGCAGGAGGCGTTTGAGGATTCGGTTGTTGTGCCGCGGGGGTTGCGGGCGGAGTTTGCGCAGGCACTTGTGAGGAAAAACTCAGTGCCGCGGCTCCCAGAAGAACTACCAAAAAAAGCGCGCCCATCCGAAGACTGCCCCGCACACGAGCGCGCCCACTCATTCGAAAGATAATTCCCACGTCGAGCAGCATACCAAATCTATCCGCTTTTCCGCGCCGCTCGAACCGATCCCCATACGAAAAAGGGACGGTCTCTTAAACCGTCCCTTCATTCCTGGTTATTGCGACCTTGGTTCAGCCGATTGCACCGTGGTTCCCATAAATCGGACCGCACCAAAACTCGCGCCCCAATCACCCCTGCGGTTGCGCTGCTGGCGGTTGTTGCTGTTGTTCCCGTCGCGCGGCTCGCATCGCCCGCACGTTCGCCCGCATTTGCTGGCGCTGTTCTGGAGTCAACAACTTCGCCATCTCCACGCGCGCGCTGCGCCGCAGCTGATGAATCTGCGCCGCCTTCTGGTCCGCCGTCAGCGATTCGTCTTGCTTCAAAGCTTCCACCTTCGCCTTTGTCGACTCGTGGATTTTTTTCATCGCTGTCTGCTGGTCTTCTGCCAGGTTCAACCCTTGCATTGCGCCATGCCTTTTGGCTGTTTGCTGCGCTGGTGCGGCGGGCGCCGCCTGACTTTGATCCTGCGCCGGCGGCTGGGCGGTGTCCTGTGCGCGGCTGATTCCCGGCGCAAAGGTCAGCGCCACAAATCCGGCGGCAACCATTATTTGCTTCGTAATGATATTCCTATTCATGGAGAGTCCTCTTCTGGGCTGGCGCCCTTATTCTTACTTTTATATAACCCGCGTCCCGCCCAAATGTCGCGTTCGGGTTTCTCCATGATATTGAACGACTTTGTCCTAGACCCGGCGATATCTCTCGAGTGCACTCTCCAATCAAGAACGGGGCTTTCCCGCTTCCACCACATTCAGCGGTTGCAAGTGTTCTTTCTCAAGCAAGGAATTCACCCGCGTTAATTCTTTCGTTTGAATCGCCTGCCATCGCAAGAGCGTTGCTTTCCCCGCTGTTTCCCATTTCTCGCTCGCTGCCGCGGCGTCCGCCGTTGGCGCCATATCCGCGCTTTCCACGATCCCCATCAACGCTCCGTAGGCCGTCGATACTTGTCTAAGCGTCGTTGGCTCCGCTCCCGGCACGGAAAAGCCAAAAAATCCGTAGCCGCCGCCGGCTCCTGAGCCAGCAACTTCGCTAATTTTCTTCTGCAAGTCCGTCAGTGCTGTGGCAAGCTCCCCGTTTCCCGCCGCTTCTTTAGTTCGCGCCGCAATCTGCTTTTGCAAATCGTCGGCCTTCTGCGCCGCCGCGGAGAACTCCCCAACGCCCGCCGCCAGTTTCGAAGCCAGCAAGAATTGCCGCTCCAAATCCGCGGTGCTCGTCTTCACGCGTGGATCCATTTTCAGCACCAGCGGTGCGGCCATCGTCTTTCCCGCCGCCGTCAACTTCACCGTGTATCGTCCCGGCACCGCCAGCGGCCCGCCGCCTCCTCGCCGAGATCTCCGCCGCGCTCCCGCAAACGCATACCGCAAATCCCACACGAACCGGTGCATCCCCGCCTCCGCCGAAGGCGGCTCCGCGTCATGGACCCAATACATCGGGATGTCGATTTGGTCCGGATTCGTTTTTTGCACCTCGTCCGCGCTCGAATAGCGCCGCACCAATTTTCCGGCCGCGTCATAAATTTCGAGTTGCACGGGTTCCGTCTGCTTTTCCTTCAAGTAGTAATCCAGTACCGCGCCAGTCGGCGGATTGTCCGCTTGCGGTTCATCCAGTGGAAACGGCGTCCCTTCATCCGCACCCGGCCGCACGCGATACGTCGTCTGTGGCTCGAAGAGCCACGCATCCGCGTTCGCCACCTTCGCGCTCCATTGCTGCAGCGGAGTGATGTCGTCCAGCACCCAGAACGACCGTCCGAACGTGGCGATCACCAGATCATCGCCATGCACCACCAAATCGCGCACCGAAGTTGATGGCAGGTTGAATTGCAGCGGCGTCCAGTTATCGCCATCGTCGTAAGAAATATAAACGCCCTGCTCTGTGCATGCATAAAGCATCCCGCGTACTTTCGGATCGTCGCGCACGCAATTCAGAAAACTTCCGTCGGGAATCCCGTTCGAAACTATTTGCCACGTTTTCCCAAAGTCTTTCGTTCGGTACAAGTACGGCCGCGAATCATCCAGCCGGTGACGGTCGACCGCCGCGTAAGCCTCGCCATCCACGTAATGCGACGCGACCATGTGCGTCACCTTGCTCCACGGCGTCACTTCCGGCGGCGTCACGTCTTTCCATGTCTTCCCTTCATCGCGCGTCAGTTGTACCAGCCCGTCATCCGTTCCGACCCATATCTCTCCCGCATGTAAAGGCGAGGGCGCAATCGTATAAATCACGCCGCGCCGTTTTGAGGTCGCTGCGTCCGCGGCCGTCGCCGCATCTAAATTTGGCGGCACTCCTGGATCGTCCCGCGTCAGATCGGTGCTGATCTTCTGCCAGGTATTTCCGCCGTCCGCCGTGCGAAACAAAATTTGCGCGCTGAAGTACAAAACGTGAGGCTCAATTTCCGAAAACACCAGCGGCACCGTCCATGTTTTCCTGTACTCGGCGGGATACAGAAGCGTCGGCGGCATCTGCTGCACTTGCTCGTTGTGAAAATCCTGCCGCGCCACGGTTCCGCCATAGATAATGTCCGGATGGTCCGGATCGGGCGCGGTGTAATCGCTCTCGCCGCCCGCTTCCATCGGCCGCCAGTCCATGAAATTCAGCGCGCGGGAGTAGCCTCGGCTCGCCACGGCCACTGCTCCGCTATCTTGCTGCGCTGCATAAACCCAGTAGGGAAAGCGATTGTCCGTGGCAACGTGATAAAGCTGCGCCGTCGGCTGGTTGTACCACGAGCTCCAGGTTTCCCCGCCATTCCGCGATACGATCACGCCTTGATCGCAACCCAGGATCATTCGCTGCGGATCGTCCGGATCGATCCACAGTTGGTGATAATCGTCTCCGCCCGGGGCGCCTTTAATCGCTGTCCACGTTTTTCCGCCATCGCGTGATCGATACATCGAAGTGTTCGGTACATACAGCGTGTCGGGATCTTTCGAATCCACGCTCACTTCGCAGAAGTACCAACCGCGTCCCCAAATTCGCGGATCCTTCGAGACGCGCTCCCAATTTTCTCCGCCGTCATCCGAGCGGTACATCCCGCCTTCTTTCGCATCCGCAATTAAATAAATCCGTTTCGGATTGCTCGGCGCAAACGCAATCCCCATCCGCCCCAGCTCTTCCGAAGGCAATCCGTGTCCCGTCAATTGCTCCCAGTGATCCCCGCCATCGGTCGAGCGATAAAGCCCCGTGCCCGGCCCTTTTGAAGGCGGATAAATGCTCCACGGCGGCCGCCGCGTTTGCAGCAACGCCGCGAACATTACTTTCGGATTTCCCGGCTGCATCGCCAGATCGATCGCGCCCGTATTTTCATCCTTAAAAAGAATCTGCTGCCATGTCTTCCCGCCATCGGCAGAACGAAAGACTCCCCGCTCCTTGTTCGGCCCGTAAGCATGCCCCAGCGCCGCCACATAAACTTTCTCCGGATCGCTCGGGTCAACCAAAATCCGCGCAATGTGACGCGAATCTTCCAGTCCAATCCGCTCCCAGGTTTTTCCCGCGTCCATCGACTTGTACATTCCGTTTCCCGACGAAATGCTCGAGCGCATATCTGCCTCGCCCGACCCCACGTAAATCACATTCGCATTCGACGGCGCCACTGCAATCGCCCCAATCGAGCCGACCGGCTCCGCATCAAAGATTGGATTCCACGTCCGCCCCGCATCGTTCGTCTTCCAAACTCCTCCGTTCACCGACCCGAAGTAATAAACGTCCGCCTGCCCGCGCACACCCGTCACCGCCAGAGAACGGCCCGCACGAAACGGCCCGATCATCCGCCAATGCATTCCGCCAAAGAATTTTTGATCGAATCGTGGCGCGGCATTCGACGCCTCCTGTGCCAGCGCCGCGCCTTTCGCGTGCAGACACACAACCGCAACAGCCACAAGCAGGAATGGCAAGAGCCTTCGCAGGTTTTTCAATTCAGGTCTCCTGATGGAAAAAAGTATCGGATTGAACTGTGGAGTATACCAGCAGCGCGCCCGCCGCGCCGTAGCTTAGTCGCCGTAAGCCGCGTTCGGCGTGGCAGCCGGAGCAATCACCGATCGCCGCAAGGGCTTAGTCGTCCAATACAGTACGACCCCGCCCGCGATAATGATCCCGCCGAAAACCAGGCCATTCATCCCCAGGATAGTTTCGCTTCCGCTCTTCACCATTGCCAGGCTCATCAGCAGCAGCGGAAATATACCGCACGTAATTGCTCCGGCCAATCCACCCGGCACCTTGAACCCGCGTTTCAATTCCGGTTCGCGAATCCGCAGCACCACCAGCGTCACGAACTCCAGCATCAAGCTGGCGCCATACAACATAATGTCTAGCGTGACAAGCCTCTCGAATTCGAAGCCCAGGCACAATGCCCAGCATGCCGCGCACGCCAAAATCGCCACCCACGGCGCATGCGTCTTTGCGCTCGTTTTCGCGAACACCTTCGGCAGCATTCCGTCCCGCGCCATCGCCAGCGGCAGCCTTGAGTAACTCATCACCAGCGCGTTGAACATCCCGAACGCGCTCATCATTCCGCCAATGACAATCAGGAAACGCAACCACTCGAATCCTAGAATCTTCCCACCAAGCAATCCCGCAACCGTGGCCCATGCACCCTCTGCTTCGAATGCCGAAGACGGAATCCCCATCAAGTACACCGCCAGGAACGGCAGCACATATGTGAGTGTAACCAGCACGACCGCCGCGATCATCGCTCTCGGATACGTCCGTTGCGGCCTCTCCACCTCTTGCGCGACCGTCGACGCGTTGTCCCAACCCATGTAGTTCCACATCGCCACAAGTACGCCGCCCACCAAGCCCAGGCCTGTCGCTTCCGTCGCACCATGTCCGTTTGCAAAAGCTCCCACTCTAAACGGCGCCATTACCACAATCACTGCAAACGGCGCCGAGAGCAGAAAGAACAGCCACAGCGAAGTAATTCCCACCACGCGAATTCCGGCGATATTCAGAATCGCGCAGGTCACCACAACAAACAGTCCCGCCAGCACTCCATGGCCCCACGACCCGAACCACGGCGACATCTGCCTCAAATAAATCACAAACAGCGTCGGATAAATCGCCATATCAAAAATGCTCGCCGCCAGCGATAGCCACGCCTCTTGAAATCCCCAGAAATTTCCCATCCCTCTCCGCACCCATGCGTAGTACCCGCCCTCTGCGGGCAACGCGCTCGAAAGCTCTCCGATCATGAACGCCGTCGGCAAGCACCACAGCACCGGCAGGAACAACAAAATCAATATCCCGTGCCCGTACCCAGCTCCGTGCACAATCTCTTCCGTCCCGTATGTTCCGCCCGACACCATGAAGAACGTCGCTGCCACAAGCGGCCAGAGTGTCAGCTTTGCGACTCTTTTTTTCGCTGTTGAAATTGCAGGGGAGGGAATTGGGGCAGGCAGGGATAAAGAACTCAATTTTTACTCTCGTCCTCCTAAGCGTCCCTCACTCGCGCGCTGGGTAAAGTGAGTTCGCATTCGCAGAATACAAGGTTCGTCCCCCCATGCAACAAAAAAATGCGCTCCGCCGAATATTTTTTCATCGCCCCTTGCCGCCCGTGTAGGGGCACGATACATCGTGCCCGCTGCCGCCCCGCCCCGTCATCGCATCCGCCGCTCCGCGCTTATTCAGGGCAGTCCGCGTAGGGTCATCCATTCGCGGATGGCTGCTCTTCCGACCGCTCCTCGCATGCACGGTCATCCTTCCGAGGTTGACCGCCCTTCTCTTGTGTTAAACTCCCGCGTTTGATTTCGCACCCATTCCCGCTTCAGGAGTCATCCGCATGAATCCTCTCTCATCCATTCGCTCTTTCTTCCTCTGCGTGATCCGCGTCTCTATGCTTAGCTTTTGCCTTCCCGCCCTCGTCCAATCATCGACGCCCCGCCCCGTCACCATCGACGACTACTTCCGCATCCAAGCCGTCCACGACCCCCAACTTAGCCCCGACGGCAAATGGGTCGCCTACGAAGTCGAAACCTCCTCTCTCAAGACCGACAAAACCGAAACCCGCATCTGGATGGTCCCCACTTCGGGCGGCGATTCCATTCCTCTGACCGCCGACGGGCTCACCTCCACCCACCCACGCTGGTCCCCCGACAATAAATACGTCGCCTTCCTCTCCGAACGCAACGGCGGCAAGACCCAAATCTGGCTTCTCAATCGCCTCGGCGGCGATGCCCAGCAACTTACTCACACCGTTCAGGATGTCGACGACTTCGCCTGGTCCCCCGACTCCCGCCGCCTCGTCCTCATCCTGAAGGATCCCACGCCCGACGAGCTCCACGCCCCTAAAGTCAAAACCTCGTCCTCCGCTGACTCTTCCGCCGCCGCCGACACCCCATCCGATGACAAAGAAAAAAAATCCACCAAGCCCTGGGTCATCGACCGCCTCCAATTCAAGCTCGACACCGTCGGCTATCTCGACCGCCGCCGCACTCACCTCTACGTTTTCGAGCTCGAAAAAAAACCCCTAACCCAAATCACCTCCGGCGATTACGACGACACCGAACCCGCTTGGTCTCCCGACAGCAAACTCCTCGCGTTCACTAGCAACCGCTCCACTCCCGACCCCGACGCCACCTACAACTCCGACATCTGGACCGTCGACGCCAATAACACCGACAAAGGCGCCCACCTTACCCAAGTCACTACAAACCCCGGTGCCGACACCCAGCCCACGTGGTCCCCCGACGGCAAATCCATCGCTTACGTCACCAATCTCGACCCGAAGCTTTTCGATTACGCCACCAAACACCTTGCTATCTCCCCTGCCACGGGCGGCCCCGCCAAAGTTCTCACTCTCTCCCTTGATCGCAATGTCGACCAGCCCCACTTTATCAACGGTACCGAGGCAGGCTTCATTGCCTTTCTAGCCGACAACGACGGCGAACTGATGCTTTGCCTGACCGACTTGGATGGCCACTATGCTGATGCGTCTCGACATAACACCGGACGTTTCAAAGCTCCCCCGGCTACCTGCATCCGAACCACGGCGATCCGTCAATGCCTACTCGGTGGGTGACGGTTTCGGCGCTCGGATCATTGCTCAGATCACTACGCCAGAGCGCCCCGACGAACTTTTCTCCATTAGCATCGGTACTGATCCCCACCTCACCCAACTCACCCACGTCAACGACGCCCTCTTCTCCCAACTCAAAATCTCCCACGGCGAATATGTCCACTTCAAATCCAAAGACGGCACCCAAATCGCCGGCTACCTCTACAAGCCCCTCGATTTCGTCCCCGGCCAAAAATACCCCACCCTCCTCATTCCCCATGGCGGCCCGCAATGGGCTTACTACGCCGAATACTCCCACCTCGCCCAGCTCTATGCCGCCAATGGCTACGCCGTTCTTTTCCCCAACTCTCGCGGTTCCACAGGCTACGGCCAGGACTTTTGCAAAGCCATCTTCGCCGATTGGGGCAACAAAGACTTTCAGGACGACATGGCCATGGTCGACTACGCCATTCAGCAAGGCATCGCCGACCCCGACAAGCTCGGCGTCGGCGGCTGGTCCTACGGCGGCATCTCTACCGACTTCATCATCACCCAAACCACCCGCTTCAAAGCCGCCATCTCCGGCGCTGGCGCCGCCGAGTTCCTCGGCCTCTACGGCCACGACCAATATCAGCGCGATTACGAAACCGAGCTAGGACTCCCCTGGGCCACTCCTGCCGTCTGGGATCACGTCTCCTGGTTCCGCAACGTCGCCAAGGTCACCACTCCCACTCTCTTCATGGGCGGCAATATCGATGTCAACGTCCCCGTCCTCGGCGGTGAGCAGATGTACCAAGCCCTAAAACGCCTCGGCGTCCCCACCGAACTCGTCGTTTACCCCGACGAGTACCACGAATTCACGCTTCCCTCCCACATCAAGGACCGCTACCAGCGCGACCTCGCCTGGTACGCCCACTACGTCAAAGCCGATCCCGCCCCGGCGACTCCCGTGGGGTCATCCTTTTGAGGATGACCACTCACCTCCCTCGCAGCCGTGGACACGCATCTTGTTCGCCCCAGGCCTGCCCCGCCCGCGGCATCTCTTCTGTGCTACAAAGTGCGGCTAGAACACACACTATCTGAAGGCTAGGAAAACACTCAGTGCAATACTCCGAACCCGCATCCACCCTCACCGAATTTAATCCCCGCTATTACGGCTGGCGCGTTGTCCTCGCCGCGTGCCTCGGCGTGATGGCAGGCTTCGGCTCGCTCTTCGTTTACACCTTCACCGTTTTTGTGAAGCCTCTCGGCGCGCAATTCGGCTGGAGCCGCGGTGCCGTCTCGCTCGGTTTTGGTCTCGCCGCCATCACCTTGGGCCTAGTCTCCCCGTTGCTCGGCCACCTGCTCGACCGGTTTGGCCCTCGCCGCATCATTCTTCCATGCATGGCCGTTTTTGGTTGTGCGATCGCCTCGCTTGCCTTCTTGCGCTCGCACTTATGGCAGTTCTACGCCGTATGCATTGTCTTGGGACTGGTCGGAAACGGCGCCGCCCATCTGGCCTATTCGCGTTCCATCTCCACATGGTTTCAGCAGCGCTTAGGCACCGCGCTGGCTTTCGTCATGTTGGGAGCGGGCTTGGGCGCCATGATCCTCCCGGTGGTCGCGCAAGCGGTTCTCAGCCGCTCCGGCTGGCGGGCATCTTACGCCTCCCTCGGGGCAATCGCCCTGCTCCTTGGCCTGCCTCTCAGTTGGCGCTATATCAGGGAGCGTGGGTCTGCCCACGAACAATCCGCCCCGGTCGCGCATTCTGGAGTGGCCTGGCAGCTCGGCCTGCGCTCCTACATTTTCTGGATTATCGTTGCTGTTCTTTTCGTCGGTTCCATCAGCATGAACGGAGCCATCACTCAACTCTCCGCGCTGCTCACGGACCGCGGAATCTCGCCTGGCGACGCCGCACTTTGCGCGTCCATCCTTGGCGGTTCCAGCGTCCTGGCCAGGATCGGTGTAGGCTGGCTTCTCGACCGATTTTTCGCTGCTCGCGTCGCGTTCGTCGTCACGCTCATCACCGCCTCCGGCGTTTTTCTGCTCGCTCGCGCAAATTCTTTTGCTCTTGGCTCTTTCGCCTGTGCCCTCATCGGCGTCGGCGCCGGCGGCGAAGCTGCCATCACTCCCTATTTGCTCACTCGCTATTTCGGACTGCGCTCCTTTTCCACGCTTTACGGCATTACCTGGACTTTCTACGCCGCCGCTGGAGCTGCCGGCCCCGTCATCCTCGGCCGCGCCTTCGACCTTACCGGCTCCTATACTTCCTTGCTCACCATCCTGGCTGCTGCCCTCGCCGCAGCCGCCGCCATGAACCTCTTCCTCCCCAACTATCCATCCTCATTCCCATCCACTCCCCCCAAATCAATCATGTAACGTCATCCTCCCGAGGATGACCGTTGCGGTCTGAGTCCGGAACTTGTGAAGTATTTCGCAGCACTGCCGCAGGAGACCGGGCTTCCCTTTGCAAATCCAAAACCCAGAGGGTAGGCACCCCAGTAGGCATCAGCGGTCAACGTCTCCGCCAGCCGCCTTCAGCTGAGGTATAATCCACCCATGGCGAACGTCAACCCACTCGCTGGCGTCGTTCCGCAAGTCGTCCATCCCGTAAACGACGGCGAAACGACCATCACCGAATATGTTGAGAAAATCGAAGGCGAAGTCGCGCTCGACATCTACGTCAAAGCGCAGGTATCAGCCCCGGAAGTCGTGCAGCGCATCACGGAATTGGAGAACTCCCTGCAGCGTCTGGCCAGCGCCGTAATGACCACAATCGGCGCCAATAAATACCCCGAATTGCGCGCTGCCGCCGAAGAAGCAAAACTCGTCCTCAAGAATCGCCTCGAAATCGACGAAAGCAAACACCGTTTCCGCACCGAACTGGGAAGAATTACCGAGTAGGGGCGTCCTGGAGTTCAGCCCGATGAGGTCGGGTAGGACCGCCGCTTCCGCTGTCAACGATCCCACTCTTCCGCCAACTTCAACCTAACGTCCTCATCCCACAGAAAGCGGCGGCCCAAGCAGCTCCATTCCATAAGCCCGGTACATCTCCGCCTCATTGGCATATTTCCCGCCGCTCATCTGTTTCGCGTTGTCACGAAAGAACGCCTCCATCTTGTTGGCAGGCGCAAACGCAATCAGCAGCTTCCCCGGCGTGTCACCGACAAACGCCCACACGTGGGGCACTCCTCGCGGACCGAGTATCGAATCCCCAGGTCCAAGATGGAACCGCTCCGTCCCGGCTTCGAGGATGTAATCTCCTTCGATCACGTAGAACCACTCATCTTCGTTGTGGTGCAAATGCCGCGGCGGCCCGCCCTTCTTCGTATGATTGTGGTGTTCGAAAAGAAAAAGCGCCCCGCCGCTATCTTTCGTCGTCACCTTGAAATCAGTCGTGCTGACTCCGATGCTGTGATGCACGCCCTCCCGATCCTCTCCATGCGGCACAAGCGCAGCCTTCACGCCCACGGCAACACCCTCCGCCCCTCCTGCAACCTGCTCCGCCACAACCGGTCGAACCGCACCTGCCCCAAAGTCGCCCGCCGCAACTTCGCTCGTCCCCGGCGTAATCAGTCCCGATGTGCCCACCGAAACTGTGCCCGTCCGCCCCAGCACCGCCAATGGAAACGCGGCCAACGCCGCCCCAACAAACGCTCGTCGGTCCAAATCTCTCATCCCACCAATCTCCTGAACTTCTTCCGCCCCGCACCCAATCTTCGGGGCTCTCGCCCCGCCGGAGTATACACGGAACAAGCAGTTTTACAGCAAACGCCTCTACACGCCGAGTCGCTTCAGGCGGACTTCTTTACCCGCACGCTTCGCCGACGCAAGCCAGACGCTGGTTCAATCCTTGCGGATGATTCCAGTCACACCCGCGATGAACAGCGTGCCGAGAACCCAGCCGGACAGAATCTGAAACCATTGAAAGCAGCGAAGCGCCCCAGCGAGGGACGCACAAACTGTGAAACGATAAACTGTGGAACACCAAACGAAGGCCATCGGCCGCGGATCAGGCTGCCAGTGATCAACCTGACCAAGCTTTACGAAAGGAAGACTGTTCTCAAGAGAATAGATGAGAGCGTGGAACCCGTCGTAGTGCGCAGGGAGCTGTCGGTAGAGCTTGAACGATGTGTAGGCGTCCTTGTCGGTAGGCACAACGCTTCCCGAGCTGAAGCCGACACTGTAAAGCGCGAAGCCCAGCAAAATAAGCCCCGCGAGCCACCAGAATGCTCTAGTCGGGTAGTAACCATAGTCGACTGTCCATCTCAGAGCTGGGTCCGCAAGGTAGGCGCGCCATCGACCACTTTCGCGCGCTCGGAGCCTGCGCTCCAGTTCGTAGAGAATTTCAACGCACCCCGCACTCTCTCCTTCTTCTTTCAACACCGTAGCGGCCTGTCGATAGGGCCTCGGCAGGAAAGATTTTTGGAGGGACAGCCACTCCAGCCTGCTCTTGCGATCTTTTGGAGCGGGTCCAGAAAAGCGTTCGTAAACGAACCCGTCCAGCAGCAGATTTCCCGCTGGTGGCCAAGACGATGTCTCATCAGCAAGTGCGCCGACAGATGCGTTTGTGAGAATCAGTTCCAGGCCCTGTGGGTCGACCAAGCCGCTCAGCATCAAGGCGCCTTTGACCGTCGCGGCTTCCAGATTCAGTTCACCCTTGAACTCGGCGGAAGTTCCTTCCAGGTTGCCTTCTATGGATGCCCCCGCAAAACTCACTTCACCTTTCGCGGAAAATCCCTCGCGAATGAAGACGTTTCCTTTGACAGTCACCCTGTGAGCGCTGAGGGCCCGACCCGCAGAGGTTGTATTCGGCATCGGGGGATTGTTGAACTGCCCGCCTCCGCAGTCTAAATCGCCTTCAACCTGGGTCCCGATCAGAAAGACCTCGCCCTCCGCGCGGAAACCAGAACCGAGGGTAAATCGGCCATTTACAACCGTGCCGCCGACGGTCAACGCATACCCCGAAGCGCGTATGTCCGCGAGAGGAGGATTGTTAAACGTGGCTTTCACACATTGAAAAGCTGTCCCGATTCGTGCTGCCTGCACCCGCACCTCACCCTCAGCGTGGAACTGTGGTCCGAAGACAACACCCGACTGAACGCTTACTAAGCTCGCGTCTAAGGCAGGCATGCTCACAGGTGCGCCCGAGGGTGGGCGATTCTCAAACGTCGCACTGCTACAGACGAGTTGACCGCCAATCTGGGCTCCCTGCAAGGTTACAAATCCAAGCGCATGAAACTGATTGTTGAAGACGACGTTTCCCCCGATACCAAGCGCCTTCGATGGTAATTGCCCCGGCGCTGCCGGCGGGTCCCCAGAGAAATGGATTCGAGATCCTTGCACCACCGCAATCAACATCGCCGCCAACTTTCGCGCGAGGCAACCGCACTTCGCCTTCGCAACGAATGCCCCGAAGAAAAATGCTGCCGACGACGTTTATGCCATCCCCGTTCAATGCAGTCCCCGAGCCGACCGCTGTCTGGGAACCCCTATTGTGAAACGTGCCACCGGAACAATCCAAATCACCTCGGATATGTGCCCTAGATAGCCGCACCTCGCCCTCGGCGTGGAAGCCATTGTTAAGAAAAATGCCGCCCCCGAAGGTGGCCCCGTCGGCCGCAAGCGCACTGCCCTCTGCGCCTGCGCGCGGTGGATTTACGAATGTGCCGCCCCCGCAATCGAGGTCCACGCCAATTCGTGCGCGGTGAAAGCGCACCTGTTGCACTGCGCGGAATCCGTTGCGGAGAGTAACCCCTCCTTTTACGTCCGCACCGTCCGCTTTAATTGCGCACACCCACGAACCGTCAAAAGCAAGGAGGGGAATTTCGACCGCTCTGAGCAAAATTTCTTCTGTCACGCGACAACGCACTAGCGCGAGCGGGAAAGGAACGCACACCTGCGAGAGGTCCAACACGCCAACTAATTTGGCGCCGTAAATCTGAAGCCCCCTGGGGTCGACTAAATCCTTGGCGGATGGATCGCGGCAGATCCAGCGAACCAGGTCCGCACGAATGCCGCGCTCGTCGCCCCAATGATCGGCGTTACGCGGGCTGTTGGCCGGATCGGAGTCTTGCGAGTTGGGGCCGCAAACAGCGAATTGGCCATTTGGCGCTGCTTCAACGAGTCTCGTTTCGGCAAACGACAAGTCGTTAAAGAGTTCTTGAGCGCGAGATTTGAGATCAGGCATGGCCGGATTATACCGCTCGCGGATGGCAGTCGGTTAACGTGCTGAAAAATTCGGGCTGACGGGCGGGACATCCTTGATTCGATGGGAACCCCTCCTCTCTTTTGGGCCGCGCTCATCGCTTCAGCTAACGCGCCGCTCGCCCCCATTAATGACCGTTCAACTCCCATTTTCGACCGTTCCCTGTAAATACCTTTACTTCCTCGCCAATCCGTGCTAAGCTTCCGTGTGTTCTCGAAGTCCAACACCTGCCCGAGGGGTTCGCGCTTCAGCACCCCTTGCTGCCTCCCGGCTCACATTAGTTTTCAGTCGCTCCCCTCCAGGTTCCGCTTTTCCCAAACCACTAACAACTCACCACTCGCCGCCGCTCATCGCAAGAGTCCGCATCAGTATCATTATCATTCCAGGGAACTTACGCTTCCTTTGTTTTCATACTCTTACGCACTCTTTTGCACCGCGCAATTTCGTAACTCTTTTACCTTGAATAGTTTCCGCACTCTTTGCACAAAACACCCGGGGTGGGGTGTGCCTCCATTTCAAAAATGTAACCCTCTCTCTCTCCGTACCGTCACACCCCATGCACGCGGTACCCTGTGGCGGCTCCAATCAGAAGCAAGCATCATCAAACGCAGTACGGAGGAGAAGAGTGCGTAAGCATGCGAGTGTGGCGATAGTTTTTGCTTTGCTCCTGGCGGTGATTCCGCTTCGAGCGCAGGCCCCGGCCATCAGTGAGACCGACCTGGCGGCCATCCATCAAATTCGCGAAGAAGGTTTCGACGCGAAGACCTCAAAGATCATGGAAATTATCAGCTATCTCTCTGATGTCTACGGCCCGCGCCTCACCAACTCTCCCGACATGAGGGAGGCCGCCAACTGGACTACCGAACAAATGAAGCAGTGGCAGCTCTCGAATGTACACATCGAGCCATGGGCTTTCGGCCGTGGCTGGTCCAATGAACGCACTTCCGTGCAAGTCATCGCACCGCACCCCTTCCCGCTCATTGCCTACGCCAAAGCTTGGACTCCCGGTACGAACGGCCCCGTGACTGCCGACGCTGTCTTTGCTCCTATCACGAAAGACGAAGACTTCACCAAGTACAAGGGCCAGCTCAAGGGCAAATTTGTTCTGACGGAGGCTATCCCCGAAAGCCCCGAGCGCTTCGATCCGCAAGCGCATCGCTATACCGACGCCGAGCTCGCCGACCTGGCTACGCAACCGGTTCCCGGCGCGCGCAACGATCTCGAAGAACGCATCGCACAATTCCGTGCCCGTCGCGCCTTCCAGCTCAAAGTCCAGCAATTCCTCGTCGATGAAGGCGTCGCCGTCTGGGTCGAACCTTCCCGCGGCGATGATGGCACCGTCTTCGTCCAGCAGGGCGGAGGCCGCGACAAGGAAAAAGATCCTCCCGCCCCGTGCCGCGTCGCTGTCGCCAGCGAAAACTACGGCCGCATCGTGCGCGTCCTCGAAAAGAAAATTCCCGTCACGATGTATGCGGACATCCAGAACAAGTTCTATGACGACGATCTAAATTCCTTCAACATCATCGGCGAAATTCCAGGCTCCGATAAATCCAAAGCCGATCAAATTGTCATGCTCGGTGGCCATTTCGATTCGTGGCAGGGCGGCACAGGCGCCACCGACAACGGCGCAGGCTCCGCCGTCATGCTCGAAGCCATCCGCATCCTCAAAGCCACCGGCCTGAAAATGCGCCGCACCGTCCGCATCGCTCTCTGGACCGGCGAAGAAGAAGGCTTGCTCGGCTCGCGCGCCTACATCAAGCAACATTTCGGCGACCCCAACGCAGAAGATCCTGCGACTCACCTCATCAAAATCACTCCCGAGCACGCCAAGCTCGACGCCTACTACAACATCGACAACGGCACCGGCAAAATCCGCGGCGTCTATCTTCAGGGCAATGAGATGGTCGCTCCGATCTTTTCCGCGTGGATGGAGCCCTTCCATGATCTCGGCATGAACACGCTAACCATCCGCAATACCGGCGGCACGGACCATCTTTCTTTCGACGCCGTTGGCCTCCCTGGTTTCCAATTCATCCAAGACCCGCTCGACTACGAAACCCGCACGCACCACTCCAACATGGACGTCTACGAGCGCATCCAGGAACCCGACATGAAGCAAATGGCCGTCATCGTCGCGAGCTTCGTCTACCTAACCGCCAACCGCGACGAAATGATGCCGCGTAAGCCTCTACCGAAACCCGTGCCCGTGCGCAATTTCTGATAAAGCGCCACGGTGCCAATCCGTCTTAATTTTTCCCGAACTCCTTGTGGGGCACGATATATCGTGCCCCTCTTTTCTTTTCCGTTTCCCGCCGCTGGCAATCTTTCGCGCGCCACGGAACCTTTGCCGGTTTCACTCGTCATATCTAGCCATAGGGTGAACCATGACCGATCTCTTGCGCGATCTTCGCCACGCCTTCCGCCTGCTTCGCCTCAGCCCGGGCTTTACCATCGTCGCCATACTTACCCTCGCGCTCGGCATCGGCGCCAACACGGCCATTTTCCAACTCATTGATTCCATTCGCCTGCGCGCCATCCCCGTCAAGGATCCGCAAGAACTTGGTACGATTCGCATATCCAACTTTCACTGGGGATCCGGGAGTTTTTCGAGCCAGTATTCGCAGCTCACGTTTCCGATTTGGGAGCAGATTCAAAAGCTCCAGCAAGGGTTCGCCCAGATCGCAGTGTGGTCGGACGACCGCTTCAATCTTGCAACCGGAGGCGAAGTCCGCTACGCGAAGGGAATTCGCGTCAGCGGCGATTTCTTCAGCGGTTTGGGGATTCGGCCCGTTCTTGGACGGCTCCTTGGCCCGGAGGACGACCCGCCCGGCTGCGCTCTCGGCGGAGCGAATATCAGCTACGCTTTCTGGCAGCGGAATTTTGGGGGCGACCCGGCGATCGTCGGGAAACGTCTTAGCCTCAACGGAAGCTCCTTTGAGATCGTTGGCGTGACTCCGCCGAATTTCAACGGCATCTCCGTCGGCGACACGTACGACGTAGCCGTTCCGATTTGCGTCGAGCCTATCCTTAACCCGCTCAACAACCGTCTCACCATGCGCCATGGATGGTGGCTCGCGTCGATTGGCCGGCTGAAGCCGGGCTGGACGATCGAGCGGGCCAACGCGCAAATCGCCGCGGTTACGCCGCAGATTCTGCAAGAAACCATTCCGAAGGTGTACGACGCAGACGGCATCAAACACTATCTCGAGTACAAGTTCGGAGCGTTTTCGGCGAGCACGGGATTTTCCGAGTTGCGCGAAGACTCTGAAACGTCACTTTGGCTGCTTCTGGGAATTTCTGGCCTGGTCCTGCTCATTGCCTGCGCGAACCTGGCCAACTTGATGCTGGCCCGCGCCGGGGCGCGCGAACGGCAGATCACCATACGGCGGGCGCTGGGAGCCACGCGATGGCGCACGATTCGCGATCTGCTTTCGGAAAGCCTGTTGCTCGCCCTCGCCGGATCATTTTGCGGCCTATTCCTGGCGTACGCAGTGAGCCGCGGACTCATCGCGTTCATCAGCACGCCTGGCAATCAGATTCTCTTGGATCTGGGCATGGATTGGCGGGTGCTCGCCTTCACGACGGCGCTTGCCGTCGTCACCACGATCTCCTTCGGACTGGCCCCGGCAATTCGCGCCACGCGCGCGGAACCAGCGACCTTGTTGCAGTCCGGCAGCCGTGGCTCTTCTGGTGGACGCGAACGTTTCAGCCTCCGCCGCATCCTGGTTGTCTCTCAAGTGGCCCTCTCGGTCGTCCTCCTGATGGGCGCGCTGCTATTTGTCCGTAGCCTCCGCAACCTCACGACGCTAAACGTCGGATTCCAGCAGAATGGGATCTTGATTGCCACGATCGACTTCGAGCATTTAAAACTGCCGGAAGAACGTTATCCCGAGTTCAAACGCGACCTCGTGAAGCATGTGCAGGCGATTCCCGGAGTGCAGTCCGCCGCGCACGCCATGCTTGTCCCCTTTGGGGGGAGTGCGTGGAATGAGGACATCATTAACGAAGGTTCGGAGAAGGATGCGGGTGTTGCTTGGCTCAACTATTTTGGGCCGGGCTACTTCCAGACCATTGGAACGCCCCTGCTCGCCGGCCGCGATTTCAACGATCAGGACACGGCGACATCGGTGAAGGTTGCGATCGTCAATCAAGCGTTCGTGAAGAAAATCCTGAAAGGCGCGGATCCGCTCGGCAAGAGGTTCTGCATTCACGAGGCACCAGGACGGCCCCGGCCCTTTTATCAGATTATCGGAGTGACGGCAGACAATAAATTTCAGAACATGCACGAGGAATATTTGCCGTTTATTTATTTTCCGGCCACGCAGCAAGAAAAACCGCGCCCCGATGACCAGATTTTGATTCGGTCCTCGCTGCCGCTTACGAGCCTGATTGGGTCGCTAAAAGAAACCATTGCCGATGTGAACCCGGGAATCGATCTTGATTTCAAAATCTTCAAGACGCGCATCCACGATTCGCTGCTGCCGGATGAACTGATGGCCACGCTCTCCGGCTTTTTCGGTTTTTTGGCGGCCTTGCTCGCGGCCATCGGGCTCTATGGAGTGATCTCGTACATGGTGGTGCAGCGCACAAAGGAAATTGGCATCCGCATGGCGATTGGAGCGGAGCGCGGAGATGTTCTGGGTTTGATTTTGCGCGAAGCCGGCTTGCTTACGCTCATTGGCCTGATCGCAGGCGCGGGATTGGCGCTGGCCTCGGCGCAGACGGCAAAATCGCTTTTGTACGGACTGAAGCCGCGCGATCCATTGACGCTGGTCATCGCCATCGCGGTGCTTTCTGCCGTGGCAGCGTTCGCCAGTTTCTGGCCTGCCTATCGAGCCTCGAAGCTCGATCCGCTCACAGCGCTTCGCTATGAGTAAGTTACGGTGTCCCGCGCAGCATCTGGGCCAGCAGAGGATGCGGCGATTTGGCAAAAGGATTTGCGACCGTGACTCCACGCCACAAAAAACCCTCCTGGAGGTCTTCGGTGAGGAGAAGCCGACAGCCACCTTCAGCCGCGGCAGCAAGGATCACGCCGTCCCAAAAATTTAGCCTGTGCGTAACGGAGAGTTCCATGGCGCCAACGAGTACGGCGTGGGAAGTATCCACGAGGGGAAAAACGTCGCACCAGCCGAGCACGGCATTACGGGCCACCGCTGGTTTCCAGTTCGCCTTCCGAACCAGGACGCGAAACAACTCTCCAAGGGACTGTAACGACAGAACGCCCACCCCGAGAGCGAGCTTCTTGACCAAAGCAAGAGCTTCGCTTTTACGCAGCGCGCCATTGACGCCTTCGGCGTAGACCAAAATGTTTGTATCGAGGGCGGCTCTCACTTGCCGTCCTCATACAGCTCCTCGCGCGTCCACCGTCTTCGCGCTTTGACTCCCCTTGCGGCTGGCTGCGATTCCAAACGTTCCAGCAGAGCCGCGAGAGCTCTGTTTGCTCCACGCGTTTCTGCATCGGCTGGCACGATTTTGGCGACAGGCTCGCCGTGGGAGGTCACCAGGTAAGTGCGGCCTCTTTTTACTCCGCGCAACAGTTCAGAAAATTTGCGGTTTGCGTTCGCGGCTGAAACGGTCTTTTCCATGTTCATTTCCAAAAGTAGTGATATTACGTACTATCTCACAGGCGAGAGTCATTCGCAAGCCAGGACGGCTGAGTAGTGCGCAGAGCGATAGACGGGGCGATTTGGTCATGCCTTCTAAGGAACCGGGAAATCCACTTCGATGGGCTCGATCAGCGGAAGGAGCCAGCTCAGCAGTTCTTGATGTACGAGATGCCCGCCGTAGGCTTCGCAGGCGGCTTTGTCCGCGAATTTCATGACGCCGCCGAATTCGTAGCCCACGCCCCGCGGCGAGTCATTTATTCCAACCCAGGATTCCAGGATGAGCGGAATGTCGCTCTTCAATTTCGCGACCGCCGCGGCGACTTTTTCTTTCTGCTGCGCCGTTACTCCGGGCTTAAAACGAAACGCAAACATGTGGATGTACATGGTCCCTTCGCCTTTTTCGAGTATTTGGTTATTCTAACCTAGGCCGAGCCTGCTCCGGAGTTGGGCGGTCGTATAAGTGCTTTGTTCCACGCATGCGTTTCTTTGGACATTACAAATCGAGTCCGATTCGCAGCGCGCGATTCAGTTCAACGATTTTCGGCGTCGGCAGGGAACCGACGTATTGAGTGAGATCTGCCTTTCGGATACTCACCAGGTTGTCACACATAATCCAGCTCGGATGTTTAAGGCCTTCGTCCGGGCCGATCGACACCTGCGTCGAAAGACCTTCTCCCGAAGTGAATACGGGCGCGCATACAACAGTCGAAAATCTCGAGTCAATGAGCGTCTGCCGGCTCACCACCACGAAGGTTCGATATTCCTTGGGATCGCCCGCGGGTCTGTAAACACGATAGAGCTCGGCGCGGTTATGTCGGTCCGGGATGTCTACGAGGTTCAGACACTCGTTCCTCAATGTGCTGGTACTTCAGAACTTGGGTGGCTTCCAGATTGAGCTGGGTCGCCAGGCGATTGAGTTGTTCCAAGTCCCGCGCATGCAGAGTTGATTTCTTTTGCTCCATCAGGAACTGACGCAGGATGCGTTCGATGATTCCCGATCGCGAACGTTTCGGTTCAGCAAGGAGGTCGACCTCCGCCAAGACCGCTTTCGATAGCTGGATGGAAATCTTGATTTTCACTCTTCCAATATATCATCCCACTGGATTCCTTAGGCTTCGACAAGTATCGAGTTGGAAGAGCTAGAGGGGGAAGCTGCAGCAGAACTGTCGCACTCCAAGTTTTACTGGCATTAGGAGTGGGTTCCTCTGCTAAACTCACGCGTTTACGCTAGCTCGATGCGAAGGAGTTTTTGGTATGAAAATCATCCGCAGCTTTGGTTTGTCGTTCTTGATTTTGGCGTTTTTGCTCCCTGCTTGGCAGGAGATATTGGCGGCGCCGCAAGCGCGGCCGGGCACCGCGCTTCGCGACATCACGATTGACGATTACTTTCGGATCCGCGACGTGGGGCAGCCTGAGCTGAGCCCCGACGGGCAGTGGGTTGCCTACACGGTGCGGACCAAGATGCTCAAGGAAGACAAGAATGAAATGCGGATTTGGATGGTTTCGACGCACGGCGGTGATGCGCTGCCGATGACCGCGGAGGGCGTCTCTTCCGGGCATCCGCGCTGGAGCCCGGACGGGAAATATCTCGCGTTTACGTCTTCGCGGGATGGGGGCAAAACCCAAGTGTGGCTATTGAACCGGCTAGGCGGCGAAGCGGTTCGGCTCACTGATATTCCTCAAGGTGTTGGGGACTTTGAATGGTCGCCGGATGGTTCCCGGCTTGTCTTGATCATTCAGGATCCCAAGCCGGGCGACGCGGAAAAGGAAAAGGACAAAGAAAAGTCCGAAGGCAAGCCGAAAGCGCAGCCACCGTGGGTGATTGACCGGCTGCAATTCAAACGGGACACCATCGGCTATCTGGACAATCGGCGGCATCATCTCTATGTTTTCGATGTGGCGAAGAAGGCGGTTACGCAAATCACTTCCGGCGATTTCGACGACGCGCAACCCGCGTGGTCTCCTGACGGTAAGTCGATCGCGTTCACCAGCAATCGCAGCCACCCCGATCCCGACGCGACGCGTGACAGCAATATTTGGGTGGTTGCGGCAGATAATACTGACAAAGGGGCGCATCTCACCCAGATCACCACCAACCCCGCTCCTGACGATCAGCCCGCATGGTCTCCGGACGGCAAGTGGATCACTTACGTGACGGAATTGGATCCGCACCTCTTCTATTACTCGACGCAGCATTTGGCGATTATTCCGGCTTCAGGAGGGGAGGCGAAAGTCCTCACGCTCGCATTCGATCGCAGCGTGCGCCAGCCGCGGTTTTCCAGCGACGGCAGCTCGATCTATTTCATTGCGGACGATGATGGCACACAAAATCTTTGCCGAATCGCCGTCAGCGGCGGGGAGATTACCCGGGTGATCGGCGGCCGACTTGCTGTAGGGGCGTTTTCGATTGGCAAAGAGGACGCGATCGCTGCGGAGATCAGCACAAGCGACCGCCCGCCGGAGATATTTGGTCAGCACGGCGGCGATCTCACACGATTGACGCAGACAAACGATGCTCTGATTTCGCAATTGCGCCTTGCCAAAGTGGAGTATGTTCATTTTAAAAGCAAGGATGGGACTTCGGTGGCCGGCTACCTTTATAAGCCCGTGAATTTCGACGCCGCCAAGAAATATCCGGCACTGCTTCGTCCTCACGGCGGACCGGTAAGCCAATACACCGCTTCCTTCGACCATCTCGCACAGCTTTTCGCGGCGGATGGATACGCGGTGCTGCTGCCGAATCCGCGCGGGTCCTCAGGTTACGGGCAAAAATTCTGCGACGCCATTTATGCGGATTGGGGCAATAAGGACTACCAAGACGATGTAGCCATGGTGGATTACGCGCTGGAGCAGGGAATCGCGGACCCCGACAAGCTTGGTGTCGGCGGATGGTCGTATGGCGGGATTTCGACCGACTTCATCATCGCGCAGACGACGCGGTTCAAGGCGGCTATTTCCGGAGCGGGCGTCGCGCTGCTGACGAGTTTCTACGGACATGACCATTACCAGCGCGAGTATGAAATCGAACTCGGTTATCCCTGGGACCATCAGGCGCTGTGGGACAAAATCTCGCCGTTCTGGCGGGTGAAAAACATTACGACGCCGACGCTTTTCATGGGCGGCGATCTCGATGCGAACGTGCCGGTTCTTGGAGGCGAGCAGATGTATGAAGCGATGAAGGCGCTAGGACGCACGACGGAACTCGTCGTCTACCCCGGGGAATATCACGGATTTACGGTGCCGTCTCATATCAAGGATCGGCTGGAGCGGTATCTCGCCTGGTATGCGCACTATGTTAAAGGCGAGTCCACGCCGGCGACGCCTGCCCCACCCGTGCCGGCCGCCGTCAAGGCTGGAGGAGAATGATGCGTATTGCGCGAAACTTACTTGCCTTTATGCTGCTCGTGCCGCTCTGTGGTTTTTCGCTTCAAGCGCAATTCCGGTTTACAGTTGGGACGGCTTCCGCCGCGCCTGGGCAAAAAGCGAACGGCTATATCGAGGTTCCAGCGGGTGTCGATGCTGGGACGAACATTCCGGTTGTCGTCGTGAATGGCGCGAAGCCTGGACCGGTGCTGGCGCTGGTTACGGGGGCGCATGGGACGGAATACGTTTCGATCATCGCGGTCGAGAAATTAATTGGCGATCTTGATCCAGCGCAAATTTCCGGTACGGTGGTTCTGGTGCCGCTGGTGAATATCGCTTCTTTCGAGCAGAAAGTGCCGCACGTGAATCCGGTCGACAACAAAAGCATGAACCGCTATTACCCAGGGAAAATGGATGGGACGCAAACGGACCGGGCGTTGTACATGATTACGAACGACGTGGTAGACCACTGCGATTATTTGATCGACTACCACGGCGGCGATCTGGATGAGAATTTGCGGCCGTATGCATATTGGGGAGCGGTCGGGAAAGAAGAGCAGGACCGTGTTTCAAAACAGATGGTGCTGGCATTCGGGTTGGATCACATTATTATTTGGAACGATCGGCCCACGGATCCAGCGGCGTCGCGGTATTTGGATAACACGGCTTCGTTGCGGGGAAAGCCGTCGATTGTGGTGGAAGCGGGACACGCGGGGACTGTGGAGACGGACGACGTGGCGTTGCTGGTGAACGGGACGCTGAGCACGATGCGCTATTTGAAAATGATTCCAGGCGAGCCAGAATTCGTCGAGCATCCCGTGTGGTTGGAGAAAACCGTCGAAGTCGTTTCGGACGGGCCAGGGATTTGGTATCCGAAGGTGCAGCGCGGGACGTATGTTGCGGAGGGAATGAAGATTGGGTACGTCACGGATTATTTTGGAAAAGTGATTTTGGATGCGCGAGCGCCTGCGGCGGGCGTGATTTTGCACATCAATGCGGTGCCTTCGTTGAAAAAAGGGGACAATATTGCCGACATTGGCGTTGTCGCTGCAAAGGCGCCTTGAAAGGTGGAAATGCAATGTCCACGGACTATTTGCTGAAAACTGAACCATCGGAATATTCTTTTGCGGATTTGCAGAAGGATGGCGTCACGGTGTGGGACGGAGTGTCCAACCCGACGGCGGTGAAAAATCTTCGCGAGATGGAGGCGGGAGCGCGGCTGGTGATTTACGAAACCGGAGACCGCAAAAGCGCGGTGGGAACGGCGACTGTTGTTTCCGTCGATGCGGCTGATCCGAAAAAGCCGATGGTGAAGATCAAAACGGGAAAGGCGATCGCGAAGCCGATTTCACTTGAACAGGTCAAAGCGAATAAGCTATTCGCTGATTCGCCCTTGATGCGCATTGGAAGGCTCTCGGTTGTTCCTCTCACGAAAGCGCAATACAAAACTTTAACGGGAAATTAATCTAGCAGTGCGTGCGCCGCCTGGACATTCGGCGACACACATGACTTATTTCTGGCGATGAAAATCCTGATATCGGGAGCGGGGATTGCGGGGCCTACGCTTGCGTACTGGCTGCTCCAGTATGGATTCACGCCGACTATTGTCGAAGCGGCGCCCAGGCTGCGAACCGGTGGTTACATTATTGATTTTTGGGGCGCTGGGTTCGAGATTGCCGAGCGGATGGGAGTTTTGGCGGAAATCAAAGAAAAGGGATATGCGGTCCGCGAGGTAAGAGTTGTAGACGCGAGTGGGAAGCGCGTTGCGGGTTTTTCTGCCGATGCATTTGACCGCATGACACGCGGACGCTTTACCAGCATTCCCCGCGGAGAATTGGCGGCAGCCATTTTTGGCAAGATCGAGGGCAAGGTCGAAACGATATTTGGCGACAGTGTGAAGAGTATCGAGCAGACGGAGAAAAGCGTTCAGGTTACGTTCGAACGCGGGGGAGTGCAGGAGTTTGATCTGGTTGTGGGAGCGGATGGACTTCACTCGCGGGTGCGCGAGCTTGTTTTTGGCGAGGAGAGCAAATTCGAAAAGGATTTGGGATACAGGGCGGCGGCGTTTGCTGTGGATGGTTACCGGCCGAGAGACGAGTTGGTTTATGTGATGTATACGGAAGTTGGGCAGCAGATGGCGCGATTTGCGATGCGCGGCGACCGCACGATGTTCTTTTTTTCGTTTGCGGATAGCGAGCAGACGGCAGCCGACGACGTTCAGGCGCAAAAGGCATTGCTGCGGAAACGCTTTGGGAGCAGCGGGTGGGAATGCCCGCAAATTTTGGAGGCGATGGAGTCTTGCAAAGATTTCTATTTTGACCGCGTGAGCCAGATACGAATGGAGGCGGCGCCAGGAGTGTGGTCGCGGGGGCGAGTGACCTTGATTGGCGATGCGGCCTCGTGCGTGTCGCTGCTCGCTGGGCAGGGCACGGCGTTGGCCATGGTCGCGGCGTACATCCTTGCGGGTGAGTTGCACTGGGCTAACGGCGACCACGCAGTGGCTTTTAAGAAGTACAAAGAATTATTTGGGCCGTTCGTGATGCGCAAGCAAAAGGCGGCACTGCGTTTTGCCAGTTCGTTTGCGCCGAAATCGAAGTTCTCATTGTTTCTGCGCAACAAGATATTCCAACTCATGGCGATTCGGTGGATTGCGGACCTGGCTGTTGGCCGCGATCTCGCCGACCGGATTGCGCTACCCGATTATCCGTGACGCGCCACCTTGGCCGTCTGATGTTGAGAAAATGTGAAGGAAGCGTTTAGCACACACAGGATTGGCGCGGGCTAGGCGAGGCGCGTATGATGCGGGCGCTAAGCAAGGAGGTGATCCGTATGAAACGATTCACTCTTGTCCTGAGTCTAGTTTTGTCTTTTGCGGCTGGGGCTGTTTTTGCGCAGGAGCCGCCGGAGATTCGGTACCACTCTGTGTCTGATTTTCTTAAATTACCGCCGGACATTTATTTAGGAGAAGTGGCGGGTGTGGCGGTCAATTCCAAAGGACACGTGTTTGTTTTTTCACGCGGCAATAGCACCGGGCCGGCGTACGGGGCGGGCGCGGCACAATTGCTGGAGTTTGATGCGGATGGAAAATTTGTCCGCGAGATTGGGCACAATTTGTATGCGTGGTCGTTCGCGCACGCTGTGCGCGTGGACAAGCAAGACAACATCTGGGTGGCCGACAAAGGTTCGGACATGGTTATTAAATTCAACCCCGAAGGCCGCGTCGTGATGGTGTTCGGACGAAAGCAGGAGGCATCCGACGAAGGCACTGGCCCGCTGAAGCATCCGAAGCCGCCACTGCCACCTGTGGACGGAATGTTCCGGCAAGTGACGGACATGGCTTGGGATGCGGCAGGGAACACATTCATCAGCGACGGGTACATCAATTCGCGCGTTGCGAAATACGATAAAGACGGCAACTGGGTGAAATCGTGGGGCGAGCCGGGCGATCAGCCGGGACAATTCCGCACGCCGCACAATATTGGCGTGGACGATGAAGGAAATGTTTATGTAGCGGACCGCGGCAATAGCCGAATACAAGTGTTTAGTGGAGACGGAAAATTTCTGAGGCAGATAACGATTGATGTGCCAGCGCCTGCGGACGCGCGGCCGGCCATCGGGGGTAGACCAACGGCCACAACAGGCACGATGGCTCCGGGCGCGCCGTGGACCATTTGCATCACGCCGGGACCAAATCAGGTGCTTTACACCTCCGACGCGTTTCCCGGACGAATTTACAAACTCAGTCTCGATGGGAAAGTGCTGGGAATGTTTGGAAAGTCAGGCAAACAGCTTGGCGAATTCGGGTGGATACACGAGATCGCGTGCCCTTCCGAAAACGTGTTGTACGTCGCTGAACTTTTGAATTGGCGTGTGCAAAAATTGGTCTTGGAGCCGGGTCACTGATTGTATGGCGAAAACGGTGCGGACTACTCTTTTACGCCCGAGTCGAGTAGCTTAGTCAATCTCTAAATACATGAAAAAGAATGGGTTGGAAGATGTATAGGAAGGACGAGATGTATTTGACTATGGACTGACTATGATTTAATCATAGACTGTCTATAAATGAACTATGGATTGACTATGATCTAGAATCGATGTAAGATTCGTTTGGGAGAACAGAGCCATGGAAGAAATAGCCATTTCGAAATTCAAGGCCACATGTCTTGCAGTGCTTGAAGGGGTACGAAAGACCGGCAAGCCAATACTGGTAACTCGATTCGGCCACCCTATCGCGACGATCAATCCGCCGGCCAGTGGCAAGGCTGCGATACGGTTAGGGGGCGGAATTGGGACGGTGAAGATTTTAGGCGATATCGTGGGCCCTATCAGTGACGAATCAGACTGGGAAGCGGCTCAGGATCCCTTGGCGCGCCATGGGGAAGAATCCAAGTGAGGCTCTTGCTCGACACGCATATCTGGATTTGGAACTACACCGCGCCGGAGAAGCTGACATCCGAAGTGGCGCGTGAGATCGCGAATCCGGAGCACGAAAGGTTTCTATCGCCGGTCAGCATCTGGGAAGTTGCGATGCTGCTTGAGAAAAAGCGAATCGAGCTCAATCAGGATTTCGGAGAGTGGTTCTTACAATCCAAACAAGACTTGAACCTTCTCGATGCGCCGCTGACTTGGGAAGTGGCGCACGAACTGCGGTTTACATTGCTTGGCTGCCGTGATCCTGGAGACAGATTCCTCGTCGCCACGGCCAAGGCTTTTGATCTGACTCTCGTAACATCGGATGAACGATTGATGAAGGTGCCAGGACTGAGCGTTTTGCCCAATCGCTAGCTCACAGGAGATCCAACGTAAAGAAGCCCCGGAGCCCGCGCCAATCACTGCAGAGTTTTTTTCAAAAAGGAGGTCATGCGGGCCCAGGCATCGGCTGTCGCCTCAGGGCGGTAGCCCTCTTTGTTGTTGGGATTTTCGAAGGCGTGGCCGGCGCCTTCATAAATCTTCACGTCGACGGACTTGCCTGCGGCTTTCATGGCGGCATCGAAAGCGTGCACGGAATCCGGCGTAATGCCGTGGTCCTCCGCTCCGAAATTTCCGAGCACCGGCGCTTTGATTTTTTCGATGCTGGAGGCTTCCGTCGGCAAGGAGCCGTAATTTACGATGCAGGCCGCGAGCTTCGGCTCGCTCATCGCCAACTTGATGGACCAGCCGCCGCCCATGCACCATCCAACGGAGCCGATCTTGTTCGCCTCGACGTCGCGCCGAGCGGCGAGATAGTCGAACGCTGCCTCCAGGTCGCGCATGCCGCGGTCGTCGGGGACGCCGCGCATTAGTTCGTGGGCCTCTTCCGGAGTCGTGGCCACCTTCCCGCGATAGAGATCGACCGCGAGGGCTACATAGCCTAGTTCGGCGAGCTTTCGTGTTTCGTCCTTGATTTGATCGTTCAGTCCCCACCATTCGTGGATGACGACGATTCCGGGATGCTTTCCTGGCCCCGCGGGAAGCGCAAGAAATCCGCTGACAGTTTCATTGCCGCTTTTGTAGCTGACAGTTTCCGTTTTCAGAGGATTGGCGTGGAGCACCAGGGCGAAAGCCACCGAGAACAGTACGGCAAGTGCCGCGAGGATTTTGCGATTCATGAATAACCTCCGGGAAGCGGGATTTATTTCGACGCGCTGGCTTGCAATTCCGTAAGTGCAGCCAGGACTTCCTCGCTGTGGACCTGCGGTTTCACGTCGAGAAAAACCTTGCGCACAACGCCGTCGGGATCGATCAGGAAAGTATGGCGAGCGGAGAGCTTGGCAACGCCAAAATTCATCACCGAGTCATACATCGTCGAGACTTCCGTCTTGGTATCCGCGAGCAGCTTGAAGTTCAGCCCTTCCTTGGTGCAAAACTTCTGATGAGAGTCTTCGTCCTGCACGCTGACGCCGACGATCGCGGCGTTCTTCTGCTCGTATTGTGCGAGGTCACGCTGGAAGTTGTGCGCTTCAATCGTGCAGCCGCTCGTGAAATCCTTGGGATAGAAGTACAGCACGACCCATTTGCCTTTGAAATCATGCAGGCTGACGGGCTTGGACTCTTGCGAATTGAGTGTAAAGTCGGGCGCGTGAGTGCCAACGGCTGGCGCTTTGCCGTCCGCGCGCATTCCGCGAAGCCCCAAACCCAATCCGGCGAGCAGCAGCACTGCGATCACAATTCCCGCGATTTTCATAACGCACCCCTCCAAGACGATCCGCGATCTGGTTGGCGATTATTGCAAAACGAACGATACCACGGTGAACGGCGGCATTCTATCCAGACTTCACGATGCCCAGGTTACCGCGCCACGGGACCACAAGCTAGTGTGGGTGCGTGAACCGGCCGAAGCCCACGCGAAGCTGGAGCGTGTTGATGCCGGGATTGAAGTCGCCAAGGCCGGCGTTGGAAATATGCATGAAGCGAAGCTCGACGTTCCAATTGTACTTGCTTTGCAGAAAATGCAATCCCAGCGCGCCGCTAGTCGTGAAGTTGATGCGTGAAGTGCTGCCGGGCGGCACATTGGTATTTGTGAAGAGCGTGCCGCCTCCGAGTTCGAAGTAGGGAACGACCTTGCGCGGTTTCGTAAAATTCCATTTGAACGCGAAGGGGTTCAAGCCGAACCCGTACGCGTCGCCGCGTCGCTGGACGACCATGAAAACCGGGACGACATCGACCGCATACTCGAATTCACCGCGCAAGAAGCCAGGCCCGTGCGGCGCGGTCAAAATCCAGCCGTAGCGCGCGCCCACGTTCCAAACGTCACTGCTGGCAGTGCTCCCGTTCAATCCATGGCCGCCGCCGGTCCACACTTGCAGGTCGTTCCCGCCCTCCTCGGGGCCCGACTGGGCCCGCGATGACGGGGCAAATAAAAATGTTGCAAAAAGCAAACCAGCGAGCAGTCGCGTCACCGTGCTGTCTCCTTCCCGCCTTCGATTCGTCCCAGGAAAAAATGGGTGCACGGAAGATACAGAAAAACGGCGGCAAACGCGACAACCATTTACATTACTTCAGATAGGTTCGCACGATGTGAATAACGTCGTCGGCCGCTTCCTCCGAAGATTTGGAATTGCGCGGCATGTGATTGCGGATGTGGTCTTCCATCAGCTCGCCCATGAGGCTGTTGATGGCGCCGCGCGCAGCAGCTAGGCGCTGAAGCACCTCGGCGCATTGTTCGTCTTCGTTGAGTCCGCGGAGGACGCTTTCAAGCTGGCCAATCACTTTCTTGGTGCGAGAGACGAGGTCGAGTTTTTCGCGAGAGGTATGTGTCATTTGGCTTGTATACCCTATGGGGGTATGGTATCAAGTCCCGGGAGACAGATGCAATGCCTGTTCGCGCAGGGGAGCTAAAATATGACGTGGCTTGGGAGCCACGCGCCCGACACCGTGTTCATCGTACTGTAATACTCCCCCTTTTACCCTCCCAAGTGCTTATTTCAAAGCATCCATCCAGCGAATCAATTCAATTTTGCGGCGCGAGGTGAGGCCAATCGATGAGACCCAGGGGTAAAGAAACGCTGGCGCTCTGCTTTCTACTAGGTTTGGTTTCAACAGGTTGTGGAGGGGGCTCGAGCGATCCGAATGCGGGGGCGCCGCCGCCGCTGCGGGTGGAAAGCGCCCCGGATCCCAACGTTTTTCAGGTCGATCACCCTGAAAAATACCCTTTGAAGGTGGCGGTCGAGCACGTCACGACGTCGCAATTGTCTGTGACTGCGACAGTTAACCCGGACGTGTCCCGCACCGTGCCGGTTGTAACACTCGCCACGGGCCGCGTCGTGGAAATCATGGCCCGCTTGGGCGACACGGTTAAAAAGGGGCAAGTCCTGCTGCGCGTGCAAAGCGCCGATATTTCTGGAGCGTATTCCGACTATCAAAAAGCTCTGGCGGATGAGCAATTGGCCCGAACTCAAGCGGAACGCGCAAGGCTGCTCTATGACAAGGGCGCGATCTCCTTGAATGACTTTCAAGTCGCGCAAGACTCGGAAACCAAGGCTCAAGTGGACGTAAAGACGACCGCCGAAAAACTCCGCGTGGTTGGCAATGGCACCCTTGATCAGCCGTCAGGCGTTGTAGACATTCACGCTCCCGTCGCAGGGGTTATCACCGATCAGCAGGTTACAAGCGCCGCGGGCGTGCAAGGCCTGAGCTCGCCAAATCCCTTTACGATCTCGGACCTCACGTACGTTTGGATTCTTTGCGATGTGTATGAAAACGATCTTCCAACCGTGCACCTCGGCGAGAAGGCTGATGTTCGCTTGAACGCTTATCCCGACAAAGTCTTTACGGGAACTATCAGCAATATCGGCCCCATCCTCGACCCCAATCTACGAACTGCGAAAGTGAGGATTGAAGTCCACAACCCTGGCATCATGCGCCCAGGCATGTTTGCGACGGCCACATTCCACGGCCAAAAGAAAACGGTTGATGCAGCCGTCCCGGCGACGGCGATTCTGCATCTTCACGACCGCGATTGGGTGTACGTCCCGGCGAATGACAAGAAGTTCCGCCGTCTCGAAATTTCCGCCGGCCAAATGCTTCCGGGCAACATGCAGGAGGTCGTCTCCGGAATCGCGCCCGGTCAGCAAGTCATCGAGAACGCGCTCGAGTTCCAGAATACGGTGGAACAATAGTGATTCGCGCGCTTGTAGCGTTTGCGCTCAACAACCGCTTCATTGTCCTGAGCGTGGCCGCGGCCATTTTTGTGTGGGGGATCATTGCTTTCGAGAGATTGCCGATTGAAGCTTACCCGGATGTCGCGAACACCTGGGTCCAGCTGATTACCCAATGGCCAGGGCGCGCGGCGGAAGAGGTCGAGCAACAAATCACCATCCCGATCGAGATTCAAATGAACGGCATCCCGCACCTTCAGCATGTGCGGTCGTCATCGCTGGCGGGCCTGTCCGTTGTCAATCTCATTTTCGATGACGACTCCAATAATGATTGGGACCGGCAGAAAACATTGGAACGACTCTCGAGGGTGACTCTGCCCACTAATGTTTCGCCGCAGATTGGGCCGGACTTCAGTCCCATCGGCTCCGTTTACTGGTACACGGTTCAGAGCACCAATCCCAACTACGACTTGATGGAGCTCAAATCGCTCCAGGATTGGGTCATCAGCAAGTACATTAAAGCCGCGCCGGATGTGGTGGACGATTCGTCCTTCGGCGGGCTGACCCGCGAGTATCAAGTCCGCGTTGACCCGGACAAGTTGGTCGCGTACGGCCTGAGTCTCGCCCAGGTCGAGCAGCAACTGACGAATAGCAACGCCAACGGAGGCGGCAGCTTTATCGAACAAGGCGCGCAGCAGGTCAATGTTCGCGCAGTCGGATTAATCCGAAATGTCTCCGATATCGAGAAAACGGTCCTGAAGACGAAGAGAGGCGCGGCAATCAAGGTCAAGGATATTGCCGTTGTCACGCAAGGCGCGAAGATTCGTCTGGGCCAGATCGGGAAGGCCATTCATCGCGCGGACGGCGTCGTGGTGGACGATGACGACGTGGTGGAAGGCATCGTCTTCATGCGCAAGGGCGCGGAAACCGCCGCAACCATGGACGGCATCCACGCCGCCGTCCAGAAGCTCAACGACCACATATTGCCTCCCGGAGTGAAGATCGTGCCGTATTTGGACCGCGACGACCTGGTCCACTTCACGACCCATACGGTGCTGCACAATCTCGGCGAGGGGATGATCCTCGTCGTGATCGTGCTCTTCCTTTTTCTCGGAGATGTCCGCGGCGCGCTGATTGTTTCCTTGACGATTCCGTTTGCCTTGCTGTTTGCCTCCATCTGTCTTGATCTCCGGCACATTTCCGCCAACTTGCTTTCTTTGGGTGCGCTCGATTTTGGCATGGTCGTCGATGGCGCCGTGGTGATGATCGAAAACATCGTCCGCCATCTGAATCGCCATGAAAGCGAACAGCGCCCTCCCATGGAGCACATCCGGGACGCCGCCCACGAGGTGCAGCGGCCGGTGTTCTTCGCCATTGCCATCATTGTCACGGCGTATCTGCCGATTTTCACTTTGCAGCAGGTCGAAGGCAAATTGTTCAAGCCGATGGCGTGGACCGTAGCCTTCGCTTTGCTCGGTGCGCTGATTTTTTCCATGCTTATTGCCCCCGCGCTTGCGAGCCTGCTGTTCCGTTCCGGAGTGAAGGAATGGAAGAACCCGGTGATGAGCTTTCTGACGGCTCGTTACAGGAACGCCGTGACTTGGACGATTCGGAACCGCATGCTCACAGTGGGGGCAGGCTTGCTCTTACTTGCATTCGCGGGCTTTCTGGCTTTTGGCGGAGTCATCGGCTCGGAGTTCCTCCCTCATTTGGATGAAGGAGCCATCTGGGTTCGCGGCACGATGGCGCCGAGTACCGGACCTACCGAGAGTGCTCGGATCGCGGAGAGAGCCCGCCAAGTGCTTTGCTCGTTTCCGGAGGTACCCCAGGTCGTGAATCAGATCGGGCGCCCAGATGACGGAACGGATACGACAGGATTTTTCGATGCCGAGTTTTTTGTGGACCTGCTGCCCAAGGAAAAATGGCGTCCCATCTTCCATCAAAACAAAGACCTGCTGATTGACGCGATGGACCGCGAGCTGGAAAAAATCCCTGGAGTATTCTGGGGATTCTCTCAACCGATTTCTGACAATTTGGAGGAGGCAGTGAGCGGCGTCAAAGGCGCGCTCGCGGTGAAAATTTATGGAGATAATCTCAAGATACTTGAAGAGAAGGGAGACCAGGTCGTCAGCGTGATGGGCAAAATTCGCGGCGTCGAGGATCTTGGCATGTTCCGTTTGCTCGGCCAGCCGAATCTTAATTTCGAGGTGGACCGCGATCAGGCCGCACGATTCGGCATCAATGTCTCCGATGTTCAGGATGCGATTCAGACCGCTGTCGGTGGCAACGCGCTAAGCCAGGTGCTGATCGGCGAACAAAGATACGACCTTGTGCTCCGTTACTTGCCAGAGTATCGGGACACGCGGGAGGCAATTGAAAGGATCCGCTTGTTGTCGCCATCGGGTGAGCGCGTTTCGCTGGCGCAATTGACTAAGACCAGCGTCACGGACGGCGGGTCAGAAATTTACCGTGAGGCTAATTCGCGATACGTCGCGATTAAGTTCAGCGTGCGTGGCAGGGACTTGGGAAGCACTGTGGAGGAAGCGATAAGGAAGGTGAGCGCCGCCGTTAAATTGCCCGTAGGCTACACGATTGACTGGGCGGGCGAATATGAGAGCCAGAAGCGCTCAGCGCGCCGGCTCATGATCGTGCTCCCCGTCACCATCGTGGCGATCTTTATCCTTTTGTATGCGATGTTCACGTCCATCAAATGGGCGCTGCTGATTTTGACAAACGTAACTATGGCCCCGCTGGGCGGCTTGCTGGCCTTGCTCTTGACGCATACAAATCTAAGTGTCTCCTCCGGTGTCGGCTTTCTCGCGCTTTTTGGCGTCTCGGTGCAGACGGGCGTCATCATGGTCGAGTACATCAATCAACTTCGGGCCAGAGGTTACACAATTGAAGAAGGCGCCGCGGAAGGAGCTGTTCTGCGGCTGCGGCCCATCTTGATGACCATGATGGTCGCAATATTGGGGCTGCTTCCTGCGGCTCTCTCGCACGGCATCGGCTCCGATTCGCAGCGCCCCTTTGCCATCGTCATTGTCGGAGGCCTCGTCTCCGACCTGGTATTGAGCATATTTCTTCTGCCGACGCTCTACGTTTGGTTTGCCCGCGATGGTGATAAGCTTCCGCAGCCTGAGGAGGCTGTGTAAAGCACTTGCGTCTTCCAACGAGACGAGCGACTCTGGCAAGAGTGCCGGTGAAAAACCATGCCTGGAAGGTGGCCTTCTACCTGCCTTCGTATCAGACCTCTGGGCAATCGCGAGGAATCGCGTCATGAATAAGACTGAAGTGTGTGCCCTCATTCGAGAGATTGGCGTCGTTCCCGGGATTCGGGTCATGTCGGCAGAGGAGGCGCATTTTGCCGCGGAGTCGGTTTCGCACGGTGGAATCCCGATCGTGGAAATTACGATGACGGTCGCAGGGGCCGTTGACGTGATTTCCCACCTTGTTCGTTACCATCCCAAAATGCTCGTCGGCGCGGGCACTATCATGGACATCGAGATGGCGCGAAAATGCGTCGACGCCGGCGCGGGATTTTTGACCAGTCCCGGACTCGATCCGGCGCTGATCGAATTCGCCGCTAAAAACGATGTCGCGGTCCTGGCCGGCGCCTTGACGCCCACAGAAGTGATTGGCGCGTGGCGGGCAGGATCGGACTTTGTCAAAGTGTTTCCGTGCGCGCAGGTTGGCGGCGATAGCTACATCAAGGCTTTGAGGGCCCCTTTGCCGCAGGTTCCACTCATCGCTGCAGGGGGTGTGAATCAACAGACAGCGGCCAATTTTATTTTAGCTGGCGCTACCGCAATCGGCGTGGGTACCGAGCTTATCCCAACGGAAGCGATCGAACGGCGCCAATCCGCGCGAATCAAAGAATTGGCGCACCGCTTTGTCGGTTTTGTGAAGGATGCGCGCGCTAAGTTGGAGGCACGAAAGCCAAAGCACGTTGCTAAAAAAGTCGATACTATGGAAAAGTGCGAACAGCGATGAATCGGTTGGGAGTGCAACGCAGGTCCAGCTCGCCACGCGAATCGGCCTCGAGAGTTGCCCGGAAATCCGCTCCAGTCTGTTCCGATCGTCCCCGCGCTTGGCTGCGATTCCTTCCATTCCTCGGGTGATCAGAACGCATGCGTGCTCATGAAGCGTTCGCGCTCGCCGCGCATATCGTCGCCGCGTAGCTCACGCAACGCGAGGGTCACGAATTCTCCGGCCACTTTCTTTCGCCAGCTCATGTCGAAATCCGTGTTGTCCAGCGGCTTGGCGATGCGCGCCGCCAGAATGGCGGCTTCCGCAATAGTATCTGCATTTAACGCGCGCCCTGCGAGCGATTTGGCCGCGTCCACTGCAACCAGCGGACGGCACGCCGCCGAGCCAATCACGATGCGCGCCTCTTCGACAACGCCGTTACCAGAAATACGCGCAGCGGCGGCTACCGACAGCACGGGAAAGTCAAACGATCCGCGTCGTCGCAGTTTCCAATAGGTGCTTTTCCATCCGTGCAGGTCATCCAGCAAAACTTGTGCAAGGATTTCGTTGGGCTTCCGCTTGATATAGTCCAGGCCGTCATTGTTGTAGAGATCCGCGAGCAATACTTCGCGCTCCTGGTTTCGCGAGACCAGGCGCACGCGCGCGCCCAGCGCGATGAGTGCCGGCGCCGTGTCCGTCGAAGAAACCGCCATGCACTTCGAACTTCCCGGCGCAACCCAGCAAGTATCGCCGTCTTTTTTCAGGCAAAAGTTGATCGCCTTCCTCCACTCATAATTCTGATCGTAGTAGTTGCACCGCGTATCGAGGCAGAGATTGCCGCCAAGCGTAGCCATGTTTCGAATCGGCGGTGTTGCCACCATCGAAGCCGCCTGCGCAAGCGCCGTCAAACCGTTTCGAAAGCGCGCGTCCGTCGCAATTTCCACAAGCGTGGTACAAGCTCCGAGTCGCGATCCAAAATGCTCCAATTGAACGTGTGTCAAATCTTCGATGTACCGCAGGCTCATCAGAGTCTTCGGGACTTGTTGCCTGCGCTTCATGTTAGGAAGCAAATCCGTTCCGCCGGCGAGCGGCATGGCGTTCGTTCCCTCGCCATCCAGAATGCGCGCCGCTTCCTCGAGCGTCCGCGGCGCGCGAAATTCGAAAAGTGGCAGCCGCATCATGAGCTGAGCACCTTTTCTTTTTCCGTCGAGCGTCTGCTCGTCCGCGGGACATCGTTCACCGCGTTTCCATCGCCGCCTTCCCACGGCGGCGGAACGCGCAGCGCCTCCGGCCACTCGACACGCGGAAAATTCCCAGGCCCATAACGCGGCTCCCGCCCCGCCTTTTTTTCCGCGAGCGCCTTCATAATCTTTTCCGGCGTGATCGGCACCTCATCAATCCGCACGCCCACCGCGTCGTAAACCGCATTCGCAACCGCAGGCATGATCGGCAAAAGCGGTCCCTGCCCAACCTCTTTCGCCCCAAACGGCCCGCGCGGATCGGGTTCCTCAATCAACTCGGTAATAACTTCCGGCATGTCCAGAGAAGTCGGGCTTTTGTACTCGAGCATCGACGGAAATTTGTGCACCAGCGCATGCGAGAGTTTTTTCGGAAGGCGCCGGAACTCCTGCTCTTCCATCAGCGCCTCGCCCAGACCCATGTAAACGCTGCCTTCGACTTGCCCGCGCACCAGCGTCGGATTCAGCGCCCGCCCGATGTCGTGCGCAATCCAAATCTTCGGTACCGTGATCCAGCCAGTCGCCGGATCAACCGTAACTTCGACGACTGCAGCGGTGTACGAATACGTCGGCGAAGGCCCCACCCCTCCACCTTTGTAAAGCGCCGGAGATTTCGGCGGAGTGTACGAGCCCATCGTGCCGATCGTTCCAAAACGCGCCTCCGCAATGCACACCGCCTCTGCAAACGTAACGCTCTTCTCCAACGCCGCGGAGTCAAAAACGCGTTTGTCCGCGAATCGCAACCGCTCTTTCGGAACCGCAAGTTTTTCCGCAACAGCCTCCGCAATAATGTCTCGCCCGCGCTCCGCCGCTTGCAGCGCCGCATTACCCGCCATGATCGTGACTCTGCTCGAATACGAACCCAAATCCACTGGCCCCAAATCCGTGTCGCCCGTGTACAAGCGAATATCAAACGTCTCCAGCCCCAGAACTTCCGCAACGATTCCTGCGAGTACATCGTCGGAACCCTGGCCAATCTCCGTCGCGCCGCAAAAAACCGCCACACCTCCGCCGCGATCGAACTTGATATGCACTCCGGAGTGCGGCATCTTGTTCCAATAAATCGGCAGGCCTGCTCCCGTCAAATATGCCGAACAAGCCAGCCCCACACCACGCCCCTCCGGCAGTTTGCGAAGCTTTTTCTTCCAGTCCGAAATCGTAACGACGCGCCGAATGCACTCCGCCAAATTCACAACACTCAGCCTGAAAAAATTCGCCGTCACGGCATTTGAAGACTCCGCGATGCGCAGCCGCAAATCCGCCGGATCGATTCTTAATTTCTCCGCGATCTTGTCGAGCTGCACTTCTTGCCCGAATCGCGGCTGCACCGTCCCATGCCCGCGTTTCGGCCCGCAGGGCGGCTTGTTCGTGAACGTGCGGCATCCCTGAAATTTGTACCGAGGAACGTGGTATGTCGTCGTTTGCAAAGCGCCCGTGTAAAACGTGCTTGCGACGCCGTACGATCCATACGCGCCGCCATCAATCAGCGTCTGCAAGTGCATCCCTGTGATCGTGCCGTCCTTCTTTACGCCAGTTTTAAATTTCATCAGCACAGGATGCCGGCCCCGATGGCAATAAAAAACTTCCTCGCGCGTCAAACATATTTTCACCGGTCGGTCCAGCAGCAGCGCCGCTTTAGCCACTACGATTTCATGGTTGAACGGATCGCTCTTCCCGCCAAATCCTCCGCCATTCGGCGTGGCGATCACGCGGATGTGCGCTGCTGGCATCTGCAAAACCTTCGCCAGCGCGCGATGCAAATAGTGCGGCGTCTGCGTGCAGCTCCAGATGGTCAGCTTGCCTTCGGGATCTTTTATCGCCACTGAAGCATGCTGTTCGATCGGAAGGTGGGTATTTCCCTGATAGAAAAATATATCCTCAAAAACCTCATCCGCTTCCGCGAATCCCTGCTCGACATCGCCAAATTCCAGCGACACGCGTTTGTGAATATTTCCTTCTTCTCCGTAATCGTGAATACGCGGCGCAGGCGTCGCCAGCGCTTCTTCCGGATCGGCAATTGTCGCCAGAATTTCGTACTCGACATCAATTAAGTCCAGCGCCTCGAACGCCGTCAATTCTTCGCGTGCAATCACCGCCGCCACCGGATCGCCGACGTGCCGCACGTGATCCACGCACAGTGCCTGCTCATCTTGGCTCACAGGCAAAATCCCGTATTCGATTGGCACATCTTTCCCGGAGAGAACCGAATAAACTCCGGGATGCGCCGCTGCACGCGACGTATCGAGCTTCAGGATGCGCGCGTGCGGATGCGGCGAACGCAGCAACTTGCAATAAGCCATTCGCGGCAGAAAAATATCGTCCGCGAATCGCGTTTGCCCCGTCACTTTTGCGCGCGCATCTACACGCCGCCGCGGCACGCCGATCACCCGCATTTCGCCGCGATCGCTCATCTCGAAGTCTTCTCAAATCCAGGTTGCGCTATAGGGGAGGGGCTTGCCCCTCCCTCGCTCTTTGTGTTCCCATTCAAAATCCGCGCCATCGCCTCTTCCACCGCCTCAAAAATCTGCTGATAGCCCGTGCACCGGCATAAATTTCCGGAGAGCGCCTCTCGAATCTGCTCGCGCGAGGGATGCGGATCCTGATCCAGCAAGGCTTTCGCCGTAACCAAAATCCCCGGCGTGCAGTAGCCACACTGCGCCGCGCCCAAATTGGCAAACGCATCCTGCAAGGGATGTAGCGCGCCATCCGCCGCGAGCCCTTCCACGGTCAAAACATTTTTCGTGTCGCACTCAATAGCCAACAACAAGCAAGAAAGCACCGCCTTGCCTTCGACCAAGATCGCGCAAGCCCCGCATTCGCCCAATTCGCAGCCGTGTTTCGTGCCCGTGTGCCCCAAATCCTCGCGAAGCACTTCGAGCAACGTCTTATACGGCGCGAAGGAAACGTCTGTTTCCTCGCCATTCAGGGTCATGCGAATGTGCGCCGTTTTCTGCGATTCCTTTGGCAGCGTAATCGAAATCACTTCAATTCCTCTCTTCCCACCAATTCGCTTGGCCGATGCTCACCGTGGAAACAGCCGCGCCGCGTTGTCATACAAAATCTTGCGCTTGGCTTCTCCCTTAATCGGGAGCGCGTGAAACTTTTCAATGTTGCCCTTGATCTCAGGCACGCCCGGCCCAGGCCAATCCGTCCCCCACAAAACTTTGTCCGCGATATCTTCGATCCGCGGAAAATATTCCATCAATTTCTGCGGCGGAATCCCTGAAATATCCATGTACATATTCTTGTGCCGCCGCACCAGGAAAAATGCCTCGTTCATCCACAGCGGCCTTCCCCCGTGCGCAAGTATCACGACAAGATCCGGGTAATCGATGCTCACGTCGTCGCACAGCATCGGCTGCGCATGGAGATTTCTCGCGCCGGGGAAAATCGAAGTCCCGGTATGAATCATCACCGGCATTCCGTGCGCCTGCGCCCGCTCGTAGATCTTTGCCAACTCTCCGTTTCCGTTCATGTACCCATTCGGCGACATCGCCTGATGCGATGGATGCAGTTTGATCGCGCGAATCCCCAGCTTCGCCATGCGATCCACTTCCGCGCCGCAATCCGGAACCGTCCCGGGCAGCACGCCACCGAACGCAATCAAACGCTCCGGCGCCGCGCTGCAATATTTCGCGCTCCAATCATTCGCCTCGGGAGTGAACCCGATAATCTTCGGCGCGACATAATTGATCAGCCCCGCTCGCTCGATCCCCAAACTGTCCAGCAGCCCAAGAAACGCTTTTGGATCGTCGCAATACCGCATCACATCCGCGTAATCTTTCCGCCCGCGCTTCATCAACTCCATCGCCGCAGGCTTCATCATGTGATACGGCATGATGTGAATGTGGATATCGATGATCGGCTGCACTCTTCTCTGTGCCCTCTGTGATCTCTGTGTTAAGAGCCTCGCTCCACTTCAAACTTCACCTTCACCAAGACAGCCACGCCCTCAGTTGAACCGCACATATTCAAAATCCAGCGGCTTACTGTTAATCCCCCGCAGCGGCGGCGCGATCCAATTCGCGAATTTTCCCGGCTCGACCACCCGCCCGGTCATCAACGATTGCACAAACCTCTCGTCCGCCGGACTCGGCAGCCATTCGTATTTGCGCTTCTCCCAAGCCTCGCCAGTCAAGACATCCCCGTTCACGCTGATGTGATGTCCCGCAAAATTCCCAATCGCGCGATGAAATCCCTTGTGCGGCAGTGTCAACTTGAAGGGAATGCCCGCTTCATCGATCACTCGCTGCCAGCGCGCCACGCCATCCGCGATCTCTTCGATGTAATCGTCGCGCAGCCGCTCGTTCAAAGCGGTCAGCGCCGGAACACTCTTCTTCACGATCTTGTCTCCAATCACTTCGCACACCGGATACTCGGCCTCGCTCAGCACATGATCGTCGTCCAGCTTCGTCTCGCGAAAGCGCCCTTTCAGTCCGTTGGTGAAATAACTCGCCGCGTTCGAGGAAACATCCGAGCCGTAGAGGTCGAGCGTCACGCTGTAATGGAAATTCAAGTATCGCTGAATCGTCTGCAGATCGATCACTCCCATCGCCCGCACCTGCGCCGGATCCTCCAGCCTGTTTTCCTTCATCACTTCGCAAGTGCGCTTGATGATCCTTGTCACACCCGTCTCGCCCACGAACATGTGGTGCGCTTCCTCGGTCAGCATGAAGCGGCAGGTTCGCGAAAGCGGATCGAAGCCGGACTCCGCCAAGGCGCACAGTTGGAATTTCCCGTCGCGGTCTGTAAAAAACGTAAACATATAAAAAGCCAGCCAATCCGGCGTTGGCTCGTTGAACGCCCCAAGAATGCGCGGATTATCTGCATCGCCAGAGCGTCGCGCGAGCAGCGATTCCGCCTCTTCCCGCCCGTCGCGCCCAAAATAGCGGTGCAACAAGTACACCATCGCCCACAAATGCCGTCCTTCTTCGACATTCACCTGAAAAATATTCCGCAGATCGTACATCGAAGGGCAGGAAGACCCGAGTAAGCGCTGCTGTTCGACGGATGCAGGCTCCGTGTCTCCTTGCGTTACGATCACGCGCCGCAGCGTCGACCGGTATTCTCCCGGCACTTCTTGCCACGCCGGCTGTCCCTTGTGCGTGCCAAAATTCACGAGTCGATTTTCGTCGCGCGGCTGCAGAAAAATTCCCCACCGGTATTCCGGCATTTTCACGTAGTCGAACTGCGCCCACCCATCCGGCTCCACGCTTACCGCCGTCCGCAGATACACGTCATAGTTGTGGCTCTCGTTCGGCCCCATGTCGTACCACCAACCCATGTACGCTGGCTGCCAGTGTTCCAGAGCCCGCTGCAATCCGCGGTCCCGCCCCAAATCCACGTTGTTCGGAATTTTTTCGGTGTAATCAATCATGGCCACTTCTCCTCGGTAGCACGGTCACTCCTGCCTGTGCCGTTCCCAATTTCCCGGTGGCACAGACTTCAGTCTGTGCTCTTCCAAAACGCCTAAACTCCTCTTCTTTCCTCACCTCTTCGCGTCGTAACTTCTTTACTGCATCTTTTCAGACTCGCTCCCAATTAAATTTCACCGGCGCCCCCGTTCCATAAACCTTCAGCGCCCCATTCGTTCCCACGGCATTCGGCCGAATAAATATCCAGTTCTGCCAAGCCGACAATCGCCCGAATACGCGCGTCTCCAGCGTTTCACTTTCGCCAAACCGAAGATTCGCCTCCAGCCCCGTCAAAGCGTCCGGCGAAAGCGCCGCGCGCGATTCAAGAGCCTGTCGAATTTCGTCATCCCAGTCGAGATCATCCGGCGCTGCGGAAACAAGCCCCGCATCCACTGCCTCACGCGCCGTAAGTTTCTTTCCGAACAATTTCCGCAAGCTTTCAACCTGCTCCGAGTCCTGGTAGAAACGCGCCGCCAAACGCGAAAGATGATTCACCATCGGCAGCGCTCCAAAATTCATCCGCGACAGAACAACTGTGGCTAAGTTGTCGCTGTCCTGCGCGTCGCGCATATAAATCCGGTCCGCCGCCAGCGCCAATTCAAATAGCGTCCCGGCAAAGCACGAACCCGCCTCGATAATCGCGTACAACGAACGCGAAGAAACATCGATCCGCGCAAACGTCCGCCGCATCATTCCCAGAACTTCGCGCACAAACCAGTTGTCTTGATGATTCAAAAGAAATTCGTCCGCGGCGAGAACGGCATCTGGATTTCCCGCCGTCTTAATGATCCACAAGCCCAAATCCAGCTCGCTCGTGCGTAGCGCCAAAATAGCGTCGTCCAGCTCTCGTGCCATCTGCAGCGGCCACCAGTTCGCGCCCTCAGCTAACGCGCTCTCGATTGTGTAGGCAGGGGTAGACTCCGGCGCGCGAACGGTAAGCGTTACGGACCGCGCTTCGCGATTCAGCTGCGCATCAACATATTCATAATGCAAGCCCGCTTCATCCACTGTTCGCTTCAACGGCGTCAGCGCCACTCCCTTCGCGTTCGCAGGCCGCTCGCTCTGCTCCGCAAGCTTCAACGCGCGCTGTTTCACATGCTCCGCAAACTGCTGCGGCTTCACCACTTCATCCACCAGCCGCCAATCCTTCGCCCGTTGTCCGCGTACGCCATCCGGATTCGTGCAGAACATGTCCGCATAATCTCGCCGCACCTTCCGCTTATCGGTTACGCGCGTTAGCCCGCCCGTGCCAGGCAACACTCCCAGCAGCGGCAACTCCGGCAAACTGACCGCCGATGAGCGATCATCCACCAAAATAATTTCGTCGCACGCCAGCGCGAGTTCGTAGCCGCCTCCCGCCGTCGTTCCATTGCACGCAGCGATGAATTTTAGGCCGGAGTGAACGCTCGAATCTTCAATTCCGTTGCGCGTTTCATTCGTGAATTTGCAGAAGTTGACTTTCCACGCATGCGAGGAAAGTCCCAGCATGTAAATATTCGCGCCCGAACAAAAAATCCGGTTCTTCGCGCTCGTAATAATCACAGAGCGAATCTCCGGATGCTCGAAACGAATTCGCTGCAGTGCATCGTGCAATTCAATATCAACGCCAAGATCGTAGGAGTTCAGCTTCAGTTTGTAACCGGGACGGATTCCGCCGTCTTCCGCCACGTCCATCGTCAGCGTCGCCACCGGGCCGTCGAAAGTGAGCCGCCAATGTTTATATTGGTCTGGTTCCGTCCGGTAGTCCGGCGGTTCCATTTTTCCTGAGAGCTGTTCTGTCGCAGCAGCGTCCACGGGCTCCTCCTACTTCTCACTCGTTTGCAATGCTGTTTTTAACTCCGCGACACTTTCGTCCACGGAATGGCCCGACGTATCGAGGTACAAGTCCGCTTTCCGGTAAAGTGGTTCGCGCGCCTCCAGAATCCGGCGCAAATCTTCCATCGCTTGACCGCTGCCGCCCATCACGCGCAAATCTCCCTGCGCAATCACGCGCGCCATATATTCTTCCGGCCGCGCCTTCACCCAAATCGTGTAGCAATTTGCAAGCAAGTAGTCGTAAGTTTCTTTTTCAGAAACCACGCCGCCGCCCACGGAAATAATGGAGCGTTCGTGCTCGCGAAGGACCCGTTCCAAAACACGCTTTTCGATTTCACGATATCCCGTCTGCCCGTACAGCGAAAAAATCTCGCCGAGCGGCATCCCCGTGTCTTTTTCAATTTCGTGGTCCAGCTCAATGAAAGGGATGTGCAACTCCTGGCCCATGCGCGATCCCAAAGTTGATTTTCCCGCGCCGCGTATTCCTATCAGTGCCACGCGCATGCGCCGCGCTTTTTCTTCGTCGCCAAAATCGCGCATCAAACGAAACATCGCGTCTTCGACCCGATGCGCCGGCAGCCGTTCAAGAAAACGCTGAATCAAAAGTTTTTCATGCTGCGTTTCCGCTTCCGCCGTGAACAAATCCGCAAGCGAAACATGGAGCGCTCCCGCAATCCTCCGCAGCAACACGATCGAAACATTTCCTTCGCCGGTTTCCAGTTGTGCGAGATGCCGCTCCGAAACATCAGCTTCACGCGCCATCATCTTGCGCGTCATCCCGCGGCGGTTTCGCAATTCCCGCACCCGCTTGCCAAGCGAAAGCAAAAAACGGTCGTTCGAAGCGGTTGTAATGGGAGCTGAATGGTCGGCCTTCGAATTGGCGCTGGTCTGCATGGCAATTCTCGCAAAATGCCTACATGCAGTATAACGCAGTGACGCAGACCACAGTCAAATAATTCGGTCAGATTTCCATCGGCAAATGCCCTGCACAGATGGGCATTTCTTAGAGTCCTGTTAAGAGTTTTATTTACAATCGTTTACGGAGTCAATGATTATCCGGCCGTTGACCAGCACTTGACGATGCGAATGGGCCACATGCAGTATTCTGCCGCCGCGTCCGGTATTACTCCTTTCCCAAGCGATCATGCATCTCGCGGAGTTTGAAGCGCTGCAGCTTACCGGTGGCGGTCTTCGGAATCTCCGCCAAGAATTCGATCCAGCGGGGGCGCTTATAGCCGCCGATTTTTTGGCCTACCAACTCCTTTAATTCGTGTGCCAATTCCTCGCTGGGAGAATTCTCCGCGTTTAGCACCACGAACGCGGCAGGCTTGGTAAGGCCATCGTGATCTTCGCGGGCAATGACGGCAGCTTCCCGGACGGCGGGATGTGCGATCAGTGCGCTTTCGACTTCGGCGGGGCTCAGCCAGAGGCCGTTGACTTTGAAAAGATCGTTGGCGCGGCCGGCGTACCAGAAGTAGCCCTCTTCATCCTGAAAATACTTGTCGCCCGTCCGGAACCAGCCGCCGACAAAAGTCTCTTTGGTTTTTTCATGTTGGTTCCAGTAGCCGGAACAGGTGGAATCGCCTTTGATGAGGAGATCGCCGATTTCATTGAGAGGAACATCGTTGCCGAGCTCGTCGACGAGGCGCGCTTCGTAGCCTGGAATGATTTTCCCACTCGAGCCAGGCTTGGCTTCGCCGGGGCGATTGGCAATGACCATTTGTAACGTTTCGGTCGAGCCGAGCGAATCGAGAATCTCGACGCCAAAGCGCTCTTTGAACCGGTGGAATAGAGGCGCGGGGAGCGCTTCGCCAGCAGAGATCGCGTGGCGGACGCTCGAGAGATCGAACTCGCGTCCATCTTCGCGATGATATGCGAGCAGAGCCGCGTAATTCGTTGGCACGGAGAAAAAAAGCGTGGGGCGGTAGCGCTCGATGTCCCCGTAAATTGTTGCGGACACGGGGCGAGCGGGATCGAGAATGGTCGTGGCGCCGCAGCCAAGAGGGAAGTAGCCCGCGTTTCCGAGGCCGTAGGCAAAGAAGAGGCGCGCGACGCTGAAGCAGCGGTCGCTTTCGTTCATGTGCAGGATGCCCTTGGCGTACAGCTCGCAGCAGACGACCATGTCGTGATGCAAATGGACGCAGCCCTTGGAAGCGCCAGTGCTGCCGGAGGAATACAGCCAGAATGCAGGTTCGTCTTTGCTGGTAAGAGCGGCTTGCAATTCCGACGAAGCGGTCGCCATCAGCGTTTGCAGGGAATGATGCGCGTGCGAAGACTGAGCAAGCGATGTTTGAACTTGCGCGGCCGGAGCGTGCTTTACTCCGCTCTTTGGTTCGCTGACGACGATCTCCTGCAAATAACGGAGCTTTTCGCGAGGGATCGATTGCAGATGGGGCAGCAGGGGCTTGCTGACGATGGCGACGCGCGCGCGGCAGTCGTTGAGGATGTACTCGTAGTCTTGAGGCTTGGCTTGCGTGTTGACCGGAACGGCGACAGCCCCGATTTTGATCGCGCCGAAAAAGCAGTAGAGAAATTCCGGCGTATCCAGGAGCAAGAGTAAGACGCGTTCTTCCGGGCGAACGCCGAGCGCGAGCAAGACATTCCCGACGCGATTGGTATTGTCCAGAAGCTGCCGATAGGAGACGCGCTCGTCGTCGCACTCGATAGCGATTTTGGGGCCGCGGCCTTCCTGGACGTTGCGATCCACGAAGTACGTGGCGACATTGAAGGTATCCGGCAACGTAATCAAGGGCTTGGCTGCCTCCCGCCGGTGCGTCTGGAGAGCCGGGAAATCCTCCAGCGCTAGCGCAAACGGGCGGGAGTATAGCACGTAGAAATTCGGGGGCTGGAGAGCGGCGACAGGTGGGGCTGGCGCAGTACGCCGAAAAACGCAAAGAGGGCGCGAGTGGTGGCCGGTGAAGAGTGAGGGGAGACTAAAGACTGGAGACAGCCAGGACTGGCTGTCCCCCGGTTTCCCGGTTTCTGTGCCCCGGTTTCCCCGGTTTCCCTGGTCTCCCAAAATCATCTCAGCGGTCTAACGGTAGTCCATCTGTCCGGTCGGGAGTTAAGGTCCGGCCACCCTCCCCTCCGAGAACTAAGGCAAAGCCACCGCCCGATCATGGAATCACGGATCCCCTGTGTTCCAAATTGGACAGAATGAGATCGGTTTCGGTGCAAGCATGTGAGAGGGGGTCCAACGTGCAGATCGAGCAGGATCAGCGCCAAGAAGCCCGCTGGAGCGACGCCAAGAAGGAAGTGGCCGTGCCGCGGATGGCCCAATCCGCCCGGCATGCGATATCCCAGCAGAATCGGAGGCCCGCTTAACCCATGAGATTCAACAGAGAGGCCTCTCCCAAAATTTCCTTCGACTTTGCCGGAGTGGTCACAATAAGTGAAGACTTTGCGACAAGAGGAACTATTTTCTCGCAAGGCGATATCGCCGAGACGCTCATGTACATTCAGACGGGCCGAGTCAAACTTTTCGTGACCTCCAAGACAGGCAAGGAGGCAATTGTCGCCATTCTGGGGCCAGGCGAATTTCTCGGTGAGAAGTGCCTTGGGAGTCAGAATATTCGCACGGGGAACGCCACTGCGATTGCACCCACTACTCTGCAGGTCATCGAAAGAAACGAGATGACGCGGGCCCTTCACGCCGACAATGCGCTCTCTTACTGCTTCTTGTCTTATCTGATTTTGCGCAATATTCGGCTCGAGGAGGATTTAAGCGACCAGGTTTCTCGCTCCAGCGAGAGACGATTCGCCCGCGCTCTTCTTCAGTTCGCACGGAAGGGGACCCAGCGCAGGCTGCATGGATTTGCAGGAATATCGCTAGAGACCCTGGAAGCGATGATCGGCGCAACGCGCGCGCACGTCAATTTTTTTATGGATAAGTTCAGAAAGCTCGGCTTGGTCAAGGACCATGGTCCGCTGGACGCAAGCGGCGGGATAGACATTAACAGCTCCCTTTTAGCTAAGGCTCTCCGCAAATAGCTTTCAGCCTGCGCGCCCCGGCGGACTGAAACGCTCGAACGACTTGAATGCTGCTTCCATTGCGCGAACACCAGAATCGCACAACGATTGGTCCGGCTGTGATTTGGCTAACCGGGGTCTTTTGCTACTCTCGGGTGCTCGGCACAGCTATGAGCTGCGAACTCCTTGTCGCGGTCCAGTTCGAACTCCCTCTTCATCTCGTCGATGGTTTTGGAAGCGAGCGGCCATGAGGGGTTGAACACCCAGGCGCATTTGCTGCAAGCCCAGCCCTGAAAATTCGGTCCTTGGACCCAGATCAGTTTGCGACCTATCGGCTCCATGGCCACCTCGCGACTTGACGCGGTTATGCTTTTTCGAAGGACGACGTAGCATTGGGTTTCGACGGCACTGCGGCGACAAAACCGCTCCTTCCCATGACTTGAGCGAAATCCTGCTTCAGTCACAGCTTTCGAACACAAATCAAAACGGATGTGAATTCAAAAGCTCTGAAGACTACCCATGGAAAAGGACTGCTGTCTGTCGGGTATCCAACACTGGCGGGAACTGCTATCTCAGCCCGAGATCATTCTCAAATTGTTGAATGACGCCGTAGCACTCACAAGCGGTTTTCTCGAGTTTCCTGCGGTTCAAAATCTTCACTGCGCCTCGCACGTATTTTATGATCCCCTTTTTTTGCAGTACGGACGCTGCCACGCTCACTGTGGAACGGTCCGTACCCATCATGGTCGCGATGAAATCGTGGGTGATTGGCAGAAGCCCGGAATCCACTCTATCTTGCGTCATCAGCAGCCACCTCGAGAGGCGCTCCTCGATATCGTGCAGCCGGTTGCACGCCGCGGTCTGGGCCACTTGCATTCCTTGCAGCCCCGTATGCCTGTTCAAGATCACTTGTAACGCCGGGGCCGACCGGAGGATGCGTTCCAGCGCATTCCCCATCATTCGGAAGCCGTCGCCGGCGATTTGGATAATTTCGCGCACGGAACTCCTGCTCAAGCCGGCTGCCAGTCCAGCCCCAACGTAGCCTTCGCGGCCCACTACGCCCACTTCCACGGTTCGGCCGTCTTTAGTTACCACCACTTGAGAGACCATCCCCCGGTTCGGGAAATAGACAAACTCGATCTTCTGAGTCGGTTCATGAAGGCTCAGATGATGCGGTAGATCGATATACGCCAAGTCGGCGCGCATCAACTCGTATTCATTGGCGGGTGCCGCCAGCAGCACTCTGTTGCTTACTTGTTTTCCTTCGGCGTTGGTCCGTTGGTCCGCCGGTATGTCTCGAAAGTTTTTTACACTCATATCAATCCTAAACAATACTGGCCTGCGTTGCCTTTAGGAAGCGAGACTTCGTGAGGCTTCGCGCTGCCTCGTCGATTCAACCAAGAAAATGGTCTGACATTCTATGCGAAAGGGAACACCGCTCAGAACCAACGCTGAGTGGGTCACGTGTCAAGTCGGAGCGCGTTGCGATGGACTTGTGGCGGGACAATCCAAGCGGCCAGACTTAACAAGGGGAGTGTAGAATCGCGCGGGTATGGCAGGGACGCGGGTGTTGGTCAGGTAGCCGGGCTTTTCGGCGAAGGGAGTAATGAAGGCGGGACAGAACCATTGGATGCGGTTGTTGGGATGAGCGGCGAAGGTGGCGCCGTCGAGGGGCTCGCGCGGAGACAGAGAGACGCGGGAGTGGAAAACCCGAAGGGCTAGGCCTCGATTCGGACAATCTGACCGGGTTGGATGGATAGAATGCTAGCGAGGCAGGCGGGCAGGAGGGGTAGCAGGTCTTTCAAGCGGTTGGACCTGGCACGGAAAATGACGATGGCGATTCTGCGGGCGGTCAGATTTTGCTGATACTCGATGCCTTGATCGACGGTCAGGAAAACGTCGAAGTGGGCTGTTTCCGCAGCGGCAAGAAGGTCGCCGTTTTTCAGTCCGGCGAATCCGGCGTAGCGGGCGGTTTGACAATCGTGGCCGGGCAGAGAGTTGCGGAAGCGTTCATCAATGCACTCGTCGATGAGGATGCGCATTCAGGGGCGCGCGAGCAGCAGATGTTTTGCTTCCTCGAGGGCGGCGACGGCTGATTCGCGCGAGACGGTGGGGAAACCCTCGAGAAAGTCTTCCAGTGTTTCGCCGCCTTCGAGGTAGTCGAAGAGGGTTTGAATGGGCACACGAGTTCCACGAAAGACGGGGGTTCCGCCGAGAATGTCGGGGTTTTTGATGATGACATCCATGAACGGATTGTACCACGCGGAATTGCCGAGTGGGTTCGAGAGGAGAAAAGAAGAAGGGGGCACGAGGCCGGGCAGAGGGCGAAGAGGGCATGATGGAAGAGGGGCACGATCAAATCGTGCCCCTACAAAAAAGAAAGAGCGGAGGGCACGACGTGTCGTGCCCCTACGATCGATCGTTATTCGGCATTATTCGGAACCGCCGCCGAAGAGGCGGAGGACTACGCCGGCGGAGATCCAGTAATTGTTGGACTGGGTGGCGCCGGTGAAGGAGGTGCGGTAGTAGTCGACGTCGAAGAGGCGGACATCCCAGTGGCGGGTTGGATGGATGTCGATGCCGCCGCCGATTTTATACGAAAGGGCGCTGCCGGTGGAGGCACTGTAGCCGCCGGTGCCGCTGACAGTGGTGCGCAGGCTGGAGCCGCCGACCAGTCCTTCGACGAAGGGAGTGAAGCCCCAGCGATGGCGCGAGCGGTAGAAAAAGCGCGGGCCGAAATGGTTGCCGTAGAGAACATTTTTGGTGGTGCCGACGGATTGGACGCTGTAGCTGGTGTCGGCGACGACCTGAAGCCAGGATTTGGGGTTCCAGCCGAAGGAGCCGAGTCCGCCGACGAGATTGCTGCCGTTACTGGTGCCGCCCATGCGGGCGAAGGCGAAGCCGCCGTAGAGTTCCATCAAGGGAGCTGTGCGTCCGACGGCGCGAGGCTTCTCCCAGGTTTCCACCTTGTCGGCCGGCCGGATGGGTGCGGGCGCGGGTTCCGGCTGAGCAGAGGCGGGAACGGGCTCGGGCTGCGCCGCGGCGGGCTCAGGTTGTGGAGCGGGAGGAGTTGCGTCCGCGACGGTGATATTGGCTGGCGGGGGAGTTGAAGTGGAAGCAGGCGGCTGAGCGGACGTCGGTTGCGCCGGGTCGGGTTGAGCTGGGGCGGAGGCCGGCGCGGGCGAAGGCGGCGCGGCATCGGGCGCGGATGGTTGCGCCGCGGACGATGGAACGGCTTCAGGTTGAGGCTGCGCGGATGCGGGCGCAGGCTCGGGCTGTGCGGAAGCTGGCGGATTTGGCTGAGCGGCAGGCGCGGGCGGTTCCGCGGAGCTTGTTGCGGACGCAGGCGAAGTGGAAGCCTCTGAAGTGGATGCCGGTGAAGCGGCTGTCGGCGCTGATTCGGCGGGTGCGGGCGTCGGCGTCACAGGCGGCTGAGCGGACGCGGGTTGATCTGATGCGGGTTGCGCAGGAGCCGCGACGGGTTGAGGCTGGACGGGTGCCGCTGGAGCTGAGTCAGCATCGGCCGGGGGCGTGCGCGGGATCTTGGTTCTTTCCGCCGCCATTTGCAGAGAAGGCTGTTGTACGGCTGGTTGGGACGGGCGCTGCGTGGGCTGAGGCGGAACTTGCTGGAGCGAAGTGACGCCGTGATCGAGCGCGATGAGGTTCGAGTAGACGTAGCCGATCTGGCCATCCCTAGTCTGGATGCGGGAGAAGTAGAAGCCGTAGACGAGGACGGTGAAGCGCTCGCCGCAAGCCAGGTTGGCGATCACATCATTGCTCTTGCGTGGCTTGCCGAAGACCTGAGTGCCCTCGGAATGGCTGGAGCAGTCGATGAAGCCGATGTCGTCGGCCCATGCGGCGGAAGCTGCTAGAAAGCAGACCGCCAGTAAAATAAGGAATCGATTGCGCAACATCTCCCCCTCCTCGGCCCGAGCGCGCCTCGAGCCCTAAGAAAGGGTAGCGAGGATGGAGAAGGGTGCGTCAGTTGGACGGAGGGCCAGTGCGTTCCAAAACGGCACTGGCCCGAAGGGCAGAAGGATATGCGGCGGATCGAAAAGAGGGATCGGTCGCAGCGTCAGAAATGGACGACGGCGCTTACCGAGATGCGCGTGCAATTGGCGGTGCCGCCGGAATTATGCAGGCCGACGTAGTCGAGTTCGGGGCGGAGGGCTAAGTGCGGCAGAACCCCCAAATCAACGCCGCCACCAACGCTATAGGCGAAGTTATCCGAGGAGCCGCCGCCGTTGCCTAGGCTTATATGTCCGTCACCAGCAAGGAACTGGACAAAAGGAGTGACATGCGTTGGGTTGTGCATGATGATGCGCGGGCCAAACAGGAACGTGTAAGTGTTAAAGGAAACGCCGCCCGGAGAGGCGTGATAGGCGCCGATGTCGCCGACAATTCCCAAGAAAGGGATGGGCTTGTAGGCGAGAGAGCCGCTGATGCCATTCTGGCTGAGGTCGGCGCCGCCGCCGAGGTGGAAGTAGGAGTAGCCGACGGAGGCGTCGAAGGAAGACTGAGCGCGCGACGGCAAGCCGAAGATGAGCAATCCCAAGCTAAGAAGGAGCAGGCGTTTCATCGGAATGATCCTTTCGAGCGTGATTGAGAATGGAAATGCCGGCCGGAAGGGCGCGGTGAGGGCAGGGTGGGAAGCCGTCCCCAACGGCTCAGTCTATTTTGAGGCAGGGACGGGCCAGAAGGTTGGAAATGGGGGCGACGTTTCTTCGACTGCACTAGTGTCAGCGAGGGCCGAAAAAGCTATTGTGCGAGCGCTGGAGCAGGGACCGGCTCGTCGTGCGTTTTCTTCAAATCCAGAATCATGCGAACGACCGCGTCGTCGCCGACGGCCGTATTGATCATGGCATGATAGACGTCCCGATCGGGCCATTCGACGTGGAAATACCTGCGGATGAAATCGGCGCGCTCTCGATCGACCGAATCCACGCGCTCCTGGGCTTCCTTTTCCGTTTTGCCGCGAGCCAGCAGGCGGCGGACCTTTTCTTCGCGGGGAGCGTAAAGAAAGATGCGCAGAGCGTCGGGGCGATTTCGCAGAAAATGCTGCGAGCCTCTGCCGACGATGACGGAGTGGCCGGTTTTCGCCGCGTGCAGGACAACACGCTCGGTAAATTTCAGGATGCTTTCGCTATCGACGACGTTGAGCTTGTGGGCGTTGAGGCTGCCTTCGTAGCTGCCGCGCAAAAAAGACTTGAAGAGGCGGTAGTAGAGAGGATCGGTTTTTTCCTCGCGAACCTCGACCACGGCTTTGGGACAATTCGCGAGCCGCGCGATTTCTTCGGTGAGCAGATCGTCCCAAAGCTTCCAGCCGAGTTGCTTCGAAAGCAGCTTCGCGATTTCGCCGCCGCCGCAGCCGTATTCGCGCTCAATGGCAATGATTTTTATCATTGGAGCCCCCGGCGCGCGCCCTACCTTGCGCGCGCATCAACTACATAGTATTCCACTTCGCTCATCCGGCTGCTACTTCGCCGCCACCGCCGGGATCATTTTTCTTTAAGGCAAAGGCCAGGAAGAACATAATCGCCGACCCCACGGCGAGGACCATAAAGGTGTCAATATAGGCGAGAGTGGCCGATTGCGCTTGCACGCTTTCGTAAATCCGGGCGTACGCCTGCATCTGAGCGTCGGGTGCGCTGAGACCGGAATGAGCTATCTGCTGAGAGAGGCCGCTGACGGAATTTTGGAAATTAGGGTTGTCGGGTCTGGCGTACTCGACAAGCCTGGCCTGATGGAGCTGCGAGCGGCGCGCAATCAAGGTCGTAACTATCGAGGTTCCCACGCTGCTTCCCATATTGCGCATGAAATTGACGATTCCCGCGACAGCGTTATTTTTTTCCGGCGCAATGCCGATGTATGCCACCAGCGTGATCGGCACGAACAGGAATCCCAAGCCGATGACCTGGGCGATGCGCAGCCAAGTTGCGGCGACAAAACTAATCTGCAAGTCGATCCGTTTTGTGGAGTAGTACATGGCGATGGCTAACGCCAGCCAGCCGCAGGCGATTAAATAGCGCGCCTGGATTTTTGTCGTTAGCTTGCCCATGACGGGCATTTCAAAAAGCAAGACGAGGCCGCCTGCCGAAAGAGCGAGCCCGGCAAGTTCAGATGTGTAACCGAGAAGCGTCTGAAGAAATTGCGGCATGAGGACCAGGCTGCTGAACAACAAGATTCCCAAAGTGAACATCATCAAATTCGAGCTTGCAAAGTTGAAGCTCTTGAACATGTGCACGTCGATGATCGGCGCCTTTTGAAACCATTCCCAAATGACGAGAGAGATCAGGCAGACTGTGGCGACGACGACGAGGGTGGTGATGAAGTGCGAGCCGAACCAGTCATCTTCCTGGCCTTTATCAAGCAAAATCTGCAACGCCCCGATACCGAGTGCCAGCAGGGCGATGCCGATGTAGTCCAATTTGACGCCGGCCCTTTTGAGACGGCTCAAGTAAGGAGGATCCTCCACGAAGCGCCGGACGAGAAGCCAAGTGGCCAAACCGACCGGGATATTAATGAAAAAAATCCAGCGCCAGGAATAGTTAAACGTGATCCAGCCGCCGAGAGTTGGACCGATAGTCGGCGCCATGATAGCCGTAATGCCATAGAGTGCAAACGCCAAGCCTCGCTGCTGAGGCGGGAACGTGTCCGCGAGAATTGCCTGAGCCATCGGCTGCAGACCCCCGCCTCCTGCGCCTTGCAGCACACGAAACAGAAGCAGCATCCCCAGGCTTGGCGCCAGGCCGCATAGAAAGGAACTCACAGTAAACACAGCCAGGCAAGACATGAAGAATCGCTTTCGTCCAACCGCGCCTGCGAGCCAGCCGCTGATCGGCAGAATGATGGCGTTTGAGACGAGATAAGAGGTCAGCACCCACGTGCTTTGGTCGTTGCTCGCGCCGAGATTTCCGGCCATGTACGGCAACGCGACGTTGGCGATGCTGGTGTCCAGTACCTCCATGAAAGCGGCCATGGCCACAACCACCGCAATCAGCCACGGGTTATACCTGGGCCGCCAAATGTCCTGGTCCAACGTGAGCGCAGCGGAACTCATTTGAGGTAGACGTCAGGCACGACGTTCATGCCAGGACGAAGTTGATGTTCGCGATTTTCACCCGGTTCGAGAACGATTTTTACCGGGACTCTCTGCACGATTTTCACGTAGTTGCCGGTGGCGTTTTCCGGGGGGAGCAAGCTGAAGAGCGGGCCAGTCGCACCCGCGATGCTGTCGACGTGGCCTTTGAAGGTCTGGCCGGTCGAGTCCACATGGATTTCCGCCTTTTGTCCAACGCGCATGTACTTGAGCTGCGTCTCTTTGAAATTGGCGGTGATCCACACTTCATCGAGAGGCACGACGGTAAGGAGTTGCTGTCCCGCTTGCACATTCAGTCCGACAACCACCGTCTTGTTCACTTCACCCGTGACGGGCGCGACAATCTTGGTGTATTGCAGGTTCAATTGCGCTTGCTCGAGCGCCGCGCGCTTTTCCTCGACGTCGGCAACCGCAGCGCGCGCGCGCGCCCGGCTGGAGGACACTTGCTGCGGCCCGGTCTCCGCGGACTGGTGCGTGGCATCCGCCTGCACCAGGCGGCTCTGGGCTTGCTTAACGAATTGTTCCGCGGCGGATTCATTGGCGCGCGCCGCCGCTACGGAAGCCGTGCTGGATTTGGCGGTTGCCAGCGCCTGATCGTAGACCTGCTGCGCGACTTCGCGCTTGTCAACCAGGAGCTTGTAACGGTGCAGGTCGTCTTGCGCTCGCACATCGTTGGCTTCCGCCTCCTCGAGTTGCGCATGGGCGGCGGTAAGCTGGCGCTGGGCAGCGGTAATTCCAGCGTCGGCGTTCACGATGTCCGACGATGTGGACTTTAGTTGGCTCGCAGTGTTAACGCTAGTTATCGGCACGGTGATATTCAGCGATTGAGCGGTCGCTATGGCGCTGTCCAGATTGGCTTGCGCCTGCTCGACGGCAACCTCGTAGTCTTTGGGATCGATCTCGACGAGCACGTCACCTTTCTGCACCCACTGGTTGTCGCCCACATGCACTTTCACCACATAGCCGGATATCCGCGCGCTCACGGGATAGAGGTGAACATCGACCTGCGCATCGTCGGTCGATTCATAGCTGCTGAGGTAGCGCCACAAGAACACGCTGGCGACGAGCACCACAATCACTATGGCCACAATCAAAAATGTTTTGCGCTTTTTTGGATTGCGGTACGAGGGCGGCGAATAGACCGTGTCTTTCAGCGGCGATGAGTCGATCGGGGTTTCCTTCTCTGCCTCAGGTACCGAACGGGGTGGGTTCTCTTCGGCCATTTTCATTGTCCTTTGAAAAATTCTTTGACGCCCTCTTCCGCGACGCCTAGAGCGCGAGCCAGGGAAATTTTTGCAAAATTGTAGCTGTACAGACTCGAAATATATTGTTCGTGGGCGCTGGCCACCGCCTCTTGCGATTGCACCACCTCCACCGTGTCTGTGACACCGGCGGTGAAACGGTCGCCCGATTGCCGGAGTGTTTCCTCGGCCAGATCAATGTTGCTGCGGGCTACGGCAACCTGTTTTGCCGAGGACTCTAAATTAAAAAGAGCAGTGCGCACATCAGCGTCGATCTGGGCGCGCAGATTGTCCAGCCGTTCGCGGCTCTGCTCGAGACGCGCATCGGCCTGCAAAACATCGCCGTGCACGCTGCCGCCTTGAAAGATGGGAATAGAAAGAGTTCCGCGCACGTCGAACACTTGCGTGGCATTCGAAGGGTGGGTTCCTCCCTCGCCGATGTCCGCGTTGAATGAGAGAGAAGGAAGATAACCGGCGATCGCGGCCTTCCTGGAAAATTCCGCGGCGCGAACATCAGTCACAGCCGCCAGATAATCGGACCGCGAAGCGTATGCCCGTTTCAACGCCTCATCAAGCGTTATGCCCTCGAAGGGATGATAAGGCGATTTGTCCGTGAGATCGAATTCCTGTCCGGGAGCGAGACCAATTACACGGGCCACGGTCAACTTTTGAATGGCGTAATTGTTTTTCGCTTGAATGAGCTGCTGCTCGCGGGTCTGCAGCTCAACTTTCGCGCGCAAGCCGTCAATCTCGGGCGAAGTTCCCGCGTCCACCTGATCTTTGGCTTGATCGTAGAGCGCCTGCGCGGTTTTGACCTGCGCTTCCGCGGTTTCGATGCGTGCCTCATCGGCGATCGCTTGTAAATACGTGTAGCCGACCGCGAGCACCACCAGATCTCGCGCATCCTTGAAACTATATTCCGCGGATTTCAGGCTTTGGCTTGCAGCGCGCGCGTTGTTGATCGATTTCCAATCGAACAGCGACTGGCTCACGCTCACGCGCGCGTCGAAATAAGAAAACGGTCCCACGGAGGGTGGGAGAGGCACTCCTCCAAAACTCGTAAGACCGAGCTCGCCGAGATTAATCTTCGAATCCACCACAGCGGGCGCCGCATTCACTTGAGGCAACAGAGCGCTCAACTGCTGCCAGCGCTGGCCCCGGGCTGCACCGACGTCCGTGTTCGAGAGTAGCAGTCCCAAATTCTGTTTCAAGCCCCGGTCGATGGCCTCCTGCAAAGAAAGCGGGAGCACTCCGGGAACCAGCTTCGACGGAACGCTGCCAGAGAACGGGCTCACTCCTTGAGTCCCCGGGATGGGCTGGCCAGGCGTGCTCGTACCGGGCGATGACTCGGTTTGCGCAAGACACGTGGCTGCTCCGCAAAATAACATTCCGGCAAGCAAGAACGCGCAGCCGGGTCCGTAACTGAGCTTCAAGAACGCCTCCTTGCCTCGAAATTCTTGCAAAGCGACGGAATCGGCAATGGATTTTGTATTCCGAATGCCAGCCGGTCTGGCCGCTGGCTCTGCCGAGTGCCCTTTGGATGCGTCAGCAAGAATCATAGGCACATCAAATTTTGCGAATCCGCATGGCGCGCATTTTGCGCACCATTGAGATACCACAAATCCACCGTCTCTGAACGCGATTTTGTATATCTTTCCACGCTTGTCCAAATTAGGATTTGGATTTTGACGCAAGAAAAAGGCTGAGCATCTGATAGCTTGAGGTTGGGCTCTGGAAAAGCCAATCACAACGCTAAGGAGGCTCAGCCGTGACTCGAGTCTGCAGTATATTCTCACAGATTTTGCAGTTAATCCCTCGTCTGGAATTCGAATCAGCCGTGCGCCAGCACAACGCGGAGCGTCATGCTCGAGGTTTCACCAGCTGGGGCCAGTTCATCGCCATGCTCTTCTGTCAGCTGGGGCACGCCAAGTCGTTGCGCGAAATTTGTGGAGGATTGGCTGCCAGCGAAGGGAAACTTCGTCATCTGGGGTTGCCCACGGCTCCTTCTCGCTCCACCCTGGCCTACGCCAATGAGCATCGGCCTTGGGAGCTGCAGCGCACCGTGTTTGAGCAGCTGCTGGCGAAGTGCCAGATGTTGGTGGCCGGCCAACCAGAAACCAGAAAGAAGAGGAAGTTCCGTTTTAAGAATCCTCTGCTGAGCTTGGATGCCACGGTGATCGATCTGTGCGCCACAATGTTTGATTGGGCTAAGTTCCGCCTGACGAAGGGAGCGGTGAAACTTCATTTGCTGCTGGGCCACGATGGCTACCTGCCGTCCTTCGCGGTGATCACGGAGGGCCAAAAGCATGAGGTACGTGTGGCGCGACAGATGCAATTTGCGCGGGGGACGATTTTGGCATTTGACCGCGGCTATACGGACTACGAATGGTTTATGAGCTTGACCGAGCAGGGCGTTTATTTCGTGACGCGTTTGAAGGAAAACGCCGACTATGGCGTGGTGGAGAAGCGTGAAATTCCGCAGCGGCGCGACGTACTACGGGATGAAGTGGTTTTTTTCTATAAGCTGGCGCGGGCGAGCAAGGAGGCCTTCTTCCGGCGGATCGAGTTTTACGACGAGGAGCACGATCGCGTGCTGGTATTTCTGACCAATCACTTGGAACTGGCGGCGGCTACCATCGCGGCGATCTACAAGGAGCGCTGGCAAATCGAGTTGTTTTTTCGGGCCTTGAAACAGTCACTGCGGGTGAAAACGTTTGTAGGAACTTCCGCCAATGCTTTGAAAACGCAGCTCTGGACGGCGCTGATCGCTATGCTGGTGGTGAAATACCTGCAACTGCGATCGACGTTCGGTTGGTCCCTTTCGAATCTGGTGGCACTTCTGCGGCAGCAATTGTTTGTTTACCGTGATCTGTGGGCATGGATCGACGATCCTTTCCAACCACCACCGATACCAGAAAGATCGTCAGAGCAGTTGACGTTGCAACTGAGCTGAGTGGGTCGATGGATTGGACAGCAGCGATAAGCCACATGCCCACAATTCGATGTAACTTCGAGATTTCAAGAGGGGGAATTTAGACAGCATCCGATCAAGAGCAACGCTTCGCCACCACCAACCTGCCCTGCGTCCAGGACTCAGAAAGCGAATTTTGCCTTTACTCTGGAGATGTTGGCGACCAGTTTTCAGCTAATTTGGACAGCAGTGATATCTTTCGCATCGAAAAGGATCGCTAGCCGTTAGGCGTTATCGCTGCCGGTCACACCGCTGCCTGCAGAGACGATCTCTGTGCTCGGCGCGGACAACCAGCCGCACTAGCCCGCCGCCGCGGGTTATCTGCCACGTTTATCGTTCGCGGATTTTCGAGAACCGGAAAGGGAGGTTGAGCGCCAGTTTCCGGTAATCCGATTCAGGAGTTGACCCGTTGAAGAAGAAAAGGGGCCCTGTTCCTGCTTTCGCAGGAGCCCCCAAGCCTCGAAGTTGTATTAATCATAATTGGTGTGGCTAGGCAGGTAACTATTTTTATGGGCGGCCATCTCTGCCGCTAGAAATTGAACTGAAATCCGAAACGCACAATTAAATCTGTGAACGGTCCGGGTCCGTTGCAAACTTACGATCGCCCGCAGAAGTTTATCCGCCGGGCGTGATAAGGAGAGCCTTCGATGAAACCGGGATTGGACGCCTTCCCGACCGGTGCGCTGTTGCTGTGACACTCGCTCCGCTTCTACCGTTGACGCTGACCGTCTTTCGCTCGATCAGCTACTGTCTCGCGTTCTTAAGGTGATCTTCTAGCGAAGATCTACCGGCAGGGAGCAAAACTCGGTATCGGTTGCAGTCCGTTCTAGGGTCTTGCCGGGCCGAGTGTTTTCACCTACAGCCGTCAACGCGAGGTAGCTGCCCCCGGGAGCCGACAGCGCCACAGAAAATCGACCGCTCGATCCTAGCAACTAGTTCTACTGTTTTTTCTTCGCCGCCGGTTTTGCTCCCGCCACTTTGGGGCTGAGCAGTGTTAAGGCATCTTCCGCGTTGAACGGGAACTGGCGAACGGACTGTTGGCCGGTACTGCTCAGCGTAATGTCCACGCGCCGGTTTTGGGCCAATGTAACGATCCGCAAGTTGCTCAGGATTTTGTTCTTCTCTTCCGGGCTCAGGTTGGGATGTTGTTCCACCAGCTCTTTTACCTGCTCGGTAGTCATATTTTCTTCTTCCCCAAACGCTTTGGTCTGCAGGCTTGCTTCCGGAATGCCGAGTCCAATGAGGAATTGTTTTGTGATTTCCACGCGACGTTCGGAAAGTGCCTGGTTGTATTTTGGCTCGCCGCGGTGATCCGCATGACCCTCAAGGACGAGATGGGCTTCTGGTTTGAGGGCAAGATATTCCTTGAAGTCGCTTGCCAGTGAAGTGAGTGTTTTTTGCTGGCTCTCGACCAATCCCTTAGTCGGCCTGCCTGTTGAAGGCAGCGCAGTCGGGAAGTATATGCTGCGAATGGCCAAACGGGCTTCTACCGCAGGCGGAGGAACCGCCTCGATGCTGAATTGAGCTTGACAGTCCGCCGCCCCTCCACGTCCGTCGTCAACGCGTCCCGTCACCGTGTAGCTTTCCGGCGCCAGACCCGTCGTGTCGACCTGAACGTCGGCTCCAGTTCCGACAATCTGGCCGCCATTCGAGTGCCAAACGAAAGTAAGTGGGTCGTTGTCAGGGTCGCTTGCCGTGGCTGTGACGTGCACATGATCGCCAGGGTGAGCTGTGCTTGGATCCACCGAGCAGCTTATAACAGGCGGACGATTCGGCCGAGGCTCCACTTTGATGTCCGCCGTGCAACTTGTCGTACCACCGCGCCCGTCATCCACATGGGCTGTAACTGTATAGCTGCCAAGCGCCAGGCCTGAAGAGTTCCACCGCACCTGCGAACCGCTGCCATCGACGGTGCCTCCCGTAGCGGTCCACGCAAAAGTAAGTGGATCGTTGTCGGGGTCGCTCGCGTCCGCGCGCACCGAGACCTGATCGCCCGAGCCCGCGTAGATTGACGCCGGAGTGGCGGAACAGGAGGCCACTGGGGGCCGATTCGGTGGCGGAGGCGGCGTTCCGCCCCACCGGAAAACGATTCCGCTCTTTAGCCGAAAACTATTCTGATTGTTATTGTTGCTGCAGAGTTCCAGCTGGCAGTTATTGCCGAAGCGGGTGTAGAGATACTCAGCCTGGATAAGCCGAATGGCGACTTTCTTGCTCACCACGACGTCAAAGCCCCCGCCCACGGTCATCGCGAAGGCATTCTTCGAGTATGAGACGCCGCTGCACGTAGTCCCGCTGGCGCAACTTAGACTGAGGCGATTCCCGCCGAAATTGATTTCCGCAAATGGTTGGATCTTGCTTTTGTTACGATAGGTAAACCGCGGCCCGAACATATACGTAAAATCATTCCCGTTAAGCTTCGCACTCAAGGCGGGAATAGTATTACCAACGTACTTGCATCCACCCAGATCAGCGGCGAGGCCGACCACACTGCTAAAATTGTAGGCGATCGTGCCACCCCCGCCAACGCAGTTGAAGGCGGCGCTAAAGCTCGTGCCCGGATCCACCGGGGACGTCAACGGAACCGTGAAGGAGACAGGGGTGTGGATAAACATGAAAGCCGGCGATGTTTCCACCTTCGGGTAATCTTGCGCAAACGCCGCGGTTCCAAGAAGCAGAACAAGCCCCAAAACAGCTGCAACTCTGATCTTCATTTCTTCTCTCCCTGTGACTCAACTGGTTGCTTGCCTGAATGCTGGGCCGAAACTCTAGTACTCATCGTTGCCATGGATAATCGTTAGAACAGCTCTTCCATTTGCTCTCCGTGGCAGGTTTGTCATAGGAGTACTATTGGGACAAAGTTGCGAGCTTATGTGAACTGTCAAAAATGACAGCCACACAGAAGCTATCCAGAAACGCGGCTCCCTACCGCTCAGGCAGACCGCCTTACGTGATCTCCGTTTCATCCAGCCAACCAGGTACTTCGGTTGAGGCGGCGTTGGCTCGATTTCTAGCGCCGATTTGACCGTAACTTCAGGCCAGTCTCTAATGCGCGTGGCAATCCGTCCGAGCCGCCGGCGGACTACCTTCTCTCGTCATGTCTGAAAGGTTTGAGCCGCGTCCTGGTAAATGCGCTAACCGTCCATGTGGGTACTGGAACGAACATGTCCGGCACGACTTACCAGGCACTTGGCCTATTTTGGGGTAATCTTAAATCCACAAGAGCAGTCGGCGGAATGTTGAGCTTGTAACCAGGGCATCCATCATGGCGTCCCATGTAGAGAGACCTCGTACGCCGAGGATGGCGTCTATGTTTATCAACGGGCGCTTTAGCATGCTTCTTCTGGCGTTTTTGCTGTTCGCGCCTCCAACTGTCGCCCAAGATCCTACGCCTTCGACCGCGCTGGGCGGCGCTTCCGTCCACCTTGATGTTGTGGTCACGGACAAGTCTGGAGAGCCCGTGAGCGGTCTCCAACTAGAAGATCTCACGCTACTAGATAACGGCGTGCCGCAGACCATTACTTCCTTTGAAGCTGTGGATGGACGGCGGGCTCGCGTGGAAGTCGAACTCGTCATCGACGCCGTGAACGCCGGAGCCCGAGAGTTGGCCATCGAGCGCCAAGAAATCAAGCGATTCCTGAATGCCGACGAAGGCCGCCTGGCCTACCCAATGACATTCGCTGTCCTTACAGAGACGGGAATGCAGCTTCATTTGGGCTTTTCGCGAGACGGGAAAGCAATCAGCAACGCATTGGATCATTTTAGGATTCCTGCGCGCAGCACCGGACGAGACACAGACCGCGGCGCGACGGCCGCCAACTTCGAGAGTTTATTCGAAGGATTTGCGCAACTCATAGCGGAAGAGCGCGAGCGGCCCGGCCGAAAGCTGATCGTGTGGCTCTCCCCCCGTTTGCCGATGTATTCCGACCCGCAGATCTCTAAGCAGCTTCGAGAAGGCCAGATCACGCTCTATATAGTCGATCCTTCGGGCACCGCGGACAATGACCCGGGCCTGGAGGACCCTCCTGCGAATCACACCAGAGCCGCTGATGGCGCGACGGAGAGCGGCGGTTTGTCACTACACCCGGGGAATGACATGGCTTCCGCACTGCGACAATGCGTTTCGGATTTAAGAACTTACTACGAGATCTCTTTCAATCCCATCGCTGATCGATCCATCGAGTACCATCGTCTGGAAATTCGTGTCGCAAAACCCGGACTGACCGCGCGCACGCAACAGGGTTATTACTCGCAGCCCCGGCGCGCGGAGGATTTTACGGCTGGATCTGAACCACTCGGCAAGGTCAACGACGACAGCAGTCCAGGCGCGGCGTCGGCAGGCCCCAGCAATGCAGCTTATGCGAACGCACATCCCTACCTCGATTGGCCGATGGCACAGCTCACTGAAAGCCTTCCAGAATTGAATGGCCTGGAGTCTGCACCGAACCAGCAACAATTGCCCTTCATTCTGGAGAACCTGGGTCGGACCGTGGACGATTTCGTCCACAACATCGGTGACCTCATCGCTCGCGAGGACGTGACACAGGAGAAGCTGAACGCAAAAGGAAAAGTGGAAGCGAAGGAGCGGGTTCGGGACAACTATTTGATTCTTCATCATGGCTACGAATGGGGAGCAAGCGCGGAATATCGAATGGATGACAAGGGGACTCGCCTGGGGCCAATCGGCCTGGAGAGGGGTTACCTGGTTACCTCCGGCTACGCGCTGAGCTGCATCAGTTTCTCTACGGTCGTTCAGCCGCAGTCACGGTACCGCTACCTTGGCGATCAAAAGCTTGGGTCGCGAGAGACCTATGTCCTGGGTTTTGCTCAGAGGCCTGGCAAAGCTACTTTCACAACCGTGATGAGGGGAACCGGAGGAACAGAAGCGGACATGCTGACGCAGGGGATCTTGTGGGTGGACAAGGATAGTTTCCAAATCATCCGAATGCGGAGCGATCTACTTGCGCCGAACAATGAAATTCGACTCGATCAGCTGACAACAGAAGTTGCGTTCGCCGAAGTGCAATTGCAGGACGTTCCAAATCCTTTGTGGCTCCCCAGGGACGTGGATGTATCCATGGAAATTGAGAAGCAAAAATTCCGTAATTTGCACCACTATACGGACTATCGACGATATCGAGTCTCCGTCAAGATTGGGACCCAGCAATAATCTGAGGTCCGCACAAGGTCCTGAGTAACGCCGTAACCGTCCATGTGAAATCTGGCCGATCCGCGCTTGTTCAAATTGGCTTTTCTCGTCGGCCCAATGCGGACGGTATCCGAGGACTTCCCGGACGGATTGCGTAACGATGTAGAATGAAATCCATGACCAAGAACGCGCTCTCACCTGGCGCGGTGCACAGCGTACCAGCGGATTTACGAAAGGTTCTCATTTCTGACCCCGTGGCGCGGGCAAAATGGGAGGATATTACGCCACTCGCGCGCAATGAGTGGATCTGCTGGGTGATCTCCGTCAAGAAACCGGAAACCAGAAGGCAGCACATTGAACGGGTGCGCTCGGAACTGAAGGAAGGAATGCGCCGGCCTTGTTGCTGGCCAGGCTGTCCTCACTGCTGAAGATGAGGACGGCGGAATCCGAAAGTTGCTCTCCCGCCGTGGACCAATCGTCCGGTTTCCCGCCAAACCAGGCACAAAGCTTAGGATTACACGTCCGGCTGCTCGGCGAAGGCACGGACTGTTCGCGGCCAACGAAAGCCATCATCGCCGGGGACGGCCTTTTCCAGCTGGATGCGCATAATTTTTATGTTGCAATGACGCGCGGTTCAAAGTTATTGGTTTTATGTTCGAAGGCCATGCTGCTCAATCCGAGGCGAAAATGAGAAACGTAATCTACGCAATCAACATCACCCTGGATGGCTGCTGCGACCACACCAAAATGATTGCCGATGAAGAAACACATGAATATTTTGCGCGCCTCATGCGGGACGTTGACCTGCTCGTCTTTGGGCGTAAAACCTATCAATTGATGGTTCCTTTTTGGCCTGATGTGGCAAAAAGCCATTCTATGACAAAAGCAGAGAACGAATTTGCTGACACTTTTGACTCCATCAACAAACTTGTCTTCTCCCGATCATTAGACAGCGCTGAAGGACAAAATACGAGAATTGTGCGTACGAACCTTCGAGACGAAATACTTAAATTGAAACAAGAGCCAGGCAAAAATATTTTAGTCGGTGGTGTGGATATTCCTTCACAACTTATCGAGCTTGGTCTAGTGGATGAATATCGTTTTGTCGTTCAGCCAATCATTGCAGGAGAAGGGAGACGGTTGCTGGAAGGTGTTAGCCTGCAGGAGAAATTGCAATTAAAACTTGTCGAGTCCAGGATTTTCAAATCAGGTTGTGTTGCGCTTCATTACTTGAAACAGTGACAGGAAAATTAGCCGAAACTCGCGCCGCGCCGCGTCAACAATCCTCGTTTCCTTTATGCACCCTACTTTCCGATAGTGCCTGGTTTACGCGGTTACCGAAACTGAGCCGCTCCTCGAAGGTGGCAGCGGGTAGTTCTTAGCTTGGTCTTGCGCCGCGCTACTCTACGAAGCCGCAGCCGTCCAAGTTTTTCTCGGAACCTTCAATCGCGTCGATGCCCGATGCGGGCTGTTGGGGCGACGACTCTCAGCGCAGCGTCTCGATGCCTTTATGAACTCCAGCGGTGATTTCCCCTGGCCCCCAGGAACGAGCCGCGAGTTGGCGTTGTTCTTTTGAGATGGCCGGCCACGTTTCCGCAGCGATGCTCAGGAAGGCGCTCACGACCTGGGGGTCGAACTCCGCGCCGGAACATCCGCGGATGATCTGCAGGCCGGCCGCGAAGGGGGAGGCCCGGCGATAGGGCCGGTCGGAGGTGATGGCATCGAAAGAATCCGCCACGGCGAAGATTCGAGAGCTGGGAAGAATTTCGTCGCCCTTGAGGCCTCGGGGATAGCCCTCGCCGTTATAGCGCTCGTGATGAGTCAAAACGATTTCGGCCGCATCGGACAGGAAGGCAATGTCTTTTATTAACTCGAAGCCGATTTGCACGTGCCGCTGCATAAGTGTTCGCTCCGCCGCGGTGAGGGGGCCGGGCTTGAGCAGAATGCCGTCCGGGATTCCCAGTTTACCGATGTCGTGCAGATACGCGCCTTTGGCCAGACTTCCCAACTTTTCTTCGGACCAGCCCATGGCGCGGGCAATCTCCAGAGCGTAACTGCACACACGCTGAGAGTGGCCCGCCGTCTCATTGTCGCGGAGATCAATGGCGGCGCCGAGTGCCTGCAGAGTGTCTTCATAGCTGCGCTCGAGCTGCCGAAGCGCTTGACGCAGCTGGCCAGTGCGGTCCCCGACCATTTCTTCGAGTCGCTGTTGGTAGTTTTCTACCTGCTTCTCGAGATGCCGCTTATGAAGGGCGCTTTCCAGGCTGGCAATGACGGCGCTCTCCAGAAGAGGTTTGACGAGATAGTCGTCCGCGCCGCAGCGCATGGCCTCTATTCCTACTTCCACGTCATCGACGCCCGTAGTGACGAGGAATGCCGCGTGCGGATAACGGCGCCGAACCTGGGTAAGAAGCTCCAAGCCGCCAATCCCGGGCATTTGGAGGTCGGAGATGACAGCATCGAAGCGCTCGCGTTGCAAAACTAAGAGAGCTTCTTCGCCGCTGGCGGCGGTGGCGCACAAATATCCTGGCGGGCGCAACATGAGAGCGAGGAGTTTGCACGCGGCCCGTTCATCGTCCACAGCGAGGACGCGGACAGCCGACGGGCCATGAACTGCGAGAGCCCCGGCACTGCGCCCATCTCCTCGAGAAATGGAGCCGTCATCGATGGCCATGGTTGAAATCCACGAGACTTTCTAATCCAGCACCCATGGTCCGGTTTTCTCGATAAACCGGAATCCATAGCGGTGGAGCGCGGCGGACTTTGAGTCGGAGTGAATGACCTTAGCCTTGCCGACGTAACGGGTCAGCGGATTGGTGAGATACACTTCCACAATGGAGCCCTCGGTGAGTTCGGCAGTCGCGGCGCACAAGAAACCGCTGAGACTGACGTTCTCGGTGGTGATTTCCTGCTCGGCCTTATTTCCGGAGCTGTCTGTGTGCCGCAGTTTGAGCGGAACGCGCAAGCGCACGCGGACTTCCGAGCGCGGTGTGAAGCGGCGCGTCTTGGTGAGATGTGCGAGACAAGTCCGGAGCGCATCGAAATCAATGGGTTTTTCGAAATAGGCGAAAGCGCCAAGCTGTTTACAGTGTTCTTTGATGTGTGCGCCGGCTTCTCCACTGACCACAATCACGGGAATCTTTTGCGTGTGGCTGAAGGCGGTAAACGTTTGAAGCAGCTCGTAGCCCGAATAGTTGGGCATGCGCAGATCCAACAGGATGGCGTCGGGTTTGTGTTCGAGGGCCAGCGCGAGACCTTGTTGCGGCTCGCCAGAATCGATGATTTCGTAGGTATCGCGGAACTCAAGCCGAATCAACCGCCGGATGGCCTCGTCGTCGTCGACAACCAAAAGCTTTTCCATCTTTGACTTCCTCCTAATGGCCGGACCGGATCGAGCTTCCCGCAAGTTCCGTCACGGAATTTAAGGCGGGAGACGGCTTCTTGCCGCCATCCAGGACCTCGCGAACCTTTTGCAGAAAAACTTCTTCGGTGAAAGGCTTATGCAGGAGATGGGTTCCCGGTTCGAGAACACCGTGGCCGGCGATGAAGCTATCCGTGTAGCCGGACATGTACAGGATTTTCATTCCGCAGTGGCGGGGAATCAGATGCTCGGCAAGCAGCCGGCCGTTCATTCCGGGCATAACGACATCGGTGAGCAGCAGGTCAAGCGGGCGGCCTATGCCGGTGGAGACTTCCAGGGCGGCTTCGCCACTGTCCGCCGAAAAAACCAGGTATCCGGCGGAATCCAGGAAGGTCTTCACAAGCTTTCGCAGAGGTTCGGAATCCTCGACCAGAAGAATGGTTTCAGAACCGCGCAACTTGTCCGCCGAATAGTGTTCTGGCACTTCGACTGTGGAAGGGCCTGTGTACCGCGGGAGGTAAATACGGAAGGACGTGCCTTTACCCGGAGCGGTGTCCACGCCGGTATAGCCGTTGCTTTGTTTAACAATACCGTAAACGGTGGCGAGGCCGAGTCCGGTGCCTTTGCCGCGTTCTTTTGTGGTGAAGAAGGGCTCAAAAATATGCGTGAGCGTTGCGGCGTCCATGCCTGTGCCCGTGTCAGTCACGGAGAGCAGCACGTAGCTGCCGACTTTAGACCCGGGGTGTAGGCGAGTGAAGGCTTCGTCTAACTTCACATTTGTCGTTTCGATCTTTAGTTTGCCGCCCATGGGCATGGCGTCGCGCGCGTTGACCGCCAGATTCATAATCACTTGCTCGATCTGGCTTTGGTCCGCCTTCACGTTGCCAAGCTCCGCATCGAGAATCAGGGTAACTTCAACGTCTTCGCCGAGAAGCTGTGGCAGCATCTTCTCCATATCGGTCGCGAGACTATTTAGATTGAGGACCTCGGGCGTCAGCACTTGCTGCCGGCTGAAGGCCAGCAATTGTTTGGTCAGGGAAGCGGCGCGCTGACCCGCTTTTTCGATTTCCAGGGCATGCTCAAAGAGCGCGCTGTCTGCGCCCAGTTCCCGCTTGAGCACTCTGCTGTAGCCGATGATTACACCCAGAAGGTTATTGAAGTCGTGCGCGATTCCTCCCGACAGACGGCCGATGGCTTCCATCTTTTGCGCCATGCGCAACTGCTTTTCGAGGACTCGCTTCTCGGTCACGTCTTCTGCAAAGACTTCAAAGTAGGCCGCCGCCCCGTTTTCATCGTTGACCCGGCGGCCGCAACAACGCACGGTAATGGGCGTGGAGTCCTTGCGATTCCACTCCATTTCAATGTCCTTGATCTCTTCGGTCCGGATGAGGAGTTCGATCAGACGGTCGTATTCTCCTGAGTGGCGGAACACTTCCGTAGGGAGATCCTTCGCCAGGAGCTCCTCCGCTAATTCGTAGCCGAGCATTTTTTGGAGCGCCGGATTCACCTGCAGGAACCGGCCGGCGATGCTCGAGCGATAAATGCCGTAGGGGGCATCCTCGACCACGGACTTGAACCCTGTTTCGGATCGCCGCAGGGCCTCTTCCGCGCTTTTGCGCTTGGAGACATCACGATTCACAATCACGAGCTTTTCCGGTTCGCCTTTTTCATTGCGGATGACGCTGGAAGTGGATTCCAGCACCAGCCACGTGCCGTTCTTATGGCGCAGACGATACTCAAGCGTTTTCCCGATCCCCGACTGCCGCGCTTCTTCCGCCGCCTTCTTCACGCGCTCCCGGTCATCGGGGTGAATCTGTTCAAACGAGGAAGACGCTTGCAATTCCTCCGGCGAGTAGCCGAGCACCCTTTGGTAAGAATGGCTGTTGTAAATCCGCCTGCCATTCATGTCCACCACGGCGATCATGTCGGCGGCGTTATCGCTGATCAGGTGGAAAAGCTCTTCGCGTTCGAGGAGCTGGCGGCGTACGCGATGAATCAGAAGATACTGATAGATCGTGTAAAGATCGAAGAGGAAAACGAGGCCGACCAGTCCGCGCAACGCCTGGGACAACATATTCTGGATGTGGTAGTCCTGCTGAAGCTGTGCGTTCGGAACAAGAAACGAGGCTAGGCCGAGCGTGAGGAGCAAAGTGACGATGGCCGCCGCTGCCCAGAGCCACCACTCGCGCCGTTCAATGCGGCGGAAGTTTGCGCGAGGGTTGCTCGATTTGGAGAGTCTTGGAGGCTTTGCAGTTTTTGGTTGAGGCGCTTGCAAGAATCACCGAGAGGAGCCCGTTCCTTCGTGCGGCACCGAATGGGTTGGTACCTGCGCTTGGCTTGGTTGTCGGGCCGCTGAACCTTCGTAGAGGAACCTGCACGAATCTACCCAAGGATGGACTTCCGTTTTCTTGGTCGCTCCACCTGTAAGCCACTGAAAAATAAAGGGATGCAGCGATCGGAAATGCGGGAGGGTTGGTGGATGGCGGAAAGTCTTGAACCGCCACGACTCAGCCGCGTCGATTTGGAACAGAACAGCAGCAGCGGCCCATTTCAGAATCGGCGATTGACCGACGTGAAACTACCGCTCTTGCTCGAATTCGCGCTCCCGCTGGACACCGGGCTCGAGAGAAATGGTGGAGGCGGGGGGAGTTGAACCAAGAGGCCGTACTGATACCACGTAACTTACTGATTTTATTAGCGCTCTAGACGCCCTAAACGCCCCAGACGCAAGTTGACCGTACAAAAACACGTACAAAAAAAAGTCAGCGAAGAAAATCATAAGAAGATTTCGGAGAGCTTTGATCGGCACAACAAGCGGCTCTGAGTTGCTATTTTTCCTCCCGTTCAACCAACTGCCGGAAGTCTCTTTCCGCTTCGGTTAGGTTCTGATATTTGCCGCCCTCGTAGCTCTTCTTAATAACGCCTAGAATCCGCTCGATAGCGCGACGACTGACGGGGTCCTTGCCAACTTTGAGTTGGCTGGCTAGACGGTCGAGGAATTCTGTGCTCATCGTAGGATTATACCTGGCCGGTTGATGTTCAAATTGCGTTAGTGAATCAAAACGGCCCGCCGACGATAGACCCTGGGAATACCGCAACAAAGCTTTTGTGACAGCCGACACAAACAACCGAATTGCCTGTGGGTCCAGCGTTCAGCCCTACTTCTACAAGCATTTTCTCTCCGCAAAGCGGGCACTCAATTTGCATACTCACAGCGGAGACCTTCTTTTTGGGGGCCGGACCTGTTCCAGGCATAGGGACCCTCCAGTGGGGCGGGACTGTGGTATATCATCTCGGAACGTAAATAGATATGAGATAGCGTGGACTGGGCAATTATATGGGGCCTGGGCAGTGGGTACTTTGACTCGGACGCCACAAGAAATTGACTTGCAGCATGAGCGTTTGGCATGGCATCGTATTTCCATGCCAAAGCGGGATAAGCAGAATAAGCGACCCAAAGATGTGACCCAACTCGCCCACTTTTTAGGGAAACTTTCTACACAAGAATCGATAACGGAAACAGTGCCAGTGATTTCTTCTAGTCTGTCTGCATATATGTCTGCCATCGGGCGCAAGGGTGGTCAGATTGGTGGTAAACGACGCATGAAGACGATGACGGCCAAACAGCGTAGCAAGATAGCCAGAAAAGCGGCTCATACCAGATGGGCCAAAACAAAATGAATATTCCTTTCTATGCTGGTGCTGGCTGTGGAGGCGGCGCGGCTGGTGCTGGTACTTGCGGTTGCTGTGGTGGCTGAGGCTGCGGCGGTATAGGTATAAATGGCAACTGAAAGCCGATCTGCTGCTGTATTTGGAATTGACGCCTAAATGCCACTCCGTAGGCGTTTTCAAAGAATTTAACAGTATTACTGCTATCCAAAAACCATTCGATTTCAGCCCACAATTCGGAGATAAGATCCCGCAGTATTGGATCTTCTCGCAGATCACAGATATTCTTTATTTTAAGGTCGGTTTTTAGGTTTTCAATCGTGATGAGTCGCCCATGAGAGAGCCGTTCTCTGTGGCTCGAAAGATATTTAGTTATTTGTTTTGCGCGTCGAGTGGGATTTGATTCGTCCTTGAGCAGATACTTCCCCAACCATTCCTTTACCAGGGATTCCGCGAGTTTATTAGCATTCTTGCAGATCTCAAAAATATGAAGGTCCAGTTTGCTGAGAAGAGGCAGGTAGACCCCTAAGCTCTCAGGCACGTCTTTGATGGCCTTTTTGGCATTATTAAAGCCATCCATGATTGCCTGAGTTGGAACTGCAACTGTCTGCCCCGTTTGCGGGTCTCTCCAGACAATCTGCGGATCAATCGGTCCCAAGGCCGACGTATCATCAAGCACAAGAGCATCCCCTGAGGTTGCGAGCATGGTCGCGGCACTGAACGCTGAGTGGGGAATTATGAACCGGACAGAAGCGAATCTGGCCCGAAGAAGATGCACTATGCGCTCAGCGGCTTCTGCTAGACCACCGGGGCTGTGTAAAAGTACGTCTACTGACTTCCCTTTAATAGTGCTGGTCAAATCTGAAAAAGGGGTTATATCTGTAGAATCAATGCTGTTTGGAATGTTCGGTTGCCGCATATTGGCGGCATAAACGATGACTGGATTTCCAGTCTTCGCCTCGATCTTTTTAAGCAGTTCGATTCTGTGCTCGAAGCGTTGCTGGCCAGTTCCCGGATTAGCTATTAGCTGGTGATATCGGGGCATTAATTTCAGCCTCCGCATTGGAACCGCCTGCTATCTCTTGAATGATAAGACGAGATTGCGTCAGGCTGACGTACTTGCCAAAAGCCCCAAATGTGCTATCTATCAGTCGAAAATATTCGGTTACCTCGGGATGTGCCTTTACGTATGTTATCGATCATCTGATTCCGCGGGTTTTGGAAGTCGACAGGTTGAGGCCTTTTCCATCGAGTGAGTAAACTTCTTTCCGGCGAAGGGTTTCATCTTACTTCGCAGATATCCCACGTAGGAGTCCGACAGCGGGCAGGACAGCAACTCGTCGATGACCGGTTGGAAGTAGGCCAGAGAGCGGATCGGGGACAAGGGTAGCGCCCCGGGTGATCGCAACAACCTCCGCAGAGAACCCAGCATGAAAGCCGCTTCAATCAGATCCAGAGGGATGCCACGGAGTTGGAATTCGGCGGCGCGTTTTTGATCGTATAGTGTGGTGTGCAACGGTGTTTCCGGCAGCTCCAGGTATAGGGTTAGGACTTTGCTGACGTAGGGAGTGAGGGAATCGGTCAGAATGTGTTTCATTTTTTCCTCCGGCGTGCCGCCGCTTCCTGTTCGCTTTCCCGAACCCGGTAGCTGTCGCCTTCGATAACCGTGACATCGGCGTGATGCAGCAGACGATCCAGCATGGTGGCGATGCACGTGGCATTGGGAAAGACTTCGTTCCATTCCTTGAAGACGCGGTTAGTGGTCACGATCAGAGATTTACGTTCATAACGGCGGTTGATGACTTCAAAGAGGATGTCAGCGGCCTTGTCGTCATAGGATAAGTACCCGACTTCATCGATGCAAAGAAGAGCTACGTTGGCATAACCACGGAGTTTACGTCGGCGTCCTTCGATGCTCTCGGATTGGAGATCTTCGAGGATCGCCGGGGCCGTGCGGAACAGCACCGCGTGTCCGGCGAGCACCGCCGTATGACATATATTTTTGGCGATCATCGTTTTGCCCAAGCCGTTTCTGCCGACCAGCACTAGGTTGCGTGCTTGCAGCAAGAAGTCCAGGGTGAGGGCGCGTTCAATGACATCGCGATCGATCTGGGTCGGCCAGTTCCACTCGAAGTCGGCCAAGGGTTTGAAACTTTTAATACCCGACAAGCGCAGCCGCCGTTCCAAGCTACGGCGGGAACGATCCTGGAGCTCACTTCGGCAGAGTTCTTCCAAAAGCAGGTGGGAGGACCAGCGTGCTTTGCTCGCTCGGGCGAGGAAGTCGTCCAGGTTTTGTGGTAGGGCCCGCAGGCCGATCTGCTGAAGTTGCGCAGTCAGATCATTCTTCGTCGTCGTTTTGCTTGGCGAGTTCATCGTAGACCTCCAAGTTCTGGGGTTGCATGTGGAGAGCAGCCAGTTCCGGGTGTTGACGGAGGTCGACCGGCGCGGGTGCCTGTCGTTGTCTGGAGCGCTGGTGCTTGCGGAGGAGGAAGGCTACGGAAGAGACTCGGGGCGTACCGTGTTCCAGCGCTTCACGGATGGCGTCGCGCAACTCTCCGGGCCCGTAGGCGTCCAGCAGTTTTAGGAGTTGTGCGGATTGGCTGCCGGCCGATTCCCCGCGGGCGAAAGCCGCCTGAAGCAAGGCCTCGCTTTCCGGCAACGCCTGTTCCAAGCGTCCGCCTGGAGTCGAGCCACGGGCCTTGCGCTTTTCCTGCAGCAGTTCCTGCTGGTGAGCCGGGTCCAGCACCAGTTGACGCCGGTCGTAGGAACGGCGGTGACAAGCTAATTCATCGGTCCCATCCAAGATACGAACTTCCGAATCGGAAGCGACCAACGTGAGGGGACGCCCCACGGCGCGAGGTGGGATGGAGTAATCGTTCAGATCAAAGCGGATGTAGATGGTCTTGTCGCTGTGCACCGCACGAAGCAGATCGGTGGGGAAGGGATGTTCCGGTAAAGGAAGCAGACGGGACTGTTCTTCTTCGAACGCTTGTGCCACGGTTCGGGAATCATCTCCCGGCCAAGGACGTTGATGAGCGATTTGGTCGCGCCAGAGAAGGGCCTGACGATTGCACTCTTCCAGAGTGCTGAAGGGACGGCCAGCCCAGAAGGACTCGCGTACATAGCGCACCGCTCGCTCGACGCGACCTTTTTGATTTCCGGCGCGCACCTGACAGGGCCGGGCCAAAAAGTGGTAGTGACCACAGAGTTCGAGAAGTCGTGGATTAAAGAGGATGGCATCGCCGCGGCGTTCCAACACCACGCTCTTGAGATTATCGTAGAGGGTGATGCGGGGGCTTCCAGACCAGGCCTGGAAAGCATGGACGTGCCCGCGCAGGAAGTTCTCCATGGTTTGATCGAAGAAAAACTCCAGGTAGAGAGCACGCGAGTAAGAAAGGGTAATCAAAAAGCAGGAGAGCCGCCGGCGTGCACGGCCGACGCGAACTTCCCCGAAATGCGCCCAGTCGGCTTGCGCCTGTTCTCCGGGAAACACGCACAGTCGTAGAAACGCTTCCCGCTGCACGGGACGCAAGCGGGCCACCACGCGCCGCAACTGCACGATGCTTCCGGCATAGCCGCGATCGCGGACCATCTGAAAAATGCGTGTGGCTCGCAGTTGAGGATAGTTCTTTAAGGTCTCCCGGACGAACTCCACGTAGGGATCGGTAATGCAAGGGCGCAGGGCCTGTTCCCGATGAAACGAGTCGGTCTGCAAGGCATAGCGCACAGCGTCGTGGTGAACACCGAGTTGTTGCGCAATGGTGCCGATCTTCCAGTGTTCGGCGAAGAACAAGTGACGAATGTGAGCTTGCGTTTCCAGATTGAGCATCCTGTACCTCCATTTCAGGAATAGGGATCGATGAATCGTCCCCGGCGGCCACAAACGATGCAGCGAAGCCAACCGGAGAACGCGCGCGGCCTACTCTGGCGCTGAACGGGCGTGGGAGTTGTGGCCTGCAGCCGGATCCTGCAACGGAAAGAGGAACGATGGGAACCTTGATCCGTCACGCGGGCAGCGATCCGGCGTCGGCGATAGTCGCGCTGACGGTCCCGGTGATCGAGTCGTCCTTCGGTGCTTTGTTGGTGGCGGCGATTGGCGCGGCGTCGCTGTTGCCGATAAGCCTGTTGGCGGCACAGCGGGCTGCAGTAGCGCTGTCCCCGGTCGCAGTGGCGGCAGATCCAAAACACTTTGCCGCAAGCGCTGCCTCGGCAAAAGCGCTGACGTAAAAGGAGTTCGCAGCAGACCGCCATCCTCGCCCGCAGGCGGGACTGGACAACGGCCACTGCCCATGGCAGGGTAGAACCGATTGATTGGTTTACCCGACGAGGGTGAACGTTTGGGGACCTCGGTCGTTGCAATCGGCCGAGGTCCCACACTTCCCGCCTTGGGCTGGAAACTTACAACAGATGAATGAAGGAGGAGAGTTCTGTGCCTGCGGCACAGAAGATGACGGATCTTTTTTTACCTATTTCCCCGTTCGAACTTCCAAAAACTGCGGATTCGGATGATCGATTACAACGTATTCCTTGGCGGCTTCCTCGAACGGTGGAGGAATAGACGGGTTCTTTTTGACGATCTTTTTGCTCGTTTGTCTGTTGCTCATAATATTCTCCCATCCTTTTGGACGCATGGACGTGAGTAAGCGTTGCAAAGTCTAACATACGCTCACGTCCATGATACCATTTTCTTCTTGACATGCTAAAGCGGCATTAGTATAATGTGTCGCATGAACAAGCTCACATACGATCAGCGAATCCAGGTAGTGAATTGCCTCATTGAAGGGTGCTCCATTCGCGCGACCGTCCGCATGACGGGAGTCTGTAAAAAGACCGTCATGCGTCTACTTGTAATAGTGGGCCAAGTCTGCGAATCGTTTCAAAATCGCATGTTTCGCAAGCTGTCATTCCACGCTGAGATGGACAAAGCGCCAAAAGCGTTAGGCCAACGGCGCTTGCGATTCGGTACTAATTCAGTTTCACTTTGCTTTGGGAGTCGCCTTTAGATTCGTCGGCGGTTTGAGTGCGCTCTTCTTTTTCTTTGGTTTTTTCTTTTTCGCCATAAGCCCTCTCTAACAAAATAGGAAGCGTTGTCCACGAGCCCAGTGAACCTGAGGCACTTTAGCTCCGTCGTGTGGTTAGCGCAAGAGCCTAAGACTTGGCGGGACTGGGAACTCCGCGCCGTTCACGCCAAATTCAAATTCTGGCCATCAAAATACCAACGGGCGCACCAACTAGGGCTGTTCACTCCGCCACTCTTGCCAAAACTTGACAACAGAAACGTCGGGGATCCGCCTACCAGACCGCCGTTCGACAACCTAATGGAGCAGCGCGAGTTGCTAAAATTTGCGATGACGTACCCGAACAGGCCAGACTGCGGCAACGGGACAATGGCAAGTTTTGTTGTGTCGAGAATGACGGCAGCCCCATTTTCAATTTTCAGAGAGTGGTAGCCGTCTAAATTCACGAGGCTGTTAGAAGATACGGTCAATGTCGGGGTGAATCCGTCAAATACACTCATACGGTAAACTCCAAGCACGCGTCGAGTCCGTGGCTAGTCAGTTGTGGCAGTCTAATGTATACGACCGTCCGACACGGATAAAACAGACAAATGAAGCGACCGAGGATCGATAAAAGCAGCTTAGAAGACTTCGACAAAGAATGCGATACCGTTCAAAGGTGCGAAAAATGCTTGCAGGATTACCTAATGCTGCCTGGTAAGTTGAAAAAGATTTGGACTCACGAGGGAGCACATCTTTACTACGCTCGTAAGGTGCACCCAAAAGCCAAGGTTATCCCGCCTTCTATCATTGTTGAAGGCGCTAGATTCGCACCCCTCCACAGCGCTATTGACCTGAGAGGTTCAGATAAGAAATGTGACAGGGCGCGATTACTTGCCTTTTCGAAATGTGTGTTCGCTGGCGGTCTACTTGAAGCAAAGATCGAAATGGCTAAAAGCAAAAAGAGCGTCAAAGAGATCGTGTCTGAACTGGGTGATGGGGACGACATCAGGAATTTCGATGCTCTTTGTGAGGAGATTCGAAAAGCAAGTCCGGGCCTAGAAATTGATAACAAGGACATTCGCAAAGAAGCTGAGCGCGCAGTTTGGGCCGACATACATGACCCCAAAATATCGTCTGAGATGGAGAGCGCAATAGAAGAGGTCAAAGCAATTGTTCTTGCTTCGGCATATCCTGAAGGTGATTTTCCAACCAACGTGTGAATTCTCTATTCATCCACCCATTGAGAAATCGCTGTTCAATCTCGTCCCACTTCTTCATCTCCGCAGAGTCTTTCGCGCTTGCTCCATTTAATTCTTTATCATTCGGGTTGGTCTGCGGCGCGTGCAGACCACTCGCAAGTGGAAGATAGTTTCGGAGATGGCCGCAGTCCGTCGCACCGCACGACGCGCACGGACGGGGTTTATTGTCTTCTGTTAGATGCGCGGTCATTTCTTCCCTTTCTTTTTGCGACGTGGGGCCAAATTGGCTTTGGTCAGCTTGAGACTCTCGCGAACCGGCTTATCATTGCCGATGTCGGGAACCAAAAATGGATTGTCGCCTCGGAGCAAATTTTCCTTCTTCATTTTAGTTTCACCTCATGGTTCATCGGATGAGAAAATTTTCCATCATGCGGCGTGCCGGCGATCTTGTGTGGTGTGCCACGGTTCGGATTCCAGCCTGCCGGCTGCTCCTGGCCTACAGATTCAAACTCCTCTCGCTCTCTTCCGGCAGACGGACCTTGCTCCACAAAAATGTCGGTCAGCAAATTTTGCTCTATGGTCTCGGCCGAAATAATATCGCCCGACACTGGACCCTCTTCTTTGGGAAAATAAAATTCGATGCCGGCATCATCTACGGCGGTGCCTGCTTTTATGACTCTGAAAAATTGACGCATCTAATCCTCCTCGTCCTCTTCCTCAACAAAATCTTCTTCGATCTCATCGTCTTTGATCTCGACAAATTCATCTTCAGTCTCTTCATCCGGCGTGGCTCTGCGACGGCGCGGACTTCGGGATCGACTCACATCCTGTTCTTGCTCGGCGATCAAATCTGCTAACTCATTTCTGCGCGACATTGGCAGCTTCTCTTAGCCTCTTAGGAAGGCAATCTGGATTACGGCACACCCAAAACGAGTGATAATGTTGGCTCCTCGTAGACATGAAATGGAGGCTTTGGCAGAATTTGCAGACAAGCTCGCCGGTGATTTCATTCACCAATCGCATTTCCCGCTTACGCGGCATTGGTGTTGGCCTGCTCAACAACCTTCACATCGAAAGCCTGGGGTGTCGTTTTGCCTTTTCCGCTGGCCCGGTACTCGGCCGGCATCTTGGGTTTGCGAAAGCTCCCGACATCCGAATCTTTTTCTAAACCAGCCATCAAACGTTTTTCGAAAGCTTCTTTTCGGTTGACGATCCTGAATTCCACTTTGCTTCCGATCTGAACCTGGCTTTTGACATCCGTTAGCCGAAAGTAGTACAGCTTCTTATTCGCCGCGATGAATCCAAAATCCTCTTTCAACTTGGAAACATATCCACGCATCTGGCCTCCGCAGCCTCAAGGGCTGGAAATAGCAGAGCCGGAAAAGCGAAGGAAGGGGCTTGCTTTTGCCGGCTCACGTCGGCGCTGCACCGATGCGCGCCGAGCTCGTGTTGAATGTTTAGCCGGCGCAAGGAGAAAAACGCCGGCTTTTCCGATGGCACCTGTGCAAAGAGGGATCTAGTCTCTACAGACAGGCGCAAACGAAACTTTATCCGCCAACCTGTCCTGCGTCGTGCAAAGTCGTGGCCTGAGATTTAATTGCATCTGAATCCAAAAGCTCTCTCAGGCGCCTTTTGTATTTCGGATCATTTTCCTTGAGTCGGATTTTGTCTGCGGAAAGATGCTGCCAATCATCTCTGATCTGTTCGTCCAGTTGCTCCTCGGCACTCCTCGGCTTCGGCGGGGGCGCTGGTCGGAGTGACGGATCCAGGACGAAACTGAGCTCGCGGAGTTGAGCATCAGCCTCGGGAGTAAATTCGATGCTCGCCTTGATGACGCCATCCTGAATCGCCTGTACCAGAAAACGTGCCGTGATTTCGTACATGACCCGTTTGAAATCGTCGCGGGCTGTAAGTTTGGCAAAAGGGTCTCGTTGATCCAACCCTTCTCCGAAAAATATCACTTCCTCTCGCGCAGCGCGGTCTAACTCGGCCGCCGCCATACAAATTGTTAAAACCTCGTCGGGCGTCTTGTCCAGACACGAAAGAAGGTCTAGGTTTCTCTGGAAGAATTCTTTTCGTACTTTCAATGCGATATCGGATGCTGTGCTCATGTTGATTCTCCTTTTTACAAAAGACCGACCGCTGCTGCGGCCTCAAGCTGCTGATTGAAATGCGCCCACGAAAGTTCTCTACCCCCAAGCCGTACGACGCCGCCCTTCGGCTTCAAATTAGCGCTTGGCTCAAGACGAAAAAGTCGTGCGAACTCCCGAATTTCTGCTGTTACAGCCTGAGAGCCGCGGGATGTCTCGCCAACGGGCACCACTCCATCCGCGACCGGCGTCTCTGCGAATTCACGCTCAAGGTTTTTGTGAAAAAACTTTTGATAGGCTTCGTCACTGCGCGCTCTTAGCCGGCACTCGGAACTTGAATGGCTCTCGCTCCACTCACGGAATTCTTTCCAGGCTTGCTGACTTCCCGTGAGTCTCGGCGTCTCAACTGTGGGAGCAGTCGGAACTGGCAGCGGAGTCGTTTCTTGCGCCGTCCGCAGAATGCGCCAACGGATCATCAACTTCTCAAGGGCTTGGACAATCTGAGCCATCGAAGCGTGGTAACCGGTTTCGTCAGTACGGTTGTTCAGTGTGGCCACTGCGATAAGAATTTTGTTTTTATCACTCTTGAGTGTTTCCGGATCGGAGATTGCTGTGTATTCCTGACCGACCGGTGTGTCTAGAAGATCCTTAAAGGCTTCGGTCCAATCTTCCGCTGAGTCTAGGTCATAGAGAATTTCGCCATCATCTGTTCGCTGCATAAAATCACTTCTCCTTTTTCCGCGGTTAGCGGAGACTTCCTGGCCGAATTCTTACGGCCGGTTTTGGTGTTACCACTGCCGCCTGTGGTGCCAGCGGTATTGGCGCTTTTTCAGCGAGATCCTGTAGACCGCGCTCGAATACTTTTTGAACGGCTTCCTCCGGTGTTTCGCCTCGGACTGATTCAAGTTCACCTTGTTGGGGATCTCGCAATTTGACAAACCAGGTTCGCGTCCCCCTGCGGACATCAACGCCAGGACGAATGAGCAAGCCCAGATGTTGCATCGGCGTCCTTTGGTCCTCGCCGATCGAGGAAGGAGCGCCAGACTCTTCCACGAAATCCTTGGCGCCAGCTTGCAGGGCAAAGTGAACCGCATGGCCCTGCTCGCGTTGGTAGCGCTCACGAAATATTGAGGCGTATTCCAAAGTCATGCTGCGGGCGCGCGAAGGGTCTGTGTCCCATGTGGGCCAAAGAATCAGGGTGCCCGTGTTCTTGTCGCGGACTGTTTGAGAATTCACGAGCCATTGCTGCGGCGCACCTGGGGGAAAAATCGTTATGAAAACTTTTGTGTCCCTGGAAAGCATGTCAAATCACCTTTCCTGTTTTGATGAGCTCATCGACATCCTGGCGAAAATCCTTGTCTTGGGCATAGCGTTGGCGGGTCGAAGCTATGTTCATCTGATTATATTCGGACGCCGTGAGTCGAGAACGAATCGGAGTCTCCTCGACTTTCATGGGCTCCATTGTTAAAGAAACGGCGCCCTCGGCCAGCAGAGAACGATAGCTACGCTCTATCAAGCTGATGCTGATCGGAAATCCTTCTTCGGCTAGCCGCACGGCCGCCAAGTAAACTTTGCCCAAATCCTCTTCTGATGGTTTGCGCGTTGATAGGAGCCACTGTGCAACCGCGGCATCAAGTTTTTTCTCTGCTGCTAAATCGAATTCAACCATGCTATTCCTCCAATACATCAAAAATACTCGGCGTTCCTGGTGTCGCTTTGGGGCCTTCAAACAAGATTCGCAATCGCTCCTCACTCCAATTGTCGGCGCGCAGAAACTCCGCAATGAGTTCCCAATATCGCAACTCACTGTGACAGCATCGATCCGAAGGCAACGAAATCGATGCACCGTATGCTTGGCGAACCAAGATCCACAGTTTGACCAAGTTCTCCGCTGATTTTGTTCTCCCATCCAGGGCGCTTTCAAGAAGATGGGAATCGCTGTTGCGTTCCAGGTTGATGAGTCTAAGAGATTCCTGAAAGATTTGATTTTCTCGAAGCTGTTCCGTTGTTTTAATGATTTGCATTGTTATCTCCCGAAGCCGGCAATTGGTTTTCTTTTTCTTCCGTCTTTTTCTCCTGCTCCTTCTTTTCCTCTGCCAAAAGCCGCTTATAAAAATCCGAGTTGGAGTCCCACGGACTTGCTCCCAATGCCGGCTCTGTGGGTTTGTCCTTCTTCCGCCGCGGTTCTTTCTGCTCGGCCTCTGCCTTCTTGCGCTCTCGCTTTTCTTCTCGACGCTGTAGACGCGCCTTGGCCTCCACCACTGCGCGATCGAGTTGCAAAAGTTTTTCTTGCACTTCGATGTTCTCAATACCCATCGCCGGATTTTCGCGAACGGCCTGAACGCATTTCGCTGCCCACATTATGTTTCGGCGAGATAGAGTTGTTAGCGACAGAAATTGATGCAGCAAAGCATAAGCAGTTCCGAACACAGGACGCCCGTAGATGGCACGATTGATGCCGTCGCGACTGCGTTGCATGAGAATGGTTTTATGATTTTTTCCCATCGGAACTCCTCAATCGTGATTCGAGATCGCCGCGCTGACATTTTCAAGAGCGAAGGCGACGTGATCCCTGTTTACGGTCGCGTGCTGCAAAAGAGCTTCTGCGATCGCGTTAAGAGCCTCGGCGATGCTGTTGAGAGCCTCAACTTTCTTTTCTTCGACTGCTGCTACTGCTGCTATTTTTTCTACGTCCATGACGGTCTCCTGAAATACGAAAGGCCCCGTGAAGGGGCCTCGGTTTGATTGAATTTTTGTGTTACCTACAAACTAATCTTCGAGCACCAACAAACCGACCATGTGAGAGGTTCGGCCAGCTTTTGTTTTCTCGCTAAAATCGGCGATTTGTTTATCTTCAACAAGACCCCAATAAGAAGACTTCCACTGTTTTGTTCCTGCACGACCCGCATTCAATTCCTGGCACAAGTTGCGATATGGCATCTTGCCTTTATTCTGCCGAAGTTCTCGCAAGATCTCCTGTTGTAATCTACCTTGCTCATTGTCTGCCTCGATCGGAGCCAGGAATTTAAGACCTTGATCGCGGAAATCCACAAGAGCTTTGGCTCTTTCCAGACAATCCGCATCGATCTGCTCTCTCTGTAGATCAATCGCGAAGTACAAGGACAAAGCAAATAACATCTGCATCGTTCGCGGATTCATGCCGTCCACCAAAAGCTGCACATCTTCGATGGACTCAAACTGATATTTTGCTTTGAGAAGCGCCGCGTCGATTACTGCTTTGGTCTTCTTTGCTGCGTCTTCAAGAAAAGGAAGACGATAAACGCTCGCATTCCTCGGCTTTTCCGGAGAGACTAAGAAGAACATGCGATCTTCCATCCCGCTCACAACACCTGCAATTTTGGGCCAGTGGCGATTGAAACCGCGAGTTGTAGTACACCAGAGCCATCCGAAGCAATAGGAGCCAGCCTCAAATCCAAAGTTGTTCTTTTGATTCGTGACCAGATTGCCGAAGTCTCCCGACTCATACCAAGTCAACAAATCGTGAGGTAGAGATGCATTTTCAATACCTGCCTTGGCAACCAGCTTCCCGAGCTCATCATTGAATAGGATGGCATTCTTGCTGTTGAGATTGGTCATCCTGAGACCGAGACCTTCTGAACTGCCGGTCTGCGTAACAATGACTCGGCCCTCCGCTGCTGGAAGGTTTCTTATATCCTTCCCAGACAATCCCATCAATTTGAAGAAATCATGTGAAACCGTGCAGCTTGACGATTTGAAAAACTTACCGGGCGGTGTCACGATCCCGATATACAAATTCATATTCACGTCTTGCATCTCGACGCGGACTTTGTTGTGGCAATAGTTCAGCAACATCTGAACGGCTGACATAAAAACAAGTTCGGCATGCTTGCTCGAATTCTCCACAACAGGCTTGACCAATCCTTCGTAAAGCGTAGTTCCTTCCATGACCCAATAAGGAAAAGAAGGCCGGAGAGATGCTTCGCCAGTATCAATCACAAAATCCTGCACAATTGGCAGCGCCTTCTGCACTACTGCTTCGCCAGGAATCTTTCCTCCGATGAGCGTGGTAACTGGGTCCACAACAGGTTTTTTGTTGATGCTGCCGGCGATCGTGTGAACCTCAGATGAATCCAGGGGAGGTTCGACAAACCTATCGTTATAAAGTGAAAGTTGTTCCTCCAATTCGGAGAGACTGAGCCCGATGTTGTGAAGGGCACCGGCAACGCTGGTCAGTCCAGAATTGCGGTTACCCTGCTGAATCGTTTGGCCTTGCGCAAAGATGTTTGCGATTAGAATCGCATTTTGCTCTTCGCTCCTCGCCGTTGACACTGAGTCTATAGATGTAACCGTGGCCTTGTTCGGGACCAAAGTGAATTCGGAAGCCGTGTGCGCTGAGATGTTATCCGAGAGATGCACGATTTCAACTTCCGGTTGATCGGCGTACTTGCAGATCTTGAAACCCGGAAGGCGCAATACGCGCGCCGCGTCGATCGCGTTTTTATCGCCGTTGAATTCTGCGCAGATGGATTTGAGAAGGATCTTCGCCTCCTCGACCGACATATCCTTCACTTTCCAAATGGCATGAAATTTGTTCGGTGACGACTCATTCACGACTGTTGGATCCGGAACGTTTTTGCTGGTGAAGATCTTGTCCAGGTTCGTGCGGCCGTCTTCATCCAGTTCTGCCCACACGTTACGAACTGCGGCAATATCAACTTCTCTCCGATTGGTGGTCCGGTACGTGTTCATCGCTATGTAGATGTTATGACCGGTTGCGTTTGCACGCGCGATGGCTTCCATCGTTTCGGGTCGAAGACTCTCTTCATAGGTCTTGAATCCCTGAGCCCATTTCTTTGTTCCTGCGTGCTGAGTAGCGAAACAAAGAAGATCACCAGGCTCGAAAAGAAGTTTTATGAAATCTGTGGCCGCAGACGGAATTTGTAGCGTGGGCGTTTGTTGTTGAGTGTTCATTAAAGTCCCGCCTTGCTGGCCTTCTCAGGCAGCACAACAATCCAGGCATTCTTCGCAGTCGGTCCCTGTCCCACCTTGCGAGGAGGAGCAGGCTCAAACCTGACAATGCTCCCGATTAGAGGTGGGCATGGGCCATCTTTGATCTCAGTAACATGCAGAAAATATTCTTGAATAGGAAAAGTATCGCGGGGAACTTCTATGAAGCCAAATCCTCTCGCGCTCCATGCTCGCAAAATGCCGGTCTTGAATCGCGCTTCCATATATCCGCCTTCGATCAGTCTGACTGATCCCTGGTTGATTTCTGTTGCACCTGCTTTCTTTCATGGCCGATTACGGCTGTGAACAGAGTGAGTTACTGGCGCCCTGATTCGCCTTGAAAACTGGATCGGCGCATTCCTTAAACACCGTTTAATTGATCCCATCTTTCACGGAATGCTGCCGACTTACTGTAAAGCTTCTTCTGTTCGTTCACAGGGATCCGGCTGAGTTCCAGCAACGTCTTCGGCAGATCTTCGACTTCAGCCGCTCTAATCTCTTGGAGATGCTCCCGCACCATACCGATCTTCATGATCGTCCCAAACACATCGCAGACCACAGCCTCGGGGAATCGGCGCTTTCGCAACCTTTGAGCCCACTGATCTGCCGCGGAGTAGGAAAGATGGAGGGCATAGCTAGGGACATCGCAGACAGTCACACTTTGCCCGTCCCATCCTTGCAGGAATCGGCCGGCATCAACCCTTACAATGAATTTGTCGTCCGTTGCCATCGTTCACCTTCCTTGAGGGCCTTGTACCCTCTCTGTATGTAGAGCCACTTTTCCCGTTTTTGGCACAGTAAACGCCTCAAAAATCGTGCAACTTGTTGAAAACAAAGAGTAAAAATAATTTTCAAAAACTTACCACTTTGCCGGTTTGAGCTTCAAATCTTCGAATCCTCCCCATAGTCGTCCCATGTCTTAGCGTCCGTGCCGGGCATCGGTTTGTCGTGGTCAACGTTGGTCGTTGGGGGCTTCGTTTCGAAGTCCGTTAAGGCCCGCACGCGACCATCCGCGCGCTTCTTTACGGTGGTCCCACCGCCAATCGAAGCTCCACCGGATGCTGCAACATCCTGCTCAATGTAGTCTGGCTCCCGTGAGGTGTCACCGCGCCCACGGACACTCGGATTCAACACGAAAATCCCAGCCGCAGCAGCCTGCCGAATTATTCTGTTCTCAAGTTTGATGATCTCCTTGTCGGTCCAGGTCCCATGCCGCTTAATCATGAGCTCGACCGAAAGCTCTTCACCTTTTGCGTAGTCCTTATAGAAAGCTGTCGCTCGGCGGGAGATTTCTGCCTTACCGAACTTCTTGTCGCGAAGGAATGCGGCAAGATGTTGGATGGACAGACCCGTTGACAATCTCAAATTGAACTGATCTATGGCAGAGTCGTAGACAGGATTCTCCACAACTTCGACGTGATCTAATCGGACGCGGTTTTCTGTTTCCTCATAGAACTGCTCGCGAAGCCAGGTGTTGCGGATTTTCTCTTCCTCTGTCGGCTCGCGGAGAACAGACTTCCCCTTTGTCAAAATTAAATTCAATTCTTTCTCTTCTGCTGGCGTCAGCCCATCTTGGTTGCGAAGGCTTAACAACTGCTGTTTTCGCGTGCGACGATCACGGGGCGGAAAGAAGCCGCTTTCTATCTTCTGAACCTTCTCTTTCAAATCGAAAGCCTCTTTGCTGCGATCGACATCGCAAGTTCGATGATCGGTAGGAGGGGAATCGAACACTGTCCGCGGCGGCAGGTTTGATGGATGGGCCGCTTCGGAATGTTCTGCTTCGCGGCGAACTCTTTCCAGCATGCCGGCATCTCCGTCAGTCGGCGGTGTCGTTAAACGAATCTGCACCAGCTTGGGAAGATCCTCCCAATCTGGACGGACGAAGACTTCGCGCGGGTGCAAATCCTGCGAGGGGTCGGTCGTAGCGTTATTTTTGTTCGTAGCATCAAGCATAGCTATTCCTCAATCAAACTGAGACAAGCTATTTAAGACGGAAAGCTTGTCGTCGAATCCTCCGGCACGAAGCTGAAGAAGCAACTCTTTGGTTTTCTCAATATCCTGAAATGTTGGAACAAACGGCGCCGCGGCTTGCGTCAGACGATCCAAGTTTTTGAGGGTCTCTTCTATTTTCAAGATCTCTGTAACCGAGAGTTGTCCCACACCGCTGAGATACGAACCGAGTCTGTTTCTATGAATACCGACAACGCCGCTCAAAGTAGCAGTGCTGATCCCCAAATCAAAACAGTGACGCCTATGGAAATCTGATCCTAAAGACATGTAGAGCTCCCGGTGCCATGCACCTAACCCACAAAAATCATGGACAAAAATTTTTGCGCGAAAAAATTACGCGCAACTGCAACTACTTATTCAAATGTAAGTTTGATCTCAACGATAAAGCTCGTGAGGGGCTAACTGCTGAAGCTCGAAGCCCGAGGAACTGGTGGGCAAAATCTAGGCTATTCGAGATGCCTGTGTTGACGCTTAGAACATCAACGAGAAGAATAGTGGCATGAAACTGAAGCCGTGTCAAGGGGCTTCTTTGGCGCTTGAAAAACAGGCCCCATCTTTTAACACGGGTGCTGGGAAAAAGTTGCGGCCGAATGGAACGGGATTCCGGAGAGCCCTATCCCTCCCGAGCCGGCCTCATAAATGGGTCCTGCTTTCCTGCGTCGTTGTGGCGGGACCTGTCAGGCTCCGTCATAACCTGGTGGGTTTCGTCGTCTCCTGGCGGTTTCCGTCGTAACCTGACAGGTTCCGCGGTGTTCTGTCGTCTCCTGTCATGTTCTGTCATCTCCTGTTGCTGGCTTTAGGGTGTGCATTGACGGCAAAGAAGTGCTGGCAGTGGCAGGCAGTGGACACGATCCGAAGCTGCCACTGGCTACAGTCGGCGCTACGAAAGTAAAGGGCGGTTTCTTCTAGTTGAGACCTGCGCGAGGAAAAGATGCTTTAGCGGATTTTCGACCATGAGGGATTGGATCCACGGCCATCGATCGCCGCGGGCTACAAGGCTGGGAGGCAAGTTCCTGGTTTTCGCGAACTGGAAAGCAGAGCGCATAGGAAAGGTTACCAGGGCTGGCGGTCGTGGGCGCCGTACATTCGCCGTTCGCGAATCAAGTAAACGGGGCAGAAACGAAGGGACCACAGGCTCTTCCTTGGACGGTTTTCTACGTGTAGTCAAACTCTGTGGCGGGGCATCCCTCGTGAAGTCAAACCACCAAAAAGGGACCAGAGGGCAAAAGCTCTCGTGTAGTCATACTCCGCACCAGTGGGTCAAATACTATATTTTATTCTCCCACACCCACTAGACCCTATTTAGACTACGGGTGGAAGTTACAGAATCCAAAAGAGATCTCGTGTAGTCATGTTTTTGGCGCTTCCCAGAAGCGGACACTATTTTGTGCTGAAAACCGCGTTTGGGGCTCTCGTGTAGTCAAATTCAGCGAAACGTGACTACACGAAGGAATCGAAAATCTCTCGTGTAGTCAAACCGACTTTTCTTCAGGAGGAAGTCCCTGAGACGTGGCGCCCACGATGCGGAGCTCCCGCGGACGTATCGTGCCAGCATCGCGCACCGATCTCGGCCGGCAAACGGCTGCAAGTCCGGCTCAGCCGTGCGGTCATAAAAGCGGACCTCTCAGGATCCTTAGCTTTGCGCGTTCCGGGGCTCCCAGGCGTGATGACGTTCAGGGCGAATCTTGGTTCAGCGGCAATGCTCCGATGCGTCAGCGAGCTCCCATGCGCTTTCCCGCGGCACCCTTTGATGGAACTAGCATGCGAATGATGGGACCCCGGAAAGCGTGATACCCGGCGCCGGGCTCGAGATTCCTTTTCGTGCTCTCTGAAATTATGTGTGGCCGTACGGAACCAGGGAGCGTTCTAAGTACCTAAGCTCCGGAATGACCCACGGTTGCCCTCGGGATTTTGAGCGGATCGCAAGCGATTTTACAAGCGGATCCCCACCTTTCCCCCATCTCTTACCTCAACTCTTTCCGCGACCTTTATTTCATACCCTAATCGTGTCTTTTCATATTGTGGGTTCATCCGCCAGGCTGACCACCGGCCTGCCCAAATGATGGGAGACCCTAGCCCACACCGTCACCTCGTATTTTAGGGGCCCCTATTTCCACTCGAAATGTCTATAACTCTGAGATAATAATGTGTTTACGCGCGCGAGACGAGACAGGTCTCCCGCAAAATAGGGAGACAGAGTTGTGTACTCCCGATTCAAGATTGAGCGGCCCAGCATTTCTTGCAACGTCCGATCGACATGGGCGTAAACCGTTGAGAGTAAACAAATTGCAACGGAATGTAACGTAAACACGACATATTGGTTTGCCACGGGCGATGCGCCAGACAGAATCCGCCATCTCCTCACGCGCGCCCCGTTCGCTGCTCATTCGTTTCTCGGCCCGTCTCCTCGCCGTCTCTCCGTCTCAACACTTAAGATTACATTACATCGGATGTCATTAAATGGCATGTGACCGAAATTGCTCATCACTTTTGCGTCACTCGCCGAGCTAAGTCTTTTATTTTTGAAATGGCAGTTAACTTGCGAGTACACCCGACATCTGGCAATCAACGAAATACGCCGAGTTCAGGCGAAGAGCTTGCTGGACGATAAACCGCGTCGCTCCGAATGGCAGTCTGAAAAATGGATTAAGACCACGCGGAAATCAAGCCCGAATCGAAAAGCCGCGACGGTATCAAAGCTATTCGCTCAAGCGAGCGATTAAGACGGCAACACTGCGGGCTCGAATGAATGAGCCAACGCGAGACGGTTTTTCTCCCGCGCAACACTGGCCGATGAAAAACCTAAGAACGCGGACGGAATAGGTCTCACCTATTGCGCGTGTCGGATGGCATTTTCACTTTCCTGTACAAACCAGCAAAACAGAGCAGCAAAACTTTGAAACCAACACGGACGGCGCGAGTTTGCTTCTCACGCCGTCAACGATGTTTTCAACGTTCAAATCTTTTCAGATCTCCTGCTGGCCAAATACAAAGAAAGGAAATTCAAAATGTCAAACGTCTACGAAATAGTCACAGAAAAGATCATCAAGCAATTGGAGGCTGGTGTTGCACCTTGGCGCAAGCCTTGGCGTACAGAATTGCCAGTGAATCTCATTTCCCAGAAGCCCTATCGCGGCCTCAACGTTTTTTTGTTGGGCACACAAGGCTACGGTTCGAAATATTGGCTCACTTACAATCAAGCTGCGAAGCTTGGCGGCAACGTCAAGCGCGGTGAAAAGTCTTCTATGGTCACGTTCTGGAACATCGGCGAAGAAAAGACCATCCGCCGGTCAGATGGAACTGAGAAGACTTCTAAACCCATTTTGCTGCGATATTACAGTGTATTTAACCTTGAACAGACAGAGGGTATTGCCGACAAACTTGGATTGTCGTCCATTGCTCGCGTTGCAGACATTGAAGCTTGCGAGCGAATCGTCGCAGAAATGCCGAACGCGCCACTACGCGAGCAGTCAGACAGGGCATGGTATCGGCCATCGTCTGACACCGTTGGGATGCCAGCGAAGTCTTCGTTTCTTGGCTCCGAAGAATTCTACAGCACGTTGTTCCACGAATTGACGCACAGCACTGGCCACAAGTCGCGCGTAGGCCGCGAGGGCATAGAGCAGCTAAACGAATTCGGCTCTGAGTCCTACTCGAAAGAGGAACTGATCGCGGAAATGGGTGCTGCGATGCTTTGTGGAGTTACGGGAATTTCCCCCGCCGTGATTGAGAACAACGCGGCCTACCTCCAATGCTGGATTAACAGACTCAAAGGCGATTCCAAGCTTCTCTTGTCAGCCGCATCCCAAGCGCAAAAAGCCTCTGACTACATTCTAGGCCGCAAGGCTGTGGTGGAAAGCGAGGCAGCATGAACCTCTTTAACACTCAGGCCGGGTTAGCTTTCCCGGCCTCGCTGTCAGAGAAGTACAGGCCGCATGATCTCGCAGACTTTGTTGGCTTGGAAAAGCCCAAGAAAGTGCTCGCAAAGTTTGCTGCGAATCCGTTCCCGAATGCCGCATTTCTGTTTGTTGGGCCATCGGGCACGGGAAAGACCTCGATAGCTCTAGCACTGTGCGAAGCCATCGGCGGGGAACTGCACCACATCCCGTCGCAGGCTTGCAACGTCGAAACGGTCAACGATGTTGTGAGGCAGTGTCACTACGTCCCGCGCAACGGTCAAAAATCGCTGCACCTCGTTCTGGTAGATGAAGCCGACCAGATGACGCCGCAAGCACAGCTTGCGTTCTTGTCCAAGCTGGACGGCACGGCGTTTCCACCAAGTACGTGCTTTATTTTTACGGCAAACGATACGGAACGATTGCAGGAGCGTTTTTTGTCGCGTTGTATGACGTTGCAGTTTTCTTCGCACGGTATAGCGAAAGAGGCCGCATCACTCCTAGAGCGCATCTGGATTGCAGAAGCCGGGCAGCACACGGAGAAACCCAATTTCTTGCGCATGGTCCAAGAAGGCAAGAACAACGTTAGAGACGCGGTCAATAGTCTGCAAGTAGAACTGCTCGCACTTTAGGTCTCGCGCCAGCGACCACGAGAGAAAAGAGGAGCGTATGTCCAAAAAGAGAAAGCAGTTCGCGGCAAAAGGCCCAGCAAAACTGAGCAAAGCCTTAACGATAGTCAAAGCCTCAGTGAAAGAAGCGCGCGCTGGCCTTATCCCATCCGGGGAGACTGACGCTCAGCTTCCATTGCCGGGTCCGCTGGAATTGTTGGAGCGTGAAGGTCTCTCAGATCATTGCGAAATGTGTGGCAGTAGTCGGCAGCGCGAAAAATTTGCCGCTGGCTTAGAGCCAGCATTCGACCCGGACGGAACACCGAAAACTCTGTGCCGCGAATGCAGAATCGGCAGCGCGGAGTTGCGGGAATCACGGCGACTCAAATTCACTTCCCGGCAGACTGACACGATCATAGCCGCGTTGCGTCTGTGGCAACGCTCTCCCGCCTACCCGGAAATTGACCTGGCAGAGGAGCATGGAAAGATGCTCTCAGATAAAGAGATCGCCGCACTGATTGAGACAAAAATCAATCGCTGAGAGGTGTAGCACGGTCAGCCCATTTTGGTGGGCTGCACGGGACACATCTCAAAATCCCAGGAGGAAACCATGCCGAAAAGCGGGGTCGAATATTTAGCGCAGCATCCGGGCCGGAAAACTCGCAAGGCGGGTAATAGCAACACGAAAGAAAAAATAACTTGGGCTGAGAACGAGGTCAGCCGAATTCTCGATCACATTTCACCGGCCTTGCTTCACAAGATCGTTGACGAGCGCAGCAAAACCAACTTGGTTGTCTTTGTTGAAGGCGGACTAGCGGTAGTTTACTGCCGGCGGAGTCGATAGATTTCTAAGAGTTCCTTTTTGTGCAGTTTATAGTGTGGGTTTGGTATTACCCACGGTGGGTAATCTGCAGCTCGTCCAGCTTCAGTGCCTTGGCCAACGCCTGCTGCGCCAAAGTTTGTTTCGAGAGCACATAGGCAGCGCGAGGGAAACCTTTCTCGCCTTGCCGTGGGTAGAGCAGAACGAACTGCTGTATCCGTTGCAACTCTTCAATGAGTTGCTCCATCGAAAGATCACTCCAAGCGGCTTTGGCCTGGCGATGCACATACTGCAACAGAGAGATGCCCAGCATGCAGTAAAACGCATGGATGCGGATCTTGCGGTCGGTCCAGTGATGCATTGGTCCCCAAGCGAGCCACTCTCCGTCTTTCAGGCCGCGGAAGACGCGCTCGACTTGTTGCTGGCCGTCATAACCGGTTACAACTTGTTCCGCCGTCCAGTCCATGCGGTTGGTGAGCAGCACCGTGCGGCCTAAGCGACGACCGAGCAGGCGCTCAAACGCGGCCTGATCGAAATCAAACTGAAGCCGCCAATAGCCGTCGCGAGATTCCAATTGATAGCGAATTAAGTCCGCCAGGAATTGACCGGAAAGCCACGTCTGAATCTTGCGCGTGATACCTTCCTCGGTCCAACGCGAACGAGGTTTATTCAATTCTTTCGAGAAACGTCGCAGGGACTGCAGCGTGCGGCTGATGCTGGTGGTCACGCTGTGCAGTTGCTCGGCGGCAAAAGGCGCCGAATACTTCACCACCGCGAGATATTCCTGGCCGTGCACCAGCAGCTTCTCGGCCACAGCTCGCACACCGGGCTGTTCGGCGCTGCACGGCGGCAGCTCTTCAGTGGCGCGCTCGCGTAACTCCGGCGGCGCTTGATTCCAGGGCAGGGCGGAAATCCATCCCACCCCCGCCTCTTGCAGTTGCACGGTGTTGTCCAGGGCGGCCGTGCCCTTGTCAAAGACCAGCGTGACTGTGTCGCGGGTCAGCTGATTTTGATCCAGCAGTCGCAGGATGCGTGCCAACGCGACGGAGAACTCTTCGACATCGGCTACGTTGCCCGGGTACACGTGGTGGCATAGGCTCAACCCGCTCTCTCCGTCCAGAACATAACTTAGGCCTATTTGGCGCAAGTTGTGGCGACCTTGTTTGTTGTGTCCGCGCTGCGCCAGGTGGTTCCGCGTGTTGGTGCTAGCAATGTAGGTGTAGAAGTTGGTGGTATCGTAGGCCAGTAGTCGACGGCCGACCAGGTGCTTCTCTTTCCACAGACCAAGTAAACGCAACTGCGCTTGATCGAGGGGATCCTCCGCATGAGTCAGAGTCTCACTGGACTCCGGAAGAATCTGTTCGAAGGCATCCCAGAAGGCTTGTGAGGTAAAGCGCTCGGAAGGGAAACCCCACTCGGAAGCAAGGAGGGTCCGCTCGTACCAGCTACTGACTTCGGTTTTCGGACCGGGATCACAGATGCGGTGAATGGCCGCGAGCAGGAGATAGTGACCGGGAGCGGGTCCGGAACGCGGAGCAGGCCACAGGGATTCGAGCAGCGGCCACACGCCGGACTGTTTGGCAGCCAGCCACAAGGCGCCGGGGAGGCCGAAGTCTCGCAACGTGGCGGAGAGGGGAACCGGGGCGGACTTTTGCTCGATGAGTTCGGCGACTTTTTCGGCGGTGCCGAGATAGGCCTGATGAACGATGCGGGGTTTGCCGTCGACGCGAGCGCTTTCGACGAGGTAGTAGTAGAGGCGGTTGCCCTTTTTCTTTTTGATGAGGCTCGCCATCAAGGGTAATACATAAACAAGCTAGCAATCATTGTCAAGCATAAAATGCGACAAATATCAGAAGTGTAAGCCTGAAAATAGGGGGTAATACATAATCCAAGAGGAGAAAACCCGTTTAAGTTCTACGGAGGGAATGATTTAGTGAAAATGCGCAAGGCTTCGGGAGGGCACTCGCAGTAAACTCCCGCTAGTGCAGTCCGTTCTTCGCGTTGATTCGACAGCGCCGAAAGGCTATCGTTTTGCCGAGTACGAGCTTGTCGATTACGACGTATTCGACACGGAAGGCAACGAAGAGATCAAAGAAATATGGGACGGATTCTCTTCCGAGTTGCAAGCTTATTTCCGCGATCATCTGAAAGCCGAGTACAAGAAATTCCAAGAGCGAATCGCCGAGCGTTGACGGTCGCGACCAGTCAAAGCACTTGACATTGCATTGCATACAATGTACACTGTTCTTGGAGGAGTCCGTGACAAAGAAAAAACTAAAATTCGACGTTCGCAAGAACATGGAGCGCGAAACGCAAGAGCAGCCCGAAGCGAAGATGGGCCGTCCACCCATCGATGAGAGTTTGCGCCGCACTCACCGTGTCGCCGTGACAGTTAATCGCAACGAGTTAGAGGCGATTATGGCCAAAGCCCGTGCCGCAGGTGAAACTGCATCCGAGTGGGCGCGCAAAAAGCTTTTGGAGGCGAAATGACAGGCAAGCGCAGGCCGATACAATCAGGAGACGTATTCGGAGAATGGACGATCATTTCTTCTGCCCACAGAAAAGATATACAAGGGCACATCCTGCTTTTGTGCCGCTGTTTCTGCGGAGAAGAGCACACCGTAGCCGCCCACGATTTAAGAAGCGGTCATTCAAAGTCTTGCGGACACTTTGTCCCCAACAAAGCTGAGGACCTTGGCAACGGTGTAACGATTATATGGCTTGAACGAAAAAACGAAAAAAGTTTGATTCCTTGCTTGATTGATTCAACCTATTTTTCAGTCGTCCAAACGAAACGCTGGTTTTTCACAAACGGTTACGCTGCGACAAGAGGAGCAGACGGTGCCCTCCTACTCATGCATCGCTTTTTGTTTCCCGACCTCGAACCCGAGATCGAAGTAGATCATCGGTATCAAGAGACTTTAGACAACAGGAGAGAAAAGCTAAGAGTTGCCACGTCCGCGCAAAACGGCCAGAACAGGCGCATCCAGAAAAATATTTGCGGTTTTAGAGGCGTGTCACCGAACAAGAAGAGATTTCGGGCTCGGATCGGGGTCGATAGAAAAGACACCCATCTAGGAACATTTGACACTGCTCTCGAAGCAGCCCGCGCTTACAACGAAGCTGCAATCAAACATTTCGGTGAATTTGCGATCACCAACGATCTCGATGACGTTTCCACGACACTGATCGGCGGAGTCTATTCGAACGGTCCACTGCGCGGAAAGAAACTCGGGGAGGAGAAAAGTTGATGGCTCATAAATTCGGACCTCAAGCGGAGACCTGGTTGCAAGAGATGGCGAATCGCACTGATCCATTGAGCCCTGCCAGTCTAGCGACTTTTCGTGTCCACATAAATCGTTTGAAAAAATTCATCCCTGCGGACACGTTGCTGCAAACCATACACAACGGATTTTTGAAAGACCTCGCGAGCAAGATGAATCATTTTGCGCCGAAGACTGCGCGGGAAACATTATCAACGCTGTGCTTAATTGTCGGCAGTGTTTTGGACCCCGTTACATTAGAGTCGGTTTATAAGAGGCAATGGAACTGGCGGGCGATCGGTTTGCGTAAAATCAAGAACCAGAGGCAACCGACCGTGAGTGCCGAGAAAATTGAGAAGGCGATAGCAGGCGCAACTTCCTTTCGTGAACAATTGCTGTACGCCGTCCTCGCCGGTACCGGGCTCAGGCGCTCCGAGATCAGAAGCGTTCGCGTGGGTCCTACCAGCGATCTGAATTTATCTTGCTGGTTGCCTGATGAGTCCGTGATTCGCGTCCGTTCAACGATGTTAGGTGACGCTGAATTATCTGGGCACACCAAGACCGATAGCTCTCGGCGCGATGTCGATATCAGCCAGAAGCTAAACGACGCGATTGTGAAATTCGTTTTGGATGAGAAGATTGTCCCCGGCATGTTTCTTTTCCAAAGCAAAAACGGTCGGCCGATCTCCGCTGGCGTTATAGCCAAGAAGGCTAGGCGACGCGGTCTGCCTGGGCTTCACAGCGCGAGACGTTTTCGCATCACACATCTTCGGTCTGTGCCTGTGATCGAAGATCTAATCCGTTTTTGGGCGGGCCATAGCGCAGACGGCATCACGAGCCGCTACTCCAAAGTTTCCGGAGACCTTGCGTTGCGCCGCAGTTGGGCTCGAAGAGCCGGCCTCGGTTTCTCTTTGGAGAAAGTCGGCCATCCGGCCAAAGCGAAACTCGGCAGACCGTACAAACCCAAAAAGCCGACGCCAGTTGCTTCGGGCAGAATTGCCCCAAGCAATCCCGAGATGTCCGAACCTCAAGCCGCGCAGCCCGAACCTGTTCAGGCAAATTTGCCCGAGCGGGAGCCCGAGCAAACGCCGTTGTCCGTACATACGTCCGTACAGGTGGAGAAGCCCGTCACCATCGATGATCTCGAAAGAGCAAAAGCTGAATTTCTCGCCCTGGGAGGCAAACTTGAGCACTCTTTCAGCCGCGCTTAATTGGAGCAAAGACCAACAGGAAAAACGCGATTTAAGAGAAGCACGGCGAAGCTGGCAGCTTCTCGAAAGCGATGCGCAGGAAGACCCAACCATCCACGAAGACGCCAGGAGCGGTATCATCCTCGTTTTCGCCGGACAGAAGATCTCCGCTGTCTGGCTCGGCGTCTTCGTTCGAGAATGTGAACGACGCGAGCAAGAGAACGCGGGGCTTGCCCTGGCTCGCCGAACACCGCAGGGCGTGCCGGTATTGCTTCAACAAAAAGGCCGCGTCATGTTCATTACCGGAGCACGTCTGCGTCAATTCGAAAGGGAGCATCAGCGCCGTTGCTGCCATGTGCCGCGCCGTTTTATTGACTCTTTGTCCGAAAGCAAGGGTTGCTCTTGGCCCAAACTTGACGTGAAAGGGAAATTAGATCTGCTCGATTGCGTGGTAAACCTGTACAGAACGCGAAGGTCCGCATGACCCAAGACGAAATTAATCTCAGCATCCCCGTGTTCATCCGCTACCCGGATGGAACCAAAATTCAGAACGGCTGTCTAGCGGACTACCCTGGGCACCCCGTTCAACGTGGCAGATTCATGCGGTTCGATATGCTCCGCCATACAGTCCCTCTTGGCGCACAAATCCGATCTCTCGCAGCAGCAATCGAAAAGTTTCCAGCCGAGTGGAAGCGCCAAGCTCGCAATTACTTGCGCGCGCACCACGGGCTGCCGCTCGATCCGCTCGACACGATGCCAATCAACTGAACTAAAAGTGTTACCGTATCACCTGCCTGTCTGTATCCAATTCAAAACATACCTCTCTCAAGACTTTCCGCACACCTAAAAATCGCGTCTGGTTCATCGTCCAAGCGACGTTCAGATCGATCCATATCAGCCAGCCTCGTGAAAAGTTTGAGACTTCGGTCTCAAAAATCAAAACAAGGGAGCACTAACAAATGCACACTCATAGCATGCACATAAATTTGCTCGGAGTAATTCGACCGAAGGCACGACACAGCGCAGTCTTAAAGGTGTTCCCGAGCGAAGACGAACTTTTTCTGTGTTTGCTTTTAATGGTCGGGATCTTACTTGGGCTGATCGCGGCTTGTGCTCGAATCTGCTAGCAATGGAGGGCCCTGGATTTTTCCGGGGCTCTTTCATTTTTGGTAGGCCCAAAACGGGGCCACATTCCCGAATTCTACTGGGATCTTGTCGCTCATCTTAGGTTGTGCCGGAAGGCAAGTCAGCGAAGCCGAACTGCTTGCCGTAGCGCAGGCAAGCATGCGAACAACGCGGGGCGTGGACCTCTAGCGGGGCACTATTCCGAAGAGCCAATCTGCAATTTCCCGCCAGTCGCTCGAAGTGGCGTTTGGAAATTGCCCACCAAGTTGCTTTTTGAGTTTGTTGGTAAGAGCCGGAAAATCTCGCTTGTACTGCGGCTCTGCAAACCAACCTCCCATCTTGCCTCTTTTGGTTGCAGCGCCAGCGGCCTGTATCCAGTAGTCGTTGGTAGGCCTGTTGTCTACGATTTGATTGTGGATTTGCCTGGCTTCTAATGAAAAAGTCATGCTCTGTAACCCTGACAGAGATTATCATTTGTATCTTCACCGGGCAACATACGGTGGCAAAGCGAGCTGGCGAGGATGCAATCGAGCGAGAAAATTATATGGACATGGAAAAACTTCTCACGAAAGAAAAAGCTGATGCTTTCTGCGAAAAGATAGCGCAGGGATTGGAAGAGAACAAGATCGTAGGAAGCGCAAATATAATTGCATACGCGATGAAGCAATCGTGGTTTGCTGGATTTGAAGAGGGACGCAAATACCCGCTCACGGAATCGAAATGACCTGCACCTATTGAGTGCGTCCTGAACAGCAGAACCTCATCGTTTCTGCATTTGGAGTCCTGGTACCAACTTGTCCGGTAACCCGACATTACCGGCCAATCTCTGCCCATTCTCAAGGCGTCGCGAGCTTGCGCGCTTCTCTGAGGATTTTGGTGAGGCGGTTGGATAGACGGTCGAGGCGAAGGCGAGAGGTACCGTGTGGTAGTTCACGACGGAACATTTCGAGCACATGTTGAGCAGCGAGCAAAGTATCGATCACTCCGCCGAGGCCAGTTCGAAGGGGGGCAGACGGCACCCTCGGTTGCGGAACCAGATGCCGAGGTTTTGAGCGAGCCAGCTGGAATTCCCTCTGGAGATCATTCAACGTCACATCCAGATATTCCATGGTCATCTCGGGAGAGGTGTGACCGAGTAATTTCATCACCGCGACCAAGCCAACACCGGCTCGAAGCATCTCCGAGGCATAGGTGTGGCGAAGCTGATGTGGGACGATGCGGATGGGAAGGCCGAGCGAATGGCAGACTTGATGTAAATAGTCACGAAAGTGACGAAGGAGCGTGTCTTTCGCGCCCGGACGGACAAAGAGCCGCCCATCGGCAGGCAGGGGATCAAGCGAACGAAAGAATCGGAGGCGTTGGACGAGTTCACACACAAAGGGATCCACGGGGACCATACGTTCCGTTTTGAGTTTGCCGAGTGGTACATGAACGGCCCATTGATTCGGACCGGTCGAGCGAAGGCAGTCGGAGGACAGATCGGCACACTCACCGATGCGCATGCCGGTGTGGCGAATCAACAGAAAGGCATTGCCACCCAGATCGTTGCGGCGGAGGAACTCCTTTTGCAGGAGTTGATCCTGTTCTGCTGTGAGCGGACGCGGAAGTCTGTGCGGGAGGCGCGGAATATCCTCGCGGCGGATCAGATGAGCGAGTTCAGGAAGCTGTTCTGTCCAAGCCAGTTCGTTGCAGATGCCGCGCAGACCGATGAGGCGGAGGACATAGGACGCAGTCGCGAGTGGCGGCACTTGCGAGTGTAGGCGGGACATCCAGCCGAGGATGTGGGGTTCACGGCGCAATTGGTCTAGGCGTTGCACCTCCGGATGATCAGCGTCGAGATAGCTCAGGAAATTGCGAGCCGTCCCGCGGTACTGACGAATGGACGCGGGGCTGAGTGCCACGCCGAGGGAATCGACCGCGCGATCGAAGACTGGAGCCAGAGGATGCTGGAGCGGAGGGCGTCGCGCGCGGTTCATGAGGAGGCCTTCGGAAGAGGACGAATGTGCTGCGCCACGGCACGTGCATATTCAAGGTAGACGTCTTGTGGAGTGACCAACACATAGAGCAGTGTGGTCTGGATGTCCGCGTGACCCATCAGCTGCATGAGCGCAGGAAGACTCATACCGGCGCGGATCATGTCCGAGGCAAAGGTGTGTCGAAATCGATGAGGGTTGGCGAGCTGGATGCCGGTGCCCTGGCGATGATAGCGGAATAAGGAACGCAATCCCGCAGCGGTCATGCGCGTTCCGCGCGCGCGTCCTTTGAGTGAGACGAACAGCGCGGCGGAGCAGGGATTGGGTCGTTCCAGTCGCAGATAGTGTTCGAGCAGTTGCACGGTTTCCGGCGCCAGTGGCAGGAAGCGAAATTTGTTGCCTTTGCCAGGAACGCGAAGCTGTGCTTCGGAAAGCAACGCGTCGTCCCGATTCAAAGCCAATACTTCGGCGGAGCGGAGCCCTTGCAGTAACATCAAGCCCACGATGGCCAAGTCGCGCGAAGTGCGGAAGCTCGACCAGAAACGCGCTACTTCATCCACCGAGAGCGGCACGATGTTGCGTTTAGGGACTTTCACTCGCAGCCGGCTCATCGCTACTCGCGGCCGGCCAAGACCCATCGGCCTTCGGCGCAAAAAAGCTTGATGAAAGCCGCGGGCGATTTGGCAGGGAGCATCGGGAAACTCGTTGCGGATGGCGCGCTCGGCGACGGCCACGCGGTCATTAATAGTGGAAGGGGAAGGCCGAGGTTGTTGGCTGGACTGAAACCTCACATAATCAAGGAGCGTCGACTCGGTCAGATCACCTTCCACAATGTCCGAGGTGTGGTGAACACTCTCCCACCAGCGAACAAAGTGCAACAGGTTGTGAGCGTAAGTGCGCAGGGTCGTGTCCGCTATGCGGCGGACATATTCGCGGTCCAGGTAACGATTGATCCAGCCGATTGCTCGGCCAGTAGTCTGCTCGACGACACGCCTCGGACTATGTGCGTTGTGGGAGGTCTGCTGATGGATCACGCAGAACTTCATGGCTGAGCAGCTTCCAGGAGAGAGTGGAACTGTCGTGCATCACCGCCCTGGACGAAGAAAGAGTTTGGATCGTGGCCCTCGGGCAGGAGGACGTGGCGAGTGACGATACCTTGCGCGCACAGACGCTGTGCTAGCTGCTGCGAGGCTTGTTGGCCGCTGCCATTGGCATCGACATCGAAGGTGAGATAAATAGTGCGCGGACGGTCGCACAACTGTTGAAACTGGTCGGCGTTGAGATGGGTGCCCAACGAGCAGGTGACATGGCGAAAACCTGCTTGCCACAACACGGCGAGATCGAACAGACCTTCCACCAGAATCACCATGGGAAATTGGCGAACCGATTCCCAGGCGAACAAGCCGCACTTGGAGCCGGGAAGGAATCGATGGGCGAAGGCGGCAGCGATACTGCGGCCGTAGAGGTTGACGACGCGTCCGCCTTGGCAGCACGGGAAGATGACGCGCCGGTAGAAGGCGTCGCAGCCTTGTGAGTTGAGCAGGCCGAGACGTTGCAGGAGATCGCAAGAATAGCCTTGAGCCGCGAGATGTCGGCGCAAGCTCCCGCCGGGGGCATAGCCGATCCGCAGTTCTTTGATCAGGACGGGATCGCGCAGTCCTCGTTGCTCGAGATAGCGCCGTGCCTCGGGGTAGCGATCGAGTTGGTGTTGATAGAAAGTGGCGGCTTGCTCCAGAACGGCAGCAGGGTCAGCTGTAAGAGCGCTTTGCTGCTGAAGGTAGGCGAGACTTTGGCGGAAGGAAAGATGACGGGACAACTGAACAAAGCGAAGGAGATCGCCGCCCTGGCCGCAACCGTGACAGTAAAAGAGATTTTTGTGGGCGTTGACATAGAACGAAGGGCGGGTCTCCGGATGAAGGGGACAGAGTCCGACGAACTCGGGGCCGAGAGCGATAGGTCGGGCGATCCAATGCTGCTGCCGCAGATAATCGAGCAGCGAAAGGCGCTGTTTCAGTTTTTCGATATCCTCGCCCACGGCGCAGTTTTGCCTCTGGAGGCGAACGTAGGAGAAGGTGGCCAGCATTCCCAGGCAAGGATGGTGGGTAGAGAAATTTTCTCAGAGCCGCAAGGGCCAGAGGATTTGCAGAACCGGAATCAGTCCAGACAAAGGCCCAGCTTGGTGATTGGGCGGATCACCAAGCGCCGACCAGTGAGCCATGCGGGCGAGCGTTTGGTGGAGAAAGGAAAGTGCCGGTTGGGAGCGGTCCAGTCCGTGGGCCCAGCGGCGAAGTGTGGAAGGATCAGGCACGCGGTTAGGGTCTTTGAGTGTAGGAGTCGCTTCTTCCCAGGAGCAGTGCTCCACAAACCGCCGCCGCAACGCCTGACAGCGAGTCAGCAAACTGTACTGCGTGTAAGGGAGTGAAAAACACGGCAGGAAGGTGAAAGTCTTCCCGCAACCGGGGCAGCGACCGCGACGGATGCCAATCCGATCGTGATGTTCATCATGCGCTTGCTTGCGACGACGTCCGTGGCCGATGATCGAATCACTTTCACAAGCGGGACATCGCCGCACAATAACCTCGGCGCCACTCGTGGCCCAATCCGTTTCGAGCTTGTGTGGGGAGACGGAAAGTGGGATAAAAAGAATCGTAGCTCATGGGAGCTCTGCCACGGCGTTGACCCGCCAAGATCTCAGCCGGAAGCGGAGCTCCTCCTCCTGAAGAGAAAATCCAACTGGAAGAGAATAACCCTTCTGGCCTGCAGCTCTTACGGGTGTGATTCAGAATATTGGCCGGTAATAATCGACAAATCAGGCACTTGATTCGGTTTGCCGTTCTTCGCGAACCTCCGCTAGAAGAACCATTCACGCAAAGTTTAGTTTGTAGAGCCCGGAGAAGCGATTACCCTACCGAGGGGTCCTAATGCGCAGCAAGTCTATTTGGGTGGTGTTTGCGCTGGTCCTGACTATTGGGGTTGTAGCCAGATTCATTCAGCGGACACGACGAGTGATAGTGACAACCGACGTCGCGAGAGTCGAAGCGGACATTCGCGAAGACCTACCAACCGGAAGTTCAAGGGCTGACGTTGAGTCGTATCTGGACCAACGCGGAATCCCGCATTCTTACGTTGACGAGTTAAAGGGAGTACCTGAGTTTAGCCACACGGAGACAGCTATGATTCGCGAGGTATCGCGGACGTGGCTATTTAGAGGGGATATTCAAATTTTGTTTAAGTTTGACGACCAAGGAAAGTTAATCAAACGCTCTGTGAAGGAGATTTTCACAGGCCCTTAGGTGAGAGCCACGAAAATCCGAAGCGACCATATCCGAGCACCTCCTGATTGACGCGGTAATCGGAAACTTGACTAAGGCGTTTAGAGCTTACGGCCTCAGGAGAGGCAGACGGTCAGTGCTGTAGATACGGGCCCATTCTTCCTTGCTGTAACCTGACCAAATATTTTTGTAATTTGGATGCGGCGTCAATACATCCTTGTCCCAAGAAACTATTTCATGCAGGGTTGCTTCCAACTCTTTTCGCAGGTCGATATTCTCCAAAAATAAATCATTGTTTGGGCCCCACTTGAAATGCCGCGTGAAAGTTTCATATTCGTCGATGTACCACGACCCGTTGATTCGGATACTTGAATCATCGAGACGTTCCAGATGCACGGTGGCACCACCGCCCTTGGGATGCCGAAAACGAAAGGACCAGGACGGTGATTCGTGGTAGTACTCCACCATCGCAAGGTTGTGAGCAGAAGCGAAATCCTGGAGAACCGCCGAAAGCTTTTGAAAGAAATTCTGTATCTTCGCCCACTCGGCCGGAGTAATTGAATCGTTCCCGTTTGGCATAGCCTCAGTATAAACGAACACCTTTCCCGGCCATTGCTTGGATAAGTCTTGGTAAACGCCGTTACCGGAGAAGTGGACATCGGGCCGAACTTAACCGGGAGTCCCACTTTTTCAGCCGTCCGCCAGTTGGAGATATTCCGGTTCGACCCAGATTACGTCCTCCCAGGTTTCTTTGCCTAGAATGTGGCCAACATGTAGTTTGGCCAGTTGATACGGCAGACCTTCCACAGCTTCCATTTCAGCGACCACAAATGATTGCCCTAAGCACTTCTGAAAGAGCGTGAGGGTTTGCATATCGTCCTCATCACGCAAGTTGGGTGGAATCCCGATTAGCTTTACCCTGTCACCAGCTTTCATGCAGCGGCACGCTCCTGACCGGCATTTTATGGATGCGCCGCCTGATATTAAAGGGGAGTTTCGGACGGGCGAATCGCTCAGTCCTGATTAACGCTAGCGCTTAATCGGACGCGCGTTTTTGCGAATACGTGAAGGCAGGCACGGCGCTCTGCGCGCGTTCGATTAAGCCGTTTGAACGTGGCCGCCCAGTTTGCGGCGGACGCGGGCCCTATGGAAATTCAATGATGGGAAGGAGCGGCGTGCAGGTCCGCCACGTGCGAGCACCAGGTTGCAGCACGTGACACCTGGCGTGCGGAATCTGGTTACGGCGAAAAAGTATGGTGAAAAAGGTGATGGTAGAAGCTGGAAGAAGAGAGTTATTCGACGACCAGGCAAAGAAGTGCGAACCGTGGCGAGGCACGCGAAGAATTCGCATTGGAGAGAGCGTGTTCATGCTGCCACGGTGACCACGGGCGGCGAGCGGAGTTGGATTTGGGCAGCGGTAAGCCGCTCGATGACCTTCATCGGGCCAGTGCACTTCGGACAGTGCCAAAGATCGGACGAGTCGTTGGTGGCGGAGACGTTTTGTTCCGCTTTCGGCTGTGGTGCCGAGCCGAGAAGGTGAAAGCAAAGTGGTAGGAGTGTGGCACGCCGCCGGTTGGCCAGAAAGCCGAAGTTGCGGATGCGCACGAAGCCTTGCGGCAGGATATGCAGTAGGAAGCGGCCCAAGAACTCGTCGAGCGGTAGAGGCATGAGTTTCTGCTCGTTGTTGTGGGCCGAATCGCGCCAACGAAACGTGACGGTTCCGTCAGCAAAGGAGACCAGGCGATGATTGGAGATGGCCACGCGATGGGTGTAGCGGCCCAGATATTGCAGCACATATTGGGGGCCACCGAAGGGGCGTTTCAAGTACACCACCCAGTGTTGATGGAACAGCGGCCGTAGCCAGGCGGCGAAGATCTTGGGCTGCGCGAGGAGTGCCAAATCTCCGTGGAAGTTGAGCTGGCCATTCTGAAAAGCCTGTTTGAGCGCATCGACGAACTTGCCGCGAAAGATTTTGCGCAGCACCTTCTTGGGAAGAAAGTAGTTGTCTCGGGAACGAACCCAGCGGGTGTGATCCAGTGAGAGGCCGCCGGCAGGAACGACACAATGGACATGCGGATGAATTTTGAGTTGCTGACTCCAAGTGTGTAACACGCTGAAGAAACCAATCTCTGCGCCGAGGTGTCTCGGATGGCGCGCCACTTCGAGAAGGGTTTCCGCACTGGTGCGGAACAGAAGATCGTAGAGGAGCTTCTTGTTCTGCAGGACCAGTGGCGCCAATCTGCGGGGGAGTGTGAAGACCACGTGCGCGTAGGGTGTTGGAAGAAGTTCTCGTTGACGCGCGGCGATCCAGCGTTCCCGGGCAGCGATCTGACACTTCGGGCAGTGGCGATCACGGCAGCTGTTGAAGGAAATGGCCCGATGTCCACAGCGAGTGCATTCATCGAGATGTCCGCCGAGAGCGGCAGTGCGACACCGCGCAATGGCCCGTAGCACTTTGAGATGCTTCCAGCGCATCCAATGGCGGTTTCGTTCGATGAAGGGTTCTCCCGCAGCGCGGATGAGATCGGCCACCTCGAGCGGCGGCCGATCCATCTACTCCTCCTGCGGTGACCGGTCTTTGAGCTGTAGTGAGTCCAAAGGACTCGGTGTGGCCTGGAGATGGCGCTGCGAAAGATGCAGGTAGATGGTGGTTTCTTTCAAATCGCGATGGCCTAACAGGATCTGAATGGTGCGCAGATCGGCACCTGCTTCGAGCAAGTGCGTGGCAAAACAATGCCGCAGCGTATGCGGATGGACGCCTTTCTGGAGGTTCGCTCTCTTGGCGGCGTTATGACACGCATGCCAAACGGTTTTCGTATCGATGGGCTGATCACCGCTGTGGCGGTGGTTGCCGGGAAAGAGCCATTTGCTGGGTTTTCGCCGCAAGCGGCGCCAATGTGCGCGGAGTTCTTCAAGTAGCACTGGGCTGAGCATGACATCGCGATCTTGGCGTTCCTTGCCGTCTTGGATGTGAAGGACCATGCGCTTGTTGTCGACATCGCTGAGCTTCAAGTGGGTCAGCTCGGCACACCGCGCGCCGGTGGCATAGAGGGTCATCAGGATCGTCCGATGGAAAGGAGGGCAGGCCGCATCGATGAGTTGAGCGACTTCTTCCTGGCTGAGGATCGCCGGCAGACGATGATTCCTTTTTGGATAAGGAGTGTCAGCGACGCTCCAAGCCCTTCTTAGCGTCTTGGTGTAGAAGAACCGCAGAGCCGCCAGACGGATGGCAACTGTGCCCGATGACAACTCCCGTTTTTGAAACAGTTCGGCTTGATATTCACGAATGTGTTGGGGACCCAAGCGGTCTGGGGGACGGTTGAATCGTCGAGCAAAATCTTCGACGGTGTAGATGTAGCTGCGTATGGTATCTTCAGAATAATTACGACGCTGGAGATCTTCCAGCATCAGTTTACGTAGATGGGTCACAGGGACCTCCTTGTGACCCACACTTATATGTCAGCCGTTAGGCAACCACCTCACCGTACATCCCACGCGAAGCGTCCGCCGCTGGGCGGCTACGTTCTAACGCCGTAACCGGTAAAGTCAAGTACTGGGACCCAAGTTACCGGTTTGCACGACATTACCGGCCAATCTCTGCCCATTCTCAGGGCGTCGCGAGCTTGCGAGCTTCGCTAAGGATTTTGGTGAGGCGGTTGGAGAGCCGGTCCAGGCGACGGCGAGAAGTTCCGTTTGGCAGCGAGCGGCGGAACGTTTCGAGCACATGTTGAGTAGCAAGCAAAGAATCGAGCACTCCGCCGAGGCCAGTTCGAAGGGGGGCAGACGGCACCCTCGGTTGCGGAACCAGATGCCGAGGTTTTGAGCGAGCCAGCTGGAATTCCCTCTGGAGATCATTCAACGTCACATCCAGATATTCCATGGTCATCTCGGGAGAGGTGTGACCGAGTAATTTCATCACCGCGACCAAGCCAACACCGGCTCGAAGCATCTCCGAGGCATAGGTGTGGCGAAGCTGATGTGGGACGATGCGGATGGGAAGGCCGAGCGAATGGCAGACTTGATGTAAATAGTCACGAAAGTGACGAAGGAGCGTGTCTTTCGCGCCCGGACGGACAAAGAGCCGCCCATCGGCAGGCAGGGGATCAAGCGAACGAAAGAATCGGAGGCGTTGGACGAGTTCACACACAAAGGGATCCACGGGGACCATACGTTCCGTTTTGAGTTTGCCGAGTGGTACATGAACCGCCCATTGATTCGGACCGGTCGAGCGAAGGCAGTCGGAGGACAGATCGGCACACTCACCGATGCGCATGCCGGTGTGGCGAATCAACAGAAAGGCATTGCCACCCAGATCGTTGCGGCGGAGGAACTCCTTTTGCAGGAGTTGATCCTGCTCTGCTGTGAGCGGACGCGGAAGTCTGTGCGGGAGGCGCGGAATATCCTCGCGGCGGATCAGATGAGCGAGTTCAGGAAGCTGTTCGGTCCAAGCCAGTTCGTTGCAGATGCCGCGCAGACCGATGAGGCGGAGGATATAGGATGCGGTCACGAGCGGCGGCACTTGCGAGTGCAGGCGGGACATCCAGCCGAGGATGTGAGGTTCACGGCGCAATTGGTCTAGGCGTTGCACCTCCGGATGATCAGCGTCGAGATAGCTCAGGAAATTGCGAGCCGTCCCGCGGTACTGACGAATGGACGCGGGGCTGAGTGCCACGCCGAGGGAATCGACCGCGCGATCGAAGACTGGAGCCAGAGGATGCTGGAGCGGAGGGCGTCGCGCGCGGTTCATGAGGAGGCCTTCGGAAGAGGACGAATGTGCTGCGCCACGGCACGTGCATATTCAAGGTAGACGTCTTGTGGAGTGACCAACACATAGAGCAGTGTGGTCTGGATGTCCGCGTGACCCATCAGCTGCATGAGCGCAGGAAGACTCATACCGGCGCGGATCATGTCCGAGGCAAAGGTGTGTCGAAATCGATGAGGGTTGGCGAGCTGGATGCCGGTGCCCTGGCGATGATAGCGGAATAAGGAACGCAATCCCGCAGCGGTCATGCGCGTTCCGCGCGCGCGTCCTTTGAGTGAGACGAACAGCGCGGCGGAGCAGGGATTGGGTCGTTCCAGTCGCAGATAGTGTTCGAGCAGTTGCACGGTTTCCGGCGCCAGTGGCAGGAAGCGAAATTTGTTGCCTTTGCCAGGAACGCGAAGCTGTGCTTCGGAAAGCAACGCGTCGTCCCGATTCAAAGCCAATACTTCGGCGGAGCGGAGCCCTTGCAGTAACATCAAGCCCACGATGGCCAAGTCGCGCGAAGTGTGGAAACTCGACCAGAAGCGCGCTACTTCATCCACCGAGAGTGGCACGATGTTGCGTTTAGGGACTTTCACTCGCAGCCGGCTCATCGCTACTCGCGGCCGGCCAAGGCCCATCGGCCTTCGCCGCAAAAAAGCTTGATGAAAGCCGCGGGCGATTTGGCAGGAAGCATCGGGAAACTCGTTGCGGATGGCGCGCTCGGCGACGGCCACGCGGTCATTAATAGTGGAAGGGGAAGGCCGAGGTTGTTGGCTGGACTGAAACCTCACATAATCAAGGAGCGTCGACTCGGTCAGATCACCTTCCACAATGTCCGAGGTGTGGTGAACACTCTCCCACCAGCGAACAAAGTGCAGCAGGTTGTGAGCGTATGTGCGCAGGGTGGTGTCCGCTATGCGGCGGACATATTCGCGATCCAAGTAACGATTGATCCAGCCGATTGCTCGGCCCGTGGTCTGCTCGACGACACGAACCGGACTTTGTGCGTTGTGGGAGGTCTGCTGGTAGTGCACACAGAACTTCATGGCTGAGCAGCCTCCAGAAGAGTTTGAAACTGTCCTGCGTCACCGCCCTGGACGAAGAAAGAGTTCGGATCGTGGCCCTCGGGCAGGAGCACGCGGCGAGTGGTGAGACCTTGCGCCCGGAGACGCTGTGCTAGCAGCTGCGAGGCTTGTTGTCCGCTACCGTTGGCGTCGACATCGAAGGTGAGATAAACGGTGCGCGGGCGGTCGCACAACTGTTCAAACTGGTCAGCGTTGAGATGGGTGCCCAACGAGCAGGTGGCGTGGCGAAAACCTGCGTGCCACAACACCGCGAGATCGAACAGACCTTCCACCAGAATCACCGCAGGAAACTGGCGAACCGATTCCCAGGCGAATAAGCCGCCCTTGGAGCCGGGGAGGAATCGATGGGCGAAGGCGGCAGCGACACTGCGGCCGTAGAGGTTGACGACGCGTCCGCCTTGGCAGCACGGGAAGATGACGCGCCGGTAGAAGGCGTCGCAGCCTTGTGAGTTGAGCAGGCCGAGACGTTGCAGGAGATCGCAAGAATAGCCTTGAGCCGCGAGATGTCGGCGCAAGCTCCCGCCGGGGGCATAGCCGATCCGCAGTTCTTTGATCAGGACGGGATCGCGCAGTCCTCGTTGCTCGAGATAGCGCCGTGCCTCGGGGTAGCGATCGAGTTGCTGTTGATAGAAAGTGGCGGCTTGCTCCAGAACGGCAGCAGGGTCAGCTGTAAGAGCGCTTTGCTGCTGAAGGTAGGCGAGACTTTGGCGGAAGGAAAGATGACGGGACAACTGAACAAAGCGAAGGAGATCGCCGCCCTGGCCGCAACCGTGACAGTAAAAGAGATTTTTGTGGGCGTTGACATAGAACGAAGGGCGGGTCTCCGGATGAAGGGGACAGAGTCCGACGAACTCGGGGCCGAGAGCGATAGGTCGGGCGATCCAATGCTGCTGCCGCAGATAATCGAGCAGCGAAAGGCGCTGTTTCAGTTTTTCGATATCCTCGCCCACGGCGCAGTTTTGCCTCTGGAGGCGAACGTAGGAGAAGGTGGCCAGCATTCCCAGGCAAGGATGGTGGGTAGAGAAATTTTCTCAGAGCCGCAAGGGCCAGAGGATTTGCAGAACCGGAATCAGTCCAGACAAAGGCCCAGCTTGGTGATTGGGCGGATCACCAAGCGCCGACCAGTGAGCCATGCGGGCGAGCGTTTGGTGGAGAAAGGAAAGTGCCGGTTGGGAGCGGTCCAGTCCGTGGGCCCAGCGGCGAAGTGTGGAAGGATCAGGCACGCGGTTAGGGTCTTTGAGTGTAGGAGTCGCTTCTTCCCAGGAGCAGTGCTCCACAAACCGCCGCCGCAACGCCTGACAGCGAGTCAGCAAACTGTACTGCGTGTAAGGGAGTGAAAAACACGGCAGGAAGGTGAAAGTCTTCCCGCAACCGGGGCAGCGACCGCGACGGATGCCAATCCGATCGTGATGTTCATCATGCGCTTGCTTGCGACGACGTCCGTGGCCGATGATCGAATCACTTTCACAAGCGGGACATCGCCGCACAATAACCTCGGCGCCACTCGTGGCCCAATCCGTTTCGAGCTTGTGTGGGGAGACGGAAAGTGGGATAAAAAGAATCGTAGCTCATGGGAGCTCTGCCACGGCGTTGACCCGCCAAGATCTCAGCCGGAAGCGGAGCTCCTCCTCCTGAAGAGAAAATCCAACTGGAAGAGAATAACCCTTCTGGCCTGCAGCTCTTACGGGTGTGATTCAGAATATTGGCCGGTAATAATCGACTTGTCGGAAATTGACCGACCTCTGGAGCATTCCGCCTGTCACTTCTCCGAGGCTAGGGACCGGATGAGATCAATATTCAACTCCCCTTTGGCACCCCAGCCTGTTACGCCCTCTGGAATCGACGGTCGGAACCTTTCGTAGAAACGGAATGCGTTCCTCGAAAGTTCCTCCGGTTGGATAGCTTTCGCCAGCTCTTGCATCGCCGCGCGAGCAGGCTCAAGTGATTCGCCGAACTTGCTCTCTAAATATCGCTCCACACTTGTCGGTTCGATAGGCTTGTCCTTGATTACTGCTCGGACTCCATCCGGCGTATTAACCGCTGGCACTGACCGCCCGCAAATCTCGATCAAGAATTCCTCTCCTCGCTTTCGTGCACGCGCTTTTCTAATCTCTTGGGGCACAGGTTTGAATATGCCGAGTCGGCGACCTTTGGATTGAGCAGTCAGGCCAGCCACCGCCTTGCCGAGCGTTAGCGCCTCACTCTGATTAAATCCGAGTCGCTCAGCGACGACAGTTGCCCAGAGCGTCAGGACGGGGGCGCGATTAATCAGAATAGTGCGCTCGGTCATGGCTCATAGCGTATCTAACAGCATTGCAGAAGCGCAATGCACCAAAGGTTGGCCCCGCGACTGTAGAACTCCTCCAAACATTGCAGAGAAAGCGGTAGAATCAGGTCCCCGTTCCTCTGCGACATTTCCCGTCCTACCAGGAGACTTAAATGACAGCCCCATTGTCGGTAGAGCCGTATCGCGCCAAGCTGTGGAAAAACAAACGAGGCGAGGCATATTTCACGTTGGTTTACTGTCCAGCGTGCAGCCTTGAATTCCGGTTGCTCTGGCCCTGCACAATCGTAACTTACCCGGAGAAAAAGACTCTGTATCTGAAATGCCCCGGCTGCCAGCACTCGTTTTCGTCGCTCGATCTGTCCGTGGGGAAATTGGTGTTCGTGGCGTGCGGTTGTGAGCACTTTCCTGCTGCTCCGGTGGAGTGGATCGAAGAAACCGCTCTGAATGTAGGCCTGCGGAAAATGGCAAGTCGTGGCTGAATGCCCTCCCGCCTCGCACATATTCAATTTCTCACGCGTTCAAACTTTGGGTAACTGTTAAGTACAAAGTACCCGCGTGGCCTATGGACGCCGAGCGAATCCATAGCTCACTGTGGCGACAGGCCCCGAGACAACCTATCGAAGAGAGGAAAACATGCGCGCGAAAGTCATTGCCCTAATTCTGTGCTTCGCCATCACGGAGATTCCACTGGCGTCCGCAAAAGATGATGGCAGTTACAAGGTGATGTACGACGGCGGATCGCTGCCCGGTCTCAAAACCGGAGTGAAGTTAAAGCTGTATATCGGGTCTAACGAAATTAGAATCGTGGAAGGCAAAACGCTTGTGATGACCCTCGTGCCTTCGACGATCCAAGAGATCAGCTACGGCCAGGACGTTCATCGGCGTATTGGTGCAGCAATCGGCCTCGCGGTCATTTCGTTGGGCGTCGGTGCGTTGATGGCGCTCACGAAGTCAAAGAAACATTTCGTCGGCTTGACATGGGCAACGGGCGACACGAAAGGCGGATTCGCCATCCAGTGCGACAAGAATGACTATCGTGGAGTGCTTGCCGGGTTGGAGGGCGTTACCGGAAAGAAAGCCGTGGATTCAGAAACGATGACCGTCAAAAACTAAAATCGTCGATCACGCGGGTAGGAACGAGAGGAATAAGCGGAAACAATTGCTTTAGCTTACGGCCGCGTTAGGGAGCGTTTCTCTAGCATTGTAGGGTTGCGAACGGTGGGCGCAGCCGGTGTAGAATCCCGCGATGGCCGACATCCTTCTTGGCACTTCCGCATTTACTGCTGCCGGATGGGCAGGCAGCTTCTATCCGGCTGGCATGAAGCCTGCTGACTTCCTCAGCTACTACGCAACCAAATTTCCAACGGTCGAACTGGACAACACATTTTACCGGACTCCATCGGTCTCAACAGTTGAGGGCTGGAACCTCAAGACTCCGCCCGGATTTATCTTCGCTGCGAAAATCCCGCAGCTCATTACGCACGAAAAGGTGCTGGTTGATTGCGACGATGATCTCACGCACTTTCTGAAAACGATGGACGCTCTCGGTGAAAAACTTGGGCCACTGCTTTTTCAATTTGGATATTTCAACAAGTCAGCGTTCAAGAGCCAAGCGGAGTTCCTCGCAAAACTAAAGCTGTTCTTGAAGAAATTGCCCAAGGGCTACATGTTCGCGGTCGAGATTCGCAATAAGTATTGGATTGACCAAAAATACGTCGATGTTCTGAGAGAGAACAATGTCACAATGGCACTGATCGACCAATCGTGGGTTCCGCGCCCCTGGGAGATGAAAAACAAGATTGATCTGGCGACAACCGATTGGACTTATGTCCGTTGGCTCGGAGATCGCAAAGGGATTGAGCAGCAAACAAAAACTTGGGACAAAGTGATTATCGACCGCAAGAGCGAATTGAAGAATTGGGTTGATGTTCTCAAGCAAATGGTGAATGACAAAAAGATTCGGAAACTATTTGGCTTTATGAATAATCACTACACAGGCCACAGCCCCGCGACGGTGAAGCTCTTCACGGATTTGTGGAACAAGTAAAAATTAAGAAAGAGCAGGTGCCTGAGTCCAGTCAAGCACCTGCTTTTGGGTGTTTCGGAAGCTATATCTCACTCAGACTACCAACGGACGTGGCACCCGGGAATCAGGGATTTCCTGTATTTGGCATGGGGTATTCCACTTGATGTCTGGTAACGCGACTTGCCGGGAGCGGATTGAGAAGCCGTTCGGAACGGAGCCTCTTCCAAACATCGTGTGAAAAGCGATAGAATCTGTTTCCCGCAACTCTACGAATCCTCTGTTTCCCTACCTTGAGGATTTATGAAGCCAGTTTTAACCGTACTTCGTTCCCGCATTCGTGTGGGAAGTTCTGAAACGTTGTCTGCCCAAACTTGCTCGTGCCCCCGGTGTGCGCAAACGCTTTGCTTGATGTGGCCGGAGTATGTTCTGCATATTCCGTTGCATCGAGCCATTTGGCTGGATTGCCCAAGTTGCGCGATCTCGTTCTCAGTTCTCGCCGCAGAGCTTAGTCCGATTCTGGACGGCGAACTGCGATTCCCGCGCGCGGTTGTAAATCATCTGAGTTAGGAGACTTATGCTTACAGCTACATTTGGGTTTTTCGATTGCCCGGTTTGTGTTGATTTTTATCTACTTCCTGACTGGAAGATTGACACGATGCCGCTGCTATCTCGGGTGCATGTACTATGCCCCGGATGCCAAAACACGGTTCAGGTCTTTGCGGTCGAGATCGACACAGTGCATAACACGAGAGTTGATTATCGCCCCCACGCAACCGTGTTGAAGGTCGAACCGCCGATCCCCAACGCGGAATTCCGGCGAGACGTGGGCTTGATGGCTAGAATTGATCGTAAACGGAGGGAGCGGGAAGGTGAATTTCAAAGCAGCTTGGCACGTAAGGAGTGATTTAGTTTCTGTGCTTGAAGCGGCGGCAGGGTTGAGGCTCTGATTTAGCAATGCCAGCGTAAGTTGTCGAACGCGGTGCGCCCACGAGGAAAGCATATAATAGATGGCGAAAGGGGTCCAAGGCACAGTCCGAGAGGTTTGCGTAGCCGTTGAGAATCCAGCATGGAAGAAATCATCATCCACTCTCCAAGTCCATTCGATATTACGACCGAGGAAGCAGAGGAAATCGCAACCGCCATCCGAGGCGTGAATCTGAACTGCGATGTACAGATCAAGGTCACTCAAAGAAGCGGTCGTGGCCTTACTTGGTTCGAGGTCTTACGCATCACTTTATTGGGCGGCGCGTTTGGGGCAGGGAAGTTATTCACGGAGGAAGTAGTAAAGAAAATTGCAGATATCGTCATAGATTGGGCACGAGAAAGATTCAAGGGTCGAAAGAAAGAATCAAAGCGACCAGTCTACGTCGCGATCTACGGACCAGATGGAGTAGTGAAATCTGTTGTGATAAAGAATGCCACGGATGAGATTGAGGACCGCACCGGGCAAGACCAGAATCTTGAGAGAAGTGTGGCCTCTCGCAAGACCGCCGACGCCCAAGAACCAGGAGTACAATAGGAATAGCGAGGTGCCCCGTGCAACTGCGCAAAGTTGAACATCCCAGCGGAAAATCATTCTATTGGGCGTGCAACGGTCCTGACTGCCCGTACGAATCTGAGGAAATTAAGTACACGATGGAGAACTACCATGTTACGCCTCCGCTCGTTTGCCCGAAGTGTGGACGGAGCGGAAATCTGCAAGCAGCCATGATGAGTGAAGGGATGCCGGCCGCCCCACAACCCGCCAGCTCAAGTGTTCCGCCGAACGAAATAGACCAATCTCGTAAGCAATGGGAATAATCAAAACTTCTTATATAGGTGAACTCTTCCGTCCACAACGACCGCGATATACCTTCCGCGTTCAAGGAACTGCATAACCCGCTTCCCTTCCCGCGCCATTTTGCCCAACGGGATTTGGTGTTCGGATTCTGCTCGATCCCGCGCAGATCTCGGTCTTCAAAATGGAAGTCGATCTGTTTTAGCTTGCTCTTGGAAGTTTGGCGGACCGGATAGATGTCGCCGAGATCGACAGTTTTCTTCTTATCGATCAGGGATTGTTGCCAGAGGGAGACTAGGACGGATTCGAGACTTGCGGACATGAGTCAAGGATACTTCACCAAAACATTTCTGGGGAAAGTCTGTTGGACGCAGAAAAATTTCAGGGAGGCGAGATATGCGGGATGGCAGCCAAACGGAAGGAACTAAAGCGGCAATAGAAGTTTGGACAAGTACAAAACAAACACGAAACCAGTCGAATAAAATGGTAGCAGGGAATCGTTGAGAGGGAGAAATTGATGAAAAAGTTCTCAGGATTACTGCTGTTGATTTTGGTGTTGCAAGGCTGCGGGGGAGGCTCGTCATACAATCCGACAAATCCCGTGGTACCTCAGCTGACGTTGCAAGGCCCTTGGATGGTTCAGCTGGGAGGTGAAAACCCTAATTGGACGATCGAAGCCAATATTTCTCAAGCTGGTTCCGACCTTTCAGCGGGTGCCCAAAACGTCGAGCTCTTTTCGAACAGCCCTGGCATCGGAAGTACCTGTGGCGGAACAGCGACAATTTCTGGAACGATCAACAACACCAATTCCGCAGTCACGCTTACACTGACTGAAACAGGCCCTAACGGAACCAGCGTTTCAAACATAAGCGGAACGGCCGTCAACGCTTCGGCAGCTCACGTCGTAACTCTCTTACAGGGCAACGTCCAATATCCTACGAATCCCACATGTGGCATCGCCGTAGGGAACAACAGTGGAAATTTTGCCACCACCCTTGTGGGTGTTCCTGTGACACCGATCTCGGGCAGCTTCTCAGGAACCCTGTTGAGTGGTAGCCAGACCGTTGTGACGATTACGCAAGGCGCGAACAACACGGTCACGATTTCAGGCAACAGCGGAGGCTTTCCTGTCACGATGTCGGGCGACATCGTTGGATCTTCTTTCAACGCTTCAGGGACCATCGGCGGCAGCAATGTACAGTGGATCGGTTTCGGCAACAACAGTAATGGGAACGGCAATCCCACCGTCAACACGTTCTTGCTCTTGGACCCTCAGGGCACAGACCTTGGAAGATTGAGCCAGTAGTAGGGGAGCGGTCCAGGGGGATATCAAAATGTCGATGTATGAGAAACCGGTCCGGCTCTTGATGCGAGACATGGTCGAATCCTTACTCACTCAGCCCAGGCAAGTGATTTCGAAGGACCAAGTCCTGAAGTGGTTTGCTGAAAGCTATCCAAAAATCAAACCAGGAACGATTTCAGCCCATTTGATCCGCTTTTCAATAAACGCGCCTAGTCGTCTCCACTACAGCGCAAGGCCCGGCGAAGAAGATCTATTGTTTCAGATTGACGGCAGTCACTTTCGTCGTTATGACCCGGCTAATGATCCCGCGCCAATCCATGAATCTTCCCAAGTCTCGGCCAAGAACAAGACGCCTGTAGAGGAGGGAGAGGACGCCGAAGGACCGAATGAGTTCGCTTATGAGTCTGATTTACGTGATTTCCTAGCTAAGAATCTGTCCATACTCGAACGCGGCTTGCGATTGTACGAGGAAGAAGGAATCACAGGCATCGAATTCCCGGTTGGTGGACGTTTCATCGACATTTTGGCTGTCACCCCGGAAGGAGATTATGTAGTTGTTGAGTTAAAGGTTTCACGGGGTTACGACAGAGTAGTGGGGCAGCTTCTGAGATACATGGCATGGATTGCTAAGAACCAGGCGGAGCCTCCACAGAGGGTTAGGGGAATTATCGTTGCTCGCGAGATTACTGCGGACTTGTCGTTGGCATGCTCGGGGCTGCCTAATGTTGAATTGTTCGAGTACCAGCTTTCCGTTTCATTGAAAAAGATATCAACCTGAATCTAGTGCTTTCATTTCGTGGATCAACTTTGGAGCAGCACGAGCATGGCTCGAAACTCATGAGTGCAACCGGAGCAATGAATTTGGTCAACCACATCATAGAGCTTCCCCGAAGGACACACATTTCAGCATGCCTTTGACTATCGCCTGTCACTGATGTTACATTTGTCCCATGCAGGAAGATAAGGGCAGTCTCAATTTGCGCGCAATTCCCATCTCTGTAATTCGCCGCGCCAAAGCCGCCGCCGCGCTCGAAGGTAAGACTTTGCGCATCTGGGTCATTGAGGCAATCCAAGAAAAGATCAGGAAGGCGAAATAAGGGGAACGCAGAACTGCAAGGTAATCTAGCCGTATGTTTTTAACGCTCAAACAAGCTGCGGATCTGGCCGGCGTCGAATCTCGCCAGATTCTCGCCCGAATCCAGATCGGCGAGCTCAATCCCGCAAAGTGCGGCACCTCAATCACGACTGGCGAGGCAACGTATTATTTCTACGAAGCCGACATGGTCCGCTTGAAGACTCTGACGTGGGGTCCTAGAAAAAAGAATGAAACTTTCGTAGACGTTGGCGAGCAGAGAGATTTAACGGTCAAGCAAATCGCCCAGATGTGGCAGCTATCCACGGATACAGTGCAGCGCTTGTTCCAAGATGAGCCCGGCGTGATAGCGCTCGGCAACAAGAATCCCAGAGGCAAACGGAAACGAATTACGCTGCGCATTCCCCGCGCTGTCATGGAGCGTGTCAAAAAGACTCGCTCAAATTCAAGGTAACATGCTCGCAATCTACAAACGCCACAGCGCCGATTGCCCGCAGAAATCGCGGAGTTATCGGCGTTGCGATTGTCCGTGTTGGGCTGAGGGCACGATAGAAGGAAGGTATTTCAGGGAGTCCTTGAAGACTCGAAACTGGCAGAGAGCGACGGAGATTGTCAGGGACAGGGAAGCAGGGAAGAAAGATAGCCGCGTCACAATCAAGCAGGCGACCGAGGCATTCATTAAAGACGCTGAGGCACGGCAACTGCGGGCGCCAAGCATCTACAAATATCAGCTTTTGTTCAAGCAACTTGACGCATTCAGCCAGGACAAAGGACTCGTTTATATCGCGGAGTGTGACGTTGAAACGCTCCGACTCTTCCGCGAATCGTGGAAGAACAAGAATTATAGTGCCAGAAAGAAATTGGAAGCTTTGCGGACGTTCTTCAAGTTCGTGCATGAGTCCGGCTGGCTGCCTACCAACCCCGCAAAAATCATCAAACCGCCCAAGGTCGAGGATCCGCCCACGATGCCGTACTCCAAAGAGGAGATTAAGCGCGTCTTGGATGCCTGCGATAAATACCCAGATAAACGAAATGCCGTTCGACTGAGGGCGTTGACTTTGTTGCTGAGGTATTCTGGCCTGCGCATCACGGACGCCGTAACTCTTACGAAACAAAAAATCGAGGGCGATGTTTTGGTGCTGAGGACCGCGAAGACCGGTACGGATGTCAGGATACCGTTACCAAAGGCCGCGCTTGCTGCGTTGGCTGCGATTGAGACTGACAATTATTATTTTTGGTCGGGGCAGGGAACCACAAAGAGTTGCGTCGGAGATTATCAGCGAGCGTTCAAGAAACTGTACACGTTAGCGAAGGTTGAGAACGGACACGCGCACCGTTGGCGCGATACGTTTGCAGTCGAGTTGCTTCTGTCAGGCGTGCCGCTTGAGCAAGTCAGTATCTTGCTCGGGCATCAAGCGATCGGGGTCACGGAACGTCACTATTCGCCCTGGGTCAGAGCGCGACAAGAGCAGCTAGAGGCCGCCGTCCGCAAGACCTTCTAGATTTTTGAGGCGTACAAAATCACGTACAGTTGTTTTTCGCTCATCAAGAAGCCGCATAAACATTGGCGATTTGATGGTGGAGGCGGGGGGAGTTGAACCCCCGTCCGAAAAGCGCTACGACACGAAGCCTACATGCTTATCTCAATTCGGTGTGCGACCCGGCCCTTGCGAGCTGATCGCGCGTTCGCCGCCGGCGCTTGGAATGAGCAAGATGCGCAACCAGCTAGTCCGATGGTTCTCGCCCGAGCCTTGCGGACCGAAAGGCCCAGGCCAGCTCACTGTGTGACGCTTCTTGCCGGGCCCATGAGCAAAGCCCGGGGAAGCGTGCGCTTAATTAATTAAGCAGCAAGTGCCAAGTTGTTGTTGGCATTTCTAGTTTCCACCAAGTTACGGGCAGGTGGGTCCCGGCATGCCTTCGGGCCGCGACAGCTTCCGTCGAAACCGTGTCGCCCCCTGGGACCATTTTAGCATTTCTGGCAAATTGGGGTAGTCAAGCCTCCTTTCGACGGGAGTCCATGGCTGACGGTCGAAAGTCGAAAGTTGAAGTCGGAAAATTGCAGACGACCGCCACGTCGAACTTGGTTGGCTGAGCCTGCTTTGGGGTGGGGAAGTCGTGATGTAATGACGTAAAGAGGTAACGACGTAATGATCGGAGACGGCACTCCTCGCGATGCTCCTCGGGGCAGACACGCTTTCCCACCGGGTCGGAACCTTCGGTCCCGACCCGGTCGGGATCTCCGATCGTCGGGTGTGGAGAGAGGTCCTTCCTCGCTACGCTCGTCAGGACAGATTTCCTCGTCGGAAATCTGGTTAACCATAAGAGGACACCACCCCCCGGTTTTTCGTAAACGCTGATTCCATGAGACTTTAAGTTGACTGAAATCAACACTTGCGGAAGTGTTGATTCTAAAGGCGGTTGCGAGGGACAGTATAGGAGGCGGGATATTGGGGCGGGAAGTGGGCGGCGGGGGTGCGAAGGACGAGAAGTGTGGCGACCTGAACATACACCAGGATAGCATGGATTTACGTTACTGTCAATAGCTATTATTGAGTGGATATCATTCGAACGTGAGACGGGGAAGTGGAGTGGGTTGAGGCGGTTGGCGGGAATTTGGGAGTTTGGTGAGACGGTTTGGCGATGATTAGTTAGGGAAACGTCGCGTCTGTTCCCGTCACCCCTAGGAAAAGAGAAACCAACCCCAAGACCCAGGTTCAAAAAGCGAACCTGGGGCACCCTCCGTGTTGGTTTGACGCGGAGCAGGATTGATAAGTGCGCACTCAGTCTTCCGGGCCACCCAGTGCCGACGGCTCGCGCAAGATTATCGAAGGTTGAGAGGCCGCCGGTTTTGGACAGATGGTCGGTATACTAGCCTCACAGCGATCCGGCCGATCGGCAACGCCGTGAACAAACCTGATGGCCATCAAGGCGACAGCGGCAGGGAATCGAGTTTTTTCTTGACGTCGAGAGCGGATTTTGAGTTGGGCGCGAGTTGCAGATACTTTGTATAGGCTTGGCGGGCTTCGGCGTTGCGCTTCTGTTTGGAAAGGGCGTCACCGAGGTTGAGGTACGCGATGGCACGCTTCGGATTAAGCTCGATGGCTCTCTTGAACCAAGCCACGGATTGCTCATAGTTTTCCAGCTTGTAGTAGGCAAATCCGGCATCGTTGGCGATCTGGGTGTTCGTGGGGTCAAGGTCGGCCGCCTTGATGAACTCTGCGACCGCCTCCTGATACTTCTTCGCCCTAAAAAGTTCCATTGCTTGCTCGTTGAGTTCTGCCGCGCTTACATGACTAGGGTGCACGGTGGATTTCGGAGCGCTTTCTAGAATGTATTTTCCACGAAAGAACCTATAAAGACGCGGCTCGTCATCGCTTCCTCGAAAATCACGGTACGCCTCCAGCGAAACAGTTCCGTCCTTCTCCAAAAAATGGTCGATCGCGGGAAGAGCCACGATTGGACAAACGGTAGGAAGGGGTGAGTCTTTTGCCGCTATAGGCATTAATGCGCTAAGCGGCGATGTGCAGTCACCGGCTTCCCGAGTCAATTCCTTGCCGCCAAGATCGAAAATCGCGAGCTCCCAAGGCGTCTCGTTCGCTCCAGCATAGACGGACAATGACCAGATTTCGCAGACTCCATCGGAGTTCACATCGCGATAAAGAAGCGCTTGCCGCTCGGGGTCCAGCAACGGAGAGAGCCAGTCCATGTGAAACTCTGATTGTTTTAGTCTGCCAACCACGATCCGACTCGTCGCGGCGGTGCCGACCAATGCAACGATCCGTTCTGGGCCATCTCGTGAAAACTTTACTGCCTCCACTCTAATTTCCAGTCGTAGAACGGCAGTCTCCGGAGGAACACTTGGACAAGCGCCGCAAGCTGTCTCAAGCATGGGAGAGTCGACAGGTGGCATGGGAACATTTTGCAGGATCCAATCTCCTGCCAACTTTAGCTCCTTTTTGTTTAGCGACCGTCGGACAGCTACAAATTTATACTGGTCCGGATTGTCGGACTCTTGCGAGGCAATCTCATCCTTCGTGGTTGTCCTCACGGTCACTTCAAACATGAGCTTGGTCCAGCTGTACAATGTCTCATGACGCGAGTACAAAGCAGAAGAATCGATCAGCAGGACAGAGTCTTCCCAGAACACCTTGAGCCCGCGTGGTGCCAGCCATGCAATCAACGAATCCTTGTCACAAGCGGGCAGAGTATCTCCGGCGAGCGGATGTGCATTGGCAGAATAATAGGTGAAGAAGACGGGCCGCCGAGTGCACTGCTGAAGATGCAGTGCGACATCGTATGCGTCGTATTTTGGCCCCTCTGAGGAGCCCAAAAGTGACGCAACGATCCAAACAAGCGCCAAAGCCAAGTGATTGGCCATTATGGTAGAGGACTCCCACAGTTTGAATCAGACGGTGCCCCAGGAGAGAAACACCACGCACCTTGAGAGACAATCCCGATTACAGAACCATGAAAAGTATATCCGAATCCATTTGAATCGTAGGTGGCGAACACGCCTGACCAATAGCTTTCAAATGGCGGGTGGCCCGGGGACGAAGAAATATGGTTTGTGCGGGCGAGCATCTCCGAGAGAATATCACTGCGGCACTTTTCAGGGAAGTATAGAGAGGCGGAGGGTGCCCCAGGTTCGGTTTTTGAACCTGGGTCTTGGGGTTGACGTCTTTTCGGATGGAGTTGGCGATGCCGGCGGGGCTCAGGCGCTACTACGGCAAAGGGGATTTGCATTTTGTGACGTTCAGTTGCTATCGGCGGCTGCCGCTGTTGAATACCGTGCGGGCGCGGGGAATTTTCGTGGCGGAGCTGGGGAAAGTGCGAGACGAGATGGGATTTCATTTGCTCGGGTATGTAGTGATGCCAGAGCATGTGCATCTGCTGATGAGCGAACCGAAGAGGGGAACGCCATCGACGGTGCTGCAGAAGTTGAAGCTGCGAGTGGCGAGGAAATTGCGGAAGCGAAGAAAGCGGGTGAACGCAGAGCAGATGCGATTGTCGTTTGGAGAGACGGAAGAACCGCTGCGGGCGTTTTGGCAAGCGCGGTTTTACGATTTCAATGTGTACAGTCATGGGAAGAAAACCGAGAAGTTGAATTACATGCATGCGAATCCGGTGATTCGCGGGTTAGTGAAACATCCGAGAGATTGGGCGTGGAGCAGTTGGGGATTCTACTACGGAAGAGGCGATGGACTGCTGGCGATCGATGAGGACAAGTGACGAGACCGAGGAACCTCAAGAAATGGCAAGCCAGCATCAGGAAGAGAACTGCAACCCCAAGACCCAGGTTCAAAAAGCGAACCTGGGGCACCCTCCGTGCTCTCTCCGGTCTGAGCTGAAAATGAACGGAGGCTATTTCCGGGCCAGCCGCCAACCTCAAGAAGGAGAAAACCGCCATCAGGAAGAGAACTGCAACCCCAAGACCCAGGTTCAAAAAGCGAACCTGGGGCACCCTCCGTGCTCTCTCCGGTCTGAGCTGAAAATTAACGGAAGCTATTTCCGGGCCAGCCGCCAACCTCAAGAAAGAGAAAACCGCCATCAGGAAGAGAACTGCAACCCCAAGACCCAGGTTCGAAAAACGAACCTGGGGCACCCTCCGCGCTCTCTCCGGTCTGAGCTGAAAATTAACGGAAGCTATTTCCGAGCCAGTCGTCAACCTCAAGAAATGGCAAGCCAGCATCAGAAAGAGAACTACAACCCCAAGACCCAGGTTCGAAAAGCGAACCTGGGGCACCCTCCGCGCTCTCTTCGGTCCGAGCTGAAAATGAAAGCAAGCTTTCTCCGGGCTACCCGCGCCACCCTCCGCGCTCTGTCCGGACCGAGCTGAAAATTAACGAGAGCTATTTCCGGGGCAGCCGCCCGTCGACGCAGATTTTCGTCGGAGATTCATCGCGGGCCGGTGAGGGGGAGGCCGAGGGCGGCGAAGGATTGCTGGCCTTGGACCCAGCCTTCGTGGCCATTGATGCGGATGCGGAGCCAGAGGGTTCGGAAGGTGCATTCGACGCGTGGGCCTTGTGATTGCCATTGGACGATGGCCATCATGTCCAGGAATTCGGGGCGCGAGTCGGGGCCAATGCCGACGGTGATGGAATTGCGGACGTTGCCGTCGGGGGCTTCGAAGAGGTTGATGTATACGGGGTCTGCGTCGGACGGGAGAGGCTGGGGAGCGGCTTCGAGGGGCATGAGGCAGCCTCGTTCGGTGAGCGTGCCAGTGTTGGTGGAGTAGCACTCTTGGCCTTCGCCCCATTTGCCGTGGGGCCAGTCGAATCGGACGGGGACGAGGGCGTAGAAATGGCCGGTCCAGACGCGGAAGGCTAAGACTTCGGCGGTGCTGGCCATGGGCATTACCTCGATGCCGTTAGTGATCATTACGGCGGCTAGCGTGCCGTTCACGGTGATATCGGTGCCGTGGCCGAGGGGAAGTACCGGGCCGAAGGGGGCCAGGCGGCCGTTTACCAGGCCGAAGACTTGCCAAGATTCTTTCGCCAATGGGGCGGGTGGGGATTTTGTCACCGGAGAGGGGTCGGGGCGCTCGAGAAAGCGGATCACGAGAGCTGTGCCGCCTGCGCCCCGGAGAAGCGACGCGGAGGCGGAGAGAGATTGGGTGAAATGACCTTGGTCGAGGTTGTAAGGGAAGGTCTCCTGGTAGACGGAATTTGCCTGGGTATCGAGAATCTCGAGACGCGACAACGTGGAGGTGGAGTTGGCGGCGGTCGGGGGACGATGAGAATTGTCGAGAAGCAGTTTGTCGTGCAAGACGACGGTGAATTGCTGATTATCGAGGGGGAAGGGGCCCTCGTGCGAGACACTGTCGACAACGCGTGGTGCGGCTTGCGCGTTGGAGGGGAGAGAACTCGAGTCTTGAGGCTGCGTAGAAGTGGACGGAAGGCCCTGAGAGGCGGTTGCGGTGGCGAGGGTCGCCGCAGCGACCACTAAGATTAAGAGAAAGCAGGGACTGTCTGTTCTTAAAAGCTTGGCGTTTCGATTGGCGATTCGCGGCACGGGCGAAGAACCCTCCTTGCTTACGTTTCGGGATGGCCGAACATAAAGATTAGATGACCAGCGGATCGGTTCGGTCCTCGGGAGAGCCCACGGCACGAGGATAGCACCTCTGAAAATTAGAAGTATTAACGAGTCGAGTGTTGCGGCTTTGTGACTTTCAGGTGAAAAGGCTGGTGCTGGGGTCGGCAGGGTGCAGCGGGAGGGGCAGTGAGGGGGTCGATTAAGCAACGATTGGGCACATAGGTACTGGCAGGTGGTTGACTACGGGTAGGTTAGCTTCCAAAATCACGAGAAGGGGCATTGCGGACGAAGGTTCGGGAAAAGACCCCAGAAAACAGGAATGGCACAAGAGCCAAACGCCGTGGAACAAGCCGTATCGCGCGCTTTGCGTGAGAATCTCGAGCGGATTCAGCGGAACGCCAACGAGCTGCATGAGGCCGTGGGCGATATCGTGTCGGCGTGTGCGAGTTCGAAGCCGACGAATGCGCTGCCGTCCATGTTGAGGGCGCAGACTTCGGCGGCGTCGCTTTCGGCGGCGCTGGAAGTATTGTCGCGGTTTGTGGCGATGTCGATGCAGCCCGGGCAGCGGTCGCCGCTGGAAGAGCAAATCACGCATCTAATTAGCACGGCTGGAGCGGAACCCGCGACGCCGCCTGTGCGACCGCAACCTTCCGTGCCCGCGCCAATGGCGCATGCGCCTGCACGAGCTACGGTGCAAGCTCCACCGCGCATGGAGCCGACTGCGCCGCATGGTGTGCCGTCCGCTCCGGAATTGGAGCCGGTGATTGAGCTGGAGGGGGAGCCGGAAGCGATCGAATTGATCGAGCCCGGGGAGCCGGAGATTGAGGCGGGGCATGGGTTCGAGGACGAGTTCGACGTCAACCAACTTTCGCCCGAGGAACAGGAATTGCACAGGCGCGCAAATCGGGTAGCGAAAGTTTCGATGCAAGATATTAAAATGCTGAGACCGGAGCAGGTGCGGCTAGGCCGCGAAAAGAAGGATCTCTGCAACCGATTGAAAGACGACATTGAAAAAGCTCATCGAGAATACGACCGGCGTTTCAAACCCATCATGGACCACCCAGTGGATTATTTTTATCGTTGGATGGTGGAAATCCTCGCGGAGGGCGATGCACACGCTCTCGGCGAATACCCGTACGCCACGCCTGCGCGGCATCGCTGAGATTGCGGCTGGAAATGCGGGCGCGGCGAGAAGCTGGCCCGCGGCGGCGTTGAGCGTGTGCGCAATGATGCTGGCGTTCGGGCTCCTGGCCAGCGGCAGCGGCCCACCAGCGGCGCGACGGGCGCCTTCGCGTACTCACAAGAAAAAGAAAATTAAAAAGCCGGAGCCCGTACCGTGCCGGGCGGGCTGCGTGCCAGAAACGGCGGCTCCGCAACTTGTTGCTGGAGACACGCCAGAAGATCGTGGGCGGCAAAAAGAACTGTCGGAGCTGGCGCGCGATTTGCATTTCGCGGAGCCGGGCGCTTACGGCAAACTTTCTGCGTTTGCTACGAGTAATGTTGCGAATGTATGGGGCGCGCGCGCGGCGCTGGCGCTTGGTTCTGACGATTACTCGAAAAAGCGGGGCCAGCAAGCTTTGGCGTGGTTCCACAAGGCCAGCTCAGACTCAGTTCTTCGCGAGTACATTCTCTACTGGACGGCGCAGGCGGAACATGCGCTGGGACACTCGAAGGAAGCGCTCGACGATTTGGAGACGGTGCAACACGACTATCCGAACACGGCGATGAAGGAGCAGTTGCTCGCGAGCCTTGCGCCGCTGGCGACTGAATTGGGCCACCCGCAGGACGCCATCGATGCGCTGAACTCTTATCCGGCGACGGACAGCCGACCCGCGATGCTTCTTCTCAGGGCTCAGGCTTATCAAGCAGCGCATCAACTCGCGCAGGCGGCCAGAGATTACCAGGCAATTTTCTATAAATATTCGCAGAGTGATGAAGCGAAGGACGCCGAGAGCCCGCTAAAGAAAATCATGCACGAGATGGGCAAGGAGTATCCCTATCCCGGCGTTGAATTGCAGCAGCAACGGGCGCAGGCGTTTTATGACGCGCATAAATGGAAAGAAGCGCGGGTGGAATTCGAGAAGCTCCTGGGGATGCTGCAAGATCCTCAGAATCCCAACCGGCAACTGGCGGAACTCCGGGTTGCGGAAGCGCGGGTGCAGCTAAAAGGCTCGCCGAAACTTCTTGTCTCGCTCAAAACTTCGGATTTCGAGGTGGACGCGGAACGGCTTTACGCGCTCTCGCAATTTTATCGTTCCGATCAGAAGACCGACGAAATGTTCGCGGCGCTGAACGAGCTCACGCAGAAATATCCGCTGAGCAAATGGAACGAAGACGGGCTGATGGCGGCGGGGAACTATTATTGGGTGAACCTCGACCGCAGCAAAGCCGCCAGCTACTACCAGCGCGTTGTGGATACTTTCCCGAGCGGGAGAAACGCGTTCAATGCGGAATGGCGCGTCGCGTGGGTGTCCTATCTGAATCGACAGCCTGACACGGAACAAAGACTCACGGCATTTCTGCTGCGGTATCCGGCATCGGCGGACACGCCCGACGCGGTCTATTGGCTGGGGCGTGATGCGGAACGCAATGGAAAAGTGGCCGAAGCGCAAGCCTACTATGAGAAGGACGCGGACCGATTTCCGCAAACTTATTTTGGCCATGCTGCCGTGGAGCGCCTAAGTAAAGTTGGCCCGGACACAGCTGCCGCCGACCCGCCGGCTCCGGAAATTTTGGATATGATTCCTCCGCCGCCCGCGCTGCGGCCGTTTGATGAGCCGATTCCCCCTGCCGCGGCTGACCGCTGGGCGCGCGCGCAGGCGTTGCGCACCATTGCGTTTGATTCCGCTGCGGAGCTTGAGCTGAAGAACGCGTACTTCGCTACTTCGTCGCCGCGCTTCTTGTACGAAGCCGCGCAAGCCGCATTCGATCAGGGCCATTTTGCCGTGGGCATGGCTTACGGGCGCGTGATGGTTCCCAATTTCGATGCGCGCAAATTCGGCGACCTTCCCATCGACGTCTGGAAGGTGCTTTACCCGCTTCCGTATGAATCCGTGATCCGGCGAGAGGCGGCAAAGAACAATTTCGATCCTATGCTCGCGGCCGGGTTGATGCGGCAGGAATCCACTTTTCAGGCCGACGCGCTTTCGCCACAAGACGCGATCGGATTGATGCAAGTGATCCCGAAAACGGGACGGCTGCTGGCCAAGCAGCTTCGCGTTCGTTTTTCGCCGGCCAAACTTTTCCAGCCCGACTACAACATCCAGCTTGGCATGCTGTACATTTCCGGACTCGTGAAGTTGACGGGAGCGCCTGCTTACGCGCTGGCGGCATTCGACGCCGGGGAAGACCGCATCGCGGCGTGGAAAGCCGAGCGCAACTACGACGAAATCCCCGAGCTCGTGGAATCCATTCCCTTCAGCGAAACACGCGATTACGTGCAAATCGTCTTGCGCAATTCCGAAGTCTACCGGATGATTTATGGTCAGCCGGGCGCGTCTTCCACGTCTGCGTCGGTAGCAGGGCACCGCCGATAAGGTTTCGACGAGCCGTGGATTTCCGCCGCGATTGCGCTGACAATCCAGATCTTCTGGCAGGTTAAATGAACCCCTCTGAAACTGGCATGGCGCAGGCCGCTCGCCGCATGCTCTCGGCAAAGGCCGAGAAATTCACCGAATCCGTGATTCGGGAGATGACGCGGCTGGCCATGAAGCACGGCGCCGTCAATCTCTCGCAGGGCTTTCCCGATTTCGCTGCGCCGGCGGAGATTAAAGAAGCGGCGCGCCAGGCGATCTCGGACGACATCAATCAATACGCGATAACCTGGGGCGCCAAACCGCTGCGGGACGCCATTGTCGAGAAATTTGAGCGGACGCAGGGAGTGCGTGTCGATCCCGAGCGCGAGATCACGATTTGCTGCGGCTCGACGGAAGCGATGATGTCCACCATGCTGGCCATCATCAATCCAGGCGACGAGACCGTGGTGTTCGAGCCGTTTTATGAAAATTATGGGCCGGATGCCATTTTGAGCGGAGCGACGCCGAGGTTTGTGAAGCTGAGCCCGCCGGATTGGACTTTCGACGAAAGGGAACTGGCCGCGGCTATCGGCCCGCACACCAAGGCCATCATCCTCAATACGCCCAACAATCCGACCGGAAAGGTTTTCACCCGCGCGGAGCTCGAGTTTATCCGCGATCTTTGCGTCCGCTGGAACGCTTATTGCATCACGGACGAAATTTATGAGCACATTTTGTATGACGGGGCGGAGCATATCTCGATGGCGCGCATCGACGGCATGCGCGACCGCACCATCGTGATCAATGGCATGTCCAAGACGTACAGTGTTACTGGCTGGCGCGTGGGCTGGGCTATCGCTTCGCCAGAAGCGACCGCGGCCATCCGCAAAGTGCACGATTTTCTTACGGTCGGCGCCGCGGCGCCTTTGCAACAAGCGGGCGCCATCGCACTAAAATCGCCGCAGTCGTACTATGACAAGCTCGCCACGGACTACACTGCACGCCGCGAGCGATTGCTCAGAATCCTCGCCGCTTCCGGCTTCACGGTTTACAAGCCTCGCGGTGCGTACTACATCATGACGGATATCTCGAGGTTCGATTTTCCCGCCCACCAATTCCCGGCAGCCTCGCGGGACGTCTCGTTTGCCAAATTTTTGGTGGAAAAAATCGGAGTAGCCGTGGTGCCCGGCTCAAGTTTCTACAATGACGCCCAAGACGGCGCAACGCAGGTCCGCTTTACGTTTTGCAAGAAGGAAACTACGCTCGCTGCCGCCGAGGAAAGGCTGTCACGCCTTACCGAAAGGGCAGCAAATTCTTAACGACAAAAACCGTCGCAGTCGATAAAGAGTCTAGCGCCCGGATTCCTCTTAACCCATCTCAGTACTTGAAATTCCGATGCTTCCAGATTTTTTAGGGGTAGGAGACTGACGGTCGGTTGCCCTGTGGTGGTTAGCCCCCTACCCCGCGAGTGGTCTTATGTGTATAGACGATGCCAGCTCGAAATTAGTTTCCTGAATGGCCAAAAATATTTTGGACTCGATCAACCTGCCAAATCGACTGTATCCAGGTACCGCGCTACCGCAACATTCCATTTGAACTGGTCTTGAATCGCGCCCTGCAAGGCTTGGGCGGCTTCCGGTTCCCCATGGGTTAAATAAGTCTGCTTTGGAGGCGCGGGAAGCCCGGTCAGCCAGCGCAACAACTCGCTCTTCCCAGCGTGTGCGGAGAACTGCCCCATTTCCAGGATCTCGGCGTGGACAGGCACGGCCTGCCCGAAAAGGTGCAGCACTTTTGCGCCCTCCTGCAACGCGCGCCCGCGTGTTCCCTGGGCTTGGAACCCCCCCAAAATGACGGCATTCCGCGCATCCGGCAAACGCTGCGCTAGATGGTGCAGCACACGGCCTCCCGAGGCCATTCCACTGGCGGAGACGATGATGCAAGGCGTTTTGACATTATTGATGGCTTTCGATTCTTCGACCGAGCGCGTGAGGTGAAATTCGTGCACGTCCAGCGGATCGCCCTTGCCGTCGCTGCCTTCCTCGCGCGAGTAGTCGAGGTCGTGGTCCTCTTTGTATTTCAAATACAAATCCGTGGCGCTCAAAGCCATGGGGCTGTCGACGAACACAGGGAGGCGGGGAATTCGCTGCTGGTCTTCGAGCTGGCGCAAGTAGTACATGAAGGTTTGCGTGCGCCCGATGGCAAACGCCGGAATCACGATGGATCCGCCGCGCTTCGCGACGCGGTTGACGATGTCAGCCAACAACTCGGCCGGGTCACCCGACGCGTGTTCCCGGTCGCCATAGGTAGATTCGCAAAGCAGCACATCCGCTTTCGATGGCGGCGTGGTCGGATCTTTCAAAATCGGCTGGTCGTATCGACCGATATCCCCTGAAAACACCACGACAATCTTCTTTCCGTTTTCCGTGATGATGAGTTCCAGGCTGGAAGAGCCCAGGATGTGCCCCGCATCGTATGAAGTCACATGAAACTCGGGGCTAATATCGAACCCGCCGCTGCGCGGCATGGGTTTCAGCAACCTGAGCGCCGGATCGACATCTTCTGTCGTGTAGAGCGCCTCCGGATTTGCGTGCCGGCTGTATTTGCCTTTTTTGGCGTGCATCGTGTCTTCTTCCTGCAGGTGCGCAGAGTCCTTCAAGAGAAGCGTGGTCAAGTCAATCGTCGCTGGATTTGCGAAAATCGGACCTTGATAGCCATCCTTGACAAGCACCGGAAGCCAGCCGGTGTGGTCCAGATGAGCGTGCGTTAAAACGACGTAATTGATCGTCTTCGGATCGACAGAAAGCGGTTTGTAATTTCTATCGCTGAGTTCCGGCGAGCCTTGAAAGAGTCCGCAATCGACCAGCAGATGCTTGCCGGCCGCTTCCACGAGATATTTTGATCCGGTAACGCATCCTGCCGCGCCAAGAAAAGTGAGTTTCGCCATGGGCCTCGCCGTTTCGCTGATCGCAACGCCGCGCTACACCTTACCCCAAACTGGCGCGGCAAAACAAAACTTGCGGGGCTGCCGGTGCGCTAAAACAACAAGGGGCGAACCAATCCGGCTCGCCCCGCGCTGCTTTATTTTTTCTTTGGCCGTTAATCCATCGATATTGCGAGAACCACGAAGGAACAACTCACAACTGTTCTCAATCCGCGGCGCTGGCCTGCTTCTTAGCGATGATCGCGTCGATGTTCAGGCCCAGCCCTTTGGCAACGCCGCCGCCGTAGGCAGGATCGGCTTTGTAGAAGTGTTGAATCTGCAGCTCCTGGATGCGCTGCGGCACGCCGTTGCCGAGGCTGGAGACGATATTATCGATTAGCCGCTGCTTGGCGTCTGCGGGCATCAGGCGAAAAAGGTTTCCCGGTTGAGAATAGTAGTCGGCGTCGCTGCGGTGATCGTGCCTTGCCACCGTGCCGCTTACCATTTTCGGCCGTTCTGTATATTTTGGATCCTGCGTTGGCCCGCCGAAACTGTTCGGCTCGTAATTCACTGCCGAGCCTTGATTGCCATCGAAACGCATCGCGCCGTCCTTGTTATATGTGTGGAACGGGCACTGAGGTTTGTTCACCGGCAGGGAATCGTAATTCACGCCCAAACGATAGCGGTGCGCATCTGGATAGGAAATCAGGCGCGCTTGCAGCATTTTGTCCGGTGAAAAGCCCATGCCGGGCACGACATTTCTGGGCTCGAATGCCGCCTGTTCGACTTCCGCGAAATAATTCTCTGGATTGCGGTTGAGTTCGAGTTCGCCGACTTCATGCAGCGGATAGTCTTTGTGAGGCCATACCTTCGTCAGATCGAACGGATTGAGATGGTACGTCTCCGCATCCTTTTCCGACATGATTTGCATGCACACGCGCCACTTCGGAAAATTCCCAGTCTTAATGGCGTTGAAAAGATCGCGCTGCGAATAGTCGGGATCTTTGCCCTCCATCGCGCCGGCATCCTCGCGGAAGAAATTCTTGATGCCCTGCTTCGTTTTGAAGTGCCACTTCACGTAGAAGAGTTCGTTCTTTGCATTGATCAAGCTGAACGTGTGGCTGCTGTAGCCGTTCATGCGGCGGTAGCCGTCGGGAGTGCCGCGGTCGGAAAAAAGAATCGTCACCTGATGCAGCGATTCCGGCGAGAGCGACCAGAAATCCCACATCATCGTGGGCGATTTGAGGTTTGTTTCCGGGTCGCGCTTCTGCGTGTGAATGAAATCGCCAAATTTCAGCGGGTCGCGGATGAAAAAGACGGGCGTGTTGTTTCCCGTCATGTCCCAGTTGCCTTCTTCGGTGTAAAACTTCAGCGCAAAGCCGCGCGGATCGCGCGCCGTGTCCGCCGAGCCCTTTTCGCCGCCCACCGTAGAGAAGCGGATGAACGTCGGCGTCTCTTTGCCTGCAGTGTTGAACAGCTTCGCCGTCGTGTACTTGGTGATCTCCGAGCTCGTACAGACAAAATGTCCATGCGCGCCCGAGCCTTTCGCGTGCACTACGCGCTCCGGGATGCGTTCCCGGTTGAAGTGCGCCATCTTTTCAAATAACAAAAAATCTTCAAAGACGACTGGCCCGCGCGGCCCAACTGTGAGCGAGTTCTGATTGTCACCCACCGGCCGGCCCGCATCCGTCGTCATAATCTTCTTTTCTTCCGCCATGATTCCTCCTCAGTTTGCCCGCAGCGCCAGCTCATGGGAGCAGAATTTGCGCGCTTCTCAGAAACTACGCCCTCCCACGCTATACTTCCAATATATAGTTCGGATACGATGGATAGGCAGAGCCTATGGCTCATTGTGAGTCGAATCACGGGGAGCCGGAGCCTTTGCAAGCGAGCGAGTTTGTTGTGCGAGTTGAGCTAAGACTCGCTCACTGAAACTAAGGGCTCTTGCGATGGAACTTCATCAACTTCGTTATTTCTGCGCTGTCGCCGAAGCCGGCTCATTCAGCCGCGCTGCTGAGCAATCCCACGTCTCGCAGCCTTCGCTCTCCCAGCAAATCATGAAGCTTGAAGATGAACTCGGCGCCCGGCTCTTCGACCGTCTCGGTCGTTCCGTGCGCCTCACGGAACTCGGCCAAACCTTTCTCCCGCGCGCCCGCTCCGTCCTCCGCGAACTCGAAGCCGCGCGCGGCGATGTCGCCGAGCAGAAAGATTCCGTCGGCGGCTCCGTCACCATCGGCGTCATCCCCACTGTGGCTCCTTATTTTCTTCCTCAACGCTTGACATGGTTTTCTCGAAAATTTCCCCAGGTTCGGCTTACGGTCATCGAGGAAATCACGCCCATCCTCCTAGATCAAATACGCGGCAGTAAGGTGGATATCGCCATTCTCGCGCTGCCCATCCGCGGCCACGAATTCGAAGCTTTTTCTCTGCTCAGCGAGCGCTTCTTCGCCGCTCTTCCCGCGGGCCACAAATTTTCAAAACGCCGATCGATTTCGCTTAAAGATCTTCGGGCCGAGCCTTTTCTTTTGTTGCGCGACGGCCACTGCTTCCGCGATAACGCCGTAGCCGCCTGCGACCGCGCCCGCCTCCATCCTCAAATCATTTTCGAGAGCGGCCAGTTCAGCAGCCTTCTCAGCATGGTGGGAGCCGGAATGGGGGTTTCCATCGTTCCAGAAATGGCCGTCGAGAAGAAATCGCGTTGCCGTTTCGTGCGTATCGAAGACGCTGCCGCCGCACGCACGATCGGCGCCGTCATTCTCCGCGGGCGTTCTTTGTCCCGCGCGCATCACGCCTTCCTCTCACATCTCCGCGAAGCCTAATCCTTTTTCTTGATTCTTGGTGCTAGACTTCCAGCCTGCTCCATCGTTTCGAGGTGCATCCGGTGGCCGAGCACTCTCTCATCTTTCGCGATATCGCCATGGTCTTCACCGCGGCATTTGTTTGCGGCCTAGTGGCGTGGCGGCTGCGCCAGCCAATCATTCTCGGCTACGTCTTGGCGGGGCTTATTCTTGGTCCCTTCACCCCCGGTCTACACGTACATGACGTTTCCACCTTCGAGGTCATGGCGGAGATCGGCGTCATCTTGCTCATGTTTTCCGCCGGCATTGAATTCTCCGTTCCAGACCTTCTTCGCGTGAAGTGGGTCGCTCTGGCCGGCGCCCCTCTGGGAATTTTCTTGTCCATCGCTCTCGGGGCGGGCGCGGGAACGTTGATGGGCTGGCCCTTGCGGCAGAGCATCGCCGTGGGCTGCATCATCTGCGTGGCCAGCACCATGGTGATGCTGCGCCTCCTCATGGATCGCGGCGAACTCTTGAGCGAATCCGGCCGCATCATGATGACGCTCACTCTGGTCGAGGACCTCGCCGTCATCATCCTGACGGTGCTTCTGCCAAGCTTTTCCGCTTCCGGTGGCTCGAACTCCTCCGCGAGCGCGTGGAAAATCACCAAGGCTCTGCTTCTTCTTGTTCCCGTGGTGCTTGCCGGCTGGAAACTTGTGCCTCCCTTGCTCACGGGCATCGAGAAGACCTTCAACGATGAAATCTCGCTTCTTCTCGCCCTTACGATTTGTTTGGCGGTGGCCGCGATCACGGAAGCGATCGGCCTGTCGCTGGCCCTCGGAGCCTTCCTCGCCGGGCTCTTGCTGGGAGGTTCCAGCTTTGCGCACAAGCTCGCGAGGCAAACGTTCCCCATCCGCGACTCCTTCGTCGCTCTTTTCTTTGTCGCCGTAGGCATGCTGATCGACCCGCGAACCTGGCTCACCGGCTGGCGCGCTCTCCTCTTGCTGGTTGGAATGATTTTGTTTGGAAAATTTATAGTGTGGACGGGGTGGTGCGCCTGTTCGCCTATCCCTGGAAGACTTCTTTCAAGGTCGCCCTGGGCCTAACGCAGATCGGCGAATTCTCTTTTGTCCTCGCCCAGGTCGCCCTTCACGCGGGGCTGATCTCTTCAGAAATCTACAATGCCACGCTTGCCGCCTCCCTGATCACCATCTTGGCGAACGCCACGATTTTCAAGTTCATTCCGCGAAGCACGCCCGTGCAAATGCCCTCGCAGGCCGTATAGACGCGGGCAATCGCCGGATGCTAATATTCAAAAAGCGCGACCCGGTGGGGCCGTGGCGCAGTTGGGAGCGCGCCTCGATGGCATCGAGGAGGTCGTGGGTTCGAATCCCATCGGCTCCACCATTTGAAGAAACCAAAGAACTTACCTTCGAAAACCGCTAACTGTTGCCAGCACTGTTGCCAGCTTTCGATTTTCCTCTTGCATTCAAACAAGAATCTTTCAGGCTTGCCGAGGAAAAACGGATATGGCCCATTACACTCTCATCGCGCGCATCAACACAGGTGACGGCAAATTTCCGTTCGTCAATTGCAGTTCTCGAAGAACCATCGCCCGATTCCGATTGAAGGAGCGACCTACTACCTCCGTCCGAGCAGCAGCGGCAACCGCACGCCAATCAAGATCGGCAAAGATGTCGCCGTTGCTCACACTTCCCAGATCCGAATGGAGGACGGCCAACCCCCCGAATGCATTGCTGCGTTGTACGGTGGACCGCCGTCCAGTATTACCACTGCCGCCCCTCGCAAGAGAGTCGCCGAAGCCGCGCGGGAGTACATTGAGCGTAGCAAGCAGAAATCGCGGAGGACCTACTTGGGCTATCGCGTCGCCGTCAATCTGTTCGTCGCAAGCTGTAGAAGACTTATTTCGACCAGATTTGCCGCGACGACATGCTCGACTTTCTGCACGATTTGCGGACTCGTCCATCGAGAGAGACCGGCAAGCCAATGGCGAGTCACCGTGTTCAACTACTTCCTCAAGACAATGGTTTTTGTCAACGACCGTGGCATTGGGAAGTACGTGGGGAAGGAAGATTGGGTGCAGAAAAAGGACTGGCCCGTCAACGTGGACAAACGGAACAAGAACAAAAGTATGCAACCTACACGGAGCGAGAAGTCGCGGCCATGATTCAGGTCGCGGATAGTGTCGAGGAAGCTCTCACGCGCCTTCTCGTTGGGACCGGCTTCCGCATCGGCGAAGCTGCGGTCGCGGAGTGGATGGATATTAATTGGGAGGACAAGACAGTCTCCGTTCGCTTCAAACCGAAATTCGGCTTCAAGCCCAAGACTATGAAGAGCGGACCATCGCCGTCAGCGATACGTTGCTCGCCTGCCTCAAGTATCGCGGCAAGGCGCCGAATGATACGTTGATTTTCCCATCACCCGCGACACAGACGGTGGACAAGCACCTAGATCGAATCATCAACCGACTATCGACAAGGCGAACGATGCGGGTTACATGGTTAAGAAACCGAAGAAACCCGCCTACGCCTTTCGCGTGTTGTACGCTACGCGGCGGCATCAGCAGGGCGTTGACGTCGAAACCTTGCGGCAGGAACTTGGGCATTCCGACATCACAACCACTCAAATCTACTTGCGCTCGGCGAACACCAAGTCCGATAGACATCGCGCGCGCATCAACGAGGCGGACAGGTTCTCTCGGCCGCGACCTTGGTCAGCTATTCTGCTGCCCAAATGAAAACGTAGTTGACAATCACTTACGCACCTCACGCTGCGCTAGGAACAGTTCCACAGCGGCAAGCCGGAACCGAAGACGGTTCCTGACCCGGATGTAGTTCAGAAGTTTTCGGGAGACCGAACGACGGATTGTCTTGGGCCTGAGCCGGAAATCTGCGAATTCGTTTGTGCTCAAAAGAACGTTCGGATCATGATCGTCGAGCCGATGCTGCTTCGACAACCTGAACGCCCCTTTTGTCTCCGCCGGATTTTCTGCTTGTTCTGATTGATTGTAGCCGTTCACGCGGGATGAGTCTGGGCTCAATAGCGCCCTCCGAATAACCTCTGCTTCCGGCGGAAGCTGGTTGTAACGAACAACCTTGTCTGCCTGCTGTACGAGAATATAGTCGTACATCTCGCGTCCAGTCTGCGCACGTATAGGCACTCCTGTTCATTTCGCCTCGCGAACGACCTGCTACTCTCGGTGCCCATTTCTCGAATGCCTTGACGAACCCCTTGCCCGCCAGCCCTTGTTGTCGCAACACACCCAGGAAGGATCCTTTGCTTCCCACAGAGGAGACACACTCCATTTGCCTCGCGAGCGGCGATGCTCCTCTTCGCACGCCTCGATTCCTGCATCGGCTTGCTTTTGGTTGTTATTTGATTTCAGGACGATCCCCGCGGACTCCACATGGCTGAGAGGCAGCTGGAAAACTCTCATTCTCGGTGGAGAGAACGCTTCGCATCTGACCTTCGAATCGCTGCTTCTTCGACTTCTGCGGGCGAATTCACTACTGTGAGGCGCAAGCCATGCACTCTTGACGAGTCTGGGTTCTTGCGCACGCCGAGTTGGACACCGCGTTTATTGATTGCTTCCTTCCAGAATTCTCCCCGCTCTTCTTACGACTTGACTCTAGCCTTGCACCTTGACACAATGTTTGCAAATAATGTTGCAAGATGCAACGAGATTCGGAAGGGTTGCATCTGCACTCCACTAAAAGGAGGCCCTCGATGCGTGAAAAGCCCGAGCAACCCGAAGAGCCGGTAAATCGAAGAAGCCTCAACAACAACAAACTATCTCTTCGCGAATCAGCGGTCGCGCTCAACCCACGCGCCTGGAACGTGTCAAGCAACTCATTTCCTCGAAGACCGGGGAGAAGGTCTCAACATCAGACGCTGCCAAACAGCTTCTCGAATCGACTCGTGAAGACCGTCTCCACGCCGTAGGCCTGATGGCGCAGCCGACCGAGTCCCTTCTCCAGATTCGTAGAGGAAGGGGAGAAGCGCAACATGTTTTGTCGAAGGCTGAATGGATATGGCTCGCGGACTCTTGGTGCAGCAGGGATTCGAAACCTTTTCCGGCAGGACGCCGAATCCGATCTCCCGCGAATCTCTCCTCGCAATCCTCGATGCATTCTCAGCCTGTTGGACGAACTGCGGACCCAGCGCAGTTCTGGATGGGACTCGTATTACTTGAGCAATCTCCCTTCTGAGTTCCGCCTGGAACGCGAAGGGTTCCGACGACGATCAAGCCAAGTTCAGACGTCGTGCGTCGGACAGTGGCCGA
>CAVYFO010000030.1:0-68551 GCA_963767755.1 uncultured Acidobacteriota bacterium | reverse complement strand
TGGTCTACGAGCAATTTGGCGGGATTTATACCCTCGATCTGAAGAGCGACAAAGCAAGCAAGGTGGACATTCATATTGCCGGTGATTTGCCGACACGGCCACACTGTGAAAAGGTGGCGGACAAGATTCAAAATGCGGCGATATCGCCGACCGGAGTTCGCGCAGTCTTTGAAGCACGAGGCGAAATTCTCACGGTGCCAGCAGAAAAAGGCGACATTGAAATTTGACGCGCACGACAGCAGTGGCGGAACGCGACCCGCTTGGTCGCCGACGGGAAGTCGATCGCCTTCTTCTCCGATGAATCTGGCGAATATGCACTGCATATTGTCGATCAAAGCGGATTGGGGGCGGTGAAAAAAATAAATTTGGGAACCCCCCGTCCTATTTCTATAGCCCGATCTGGTCTCCGGACAGCAAGAAAATCGCTTACACGGACAAGCGGCTGAACCTTTGGTATGTGGACGTGGAGAAGAGCACGCCAGTGAAAGTTACCTCGGATCGTTACGAAGATCCGACCTCGACGCTCGGCGAATCGTGGTCTCCCGATAGCAAATGGCTGACGTATGCGAAGTTTCTCGAAAACCACATGCGCAACGTTTTCGTGTACTCGCTAGAAACGGGGAAGGAATCGCAGATCACGGACGGAATGAGCGACGCGCGCTATCCGGTATTCGACAAAAACGGAAAATCGCTTTACTTTGCGGACAGTACGGACCTCGGGCTCTCCATCGCATGGCTTGATCTTTCCAGCTTTCAGCATCCGACACTGAGGAACATTTACGCGGTGGTCTTGAAGAAGGGTGATGCGTCCCCCGTCGAACCACAGAGCGACGAAGAGAAGGCGGCGAAGGACGAGAAGGGCAAAGACGCTGACAAAGACAAAGCTAAGGAAGCCGACAAGAGTTCCGCTAAAGGAAAAGAAGGCGAAAAGAAAGACGAGGTGAAGGTAACCATCGATCTGGACGGAATCGGCCAGAGAATCGTCGCGATGCCGATCAAAGCGGCGAATTATGTCGGACTCGATGTGGGCAAGACTGGCGTTTTGTTTCTGAGCGAAGTCCCGGATGTGCCGCGATTCGATGGACCGACTTTGATCTCGGTTTCGAAGTTTGACTTGAGCACGCGGAAGACGGAGCCGTTCGTCGGCGGCGCGAGCGCGTTTGTAGTTTCGGCCAGCGGTGAAAAGGCGCTCTATCGTCAGGGTCCTGGACGCAGCGCGCCCTGGTTTATCGCGGCGACGACCGCCGCGCCGAAGCCGGGCGAAGGCATGCTGCACCTTGATGGGATGGAGGTCTATACCGATCCACGCGCGGAGTGGAACCAGATGTACCACGAAGTGTGGCGGATCGAACGCGATTTTTTCTACGACCCGAACCATCATGGTTTAAATCTTGGTCTTGCGGAGAAAAAGTACGCACCGTATCTGAAGGGCGCAGGCGGCCGTGCGGACGTCAATCATCTCTTTAATGAAATGCTCGGCGAGCTCACGATTGGACACATGTTCATTCGTGGAGGAGACATACCGCAGCCGAACCGCGTGAAGGGCGGGCTGCTCGGCGCGGACTATAAGGTGGAAAACGGGCGCTACCGTTTTGCGCGCATATTCAACGGGGAAAACTGGAATCCGGAGTTGCACGCGCCGCTGACGCAACCGGGCGTGGACGTCAAAGTGGGAGACTACCTGCTCGAAGTGAACGGCCGCGAAGTGCGCCCGCCAGCGGACATCTACAGCTATTTCGAAAATACGGCAGGGACGCAAATCAAGATCAAGGTCGGACCGAACGCGGACGGCACGGGCTCCCGTGAAGTAACCGTCGTTCCGCTACCCAGCGAATTTGAACTGCGCAATCTGGCTTGGGAAGAGGACAACCGCCGCAAGGTGGATGAGATGAGCGGGGGCAAAGTCGCGTACGTGCATGTGCCCGATACCGCGGTAGGAGGCTACACGAACTTCAACCGGTATTACTTTGCGCAGGTGGGCAAGCAGGCTGCGGTCATTGATGAGCGCTACAATCACGGCGGCGAAATTGCGGACTATATTATCGACATGCTCAAACGGCCGTTGCGCAATTGCGACATCACGCGAGAAGGCGGCGAGTTCTGCTCGCCTCTGGCGCAAATCTACGGCCCAAAGACGATGATCATCAACGAAATGTCCGGTTCGGGCGGCGATGCTTTGCCGTGGATGTTCAAGCAGGACAAAGTCGGGCCGCTGGTCGGGATGCGAACTTGGGGCGGACTGGTTGGTATTGACAATTACCCGCCGCTGCTGGATGGGGGATCGGTGACCGCGCCGAGGGTGGCGATTTTTGGCCTGCACGGCGAATGGGAAGTGGAAAATCATGGAATTGCGCCGGACATTGAAGTGGAGAACGATCCGGCGTCGGTTGCGGCCGGCCACGATCCACAACTTGAGCGCGCTGTGCAAGTGACGCTGGAAGCGTTGAAGGCGCATCCGGTGGTTATACCGGAGCATCCGCCTTACCCGAACTATCACCAGAATTGATTGGCGGAAGCTGCGGGGGATTGCTTGTTTTCAGCGATTTGGCCTACGCGCATGTAGCGCAGCGAAGGGATATGATATTTTGCGGGTGATCCCTTCATGCCAGAACTTCCGGAAGTCGAGACAGTCGCGCGCGGGCTTCGCCGCACAATTGTGGGGCGCCGGATTGTATCCGTGAGGCTGGGGAAGACCGACTTCATTGATGACCCAGCGGCGCTTGAGCTACACCTTCCGGGCAGACAAATCGAAGCGGTCGAACGCTATGGCAAATTCATGCTGCTGCGGCTCTCACACGTGAGCCAGAGCACGTCGCCGATTGCCAACGGCGATCCCGCCGCGCTGCTGGTCCACCTGGGAATGACAGGCCAGATCGCGCCGAGTCCGGCGGCGCAGCCTTCTGAGAAACATACTCATGCCTGCTTCGTGCTCGATGATGGCCGGGAGCTGCGTTATACGGACGCACGGCGATTCGGGCGTCTTGCTTACTTGCAGGCCGCGGCCCTTGAGGAAGAATTGCGGGGTTTCGGGGCCGATCCGCTCCAAATTGACGCCGCGGATTTTGTGGAGCAAACACGATCCCGCCGCGCCAGGATCAAGGCACTGCTGTTGGATCAAAGCTTCTTGCGAGGCGTGGGAAATATCTATGCGGACGAGAGCCTCTGGCGCGCGAAAATTCATCCGGCACGCCTAGGGACGTCGTTGAAAAGCGAACAGGCAAAGATGTTGCATCGTGTGTTGCGAGAAATACTTCAAAAGGCGATTGTGATGCGCGGTTCTTCGATTTCCGATTTTCTCGATGCAGACGGCGAACCCGGTGAATACCAACGGCACCACCGGGCTTATGGGCGCGAGGGCGAGCGCTGTTACCGCTGCGGCGCGATCATCCGGCGTACGATTGTGGCGGGGCGCAGCAGTTATTTCTGCCCGAAGTGCCAGCCTTCGCCGCGAGGTTGTCCGGTTCTCGCACTGCCGCGAAGGCTCACGAAGCCGGTTTCGCAATAGGGAAAAACGAATGCGAGCTGTGGTGCAACGGGTTAGCCGCGCACGTGTCACGGTCGAGGGACGCGTAACCGGCGAAATCGGCGCAGGGTTGATGATTTTGCTGGGCGTCGGACGCGAGGATACCTCCGCGGTAGCTTCATCGATGGCGGAAAAAGTGGCGAATCTGCGCATCTTTGAAGACGCCCAGCGAAAAATGAATCTGTCGCTGCTGGACACAAAGGGGGCGGCCCTCGTCGTATCGCAGTTTACGCTTTACGGTGACGCTCGCGGGCAACGCCGGCCCAGCTTTATTTCGGCCGCGCCGCCGGAAAAAGCCAAAACCCTCTACGAAGAGTTCGTTGCAGCGATGCAGGGGCTCGGGGTAAGCGTTGGGACAGGGATTTTTCAAACGATGATGTCCGTGGAGTTGGTAAATGAAGGGCCGGTCACGATCCTCCTCGACTCCGACAAGACGTTCTAACTGGCGGAAGACCTCGAAACGCACTCGCAAGTGGACAAAAGCGGAGGTGCTTCGGGAGCTGAGGAATCTTGCCGATCCAGAGGCACGCGCGAAAATGTCTTATTTTGGCGTGAACGTTCAGAAGGCTCACGGAATTTCTGCACCTGCGCTGCACTCCTTTGCGCGCCACATTGGGAAAGATCAGCAATTGGCGGAGCACTTGTGGGCCTCCGGCGTCCACGAGGCAAGAATCCTGGCAGCGCTTATTGGGGAATCGGAGAAGGTTACCTCTGCGCAAATGGAACGCTGGGTGCGCGATTGCGATTCCTGGGACTTGGTTGACACGGCGTGTTGCTATTTATATGCGGCCGCGAAACCCGCGTGGGGCAGGATCTATGCATGGAGCGGGCGGCGCGCGGAATTCGAGAAACGTGCGGCATTTTCGCTGGCAGCCTATTTGAGTTATAAAGACAAGACAGCAGAGGGTGCGCGTTTCGAGCGGTTCCTTTCGGTGCTCGAGCGGGAAGCATGGGAGGAACGGAATTTCGTGAGAAAAGCCGTCAACTGGGCTTTGCGAAATATCGGGAAGAGAAATCCGCGGCTCAACAGTGCGGCGTTTCGTGCTGCCGAGCGGATCCGGCGGCAGGATTCGCGCTCTGCAAGGTGGATCGCGGCGGATGCTTTGAGAGAATTGAAGAGCGAAGCAGTGCCGGCGCGGCTGCAAAGAAAAGCAGGTTAGGAGATGGCTCAGAAAGCGAGCACAGAGAGCGTGCTAGTTCGACGGGCGCGATCCAGCGACGCCGCCCGTCTCGCGGAGCTTAGCGGCGAGCTCGGATACCCGGCGACGCCTGCGGAAATTACAGGAAGGTTACGCAAACTGAGTGCTGGCTCACCAAATGCTTTGTTTGTAGCGGAATCCCCGGATGCGAGAGTGGTCGGCTGGGCTCACGTCAGCGTAACGCATCTCTTGGAGGCTGGAACACGAGCGGAATTGAATGGGCTGATCGTCGCCGAGGGCGAACGGAGCCGCGGGGCCGGTGCGAGGCTGCTCGAAGCCGCCGAAGAATGGGCGCGCAAGCATAACTGCCCGGCCATGTCGGTGCGGTCCAACATCATCCGAGAACGCGCCCACAAATTCTACGAACGGCAGGGCTACGAGCACTATAAGACACAAAAAGCCTTCCGGAAGGCCCTGTAAACCCCTCCCTCAGGCGGTTAACCGTCAGCAGACAGTTTCATTGCGCCGTCTGGCAAGGTATATCGCATTACGATATACTTACCCAATGCTTCGGGATATTACCCCAGCAGAGTACCGGGCGCTCGCTGAATTGCGCTACCTCATCCGCCACTTTCTTCGGGAGGGGGATGCGAGGGCGCGAGCCATCGGGCTCGAGCCCCAGCAGTACTTGATGCTGCTAACCATTCGCGGGCTGCCTGAAGGCAGTGAGGCGACCATTCAGACCCTTGCGGAAAGGCTTGCGCTGAAACATCACAGCGCCGTGGAGCTTATTGACCGGTTGGAGACGCACGGATACGTGCGCAGAACCCGCAGCCGGGGCGACCGCCGCCGCGTGTTTGTTTCTTTATTGCCCCGCGGCCAGCGTTTTCTCGAGCAAGTGGCGCGAAACCGCATTAGCGAGCTACGCGCGAGCGGAAAGGCGCTCGTGGGCGCCATCGAAGCGCTGCTTGAACGTGGGCAACGCAACGGCCACGAACGGAAAAAGACAGGCAAGAAGGAAGCGCGAGACAGACGTGCCTGACGAGATCGGAAAGACTACTCCTCAAACGCCTGCTTCCAGCCCCTTGATGTCGGCGCACACAACATACGAGGAGAAGCAGCGTACCCCGCGAGTGCGCGAGAATGGAAATTATTTCTGTGCGGAGAACTGCCGATAAAATGACCCAAGTTTCGGAACCGAAGACGAGTTGGTGGAAACATCCTTCGCGGCACTGGAAGGCCCTGCTTACGGATGGGGAGGAGCAAGTCTTTCTGGTGCTGACGTTGTTGATCGGCGCTCTGACAAGCATGATGGCGGTCGCCTTCATCCTGCTGACGGAACGGTTTGGCTCGAGACTCTATCCTGCCGGGGGAGCCACGTGGCACCGTATGCTATTTCCTGTGGCTGGCTCGCTGAGCATGGGCTATCTGCTCTTTCGGTATTTTCCGGAGGCGCGCGGCAGCGGCGTTGTGCAAACGAAGGCCGCTCTCTATGCGCGTGAAGGACGCATCACGGCGCGCAGCATGCTCGGGAAATTTTTCTGCACATCCGCCACGCTAGCCAGCGGAATCCCTTTGGGACCTGAAGGTCCAACGGTCTATGTCGGCGCGGGCATCGCTTCCGTGCTTAGCCGGAACTTGGGGCTGCGCCCGGAAAAAGTGAAAGCGCTCATCCCGGTGGCCGCGGCCGCCGCGATCGCCGCTGCCTTCAACACGCCCCTGGCGGCCGTGCTCTTTGCGCTTGAGGAAGTGGTTGGCGAACTTCACGCGCCGGTGCTCGGCTCCGTGGTGCTCGCTTCCGCCACTTCCTGGGGTATGCTGCGCCTTCTCCTTGGGAACAATCCGCTCTTTAAAGTGCCGCAATACGAGCTCGTCAACTATTGGGAATTCCTCATCTACGCCATTCTGGGGGTGGCCGGCGGTTTTCTCTCCGTGGCGTTCTCGAAGCTCTTGCTCGGCATGAAGGAAAAGTGGTTTTTGAAGCTTCCGCGGAAGACGCTGTGGTATCAGCCCGTGGTCGGCGGCATTGTGGTTGGCATCATGGGACTGTTTGTCCCCCAGGTGCTGGGCGTCGGCTACAACCACGTTGGGGCGGTTCTGAACGGAGGCATGGCCTTAAGACTAATGGTCTTGCTTCTCGCTCTTAAACTCGTGGCCGTAACCGTTAGCTACGCCTCAGGAAACGCCGGCGGCATCTTCGCTCCAAGCCTGTTCCTGGGCGCCATGCTGGGAGGAGCGATTGGCACCGTGGGGCACCACTTCTTGCCCGGTTACGTCGCGACGCCGGGGGCTTACGCGCTCGTCGGAATGGGCACCGCGTTCGCCGGAATTGTCCGCGCGCCCATGACTTCTGTTGTCATGATTTTCGAAATCACGCGCGATTACGCGGTCATCGTTCCCCTGATGATCTCGAACCTCGTTAGCTTCTTTATCGCTTCGCGCTTCCAGAAGGAAACTCTCTTTGAAGCCTTGGCACGGCAGGATGGCATTCACTTGCCAACGCCCGAGACCCGCCAGCTGGAAGCTCACCGGCAGGTGATTCTCGCCATGCGGCCGGCGACGGAAATTTTGTCGGCCGATATGACGGCGCAAGAGGCCTTCGAGAAGACTCGTTTAAGCGAATCGACGGCCTGGCCTGTGAGCGACGACCGCGGCTTGGTCGGCCTTCTGACGTTTGGTCAGATCCAGCGAGCTACGTCGGCCGAAGGCCCTGCAAAACTCCTGAAAGAGCTTGTGGATGGACCGGAGTTCCCGCATTTGCATGTCGACCATTCGCTGAGCCTGGCCTTGGAGCGCATGGGCGCGTGTCAGATCAACGCGATTCCGGTAGTCAGCCGCGCTGACATCCACAAACTCGAGGGCATGGTAACTCTGAAGGACGTTTTGGCGCACTATGGCGTTGGGTCTCCCGAAAAAGCCTGACCGAGACGCCCGTTGTTCCCAGGCTGCGTGCCGCCCGTGCCGAGCCCGCGCAACGAAATAGCGGAGTCAGCATCCTACAGGTCGGCAGAGCGGATGATGTTTTCGCGGTTTGAGAGCTGTGAGCGGGCTATGAATCCGAGAGTGTCGGTGCAAGCACGGTCACCCGCGATTCCGGAGCGTCAACAACATGACTCTGCGGCTTCGGAAATCATAAACGCCTGAAACGCGAAACCCACTCAGGAGAAACGATGGACTACGTCAACCTCGGCAAGACCGGCCTCAAAGTCTCGCGCATTTGTCTCGGCTGCATGACTTATGGAGCGCCCGCCACCGGCAAAATCAAGCCCGGTAGCCATGCGTGGGCGCTGAATGAGGAAGAGAGCCAACCTTTTTTTCGACAGGCGCTCGATCTCGGCATCAATTTCTTTGACACCGCCAACGTCTATTCGAGCGGCGCCAGCGAAGAGGTGCTTGGCCGATTCCTGAAAGCTAACGTCCGCCGGGAAGCTGTTGTCGTCGCCACTAAGGCGCATGGCGTCATGCGCGACGAGCCAAATGGGCGCGGCCTCTCCCGCAAAGCCATCTCTTTTGAGCTTGATCAAAGCCTCCGCCGCCTCGGTACCGACTATGTGGACCTCTACCAAACGCATCGCTGGGATTACGAGACGCCGATCGAGGAAACTCTTGAGGCGCTGCACGACGTCGTGAAATCAGGCAAGGTCCGCTACATCGGCGGTTCCTCGATGTACGCCTGGCAATTCACCAAGGCGCTCTATCTCGCCGAGCTCCACGGGTGGACGCGTTTCGTTTCCATGCAGAACTATTACAACCTCCTCTATCGCGAGGAGGAGCGCGAAATGATGCCGCTGTGCCAGTCCGAAGGCGTCGCGGTTATCCCCTGGAGCCCGCTTGCGCGCGGCCGCCTGGGCCGCCCGTGGCAAACGGAAACAACGAAGCGATTCGAGACCGACCAGTTCGGCAAGACTCTATATTCGAAGACGGAGGACGCGGATCACAAGGTCGTTGACCGTCTGGGCGAACTCTCTGAAAAGCGCGGCGTGCCGCGTGCCCAGCTGGCGCTTGCGTGGATGCTTGGCAAGCCGTTCATTACCTCGCCGATCGTCGGCGCCACCAAACCGCATCATCTTACGGATGCCGTCGCTGCGCTCGCGTTACGCCTTACGCCGGAAGAGGTTACGTCGCTTGAGGAGCCGTACACGCCTCATCCGGTGCTTGGCTTCAGTTGAGACCGTCTCTGGGACTCCTGACAAGTGGCTCAGGAGAGATACTGGCTAGTCCTGGTAGTTTGGATATTTCAGCCGCAGCTTTTCAAAAGCGGGCGACCAGGAACCATGCCTTATATGATAGCGCAGGATGCGCCGCTCGTTCCCGCTCGGCTCCGGATTGTCGCTCAGGACTGATTCCACGTCGCTTCGGTTTTGGATTCTGTCGAGCTTGAACGCAACTCGCTTTCCCGTCGGGGCCAGACGTACCACGATGTGTTCCTTTCCCTTGTAGGCGGTCCTCGGGTCTGCCGAATAAATAATTTCATTTCCTCGAAAATTCTGATACCGAATCCGCAGCGAATAATCGTTCGGATCGGCTTTCCCTTTTAGATACGGAAAAACCTCGCTGGCAGTTTTTCCCGTAACTCGGCTCCGCCGGAAAGCCTCGGCATATTCAGAATCATATTTCTCGCAGGACGGGTTCACGCACTTGACCTTCCAAAGTGATTTCTTCGCGCCCCATGGGCCGCATTTCGGGCATTTGACGCCGTCGTCAAACTGGGCCATCCTCCGCCTCCTCGAAAACAGTTTCCAGGGAAACGGCTAAAGAAACGTAGATATGTCTTCAGACATATCTACTTCAATAAGGCCCGTCGACAGGTGGCGGCTCTCTCCCACGAGTTCCTCTTGCGAGGCTTGATTCGCCACTGCTTCGGAGCTTGGAGAGAAAGCTGCTGTTCCCGCGGTTTGCGGGCGCAGCCTGGCAGCCGCCTCCCTGGAACTTTTCTGCGTCTGGTAACTCTTCCAGACAAAAAATGGTGCCGCAATCTGGCCGTGCCGGATTTGGCGCCGCCGGTAATCATCCGCATAGCGGAAGTAGCGCATCCCGTGCAGTCCATCGAGCTTGCGGTCTAGAGGGGTGAGATACATATTGGCAAAGAAGCACGCCATCGGCGTTCCGAACGCGATGCCTTGCTCCGCGCGGAGCGTCCTTCCCTCCTCTTGATAAGGAAAGCGCACGCGTTCCCGGAGCAGGCGGAACAAGTAATCGTCAGGCTCGATAAGCTCCGCCAATTGCGCCAAGAGCAGAGGGTGATCGACCGACGGAAAGTAATTTGCAATGTCGCGCTTCACTACGAACAGAGGAGTTTCTGTGGTTCGGAGGAGCTTTGCAATGCTTCGCTGGCAGCGGTCCAAACCAAATCCCCGCAATCGATACGCATAACAGTTCGGCGAAAAGCAAGCATGCAGCCGCGCGCTCAAGATGCGGTAGAGCAGCAAGTCGACCAACCGCTCTTCCCACGGGTAGATGTATAGGTCGCGTCGCTTTCCGCGAAAGTTGCGGTGCAAGGCAACCGCAGGTCGAAACGAAAATGCTTCCTGCGCCAGCGCCCGGTGAATGTTCGCAAGGTTGTGCAGGCCGGAGCGCGCAAAATCGTACAGATCTCGATTGTCCGTCGAAGCAAAGAGCACCTTGCGCCAGGAGAACAGAGGCTTGGTATAAATCCGAACCGCAGCTTTGTAAAGTTCAGCCTCGCGATAGAGATTGCGCCAGCGCAATCTTACTCTCTGGCCAGAATAGGCCGCTGAGGGCAATCCTGCTGATTCGTGGGTGTACAAAGTGGCCGGATTCTAGTGCGCGCCAAACAGGCGCGTCAATCGCGCGCCTGTGGATAACTACAGTCGTTGCACGCCCCGCCCAGGAGCGGTCATGCCCCGCCGGCTGTGGCTGCAATTGGCCACAACCGCCCCGACTTCCGGAACGGTTCGCTAAACTCTAGTTAATCCTACCTGATTCATTTATGCTGCCGGCGGCACATGGTAGCTCCGTGGACCATGCTCTTTAAAACGCAAAGCGCTTCGGTTTACGGAATCGATGCGTACCTCTTCGAGGTGAAAGTCGACGTGGGTTCCGCTCGCATGCAAGATTTCAACGTCGTCGGGCTGCCAGACAACGCTGTCAAGGAAAGCCGCGAACGCATCAAGTCCGCGCTTCGCAATTGTGGCTTCGAGTTTCCGCGTGGCCGGGGAGTGACCATCAACTTGGCCGCGGCCGAAATATGCAAAGAAGGCTCGGCCTTCGATCTCCCCATGGCCTTGAGGCCCGTCGGGTGCATGGGCCATTTTTTTGGCAAGCAGCGGCGCCAGTGCATGTTGCTCGGAGAACTATCGCTGGATGGAAGTATTCGGTCTGTGGGAGGCGCACTTTCTGCAGCACTCGCCGCCCGCGAATTTGGCCTGAAATCGCGTGCTGTCCGCGAAGCCAACGCCCGGGAAGCGGCACTAGTGGAAGGCTTGGCGGGCGCGTTCGACGTAAAGACTCTCTCCTGAGAGTACCGAAGTGGCGATTTGAGATCGCTGGCTGGTGCTTTTGCCCGCACGGATTTTTTCGGGGGTCGGGTTGCTGGCTTCTTTCGTCGCCCTTTGTCGTAAATCGCCTTTGCACTTCTTCCAGTTGCTGTCGTCCCCAATTACCTGCATGAAGCGCGTGACTCTTTTAGGCTTTATACGCTCTACAGTCTGCCGGACTTCCCCCGTCGCCTTTCGCATGCTTCGAGGAACAACAGCAATCTTACCCACGGGCGGAAAATTACCCCGCATCCATTCAACGATGATTCTTCTCCCCAGCCACGGCTCATCGGGTTTCTTGCCATACTTCCCCTTGGGAACGGTGGGATTCCATTGGTCATCCCCTATGGCGATCTCCAAGACTTTTCCCGGAATCCCAAATTGATAATTCTCCAGATAAGAAATCACGATATCTCCGGGCCTAATCTTCTGAGCACGACTTCTAGCCTTTTCCCAACTGGTCTCGCGGGTAGGGCCAACCAAATGATGGTGGTTAGCCGCCCGTCGAATCGTATCCTCGCCGTTGTGCTCGAGGGCTATCTGGCAATTCATCTGGCTCAAAAGCACGCCGAGATAGCGGCACAGATTAGGGTCGTCCTCTGCGAGTAAGACTTTGGCTGTTTATCTCATGGTCGTGCTTCCCGATGCGGCTCAAAACGCGATGACGAGCGACTGTACTTCGCTGAGGAACCGCGAATTTCCTCGATCAGTTTTCGGAAGTGCCACACTCGCTCTCCGGCGAGCCGTAGCACAGCGTTTTCCCAATCTGCTGGAGGGGAACGGTGTGCGAGAGCGTCGGGACTTAGCCTTGCTTGACGGATTGATGCAACGGACACTTTTAAAGCTTTCGCTAAGTCCTCGTGGTCTATGCGAGAGAAGAGGCGATCTGTAGACTTCTTAAAAGTCATGTATGCAGCTCCATTGACAAGCGACCTCTTGTATAGTATACTGCATACAGCATCGGGTGAAAAGAGGGTAGAGGTGCAGTCTCTGGGTTGGGTCTGGACTCCGACCATGCAAATCGGCTCCGGCTGCACGGTCCATCTGCGAGCGAAGGAGTTGCCGAGCGGCAGACTGGTTGTAAGCGCCTCCAAACACGTCACGGCTGTAATTGACGGAGTCATCCAGGATACGCACGATTGCTCTAGACACGGGACGCGATGCGTGTACGGCCACTGGCAACAGCCGCTAAAGGACAATAACTCGAACTGCTGAGACCCGCGTGTGCTCCCCGGTTGTGTTTTCAGAGCGATGGAGATCGTAGCTCCTCCGATGGAATCGGATAGTCCGCTACAAAACTCCTAGAATCAACCCCTGAATCTCAGCCTTCTTGCGCTCAGGCGGTTCAGTCTCAGGGGAGAAGAACTTTTCGAGGTTTCCCCCCGAGTCCGGTCGTTGCAACCACGTGGCGATAGCAAATGCGTCTTGCTGGTCGGGCGTTCGACTTCCACTTGGGAAAGTTCTGTTCCAGAGCGCAGGATAGGCCTCGGCGACCACGGAGCGATCGGGCGGAACATTCCAACCGTCGAACGGCCAAAAATGGGCGCGGTCTTTGACACGTTGCCTGATGTAGAGGAGCCACGAAATGCCAGCGTGCGTGGACTCCGCGAAAACGCGCCTCCGGTAGAGCACCGACGTGAATCGGGACCTAGCAATGTTAGCGCGGATAAGCCCACTTCGTCCGCAGGAAGGCCACGAGGTTTGGGCGACCGGCGGGTTCTAAATTGAGTACGTCGTCTCCTGCATAGCGGTCATCACCGTAGCTGCGGGGTGACTGAAGCCAAGGAACAAAACGAATGTCGTTTCCGCTGGCAGTCGAGCATCCGCGACCGGCCGGACCGGCCTGGCAGCCCCAATAATTTTCGGTCGCATCGATGCTGCCGGTGCACACCGTGGCTTTGTCAAAGGCGCAAACGTCGGCGACGCCAATTTTGCCGCCACCCAGGTCATTGAGATGGATGTCGACTTCGGCCGAGGTGTTTACGGCAATGTCCACATCTTCATCGCGGATGACGTTATACGAAATCACGGTGCCGTAAACGGGGGAGCCACCACCTCCGCTGTTGATGTTGATTCCCACGGAGCCAGGGGTGGCCGTGTCGGCCGTGTCGGCGAGGTTTTTCGCAATGAAATTGCCAATGATAATATTCCCATCCATGTTATCCGCGGGCAGTCCAAAGGCTGGACCCACGTGTGTGTGCAGGCTGACGCCCCCAAGCCCGTTGCCTATCAGCTTATTCTGTATGACCAAATTCCCGGCGACGCGGCCGGGACCATTGCCGTCGGAAAAAAGACCTACTCCGGCGCCTCCGACTTGCACGCCGTTGCCAGTCGAGATGTTCTCGGCGACGGTATTGTGGTCAACGCCAAAATGAGGAGCAAACGGGGGAGAAACGTGTCCTGTTGGAGGATGGGATGCAAGAACGATGCCGCATTCCAGCGGATTGTTTTGAAATGTGTTGCCGAGAACAAGATTGTCGTAACTCTCCGCGGTCTCGTCGCTGATAAGGAGGCCATCGGCGTTGCCGGAAACGGAATTGTCCGAGACAGTCGAATGGCTCGTGCCTATTAAATGGATTGCGCCGCCGCAGTCACCGCTTTCATCGTTCTCATAAATCCCATTCCCCGGTTGGTCTGGGCAACCCATGGTTGCGCCGGTGAATTCCAGGCCTGGAGAGGTATCGTTGTTATTGATGTGATTGTCAAGGATGGTGACATTCGAGGCGCTCACGACCAATATGCCTTCGAACATAGCGTTCTCCACGGTGAATCCTGTAATGGTGACATTGGTGAGGCCGGGATTGTCGAATCCGTCCACAAAGAGGCCGTGCGCGAGGCCCGTGGCGTCAACTATCGTCGATTCGGCGCCAGCGCCGATGATGGAAACTGGAATACCGATGGTCACGTACTCTTTGTAGGTACCAGGGGCAACCTTAATCAGGTCGTTGGCGGAGGCATGGTTGACGGCCGCTTGAATTGTTGAGTAACACCCATGGGAACCGGCGGGATTCACGCAAAGGGTCTTAGCAGCGACACCCTGCGAAAACACCGCGAACAGAACGGCGCAACAAGGAATCAGCCATGGGCGACATCGAATTGCATACATGGACATTCTCCTTTTTTAGATGCGCAGCCCCCCGGAAGCATCGGAATCGATGGCCTGGAGAGTGGAACCCACTTCAAAAATGTCTGCCGAGGGACTGTGCCGCTTGAGGGACCTATTCAGCCGGAAGCTCCTATTTGGATTCCCGGTGCGCGAATGCTACACCTCTGTTGCGCCCCAGACAACGAAATTTCCACGAGCCCTGCCCCGCAAAATCAGCGGTGTTCCACCCGCACGTTCACCGCGAATTCCGCAGCCAGCCTGTTTTGTCCAAGGTACCAGATACTTGGGTAGCCGACAAAGCCGGCCGTGGAGCCAAGGAAGGGCTGCCTTTCGAGATAGTGAGTACACCAAAGAATGCAGACTACACGATGCAGTGAGCCGCCATCCCGGAGGAAGAAACCGCTCACGGAAACGGCAGTCTCCTGTTTCACGCCGACAGCAAGGAACTGTAGACGGTTTCGGCATCGCTTCTGGGTAAGGATAGTCAAGTCATCCGGGCAGGCAGCGCCGACAAGAAGAATCTTAACGATTGTGCTGTGAAGATTGCCCAGCAATTGAAAAACGCAATGAAACACAAGAAGTAACTTCCGCGCCGACGTAACATCGCCCACCGCGGATTGCCTCGGGAGCCATGTTCATCTGTTTTTGTTTTGTTTCTTCGTAAATCCTATTTTCATTTTTCACGATGTTGGTCATCACCCTGATTCCGCTCTGACTTCACTCGCTGCACGATGGCCTGCTCGACTTCCTTGACATCGACGCCGAAGTGAGCCGCGATTGCGGCCAGCGTCCACCCGGCGTCGAGCATCGTCACCATCGTCTCGGCTTGGTCTGGCTTGATCATTGCTTCAACTCGAACAGAACCTAAGTTTAAGGTTCTTTGGCGGAGAACGAATTCAGAATCGTGGGCCATCGTGCGCCGATCCGGCGGAGGATGAATGCAGCATCGCCGATGGCACGGTCCACGAAAAACCCCTTCACCATGTTCGGTTTGTTCGGGTCCATCTCGATAAGCTTCCGGGCTGCCAGAATCGTTGCTGCAAACAAGATGGCGATCGTTCTTTCCTCGGTCACTCAGGAACCCCTGCACTCTGCGGAATGAAAGTCAGGCAAAAGAAGCGGGAACCGCAGTCTACTTTTTCCGGTGCCACAAGTCCACGAAGAGTTTGACCGTTACTGGCCCATGACCGACGAGGTGGCTGTTAGGGTGACGTGCGGCCCACGACGGCGAGAACATGGTGGAGATGAAGCAGATCAAGGAACCCGAGCCAACGAATTTTCTCCACCTCACGGCCCAGCATCGGCTGGCTAACTGTCACTGAGTCGCGAAACTGGAGAGGCTCCTCCTGATGGAAACCTAGGAGGCCATGGTGTTGATCGGGCTTTGTTCCGATTTCAGAACGCTGTGTTCTGTTTTCGAGACAACGAGCCCATGGATGGCGTCCCAGCGCTCCTATCTCCGGTTACCGAATAGGTCCGGCGTTGCGCCTATTTTCTGTCGAAGGTTTCTTCCCTAAAACTATCCGGAACGGCGACGAATCTTCAAGAAAGCTCATGCGCGAAAATTGCGGGACTTGAACGCCTCTTTCAAGCGAGAGTGCCGTTACTAGGGCGAACCAACAGAAGTTGGATGGCTTGACGAAAAGAAGAAGGGGGGCTAGCGTGAGGTTAATTCACTCTGGAAGTCGATGGACAGCGAATTGAATACTTCGATTGCGCCGATCACGAGCAAGGACGCCGATTTTGGTGTGGCAGAAATCCGTTCCAACCTGCGCAAGCTGGAGCGGCGCGACCTGTTGGTTTGGGGCAATGCAGTAATTATCATACTGAGCTTGGCTGCGTTGCTTGTGTCCTTGTCGGTTTCGCTATACCTAAAGGGCGCGAAGACAATTTTCGGATGGGACCTGAGTCTGGCGGTGCGGGTTCTGGTGGGGCTGACGCTGGTTTTCACGGGGCATATGATTTATCAGCACCTGAGGCTGCGCACGACTCAAAAAGAACTGGCAGAGCAGCAGATTCAGGCGGAGGTCTTCCGGCGGCTTGCCATGTTTGATCCGCTGACGGGGTTGTACAATCGGCGATTCGCGGAACAGCGACTGAGGGCAGAAATTGCGCGATCGGAGAGGAGAGGGCTGTCTATGATCGTAGTGCTCTTGGACCTGAACGACTTCAAAAAAATCAATGACGGGTACGGACACCTAGTAGGCGACCATGTCTTGAAAGAATTCGCGGCGTGTCTGAGCCATGCAACTCGCGGGTCGGATTTGGCGGTGCGCTGGGGCGGGGACGAGTTCATGTTGCTACTTCTGGATTGTGCAGTAGATCAATTATCGATGGTGCTCGCCCGCCTCGATGCTTTTACGGTGAAAGTGCACGGCGATACGCTGGCAGTTTCCTTTGCGGTCGGGTGGAAGGCATACGAGCCGGGGGATGATTTGGAGGGCTTGATCGAAAAAGCGGACCGAGACTTGTATAGCCGCAAGGCAGCGGCCAAAGTGCCGCAAGAACCGTTAGCGGTGCCTATAGAATCCGGTAATCAGGTATGTGAAAAGGTTTAGCCCGATGAGCCGTTGACCTCACGCCTGCTCATCTAAATAGCGACAAAGCCTGTCATCTATCTTTACTCCTGCTGGATCAGCCTTTTAATCATCGCCACGAAACGGACCTGATCTTCGCCGCGAACTGTTTTGAATTTCAGACCTAAGCCACTCCCAGCCTTGACGTACCGCACTGTGGCATCGGCCGTAATCTCCCCTTCCTGTACAAGAAAATGCAGTTCAACCGGGGTGTCCACGGGGCATGCTTTCAAAGTTTCGATAAACAAACCGCCGACACTCAGGTCCTTAACTTGCGATGTATCTTCAGTTCGTCCACAGCGCCAGACGACCCACATCCCCAGAGGGGTTTCAATTCGCTTGTGCTGCCTTTTTGAATGAGGAATTTGATGTTTCAAGGTGCGCCTCTGCCGCGCCTGTCGCTCTTGCAGCATCCGGCCCGGGAACAGTAATCGCCGGATCAATCCGCAAGGAACGCCATGCGCTATTACTGCCAGGGATGCCGGCGACGTGTGTACTCACGCCACCTTTTGACAAAAAAAGTGGCCTCGGAGCATTCAAACAGTACCGATGTTACTCACAATGTATGGAGGTAAGCGGACTCCCCCTAGGGCTAGAGTGATTCTGGTTCTGGGCAATAAATCCTCTTGGTCTGATAACGGCGTTACGCGTCCAAGTGGATTGCTACCGGGTCTGCTCCTCCGAAGCGCGCCATGGTCATCTCCTTCTTAATTGTCGCCGCGTTTGTCTTAACCAGCGGAATCCGGGGCGTAGCGTGGGTCAGTGTCTTGAAGGACCTACTGCTCTTGTTTTTTGCTGTTTTCGTGGGCGTAGCGGTGCCCTACATTTACTTTGGTGGAATCGGCCCGATGTTCGCTGCGCTCGTGCGGGCTAAGCCCGCTCGCCTTGTTATGCCCGGCACCACCATGAATCTCGGACACTCCTGGTACGTCTCAACGGTTCTGTTGGTATCGGTCGGGTTTTATATGTGGCCGCAATTCTTCGGTGCCAGTTTTTCCGCGAAGAGCGGCGACACCTTGCGCCGCAACGCCGTCGTAATGCCCTTCTATAGCATCACGATGCCGCTGATGTTCTTCGTGGGACTTGCCGCAACCCTAATCCTGCCCGGTCTCTCCAACGGCGACCTTTCGATGTTAACCATGGTGCGAAAGACTTTCCCGGCCTGGTTCCTCGGTTTGATTGGCGGGGCAGGGGCTCTCACGGCAATGGTCCCGGCAGGGGTCATGATTCTTACGGCGGCAACATTATTCGCGAAGAACATGTGCCGCCCCAATTTTCCGGCCCGGCATGACGGATCAACAGATAAGTAAATTATCTAGGAGTACAGTATTGGTAATTACCGTCGCTGCTTTATGCGCTGCGATCTATAGCTCCCCAACTCTTGTCTCTCTTCTCCTCGTGGGATATGGAGGCGTAGGACAGTTCTTTCCCGGCGTAGTGTTGGGCCTATATTCAAAGCGAGTGACCCTGCCCGGCGTCTTCGCTGGAGTTGTGACTGGCGTCTTCGTCTTTGTTGCTCATTGGCTTACCAGGCGCGATCCCGTCATGGGACTCAATGCCGGCTTCATTGCGTTGTGCTGCAACGTCGTTGTTGTCGCAGTCGTGAGTCTGCTTACGCCTGCCGAGCGTGGCGAATTTGACGAGCACCATCACACAAACATCGCATAGATTTCCATCTCTGCGAAGTCGCCCATGACGTCAGCTTCGGAAGGTCAGGAGTTTCATTGGCGCTCGCGGTCGATTATGAGCGGTTAAGCCCCGCCATTCGCTCGAAATCGGCGGGCATACGGAGCGCAATGCGCATCATATAGTGAAACGATCTCGTTGTAGTTGATGACAACTGTAGTTCAACGCAGCGTAAGACTTGGAGGACGGGACCGACCCTAACTGTATTGGCCACAGCGAGTGCCAACTTCCGAAGCTCCTGCAGTATACTTTCCCCGTTTTGCGCGGGGGGATTCTTACAAGAGGTGTATACATCATGACGCGAATATCGCGAGTTGTGTATTGGGGGCAGGCCTTCGCCAGCCTGTTGGCATTAAGTTTGAGCGCTGCGGCGCAGGTCAAACCCGATCTCTATGCCGGCCTTACGTGGCGCAACGTCGGGCCTTTCCACGGCGGCCGCATCTCTTCCGTCACCGGCGTTATCGGCCAGGCCGGCGTGTTCTACGTAGGAACTCCCCAGGGAGGCATCTGGAAAACCACCAGCGCCGGCGTCACTTGGTTTCCCATCTTCGACCAGGAGACGAGCGCGGACAGCGTCGGCGCAATCCAAGTCGCTCCCTCGAATCCGGATATCGTTTATGCAGGCGCCGGCGACCCCATCGGCGGCAGCCTGGGTAACGGAATGTGGAAGTCCACCGATGCCGGCACGACGTGGCACCACATCGGCCTAGATAACACCGTGAAGATCGACCGCATCCTTGTCGATCCCAACGACCCAAACCTGATTATCGCCTCCACCCTCGGCGATGCCACGCACAACGGCGGCGGCATCTACCGTTCCAATGATGGCGGCCAGACTTGGGCCAACGTCCTCAAGCCCGCTGGCTACGATGGCACCCGCGAACTGGAGTACGCCTACGACGACCCCAGCGTTATGCTGGCCGACACGCAGGGTACGGGGGGCGGTTTCTTCAACGGCCCCGGACCTCGGCCCAAGACCAAGCCGCCGCTGGTCTTCAAATCTACAGACGAGGGCCTAACGTGGACCGAGATCAAGATTCCGGGTCTCCCTGGCCGCGTTGGCTTGGCGATCGCCATGCACACCAGCGGTCGGCGCATGTACATCATCGGCAACAATATCGAAAACGGCTCGGGACTGTTCCGCTCCGACGATGGCGGTAACACCTGGCAACACATGGCAGGCAAGGACACGCGCATCAGCAACGGCCAGGGTGCCTATAGCTGCGGCGTGTCTGTGGACTCGCAGAACCCGGACATCCTCTACACCGTCAGCACCGCGATGTACCGTTCCAACGACGGCGGCGTTACCTTCCACGCATTCAAGGGCGCTCCCGGCGGAGAGGATTACCACAAGCTCTGGATCGATCCCACCAACGGCAAGCGCATGGTAGTCGGTGCCGACCAAGGCGCAAGTGTCACCCTCGACGGCGGCAGCACCTGGAGCCTCTGGTATACCCAGCCGATCGGTCAGGTCTACCACGTTAATACCGACAGCCAGTATCCTTACTGGATCGTGACTTCGCAGCAGGATACCGGCGCGGTCATGGTCGCCAGCCGCAGCGCTTGGGGACAGATTAACTTTACTGATTGGAGCCCGGTGCCCTCCTCTGAATTCGGCGTCATCACACCCGATCCCGAGAACCCCCACATTCTCTATGCGGTCGGCTATGGACCTGGCGGCGGCGGGAACGGCCTAGTCAAAATCAATATGTCGACCGGGCAGTGGGAGAACGTCGCGCCCAACTTCGGCGCTGATGCCACAAAGTACCGCGCCGGCCGCGACTTCCAGAAGAAGTTCGACAGCGCGTTCGACCCCAGCGCCTTGTACGTTGCCTATCAGTGCCTGCTCGTATCGCGCGACGGCGCCCATTCTTGGAAAGCCTTTAGCCCCGACCTCACCACCGCCAAGGGCGCGCCATCGGTGGCCTGCGGCATGCCGGAGCCGCCGCAGCCGCAACGCGAGGGCACCTTCAACCTTCCCGCTCCATCCATAAGCGACTTCTCTATTTCCAAGGTCAAGCGTGGCGTGGTCTGGACCGTGAGCACTAACGGCCAGATCTATAAGACTGTGGATGCTGGCAAACACTGGGACAACGTCAGCAACATCAGCGACGTCCCGCCGAACACCCACTTCAACACCATCGAAGCCGGTGATGACATCAATACCGCATACGTCAGCGGCCGGATCGGGGGCCAGCGCGGTCCCGCTGCCGCCGCGGACACTAATCAGGACGAGGACGTACCGCTCATCTGGCGTACCACCGACGGCGGCAAGACTTGGACCATCATCGTCGACGGCCTGCCTCGCGACGAGCGCACCGGAAACTGGGTGAACATTCTCCGCGTCGATCCCAAGCAGCCTGGCTTGCTCTTTGCCGGCACTGAGACGACCGTCTACGTCAGCTTCGATAACGGCGATCGCTGGCAATCCCTGCGCCAGAATCTGCCTACCACTTCGATCCGCGATCTCACCATCCACACAGATCACCACGAGAACGATCTGGTCATCGGCACTTACGGTCGCGGCCTCTGGGTTCTCGATGACATCACCCCGCTGCGCCAGATCGCTGCCAATGCCAAGGTCATCAGCTCTTCCTCCGCCTATCTCTTTCAACCGGAAAAGGCCATCCGCGCCCGTATCAACAGCAACTGGGATCAGCCCTTCTCCGTCGAGGTACCCCATGCACCCAATCCACCGTACGGCGCGATCGTCGATTATTACCTGACCCATCAGCCCAATGGGCCCATTCAGCTCCGGGTCTTCGATTCGCATGACAATCTGGTGCGCACCATGTCAAGCACATTGCCGCCGCCCATCGAGGGCGAAGCTTATCCGCGCTACTGGCTGGCCTCACCCGAGTCGCTCGCTCTTAGCACCGATGTCGGCCTGAACCGCGTCAACTGGAACCTGCTCTACGATGACCCGCCCGCCTTCCGTCACGACCTGGAAAACCAGATGAACGCGGTGGCGGGCGCCACCACACCGGGCCCGCACGGGCCGCAGGTGATTCCGGGCGTTTATACGCTCAAGCTCACCGTGGACGGCGAGGTCTACACGCGTCACGTAACAGTCATGAATGACCCGCGCGTTGGCGAGAGCCTTAAGCTCATGGCCGAGCTACGCGCCCAGAACCAGCTTACGCTGCTCGCGTATCACGGCATGCAGCAGAGCTACGACGGCAAACAGGAAGTGGACGCGGTCAAGGCGCAGCTTGCGTCTCTGATGAAGAGCAATCTGCCCGATGATGTCGCCTCGCAGGCCAAGACGCTCGATGCCAGCCTGACGAAGATCGGCGGCGTGATGCCGCCGCCAGGGTCCTTCTTCCGCCGCCCCACTCCCAAGCCCGATGAGCTGCAATCCTTCCTCATGCTGAACGATGACTACAACACCATGGTTAGCATGATGCAGGTGGGCCTCGACATGGCTCCCACTCCCACCCAAATCGCCACTTGGGAGAGCGACTGCAACAACTACAACCGCACGGTCGCCGCTTGGAAGGCGATGAAGAAGCGGGATGTCGCCCACTTCAACGCTGTGCTGGCCATAAACCACCTACAGGAACTCACTGTCGCGCCTAGCAAGCTCACCGATTCGGCGTGCAGTTTTAAGGCCGGCTCGAACTAAGTGCTCATTTTCATAAATACGATAACGTATTATTTGTTGCTTGTAGCCCTCTTGGGTTATGCTGTTGCCGGGAGGGCATCAATTTGCCAAGAAAGAGTCCGTACAGGATCGTGCTCACCAAGCAAGAACGGGAAGAGCTGGAACGGCGCGCCAATAAATATACGTTACCGTATTTTATGGTCGCTCGCGCCAAGATGATTCTCCTCGCCCAGCAGGGCCTCTCCAATGATCAGATCGCCGACCGGCTCAGCACGCGACGTGAGATCGTCAGCCGCTGGCGAAAACGGTTCTTCGAAAAACGACTGGCAGGTCTGGAAGACTCGGAACGCCCGGGCCGACCCCGGGTTTTTCCCCCCAGAGCTGGTCGTGCAGGTTAAAGCCATCGCCTGCGAGTTTCCCAGCCGGGTGGGCGCGCCTCTTTCGCGCTGGAGTGTGGCTGAACTCCGTGCCCATGTTCGCGCTTGCGGATTGACGGCCTCCCTCAGTGACACTACCCTCTGGCGATGGCTCAACGAGGACGCCATCCGTCCTTGGCAGCACCGCTGCTGGATCTTTCCGCGAGACCCGGATTTCGAAGCCAAGGCCGGACGCATCTTGGATTTGTACCAACGTCTCTGGAAGGGCCGTAAACTCGGCCGGGACGAGTTCGTCCTGTCGGCCGACGAGAAGACCAGTGTTCAGGCGCGGTCCCGAAAAGCAGAATCTTTGCCCCCACAACCGGACCAGCCCATGAAGATCGAGCACGAATACGAGCGTCTGGGAGCTTGGGCCTATCTGGCTGCCCTGGATGTCCACCGAGCCAAACTCTTCGGTCGCTGCGAAGCTAAAACCGGAATCGCCCCCTTTGACCGCCTCGTCGATCAAGTCATGAAACAACACCCGTACCGGCGGGCACGAAGGGTTTTCTGGATCGTGGACAACGGTTCCTCGCATCGAGGTTCCCGGGCGGTCGAAAGACTCCAGGACAAATATCCCAACCTGGTCCTCGTCCATGGGCCCGTCCACGCCAGCTGGCTCAATCAAATCGAGATCTATTTCTCCATCCTGCAACGCAAGGCTCTGACGCCGAACGATTTCGCTTCCTTGCCGGAGCTAGCAGAACGTCTGCTCACTTTCGAGCGACATTACGAAACCATCGCCAAACCCTTCGAATGGCGGTTCACCCGACGCGAGCTCACTCGAATGCTGCACAAACTCGACCGTCCTGCAGCCAAAGCGGCCTAAGAAATACGTGACCGAACATATGAAACGGCCTACTAAGGGAAGGAAGCCCACGATGGCGCGCTTGACCTTGGCGAGGAAGATTGCCGCGATCACGTTGATCGTCTGGAAGAAGGAGGTACGTTTCGACGCCAACTATTTGAAACAACAAGCAGCTTGAGCGTCTCTGGCAAAGAGTCCGTTCCACCTGGGAACTATTCCTGGCGGTAGCTGTCGGGTTCTTGAGACGCTCGGATTCGAGGGGAAGTATCCATCGGAGAAGTCAGGCCCGTGCTTAAAGCACGCGAGTCTCCGAATCCACCCTATGCCCTCTCGGACAATCCAAGAAAGCCATAGGCCACGAGTCTCAGATAGGACCATGCGTTGCCACTCATAAAGTGGATAACTGTCAGGCTTGATGTTTCAGAAACGATTGGCGCCGTCACGACAGTGAAATGGAACCACAGGAAGGAAGAAGGATCTCACCGTTTCGTGTGACGACACGAAGCACGAAACTACGTCGCCTGAGCAAGACCACTCGATCACGAGTGCACGTTCAAACGGTAGGGCTGAATGCCGAGACAAAAAAAGTGTCGGCACCGAGCCGACGGGGAAGAATGTCTCTTGACTGCTTTTATAGCACACTTCTCCGATAAGCGTTTACCAGACCCGTGTCATTGGTTCTTGGCCAGTTGTATGATGAAGGCCAAATGTCAGAACGCCGCTCATGCCTCATTCTTCTTCCCTGCGCCTTTGCGCTTACGGGCCTACTGTTCGCCGCGATGGAAATTAAGAGCCGAGGCCAGCAACCTGAACCTACCAAGACTGCTGCGTCGGATACCTCGTGCTTATATGACTTTGAGCGAGGTGTGATTCCTGATTGCATACAAAAAGCGGCGAATGGGGAACTCATCATCAAGCAGCAGGTTTTGAAACACTTGCAGTTCGACTCACATGGTTTAGCTGCTGTGAGGTCTGAGACGAACGGCTGGATGTATGTTTCCCGCAGAGGAAAGGTCCTAGGTCGAGTGGCTGGGCGCCATTGCTGGCGCCCAGCCACTCGACCATGTGCCGCCGCAGCGATTTCGAGGGTTCGATAGTGCTGCCTATCTCCCCAGTTCAACGAAGCTGGGGTTTGCCTTGTGAACTGTGATAGAACAATTCCCCAAGAGGTGGCCATGGCCCTCGCGACCGCACTAAGCATGGAGCCGAACCCGCAGCTCGTCTGGGACACGATCAACGCCTATCAAAGAACCGCGGCGCTCCGGGCGGCCATCGAACTGGACTTGTTTACTACCGTGGACGCTGAGGCCGCAACGGCGCTGCACCTTGCTGATCGATGTCATGCATCGGAGCGGGGTATACGCATTCTTTGTGATTATCTGACTGTTATCGGATTGCTTTCAAAAGCTGGCGACGCCTATTCTCTCACTCCCACCAGCGCAGCATTTCTTAACCGGAATTCGCCCGCGTGCATGGCATCCATTGTTCTCTATCTGAACTCGCCAAAACTAATGTCAGGCTTCGCAAACATCATTGATAGCGTGCGCCATGGCGGGACATTACTTGGCCGAGACGGTTTCAATGAAGCTGAGCTGGCCGAATGGGTGACCTTTGCGGAAAGCATGATGCCGTTGATGGGACCAGCTTCCGAATTTATCGCGGACGAAGCGATGCGAGGCCAAGCATTTCCGAAACGCGTTCTGGATATAGCCGCCGGCCATGGTCTTTTCGGAATCGCCCTCGCGCGGCGCGCGCCACAGGCTGAAATCGTCGCCCAGGATTGGGCAAATGTGCTCAAGATTGCAGAAGCGCATGCGCAGGCATCGGGCGTAGGAGACCGCTACACTTTGCTTCCAGGCGATGCGTTCACTGTAGAGTTCGGGGAAGGTTACGACGTTGTTTTGCTGACAAATCTACTCCATCACTTTGACCAGAGTGCATGCATGGCCCTCCTAAAGAAAGCGTACTCCTGCCTAAATCCGGGGGGACAACTCTTGACGCTGGAGTTCATTCCGAACGAGGACCGTGTAACGCCGCCAATTCCGGCAAGCTTCAGTTTGATGATGCTGGGATTAACGCCCGACGGCGACGCGTACACAATGGAACAGTTTGAGAGTATGATGGGTCAGGCGGGTTTTACTCAGAATCGACTAAACCAAATACCTCAGTCACCGCAGCAGCTAATTGTAAGCACGAAATAGCCCGCGATTCTTGGCTGGAGGATGGTTCCCCAAGGCGCCATCTGCGATCCACTTTCACAGATGCGCTGTCAACTCATCTGGTAAGTTGCTCCCAGTACTTGACTTTACCGGCGTGTTTATCAAGCACAAATTCTGACTTCACTTTTTTTGGCCCCGGAAAGGGAGTACCGGACTATGCAAAGCGAGAATCCTGCGGCGTTCGGTTCAGTTTGGCAGGAGGCCGTAGACTTCGAGTTCCCCCAACACGGATGAATCGTTGCCCCGAGTGCCGACGTATATCTTGCCATTGGCGACGGTCGGCACAGTAAATTTTACGGCGTGTCCGGCCATGTCGCGATTTGCGGCGGCCTGTGAACTATTCCACACTTCGGTGCCTAGATTGTTGGCGTCATAGGCGTGGAGGACCGTTGCGCCGCAGCCCGGGGATTGAGGCGTGCAATAGAGGCTATTGTCCAACGCCCAGATGATGCCATTGGTGGCTCCATCGGATGATTCCGACGCTGTAGCGCCTGGAAATCCGTAACTCGTAGACGACTGAGAAAAAGGCGCGCCGCTTAACAGGCCAGTGGTGCTGTTGAAGGGGTATTGTTTGAGGGGGCCGACGCCGGCGATGTAGAGATTATTCTGCCAAAAGACAGGCGTCGCGAAGATAGGGTTGCTCAGGTTGATGGTCTGGACGACATTGTTGGTGGAACTGCTGAATTTTCCCAGGTTGTCGCGATTGAGAAGGAACAGGTTGCCCTCCTTCCCTCCTCCGATGAGGAGATGAGTTACGGGACCGGTAGGCTGGTCCACCAGAACGGTCGCGGCGCCGGAACCGAAGTCGGTGTCATTGGCGTCCAGCGAGGCTTCGTCAAGAGGAGTGAAGTAATCCGCCACGGAGAAACCACTGGCGGTGCTGAGTCTCACAACGCTGTCCCCATAGTTCGAGCCGCCGGTGTTCGCGTCGAAGGTTCCATTGCCAGTGATGAAAAATAGATTGCCGGCGGAATCGACGGCGGGAGCGCCGCCGCCCATCCAGATTCCTCCGCGGGAATAGGAGAGCGTGCCAACCTGATTTGGCGTGGTGTTGAAGACGGCATTGGCCACGGGAGCGAGCGTTGCGGCGTTAAATCCAATTACCCAGCCGTGGTACGGATCGTGGTCTTCGTGGGAGGCCCAAGCGACATAGACCACAGCATTAGAAAGAACCAGGCCGGGGCGCTGGTTTTCATTGCGCGGATCAAACGCCACTTGACCGGCGACAGAACCGGCCCCGGTGCCCGGCACTGAAATGGAAGAGTCGATGCTTTGAGGCGCGACCCGTTCATTGCCGGTAGTCAAGTCGATCGCGTGCAGTCGCTGGAAGAATTGCGTGCTGACATTAACGGACTTGCTGACGACATACAGCGTGTTGCTTGTCGAATCGATGACCGGCGTGCCGGTGATACCGACTTCGGGAGAGATATCTCCGTAACCGCTGCCCACCAGCGCGCCTGTTCCGGCTGAGGAAACGGAGGTTTCGCCGGAAGTTCCGCCGTGTGCGGCGTCGATCAAACTAACATGCCAAAGCGTCGTACAAGGAATCGCGTCCGCATCAAACGCGTATAGGCTTTCGTGCTGCGTCGCGACGAAGATCACGTTGTGAACCGCACCGGCGACGGTCAGATTCGGAACCCAAAGGGGTTGAGCATAAATTGCACCATCGGCTTGACACGAAAAGAGCTTGCCGAACGTGGCTGTGCTGAGGTTGGCGGGAGTGAGAGCAAACTCGTGCGTATTCGTGCCGTCACGCGAGACGTTGTTGTGATAGGTGAGAACACCCGAGAGATCGGTGACGCCAATTAAAATTGAAGCGCTTTTGGTGACATCCGCTACGCTTGTGGCGATGATCGAATAGACGCCGGGAGCGGAGGAAGCCACATACGTCGCAGAGGTTGAGGCCGCATTTGTGAATGTGCCGCAGGAGGCGCCCGAACAACCTGAGCCAGAAGCCGACCACGTCACACCCGCAGCCCCGATGTCGTTTAGCAGCGTTGCCGTAACAGGCAGTTTCTGCGTGATCGTAAGGCTGCCGCGCTTGGGTAAAATGCTGACACTGATGGTGGCGGAAGAGCCGGTGACCGTGATAGTTGCTGAAGCCCTCTTGGCAGTGTTCGAGACGGAAGTTGCGGTGAGGGTGACCGTCGCGGGGCTTGGCACATTCGCGGGCGCCGTATAGGTAATGGGGATTCCGGAGCCGCTCGCGGTGGCGGAAAGAGTTCCGCAGGTGCTGCCGCTGCAACCTGCTCCGGAGAGCGTCCAGAGCACGCCGCGATTGTGACGGTCGTTGCGCACTGCGGCTTTGAACTCTTGGGATCCGTCTCCCGCTTGGACACTTGCAGTTGCCGGGGAGACCGAAACGGTAATACGCGACTGTGCGGAGGCTTGTGGCGCGGATGCGAGACAAAGTGAAAGGAGGACTGCCGCAGAGGCAAGAATGGACTGCCAGAATGCACCGCTGAGTTTTACGGACATGAGTGAACTCCTTCCATGAAGGAAACGAGTTGGTCCAAGTTGCGTGGATGTGGACCGATAGCATCAGGCTGGGATTGATTGGAAGCGCATTATAGGGAAGCAGTCTGAAATTGCGAATAGAACGAAGGGACAACTGTTCGATACTGTCCAGTCGGACAAATGGGGGCGGCGGCCAATCGTTGGGCAGGCCCGTCCGCGTTGACGGCACTTTCGTCCCCACCGATAACGGTCGAACCACAAGCAACGCGGAAGTAATTCCACATGGCTGCTAAGTCGGCTTACCGCTAAAGTGGCTCATAGTACCTAACCTTACCGATTCGCGCGTTTACCTAGCCCAGCAAGAGCATGGCTTTGACTACGTCTAGATCGAAACCGCCGTGCATTTGTATTTGACCTTCGTCACAAATTAGCAGCCAAGGCTTGCTGTCACTTTTGACAGTTATATCCCGTCGATGTTTGGGTGTATTCCATCACCCATGCATGATCGCCGTTCAGCCAAGGAAACGGTCGACACAAAACTCAACGTATCAAGGAAGGAATAAGCAATGGCTACAAAGCAACCGAACATCTTGATCCTCTGGGGAGATGACATTGGCATGTGGAATATCAGTTACCACAGCCGCGGCATGATGGGCTACCGCACCCCCAACATCGACCGCATCGCCAACGAAGGCGTCAACTTCACCGACTACTACTCCCAGCAGAGCTGTACCGCCGGGCGCGCGTGCTTCATCACTGGCCAGAACCCGATCCGCACCGGCCTCACCAAGGTCGGCATGCCCGGCGCCACGGTTGGTTTGCAGAAGGAAGACCCGACCATCGCTGAACTGCTGAAGCCGCTCGGCTACGCCACTGGTCAGTTCGGCAAAAACCATCTCGGCGATCGCAATGAATACTTGCCGACCGTGCACGGTTTCGACGAGTTCTTCGGCAATCTCTATCACCTGAACGCGGAAGAAGAACCGGAGCTGCCCGACTATCCCAAGATGCCTGGTTTCAAGGAGAAATTTGGACCCAGAGGCGTAATGCACTGCTTTGCGACGGACAAGGATGACCCAACGAATGATCCGCGCTGGGGCCGAGTGGGCAAGCAGACGCTTGAGGATACCGGCCCGCTGACCAAGAAGCGGATGGAAACCATCGACGAAGAGATCACCGCTGGCGCCATCGGCTTTATTGAGAAGCAGGCCAAAGCGAATAAACCCTTCTTCTGCTGGTACAACGCGACGGCTATGCACTTCAGAACCCACGTCGCAGCGAAGAACCTTGGCAAGAGCGGGCAAGATCCGTACAGCGATCGCATGGTTGTTCACGACGAGCAAATCGGCCAGATCCTCGACAAGCTTGATCAACTGGGCATTGCCGACAACACTATCGTCATGTATTCCACGGACAACGGCCCGGAGAACGATACGTGGCCGGATGGCGCCACCACGCCATTCCGCGCCCAGAAGGACACCAACTGGGAAGGCGGCTGGCGCGTTCCATGTTTCATGCGCTGGCCGGGGAAGATCAAGCCGGGCACGACCCTTAACGGCATTGTTTCTCACATCGATATGTTCCCCACCCTGCTCGCAATCGCGGGTAATCCGGATGTCGCCAAACAACTTGAGGCTGGCACCACGGTAGACGGCAAGCCTTTCCACGTCCATCTCGACGGCTTCAACCAGGTACCCTACATCACCGGCGCAACCAAGGAGAGCCCAAGAAACGCGGTCATGTACATGAGCGACGACGGGGATGTGATGGCGATTCGGGTCGGCGACTATAAGTTCAATTTGGCGGTGCAACGTGCGCACACGATGCGGCTGTGGGCGGAACCGTTCACGAAGCTTCGATTGCCGTACATCGTCAACTTGCGGCGCGACCCCTTCGAGCTGGCTGAGATCAACTCAAACACCTACCTGGACTGGATGGTCGATCACGTGCCTCAGCTCTACATGATGCAGGCGGTGGTGGCGGGGGAGATTGGGAACTTCGCGAAGTTCCCGCCGCGGCAGAAACCCGCCTCATTCAACCTGGATGCGGTGATGGCACAGCTGTCGCAGCATAGCGCCGCATCGGGTAAGTAGTGAAGGAACCTGCAGAAAGGGAGGTCGAGCAGGTCCTCCCTATTGAAAACATTTCTTCAGGCACAGACTGGAGAATGTGAGTTGCTGCGCTGCGCTGGTTGGCGGCGAAAGCGGGTGTTCGGCGCACAGTCGCGGCAAAGTCTCCATTATTGCCGGGCACCCGGCGGTGGGGCGATGCGGTACCGGCCCAAATTTGCCGGATAGATCGCCCCACGTCCGCTCCAGTGGATTTCATTTCAGCTAACACCAACGACTTCGTTTGGAACTTCCTGTGCCTCAATTCCTTCAATTTGGCGACACGCCATTGCTTCTGCGCGCTCGGTAGCAGGAAAAACATTTGTTCGACTGGCAGCCGCGCGCCAACTCCCCGATTTGTCGGTCCGAGTAGAGGAGAACGCAGTGGGCTTTAGGTTTTCCTTGGCACTATCCGCCGTTTCCAGCTTCGTGCGCGTTTAGGTCCACCATGGCTTCACTGACGTCTCCCCCCTCGCAGACCCCACCGTGCAGATTTCCCGCAGCGGGTTCCTCAGGCGTGACTCCCCGCCCTGTTCCAGGTCCATCGTGGTCAGGTCGGTTGGTCTGTCGATTTGCGTGGACCTAGCGACCGAGGTCTGAGCCTCGACTATGTTTCTTTTCGACAGATTCGTCCGCTTGTTCCCCCCTTCCCTCCAATGGGTACCGTGACTCCACCAACGCAAAAGATAACTTCTGTTTTGAGCGCGTATGGAGGTATCGCTAGATGTGCTCAAAGAGGTACTTGAAATGTGCCGCATGCGGTTGTATTCAGGTGGCAAATGAGCCGTGCCAGCAACGCTCAAAGGGCCGTGCGCCTCAATCACGCACGCGAACTGCTGCAGCAATTCAATCATCTGCCGGACGCCGTCGCACAAATGAGGAAGGATTCTGGTATCTCGCGTCGGCAAGCGTATCGCGATCTCCAACAGGCCGCACATCTGAAACAACCTCTTCCCGTCGGCGACACCAAGATCGCTTTTACAGTGAAACTTTCACAAGCGTTAGTCCTACGCCTTCGCGTTTTCGCAAGCCGCACCCATCTGTCGCTGAGCGAAATTGTCAGTCGCGCTCTACTGGCGGCCTGGCCGCAGCGACGAAAACGTGGCTGAGCATTTCCCATCGAACGGTCACGCTGTTCACTTTGCTTATCGCTTCGATCGGCTCCTCTCGCAGAAATTGGAACAAGCCTTCGAACTGCTCGTACCCGAAATTCGGCGCCCGGTGGGATCAACAGAACTAAATTCCGCTCAGGAGAAGCCCCAGGAACAAACCAGCAGCCATTTACACACGCGTTTCCTCGGATCGTCAGAAGGAAAGTCACACCATCGTCAGCCAGACTGCAGCCTTACTGGAGTATGCCAAGAGCAACGGATATCTGGTGCCGCCGGAATGGGTCTTCCAAGACGAAGGGTACAGCGGCGCAATTCTCGCGCGACCCGGTCTGGAAACGCTGCGTGATCTCGCAGCACAAGGGCAGATCACGACGGTGTTGATCTACTCACCCGATCGACTCAGTCGCAAGTATGCGTATCAAATTCTGTTGGGCGAAGAATTCTCTCGCTGTGGCGCCGAGATTGTTTTTTTGAAGTCGCCAGCGGGATCCAGTCCGGAAGATCAGCTCGTGGTGCAGTTCCAAGGAATGATTGCAGAATATGAACGCGCGCAAATTGCGGAACGGAGCCGGCGTGGGAAACTGCACAAGGCAAAACAGGGAGTGGTAAATGCTCTCTCAGCCGCGCCATACGGTTATAAGTATATTCGCAAGACGGACACTTCCATCGCGTATTACGAAGTGATTGAAAGTGAAGCAGGCGTGGTCAGAATGGTGTTCAAGATGTATACGCAACAGAATCTCAGCATCAATGCTATTGCGCGCTCCTTGAGCCAGCGCGGGATTTCCACAAGAACGGGGAACACGCGATGGGACCGCTCGGTGGTATGGGCCATGCTGCGTAACCTCGCGTATGGAGGCCGCGCTTGTTACGGCAAGACGGAACAGTCGCCACGTCAGCGCATCACCAAGCCGCTTCGTCAAAAGAACAGCATTTCCAATCGACCCAGCTGCCGTCGTGAGCGACCTCGCGCAGAGTGGATTGAAGTTTCCGTGCCTGCATTGGTGAGCAAAGAAACGTTTGCTCTGGCCCAAGAGCAGTTGACGAAGAACAAACATCATTCTCTACGCCGAACAATAATGCCGAGCTTGCTGCAAGGGATGCTGGTATGCCAACAGTGTGGCTATGCGCTGTATCGATCTTCCACACCCTCGGCGCAACGAAGGCTGTACTACTATCGCTGTTTCGGCTCCGATGCCTATCGTCGCCCCACAGGGGCACTGTGCACGAATCGCCCTGTTCGGCAAGACTACTTGGACGAATTCGTATGGAATGAGATCCTTCGCTTGCTCGAAGATGACCGTCTGGTGCAAACAGAAATTGAGCGGCGAAAAGAAACCGCGCGCAATGCGGATCCTCGGCGGCAGCGTCTGGAAGAATTACGCGGTGAACAAACGCGCCTGAAAAAAAACGCCGAGCGACTGATCACGGCGTATCAAGAAAACTTGGTCAGTTTGTCGCAGCTTCGTGAAAGAATGCCGGAGTTGAACAAGAGAACAAGAGCAGTGGAAACAGAACTCCAATCACTTGAGACGGGAGCCATGGATCAAGCGAGATACTTGCAATTATCAGAGAGTCTGGATGGATTTCGCAGCAAGCTCCGCACGCGCGCCAAAACGTTAAACATTTGCGAGCGCCAACAAATCGTGCGGCTCCTGGTCAAAGAAATTCTTGTCGATGTCAAAAGTCTCACCATCTGTCATTCCATTCCGATTTTCCCTGGCACTCCCGCTCCCAACCATACACACCCACTGCCCAGCTCCACTCCCTCTATAACGCCCCAAACGCCAAGTTATCCTTTGCGTTTGGGGAGTCGTGGCTGCTCCTTTCGGAAGCCCTGCGGTTCCCCACCTTCACAGGTACTACGGGGTCGTAAGACTGCTCCTCCATCCGTCCTCAGTCGCCTACGGTCTCCCTTGGCGGCCGTCTTACCGCTCTTGCGAGCGGAGATGGGGAGCTCTCCTGGGTTCATGGGAAATCCCTTTGGAAACATGCCCTGAGCTAGCGACTCCGGCGATCCCGGGTCGCCCTTCGCAATTGCGGTCGTACCCGGATGCTGCCTTCCGCTGGTAACACGGCGTCGGCATCGCAACATTGTTAGATTTCGGAGCTGAACCTTCACGGCCTGCTTCCTTGCTGTGTACGCTTCGCACCCACCAGTCACCCGGTGAATGGCAACACTCGCTACCGGCCTGCTCGCTAGCTTTGGCCGTACGGGACTCGCACCCGTTGGATTTCATTAAATGGTTTCCCCTACTTCATTACTGGTTCCTCCACTTCCACGCTTTCCCCAGCGCGACTTACCGGTAACTTGGATGCCTTCCCGATGCTGAATCACTGGGTATGTTCCATGGTGCTGTGATCTTCAACACTGACAAACGCAATGAGCGGGATGCATCCTCTCAATCGACAAGAAATGAGGTCTTGGTACCGTGTATCGCGTGTTCAGGCAACTTGAAAACGACGAGTTCATCCACGTTGCATCTCGCGAGGAATGTGAACAAGCTTTTCAACTCGTGGAAGAACTCAAGGCTCTCTGGCCCGGAGAATATGCGGTATGGACACCGGCTTGAACAGCAGGTCGGCTCAGGTTCAAATTTCGCGGCGCGGATGGCAGCCGACCACAGGACCTTGGCAAATCTGTAGTCAGGGAAAATCAGGAACTTACGAGGCACTTCAGGATCGTTAGGTAGCGTTTAGAGCAGGCAGAAACGCTTAGTGTTCCTCAGGTTGTTCCCACGAACGAAGAGTATAGAACCGGTTCAGATGTGCCACGAGGAACGCGGGTTGGCTCCCTCTAGCTCAAACCGCAGAACGGTTTTTTTTAGGCAATGGTGAGCGCGAAGGATTGGCAAGTGGCAGTCTGACTTCGGCTGGTTTTACTCGGGCCGTATCGATGAAAATGAGTTCGAAACGCGCTAAGGAGTTTCGGCGGAAGTCGTTGAAAACAATCCGTTCAAGAGAGTGGCGCCGCAGGGAAAATGATCTTAGAACTTTGATCGGAGATTTCGTGGCAGCCGTACCAGAGATTGAGGTGACAGAATCAGGTGCGGTTATTAGTTCGAAGGGACTTTTTTCGGTAGCAGCCCGTCTTTCTCCATCTGCTTCGGAACTTCTTTGACAAGTCCATCGGCCATCTTCTTCGCTGACTTCGGATTGAACGACTTGCTGACGCCGTTCCACACCAAGTCCCCGTCTGGCTTGTTTGTGGCGTAAACGTTGGTCTCAACGCTAACTGTCGTATCTTCCCGAGTGTATCCAGGATCGTAAACCAGAGGATACACAGCGCCTACGTAGCCATAGAAAGAATAGTAGTAGGGGTAGGGAGCGATGTAGGTCGAGCTCGGGACGTATGTCACTTTCTTGTCGACGTTCAGCAGACGCGAGACAACTACTGCGTCAATATGATTGTCGTAGATCTGGCCACGCAAGTAATCGAGATCAAGTTTCACATCAGGATCCGGGCGCATCAGGATATGGTTGCCGGGAATGGTCTCGATGCCCGGACGGGCAATCTGGGCGGCCATGGCATCTTCGAAGTCGGCGCGGACTTCCAGGTTTCGAGCGACGCCGATGACCAGAATTTTGTGGAACGTATGTCCTTCGTAATTTGGGTTGAACCAACTCGTGATGATTTTAACGGACTTGCCGCTAATGGCAGCGAGAACAGCCAGCAAAAGTAGGCTCAGAAACGCTGAGGGAATGATCAGACGACGAGTGAAATCAGGAATTGTCATGAAATCATCTTGCAGAACTGAAATGCGCTTAGCAAGTGATTCCACGCCAGACCGAGGGTTCCGTGAAAAGAGGCCGAAATCTCAAGCTGACGTTGTACCTTCTCTCCGCCCAGTTTGATGCTGGACCACCGAAATGCTGGCGTATCGTTTACTCACGCATCGACTTTAAGAGTGGAGTAGCTTCATCGTTGTTCCATAGTTACCGAACTGGTGGACCGACCCTCCGACAGGAGAAAACGTAAACGTGGGAAATGGGGCAGCAAGCAAAGCGTTCAGATAATTGATTGTGCCGACCGCGATAGTAACGTGGGGGGCTGTAATGCTCTCCTGTGCCAGGAAAGTAAGTTGCAACTGCATCGAGTCCGACCTGGTCGGTCTTTGACGGCGACGCCGAAGATTTTTGATTTGCCGGCATTGGATAGCGCCAATTCATCGCTAGAGGTGGACACGAGAATTGACGCGGGAGAGCGACCTTCGCTCGTGGCCAAACGCTGTGTAGGATGGATTTCGGCTTCCTTATTTGTAACACAAGGCGCGGTTTCTTTTTTTCTTGCGTCGATACCGGAAGCGCACTGCAGAGAATCAGTGCGACGGTGGCAATAGTGGGGCGGTCATAGAAGTCTCCAAGGTAGGACGGGAGTCGTGGAAGAACGGGGAATAGATTCTAGCGCTGTTACCACAGTGTTTGGAAGAGTGTATTTGTTTAGCGTCTAGACACTTTTTCTCAAAAATGTAGTTGTCTGCATCCGTGAAGTGGTTATTTTGTCGGTGTGGCAGAAGAGCATACCGCAGAAGAGTTCGCGCGGCTCGAGCAAGAAATTGAAGTATTGAAGAAAGAAAACGAACGTCTGCGGCGGCTGTTGGAAGAGGCTCTTCGAGCCGCGAAGCGACAAGCGGCCCCCTTCTCGCGGCAGAAACCCAAAGGTCATCCTCAAAAACCCGGACGCAAAGCAGGAAAGCAGTATGGGCGCCGCTATCGTCGGCCCCTCCCCGATCAAGTCGATGAAATCGTGGAAGTACCGCTGCCGGCCCGCTGTCCGCGATGCGGAGGTGGGTTGGAAGAGTGCGAGACCGTTTCGCAGTTCCAAACCGAGATTCCGGAACCGCGGGTCCAGCTCATTGAGTTTCGCATTTCTATCGGGCGCTGTAGGTGTTGCCGACGGCGAGTGCAGGGGCGACATCCACGGCAAACCTCGGATGCCCTGGGCAGTGCTGCCTCGCAACTCGGACCGCGAGCGTTGGCGCTGGCCACGCAACTCAACAAAGGTTTAGGACTGCCCTACGGCAAGACGGCCACGGTGCTCCAGCAAGCCTTCGGATTACAGGTGAGTCGCGGCGGCTTGTGCCAGGCCCTAGCGCGGGTGGCGAGTCAAGCGGAACCAACCTATAACGCGTTGGTAGAAGAGGTTCGCCGCAGTGCGAGTGTAACCCCGGATGAAACTGGTTGGAGAGTGGGTGGAGAGCTATGGTGGATGTGGGCCTTCAGCACTTCGCAGGTCACCGTCTATAGCATTCAGCCAGGCCGCGGATTCGAACAAGCAGCTATGGTGTTGGGAGCGGATTTTGCAGGATTCTTGGTGCGCGACGGGTGGAGCATCTATCGTCAGTTTATCCACGCTCTGCACCAAACCTGCTTAGCGCACCTGCTGCGGCGCTGCCGGGAGATGATTCTGGTGGCGAGAAGTGGGGAAGCGGAATTCCCGCGCACCGTCGAAACCATCTTGCAGGAATCTTTGCAGCTGCGCGATCGTCGCCAGCAACGACAGATCAGCGAACACGGATTAGCGGTGGCCCGGGGAAGATTGGAAGTGCGGATGGATCGGACCTTGGAACGGCGCTATCGCTCACCGCAGAATCGCCGTTTGGCCAACCATCTGTTGCGGGAGCGGGAGGCTCTATTCACCTTCTTGAGATGTCCCGGTCTGGAGGCGACGAACTGGCGAGCCGAACAGGCCATCCGGCCGATGGTGGTGACCCGCAAAGTCTGGGGCGGGAATCGAACCTCGCGCGGAGCGCACACGCAAGGCATTCTCGTAAGCATTCTGCAAACTTGCCGTCAGCAACTCCGCTCCGCTTCTTCTATTCTTCAAAAGCTAATCTGTGCTTCTCAGCCCAAGCCTTTGGACTTAACTGTCCCTACGCGCTAAACAAGTACGGAAGAGTTTGACCCCTCGCGGCAGGAACTTCGCATGGCGCATTTCAGTGGCGTTTAAAAGGTTGTCAGGACGGCACAAGAGCATGGGAAGGGGTGTTGGGCAGATTCGCACTGCGTTTTTCGTGCCATGAGCAGCATACCCCAGGGTCGGAGCGGGTCAACGAGGCGGCGAAAGGGAATACGCGGCCGGACTCAGTGGATGAGTGAAAGAAAGAGAAAGATGGAGAGGGGTGGCCGGGAAGCGACACTCCACTAAGGTGCACGGGTTGGCGGCTGCTGCCAGACCGAGCGGTACAACTGCCGGGCGACCTCGCGCAAGGAAAGATGATAGCGACGAACCAATTTGGAATGGAGCAGGCAAAAGGCCGAACAAACGGTAAACGCCAACAGCAGAACTAGCGTGACGGCGGCCAACCCTCGGTTGGGGACCACCTTCGGAGGGCCATCCGCGGTAGGCTGTTTGGGGCGGTGTTTGCAGGCGTGCAGGAAGCCATGCTTCCAGGCCCAATTCTGAGTTAGATCGTTCCAGCCATTATTCTCCTGCTTCCAGCGACTATGCCCGAGTCGCCACACGACTCGGGGAGAAAATACTTGGGGATTCAGTGTGTCGGTCCACACCCATTTGTGGAGTGTGGTTTCTGTCTGGAGTTGGCCCCGGCGGTAATGGTTTTCGGTGACCGCTTCTTGGGAGTGGACCACACGGACGGGCTTCGGGCACTCCTTGGTAAAAGGAAGGTTAGCCTCGCTCCAAAGCTGCACCTCCCGTCTCTGACTTGGGTTCTGTTCGGTGAAACGATCATCGGCTTCTCGGGTCGAGAAGAGTCCGAAGGCATCCTGGTATAGGTCGCGGTTTTCTTGTTTCAGCGTGATGACCAAACCCCAACCAACTTCCTGGGCCAGATTCAGGACCGGGGCCTGGGCATAGAGGGAATCCAGCAACAAGATGTCGAAGAAGCGGCTGGCCGTAGAGATCCGGCAGGCGTGCCAGCAGACGGAGCGCGGCTTTGTCTTCGCCTTCTCCGGGCGCGACCCACTCCAGGCCTAGAAAGGCTTTGACCGGACTGCTGACCATCTGGCAGCCGACCGCACGATGATAATACTGGATGCGCTCGACCGGCTGGCCATCGGCGGCGGTGCAGTTGACCCGCCGTTGCAAACAATCGGAACAGCAACGGCTGAAACTGGAAAGGACCTCGATGCCATCTAGGGCGGCGACGAGAGGGCCTTGCACCCGGCCGGGATCCAAGGCCTTATTGCGCTTCAGCTGGCGATTGACGGTCACCAGCATCTGTTCGAGCGGCTCGGTAGCAAAACTAGCCAGGCTGTAGCGCAAGGTGTCGTCGCGAAAGGGGCGCGAGGCCCCGAGGTGTTGTTGGAGCTGGGGCTGGGCCAGATCGGCCTCGAGTTCTTTGAAGCTGCGCAAGCGGAAGACGAAGCCGTAGAACAACGCCCGGAACACAGCGGCGGGAGGGATGTCGGGATGCTGGCGGGCATCGCGGAGTGAGGAGAGGGCCTCCCGAAGATGGAAGACTTTGTCGACGTATGCGTCGAAAGATGGCAACGTGTGGCTTGGTCTATCTTGCATTCTAATGACTGTAAGAAATGCAATCCACCAAAACAACCCTTCCTGATCGGCCCCCGTTTACTTTTTGCGTTTCTTCTTCCGCTCGCGGCGCAGCAATTCGCGGTTGATTTCCGAAATCTTCTCCAGATCGCCTTTAACCTTCCGGTAGTTCTCAATCCAGCGGCGTACCCGTTCCAGAAGTTCGGGCGGCACCACCGCGCCAGTCGTCCGGCCCGGACCCAAGGTGATCGTCAGATACCACACCGGACCATGCCGCTCGCCGCGAGCGCACTTGCAAGATGGATTTCCGCAGGTAAGATAGCGCTCGATCAACGACCCTCGCAGCGTCTCCTCGGCCGGTGGTAACATCTTGGCGAGTCCACGCCGGCGCTGTTGCAACGCCAGGTCCGATAGCTTGGTCAACGACCTACTTGCTTTCATATGACTGTAAGATAATGGCACGGACACACCTAAAGCGCAAGTCCGAAAGTCCTCCGTGCGAATTTCCCTGGCAAGGCTTTGCCAATGAGTGGGTTACGATTTACGTGCGAAGACTCTGCCCCTCGCGGGGCCAACCTTCGGCGGATTGCGCTTCTGCGATGCCGTTAGATAGGCTATGAGCAATGACCGAACCCACTATTCTAGTCAATCGCGCTCCCGTTCTGACACTGTGGGCAGCTTCCGTCGCCGGGCGAATGGGATTTGACCACGACGAGGCACTTACCCTTGGCAAGGCGGTAGCTGGCCTGACTGCTCGATCCAAAGGTCGGCGGCTGGGCATATTCAAACCTGTTCAGCAGGAGGTCAAGAAAGCGCGTACACGAAAACGAGGAGAGGAATTCTCCGTTGAGATTTGTGGGCGGTCAGTGCCAGTGGTCAAGACGACGAATGGAGTGCGTGCTGTAATTAAGAACAAACCCATCGATGCGGAGAGCGTGGAGCGATACTTGGAGAGCAAGTTCGGCGAGTCGCTTGGGACCGCTCGCGTGGCGATGCAAGACCTCGCTGGAGCATTCCCACCCGAAGAACTTTCGAGCAACGCATTCAGTCTTTACGAAAGATTCCGACCGTCGATTCCAGAGGGGCAACGGGCTGGGGAGCCAAGGGGAAGTTGAATCTCGGTCTAATCTGGGTTTTGGCATCGGAGAAGTGACAGGCGGAATGCTCCAGTCGTCGGTTAGTTTCCGACGAGTCGATTATTACCGGCCAATATTCTGAATCACACCCGTAAGAGCTGCAGGCCAGAAGGGTTATTCTCTTCCAGTTGGATTTTCTCTTCAGGAGGAGGAGCTCCGCTTCCGGCTGAGATCTTGGCGGGTCAACGCCGTGGCAGAGCTCCAATGAGCTACGATTCTTTTTATCCCACTTTCCGTCTCCCCACACAAGCTCGAAACGGATTGGGCCACGAGTGGCGCCGAGGTTATTGTGCGGCGATGTCCCGCTTGTGAAAGTGATTCGATCATCGGCCACGGACGTCGTCGCAAGCAAGCGCATGATGAACATCACGATCGGATTGGCATCCGTCGCGGTCGCTGCCCCGGTTGCGGGAAGACTTTCACCTTCCTGCCGTGTTTTTCACTCCCTTACACGCAGTACAGTTTGCTGACTCGCTGTCAGGCGTTGCGGCGGCGGTTTGTGGAGCACTGCTCCTGGGAAGAAGCGACTCCTACACTCAAAGACCCTAACCGCGTGCCTGATCCTTCCACACTTCGCCGCTGGGCCCACGGACTGGACCGCTCCCAACCGGCACTTTCCTTTCTCCACCAAACGCTCGCCCGCATGGCTCACTGGTCGGCGCTTGGTGATCCGCCCAATCACCAAGCTGGGCCTTTGTCTGGACTGATTCCGGTTCTGCAAATTCTTTGGCCCTTGCGGCTCTGAGAAAATTTCTCTACCCACCATCCTTGCCTGGGAATGCTGGCCACCTTCTCCTACGTTCGCCTCCAGAGGCAAAACTGCGCCGTGGGCGAGGATATCGAAAAACTGAAACAGCGCCTTTCGCTGCTCGATTATCTGCGGCAGCAGAGTTGGACCGCTCGGCCTATCGCTCACGGCCCCGAGTTCGTCGGACTCTGTCCCCTGCATCCGGAAACCCGCCCTTCGTTTTATGTCAACGCCCGCAAAAATCTCTTTTACTGTCACGGTTGCGGCCAGGGCGGCGATCTCCTTCGCTTTGTTCAGTTGTCCCGTCATCTTTCCTTCCGCCAAAGTCTCGCCTACCTCGAGCAGCAAAGCGCTCTTACAGCTGATCCTGGGGCCGTGCTGGAGCAAGCCGCCACTTTCTATCAACAGCAACTTGATCGCTACCCCGAGGCACGGCGCTATCTCGAGCAACGCGGACTGCGCGATCCCGCCCTGATCGCAGAACTGCGGATCGGCTATGCCCCCGGCGGGAGCTTGCGCCGACATCTCACGGCTCAAGGCTATTCTTGCGATCTCCTGCAAGGTCTCGGCCTGCTCAACCCACAAGGCTGCGACGCCTTCTACCGGCGCGTCATCTTCCCGTGCTGCCAAGGCGGACGCGTCGTCAACCTCTACGGCCGCAGTATCGCTGCCGCCTTCGCCCATCGATTCCTTCCCGGCTCCAAGGGTGGCTTGTTTGCCTGGGAATCGGTTCGCCAGTTTCCCATGGTGATTCTGGTCGAGGGTCTGTTCGATCTCGCGGTGTTGTGGCACGCAGGTTTTCGCCACGCCACCTGTTCGTTGGGCACCCATCTCAACGCTGACCAGTTTCAACAGTTGTGCGACCGTCCGCGCACCGTTTATCTCACCTTCGATGTCGACGCCAACGGCAGTGGACAACAAGCCTCGCAGCAGCTCGCACAGCGTCTGCACGTGCACGGCATCGCCACTCGCCGCGTGCTCCTGCCCGAGGGCCACGATCCGAACTCTTTCTTCGTCCAGGGCGGTGACGCAGGACAGTTTCAAACTCTTCTGGAGGCTGCTCAGCCATGAAGTTCTGCGTGCACTACCAGCAGACCTCCCACAACGCACAAAGTCCGATGCGTGTCGTCGAGCAGACCACGGACCGAGGAGTCGGCTGGATCAATCGTTACCTGGACCGCGAATATGTCCGCCGCATAGCGGACACCACCCTGCGCACATACGCTCACAACCTGCTGCACTTTGTTCGCTGGTGGGAGAGCGTTCACCACACCTCGGACATTGTGGAAGGTGATCTGACCGAGTCGACGCTCCTTGAATATGTGAGGTTTCAGTCCAGCCAACAACCTCGGCCTTCTGCTTCCACCATCAATGACCGCGTGGCCGTCGCCGAGCGCGCCATCCGCAACGAGTTTCCCGATGCTCCCTGCCAAATCGCCCGCGGCTTTCATCAAGCTTTTTTGCGGCGAAGGCCGATGGGCCTCGGCCGGCCGCAAGTAGCGATGAGCCGGCTGCGAGTGAAAGTCCCTAAACGCAACATCGTGCCGCTCTCGGTGGAGGAAGTCGCGCGTTTCTGGTCGAGCTTCCGCACTTCGCGCGACTTGGCCATCGTGGGCCTGATGCTCCTACAAGGGCTCCGCTCCGCCGAAGTATTGGCTTTGAATCGCGACGACGCGTTGCTTTCCGAAGCACAGCTTCGCGTTCCTGGCAAAGGCAACAAATTTCGCTTCCTGCCACTGGCGCCGGAAACCGTGCAACTGCTCGAACACTATCTGCGACTGGAACGACCCAATCCTTGCTCCGCCGCGCTGTTCGTCTCACTCAAAGGACGCGCGCGCGGAACGCGTATGACCGCTGCGGGATTGCGTTCCTTATTCCGCTACCATCGCCAGACCACTAGCATCCAGCTCGCCAACCCTCATCGATTTCGACACACCTTTGCCTCGGACATGATCCGCGCCGGTATGAGTCTTCCTGCGCTCATGCAGCTGATGGGTCACGCGGACATCCAGACCACGCTGCTCTATGTGTTGGTCACCCCACAAGACGTCTACCTTGAGTATGCACGTGCCGTGGCGCAGCACATTCGTCCTCTTCCGAAGGCCTCTTCATGAACCGCGCGCGACGCCCTCCGCTCCAGCATCCTCTGGCTCCAGTCTTCGATCGCGCGGTCGATTCCCTCGGCGTGGCACTCAGCCCCGCGTCCATTCGTCAGTACCGCGGGACGGCTCGCAATTTCCTGAGCTATCTCGACGCTGATCATCCGGAGGTGCAACGCCTAGACCAATTGCGCCGTGAACCCCACATCCTCGGCTGGATGTCCCGCCTACACTCGCAAGTGCCGCCACTCGCGACTGCGTCCTATGTCCTCCGCCTCATCGGTCTGCGCGGCATCTGCAACGAACTGGCTTGGACAGAACAGCTTCCTGAACTCGCTCATCTGATCCGCCGCGAGGATATTCCGCGCCTCCCGCACAGACTTCCGCGTCCGCTCACAGCAGAACAGGATCAACTCCTGCAAAAGGAGTTCCTCCGCCGCAACGATCTGGGTGGCAATGCCTTTCTGTTGATTCGCCACACCGGCATGCGCATCGGTGAGTGTGCCGATCTGTCCTCCGACTGCCTTCGCTCGACCGGTCCGAATCAATGGGCCGTTCATGTACCACTCGGCAAACTCAAAACAGAACGTATGGTCCCCGTAGATCCCTTTGTGTGTGAACTCGTCCAACGCCTCCGATTCTTTCGTTCGCTTGATCCCCTGCCTGCCGATGGGCGGCTCTTTGTCCGTCCGGGCGCGAAAGACACGCTCCTTCGTCACTTTCGTGACTATTTACATCAAGTCTGCCATTCGCTCGGCCTTCCCATCCGCATCGTCCCACATCAGCTTCGCCACACCTATGCCTCGGAGATGCTTCGAGCCGGTGTTGGCTTGGTCGCGGTGATGAAATTACTCGGTCACACCTCTCCCGAGATGACCATGGAATATCTGGATGTGACGTTGAATGATCTCCAGAGGGAATTCCAGCTGGCTCGCTCAAAACCTCGGCATCTGGTTCCGCAACCGAGGGTGCCGTCTGCCCCCCTTCGAACTGGCCTCGGCGGAGTGATCGATACTTTGCTCGCTGCTCAACATGTGCTCGAAATGTTCCGTCGTGAACTACCACACGGTACCTCTCGCCTTCGCCTCGACCGTCTATCCAACCGCCTCACCAAAATCCTCAGAGAAGCGCGCAAGCTCGCGACGCCTTGAGAATGGGCAGAGATTGGCCGGTAATGTCGCGTACCAGGACTTTACCGGTAAGCGCGTTCAGAAGTTTCCAGCCTGCCAGGCGAAGTCCTAAGATGACAGCCAACGTCCTATGACTCCAGAACTGGAACGCGCTCTCAAACGACACACGCAGTGGTTCGGCTCCTACAAGGCATCCGGCGAACTGAAGAAAATACAGGTGTGGCTCGTTGTGAATGGTGGTCAGATCGAATTTCTCACTCCGGGGAATTCATATAAAGTGAAGCGGGCACGTAAGAACCCGCGTGTCGTGTGTTATGTGGGGAGCAAGGACGGTCCCGCAATTCCTGGAACGGCCCAAATCATTACCGTCCGAAGCGAAGTGCTGCGGGTTTACCGAGGCTACTGGAAGACCCACCCGTTGCGGATGGCGATTGTGATCGGACTTCGGCTCTGGATCGAGATGCTGTTGAATAAGCGGGTGGTCGTCAGAGTCCAGCCGGACGAGCCCAACCCCCTGGCGGGGCTGACCGATCCTGTAACCTGAATTCAGAAGCGAATCCACACATTCTCCGATAAGCGTTTACCCGTGTCATTGGTTCTTGGCCAGTTGTATGATGAAGGCCAAATGTCAGAACGCCGCTCATGCCTCATTTTTCTTCCCTGCGCCTTTGCGCTTACGGGCCTACTGTTCGCCGCGATGGAAATTAAGAGTCGAGGCCAGCAACCTGAACCTACCAAGACTGCTGCGTCGGATACCTCGTGCTTGTATGACTTTGAGCGAGGTGTGATTCCTGACTGCATACAAAAAGCGGCGAATGGGGAACTCATCATCAAGCAGCAGGTTTTGAAACACTTGCAGTTCGACTCACATGGTTTAGCTGCTGTGAGGTCTGAGACGAACGGCTGGATGTATGTTTCCCGCAGAGGAAAGGTCCTAGTCAGCGGTGTACCTATTCACAGGATTTGCGTGATCGTGTGCTGCGAGCTTTGTCCCGGGGAGATGGCCCTTCGGCGATCGCGCGCCGCTTTGAGGTCAGCCGCTTCTATGTCTACCAAGTGCGCGACCGCGAGCAAGAAACCGGGGTGCGCAACAGTTTTCCGATCGGCGGCCATCGCCGGTCCCGGTTGGAGGAAGCGGAGTCCGCTTTGCGCGGCTGGATCGCCGCTGAGCCGGGACTGACTCTTGCCGAGTTGCAAGAGCGGTTGGCGTCGCAGGGTGTGGTGATCAAAATCGGCGCACTTTGGCATCAGTTGAACAAGTGGAATCTGACTTTCAAAAAAACGCTGCACGCCAGCGAGCAAGAGCGCGAGAACGTGCAAGCAGCGCGGCGCGCATGGAGTGAAGCGCAGCCGGCGATGGACGTCGAAAAGCTGGTATTTATCGATGAAACCTGGGCCGCGACCAACATGACACGGAGCTATGGTCGCGCTCCCAAGGGTTGCCGATGCCTGGGTTCGGCGCCTCTGGGCGGTTGGCAAACGACGACCTTTGTCGCTGGCCTGCGCCACCATCGATGGACCGCTCCGATGGTCGTCGACGGGCCCATGGACGGTGAGCTGTTCCTGGCCTGGGTGGAACAGTTCCTGTGTCCCACACTCCAAACAGGAGACCTCGTCATCCTCGATAACCTTAGCAGCCACAAAGTGGACGGGGTCCAACAAGCCATTACCGCGGTCGGCGCCAAGGCGCACTATTTGCCGCCCTATTCGCCCGATCTGAATGCCATCGAAAAGCTCTTCTCAAAACTCAAGACGCTGCTCCGCAAAGCCGCCAAACGATCCACCGAAGAGCTATGGAAGGAAATCGGCGAAGTCCTCAACACCATCACACCGAGCGAATGTGCGAACTATTTTGCCTCCTCCGGATATGCAGGTACTTAAATTAGAAATGCTCTAATGAGGTCAACAGCCTTCGGTCGTTTGTTGAAACGGGACTCCCAATCCTACAGAGACGTATCTGCGCGTCAGGGTTTGGAAGGCGCGGCGGAGTCTGCGCCCGTGCTGGAAGTGGTGGCTGGCGGGTTTTTGACGTAGGTGTTGAGCCAGTTGTTCATTTCCCAGAACATGTGGAGGACGGATTCGCGGCCTTGGTAGCCGTGGGACTCGAGCGGGAGGAGCACGAAGCGAACCGTGGCTCCCTGGCCTTTTAACGCGCTGTAGAAGCGTTCGCTTTGAATGGGAAACGTGCCGTTGTTGTTGTCAGCTTCGCCGTGGATGAGGAGGATAGGAGTCCTGAGCTTATCGGCGAAAGAGAACGGCGACATTTTGTAGTAGACCTCGGGCGCTTGCCAATAGGTGCGTTCCTCGTTTTGAAAGCCATAAGGAGTGAGCGTGCGGTTGTACGCACCGCTGCGGGCGATCCCCGCCTTGAAGAGATTGCTATGAGCGAGCAGATTCGCGGTCATGAAGGCGCCGTAGGAATGGCCCATAACGCCGACGCGATTGCGGTCCACGACCCCCAGGCGCACGCCTTCGTCAATGGCGGCTTTGGCACCGGCGACGAGCTGGTCGACATACGTATCGTTGGGTTCGGCGTTGCCCTCGCCGACGATGGGAATGGAGGCGCTCTCGAGGACAGCGAAGCCCTGGGTGACGAATGGAACCGGCGAACCCCAGCTTAGAACGACGAATTGGTAAGGCGATCCGGTGACTTCCGCGGCGGCCGCGCGCGTTTTGTATTCGGTTGGGTAGGCTTCCATCAACGTCGGAAGTGGGCCGTCGGAAGGCTTGTAGCCAGATGGAACATAGAGATTGGCGGAGAGGTCGACGCCGTCGGCGCGTTTGTAATGGAGCACCTGTTTCTTGGGAAGCGGAGTGTCGCCGTAGGGATTGGGGAAGAACGTGACTTGCTCGGCGGAGGACGAGCCAGGCTTTTCGATGAAATAGTTGGGATTTTTTTCAGGCGATTCGCGGCGAATCAGAATTTCGGAGCCTCGAGGATCGAGAACGTCTTCGGGAATTTCGAAATTGGGTGGAGCGGACTGCCATAGGCGCTTGGACTCGCCCGTCGCAGCATCAAGAACAGAGAGGAATGGTTTGTCGCCTTCGGGCGAGGCGCCTTCACCGCGGAAATAGATTCCGTGGGCATCGGGAGTCGTGACGAGGACACGTTTGCCCGCGCGATTGGGCTCTTCGAGCGGTGTCCCGGGATCCTTGTAGCGGTCTTCAAAGGAACCTTCGAAAATTTTGGCAAGAGTCGCAGGGGCAGAAGGAGAGGCGGCCAGAATGATGCGCTTGCGGTCTTTCCAGCGGCGTTCTTCGACGAGGGTGAGTTGATTGGTGCCCCAAGCGATGCTGCGAAAACGAAGCGGAAGGTCAGCGAGCTTGCGCGGCGCGCCGCCGAAGGGAGCGTCGAGCAGAAAGAGGGAATCGCGCACATCGGAATTCTTGCGAGGGTCGCCGCCGTCCTGGGCCTCGGCCCAGAAGACGGAAGCGGGAGCGTCGCTGCGCCAGGCATAGTCACGCGGGCCGGGAGGTACAGTGTCACGGACAATGGAAATGTTGTCTTCCAGCGGCTTGTCAGCCAGTTGGATGGATTTTCCGGTGTGGATTGAGACCACGGAGATGCGCTCCGGAAACGATTCGTACGGTCGCAGAAAGGAGTAGGGGTGGTGGCGTTCGGTGAGCAAGATGTAATCGCCGTTCGGGGACGGAGTGGCGCTCTCGATGACGCCGGGATTGCCGAGCGTCTTGTAAGTTCCGTCAAGATTCACGAGCGCGACCTGCGCTGAGGCGTAGTAATCGAATAATTGCACGTCTTCCGGATTTTTCAGGAGGTCCTCGAAGGTCGGAGCAGGCGTGACGCGGCCGAGATTTTCCTGGACGACCGGGCCCGTGGGAACCTCGCTCCGCACGGGCGCCGGGCCGCGATTCGCAGGAACCGTTTTGCAGATCAGCGCCACGCTGTCGCTGAGCCATTCGCAAGGAGCGTCCAAGTCGCCGCCGCCAAAGCCGGTGCGCGCAAAGATCCCGTTCAAGGCGACTCCAGGAATCTGGCGGGCCTGCGCTGTTGCGGCATCCACGATCCAGAGACTGAGGCCCGAATTTACCAGCTCGTTGCTGATGTTGACAAAAGAGATTGTGCGGCCGTCGGGAGACCATTCCGCGAAGCGGATTTCGGCGTTTGCGGGCAGTCCGGTGATCGAGATGGGCTTGCCGCTGGGAAGCGCCTGCAGTTCGAGCGAAGTGTCAAAGCGGCCGCGGCTCGGGCCGTCGGTTTTGGGGTTGAAGCGAATGCCGGCGAGGCGAAGCTCGGGTCGTGCGAGCTCGGCGATGGTGGGCAGTCCGGCGAAGTGCTCGATAAGCAACCAACGCTTTTCGCCACCGGCTGCCGGTGAAAGTTTGACGCCGGGAGTCGGTTTGGCGTCGACGATATCAACGATGGCCTTCGGTGGCAATTGATACTTGAGGCCGGTTTGCGCATGCGCGAGGGAAACGGCGAAGGAGAAAATGGCTACCGCGCCGACGATAGACGGGCAGGATGCGGCGATTCTGGGAGTGTTGCTCATGGGACCGTCCTGTGAATCGAGGGTTTGCTGGCATGGGACCTGCGCATTTTGGCCGCAAATGAGGCAGCAGGCAACCGGAATTTACGGTCAAGCAACTGCGATGTGGGGTTGCACGGAAATGGACCCAACGGAGCTTCGCGCGGTTTCGCAGCGGCGCTACCGTTAGCAAGCGTCCAGCTTCAACCCATGAGCAACGAACAAGCGGAAGTAATCGAAGATGCCTGGTAAGCCGCCAAAACCGGACAAGCGCTAGAACTTGACATGGACGATTAGCGCGTTAGGAGTTGACGTCGTCCGAACGAAGCTCCGATAGCCGTAGTCGCAAAATCACGGGCTAGACAAGATGTTCCAATGTGAAAAGAGAGTTCGCCTACCGAGCGGAGATGTCGTTTCGGTCGCCAAAAAGAAAGCGTTTCCAGCTCTCAGGCAATTTTGGCAATCGCCCGAGTCCAGCCGCGCCAGCAGTCTGCGACGCAGCCCAAAGCAGTCGATAGGCTACGAGACCCGCTACGAAAAGGACGGTGATAACCGAGGCAATTAGAGATGACGTGTTCATAAAAGCTCCGACACTCATCATATTATCATCGTGGCAGGCGACTAGCGGTATGATTATTTCCTTGCGGAAGGCGGGCACGTTCGCGTGGAAATGCAAAACGATACGGAGCGCGTTGATAGATTCATAGAGGCTTTCGAGAGACTCTACGGTAGGAAGCCCAAAGCGGAAGATGCGGATGGCCATTTCAAAATTCAGGTTGCCCAGGACATGCAGATGAGCGTCGGAGGCGCACGTTATTACATTCAGCTGGCGTCTGAGCGCAAAGCAAAAGACTGAGTTCTACCTTTCCGATTGCCTTAACCAGATGGGATGAGAAGGCCGGTCTCCGCGGGATGCATTAAGCTCCCAAGGATCGACGTGCTCAAGGCACAATTAAAAGGAGACCGGCTATGAAAAAGACTAGCACTGTTCGGGTAGATGGAAACATGATTTTCAAGGGACACAAGCTCACGATTGGTTTGGACCTCGGCGATCGTTGGTCGAACTACTGCGTTTTGGATGAAGCGGGGGAAGTCCTTCTGGAACAGAAACTAGCGACGACGCCGGAAGCGGTGAAGCAGACATTTGAGAAGATATCGCGAAGTCTCATCGCCCTGGAGACCGGAACACATTCCCCGTGGCTAAGCCGGCTGTTAAAAGAGCTGGGACACGAAGTGCTCGTGGCGCACGCGCAAAAGGTGGAATTGATCAGCAAGAGCAATCGAAAAGACGATCGCCACGATGCGCGGACCCTGGCACGGCTGGCGCGCATCGATCCCGAGCTGTTGGGGCCAGTGCGGCATCGCAGCGCGAAAGCACAAATTCATCTGACGGTGATCCGGGCACGGGCGGAATTGGTGAGGGCCCGAACCGGCCTAGTGAACGCGACACGCGGGTTGGCGAAGTCTTATGGGCAACGGCTGCGCAAGTGTGGCACGCAGCAAGTGAGCCGGGAGCTAGGCGCGGGATTGCCCGCGGAGTTGCGCGAGGTTCTGGAGCCGCTGCTCAAAGAAATCGAATCGCTGAACGAGCGCATCAAGGAATACGACGCGCGGATGGAGAAAATCGCCAAGGAGAGCTACCCGCATGTCGCATTGCTCAAACAGGTGAAGGGGGTAGGAACACAGATCGCGCTGACGTATGTCCTGACGCTAGACGATCCGCAGCGGTTCGCCAAGAGTCGCGAGGTCGGCTGTTTTCTGGGGTTAAAACCTGGGCGCAGGGACTCCGGGCAGAGCCAGCCGCAGATGCACATCAGCAAAGAGGGAGACCGCTATTTGAGAACCATGCTGGTGCAGGGGGCGCACTACATCCTGGGACCGTTTGGGGAAGATAGTGATCTGCGGCGATGGGGACTGCGACTTGCCGAGCGCGGAGGGAAAAACGCCAAGAAACGAGCGGTTGTCGCGGTGGCCAGAAAGTTGGCAGTACTACTGCATCGGTTGTGGGTGAGTGGAGAGGTGTACGAACCCCTGCGCAATAGCCACAAAGCGATGCGCGCTGCGGCTTAGAGTGAAGAGCTCCCCACAAAACAGGGGATGCTAGGGTCGACGGAGTTGGCGATCGTCGTTGCTAGGCGATCCTGGCTCGAAATTTCTCTGTGGAAAACTGGGAAAGACAGGAAGAAAGAAAAAGAGCATACAAGAAAAAAAGAAAAAGAACGTACAAGAAAGAAGAGAGATGGCCTCCGAACAGCCGAGCTCAACCGCCGAGATCAGGTGACTGCGACAGGTCCTGGACCAGTTTCCTTCGAAAGAGGGAACGAGGTCGATTACCAGGTAGCAGCACCTACTGAATCGAGTACACCCAACTTGCACCGAGCGACAATCGCTCAACAAAGAGTGCGGATGGAAGGGTGGCGACAGGAGCGGCTTGGCTCAAGGGCAGGAATTCACAGGGGAGAAGAGAAGAACGAAAACATCCTTACAAGAAAGAAAGAAAGAAAGAAAGAAAAACATACTTGACACTCACCGGCCTTCTCATGGAAGGACCTTCGCGATTCCCCCAATTGCCAGATGCCCGGAAGAGTCGCTGGCAGTGACTCATTTTGAGTGACGGAAGGTGGCGATCATTAGGCGCGGGACAGTCCTGCACCTAGCGCGGGCAGCCCGGTGCTCTCATGGTGTCTTTCGGGCGTTCACCCGCGTTGAACATCGCCAGGTTCTTCTTTTGCTGCGCCAGCGCCGGAACGCAAAAGTCGAATCGCGCGGTATCCGGCAGGAACTGCTCGTTGTAAGGCGCTAGCGTTCTTCCTGTACGGAACGCCGCTTGGGAACCAACTGGGGGATGTGCCTCATGTGGCAGATTTGGGTCCAGGGGATATTGCGTCCCAAAGACCTGGGGCTGCCCAATCGACTGCAGGTATCTGTCCAGTGTCGCGGCCTCAATCCACTTTGCTTCGTCGTTTCCCTTCAGCACCGCCTCCATCGCAAGGATGTGTGCAAACAGGCAGTCGTCCGTGTTGTTCCCGTGCTGAAAAATGAAGGCCGCTTCGTGGAAGTCTTCGCCTGTTTTTAGTTCACCGGCCGCCAGCAAGGCCTTCACCTTCTCGCGACGAGCGTTTCCGCGCGCGTCGAGTTGTTCCTCCGAGAACTTGGAAATCCCATGCGTAACATCTTCCCCGTCCTCTATGAACAATTGGTGAATGGCATCCGATACTATCGGCGGGTTTTGTGTCTTAGCTACAGGCATTTGTGCAGCGAATCCTACAACGCCACATGCGATGACGAGGGAAAGGATTTTCATCCCGAATCTCCTCTAGAAGAGTTATGCCTGGGCGACGATATGTTCGATAAAATTATGCTTTCAGGAACCCAAGGTCAACTCCTGATCAGTCGATTATTACCGGCCAATATTCTGAATCACACCCCTAAAAGCTGCAGGCGAGAAGGGTTATTCTCTTTCAGTTGGATTTTTGTTTCAGGAGGAAGGAGCTCCGCTTCCGGCTGCGATCTTGGCGGGTCAACGCCGGAGGGCAGAGCCCCAATACGCTACGATTCTGTTTATCCCACTTTCCGTGGCGCCGCACAAGCTCGAAACGGATTGGGCCACGAGTTGCGCCGAGATCATTCTGCGGCGATGCCCCGCTTGCGAACACGATTCGATCATCGGCCACGGACGCCGCCGCAAGCAGGCCCACGATGAACATCACGACTGGATTGGCATTCGTCGTGGCCGCTGCCCCAGTTGCGGGAAAACCTTCACCTTCCTTCCACTGTTTTCTCTCCCTTACACCCATTACAGCTTGCCGGCTCGTTGCCAGGCATTGCGGCGGCGCTTTGCGGAGCATTGCTCCTGGGAAGAGGCAGTGCCTACGCTCAAAGATCCTAATCGCGTGCCCGATCCTTCCACACTTCGCCGCTGGGCCCACGGACTGGACCGCTCCCAACCGGCTCTTTCCTTTCTCCGCCAAACGCTCGCTCGCATGACTCCCTGGCGGGCGCGCGGTGATCCGGCCGATCACCAAGCTGGGCCGTTGTCTTGGCTGAGTCCGGTTCTGCAAATCCTCTGGCCCTTGCGGCTCTGAGAAATTTTCTCCTGCCCACCATCCTTGCCTGGGAATGCTGGCCGTCTTTTCCTACGTTGGCATCCAGAGGGAAAACTGCGCCGTGGGCGAGGACCTCGAAAAACTGAAACAACGTCTGCCACTGCTTGATTATCTGCGGCAGCAGCATTGGACCGCCCGCCCCGTCGCTCACGGCCCCGAGTTCGTCGGACTTTGTCCCCTGCATCCGGAAACCCGCCCTTCGTTCTATTACTACTGTGTTACTAAATTGGACACGTTTTCGAATAAATGTGTAGCAGTGGTTGCGCTGTTTCCTACACTGTGGCGGTATGAGCGCCTTTTCTTCGGCGCCAGGCAGACAAGAACGACGCTTTGTGGCCTATCTCGACAGCCTGGCGCAAGCCACAGAGCACGCCGATCGCGTGGAACCATTCAAATCCTATTGCACGGGCCTGCTCCTTCCGGGAGAGCGCAAGAGCGTCGAGCCGATGGCGGCACGCTTAGCCCCCGACAACGTGCGGCAGACGCACCAGTCCCTGCATCACTTGGTCGCGCATGCTCCTTGGAGTGACGAAGCCGTATTGCAGCAAGTGCGGCAGTCGGTGCTTCCGCAGATGGAACAAAAGGGACCGGTGATCGCTTGGATCGTGGATGACACGGGTTTTCTCAAGAAGGGAACGCACTCGGCGGGGGTCGCTCGTCAGTATTGCGGTCAGATCGGTAAACAGGACAATTGCCAGATCGCTGTGAGTTTGTCGATTACCACCGAGCACGCGAGCCTTCCGATGGCGTGGCGTTTGTACTTACCGGAGACTTGGGCCGAAGATGAAGAACGGCGCAAAGCGGCTGGAGTTCCCAAAGAGATTCCGTTTCAAACCAAATGGGCGATGGCCCTCGAACAGATTCGGAAAGCAGTAAAGGATGGAGTTCCGACGGCACCCGTATTAGCCGATGCTGGCTATGGCGACAATTATGATTTTCGAGAAAGCCTGACGGAGCTGGGCTTACGGTACGTGGTCGGCGTTCGGGAACGTACGACTATCTGGGAACCGGGAGAATCCCCGCTGCCCCCAAAACAACAGAAAGGGAGGGGGCGCCCCGGCACGCGACTCCGTCGAGACCGACAACATCAACCTGTTTCCGTGAAGCAATTGGCAGAATCCATGGCAGCCCAGGAGTGGAAGACGGTGTCCTGGCGTGAGGGAACGAAGAAGAGATTGCGCTCTCGATTCGTGGCCTTGCGCGTGCGACCGGCTCATCGCGATGAACGGAGGAAGGAACCGCATGCCGAAGAATGGCTACTGATCGAATGGCCCGCCGGGGAGAGTGAACCAACCAAGTATTGGCTGTCCACCTTTCCGTCCGATACCCCACTCCGAGAGTTGGTAAGAATAGCCAAGCATCGCTGGATCATCGAGCGAGACTACGAAGAACTCAAGCAAGAACTGGGACTGGGACATTACGAAGGTCGCGGCTGGCGAGGATTTCATCATCATGCCACCTTATGCATCGCCGCCTATGGCTTCCTGGTTGCGGAAAGAAGTCGTTTTCCCCCCTCTGCGCGCGCCGGTCGACTGGAGCTACGCACCGCGAAACTTCCGCCCGAGTTCAAACCCCGCGGCTCCCCGCGCACGCGCCGAACGTCATAATCCCTATTCGATCGCAACGATACGCATTCAGCTCGCCAGGTATCTTCTCCAGCAACTCCCTTGCTGCCCGATTTGCTGTGCACGGCGCCGCTGATTATTTATAACACAGTAGTACTATGTCAACGCCCGCAAAAATCTCTTCTACTGTCATGGCTGCGGTCAGGGCGGCGATCTCCTTCGCTTTGTCCAGTTGTCCCGTCATCTGTCCTTCCGCCAAAGTCTCGCTTACCTCGAGCAGCAGAGTTCTCTTACAGCTGACCTTGCCACCGTGCTGGAGCAAGCCGCCACTTTCTATCAACAGCAACTCGATCGCTACCCCGAGGCACGGCGCTATCTCGAGCAACGAGGACTGCGCGATCCCGTCCTGATCAAAGAACTGCGGATCGGTTATGCCCCCGGCGGGAGCTTGCGCCGACATCTCGCGGCTCAAGGCTATTCTTGCGATCTCCTAAAACGTCTCGGCCTGCTCAACTCACAAGGCTGCGACGCCTTCTACCGGCGCGTCATCTTCCCGTGCTGCCAAGGCGGACGCGTCGTCAACCTCTACGGCCGCAGTATCGCTGCCGCCTTCGCCCATCGATTCCTTCCCGGCTCCAAGTGCGGCTTGTTCGCCTGGGAATCGGTTCGCCAATTTCCCACGGTGATTCTGGTGGAAGGTCTGTTCGATCTCGCCGTGTTGTGGCAAGCAGGTTTTCGCCAGGTCACCTGTTCGTTGGGCACCCATCTCAACGCCGACCAGTTTCAACAGTTGTGCGACCGCCCGCGCACCGTTTATCTCACCTTCGATGTCGACGCCAACGGCAGCGGCCAACAAGCCTCGCAGCAGCTCGCACAGCGTCTGTGCGCGCAAGGCATCGCCACTCGCCGCGTGCTCCTGCCCGAGGGCCACGATCCCAACTCTTTCTTCGTCCAGGGCGGTGATGCACGACAGTTCCACTCTCTCCTGGAAGCTGCTCAGCCATGAAGTTCTGCGTGATCCATCAGCAGACCTCCAACGCACATAGTCCGAGGCGTGTCGTCGAGCAGACCACGGGCCGAGCAATCGGCTGGATCAATCGTTACCTGGACCGCGAATATGTCCGCCGCATAGCGGACACCACCCTGCGCACATACGCTCACAACCTGCTGCACTTTGTTCGCTGGTGGGAGAGCGTTCACCACACCTCGGACATTGGGGAAGGTGATCTGACCGAGTCGACGCTCCTTGAATATGTGAGGTTTCAGTCCAGCCAACAACCTCGGCCTTCTGCTTCGACCATCAATGACCGCGTGGCCGTCGCCGAGCGCGCCATCCGCAACGAGTTTCCCGATGCTCCCTGCCAAATCGCCCGCGGCTTTCATCAAGCTTTTTTGCGGCGAAGGCCGATGGGTCTTGGCCGGCCGCGAGTAGCGATGAGCCGGCTGCGAGTGAAAGTCCCTAAACGCAACATCGTGCCGCTCTCGGTGGAGGAAGTAGCACGTTTCTGGTCGAGCTTCCGCACTTCGCGCGACTTGGCCATCGTGGGCCTGATGCTCCTACAAGGGCTCCGCTCCGCCGAAGTATTGGCTTTGAATCGCGACGACGCGTTGCTTTCCGAAGCACAGCTTCGCGTTCCTGGCAAAGGCAACAAATTTCGCTTCCTGCCACTGGCGCCGGAAACCGTGCAACTGCTCGAACACTATCTGCGACTGGAACGACCCCATCCTTGCTCCGCCGCGCTGTTCGTCTCACTCAAAGGACGCGCGCGCGGAACGCGTATGACCGCTGCGGGATTGCGTTCCTTATTCCGCTACCATCGCCAGACCACTAGCATCCAGCTCGCCAACCCTCATCGCTTTCGACACACCTTTGCCTCGGACATGATCCGCGCCGGTATGAGTCTTCCTGCGCTCATGCAGCTGATGGGTCACGCGGACATCCAGACCACGCTGCTCTATGTGTTGGTCACCCCACAAGACGTCTACCTTGAGTATGCACGTGCCGTGGCGCAGCACATTCGTCCTCTTCCGAAGGCCTCTTCATGAACCGCGCGCGACGCCCTCCGCTCCAGCATCCTCTGGCTCCAGTCTTCGATCGCGCGGTCGATTCCCTCGGCGTGGCACTCAGCCCCGCGTCCATTCGTCAGTACCGCGGGACGGCTCGCAATTTCCTGAGCTATCTCGACGCTGATCATCCGGAGGTGCAACGCCTGGACCAATTGCGCCGTGAACCCCACATCCTCGGCTGGATGTCCCGCCTACACTCGCAAGTGCCGCCGCTCGTGACCGCATCCTATATCCTCCGCCTCATCGGTCTGCGCGGCATCTGCAACGAACTGGCTTGGACAGAACAGCTTCCTGAACTCGCTCATCTGATCCGCCGCGAGGATATTCCGCGCCTCCCGCACAGACTTCCGCGTCCGCTCACAGCAGAACAGGATCAACTCCTGCAAAAGGAGTTCCTCCGCCGCAACGATCTGGGTGGCAATGCCTTTCTGTTGATTCGCCACACCGGCATGCGCATCGGTGAGTGTGCCGATCTGTCCTCCGACTGCCTTCGCTCGACCGGTCCGAATCAATGGGCCGTTCATGTACCACTCGGCAAACTCAAAACGGAACGTATGGTCCCCGTAGATCCCTTTGTGTGTGAACTCGTCCAACGCCTCCGATTCTTTCGTTCGCTTGATCCCCTGCCTGCCGATGGGCGGCTCTTTGCCCGTCCGGGCGCGAAAGACACGCTCCTTCGTCACTTTCGTGACTATTTACATCAAGTCTGCCATTCGCTCGGCCTTTCCACCCGCATCGTCCCACATCAGCTTCGCCACACCTATTCCTCGGAGATGCTTCGAGCCGGTGTTGGCTTGGTCGCGGTGATGAAATTACTCGGTCACACCTCTCCCGAAATGACCATGCAATATCTTGATGTCACGTTGAATGATCTCCAGCGGGCATTTGAGCTGGCTCGCTCAAAACCTCGGCATCTTGTTCCGCAGCCGAGAGTGCCATCTGCTGTGCTTCGAGAAGGCCTCGGCGGAGTGATCGATACTTTGCTCGCTGCTCAACATGTGCTCGAAATGTTCCGTCGTGAACTACCACACGGTACTTCTCGCCTTCGCCTGGACCGTCTCTCCAATCGCCTCACCAAAATCCTCAGAGAAGCGCGCAAGCTCGCGACGCCCTGAGAATGGGCAGAGATTGGCCGGTAATGTCGGCAAACCAGACAAGTCCCGTCCTAGGACTCCACATCTCCGGTTAGCACGTTTACCAGATGAGCCCATCTGAATGTGTGAATCCTCGGGATGCCCGCTTGGGTTTGAAAGGCTTCCACCGGTACTTAGTTTGATTCCGGCTCCTTGGTGAAGCCCTTTATTTCCCTATAGACGCGTCGCAACTCTTCGAGGTACTTCATCTGTTCGAGATTGGTGCTGAGTGCATCGGCGGTGGCGCGCACGGCGTCGATGGTGGCGTGACGCGCATCTTCGACTGCTGCTCGCGCCTCTTCAGCAGCTCCCCGGGCCATCTCCGCGGCCTGACGCGCCTCCTCGTGGCTCTGCCGGATTTGCTCTAGTGCTACAACGCATGGGGACTTCGTCTAATTCGAAAGGGGGGAATTTAGACCGCTTTTTGAGAGCGGACCTGCAAGTTGGGTCCACTTGGGACCGAACTTGGGTCCAAGGTTTTGGTTATTTGAAGATCATCAGGCGGGTGTTAGTGGCGTCGAATCGGTGGCTTAGAGTAACTTCATACTTGAGCTACACGCCAAGCTGTGAAGCGCGCTTGACCATCATCTTTGCCGTACAAATAGAAATCCCCACAAGGTCAAGAGCCATGTGGGGATTTTGTAATTCCAGGGTGTGTTACTGCGACTTCTGGCTTTTACGCCATTGTTCTAACACCTCCTGATATTCGGCTTTCATCGCAGCCTGGTGCTCCTTATCTCCTGCGCCGTATTTCGCCATCAGCGGAGGCGTCCAGCGGAAGACAATGCTAATCCGCCAGTCCCATCCGTTGCTATTAAATTGGCCGTCCTGGGAAGCTGGAAACATCGAATGAAGGACGTTGCCTGCGACGAACACGAGCAAGTCGCCATGCTTCGTCAGGTATTCATCAGCAGGGACGTGTGACGAGACATCCGGCTTCTCTTGCTCCAGGACGTAATCTTTTGTCCCTGCATAGCACTGAGGACATTCGCCGCCGACTCGGAACGTTCGCTCTTGGCCGATAGTGTGCATCGGCACAATCATCCCCCCAGGCGCGTGCGCCCTCCTCCTCCGAAGACTCCGCGGCCGTTCGCCAGCGCGTCACCGCAGCGCGCGAGAGGCAAATGGAGCGCTTCCATGCAGAAAAAACCCTGCGCCAACGCCCAGATGATGCCCAAAATGATCGGCCAGCACTGCGCGATTTCAACGGAAGGAGAGAAGCTGCTTGAGAACGCCATTACCCGCCTGGGCCTCTTCGCGCGGGCGCACGACCGCATCCTGAAAGTCGCTAGGACAATCGCCGATCTGGATGCCTGCGAAAACATCGACCCGCGCCACCTCAGCGAAGCCTTCCAATATCGCACCTTGGACCGCTCCAACTGGTCTTAGCTGCAAAATGCACAATCCGCACTGCTACAGGCATTGTCAGCCGGTCTTCGTGTGAGCATCCTCCGGCCACAAAATCCCAAGTGCTCCATTGACTTAGGTTTAGCCGCTGTGTTACCGATAAGTGCGCTCCCTTGGGTGTATTTTGGGTCCAACGGAGCGGCGCGCATGGGCACAGACCCCAAGCACCTCGAAATTACACTGGAGACGCAAGTCGAAAGCGTAAATCTTGCGGAGGAGATGTGTCTCCGAGTTGCCGAGGCCGCCGGCTTCGGCGAGGACGATTGCTACAAGATTGGGATGAGCGTGCGCGAGGGCGTTATCAACGCGTTTCATTACGGCAATCAGGAGCGCCCTGAAAAAAAGATTCATCTGGCCGTGGACCTGACTCAGGATAAAATGATCATCCATGTATTGGATGAGGGCGCCGGCTTCACACTCGCCGACGTGCCGGATCCGCTGGCCGAAGAAAATCTCTTGAGCACATCGGGACGGGGAATCTTCCTGATGCGTGCATTTATGGATGAGTTCGACGTGGTGCTCGGCCGCACGGGCGGTGCCGAAATCGTGATGTCCAAGAAACTGCCATTGCCAGACAACCCGGGAACCAATGGCCAGGGAAGCCAAGGTGCTTCCCCGCACCAGGGAGCTTAGAGGGAATTATGGCGCTACGCGCAACACATCGAGATGCCAGCCAAGCCACCGTCGTGGATCTGAGCGGGCGGATTACGCTCGGCGAAGGCAGCGCCCTGCTGCGCAAGACGGTCCGCGGTTTGCTGGATGATCAGCGCACCCGCATCGTGCTCAATCTCGCGGACGTGGATTACATCGATAGCTCAGGCATCGGCGAACTCGTGAGCGCTTACACGACTGCGAAGGGTCGCGGCGGCGAGCTGAAGTTGTTACACCTGACGAAGAAAGTCCACGATTTGCTCCAGCTCACGAAGCTCTATACCGTCTTTGACGTTTACACCGACGAGAGCACCGCTTTGAGCAGTTTCCAATAGTCTTCTATTCGTTCCGGGGAAGCTCAAGTTTCCGTCTTGCGCAGCGCTCGCATCGAGCGGCATCCTGCGGCACAATTCTGCTGGAGCTATTCTCACACCGTATCTATGAACAACAGTTCCGAAGCCGCGTGGATTGCCGAACAGGCCGTCGCCCTGGGGTTTGATCTTTGTGGCGTTGTCCGCGCACAAAGATTCACCGAGCTCGACCTCGCAAAAGAATGGCTGGCGCGGGGCTACGCCGGCGAGATGAAATATCTGTCCGACTCCCGCCGTATCGATCCGCAAAGCATCATGCCGGGGCTTCGTAGCGTCATCGTTTGCGGGTTAAACTACAATTCCTCAGCGCCGCGATCGGTCGATGCTTTCCAGTTGGACCAAACCGAACCACGAGGCTGGATTTCTCGTTACGCCTGGGGACAGGACTACCACGAAGTCCTTCGGCAAAGACTGCAAAAGTTCGCCGGCATTCTTGTGAAGCGTTTTACGCAGCCATTTGAAACGCGTATTTACGCCGACACCGGGCCGCTGAATGAGCGAGTCTTTGCCAGGTATGCGGGCCTCGGCTGGCTCGGAAAAAACACGCTCCTGTTGAACTCGAAACTGGGCTCCTGGTTCTTTCTCGGCGTGATTCTCACGACTCTCGATATTTCGCCCACTCTTGGCCCCGACGAGTTGCCGCCGCCGGACCTCTGCGGCTCCTGCACAAAATGCATCGACGCCTGCCCGACGGGGGCGCTCGTCGAGCCGTACATAATGGATGCACGCCTGTGCATTTCCTATCTGACCATCGAGCTTCGCGGCAGCATCTCCGAAGTGCTCCGCCAACCCATGGGCCGCCACGTCTTCGGCTGCGATATTTGTCAGGACGTTTGCCCTTGGAATCGGCGCGCCCCAGTGACGCAAGCTGCGGCATTTCAGCCGCGGACTTTCCCGAGCGCCGGACGCAGCGAGCCGCAAGAGTTCTTTGCATCTGGTGCGCAAGCGGACGACGATGAGTCGCTATTCTTGCCGCGCCTGGAGTGGCTCGCTGGACTTACGGAAGAACAATTCCGAGCGGCCTTCCGCGGAAGCGCCATAAAGCGCACGAAGTGGCACGGCCTCGTGCGTAACGCTTGCATTGCCATTGGCAATTCCGCACCTCCGCCGGGATCGAGCCCTCGCGAGAGAATCTGCACGCTCCTAAGACGGCTTTCGGCTTCTTCCGATCCAGTGATCGCGGAATCTGCCCAATGGGCGCTTTCCCGCATCTAATTTAAGCGGCGCGTTTTCGGAGCTCAGCTCCTCATTTCAGGAGCGGCTCCCAAAAGCCCCCATTGAGGCCCCTCATTGAAGAGCAGTATGATACAGTCGGCTGGTTGGCCAGCCTCCTCGCCGCAGGAGAACCCCGTGCATCGCCGGAAATTCCTGGTTTGTTCCGGGATTGTCGGTGCGGGATTGCTTGGAGCGGGCAGCGCTGCTTTTTCGCTCCGGCCCCGCGTTGGATGTTGATTCAAATCTCAAACTGGAGGAATAACCCGTGGCATTCACCGTGCCCCCGTTGCTGTACCCATTCGACGATCTCGAACCCTACATCGATGCCAGAACCATGGAAATTCATCACGACAAACACCATGGGGCTTATGTCACCAACCTGAATAAGGCCCTCGATGGCCACGCCGATCTTCAATCCAAATCGCTTGAGGATCTTTTGAAGAGCCTCGACTCCATCCCGGAGAACATTCGCGCCGCCGTTCGCAACAACGCCGGCGGGCACTGGAACCACACGCTTTTCTGGACGCAGTTGAAGAAAGGTGGAGGTGGTGAACCCACAGGCGATCTGGGCGCGGCCATCAAGTCGGCTTTTGGCTCCTTTGCTGAATTTCAGGCGAAATTTACTGCCGCTGGCCTCGGCCGCTTCGGTTCCGGCTGGGCTTGGCTCATCGTCAAGGATGGGGAGCTCGCCATCGACTCGACTCCGAATCAGGACACTCCCTTCCTGCTCGGCGGCAAGGCTGTTCTTGGCCTCGACGTTTGGGAGCATGCCTATTACTTGAAGTATCAGAACGTCCGCGGTGATTACATCAAGGCGTGGTGGAACGTAATCAATTGGGATTCCGCTGCCCAACACTACGCTTCCGCAAAAAAGTGATAAGCCCAAGAACGCATCGGCAATGCATCGCTGAATTTAACGCAGGAAGGCCCGATCCAATTTGCTCGGACCGGGCCTTCGCTTTCTCACAGCTTCCTGTCTTTGAATTTGGGTTAAGCCATCATGGGCCGTTTTGCCAATGGAACCAGGGTAGTGCTGCGTGACCCCGCGCCATAGTGATGCGGCACCGGCGCAAACGTCCGCGCTTCTCTCGTCGCGGCGGGCAAAGGCATGGGCATGGCACCAATCGTGTTGCGGGAAGCTTCGCGTACCAGCTCCATGCGCCCGCGCACGCGAAACTTCGCCAGCAACGACGACACGTGGAATTTCACGGTGCGCTCGGAAAGATTCAAAGTCGCCGCAATCTCTTTGTTTGCCAGACTCTTCATCACGCCGCCAAGCACTTCCTCCTCGCGGCGCGTAAGCTTCACCGGACTGCCGACAGAATGCCCGGCCTGCAAGAGTTTTTCCGCTTTTTCAGTAAGGCCTTCCAAGAGACCGTTTTCCGCCCTGACCATCACTAAGTAGTCGTTGGGCGACTGGCCACGCACCATGCAGTGCATCGCCAGCAAACCAGCGGCCTGATCAACGGGAAAACATCCATCGGGGCCTGCTTCGACGTGAAAATGTGTGACGCCAGTGTTTTTTTCATAGAAATAATAATGATCGCGGGGAATTTCTGGGCGGGAACTGCTCAAAGGATGATGCTGCTCACTTCTGCGGATAAGTTTCACACGCACCCCTCAGTACGCAGCTTCGTGACGCCACCGAAGCTTTACTTTAGATTGAACCCCCGTCAGGAGTCAAGTTCACTGCGTAGGCAAGCGGCCAGGTAAGAACTCGACACACAGGGATGTCAACCCGGTGCCTGGACCCTCAGAATAGCTGCACCGAGCCGCAAGAAGGAGCTCCCTGCCAGTTCGCCTGCGTCAAGTGACCGAACCGCTCCATCGGTGCACTTTTTCTACCGATTTCCATAAAGCACAACTCGTTCAGAAATGGGGTACTTAGCTGCAGACTTCGTATGGAAATCGGGAGACTCGCGGGTAGGAATTGCATAGTAGGCGAAATTTTTCCATAACTTGGCAATGCATCGTCTTATCGTGGATGAACCGCATGCATCCGCCGGCAACATTGCGCAACGTTCTCGATTGGCGGTGAAGGTTTAGTCACAATGCGAGCTGAGTCTCGATTCGGCACATCCCGTGCTGCGCCCCGTGGAAAGCCTTCTGTGGATAAATCTGTGGAAATCTTTTTGTTTTCGGCGAGAGATCTCTATCCCTGCACTCGCATTCAGTACGAGAGAACGCGTGTCTGCTCGGGAGAAATTACCTCGTATGTCACGCCGCGCCAGCGTATCTTTCGCGTGATCAATGAAGTGAAGAAGTTCGCTACGTAAAGAAAGGGAACGAAAACAGTCAACAACACATAGATCCACGCCTGTCCCGCTATTTGTGATTTGTAGGCGGGCAAGACTTCCGAGACCCCCGCTGCACGCAGCGCGCCTCGAATCATCGAGAGCAGCACCGGCAAGAAAGTCAGAGCGGCAAAAGGAAACGCGGCAAGCGAAGCGAAAAAAGCGCTCAGAGTCAGCAACGTTCCCAACAGGAGAGTCAGGCAGTAAAGCAGATGCGTGCCGGCGGCGATCGCCCATATTTTTTCCGCATACACGCGCGTGATCAGCACCTGCCTGTTTGTAAATTCCATCAGTCCGGTAAAATCTGTTTCCACGAATGACGGCACAATACACTCCGGCAAAAAGACGATAGAACGGTTTGCTTGCTCCAGCGCGCGCGTCATCGAATAGTCATCGCTGACCGAATGCCGCCATGCTTCGGCGACTGCCGATTGATCGAATACGCTGCGCCGAATGGCCGTTCCTCCGCCCCAGCAAAAATTCTTTCCTTTCTCGCTCAACATCGTGACAATCGGAGCGTTCCAAGCTGCGAGCAGCGCGGTCGGCAGATTGTTCCGGTTCGGAATCAACCAGCGCATCGTGGTCGTCGCTCCGATGCGCGAGTCGGCCAGTGGAGCGACCATCCGATGCAGCCAGTTTCTTCCCGGCCGGCCGTCGGAATCCACAAAGGTAAGCACGTCGAAATCCGGCGGCATTTGGACCAGCCCCAGCCGCAAATTGTTCACTTTCTCTCCGCAGCCGTCCGGCTTCTCCGTGAGCACCACATGCGCTTTTGCGCGCGATGAGGAAACCACGCGCTTCACGATGTTGTAAGCCGGATCGCTGGCCGAAGCGATCAGAAAGAAAATCTCGTAGTTTTGATAATCGAATTCCGTAAGCGCCACGAGATTTCGCTCCAGCGCCGGCTCGATCCCTTTGCACGGGCAGAGCACCGCCACTTTAGGAGAGTAAAAGCCCGGATCCGTGTGCAGCCGCCGCCGCGCATACCCCAGCCACTGAACTCCCTGCCCGATCAGGTAGAGGCCCAGAAGGATTTGGGGAATCGCCAGAATATAGAATAGGATTTCCACGCTCTTCGAGAATAGCAGACAGCTTGCGCTCGCGCATGGCCGCGTGTGCGGGTAGAATCGCACCGGTAAACGTCCTTTCCGAGGAGGGAAAAGATGCCCAATCGTGTGGATTCTGCCATGGTTACCACCGCACTCGAAATACCCGGCTACCGCATCGTTCGAAATTTCGGAATCGTGCGCGGCATCATCGTCAGGTCGCGCAGCGTCATCGGCAATCTCGGCGCGGCTCTGCAAACGATCGTCGGCGGAAACATCACCATCCTCACCAACCTGTGCGAGAAGGCTCGCGAGGACGCCTACGAACTGCTGCTGCAACATGCCGGCGAACACGGAGCAAACGCAGTCATATCCATGCGCTACGACGCCACGGAAGTCATGCAGGGCGTCACCGAAGTGCTGGCCTACGGCACTGCCGTACAGGTGGAGCGCATCTCCTAGATCATAATCGGGCTGCTCGCTGGCGGCCTTCTTTGGCGTTCGCGGCAAGCGGCCTCCAATGGTAAAATCTCGCCTCCCATGTATTGCTCTTCCTGTGGCGCACAAGTTTCTTCATCGGGGCGATTTTGCTGCGCTTGCGGCGGGGCGCTCGATCTAAACGCAGCTGCCACCATCGACTCCGAAGAACTGAACGGCGTGCAAGAGACCATCGCACCTCCAGCGACCCCGCCTCCGCGCAAACCATCCTCCGCCCCGACTCCGGTGCGTCCTCCGCGCACCCCTTCCGGCAGCGGTACCAGTGGAAAGCTCACCAGCTCCGACCCCATCGGCGGCGGCCGCTTTTCGCCCGGCCAGATGATCGCCGAGCGCTATCGCGTCGTAGCCATCGCCGGCCGTGGAGGGATGGGCGAGGTCTATCGCGCCGAAGACATGAAGCTTGGCCAGGTCGTTGCCATCAAGTTTCTTCCCGAAGCGCTCTCGCAAGATGAAGCCGCTCTCGCGCGATTTCACTCCGAAGTTCGCATCGCCCGCCAAGTCTCCCATCCAAACGTATGCCGCGTCTTCGATATCGGTGACGCGGACGGCGTTCCGTTTCTTTCCATGGAATACGTCGACGGCGAAGATCTCGCCTCCGTCGTCCGGCGCATTGGCAGGCTTTCGCCGGACAAAGCCACCGAAGTCGCCCGCCAAATCTGTGCAGGCCTCGCCGCCGCTCACGAGCGGGGCGTCATTCATCGCGATCTCAAGCCCGCCAACGTCATGCTCGATGGTGCTGGAAAAATCCGCATCACCGATTTTGGCCTCGCAGGAATCGCCGCGAGCATCCAGGGCGCGGATATTCGCGCCGGCACGCCTGCCTACATGGCTCCGGAACAACTCGCCGGAAAAGAAGTCACGACCAAGAGCGACATCTATTCGCTTGGTTTGATCCTCTACGAAATCCTCACCGGAAAGCGCGCCTTCGAAGCATCCACGCTTCCCGAACTCATTAAACTTCGTGAGCAAGGCACAATCACCAACCCTTCGACTCTCGTGCGTGACCTCGATCCTCTGATCGAGCGCGTGATTCTCCGCTGCCTCGAAAGCGATCCCGCAAAACGCCCCGTATCCGCTCTGCAAGTTGCCGCCGCGCTTCCCGGCGGCGATCCTCTCGCAGCGGCACTCGCAGCTGGTGAAACGCCATCGCCGGAGATGGTGGCGGCATCTGGGGCGAAGGAAGGGATGCGGCCGCGAGTAGCGCTGGTGCTGCTGGCGATTGTGGCGCTCGGTCTGGTGGCCTCGCTGCTCATCGCGGAGTCGACGCAATTGGTGAATCGGGTGACGCTCGATAGTCCTCCCGAAGTTTTGGCGACGCGGGCGCGCGAGATCATTGGGCGCCTGGGGCTGCCGCCGGACGCGGCGGCGGATACGGCGTACGGATTTGAGATTAACGGCGGGTATTTGAAATACGTCCAGACGCACGACAAGAGCCGAGCGCGGTGGGATGCGCTGGCGAAAAGCGGCCTGCCGGCGATGACGTTTTGGTACCGGCAGAGTCCGAATCCACTTTTTGCTCAGGAATTTTTTGGGCCGGGGGCGTTGGGCGGAGGGCAGGTGTACCCTGGCGATCCGGCGATGGACACCACGGCCATGGCCTTGGTGGTGCTGGATACGACGGGACGGCTGGTGCATTTCGAAGTGGTGCCACCGGAGAAAAGTGCGCCGCCGCAGAACGCAAAGACGCCGGACTGGGCGGGATTTTTTGCAGCCGGCGGATTGAATATCGCGGAGTTTCGCGCGGCCGCGCCGGAGTGGGCCCCGCTGGTGCCGACGGATTCGCGGCTGGCATGGACGGGAACCTTTCCGCAGCGGGCGGACGTACCGATTCGGGTGGAGGCAGCGGCGTTTCACGGCCAGCCGGTGTACTACCGAATGATCTTTCCTTGGACCAAGCCGGGGCGGGACACCGAGACAGACTTGACCCGGCAGCAAAAGATAGCGTCGGTGCTGATCGTGTTGCTGATCCTAACGGTGTTTGTCGGTGGCGTGGCGCTGGCGCACTCGAATATTAGAGCGAATCGCGCGGATATGAAGGGTGCGGCGCGGCTGGGAGCTTTCGTGTTCGTGACGTTCCTGGTGGTGTGGATTCTGAGCACTCATCATTTGCCGAATTTTCTGGAGGCGATCAGCTTTCTGACGGCGGTGGCCTCGGCGGCGCTGCGGACCTTTTTCGCGATGGTGCTGTACGTGGCGCTCGAGCCCTTCGTGCGGCGGAGGGAACCGGAAACCCTGATTTCGTGGACGCGGCTGCTGGCGGGGAAGCTGCGTGATCCGCTGGTGGGGCGAGACCTGTTGATCGGATCGGTATACGGCGTGTTGATATTTCTGGTGGAGGCGAGCGACAATTTCCTGCTCCCGCTGTTTGGGAAGCTACCGCCGATTCCGGGAGGAGTTTCGACGGAATCGCTGCTGGGATTGCGGCACGCGCTGGCGCAAGTGCTTCTGTTCGTTTTGGGCCAAACAATCGATTCGCTGGGGATTTTTTTTATGCTGTTCGTACTGCAGCGGATATTGCGGAGGGCGTGGATCGCGGCGATTGTAGTGGCTATCGCGGGGACGCTGCTTTCGCTGGGGAACGACAGCAGCGAGTATCCGTGGATCAGCGCCGTGTTCCTGGTGGTTTTGTATCTTTCGTTTCTGCTGGTACTAAAACGCTTTGGGTTGTTGGCGTTGCTGGTCGGCCTGGTGGTGCAGCAGGTGCTCCTGATTTTCCCGGCAACGATCCACTTGTCGCGGTGGTATGCAGCGCCTTCGCTAGTGGGAATGACGGCGATCGCCGCCCTGACGATTTATGGATTCCGGACAGCCCTGGCGGGCCAGCCGGCATTTTCGATGAAGGCGTTCGAACAGTAGCGTTAGCGCGGCGCGGGCGCTTTCTCTTTACCGTGCAAAACGGAACCTGTCACATGACCGGCGAGGTTTTCGAGTTCATTTAACGCGCGGCTTGCTGCAACACGCGCCTTTTCCAAAAAAGACGAATCCAGCAGAAACGCGCACCGGTCCACGAATGGATGATTCGCCGCTTCGAACGGTTTGCGGTTTCTTCGTGTCGCGCTATTGCGCGCCAGCAATTCCTCGTACACCTGCAAGTCCCTCTGAAAATCCAGCGCGTCTCCCGCGCTCCATTTCTCCTGTCTCGTCAGCGCCGCAAGGAACTTTTTCCGAAACGCCGCTCCGTCCTTCTGCAACATGGGCCGCGGTTTCCCTCTGCCGCAAGGTAGCGGCTCGGCATACGTGATTTCCAGCGCCCGCGCCGTCACCGCTAACAACGCCTCCCGCCGCAGCAGTTCGAGCAAATCGCGGTAAAGCGAGGCGTGCACCTGCAACGCATGCCGCCCGTGCTCCACGACGTACGAATCAACAAACCGCGGAATAATCCTTTCCCGCTGCAGGCTCTCGATGAGCCCTTGCGCCAGCTTTCCCGCCGCGTCCGTCTTGATCTGTTTTTCGCCCGCCATCACCGGCTCTTGTAGGACCACGTTACATCGCGCCCCGCTGTCGTCGAAGACCATGGTAGCAGGAGTTCCATTTTGCCCACCGTGCGCCTCCCTAAAAACAAAAAGCCCAGCGAAACTTGGCTCGCTGGGCTTTTCTTTTTCTGTTTTCCTCGAGGGAACGGCCCACCGCGCTCCAGCCGATCCACTATTGACCGTCCGCTACTCACTTCCCCTTCAATGAATTGCCCGCGGAACCTCCGGCCCCACGCGCTTCGGTTTCGAGCTCCGCATGCGGCACCACCGGCGGCGCCACCGCATCCTTCGACAGCAGGCGCACGCCGCACACTTCATCGAGATTCCGCACGGTGGCGATCTTGATGTCGCCGAGAATTTCCGGCGGCAGATCCGCTACGGCGTTCGGCTCGTTGTCTGCCGGCAGCAGCACTTCCTTGAT